>CAXNMQ010000001.1:0-619939 GCA_964203605.1 Opitutales bacterium
GTCAGCACTGCGTGCTGACCTAGCTCCCGACCTCAGACCGCGACGAGGATAAAGGTCAGGATGAGCTTGGTCCGGAGGCTGAGCTTGGAGACGAACACGGCGCCAATCAGGCCGACGGAGACATAGTTGAATGAACTGCTCGCCAACTTAGCCAACCATCCGTCCTGCTCCTTGAGGGTCCAATAGAGCCAGAAGCGGATCGGCAACGCGCACAGGATGACGATGAAATATCCGGCGATCTCCCGGCTAAGGTTTCGCTTAAAATCCGAGGGGTGGCTATTTGACATGTTCAAAGGATTTCTCGGCAGGGACGATGACGGGGGCAATGACGGACTTCCAGACGACATAACCGGCCGGCAGCATGTGGATATTCCCAGGAATAAAGAGCTCTTCCCGCGGTTTCCCGTCGGCACCGATGAGCGGCTCGGTGACGTCGATGAACTTCATCCACGGCTGCGTGGCACACTCCTTGGCGAGCAGTGCGTTCGCCTTCCGGAGTTCGTCGATCTTGAGGAAGCGCTTGCCGGGGCTAGGCACGACGCCGAGGACGTAGAGGCGGGCCTCCGGTAGCGCGGCATGGAACTTGCGATGAATCTTCTGGAAGTTTGCGAGGACATCTTCGGGCTTGGTGCCAGCATTGATGTCGTTGCTGCCTTCGTACAGAATCACTGCGCGGGGCTTGAACGGGATGACGAGATTGTCGATGAACAGGTCGGCGGCATGGGTCATGCGGCTCCCGCCGATGCCGTAGTTATGCACGGTGAGCGGCGCGAGGTCCTCCTTCACACTCTTCCACAGCTGCATGTGCGAACTGCCAATACAGATGACGGAGCCAGGCGCCGGCGGCTCCTTCTGCGCAGCGGCCAGCACCTTCTGATACAAGGCCAAGACCTTCGCCGGGGAGGACTTATCCGACAAGACCTCGTCAGCGCCACAGAGGACGGACGAGGCCAGCAGGAAGGTACAGAGCAGACGCAGGGGCATGCCGTTTACTTCGTCACTTTGACCTTCTTGGTCTTCGGCTTTTTCTCATCCTTATTGCCACTCCGGCCGGTTCCGTCGCCGACCTCGTCCTTATAGCCAGCCGCGGGATTGAGGCCCGTCAATGCGGCGGAGAGGCGGGCACGGGCGGCCACGGCGGCCTCGTCCTTGGTGTCGACCGCGACAGCGACTTCCTTGAACGGGGCGTCCTTCATATCGTAAAGGGTGCCGGACTGGTCGAGCTTCCAGCCCGCCTCGCGGACGTAGTAGTTATTGCTGAGCTGGCAGAAAGCCCAGGTGCGCGGAGACTTCGTGTCGCCCTTGAACTGGGACACGAGGCTACGCCCGTCAATGACGCGGCCGGTCGGCAGCGGTGCACCGGCAATCTCGGCAAAGGTCGGCAGGAGATCGCTGGCGTCGGCGACGTTGGCGTTCACCTTACCCGATGCCATGACTCCCGGCCAGGTGGCGAAGAACGGGACGAGGCCGCCGCCTTCCTTCATGGAGCCCTTCTCGCCTTCGATTCGGCGGCCACCGATGGTGGCGTCAACCGCGGCCGACTTAGTGCTACCATTGTCGCCCATGAAGACGATCAGGGTGTTCTCGCGCAGCTTGAGGCGATCGAGTTCGGCTACGAGCTTGCCGACGAGCTTATCCATGTAGGCGATGTTATCAGCGAGTAGACGTTGGGCGCGTTGGTTATTCGACTCACCCTTCGGGGCGGGGGCGCTATCCGGGGTAGGCAGGATCTCGCCGTGCACCTGAGAGAGCGAATAATACAGGAAGAACGGGCGGCCTTTCTGCGCCTCCATCCAGGCGGTCGCATCCTTGTGAAGCAGGTCAGGGATATACTCGTCGTCCTTCACCGAAACCGTCTTGCCGTCGAGGACATAGGTATCAGGGTCTCCGCGCACTTCGCCGCCTTCGGACATCGGCTGAGCGACCTTGCTGTTCCAGTACATGCCGCTGCCCTTGTAATAGAGTTCATGGTCGAAACCCCAGTCCGACGGATCACCGGAAGGCGTGAGCTGCCCCCACTTGCCGATCAGCGCGCTGGCGTAGCCAGCCTTCTTGAGGACGGTCGGAATCATGACCTCGGCCTTCTCACCGGTACGGATGATGGTCTTGCAGGCGTCCTGGGTGACCGCACCGGAGCGGAAACCATAGCGTCCGGTCAGAATCATCGCACGCGACGGGCCGCAGAGCGGCACGGTGTAGAAACGCGTGAAGCGCACGCCGCTGTTCGCGAGGGCGTCGATGTTCGGGGTCTTGTAACGGTCGGACCCGTTGCAGCCGAGTTCGGCGAAGCCGAGGTCGTCGGCCAAGATGTAAACGATGTTCGGCTTGGCGCTCGCTCCGAAGAGTGAGGCGAGGCCGGCCGAGAAGATGGCCAGAAGGGCGAGGACGGGACGAAGGGACATAGGATTACCCCTATGCAACCCCCGTGCTTCGGTAAAGTTTCCGGTGCAGATTCCGAGGTTCCCATTGAGCCCTTTCGGTGCTTAAAATCCCTCAATGCGCCCCCTGCCCCTCGCTCTTGGCACCCTATTTGCCCTTACCCAGGCCTTTGCCGCCGACATCAAGGTCACCCCGAACGAAGCCGTCGACGTCGCCCAGGATGGCAAGGTCGTGGCCCGCTTCATGATGTCCCACGACGTCAGCACCCCGGCCAAGCGCCTGGATAACTACAAGCCCTACCTCCACGTCTTCGACCCCAGCGGCGCCCTGCGCCTGACCAAGGGCCCGGGCTTCAACTTCACCCACCACCGCGGCATCATGCTCGGCTTCGCGAAGATCACGGTCGACGGCAAGAACTACGACCGCTGGCACATGAGCGGGGGCGACCAGGTCGTCACGGCAATCAAGCCGACCACCGACGGCTTCGTGGCCTCGATTGACTGGCAAGGCGCAGGCGCCCAGGCGAAGCCCATCCTGACCGAAGAACGCACCTTCACTTTCACGAAGCCTGCCGCTCCCTTCTACTTCGGCATCGAGATGAAGAGCACGCTCAAGCCCGACCACGGTGAAGCCAAGATCGATGGCGACCCCGAGCACGCCGGCGCCCAGTTCCGTCCGTCCGAGAAGATCGACGGCACGAAGACCACCTATGTTTATCCGGGCAAGGATGTCCTGATCCACAAGGTCCGCGATCTCACCTGGGTCGCCGAGGTCTTCACCATCGAAGGGAAGACCTTCACCGCCCTACTGCTGAACCATCCTTCCAATCCGAAGGACACGGCCTTCTCGGCCTACCGCGACTACGGCCGCTTCGGCGCCTTCCCGAAGGGCATCGCCACGCCAGAAGCCCCCTTCAAGTTGCGCTACCAGTGGCTCATCGCCGAAGGCGACGTCCGTGACGCTGCGGCCTTCCAGCAGGCCTACAACGCCTTCGCCGGCGTGAACGAGCCGACGCCCAGCCGTGACGGTCATGCTCGCCGAACAGCCGAAGCCGAAGGCGAAAGCTCCGGCCAAGAAGTAAGCCAGCTTAGGCGCCGACGCCCTTACGGACGCGGCCAATCGCGGCGGACTGACGTTCGTGCAGGATAGCCTGGGCCTTGACGACCTTGGCCTTCGCAGCGGCGGGGTCCTTGGCCATGGCGAGCACGGCCGGGACGATGCCCGCGAGCTGCGGTTCGTCATCGAGGTCGAACAGCCACTCATTCAGGCCGATGTCCTTCCACATGTTGCCCTTGGAGGTCTGTTCGGACCAGCGGCAGACGATGGCGGGGATGCCGCTACCGACGCACATGATGGGCGAATGCATCTCGTTGCCGAAGAGACCGGCACTGCGGACGTAGACACTCAGCGCCTCGTCAGTCAGCCAGTAGTCCTGACGCCAGACGACGCGGTCCTTCACGTCATCGGGCAACTTATCGAAAAGGATCTCTTTGCCCAAGGCCATCTGGGTGCGGTCTTCGGGGCAAATCAGCACCTTGAGGTCGGTCTGCTTCACGACCGCGACGATCGCAGCGCGCAGTTGCGCGTGGTCATGCTCTTTCATCTCGTCGTTACGCTTCTGCTTCACGGGATCAAAGGCACGCTCCTTGTGAATCGTCCAATAGGGCGTAATACGGTAACGCGGAATACAGCAGAGGAACTTACCACGCTCGAGGCCCCATCCATGCAGGAAAGCCTCAGCCTTCTCCTCATTGCGTAGGTCGGTCGCGAACGCGCCATCCGGACCAAACTCCATCACCGGACACTTCACGCCAGCGGCCTTGGCAGTCGCGAGCGAGACCGAGTCACGGAAATAAACAAACTGCGCACCGCTGAGGATTTCGGCCGTCTCCGGCGTCGGGCTCCCCTGGGTGATGCCGAGGACGCCATAGGGCTTCGGGCCCTGCTGGCGCCACAGCGCGACCTGCTTCTCGCCCACGAGCGAAGGGCCGGAGCCATGCAGCAGGAAATCGTTCTCGGCGTAGAGTTTGGCGACGTCGGGCTTGGGGCCGACGAACTGCAGCTTCGGGAAGCGGGCCGCCAGCATCTCCTTCACGCCATTGTCGACGTTGCTCGGCCAGAGGGTGATCACGGCTTCCGGGAAATACTTCTCCAGCAGAGCCAGCATGCCCGGAGTGTGGGCGATATCCCCGATGTTCACCGTCTGCCAAGAGGAACGCAGCACCACGCGCGGGGCGCGCTTACCTTCGGCGGCACCGAGTGAAGCGGCGATGACGGCGACAAAAGTAGATTCCAGGAAACGACGACGGGAGAGCATTGTTATCGGGGGTAGGGATAGGGGTAGGGTTAGGGTGGTGAGTCAAACCACCCTTCCCTACTCAAACTATCCCGCCACCTGCCACCCGGGGCTGCCACCCGCCACCTGGAACGATAGGCTACGTCGTGCACTTTTGCACAGGTCGCCGACCGACTTACACCATAACAAGCAAGGACAGCACGTGGTGCTGTCCCTACCAATATTACCTAGCCCTGTCCCTACTTCAGCCTAATTCTTCTTCGCGACTTCACGCTTGGGCAGCATCGCAAAATACTGCTCCTGCGCGGCCTTGACCTTGGCCTTCATCGGTTCGACCTGCGGGGTGAGTTCGGCGTAAGACTGGGCGATCTCCTCGAGGTTCTTGTCGCGCTGCGGGATATCCTTCTGGGCGGCGGCGAGCGCCTTCTCGGCGTTGGCCTTCTCGCTCTTGGTGAGCTCGAGGGTCTTCGCGGCGGCGTCCACGAGGAGTCGCTTAGCCTCGACGGGCTTGCCGGCTTCGGTCAACTGGGCCCGGACGGCGACAAGCGCCTTCTCGAGCACCGGGAGACCTTCCTTGGCCTTCTGTACGGAAGCCTGGAGAGCGGGCAGCTTAGCGGCGTAATCCTTCTCGGCGGCGACGCCGGGGGCGGCGAGCTTCTCGCGTTCGGCGAGATGCATCGAACGCTCCTTGGCGATGGCGGCCACGGCGACACCGGCGGGCGCGACCGCGTTGTCAGCGGCGACGACCGCGGCATCAGCGGCGGCCTGCGTGGCGAGGAGGGTCTGCTCGACGGACTTGGCCGCAACGAGCTCCTGGTCGGCGATGCCCTGCCTTGCCTTGGCCTTCGCATGCGCGATCTTGGCCTCGGTGACCTGCTGCTCGGTCTGCTTCTTGCGAGAGAAGTAGCTAAAGGAGAAGACGGCACCGAAAGTGCGGGCTTCGCCGAAGGCTTTATCGGCCGCGGCGAGGTTCACCCCGGCCTGCTTAGCCTCATCGGCGGCCTTGACGGAGGAGAGAGCGAGCCCCTTCGATTTCGAAGCTGCGTCCGCGACGGCGGCCTTCGCCTTGGTAGCGGCGACCTTGGCGGTGTCGGCGACCTTCTTCAGTTCATCGACTTTGGCGGTGGCCTCGGTGAGGCGGGCGCGGAGCGGCGTGGTATATTGATCGCGGTAAGCGGCGGCAGCGGCGGTGGCGACGGCGACGATGGCGTCGCGATCCTGGCCTAGGCGCACGATGGCCTCGGACTGAGCGTCGATGAGCTTCTGCTGGGCCTCAATCTTGCCGAGGGCTTCAGCTTCACTCAGGCGCAACGGCGAAAGGGTCTTATCCAAGGCGGCAAACTCGGCCTTGAGCGCTTCGAGCTCCGCCTGCTGCTTCGGAATCAGCTCCTCGTTCTGCGCGGCGGTCTTCTTTGACGATTCAATGCGGGCTGCGGCGGTCACCTTGGCGGCCTCGTTCTCGGCCTTGGCGGCCACGAGGTCGGCGATGTCCTGCTCGAGCTTGGCCAGCTTATCCTGCTCGGTAAGGACGCCGACATTGAACTGGGCGGCCTTAAGGGAGACGATGCGTTCGCGATGGGCGGCGATTTCGGCAGCGACATCGCGCGCCTTGGCCTGGGCGGAGGCGAGTTCGGTCCGGACTTTAGCAACCTCCGCTTCGGCGGCGCGGAACGCACCGGCGGCGGGCTTCAGCTTGGCGATTTCTTGGCCGTGATAAGTCAGGCCGCTGCGGCAGTCGGCAATCCCCTTGGCGGCGGTCGCCGTTTCCGCGGCAGTCTTCGCCTTGGTCCTCATACCCTGCCAGTACTTGAGGCCGTTGGCGACCTCGGTGTTCTTGGCCTCATGTTCAGCGAGCTTCTTCGAAGCGGGTTCGCCTTCGGCTTTAAGCTTAGCCAAAACGGCTTCGGCGGCAGGAATCTTAGATTCTGCAACCTTCGCAGCAGCCTCGGAGGGCGCGAGCGCCGGCTCGAGTTCGCTCAGGCGCTTCTCGAGTGCGACCATGCGGTCGGAGATCTTAGCAGGATTGCTGGAGACCTGGATGATCTCGCGACCGGTTGCGGTCTCGAAGAAACGGACCTCTCCCAACCAGTTGCTAGAGACGAAGGTCTTGGAGTCGTAGAGTCCGACGACCTTGGCGACTTGGTCAGCCTGTTTGATTCCCTGAGCATGCTCGAGTCGCTTACCGTCGACGCTCCACATGGCGGTGGTGCCGTCGGCTCCGCACGAAATCAGGCGGCCGTCAGGCAAGAAGGAGACGGACTGCACGTTGCCGCCATGGGCGCCCCAGGTAGCGACCTGCTTGCCGGTCTTCATCTCCCAAGTGGTGATGATTCCGTCGGCGGAACAGCTGGCGAGGATGTTGGAGTCGGCGCGCCAAGCGAGGTCGGTGACGCTTCCCTTATGCTGACCGAGATTGTAGAATTCGCCGCCGTTGTCGGCTTCCCAGACATAGACGTTCCCGTTGCGGTCAGAGGTCGCGAGCAGGATGCCGTCCGGACTAAAGTCGGCGCCAGTCACCCACTCGGTGTGCTTGGCGATCATGTAGAGCTGCTCGCCCGTAGCGACGTCGAAGCACTTCACCTTCTTGGTGTTGGTAGCGAGGACGACCTTGCCATGGTCCGGCGAGATGTCGGCCGACATCACCTGGTCGAACTCTTTGCCGATCTCAGTGACACGCTTACCCGTTTTGACGTCCCAGACGATGGCGTGGCCGATTTTGCCACCGCGACCGCCGCCCATGATGAGCAATGAGCCGTTGGCGCTGAATTTCAGCGAGCGGGCATAACCTTCAGCGTAGGGCAAGATGCCTGCGAGGTCGTGCGAGTCGGTGTCGTAGAGGAGAATCTGCTTCTGTCCGGCGACGGCGAGGAGCGAAGTCCACGGGCTCGCCGCCATGGCGATGACCGCGGAAGTACGCGGCGTCACGATGACGGGCTCGAGCAACACGTTTTCGGGACGGGCCACCGCGCCGGTGGGCTTACCGGCGCCGCCAGCGAAAGAAAGGTCAACCTTAGGCTTATTGGAAGCCTTGGCCACGCTGCCCTTGGCCTGGAGTACGCCGCCCTCGATCCACTTGGAGAGCATCGCGAGATCCTTAGGTTCGAGCGGTGCGCCTTCCGGCGGCATGAAAGGCTCTTCCTTCTTCGTGCTGCAGGTCCAGAGCCGGCTACCGGAAGGATTACCCGCATCGACGACCGCGCCGCCGCTGCCGCCGTTCATGAGGCCAGCATAGCTGGTGAGTTCGAGGCCGCCCTTCTTCTTATCAGGATTATGGCAGGAGAAGCACTTGTTCTCGAGCATCGGCCGGATGTGGTCGTCGTAAGTGAGTTTCTCGTTCTCCTGCGCCCAGGAGGCGGCAGAGACCAACCCCGCCGCCAAGATAAGGCAACGACGGGTCAGCCAACGAAAATGAGGGAAGGCGGCAGACATGCGGACGGGAAGATCAGTGGTTGAAGTAGAATTCCTTCGAGTTCATCAGCGCCCAGAAGGCGTCTTCAAGCACCAGCCGACGATTATTGGGATCGGCCGCGATGGCGGCGGTGATGGACTTCGCTTCGACCGCCGCGGGCATTCGTCCGAAGACGCGGAGGAAGAGTTCGGTGATGATCTCATCATCCTTCTTACCGGCCGTGACCATCTTCTCGACCACCTGGCCGCGGCGGATGCGGTCGTTGACGGCGTCGCCGTTCATCAAGTGCAGCGCCTGGGACAAGTTCGGATCGGTCTTCACCTCAGTCGAGGCGACGGACTCGCGCTTCGAGCGGCCGAAAGTCTCGAGGAAGTAGTTCGAGACGGCCCCGTCGGCGATCTGGACCGCGCGGGCGCCGAGCGGGAGCCCCTGGAACTTATTCGGGGTCTCGGTGATCTGGGAGATGGCGTCGAGGAGCACCTCGGCACGGACGCGCCGGACCTGAGCACGGGCGAAGTTCAACTTATCGTTGGCGTTCGTCTCATTGGTCTTCGAGCTACGCTGGTAGGCGGCCGAAGCGGTGATATCTCGGACGAGCTTGCGGACGTCGTACTTGTACTCGGTGAGGTGGGCGGCCAGCTCATCCATCAGCTCGGTGTTGGAAGGCGGATTCGAGACGCGGACGTCGTCGACCGGATCCACGACGCCGACCCCGAGGAAGTGGGCCCAAACGATGTTGGCGATATTACGCGCGAAGTAGGGATTACGCGGAGAGGCGAGCCACTCGGCCATCACGCGACGGCGGTCGTCACCGGGCTTGAGCTCAGGCTCCTCGCCACCGAGGAACTTCGGCTTCACGTTCTTCTTGGTCAGGAAGTGCTGGGACTCACCGCCCTTGCTATTGAAGACGATGACCTCTTGCGGGTCGTCGGTGGCCTTGCGGCCAATCTGCGCGAAGAAGGCGTTGAAGCCGTAGTAGTCGTTCATCGTCCAACGGTCGAACGGATGGTTGTGGCACTGGGCACACTGGAGCCGCATGCCCATGAAGACCTGGGCGACGTTCTCGGACAGCTTGAGTCGGTCCAGTTCGCTCTGGTAGTAGTTCACCGCAGGGACGGACACCGTACCGCCGTTGGCCGAAAGCAGTTCGACGACGATCTCATTGATCGGGCGATTCTTGCCGATCTCATCGGCCATCCAGTTGTAGTAGAGCAGCGCGTTCTTATAGAACGGCGGGACGTTGTTGTTACCGGCGATGCCGGAACGGATCTGGAGCAGTTCGGCCCACTTCATCACCCAGAGCTCAGTGAACTCCTTGCGCTGCAGGAGCGTCTCGACGAGCAGCTTACGCTTGTCGGGATGTTTGTCCGCGATGAAGGCCTGAAGTTCGGCTGGCTTGGGGTAGAGTCCCACGACGTCGATGTAGACGCGGCGGACGAACTCCTCGTCGGTGCAGATACCCGAGGGCACGATGCGCAGGCGGTGGAGGCGCTCGTTGACGGCCTTGTCGACGTAGTTCACTTCGGCCACCTTCGGACGCTCGTAGACGAGGCCCTTCGGGATGACGATCGCCTGGGCGGTGACACTGAAGACGTCAAAACGCGCGAGCATGAAGGCCGCGCCACGATCACCCGACTTCACGAGGCCGTCCTTACCGATGGAGGCGACGGGGTCGTTGTTCGACATGAAGAGCGCGAGATTGGTCACATCACGGTCGGTACCGTCAGAATAGGTCGCCCGGACGGTGATCTGCTGGGTAGCGGCCTTACCTTCGAGGACGATCTGCTTCGGGAAGACCTCGATACCCGTCACCTTGGCGATGCCCGGGGCGTCGTCCTTGGCGCCATTGGAGATCCACTCGAGGATGGTCTTGTTGTACTGGGAATCGGCCTCGTAGAGCTTGTTGCCAGAGTGCGGCACGGTGCCGACGGCCTTCTCGACCATCGTGCTTTCCTCGGGGATGGCGAGGTTGATACGGCGGCCAATCATCTCACGGGTGAGGCGGATGTAGTCACCGTCCGGATCCATACCAAAGAGGGAGAGACGGAAACCATCCTTACCGCGGGCGGCGCCGTGGCAGCCGCCGCTATTGCAGGTGGCGCGCAGGAAGACCGGCATGACGTCCTGACGGAACGAGACCGCGCGATCTTTCTGACCGTCCTTGACCGCGACGGGGATACGGGCGGTGAGTCCGCCGAGCGCGGCGACGACTTCGGTCTTGCCGGCTTCAGTCACGGCATGGACGGAGTAGCCGTCGAACTTGGCGACCTTCTCATCAGCGACCTTGAGGTCGGCGAAGGCGGTGACGTCGCGCGTGGTGGCGTCCTTGAAGGTGGCGAAGACGACGAGGCGATGGAAGTCGCGCTTGGTCTCGAGGCTGATGGATTCGGGGAAGATTTCGAGCTTCTCAAGCGTCGCGAGTTTCTGCGTGAGCTCGGCCTTGGCTTCTTCCTTCGACTTGTCCTTGGCGGCGAGCACGACACCGGCGGGCCAGACAGCGCCTTCGGCGACCCAGCGGCGGATCACATCGATCTCGGCGGCCGGCAGCGGGCCGTTCTTGGGCGGCATGATATCGTCATGCTCCTTCGGCAAAGTGAGGCGCTTGATGAGTTCGCTCTGGGCCGACGTCGACGCCGATGAGAGCGTGGCCACCTTCTCCGCCCTTGAGGAAGGCCTCGCGGGTGGTCATGAGCAGCTTACCCTTGGTCTTGTCCGGGTTGTGGCACTCCAGGCACTTGCCCTCGAAGATCGCGCGCACTTCGTCGAAGGCGACGGGGGCGGCGGAAGCGAGCGACGTCAGGCCGACGGCGAGCAGGGTGAGCAACGGAAGGCGGGGACGGAAAGACATGGTTGGGAAATCAGTTCTTGGGGGCTTCGTTTTTCTGGCGGAGCTGTTCGAGACGAGAAAGGGCGGCAGGAGCGGCGGCCACCGGGGCAGCAACCTTGGCGGCGGACGGCGTGGCCGCCTTGGCGACCGGCGCAGGTGCGGCTTTACGGGCGGCGTCAAGGCGCAGGATCGACCCACCCGCTATGCGGTGCGTGGCGAAGCCCTTACCGACCGGGATATCAACCTGGACGAACATGTTCGCCACCTTGCCGATGCGCGATTTTTCGTCGGTCTCGACGGTGAAGCGGAGTTCCTTGGTGTCCTTCGTCACCTTGATGGGCGCGATGCGGATCGTATCGGGGGCGCCGACGAGCTGGGCGACGGCCTCTCCCTCGAACGGACGGGTCACCTCGAAGTTGGTCGCCATCACGCCGGGCGTGCCGACCTCGAGCGCGGTGAGCGCAATGGCGTTGGCGGCGACGTACGGAGCCTCGGTCGCCAGTTCGGCGAACGGCGAAGCATTGTAGACATTGCCCTTACCAGCGGTGGCCTCGCCTTGCACGACGAACTTCCACGGCTTCGTATCGACGTTGGCGTTGGCGTTAAGCTGAAAGACGCACTCGGTGGCGTCGGCGCCGATGGTCTGCTCGCCGAGCGAGGAGACGCCCGGAGGCGTCCAGCACATTAAGACGCGGATGGCTCCCTTGAAACCTTCCTTACGCTTGGCGATCACCTTGAGGTTGAAGACGCCATTACGGACGAGCGGGGTTTCGGGCTTCTGAATCTCCAGGGAGTAAGGCGCCTCATCCACGACGGCGACCGGCAGTTGGTCTTCGAGGCCCTGATAGTAGATGGTATTACCAATGCGCACGATGTCATAGGTGCGACGCATCTGGCCGACGATCTTGTTATTGGGATCCTTCGGTTGGAGGAGAGGCGTGACGATGGCACCGCCATGAGGGGCATCCGCGGCGGCCTCGAGTACGAGCGGCACGCCAGGCAGGTCACCAGGCGCGGCATCTTCGAGCAGCTTCACGCCAGCCGGAAGATCCTTGAGTTCAAAGCGGTAGTCACCGCCGACGCCGTTGCGGGTGAAGTTCTCGAGCAGCACCATGCGGCCACCCTTGGGCACGGCCATGAACTGGCGGTAGCTGGTATCGTTCACGGTGTAGTCCGGCGAGGCGAACGTCAGGCTCGGCTGCGAGGCCACCATCTCGATGCGGTACACGAAGTTAGCTCCGCCACGCTCCAAGTGGTCGGCGATGCGGACCGTGTAAACGCCGTCGACCGAAGCGGTGATCTTGAAGCGGGAATCCAGACGGCGCATACCTCCGCCATCATCGTTGCCGACGAGCGAAGCGCCCTTGGGGGAGTAGATATTGACGATCGGATCGAGGGGCGAACCCAGGATCTGGGCGAGGGCGCGGCATTCGAAGACCTGGCCCTTCTTGAGCGGGACGCGGAAACAATCGACGTCGCCGGGCTTCTCGATGATGCCGTTGAGGGCATAGGCCGAGGCGTCGACGGCGAGGGTACCCTTCTCGAACGTTTCGTTCGGCTCGGCCTCGAGGGTATTGTCGATGGTCGAGAGGCGGAAGAGGTTGCCGGAAGGCGCGGGCGACTGGGACTTCGGGTAAAGGACGAACTCGGCGTCATTCTCCGTCGGCAGGACGACCTCCTCCGCGAAGGAATCACGCGACTCGACGAAACGCACGTTGAGCTTGGAGCCGAGCTTGCCACCGGCGGGGTAAATCGCGTCAGGGCGACGGAAATCGCCGACATGGAGCCGGTAGTAAGAATTAGCGGAGCCGCGGTAGGAAGATTCGCGGACCATCACGTAGTAATCGCCGTCGTATTCCGCGGTGAAGGAACAATAGCCGTCCTGGCGGTGCAGAATCGTGTCGTCGGAGAAGGCCTTCTCGAACTTATCCTTGTCGAGGATGGCGATGTACGGATCGAGCGCGCCGTTGGGAATCGCGGCGAGGCGAAGGCCGTCGACCTGGACGCCGATGCGCTGACCCTTCTTGACGGCGACCTTGTAGTAATCGACGTCCTCGGCGAGGATGACGCCTTCGACGGTCTGGTTGAGCGCGATCGGCTGGGCCGTGGCGAACTCGGTGTTGGGCTCCTTCTCCTCGACGTTCGCGAAGGGGCTCGCGAAGAACTGGCGCATATGCGAGATGCCGGACTTCGTGCGCACGCGCATGACGTGGTTGCCGGCGCGGACGGACTTATCGATCGAGAGCGTCAGTTCCACCTTGTTGCTGGCGCGGCTCTCGACGCTCTTCACCTTGAAGCCAGGGGTGTAGAACATGAGGTCCTCGAAATCATCGAGCTGGGCCCCGGCGATCGTGAGTTTGACGTCGGCGCCGATCTGGCCGCCGTGCGGCTTCAGCGAGGACATGCTGGGATAGGCCGCCCATGCGGTGAGCGGGGCGAGCAGGAGCGCGGCAAGGTGACGGAACTTCATAAAAACGTTTCAGCGGGGCGCAGCCCGCCCGCCGCACCGAAAGGTGGGCGGATGGGGATTAGGGCGCCGGTTCAGGCCAGCCAGTCGGTCATGATGCGACCGCCGTTGACGATGTCGATCGGACGGCCGCCATCCGACATGATGCGCTTATCGGCGTTGATGCCGAGGACGCGGTACATGGTCTTGGCCAAGTCTTCCGGGCCGACCGCATCGCGGTCCGGCTCGCCACCGAGGGCGTCGGAGGCGCCATGGATGTAACCTTCCTTCATGCCACCGCCAGCCATGGCGACGGAGAAGACGCGCGGCCAGTGGTCGCGGCCGTTCGTTCCGTTGATCTTCGGCGTACGGCCGAACTCGGAACTCACGAGGACGAGCGTGCGCTTGAGCATGCCGCGGTCCTGGAGGTCGGTGATGAGGCGGGCGAAAGCTTGGTCGAAACTCGGGGCCTGACCGTCGAAGGCGCTCTTGATGTTCGAGTGGTGATCCCAGCCGCCGAAGGTGACGGAGACCATGCGGACGCCGGCCTCGACGAGGCGGCGGGCAAGGAGGAAGCGCTGACCGGCGGTGTTGCGGCCGTATTCATCGCGCAGCTTGTCGGACTCCTTGGAGAGGTCGAACGCCTCGCGGGCCTTGGCGCTGCTGACGAGGCCGTAGGCGGCCTGCTGGAAGCTGTCCATGGCGCCGATGGCGTCGGACTTTTCGGTGGCGCGGAAATGTTCGTCGACGGCGGCGAGCATGCTGCGGCGGCGATCGAAACGCTGCGTGGTGACATCCTTCGGGGCGAGGAGGTCGCGGACGGCGAAACCCTTGTCAGCCGGATCGCTACCGAGCGCGAACGGACCGAAGGCGCTGCTCATGTAGCCGGTGCCCTGATCAGGGATGCTCTGGCTCGGGACGACGACGTAGGGCGGGAGGTTATTGCGGCTGCCCTGTTCGTGCGAGATGACCGAACCATAGCTCGGGAACTTAAGCGCCGGGCTCGGGCGGTAACCCGTGAACATGTTGTGCGTGCCGCGTTCGTGCGCCGCTTCACCGTGCGTCATCGAACGGACGATGGTCAGCTTGTTCATGATCTTCGCGATGTTGACGAACTTCTCGCCGACGTATTCGCCAGGGATGGAAGTCTTGATCGGCGTGTACGGACCGCGGTAATCAGGAGAGGCGAAAGGCTTCGGGTCCCACGACTCGTGCTGCGCCATGCCGCCCGGAAGGTAGATGTGGATGACGGAGTCGGCCATCGCGTTGAAGGACTCGACGCTGGGGATCGCGGACGCCTTGAGGCGAAGCATGTTCGGGAGGCTCAGGCCGAGCGTGCCGACCATGCCGATGTGCATGAAGTCGCGGCGACTCAGAGCGTTCAGAACGTCGGGGTGGTTTCCTTCACAATTGCGATGGAGTTTCATAGGTCTGTCAGGGGTTGTCTTTGAGACAGTTAGATGTCCGACAGGTTGCGAATAAATATATACTTTTCCCCTATAAAGGGGACGGGGGTGCTATACGGCGTAATTCGCTCTTAAGTTATTTTTAAATGGCGTGATTCAGTCCTTAAATGAGCCGGCAAGCTGCCGCCTGTCGTCTTTCTGAGGTAACCATGCACAAAAAAGGACGGGGTTGCGCCCGCCCTTTCGGACCGAAAATCAGCCGAAGCTTACTTGATCTCGCCGATGGCGATGTTGCGGTATTCGACCTTCATCTTCACGCCGCCGTGCACCTGGAGTCCCACGGGAGCGGCCATGGGGTAACCGGCGTCGACGTAGTTCGAGACCTGCTCGCCGTTGAGCCAGACGGTGTAGGTGTCGCCCTTGGCCTGGAAGCGGACCTTGTTCCACTCGTTGTTCTTCCA
This sequence comes from Opitutales bacterium, assembly GCA_964203605.1. GTDB lineage: Bacteria > Verrucomicrobiota > Verrucomicrobiia > Opitutales > UBA953 > UBA953. The sequence continues at coordinate 15,225 of CAXNMQ010000001.1, forward strand.
GAGCGCGGGGACCTTCGGGGCCCAGCCGGCTTCGGGATACTTGCCGACGTAGAACGTGCAGGTCATGTCCTTCTTCAGGGAGCGGGAGACGCCGATCTGCATCTGGATGTCCTTCTTACCGGCAGCGTCCTTGCGCACCATGATACCGCTGTCGATCTCACCGCTGAAGCGGACTTCGCACTCGATGACGACGTCCTGGTAGGACTTCTCGGTGTAGAGCATATTGCCCTTCTTGTAATCCTTGAAGGCGAGATCGTTGACGCCCGTGAGGACGCCGTCAGCGGCGGTCCAGAAGGCGTCAGGGCCGGAGGTCTTCCAGCCGGCGAGGTCCTTGCCGTTGAAGGCGGACTCAAGTTTGACGTCGGCGGCAGAGGCCGAAACGACGAGGGCGGCGAAGGCCGCGAGGAGACGGAGGGAGGTCATGTTTTTAGGGGTAGGGGTAGGGATAGGGGTGGGGATAGGAGATTCAACCCAAGAGCGTAGCTGGAATCAGAAAGCCATTTTCCGAAATCCATTTGCCTCCTGTAGTCCCTACCCCTACCCCTCTCCCTACCCCCACCCCTTAACCACCCCCATGCCCACCCTCCGCCTCCTCGCCCTCCTCTCCGTGTGCTCCCTCGCCCAAGCTGCCGAAGTGAAATATGAACTGCTGCCGAACTTCCTCGGCACGCCTCCCGGCAAGGCCCAGATCGGCAACGGCCACGGCGAGATCGCCGTCGACTCCGCCGGCCTTATCTACGTCAGCGTCCAGGAGAAGGACGCCGGCATCCAAGTCTACGGCAAGGACGGCAAGTACGTGAAGACCCTCGCGCTGCCGATGTCCCTCCACGGCTTCGTGGTCCGCAAGTCCGCTGAAGGCGAGTTCCTCTACGGCGCAGTGCTCGCTGATCAGCGCTTCATCAAGGCCAAGCTCGACGGCACCGTCGTCATGGAAATCAAGCCCGACGCCTTCCCTGCCGACAAAGCCAAGGCCACGGACAAGAAGGGCAAAGCTGCCAACGCCCTGAAGCTCACGAGCTGCGACGTGGCCCCGAACGGCGACATCTACATCGTCGACGGCTACGGCAAGAGCTGGGTCTTCGTCTTCGACAAGGACGGTAAGTTCAAGTCGGTCTTCGGCGGCCCCACGCAGGTCGTGGACGGCAAAGGCTTCGCCAACACCCACAAGGTCTTCGTCGATACCCGCTTCTCCCCGGCCCGCCTGCTCTGCCTCGACCGCGGCAACAACCGCATGTTCCACGTCGACCTCGACGGCGCCAACCCGACGATGATCGCCAACACGGGCCTGCGCAATCCGTCCTCCGCCTCCTTCCATGGCGAACTGATGTGCGTCGCCGAGATCGCCGGCCGCGTCTCCGTCTGGAACAAGGAAGGCAAGATGGTCGCCTCCCTCGGCGTCAATGACACCAAGGGCCAGACCAACACCCCGCGGGTAACCCCCGCCGACTGGCGCGAAGGCGTCGTGACCTCGCCCCACGGCATCACTTTCGACAACGACGGCAACATCCTCGAGACCGAGTGGAATACCTTCGGTCGCGTGCTGCGCTGGAATCGCAAGTGATCCGCGCGTTGCGCCAGCTGGTCCTGACCTGGGGAGCCCTCGTGCTCCCCTTGTTCGTCTGCGCCCATAACGGCGAAGTCCTCCTGGCGCGCCTGACGATGCATGCCGATGGCGCGTGCTCGCTCAAGGTCACGGCGGATCTGGAGGCGAATTTCAACATCCGCGAGCGGGCCGAATTGGCGAAAGTCGCCGAAGGGCTCTTCACGGTCTCGACCGGCAGGGACCTCTTCCCGCTCACGCAGGCGGCGGGCTCTGCAGACTTCTCCTCAGCCACGAAGCTCGAGACCGACTCGCCCTTCCAGCACACGGCGGAGGAGCTCGCGAAGGACTACCGACTCGAGAGCGCGGAGTGGCGCTGGACACCCCAGCCGCGCAACTTCCTGCTCCGTCTGCCAGACGAAAGCCCGCACACTGTACTGCTCTGGCTGGTCGACGAAACGAAGCCCGGCGCCAAGGCCCGCTGGGTGATGATGGTCGCGGGCGATGAATCGCCGCTGATCCAAGCCCATGAGGCGAAAGATCACCTCGGCCTGCGCATGCTGATCCTCTGCGGCGTCACGATGCTCATCGTCGCGGCGGCCCTTGGCGTTCGGCTTCCTCGGACTGCGCCGACTCCGGGCGAAGTCGGCGGCCTAGGCCAGCGCAGCCTCGACGAAACCGGCCCGCGCTTCGAAATGCGGGTTATGTCCGCTGTCTGGGAGCGTGACGACGTCCGCTTGCGGGAAGTGCGCACGGATCGCCGCGATGTCTTCATCGCGGATATAATTGGACTTCCCGCCGCGCAGGAAACGGGTCGGACCGTTCCAGACTTCTCCAGCGGCCAAGCGGATTGCCGAGGATCTCCGGCAGTGAATTCGTCAGCGCCTCGCGATTCACGGTCCAGCGCCAGCAGCCTTCGGCATCTTGACCAAGGTTCGTCAGAATAAACTGACGCATGCCCCACTCGGGCACCTGCGCGGCGAGCTTCTCCTCCGCATCCTTGCGCGACTTCACGGCGGAAAGATCGAGCGCGTTCATCGCGCCAAACTCGACGCGGACGCGGTCGGAATAGGCACGCGGAGCAATGTCCACGACCGTGAGGCGCGACACGAGGTCAGGCCGGTCCATCACGAGACGCATCGCGGCCTTGCCGCCCATGCTATGGCCGACGAGGTGCACAGGACCGAGTGCAGAGTCCGTCCAACATCGCGATGACGTCGCCAGCTAACGCCGCATAGGAACAGTCGTCCGCCCAGGGCGATGACCCATGGTTTCGCAAATCGGGCGCCAGCACGCGGTGGCCGCGTTCGGCGAGCGCCACGCCAGCGGACTGCCAATTGCGCGACGAACCGAGCAGGCCATGCAGCACCACGAGCGGTGCGCCGGAGCCGCCGAGTTCGCGAATGATCAATGGAAGCGGTGCAGGCACGAGAGACGCCAAGGTGGAGGCGCCGGGCCCGAGGTCGAACCATTTTCCCGCAGAGGTCTTGAACAACGCCACCGCCACCCTATGAACATCGCATGCTCTTCCGCCTGCTCCCCCTGCTCGCCTGCGCCGCTTCGGCGTTCGCCGCCATCGAAGTCGTCAAGCTCCCGGGCGCCGAGGACCTACACGAGCCCTTCAGCATCGCCTTCGACGCCAAGGGCGACGCGTACGGCGTGGAGTTCCAGCCCGCGAACCGGGTCTTCAAGCTGCACGGCGGCAAGATCGAGTATGTCTCCGGCGTGAAGTGGAACAGCATGGGCAAGACGCCGAATCTCCCCGCACCCGCCAAGCGCCTCGACCTTGCGCCGGCCGTCTACGACGGCATGCACGACATCGCGATCGCGCCCGATGGCGCCATCTACCTCGCCGATAGTTTCCAGCACCGCATCGTCCGCCTCGATCCGAAGACCCACGTCGCGACGCTCTTTGCCGGCACGGGTAAGGCCGGCTTCGCCGGCGACGGCGGCCCGGCCGAACTCGCGCAATTCAACATCACCATGTGCGGTACACTCAGCCCTGACGGTGCGTTCATGACCATCGCCGATATCGGCAACCACCGCGTCCGCCGGATCGACCTCAAGACGCGAATCGTCACGACGCTCGCCGGCAACGGCAAGCGCGGCCTCCCGAAGGACGGCACGCCGGCACTGGAAGCCCCGATGGGCGACGTGCGCGCGACCTGCGTGGCGCAAGACGGCACGGTCTACGCGCTCCTGCGCGGCGGCAACGCGCTCACCGCGATCAAGGATGGCAAGGTCACCGTGGTCGTGAACAAGGCCGGCAAGGCTGGTCCGGCGACCGATGGCCCGGCGGCCGACGCCACGATGCGCGGCCCGAAATACGTGACGATGGATGCCAAGGGCAACGTGCTGATCCTCGACACAGAGAACCATTGCCTCCGCCTCTACGATCCCATCAAGCAGACCATCCGCACCATCATCGGCAACGGCAAGAAAGGCGCCGCGGTCGGCGCGGATTGGGCCGGCACGCAGCTCAATCGCCCGCACGGCGCCCGCATCGGACCCGACGGTCGCCTTTACGTGACGGATACCGAAAACAACCGAATCCTCATCGGTCCGGCCCCTTAAGCGGGGTTCGGCTTACTGGGCGGGGTTTTTGGGTTTGTCTCTTTCGGCAGGGGGCGGTTGGTTCTGGGGTCACATCCAGCCCAATGTCTTCGACCGGTTCCAACTCCTCTCGCCGCCCCTTCGGCCCCCGCGCTTTCGTGGGAGCCCATACGGCTTTGGTCACCCCCTTCCTCAATGGAGCGGTGGCCTGGGATGACCTGAAGAAGCTGGTTGAATTCCAGATCCAGAACGGCATCGACGGCCTGGTCGCCGTCGGCACCACCGGCGAGTCCCCCACCCTCGACTACGACGAGCACATCGAAGTCATCCGCAAGACGGTCGAGTTCTCCGCTGGCCGCGTCCCGGTCATGGCCGGCACGGGCTCCAACGCCACGACCGAAGCCCTCGACCTCACGAAGCGTGCCGACGAAGCCGGCGCCGACGCCTTCCTGCTCGTGGCCCCGTATTATAACAAGCCCAGCCAGGAAGGTCTCTTCCGTCACTTCGCCTTGCTCGCCGAATCCACCGCGAAGCCGATCATCCTGTATTCCATCCCGGGCCGCTGCGGCATCGAGATTACCGTCGAGACCACCCTGCGCCTCCGCCAGAAGTACCCGAACATCATCGGTATGAAGGAAGCCGGCGGTCAGGTCGAGAAGGCCGCGCGTCTCGTGCGCGAGTCCGATCCGGAATTCATCGTCCTCAGCGGCGACGACTCCCTGACCCTGCCCTTCGCCCAAGTCGGCGGCCAAGGCATCATCTCCGTCGCGTCGAACTTCATCCCCGGCCCGGTCGCCCAGCTCGCGAAGCTCGCGCGCACGCAGCAATTCGCAGAAGCGAAGGTCCTGCACGATAAGCTCGCCGACATCTTCAAGACGCTCTTCGTCGAACCGAACCCGGTGCCCGTGAAGCATTGCATGATGCGCGCCGGGATCATCCGCTCGGACGAAGTCCGCCTGCCCCTTTGCGAGATGTCCGAAGCCAACCGCCTTCTCGTCGAGAAGGTCGCCGACGCCACCCTCGCCTCCCTCCGATGAGCCAGCCCATCCGCATTCTCCTCAATGGTGCCAAGGGCCGCATGGGCCTCGCCATCGTCAACGTCGCCGCCTCCGAGAAGGCCGTCATCGCCGCCGGCGTCGACCAGGGCGACAACCTCGCCGCGCACATCGGCTACCGCCGACGTGGTCATCGACTTCTCGTTCCACTCCGCGACCCTCGCGGTCGCGCAGCTCTGCGCCCAGCACCAGAAGCCGCTCGTGATCGGCACCACCGGCCACACGGCCGAAGAGAAGGCCGCGATCACCGCCGCCATCAAGGGCCTCCCGGTCGTCTGGGCTGGCAACTACTCCGTCGGTGTCACGCTCCTCAACGCGCTGGTCCGCCAGGCCGCCCGCTCGCTCGCCGATGCCGGCCGCTGGGACGTCGAAGTACTCGAGATGCACCACCGCCTCAAGAAGGACGCGCCCTCCGGCACCGCCGAGACGCTCCTCAAGATTCTCCTCGAAGAGCGTAAGCTCGCCAAGGATGCCCTCAAGCATGGCCGCGACGGCCTGGTCGGCGAACGCCCGCTCGATGAGATCGGCGTGCACGCCATCCGCGGCGGCGACGTCGTGGGCGACCATACCGTCCTCTTCGCCGCCGAAGGCGAACGCCTCGAACTCACGCACAAGGCTTCCAACCGCGAGATCTTCGCGCGTGGCGCCGTCCGCGCCGCCCGCTGGCTGAAGAGCCAGCCCGCCGGCCTGTACGGGATGGAAGATGTGCTGGGGCTGAAATAAGAGGTCAGGTTGACGCAGTAGGCCCGGTAGGCCCGGTAAACGCATGGGCTGAGACATTTCGGGTAGGGCAGGTCTAGGTTACCAGCGTACGCCGTTCGGGTACCGAGGCTCGAATAGTCTGCTCGGGATCTGTAGCTGAGGGCGGATGACGTGAACTCATTAGTCCCGACGAGAACGAGACCCGTGACCTGGCAATACACGTCCCGCTACCTGAATTCCCTCTGGTCTAACTGCCAGCCTCTGGGCCTCCGGGCCTCTCACGCGGGCTCCGCCTCAGCGCCCGAGCGCCGCTTTCACCAACTGATCGGCGGTCGCGCCGGCGCCGAGCTTCGTGAGCGCGGAGCGCACGCCCTTGTCGGCGTCGACAGGCTTGAAGCCGAGCGCGATGAGCGCGGCCAGGGCGTCAGAAGCAGGCGTGGGGGCGACGGCACTCGCCGACGCTAACGTCGAGACAACCGTGGTGGCGGCACCTTCGAGTCCGACCTTATCCTTGAGTTCCATGACGAGACGTTCGGCGGTCTTCTTGCCGATACCCGGGCACTGGGAAAGTAAAGCGACGTCGCCGCGCAGGATCGCGTCGCGCAGAATCGGCAACGCAAGGCGGCTGAGGATGTTCAGCGCCATCTTGGGGCCGACGCCCGAGACCTTCTCGACGAGCAGCTTGAAAAACTCACGCTCTTCCGCGATGGCGAAGCCGTAAAGGGCCTGGCCGTCTTCGCGGAAGACGTGATGGATGAGCAGGAAGACTTCCGCACCGAGCTTCGGGAGACGCTCCGCGGTGGTGACGGGCACGTTGACCTCGTAGCCCACGCCCGACGACTCGATGACGACGCGCAGGACGCCGGCTTCGATGAGTTTGCCGCGGAGGGAGACGATCATGGCGCGATGAAAGCGGAAGCGGGCCGGGAGTTAAGCCCGAATCTCGATGATGAAGCCCTTGAGATAACGGCTCTCAGGGAAGTTCAGCAGCACCGGGTGGTCCGCCGGCTGGGAGGTGCGTTCCAGGACGACGGCCTCGCGGCGGGCGTCCGAAGCGGCGTCTTCGATGACCTCGAGGTACATCTCTTCCGAGACGCGGTGCGAACAGGAATAGGTGGCCAGGATGCCGCCCGGGGCGAGCAGGCGGAGCGCGCGGAGGTTCAGCTCCTTGTAACCGCGGAGGGCGCCATCGACGGCGTCCTTGCTGCGGGCGAAGGGCGGCGGATCGAGCACGATGAGATCGAAGGAAGCTTCGCGGTGTTCCGTGAACCAATCGAAGACATTGGCGACTTCGAACGAGGCGCTGAGACCGTTGCGTTCGGCCGCCGAGCGGGCGGCGGCGATGGCATCCTCAGACTGGTCGAGGCCGAGCACGCTGGCGGCGCCAGCCTTGGCGCAGGCGAGGCCGAAGCCGCCCTGATTGCAGAAGGCGTCGAGCACGCGACGACCCTTGGCGAGCTTCGCGACGTTCTGATGCTGGTCAAGCTGGTCGAGGTAGGTGCCAGTCTTCTGGCCACCCATGAGGTCGATGAGCACCTGCACGCCGCCGACTTCCATCCAAGAAGGCTCGAGCGGCTTGCCCGAGACCGTGCGGATTTCCTGACGCAGGCCCTCGAGCTTGCGCGTGGAGGCGTCGTTGCGGAGGACGATCTCGCGCGGTTGCAGCAGGCGCTGCAGCACGTCGATGATCGTGGCCAAGCGGCGATCCATGCCACAGGTCAGGGCCTGAATCGTGATCAGGTCGTTGTAGCGGTCGACTACTAGGCCCGGGAGGCTGTCGGCCTCGGACCAGATGAGACGGCAGACCGACTTACCTCCGCGGCGGTTGACGGAAGCCGTGACGAGTTCTTCGAGGAGCGGGCCATCGAGGGTGATCGGACGGCGCGAATAGCGGCGCCAGGCGATCTGCGACTTGCCGTTCCAGAGGCCCGCGCCGAGGCAGCGGCCCTTGAGGTCGGTCAGTTCGACGCAATCGCCGTCGACCGGCGGTTCGCCGACGAACTCGACTTCACCGAGGAAGGCCCAGGGATGACCCCGGAGTGCGCGCACGGGACGTCCGGGGCGGATACGAATAGCTCTAAGCATGGATTAATTGACGGACCTCAGCTTCGGGATGACCCAGACCGCGACCAGCACGGCAGGGATCCAGGCCGCGATCATTGGCGGCAGCGCGCCGCTCTCGCCAAAAGCGGCGCAGAACGAGGTGAGGAAGTAGAAAGTGAGAAAGAGGCCGAAGGTCTTGGCTACGCCCACCATCGGGCTAATGCGACCGGCACCGACCGAGAACGGGATCGCGACGGCGACGACGATCAGGCAGATGACCGGCGCGGACATGATCGAATGATAACGCATCGCGTAAGCGGCGTTCTGGCCGCCGGGGTTCGCGCCGGCTTGGTCGACGAAGCGGGAGACCTCGCGCAGCGAAAGCTTGTCCGGATCCTTGGTCGAATAGAACATCACCTCAGGATCGTCATCGTAATCCGGCAGCGTGAGTTCCTTGAAGCGCGGCTGAGCCATGAGCGAGCCGGTCGCCGGATCAAAGCGCATATCCCGTCCATCACGGAAGGTCCAGCGCCAGCGACCATCGCTCTGCTTGCTGAATTCGGCGAAGCGGGCCGTCACGCAACGGACTTCGCGATTCTTCTCGTCGAACGAATGGACGATGACCTCGAAGGCCTGGCCGGTGGAGAGACCGAGATTGGAAATGAGCCAGAGGCGACGAGCCTTCGCGTTCTCGAAGGAGACCGAGTACGCCTGCCCCTTCGGAATGACCGTGCCGCCTTTGGACTTGAGCGCGGCGAACTGGGCTTCTTCGACGAGGCTATTCTGGGCTTCGAGCGCATCAGGCACCAGCACGGCGTTAAGGAGGGCCAGTAGCCCAGCCAGGAAGAGGCCAGCCGCCCAAAGCGGGGCCGTCAGGCGCCACATACCGATACCGGCGGCGCGGGCGGCAGAGATCTCGTGATTACGGTTCATCGTCGCGAGGACGAAAATCACCGAGATCAGCAAGGAGATCGGGATGAGCAGGGAGAGATTCCGGACCAAGCCGAGCAAAAGGTAGGCGACGATGGTCCCCCAACCGGCACCGAGGTCGAGGAACTCAGGGATGCGGTTATACCCGTCCGAAAGCAGCATCAGGCCCACGAAACTCAGCAAAGCCAAGGCGAAGACCTTGGCCCATTCAGCGACGATATAGCGGTCCAGGATACGCACTGCCCTGAATGACACCAGACCCGGCCCTGCCAGCAACCCCAAACCAAGTCTGGTCAACGTTTTGAGGCGGTGGGTGACGATGGTCCTAGGCAAACGCGTCGACATCGGGCGACCCGGGCTTTACCACACCATACGCGCGCCGAACCCCGCCAGCCCCGCTCATGCTCGTCATCGAAATCGCCCAAGGCCTCCGCCTCTGCCTTCCTGCGCAGCTGAGTAAAATTTCCACCTACGTCTTTCTGGAACAGGAAAACTGGTTCGAAGATGAATCCGACTTCGTCGCCCGCCTTGCTGAACCCGGCGGACGCATGCTCGATATCGGATCCAGCTTCGGCTTCTACTCCTTAAGCTACGCCGCAGCCGCCGGCCCCGGCTCGCGCATCTGGGCCTTCGAGCCCACGCCCGCGGTATGCCAGCTCCTCCGCGAAAGCATACGCCTCAACCGGCTCGAACAAATTACGCTCCTCGAGACCGCTGTAGGCGCCGAGAACGGTCGCTGCAAATTTGTGTCCGAGGAAAGCAGCGAGCTCAATAGCGTCGACGCGGCCCGGGGCACACTCGACGTCGCCGTGGCTCCCTTGGATGAACTCGCGGCCGCGCACGGCTTCGGCGACATCGACTTCATCAAGCTCGATGTCGAAGGCCATGAGGCCCAGGTCATCCAAGGTGGTCGAGCGTTCTTCGCCCAGCAGTCGCCCCTCGTGATGCTGGAGATCAAGGCCGGCGCCACACTCGATTACTCAGCCGCGTCCATGCTCCAGGCACTCGGCTACTCGCTCTACCGTCTTGTTCCCGGACTCGGCGTTCTGACGCCCTTCGACAAGGATCAACCTGACCCCTACCAGCTCAATATCTTCGCTTGTAAAGAGGATCGCGGGGAAAGGCTGGCAGAGAGAGGTCTGCTCCGCAACGTGACGATGAACGTGGAAACCCTCGCCGACGTGCGAGAAGTCGCAGCGGCCATCAAAGCCATCCCGGCCTTGGCGCCTCATACCGCGTTCTTCGAAGCCTGGCTTGCGAACGCCCCTGCGCAAGACCCCTACCTCTCGCTCCTGCGCCATGCAGTGACGGCAAACAACCCCGCCTTGGCTGTTTCCGTTCGTTGCGCCGCGCTCGAGAACGCCGCGCGGCTCGCCCGCACCATCATTTCTGGACCTGCCAGCCTCGCACGATGCCTCACCGCAGCGCGCATCCTCCGCGGATGGGGTGACCGCGGGCTTGCCGTGTCCGTCCTCAACAAAATCCTTCCCACCATCCTTCAGGGGGCCGAGCTGAACATCGACGCGCCGTTCTTACCGCCCTTAATCAGTTACGATAAATGGGACGTAGACACAGGGAATTGGATCAACGCCAGCGTCATCGAATCCTCCGCTTTGTGGTCATCTTTCTCCAGCTACTGGGGAGAGCCCACACAGACATCCCCAGCCGAATTGCTAGCTCACTTCGGGCGCCAGACCCCGCTTCTCGAAAGGCGCCGCCAACTTCGTGGAATCATACAAGGGCAACAAGTAGGCCCCCGCCCACACCCGCTGTTAGCCTCCAAATCTCCAGAAAATCTCAATCCCCGGCTCTGGTGCGGCTGACAGATTAACACCCCGCCCACCTGAAGGGAGGTACACCTTCCAAGAGGTGCCCATACTCCTATAGCCCGGACTTGATTTAGGCATCACTGAGGCAAGTAAGGGGACGTTTCCGCCGATTAAGTGAATTATTCCGCCGTGGCGGAATGGTCGCCCAATCGGAGATTGAAACCACCCGACACGGCGGCTGTCTGAAAGATGCTAATGCCAGCCTAGGCGGTGGTCGTATTCTACAACCTGCCCATCGCCCCCGACCATTCCTCCGTCGGGCAACTCCTGCTAAAATAACCCCATGCCCCGGATCAGCCCCCTCCTCGCCGCACTCGTCGTCGCCCTGCCCGCCTTCGCCGCGAAGGTGGACTACAACGAGGACGTCCGCCCGATCCTTTCCGAGAACTGCTTCTACTGCCACGGCCCCGACGGCAATAAGCGTAAGGCCAAACTCCGCCTCGATGTCCGCGAGGACGCGCTCGCGCACAAAGCCTTCGTCCCCGGCGACGCCGAAGCGAGCGAACTGGTGAAGCGCCTCTTCTCCACGGATTCGGAAGAGGTCATGCCGCCGCCGGATTCCCATCGCACGATCAGCGCCGCCCAGAAAGAGATCCTTAAGCGCTGGATCACCGAAGGCGCCGAATATAAAGCCCACTGGGCCTTCACTGCGCCCGTCCGCCCCGCCCTGCCGGCCAACGGCGAGACGAACCCCGTCGACGCCTTCGTGGTCGAGAAGCTGACCAAGGCCGGACTGAAACTCTCGCCGGAAGCCCCCAAAGCCACGCTCCTCCGCCGCTTGTCGCTTGATCTCACCGGCCTGCCGCCCACGCCCGAGGAGACCGCCGCGTTCCTCGCCGATGCGAGTCCCGACGCCTACGGCAAGCAGGTCGATCGCCTGATGGCGTCGCCGCACTACGGCGAACGCATGGTATTGCCGTGGCTCGACGCCTCGCGTTATGCGGACAGCAACGGCTTCCAGCAGGACGGCGACACCTTCCAGTGGATCTGGCGCGATTGGTTGGTGAAGAACCTCAATGCCGACAAGCCTTTCGACCAGCTCAGTACCGAGATGCTCGCGGGCGACCTGCTCCCGAACGCGACGCTCGACCAGAAGATCGCCACGGCCTTCAACCGTAACCACATCCTCAACGGCGAAGGCGGCAACATCGCCGAGGAACAGCGTTACGTCAGCCTCTTCGACCGCGTCGAGAGCACGACGACCACCTGGCTCGGCCTCACGGTCGCTTGCGCGCAGTGCCACGACCATAAGTATGACCCGATCTCGCAGAAGGACTATTACCAGTGGATGGATGCGTTCAATCATGTGAAGGAACGTGGCGTGCCCGAGCGGCGGCCCCACGCAGACCGGCGGCCGTAGCCGCTTCCGCCTCGACACCACCGTCGTCGAAGCGCCCTCGCCCGAGCAGGCCGCTGAGCTCGCCAAGCTCCAGGCCAACTTCGACGCACTGAACAAGGATTTCTTCCCCCTACAGACCAAGGCCTTCGAAGCCTGGCTCGCCAAGCCGACCAAGGACAAGGGCATGCTGCCTAAGGAACTCGAACCGCTCCTCGCCGCGGATAAGAAGCGCGTCGCGGCGGAGACGAAGAAACTCCGCGACCACTATAACAAGAACGTCTTCACCGAAGACCGGAAGAAAATCCCCGCGATAAAGAAGCTCGACCAAGCTAAGGTGCTGCTCGACGGCTACCGCGGCGATGTCCTGCCGCGCGTGATGGTGATGGCCGACGACCAGCCGCGTGAAACGAACATCCTCGACCGCGGTGCCTACCTCTCGAAGAAGGAGAAGGTCACCTTCGACGCTCCTGGCTTCCTGCCGCCGCTGCCGAAGGATGCGCCGAAGAACCGCCTCGGCCTTGCCCAATGGCTCTTCCGTCCCGAACACCCGCTGACCGCCCGCGTGCAGGTCAACCGCCAGTGGCAGGAGCTCTTCGGCAAGGGCATCGTGCGCACCTCCGAAGACCTCGGCGTGCAGAGCGACCGCCCCACGCACCAAGATCTGCTCGATTGGCTCTCCGTCGAATTCCGCGAGTCCGGCTGGAAGATCAAAGCCCTTCAGAAAATTATCCTGACCAGTAAGACCTACCGCCAGTCCAGCCACGTCACGAAGGAGCAGTTGCAGAAGGATCCGGAAAACAAACTCCTCTCGCACGCGCCGCGCCTGCGTCTCCCCTCGATGGTGCTCCGCGACGTCGCCCTGCGTTCCAGCGGCCTGCTCAACGCCCAAGTCGGCGGCGTGCCGGTCTACCCGTATCTGCCCGACAGCCCTTGGGAGAGCCTCGCCATCACGAAGGAGCGCGACTTCACCTACCCGCAGTCGAAGGGCGCCGACCTCTACCGTCGTTCGCTCTACACCTTCTGGCGCCGCACCATCGCCCCAGTGAACATGTTCGACATCTCGGCGCGCCAGACCTGCCGCGTGCGCACCGCGGTGACGTCCTCGCCTCTGCACGCGCTCACGATGTTGAATGACCCCACCTGGGTCGAAGCCGCGCGCGTCCTCGCCCAGCGCGTGACCAAGGAGCAGTCGACGGACGAAGCCCGCCTCGCGCGCGCCTTCGCCCTCGTGCTGGGTCGTGAACCCTCCGGCAAGGAACCCGCCCTGATCGCCAAGATGCTCGCCAACCAGCGCGCGGTCTATGCCGCCGACACCAAGGCCGCGGAAGCCCTGCTCGCGATCGGCGAAAGCAAGCGCGACGCGACACTCCCCGCCGCCGAACACGCCGCCCTCACCGCGACCTGCCTCGCCCTCTACAATCTCGACGCCGCCATCACCCGCGACTGATCCCATGGACTTCGAACTCTCTCCCTCCGAATGGCGCGCGCGCCTGACGCGCCGCAGCTTCCTCAGTGCCGGCGTCCAAGGCATCGGCGCCGTCGCTCTCGGCTCCCTCCTCGCCCGCGATGCCAAGGCCGCGAACAAGCCCATTGGCGGTCTGCCTGGCCTGCCGCACTTCGCCCCCAAGGCTAAGCGCATGATCTGCCTCTGGCAGGGCGGAGGCCCTTCGCACGTCGACCTCTTCGACCACAAACCGCTGCTCGAAAAGATGGCCGGACAAGAGATCCCCGCCAGCGTGCGCGGTGACACCCGTCTCTCCTCGATGTCGAGCGGCTACGCGAAGTACAACTGCGTCGGCGCGATCAAGCCCTTCAAGAAGTGGGGCTCCAGCGGCATCGAGATGAGCGAGATGCTGCCCTACACCGGCGCCATCGCCGATGATCTCTGCATCGTCCGCTCGATGAACACCGAGGCGGTCAACCACGCCCCCGGCGTGACGTTCTTCATGACCGGCTCGCAGATCCCGGGCCGCCCGGCGATGGGCGCGTGGCTCTCTTACGGCCTCGGCACGATGAACGAGGATCTCCCTTCGTACGTCGTGATGACGTCGTCCGACGCCGCCAAGACCTGCGGTCAGCTCTTCTTCGAACACTATTGGTCCAACGGCTTCCTGCCCGGCAAGCATCAGGGCGTCCGCTTCCGCGGCGTCGGCGACCCGGTCCCGTATGTCGGCAATCCCGCAGGCGTCAGCCGCGAGGCGCGCCGCACGATGCTCGACGACATGCAGGCGCTCAACCGCGAGCACCTCGGTCAGGTCGGCGACCCCGAGATCGACACGCGCATCTCGCAATACGAGATGGCCTTCCGCATGCAGACTTCGGTCCCGGGGCTACTCGACTTCAAGAACGAGCCGAAGTCCGTCCTCGAGATGTACGGCCCCGACGTCCTTAAGCCCGGCACCTTCGCCAACAACTGCATCATCGCGCGCCGCCTCGCCGAGCGCGGGGTGCGCTTCACGCAGCTGATGCATTCCGGCTGGGACCAGCATAATAACCTTACCACCGGCCAGCTCGCGCAGCAGTGCCTCGACACCGACCAGGCCAGCGCGGCGCTCGTCAAGGATCTCAAGCAACGCGGCCTCCTCGACGATACGCTCGTCGTCTGGGGCGGCGAATTTGGCCGCACCCCGTTCGGCCAGAACCAACAAGGTACCGGCTTCAAGGGCCGCGACCACTTCGGCCGCGCCTACTCTTGGTGGCTCGCCGGCGGCGGCGTGAAGGGCGGTCACGTCCATGGCGCAACCGACGAGTTCGGCTGGAATATCACCAAGGACCGGGTCCATATCCACGACATGCAGGCCACCCTGATGCACCTCTTCGGGATCAACCACGAAGGCCTGCTCTTCCGCTACCAGGGCCGCCAATTCCGCCTGACCGACGTCGAAGGCCACGTGGTGAAGGGTATCCTGAAACACGCCTGAACAAGTGAAAGAGGCAGGGAAAGGGGCAAAGTCGGCATTTCGCCCGCTTTTCCCCTTGCTCCCGCCCCTTCCACCCCTTTTCTCCAAACTTCCACCCACCTTACGGCCATGACCCAGCACAACAGTTTCAAGTCCAGCGCCTCCTCCTCCGGAGCGAAGCGTAACGTCCTCAAGCGCTTCGAACGCGTGGAACTGCTCAAGAAGCGCGGTACCGTCAAGGACCTGAAGCGCGTGACCAAGCTTCCGAAGACCAAGCCTGACGCCTAAGTCCGGGTCTCGCACCTTTGCGAAAAACCCACCCGGACTTCCGGGTGGGTTTTTTGCTTTTAGGAGCCCAAACCCACGCTCGCCAGCCCTTCCCTCCCTTCCCACCATCCGCACTTCGCCCGCCATGGAATCCCCCCGGCAGAAATACCGCCCTTTCGAGACCGTCCGCCTCCCGGATCGCCGCTGGCCAGACGCGCGCATCGAGCAGGCCCCCCGCTGGTGCTCGGTCGACCTCCGCGACGGCAACCAGGCCCTGGCTATCCCGATGAACGTGCCGGAGAAGCACGAGCTCTTCCAGACCCTCTGCCGCATCGGCTTCAAGGAAATCGAGATTGGTTTCCCGTCTGCCTCGGACACGGAGTTCGCCTTCGCCCGCGAGCTCATCGAAAAGGACCTCATTCCCGAGGACGTCTCCGTGCAGGTCCTCGTCCAGGCCCGCGAACACCTCATCCGCCGCACGATCGATTCCCTCAAGGGAGCCCGTCGCGCGATCGTCCACCTCTACACGCCGACCAACCCGGCCCAGCGCGAGATCGTCTTCAATCTCTCGAAGGCGCAAGTCCTCGAGATGGCCGTCACCGGCACGAAGCTCATCCGTGAGCTCACCGACGCCCTGCCCGACACGCAGTGGCAGCTGGAGTTCAGCCCGGAGACGTTCGTGCTCACCGAGCCCGACTACTCCCTCGAGGTCTGCGAAGCGGTCGCCAAGGCCTGGGGTGCTTCGGCCAAGCGTAAGATCATCCTCAATCTCCCGCTCACCGTCGAAGCCGGCACGCCGAATACGCATGCCGACCAGATCGAGTGGTTCTGCCGTCATCTCAGTAACCGCGAGATGGCCATCGTCTCCCTGCACACGCACAACGACCGCGGCACCGGCATCGCTGCCACCGAGCTCGGCCTGATGGCCGGCGCGGACCGCGTGGAAGGCACGCTCTTCGGCAACGGCGAGCGCACGGGCAACCTCGATATCGTCACCGTCGCGCTGAACATGTTCTCGCACGGCATCGACCCGCACCTCGACTTCCGCAACCTCGGCGCCATCCGCGAGGTCTACGAGCGCGTGACCCGCATGAGCGTGCACGACCGCCACCCTTACGGCGGCGACCTCGTCTTCACGGCCTTCTCGGGCTCCCACCAGGACGCCATCAAGAAGGGCATGGATCGTCGCGGTAAGATCGGCCACGACGCCCTCTGGGACGTCCCCTACCTCACCATCGACCCGATGGACATCGGCCGTTCGTACGAGGCCATCATCCGCATCAACTCGCAGAGCGGCAAGGGCGGCGTCGCCTACGTACTCGACCGCGAGTTCGGCTTCGACCTCCCGAAGCTGATGCACCCGGAAGTCGGCAACCTCATCGGCAAGCATGCCGACAAGCTCAGCAAGGAACTCTCGCCCGCCGAGATCCACGACTGCTTCCGCCAAAACTTCGTCAACGTCTCCGCGCCGCTCGAGCTCATCTCGTTCAGCTCCGCGCCCGTCAATAAGCAGACCGTACGCTGTGAAGCCGAGGT
Source organism: Opitutales bacterium (assembly GCA_964203605.1). Classification (GTDB taxonomy): domain Bacteria; phylum Verrucomicrobiota; class Verrucomicrobiia; order Opitutales; family UBA953; genus UBA953. The sequence continues at coordinate 31,919 of CAXNMQ010000001.1, forward strand.
CCGTCACGCTGGCAAGATCCTCACCCTCACCGGCGAAGGCAACGGCCCGATCAGCGCCCTCGTGCACGCCCTCGATTCCAGGGGCTGGGCGAACTTCTCGCTCAAGGATTACCGCTCGCATGCTTTGACCGCCGGCTCGGAATCTTCCGCCGCCGCTTACGTCTCCCTGCAGTCCAAGGACGGCCGCACCGTCTGGGGTTGCGGCGTCGACGCGAATATCGAACTCGCCGGCCTCAAGGCCCTCGTCAGCGCGGCCAACCGCCTCGAACGATGACCATCGAGACCATCGCCGCGACGGATATCGAAGCCGAACGCGCGCGGAACTCGCTGCTGCTCGATGTCCGCTCGCCGGCTGAATTCCGCGGCGGACATGTCCGCGGCGCCGTCAATCTTCCGCTCGAACTGGTCACCGTCGCTAAAGTCAGCGCACTCCGCGGCGGCGATGCCACCCGCCACATCGTCCTCCTCTGCGCCGCCGGCAAACGCGCTACCGTGGCAGCCGAACGTCTCTCCGGCAAAGGCCTGCATCTCATCGTGGTCTCGGGCGGAACCGACGCATGCGCGGCCGCTGGCCTGCCTTTGGATAAAACCTCGAACGGTGTCATCTCCATCGAACGCCAGGTCCGCATCGCTGCGGGTACGCTGGTTTTCGGTGGTGTGCTGCTCGGCGCCAACGTGCATCCCTACTTCTACGGTCTCAGCGGCTTCATCGGCTTCGGCTTGATCTTCGCGGGCGTCACCGACTGGTGCGGCATGGGATTGTTGATCGCCCGGGCACCGTGGAATCGTTGAAGCGTAGAGGACTGAGTCGATGACTGCGTTGAGGGCTGAATCGAGGACTGAATCGATTCGATGCAGAAGGCAGGGGCAGCCCTAGCGCCTTGGGTAGGGATGCGACGACGTCGCATCCGTTCGAGACCGAGGCCGGGAGTCGTCGGGTCTTAGCCTAGGGCGGATGACGTCCCCTATCTGCCGTCGCGAACGGACGTGATGGCAATCACGTCCCTACCTCCTGCCTCGAGGTAGGGCTGACCGGCCCGGTCAGCCGCGGTTGAGCGGGCCGCTCAACCCTACCTGTCGCTCGACTTTCCGTCCTGCGAGGGGTAGAATCTCCTGCATGTCCAAAAAGCCCGCCAAGCACGACCAGCTTACCCTGAATTCCTGAAGGAACTGCTCGAAGCTAAATCCCCGACGGGCCACGAGTTCGCGGCCCAGAAGGTCATCGACGACCACGTGGAGAAGTCGGCCGACAAGTATTCCAAGGACGCGCTCGGCAACCGTATCGCCGAGCTCAAGGGCGACGGCGGCCCCACGCTGATGTTCGCCGGCCACATCGACGAGATCGGCCTGATCATCTCGCACGTCGACGACAAGGGCTACCTGTACTTCGAATTCCTCGGCGGCCACGACCAGATCATCCCCTCCGGCCGTCGTCTCCACATCCTCACCCGCAACGGCCCCGTGCTCGGCATCACCGGCAAGCGCGCCGTGCACCTGCTTTCGCCCGAGGACCGCAAGCGCGTCCCGGAGCGTCATGACATGTGGATCGACATCGGCGTGAACAACCGCGCCGACGCCCTCGCGATCGTCCGCATCGGCGACCCCGCCATCTACACCGACGGCCCGGAGATCCTCCGCGGCAGCATCGGCGTGGCCCGCGCGTTCGACGACAAGGCCGGCGCCTACGTGTGCATGGAAGCCTTCCGCCGCCTCTCGAAGGAGAAGAAACTCGCCGCTCGCGTGGTCTCCGTCGCCACCACCCAGGAAGAGATCGGCACGCGCGGCGCGCAGGTCTCCGCCCAGGGCATCAACCCACAGGTCGCCATCGCTGTCGACGTCGGTCACGCCACCGACCACCCGGATGCCGATAACCGCAAGTTCGGTCGCTTCACCCTCTCCGGCGGCCCCATCATCGCCCGCGGCCCGAACATCAACCCCATCGTCTACGACCAGATGGTCGAAGCCGCCGAGGCCATTGATATCCCTTACCAGATCGGCGCGGAATCGCGTCCGACCGGCACCGACGCGCGCGCCATCCAGATGGCCAACGGCGGCGTCGCCTGCGGCCTGCTCTCCATCCCTCTCCGCTACATGCACACCCCCGGCGAAGTCGTCGACCTCGCCGTCGTGGAGCAGTCGGTCCAGCTCCTCGTCGAGTTCGCCCGCCGCGTGAAGAAGAAGCAGAGCTATAATTGGTAAGCGCGACGCGCAGAGCGCGTCGCAGGGGACACGTGGGCAAGGTGACACGGGGACAAGGGGATAACTAAGTTGACCCGTTGACCAGTTGGCCGGTTGACAAGGGATACATTGGGTAAAGGGGAATCGCGCCGCACTTTTGCACCTTTGCACAGGAGCATCGCTCCGATTTGCACTTTTGCACGGCATCTCATCCGGCCTACCCCTACCCCCACCCCTGCCCCTACCCCTATTCAGCCTCATCACATTTGCACTCTGCCTCTCGGTCGTTAGGTTCACGCCATGCCTTCCCCTGCCATCGTCTGGCTTCGCCTGGACCTTCGACTCGCCGACAATCCGTCGCTTGAGGCCGCGGTGAAGCATGGTGGCCCGGTCATCCCGGTGTTCATCCATGACCCGCAGGCCGAAGGACATTGGCAGCCCGGTGGCGCTTCGAACTGGTGGCTGCACCAGGCGCTGGAAGATCTCGCCGAGCAGTTTGAAAAGGTCGGTTCGCCGCTCGTCATCCGCTGCGGCGACTCGCTCGCGGAGCTCAAGCAGCTCGTGAAGGAAACCGGCGCGGAACTCGTCACCTGGAATCGTCGTCATGAGCCCCTGATCATCGAGCGCGACACCCAGGTGAAGACCTCGCTGCGCAACGCCGGCGTGAAGGCCGAGTCGTTCAACGGTAACCTCCTGCACGAGCCGCACACTCGTGAAGACCCTCGCCGGCAATCCCTTCCAGGTCTTCACCCCCTTCTGGAAGAACTGCCTCGCGAACCTCAAGTTCGGTATCCCCCTCAAGGCCCCGAAGAAGCTCACGCCTTTTGATAAGCCCCTGAAGTCCGTCGCGGTCGCCAAGCTCGGCCTGCTCCCGAAGATCAAGTGGGACGGCGAGTTCCCGGCCGCCTGGGACCCGACGCGTAAAGGCGCCGAGAAGCGCCTGAAGGACTTCGTCGCTGCCCCGGTGAAGAATTACCCGACCAACCGCGACATCCCCAAGCTCGACGGCACCTCGCGTCTTTCGCCCTACCTGCACTTCGGCCAGATCTCGCCGCTCGAGATCGTCGACGCCGTGCGCACCGCCGGACTGCTCGGTGTCATCGGTGGCGACAAATACGTGGCGGAGGTCGGCTGGCGCGAATTCTCGCAGCACCTCATCCATCACTTCCCTGAGACCCCGGATCGTCCGCTCCGTCGGGAGTTCGAGAAAGTTCCCGTGGGCGCCGGACAAGAAGCACCTCCGCGCGTGGCAGATCGGCCGCACCGGCTACCCGATCGTCGACGCCGGGATGCGTCAGCTCTGGCAGACCGGCTGGCAGCATAACCGTGTGCGCATGATCGCCGCCTCCGTGCTCGTGAAGCACCTCCTCCAGCCCTGGAACGATGGCGCCAAGTGGTATTGGGATACCCTCGTCGACGCCGACCTCGGTGCGAACACCATGGGCTGGCAGTGGGCCGGCGGTTGTGGCGCCGACGCCGCTCCGTATTTCCGCGTCTTCAATCCCGTCCTTCAGGGCGAGAAGTTCGACCCCGATGGCGACTACGTGCGCCGCTGGGTGCCCGAGCTCGCCAAGCTCCCCGCCGAGTGGATTCACCAGCCGTGGGAAGCCCCCATGCACGTCCTCGCCGAAGCCGGCATCAAACTCGGCAAGGATTATCCTGTGCCACTCATCGGCCTCACCGAGGGAAGAGATCGCGCGCTGAAGGCGCTCAAGGGCATGCGGCCTTGAGCGGGGGCAAGTGGGCAAGTTGACACGGTGACAAGGGGAAAGCCAAGAGGCCCAGTTGACCAGAGGCCCGGAGGCCCAGAAAACGCAGCGCTGCCTTGGGTAGGGGCGCGACTGCGTCGCGTCCGTTCGAGACAGAGGACGGGAGTCGTCGGGTCTTAGCCTAGCGCGGGCAATATACCCGCCTGCCGCTGCGAACGGACGTGATAGTGATCACGTCCCTACCCCAACCCCAACCCCTACCCCTAAACTTTATCCTCCACCCCCATCATTCATCGTCCATCCTGCCGCTACCCCCATGAGCGCTAATCCCTCATCGCCGCTAGGCACACCCGACCGCCTCGTCTCGCTCGATGCCTTCCGCGGGCTGACGATGTTATTCATGGCGTCGTCGGGTTTCGGCATCGCGCAGATCGCGAAGGCTTATCCGGATTCGGCTTTCTGGGAGTTGCTGCGCTACAACACCTCGCATGCCGCGTGGATCGGTGGCGGGGCGTGGGACATGATTCAGCCCGCGTTCATGTTCATGGTCGGCATGGCGTTGCCGTTCTCATCCTCGCGGCGCACCGCCGATGGCCAGGACCAGCGGAAACTCTGGCTGCACACCTTCTGGCGGGCGTTCGTGCTCGTCGCGCTTGGGCGTCTTCCTGTCCACCAGCGCCGGGTCGCGGCCCAACTTCATCTTCCCGAACGTCCTCGCCCAGATCGGACTTGGCTACGTCTTCCTCACCCTGCTCGTTGGCCGTGGCTGGAAGATCCAGCTCGGCGCCATCGGCGTCATCGCCGTCGCCACCTGGGCCGCCTTTGCACTCACGCCTATCGCCGGGCCGGCCACGGATTACAAAGCCCTCGGCGTGAATGACCCCGGCCAGATCCTCGGCGGCTTCTGGGCGCACTGGAACATGGGCGCCAACTTCGCGGCGTCCTTCGATCAGTGGTTCCTGAACCTCTTCCCGCGCGAGAAGCCCTTCGTCTTCAATAGCGGCGGATACCAGACCCTCAACTTCGTCCCGGCGCTCATCACCATGATCCTTGGGCTCATGGCCGGAGAGAACCTGCGTGCGAACAAGACCTCCGGCGAAAAGCTCGGCTGGCTGCTCAAGGTCGGCGGCCTATGCCTGGTTCTCGCGCTTCTCACCGGCACGACAATCTGCCCCGTCATCAAGAAACTCTGGACTCCCTCCTGGGCCTTTTACAGCGGCGCCGCCGTCCTCTGGGCCTTCGCCCTCTTCTACTGGGTCATCGATATCAAGGGCCTCAAAGCGTGGACCTTCCCGCTCGTCGTCGTCGGCATGAACTCCATCGCCATCTACGTCGCCTATCAGCTCACCGCCGGCTGGATCCGCAGCGTCGGTAAGACCTGGCTCGGCAACAGCCTCTTCGAAGGCACCTATGGCGCCCTGACCTCAAGCCTCCTCGTCCTCATCGTCCTGTGGACCTTCTGCTGGTGGCTGTGGAAGCGTAAGGTGTTCATCCGAATCTGAAGGGATTCGTTCCCCCTTATTCGGTCTACTAAAAACTAGAGGCAGTGTGCCATCGCACACTGCCTCTAAGGTATTAAACCACTGCCAGGGCAGCGAATACTGACCGGCTTAAGCGCTGTCGCGGGTGTTCTTTTGAACGGCGACCGAGCCGAAGAGGGCAAACATGAAGGAGAAGGCGTAATAGCCTTTCTCGCTCGGCAGGAGACTAGCGTTAAACAAGCCTACGACGAGCAAGAGAATGGACATAATCAGAGCACCCCAGCAGATGCCGAAATAAATGTCGCTGACGGGAATATTATCCAAGCGGTCTCTGACGCTTTTCTGCAGGGAGACAGCTGAAAATAGGCCGAACATGAGAACGACGAAGTAAAACCCTTTTTCGTTAAGCATCATGTCCTTGGCATCTGCTCTCCAAAGTCCGATTAAGTAGCCAAGCGAGCCGACGATCAGAGCCATCCAAGAAGCTCCGACGAATGCGGGTGAGGGTTTTTGGGTCATATTTTGTGTTTGGGGTGTGTATGGGGGGTGAAGCAAATTGCGGATTAATCCTTCGCCACGGATTGGCAGCCGGCGCGGCCAGCAAGTTCCCTGGTGCACGTCGCGAAGTTAATTTCATAAAGTTTACCACACCGCCGAAAGGTGCGTACGTCGATAATACCGATACACCTTATCGGCTTAAGCGATAGCCCGCCGATTTGGGGACTAAACGAAGGGACCACGACGATTGAGACAAACCACAAAGGGAAACCGGAGACCGGATAATTGGCTTGGGACATTTCTAGGTAGGGCTGGCCATCCTTGGCCGGCCGCGGCCGAGCAGGGATGCTCGGCCCTACCTCAAGACAGAACCCCAGCATCCTATCCGGTCTCCGGTCTCCCCTTGAGCCCTTCCCCGTGCCAACGTGCCCCCTTGTCAATTGACGAGAATGAGAGGCCAGGCGTATAAGAACCTCATGCCCCTCACCGCCCGCCCCAGGTTAATCGCTGTCTTGCTGGTGGGCCTGCTGGCTTCTTGCGGGTTCGTTGCAGCCGCCGACCCCACGACCGTGGCGGAAAAGGCAAATCCGGCCCCGCACGCCGCGTATCCCAAGCCGTTTTCTCGGCCGAATTCGATGGGGGCAGATTACGACACCTGGCGTGGTGCGACCGGCCCGGATGTCGGCGAGACGGCCGTGGATGTCAGGCGCTTGCCGTCGCGCGTCGATAACTCCACCCGCCCGCAGTTCCCGCCGATCTACAAACAGAAAGGCGGAGCCTGTGGTCAGTTCACGGCGGTCGCCTCGATCTTCACCTACGAGATGAACCTCCTGAACGGCACCTTAGCCAGCACGGAGGCCACGCGCTTCCCGGCGGATTTCTCCTGGAACATGTGCAACGCGGCCAACAGCGCCCAAGGCTCGGAAGCGTTTCATGGTTGGGAAACGGCCAAGCATGTCGGCATCCCCACCGTCAAAACCTACGGCCGCGTGGAAGCGGACAAAGACCTCATCGGCAAGTGGGCGAATGGTTACCCCATCTGGCGCGAGGCCATGGAGTATCGCGTCGCGGGCTATCGCTACACCCCGACCGCCACCGTCGCCCAGATCGACGAGGCGCGCGGCTGGCTCTACGACCGCAACCAACCCAAAGCCGGCCAAGCATCCATCGGCGGCTTGCTGGCGCTGGACGGACGCATGGGTGAGCTCAAAAAGGTCACCCGGACGATTCCCGAAGGAGCATACCTGGCGGGCGAAGACGTCTGGATCCATTGGGGGCCGAGCGGTTTCGGGCATGGCATCACTTGTGTGGGTTACGATGACCAGGTCGGGTTCGATGTGAATGGTGATGGAAAAATCACCAACGACCTCGACATCAACGGCGACGGCCAAGTCACCCTCGCGGATCGGGAGCGCGGGGCCTTCATCGTGGTCAATTCCTGGGGACAAACCTGGTCGAAGGACGGGAAGATCTACCTACTCTACAGCGCCATGGTCGACCCCACCTGGAAACGCGGGAACTACCTAGGACGGATCGAGGTTTCCCGGCATGTCCCCCGCTGCACCTTGAAACTCAAGCTCGCCTGCAATAAGCGTTCCGACCTGCGGGTGACCATCGGCATCGCCGGCGACAAGGACGCCACGAAAGCCGAACATGAACTCGCTCCGCAGCCCCTCAACGGCTGGCCGCTCTTCGGTAAGCCCAAGAATAACGTCGGCGAAGTCCCGCTCGCTGGACCGGGCGATGAAAGCCCGCTCGAAATCGGCATCGATCTCACACCGTTGCTTAGCAAGTTGGGCGGCAAGTCTGCTGGCGACGGTCGCCTGTTCCTGAGCTTCCGTTGTGACGACCAAAGCGACGCCACCGGCGTGCTCCACGCGGGCGCCATCCGGCAGTACGATGACAAAGGCGCCTTCGTCCGAGAGTCCGTCGTGGAAGTTCAGGACGGAGCCTTCGGAAAGAAGCCGCTCACGCTCACGACGATTCTGCCTCGCTAACGCGAGGTAGGGTCGGGACCGCGTCACGACATAGCTGCATCGAGGTAGGGGCAGCACCGCGTGCTGCCCTAGTAGTGAACCCGTTCCGGGTGGCAGGTGGCAGCCCCGGGTGGCGGGTGGCGGGTTAAGCATGCTGCATTGGGTAGGGACGGCTCTCCGAGCCGTCCGTTCACCGCCGAGCAGTACGCAAGATGGGGTCTACGCATGATGGGGGCAGGACGACCTATGATGATTCCGCCACCTGCTGTTAATTCGAAAAATTTTAAAGTTTGAGACCCAGCGTCTCAGGTAGTTTATATCTGCATATGTCCGCACCCCAAGGCGAAAAGCCCGCTCGGGCGGCCGAGGCTCCGCTCGCCCGTTCCCCGCGAACTCTTTGGCAAAGGACCGGGGGAGAGGGCTTGGCCCTTTCGGTCCTCCTGCATATCCTACTTGTCCTGGTCGCGGTCATCTGGGTGGTCTCGACGGTCACCGACCGCGCCGGCAAGAAAGACCCCAACAACTTCGCGACCGGGGCGGGCGGCGGCAGCGGTGGGCCGAAGGCCAAGGAATTCAAAACCAAGGCCGTGCCGAAGAACCTCAAGTCGCTGGCCAAAACGAACGCGCGCATCACCAGCAAGAGCGCCAACTCGGCGATGGCGATCAGCAGCCTGCCCAGCATGTCCAACCCTTTGCTACCGGCAGGCGCCATCGGCGGCGGAAGCTCGAAGGGGTTCGGAGGCGGCTCCGGGGGAGGGATCGGCGCCGGCATGGGGGTCGGCCGAGGCAGCGGCAAGAATTTCGTTTCTCTCTTTGGTGGCCGCGGAGGGTACGGTTCCGGTCTCCGGGGCGAATTCTGGGACGTCAAACGCCCGAAGGACCCGAAGAAGCCTCCCCTGATCGTCTTGGAGCCAGGCAAGGGGCACGGTGGGTATGGTTACACGGAGCCCGAAATCACCGAATACTTCCGGGCCATTCGGGGCATCATCAATGCCCGCGGAAACGCCGGCATGGCCTTGGACAAATACTTCCATGCCGATACGGTGCTTTCGGCCAACGGAATCTTCCAGCCCAACATGCCGGCCAGCGAGGCTCCGAAGGCGTTCGGCGTCGAGAAGGTCGTCGGCCCGGTGCTTTGGCTGGGAGTCTATCGGGCACGCATTCGTGCTCCGTTCGCGGATCAGTTCCGATTTGTCGGCGGTTGCGACAACGTGCTGGTCATCCTCGTCAATGGAAAGATCGTCCTCGACGGCAGTCTCCGATATTTGCCGGGTGCGAGCGCTCGCAGTTACTACGCCGCGGATTGGAAGCCGAGGACCGAGCCGGTGAAGGGCGCCGTAGTCCGACCCTCGACCAATAATTTCCCCCTGGTCTATGGCGATTGGGTCCGAATGGATCCTTCATCGGATACCGAAATCACGATCATCCTAGGCGAGTCCGGCGGCGATTACGGGGCCTTTGTTGCCATCGATTACAAAAGCGCTCCTTGGCACAAGAGCGACGGGTCGCCGCCCCCGGGCGGAATTCTCCCCCTCTTCTTGGTCGGCAAGCCGGACAAGGAGGCACAGGATCTGATGATCAAGGCCGGCGAAGCCCAGGGCTTGAAGCCTAATTTGACCGGGCCGATCTTCACGGCCGGGAAAGTTACCGTCGCCCGCTGAGCTGACCTGTTGAACGCAAGATTGCGACACGCCGATGGGGTCAGGCCGCACCCTCGACCCATGCGCACCTAAATCTGCACTTTTACCACCCCTCAAGGTGCGGCCTCCCCTCGATAGCCCGCATCGAAATAAACGATAGGCCGTCCCCTGATTTACGGTGGTCGCGAGCGCGGGAAACTGTGTTAACCTTATCCGTCATGAATCTCATCGCCCGCTCATGGATTGTTGTCGCCCTGCTTAGTTTGCTGGCCCTGTCGCCGGCGCACGCTGGGATGACCCCCCAGGAAGTGGAATGGTTTAAGGACGCCAAGGCGTGGGCCGAAAAGGGGGAGGCCGAGGGCCAATCAAATTTAGGGATTTGCTACTACAAGGGCGAAGGCGTGGCGAAGGACTTCGTGCAAGCGGCGGCGTGGTTTCGCAAAGCCGCGGATCAGGGGTTTGCCGGGGCCCAAATCTTACTGGGGAATTGCTACTTCGACGGCAAAGGTGTGCCGAAGGACCAAGCGCTGGCCGTCTCGTGGTACCGCAAGGCCGCTGACCAAGGGGATGCCGGGGCCCAATACAGCCTCGGGGGTTGCTACGCCAACGGCATAGGCTTGGCGAAGGACTTCGTGCAAGCGGTGAAGTGGTGGCGCCAGGCCTCGGAGCGGGGGGATGTCCTGTCCCAATACTACCTTGGCGGTTGCTACGCCAACGGCGAAGGCGTGGAAAAGAATCAGATCGAGGCGTATGCTTACTGGAACCAAGGCACGGTTGAGTATGCCCGCAAGAAACTGGCCGCCCTCGAAAAGCAGATGACCCCCGAACAGATCGCCGCCGGGAAGAAGCGCACCAAGGAACTCAAGCGAGAGCTCGAAGACAAGATTTACGAGAATGCGCTCCAGAAAGAGTTCGCCGCCAAGATCGCCGAAAAACCGGACGGCCCCGATACCCTGCATCAGGATTAACGATGCACGCTCGCACGCGAAACGTGTTATAGTTATGTACTATGAAACCGCGTACCCCGGGCTTTTGGTTGATCGTCGCAACCGTCGGCTTGCTGGCCCTTCTGCCGATGCAGGCCTTGGCCGGGATGAGCCCAGCGGAGGTGCTGAAATTTCAGAACTGCATGGCCAAGGCAAAGCAGGGGGATGCCATTTCTCAATACAACGCTGGCGTTTACTATAACAACGGCGATGGAGTGCCTAGAGATCGTGTGCAATCGCTCTACTGGTATCGCAAGGCCGCCGAGCAGGGGTATCTTAACGCCGAATACAGATTAGGGGAAATGTACCACGCAGGCGTTATCGTGGCGAAGGACGACCTTGAGGCGTTCAAATGGTTTAGCAAGGCCGCCAACCAAGGGCATACCCAAGCCCAATACAACGTTGGGCATTTTTACGAAAAAGGCTACGGCGTTACGAGAGATATGAAGATGGCTTTATATTGGTATCGCAGTGCCGGCGCGCAGGGGTACGCCATGGCCCAATTCAACGTAGGCCACTGCTACGCCAATGGCCTAGGAGTAGCGAAGGACCATATGCAGGCAGTCTCGTGGTATCGCAGGGCTGCCATGCAGGGGGATGCGATAGCCCAACGCATTCTGGCGGATTATTACGCCAAAGGCGAAGGCGCGGCTAAGAACGAACTCGATGCGTATGTTTTTTACAGCCTCGCCGGAACCCTAGATGTGGAAGCTAGTAATAAAGCCGCAGTCTTGGAAAAGAAGCTTTCGAGGAGCGATGTAGCCGCAGGACAGAGACGCGTAAAAGAGCTGCAGAAGTACATCGCTCCTCAGTAGTTCGGGAGAACGCAGGCCGGGAAGTGAGCGTGGCCTAACCGCCAACCGCTAACCGCCAGCCGCGGGTCACCTATGTGATCATCTAGCATCACCCCACCCTGCCCGGCGCGGCGGATGGGAATAAACCCCTGGGATTGTAAGCCTATGTGGGCGCGAAGGCGGAGCCTTCGAGGGGGCAAGCTGGCATGCGGGCAAGTTGACACGGGGAGATCCGGGAATTGCAGCAAGCGCCCAAGACATGATGGGGTCAGGCCCATCCCTTATAAGGTGCGCTTGCCAAAAGGTGCGGCCTGACCCCGTGTTCGGCCCCAAAATTGGAGTTTACCAAAAAAGTTCCCCCTGCAGGACGCACTTTTTATAAGTCTTTACAGCGTCTGGGACGGCTTCTAAAAGAAAGTTATGTCAAAAAATGAATCGGAGAGTCCAGCAGGTCAAATTTCACCCGCCCTTAACAATAGATCAAGCAGTGCAATTTTGAACACTTTATGTGTTTTGACTCTTATTGGATCTGTTTTCACTATCCTGAGGGGAATTGTCTATTTTACCATTTCCAGCGGGGGAGGCGGCGCATGGGCGGATTTAATGAATGTCCGAGGTTCACTCTACTTACTCACTTCAATCGGCACAATTATAGGGGCGGTTAAAATGTTAAATAAGGAAATGTTGGGACTTCATGTTTATACCGTTTCTCAGGTAATCTATTTAATTACTGTTTTCTTCGCATTATCCTATTACTTAGATAAATTTGAGAGTAACTTTGGAGATCAATTTGCAATAATAGTGGTAATGTTTTTCGTTGTGCCATCTGTAGTAATTCTTGCATTGTATTGGACCCAAATGGCCAGGCAGCATCTTAAGTAGATCTCACAAATTTGTTAGGTTTGTTTCCTCTACGGCATCGTGGGGAGGTGAGTTTAGTACTCGCTCATGCACCGAGGTTCTTTGTTACGGAACCGCAGTCGTTATTGAGCCCCATTGGCCTGGTCAGACTTTATAGGCGCGGATTACATGCTGATTAAGCCATCCAACCTTACCATTGTAAGTGCCGAATCGCATCACCCCACCCTGCCCGGCGCGGCGGCTGGGAATAAACCCCTGGGAACGTAAGGCTATGGGGGCAATGAGGGGTTGCTCGGGCGGCAGGACTGCTACCCCATTAAAAGGCTAGTTCGTCTCGTTGACGCAGCCGGTGATAACAATATTTAAAATATATGCCTTCTTTTCGAGATATCCAATCATCTGCAGAAAGCGGTGATATCGGAAGCCAATGTGAACTGGGTATGATGTATGCCATCGGGAAAGAAGTACATGAAGACAACCGGGAAGCTGCCTATTGGTGGAGCCTTGCTGCGGAGCAAGGGCACGCCCCATCCCAATTCAACCTAGGAAACCTATATTACCGCGGGAAGGGCGTTGAGTTAGACTATACCAGAGCCGCACACTGGTATAGAAAAGCAGCAGAACACGCCCATGAAGGTTTCATGGGCCGCATGTGGGAGTACTGCACTGTAGAGGAATCGAAGACTGGTATCGAGGCCGCTATATATTCGGCATTCGTTAACCTAGGACGATGTTATGCCAATGGTCATGGCGTGGCAAAAGATGACGTCGAGGCCTATGCTTATTACAATCTCGGGGGTATCAGAAGCGGGCAAATAGGAGATATCGGACGAAAGAATATCGCCATGCTTGAAAGCAAAATGACGCGCGCCGAAATTTCCTCGAGCCAGACACGTACGCGGGAGCTAAAGGCCTACTACTGCAAGATCAGCTTCTAAAATCTACGCCAACCGCTAACCGCCAGCCGCGGTTACCTATCATCGTTCTAGCATCACCCCACCCTGCCCGGCGCGGGGGATGGGAATAAACCCCTGGGATTGCAAGCCTATGGGGGCAATGAGGGGTTGCCCGAGTTATACACCTAAAACCCCCCACGGGTTTCCCTCTCCGGCCGCGCGCTAAAACTTGGGTTTCCCAAAAAAGTTTCCCCTATAGGCTGTAGCAAAGCATCATCGTTTAGCCCTTGTCAGATTGACGGGATGGCAAGGTCTATCGTAGTAGATGCTAATGACTTCTTGTAATAAATATCTACTTCAATCCGCAGAAGATGGTAAACCTGATGCACAGTTTCAGCTTGGACTCTACTTCCAAGGGCCAGGTATCGCCACGAACTTCGCCGAAGCAGCCGTGTGGTTTGAGAAGGCCGCTGAACAAGGGCATATATCTGCACAGGTTAACTTAGCTTCATTGTATACTAGCGGAAAAGGCGTGGAGCAGGATTTAGAATTGGCTTTCCGCTGGTATCGAGAGGCCGCAAGCCAAGGGGGCGAAGTCGAGCAAGATATGATCGGCGAACTATACTCAAGAGGACAAGGCGTCCGACAGAACAAAATGGAGGCCGCAAAATGGTACCGGATGTCTGCCGACCAGGGCCTTTGTACAGCACAGCGAAAACTTGCCGAATGCTATATGAATGGCGAAGGAGTGCCTAAGGACGAAATTGAAGCTTACGCATACTTCAACCTCGCCGCAGTACAGTTGGAGCCGGCTCGCAAAAAAATCGCAGAGCTTGAAGAGATCCTGCCAATGGCTGCACGACTGAAAGCGCAGCAACGTTCGCGCCAGATACAGAAGCAGGTTGACGCAACTTGGGCAAAAAAACGGAAGCAGCAGAACAAGTGAGTTGTTCGTTGCCGGCAGAGACATGAGTGGGGCCCTGCGCGTCGCTCACTAAGTCGTTTTATTATAAACCTTCCCTTCCCTGCCTCCCCGGCGCGGCGGATTGGGAATAAACCCCTAGGATTGTAACCCCATGAGGCACCGAGGGGTTGCCATGGGGTCCGGCGGGGGTATCCATCTAGGACTCTCCCCCATGGCTAGACCCAAGAAAGCAGAAAAGACCGGCTCGACGGCCAACATAGGCTTCGAGGCCAAGCTCTGGCAGGCCGCCGACAAGCTCCGCAACAACATGGACGCTGGCGAGTACAAGCACGTGGTCCTGGGGCTGATCTTCCTGAAGTATATCTCCGACTCCTTCGAGGAGCAGCGCAAGAAGCTGGAAGCCGACAAGGGCGCCGATCCGGAGGACAAGGACGAGTATCTGGCCGGCAATGTCTTCTGGGTACCTAAGACTGCACGCTGGTCTCACATCCAGTCCCAGGCCCGCCAGGCGACGATTGGAAAAGCCATCGACGACGCGATGGTAGCCCTCGAGAAGGATAACGACCGCCTGAAGGGCGTCCTGCCCAAGGACTTCGCCCGCCCTGGCCTGGACAAGCAGCGTCTCGGCGAGTTGATCGACCTGGTAGGCACAATCGGACTAGGCGACGCAGACAACCGCTCCAAGGACGTGCTAGGCCGCGTCTACGAATACTTCCTGACTCAGCTTCGCCTGCGGCCGAGGGTAAGAACGGCGGCCAGTTCTACACCCCGTCCTGCGTCGTGCGCTACCATCGTCGAGATGCTGGCCCCTTACAAGGGCCGCATATACGACCCGGCCTGCGGTTCCGGCGGCATGTTCGTGCAGTCGGAGAAGTTTGTGCGACTCACACGGCGGCAAGCATCGGCGACATCTCGCATCTACGGCCAGGAGAGCAACGCACACCACCCGCCGCCTTGCGGTGATGAATCTCGCGATCCGTGGCATCGAGGCCGACTTCGGCCCCGAGCACGCCGACACCTTCCGCCGACGACCTCCATCCCGGACCTCACGCGCCGACTTCGTCCTCGCCAACCCGCCCTTCAACGACTCCGACTGGTCTCCGCAAGGACGACGACGTGCGCTGGCAGTTCGGCGTCCCGCCCAAAGGGCAACGCCAACTTCGCCTGGGTGCAGCACTTCATCCACCACCTCGCGCCTGCAGTGGTTATCGCCGGCTTCGTTCTGGCCAATGGCAGCCATGTCTTCCAGACCAGTCCGGCGAAGGCGAGATCCGCCAAGCCCTCGTCGACGCCGACCTTGTCGACTGCATGGTGGCTCTTCCAGGCCAGCTATTCTACTCCACCCAGATTCCGGTCTGCCTCTGGTTCCTAGCCCGCAACAAACCGCCGACGCCAAGCGCCGCAGCCGCAAGGGCGAGACCCTCTTCATTGATGCGCGCAAAATGGGTACCTTGATTGACCGGGTCCACCGAGAGCTTCTGGATGAAGACATTGCCAAAATCGTCGATGCCTACCACGGCTGGCGCGGAGACACGGGATCGGCGAAATACGAGGATGTTGCCGGCTTCTGCAAAGCCTCGAACCTCGAGGAAATCAAGAAGCACGGCTACGCCCTCACCCCAGGTCGCTACGTAGGCGCCGAAGACGTTGCAGACGACGGCGAACCGTACGAAGTTAAGATGCCTCGCTTGGTAGCCGAAATGAACACCCAGTTCTCTGAATCCGCTAAGCTAGAAAAGCTGATCAAGCTCAACCTCAAAGAACTCGGATACGGTGAGTGATATTTCCACAATCGGAGAGCTTGTTGCTTCCTCTAATTCCAGCATTAAGACAGGTCCTTTTGGCACTAAATTAAAATCATCTGAATACGGCAAAGCCGGAGTGCCGGTAATCTCCGTGGGTGAAATCGGGCATGGCCGCATCACTCTTCATGAAAAAACGCCGAGGGTTTCAGATGCAGTGACTGGCAGGATGCCAGAATATTTACTTCAAGAAGGAGACATCGTCTTCGCACGCAAAGGGGGAGTCGAGAGAAGCGCAATTGTTCGGGCGAATGAATCCGGGTATTTTCTGGGGTCCGACGGAATACGGTTAAGATTAGATGGTCGCTACGACCCTCGATTCATCGCCTACCAGTTCCTGACAAAACAGCACCAGAACTGGATGCTTCAAAATGCCGGAGGGACAACAATGCCCTCTCTGAATGAAGGTGTAATCAAACGGATTCCGATCTTGGTCGCCCCCCTTGCCGAGCAGAAGCGCATCGCGGGCATCCTCGGCGCCTTGGACGATAAAATCGAACTGAACCGAAAGATGAACGAGACGCTTGAGCAGATGGCCATGGCCTTGTTCAAGTCCTGGTTTGTCGACTTCGATCCGGTCCAAGCCAAGGCCGCCGGACGCCAGCCCGCTGGCATGGACAAAGCCACTGCGGACCTTTTCCCCGACAGCTTTGTAGAAACAGAGATTGGCGACATCCCGAGAGGCTGGACGCTAACATTATTCAGCGAAATCGCCGACATAGACAAAGGCCTCTCCTACAAAGGCGAAGGGCTAGCAGACGAAGGTGGATTACCGATGATTAATTTAGGCTGTTTTACTGGACGAGGAATATTCAATTCCGAACGAATTAAGCGATATACAGGAGAGTATCGCGAAAGACACCTAATCAAAGAGGGCGACCTTGTGATCGCCAACACTGATATGACCCAAAAAAGGACTATCATTGGCAGCCCGGCAATCATACCAAAGCTAGAGGGCGAATCAAAGATACTATTCACGCATCACACCTTTGTTGCTCGATTCAAACCTGGATACGAAATCTGGCGACAATATGTTTTCTTCACTCTACTTAAGCCAGAATTCCGCGAGATCGCCGAGGGTTTTTCGACAGGAACAACCGTTCTAGCGCTTCCTCGAGATGGCTTATCGAAATACAGGTTCTGCCTGCCAGATGAATCGCTGCTAGAGAAATTCAGCATACAGATATCGCCTATTCTCTCGGCAATTGAAGCCAACAACAGACAATCACGCTCATTGGGGGCAACTCGAGACACCCTACTCCCTAAACTTCTAGCAATAGCGACCTGATACATCTGACATGCACGACCACGCGCAACTCAATATTCCCTTCGGCACAGTCTTAGTTTCAGGAATCGGACTCCTTGCTACCATCTACATCGCTTATAGACAGTACAGGACCACCCGAGATGAACAGAAACTGAAGCTATACGAACGTCGACTTCAGATCTACCTACATGTTAGCGAATATATCGCACTAGCCGTCAGGGATGCTGACATCGACCATGCGCGATCCGTAGAGATGCTTCAAAAAACCAGAGAAAGCATCTTTCTTTTCGGTGACGAAACCCACTCTTACTTGTTCGAGATATACAAGGCAGGGGTTGAACTTAACGTAAAAAGTTCAGAGCTAAAAGGCCATCTTCCAATCGGAGAGCGGAGAAGCCAGCTCGCGGAAGAAAAAGCCGCCCTGATGATTTACTTTGGTGACCAACTTGAAACGCTGCACATGCGTTTCAAAAAGTTCCTCAACCTGGAGTCTATCAGCTAGCAATGATCCTTAATGAAGGCACAGTCGAAGACATCACCTTGGGCTGGTTCCGCGAGTTGGGATATGAGATCGCACACGGCCCTACCCTAGCCCCCGGCGAGACTGGAGCTGAGCGCGAGACCTACGGTGACGTGCTTCTAGTTGAGCGCCTTCGCTCGGCAATCGAGAGGCTCAACCCCTCCATCCCTGCCGAAGCCAAGGAGGAAGCCCTCCGCAAGGTGCTGCGGGTGGACGGACCGGACCTCATAACGGCGAACCGGCGTTTCCACGCCATGCTTCGCGACGGAGTAGAGGTGGAATACCCAAGGACTGACGGATCCATCGCTGGCGATCACGTCCGACTGGTCGACTTCGCCAAGACCGAGAACAACGACTGGCTGGCGCTTAATCAGTTCACGGTGGTCGAAGGCCAGGTGAACCGCCGCCCGGACGTTGTGGTCTTCGTTAATGGGATCCCGCTGTCAGTCATCGAACTCAAGAACCCGACCGACGAGAACGCGACTATCTGGTCGGCCTACGAGCAGCTGCAGACCTATAAGAAGCAGGTACCGGCGATCTTCCGCTACAACGAGCTGCTGGTCATCTCCGACGGCATCCAAGCCCGCATCGGCTCCCTCTCCGCCAACCGTGAATGGTTCAAGGTCTGGCGCACCATCGACGGCGAGACAGAAGCGCAGAAAGGCTCCATCGAGCTGGAAGTACTCATCAAGGGCGTCTTCGCCAAGAGCCGCGTCCTAGACCTAGTCCGCCACTTCGTCACCTACGAGGACGACGACAAGGGCCGCACGACTAAGATCATCGCCGGCTACCACCAGTTCCATGCCGTCAATAAGGCGGTCGAGGAAACGGTCCGTGCCAGCGCCAAGGCTGGCGACCGCAAGGCAGGGGTCGTCTGGCATACCCAAGGGTCAGGCAAGAGCTTCTCGATGCTCTTCTACGCCGGACGGGTCGCCAAGCACCCGGCTATGGAGAACCCGACCGTCGTCGTCCTGACCGACCGCAACGACCTCGACGACCAGCTCTTCGGACAATTCGACCGCTGCTTCGAGATTGTCGGGCAGCAGCCCAAGCAGGCGGACAGCCGCGACCAGCTACGCGATCTCCTTAAGGTCGGCAGCGGCGGGGTCGTCTTCACGACCATCCAGAAGTTCATGCCCCAAGAGAAAGGCGAGCGCATGCCGGCCCTCTCCGACCGCCGGAACATCGTGGTCATCGCCGACGAAGCCCACCGCAGCCAATACGACCTCATCGACGGCTTCGCCCGCAACATGCGCGATGCCCTGCCGAACGCCTCCTTCATCGGCTTCACCGGCACCCCCATCGAGAAGACCGACGCCAATACCCGAGGGGTGTTCGGTGACTACATCAGCATCTACGACATCCAGAAGGCCGTGGCCGACGGCGCCACGGTACCAATCTACTACGAGAGCCGCGTGGCCAAGCTGGGCCTCAAGGACACCAAGCTGACCGAGATCGATGACGACTTCGAGGAAGTCACCGAAGGTGAGGACGAGGACAAGAAGCGGAAGCTGAAGTCCAAGTGGGCCGCCCTGGAAGCACTGGTCGGCGCCCCGGAGCGCATCGCCCTCATCGCTCAGGACATAGTCGACCACTACGAGCGCCGCCAGGAGGCCATCAAGGGGAAGGCCATGATTGTCTGCATGAGCCGCCGGGTCTGCGTGGACCTGCTAGACGCCATCATCAAGCTGCGTCCCCAGTGGGCCGGCCACCCCGAGGACAAGGACGACTCCGAGTCCGGCAAGAAGTGCGTCGCCAAGATCATCATGACCGGGTCGGCCGACGACGGCCCCGAGTGGCAGCACCACATCCGCAACAAGCAGCGCCGCCGCGAGCTGGCCTTGCGCTTCCGCGACCCCAAGGACCCCTTCTCTATCGTCATCGTGCGCGACATGTGGCTGACGGGATTCGACGCACCCTGCCTGAGCACGATGTATGCCGACAAGCCCATGCGCGGCCACGGACTCATGCAGGCTATCGCCCGCGTGAACCGCGTCTTCAAGGACAAGCCGGGCGGCCTGGTGGTCGATTACCTCGGTCTAGCCGATCAGCTGAAGCAGGCCCTCTCGACCTACACCGAGAGCGGCGGCCAGGGCAGCCCCAGTATCGACGCAGCGGAGGCCGTGAAAGCCCTCCAGACCTACTACGAACAGGCTAAGGGTATGTTCCACGGGTTTGACTACGCAGCCTGGCTCAACGGCGCCCCGGCTCAACGTCTGGCCCTCATCCCGGCCGGCCAGGAACACATCCTCGCCCAGCAGGACGGCAAGAAGCGCTTCGTGGCGATCATCGGCAACCTATCCAAGGCCTTCGCCCTCTGCGCCACGTCCGACTTCGCAAGGAGCATCCGAGACGAGGTCTCCTACTTCCAGGCCATCCAAGCCCAGCTGACCAAGCGGGCGGACAGCGAGGGCAAAGACGTCGACCTCGAGGCCGCGATTCAGCAGCTCGTCTCCCGGGCGGTCGTCGCCGACGGCCAGGTCATCGACGTCTTCGCCGCGGCTGGCCTCAAGAGGCCGGACATCTCGATCCTGTCCGAGGAGTTCCTCAAGGAAGTCCAAGGGATGAAGCACAAGAACGTCGCCGCCGAACTCCTGGCCAAACTCCTTACCGGGGAGATCAAGCTCCGGTCCGGTCGTAACGCCGTCCAGGGGCAGCTCTTCAGCGAGATGCTCAAGAAGACCCTCAACGCCTACCATAACCGGGCTATCACGACTCAAGAGGTGCTCGAGGAACTGCTAAATCTCGCCCGAGACGTCCGGACCGCCGCCGAGCGCGGCGAGAAGCTCAAGATGACCGAGGAGGAGATAGCCTTCTATGACGCCCTCGCGAACAACGAGAGCGCCGTCCGGGCCATGGGCGACGACAAGCTCAAGGTCATCGCCGCCGAACTCGTCACCAAGGTCCGCCAGAGCACCACCATCGACTGGACCATGCGGGAGTCAGCCCGGGCCTCTATCCGCGTAACCGTTAAACGTATTCTCAAGCATTACGGCTACCCGCCCGACTTCCAGGACGCCGCCGTCCAAACCATCCTCCTCCAGGCCGAACTGCTCTGCAAGGACTGGGCGGCTTGAATAAACTCTTACGATGAAAACCGTACTCAATACGACATTGGCCTGCTTCACCCTAATTGCCGGCACGGGCTGCATGAATCCTTACCAAAACGCTGCAGACAGCGTAGTGGAGCAATACGACGCTGAAATTCGCCCCAAACTCAAGACATGGACCCGGAAAGACGTGTTAAGCCGCTTCGGCGTACCTAAGTCGAAGATGGCCATCGAAGGCATCGAAGTCTGGGAGTATCACTTCGAAGCAGGGGTCAGAGGGAATGCTTACGCTATTTACAGGACTGCCGATGAACTGCGCTTCGAGTTCAATGCCGAAGGCCTCATGATTGACTATCGCATCAACGTTACTCGATAAAATGACCAAGCAGAACAAGAAGCCCGCACTAGCCCCTGAGGCCCTCAGCTTCATGGACCTGATTCGTAAGGTCGGAAACGATACCGTAGCCTCGATGCGCAAGGATATCGCCGAAGGGAAGCTTCCCGCGGGAAAGAAGAAAGCGCCTAAAAAGAAGAAAACCTCCTAAAACCAATACATACCGTGATTAATAAATTGGGCACAATGGTCTGCATGGCTGCAGTCGTCTTCTTGGCGACCGGATGTTCGCCTTGGTCTCAATACTACACCGACACGTCGCATGGCCTTACGTCCACATACTCGGGAGCCACAAAATTAATCTATTCAGCCGACGGGAAGGAACTCCAGGACTACTACGCTAAAGGTTACACGACGGTCGGCATCTCATCATTCTGGAAAAACGGTAACGTCACGAGCGACGAACTCCAATCCCTAGGGGAAAGTAAAGGAGCTGACGTTGTCGTATATTGGAGATCGGGCGAACATACGAAGACCTATCTTTACGCCCAGACTCACACGACCCAGCAGCCAGGACAAACTTACATCACCGGCAGCTCTTACGGGAATCAGTTCTCCGGAACGGCAACTACATACGGGGGCAACTCAAGCTCTACCACAACTGTGACGCCCGTATCAGTGCCTTCCGCAAACTACGAAGCCCACTTCCTCCGAAAGGCAAGATAAGGCCACCGCCTACCAAAGGAAAAGAACAGCACGTGGTGCTGTCCCTACCCTGAGAGGCAGCGGATGCGATGTCATCGCATCCCTACCGGGTTAGCGCTTAAGCGAAGTAGTCCACGCCGCCTTGGAAGAGGGGCTGGTGCTTGTTGCCGGGGATGTTCTTGGCGACGTTGGCGCCGGCGCGTTCGGTGTGGCCCATCTTGCCGAGGACACGTCCGCACGGGCTGGTGATGCCTTCGACGGCTTCGAGCGATCCGTTGGGATTGAACTCGATGCGGTTCGAGGGCGCGCCGGCGGCATCGCAATACTGGAAGGCGACCTGGCCGTTCTTGACGAGGTCGGCGATGACGGACGCAGGCGCGGTGAAGCGGCCTTCGCCGTGCGAGAGCGGGATGGTGTGCACCTGGCCGACGTCCATGCGCGCGAGCCACGGCGACTTGACCGAGGCGACGCGGGTATGGGCGTAACGCGAGATGTGGCGGGCGATGCGGTTATGGAAGAGCGTCGGAGCGGAAGCATCGACGTCGCGGATCTCACCATACGGGCACGAGGCCGGTCTTGATGAGGGCCTGGAAGCCGTTGCAGATGCCGAGCGCGAGGCCGTCGCGGTTCTTGAGCAGCTCCATGACGGCGTCACGCACGATGGGGGCCTTGATGACGGCGGCGATGAACTTGCCGGAGCCATCCGGTTCGTCACCGGCGGAGAAGCCGCCGGGGATCATGAGGATCTGCGAGCGGGAGATGGCGTCGGCGAGGGCCTTGAGCGATTCGCCGAGGCCGGCGGCGTCGAGATTACGCAGCACGAGGATCTCGGGCTCGGCGCCGGCGAGACGGAACGCGCGGGCGGTGTCGTATTCGCAATTGCTGCCGGGGAAGACCGGGATGATCACGCGCGGCTTGGCGACGCGGACCTTGGGCTTGAGGCCGGAGCGGACGGTGAAGCTGATCGGGGCGGGCGTGCCCTGCGGCTCGCTGGCCTTGGTCGGGAAGACGGACTCGAGCACGCCTTCGTGCGCGGCGAGGAGGTCGGCGACGGCGACGGACGCGCCGGGCCAGGCGATCTTGGCGTCGGCGTTGGTCTGGCCGAGCACGCGATGCGGGAGCGCGCCGAGGTCGGCGGCCGAAGCGACTTCGAGCACGACGGAACCGTAGGCGGGGATCAGGAAGTCGGCGGCGGGCGCGGCGGCGAGCGTGACGCCGAGGCGGTTGCCGAAGGACATGCGGGTCAGCGCGTGGCCGATGCCGCCCTGGCGGACCGCGGCGGCGGCGCGGACCTTGCCGGCCTTGACGAGGGCGTGGATGGCGGCGAGGCGCTCGCGGGCGACCTGCAGGTCAGGCAGCAGCGCGGACGTGCGGGGCACGTCGACGACCACGACCGTGGAGCCGGCCTGCTTGAACTCGGCGGAGATGACGTGGCTGGCCTTGCCGGGGACGATGGCGAAGGAGACGAGCGTGGGCGGGACGTCGAGGTCCTTGAAGGAGCCCGACATGCTGTCCTTGCCGCCGATGGCGGCCGTACCGAACTCGAGCTGCGCTTCGAGCGCGCCGAGGAGCGCCACGAGCGGCTTGCCCCAGCGGGAGGAATCCTGGCCGAGCTTTTCGAAATATTCCTGGAGCGTCAGGCGCGCGCGGGCCGGATCGCCGCCGGCGGCGGTCAGGCGGGCGAGCGATTCCACCACCGCGCAGACCGCGCCGTGGCCGGGAGACCACTGGGCGACCACGGGATTGAAACCGTAGGCCATGATCGTGCAGACGTCCGTCTCGCCGCCGAGGACCGGCAGCTTGGCGGCCATCGCTTCCTGCGGGGTCGACTGCGTCGCGCCACCGAAAGGATGCAGCACCGTGTTGGCGCCGATCGAGGCGTCGAAGCGCTCGACCAGGCCGCGCTGGGCGGCGTTCGGGAGAGCCGAGACGGCCTTCAGGAGATCGTCAGCCGTCGGCGCGGAGCCGGACTGGAAGGGATTCTTCGAAGCGTCGGGCGCGAGCACCTTCGCGGACGCGGTCTGCGTCACGCCGTTGGTGTCGAGGAAGTCGCGGGCGATGTCGACGACGCGCTGGCCGCGCCATTCCATGATCAGGCGACCGGAGTCGGTGACGTCGGCGACCTGCACCGCTTCGAGGTTCTCGCGGCGGGCGGCGGCGAGGAAGGCGGGGACGTCCTTGGGCTCGAGGACGACGGCCATGCGTTCCTGCGATTCGGACAGCGCGATCTCGGAACCATCGAGGCCGTCATACTTGAGCGGCACGCGGTCGAGGTGGATATGGAGCGAAGGGGCGAGCTCGCCGATGGCGACGGAGACGCCGCCGGCGCCGAAGTCATTGCAACGCTTGATCAGGCGGCTGACGGCCGGATCGCGGAAGAGACGCTGCAGCTTGCGCTCGGTCGGGGCGTCGCCCTTCTGGACCTCGGCGGAATTCTGGAGGGCCGTCTCGGTGTGTTCCTTCGAGGAACCCGTCGCGCCACCCACGCCGTCGCGGCCGGTGCGGCCACCGACGAGCACGATGACGTCGCCCGGGGTCGGCACCTCGCGGCGCACGCAATCACGGGGACCCGCGGCGACGACCGCGCCGATCTCCATGCGCTTGGCCACGTAGCCCGGGTGGTAGTGTTCGGAGACCAGGCCGGTCGCGAGACCGATCTGGTTGCCGTAAGAGGAGTAGCCGGCGGCCGCGCCGGTGGTGATCTTGCGCTGCGGGAGCTTGCCCGGGAGCGTCTGCTCGTAAGGCGTGAGCGGATCGCCGGCGCCCGTCACGCGCATCGCCTGATACACGTAGGAGCGGCCGGAAAGAGGGTCGCGGATCGCGCCGCCGAGACAGGTGGCCGCGCCGCCGAAGGGCTCGATCTCCGTCGGGTGGTTATGCGTCTCGTTCTTGAACATCACCAGCCACTCCTGGACGCGGCCGTCGATCTCGACCGGGACGACGATCGAAGCGGCGTTCACCTCTTCGGAGTCTTCCATGTCGTCGAGCTTGCCCGTGCGCTTCAGTTCGCGGCCGGCGATGGTCGCGATGTCCATCAGACAGACCGGCTTGCCCTGGCGGTTGAGGCCGAGGCGCACCGCCTGGTAGCGTTCCCACGAGGCTTTGAAGGGCGCCAGCAAAGGCGAATCCGCGAACTCGACCGACTTCAGTTCGGCGAGGAAGGTCGTGTGGCGGCAGTGGTCGGACCAATACGTGTCGAGCAGCTTGATCTCCGTGATCGTCGGCTCGCGGCGGGCCTGGTCGCGGAAGTGGGCCTGGCAGAACTGCAGGTCGGCGTCGGACATCGCGAGGCCGAGCTCCTTGCGGAGGGCGGCGAGGGCGGTGACGTCCTTCGTGAGGAAGCCCGGGAGCGAAGCGACCGCGGCCGGCGAGGGCGCGGCGCGACGGAGCGAGGCGGGCTTGGCGAGGTCGGCTTCGCGGGAGTCGACCGGATTGATCAGGTAGGCCTTGATGCGCTTCAGCTCTTCGGGCGAGGCGCCGCTGACGACGAAGGTGCGGGCCGCGGCGACGACCGGGCGTTCGCCACCGGAGACGATCTGGAGGCACTGCGCGGCCGAATCGGCGCGCTGGTCGAACTGGCCGGGCAGGAACTCGACCGCGAAGGCCGTCTCATGGGCGGCGAGCGGGAAGCATTCTTCCGTCACGTCGTCGACGGGCGGCTCGGCGAAGACCGTCGGGATCGCCTGGCGGAGGGCGGCCTCCGTGGCGCCCTCGACGTCGTAACGCTGGAGGATACGCAGGCTTTTCAGGCCCGGGAGGCGGAGCGAGTCCCGCAGGTCATGCAGGAGATGGTCGGCTTCGGACCGGAAATCGGGTTTCTTCTCGACGAAAAGGCGCTTCATGAAGTCAGCCCAACCTTGTTGCGGGTGGGGGCGGGAGGGCAAGGAGAGACGATTCACGGGCGGTGGAGCCGCGCGCACACTAGTTGATCAGTTGACCAGAGGCTCGGAGGCTCAGATGCGGCGGAGCCGCATGCAGAGGTGCACAAGTGGCGGGTGGCAGGGCCGGGTAGCGGGTGGCCAGGTAGGGGCGTGCGGCCCGCGCGCCCACGGATGACCGGGCCGGTCATCCCTACCCTGAGGCACAGGACCAAGCTCAAGGGGTACGACCGGAAACCGGATGCTTGGACCGGGCATTTACTTAGCAGCCGAAGCTAACTTTCCGATTTCCGGTCTCCCTTTGCGACTTGGCGGCTCTAACCGCCAACCGCTAACCGCCGGGTCGGACGGGGCCCGTCCGCCATTGACACCCCTGCCGCCATTCCCCTTCTTTTGCCCTTCACGTTTTCACCCTCCCCTCCCTTCCCACACCCCTTTTACCATGGCTAAAAACACCAAGAATACCTCCAAATCCGCCAAGTCGACCAAGGTCGTTTACACCTGGGGCGACGGCAAAGCTGACGGCAACGGCTCGATGAAGGCCCTGCTCGGCGGCAAGGGCGCTAACCTCGCCGAAATGACCCGCATCGGTCTCCCGGTGCCTCCCGGCTTCACGGTCACGACCGAAGTCTGCACCTACTACTACGCCAACAAGCGTACCTACCCCGCTTCCCTCCAGTCTCAGATGGAAGCCGGCGTGAAGAACATGGAGAAGATCATGGGCACCCAGTTCGGCGCCACCTCCGGCATGCCCCTCCTCGTCGCCGTCCGCTCGGGCGCTCGCGATTCGATGCCGGGCATGATGGACACCATCCTCAACCTCGGCCTCAACGACGACTCCGTCGTCGCTCTCGCCAAGGCCACCGGCAACGCCCGCTTCGCTTGGGATTGCTACCGCCGCTTCATCCAGATGTACGGCGACGTCGTCCTCGGCGTGCAGAAGCGCGAAGGCGAAGACCATGAACCGTTCGAGACGGTCATCGAAGAATTCAAGCACAAGAAGTACAAGTCCGACATCGAAGACTCCGCCCTCACCGCCGAAGACCAGCAGGAGCTCGTCAAGCGCTTCAAGGCCCTCGTCAAGGCCCGCACCGGCAAGGTCTTCCCGAACAGCCCGTGGGAGCAGCTGAACGGCGCCGCCGGTGCCGTGTTCTCTTCCTGGATGAACGACCGCGCGATCGTCTATCGCCGCAAGTACAACATCCCCGCCGAGTGGGGCACCGCCGTCAACGTGCAGGCCATGGTGTTCGGCAACACCGGCGAAAAGTCCGGCTCCGGCGTCGCCTTCACCCGTAACCCCGCCAACGGCGTGGACGAGTTCTACGGCGAATTCCTCATCAACGCCCAGGGCGAAGACGTCGTCGCCGGCGTGCGCACCCCTGAGCCGGTCAGCAAGCTCAAGGCCGTGATGCCCCAGAGCTACGCCCAGCTCATGAAGGTCCGCCAGACCCTCGAGAAGCACTTCAAGGACGTCCAGGACATCGAGTTCACCGTCCAGGAAGGTAAGCTGTACATGCTCCAGACGCGTAACGGCAAGCGCACCGCCGCCGCCGCGCTGAAGTTCGCCGCCGACATGGTGAAGGAAAAGCTCATCGACTGGGAAACCGCCATCATGCGCAACCCGGCCGACCAGCTCGAACAGCTGCTCGCCCCGATCTTCGACCTCGCTGAAGTCAAGAAGGCCAAGGCCATCGCCACCGGTCTCCCGGCCGGCCCTGGTGCCGCCACCGGTAAGATCTACTTCAACGCCGAGCGCGCCGTCATCGCCGCCGAGAAGGGCGAGAAGGTCCTCCTCGTCCGCGTCGAAACCTCCCCGGAAGATCTCCGTGGCATGATCGCCGCCGAAGGCATCCTCACCGCTCGCGGTGGTGTGTCCTCGCACGCCGCTCTCGTCGCCCGCCAGATGGGCAAGGTCTGCGTCTGTGGTGCCGCCGCCGTCTCGATCGACTACGACAAGAAGACGACGACCATCGCTGGTCACACCTTCAAGGAAGGCGACTTCCTCTCCATCGACGGCACGGCTGGCACGGTTTACGCCGGTCAGATCAAGACCGCTCCTTCGGAAATCGTCTCCGGCCTGCTCAACAACGACAAGGCCGCGCAGAAGACCGAGAAGTACAAGAACTACGTCCAGCTGATGAAGTGGTGCTCGCAGGCCACCCGCCTGCAGGTCCGCACCAACGCCGACAATCCTGAGCAGACCGCCCAGGCTCTCGCGTTCGGCGCCCAGGGCATCGGCCTCACCCGCACCGAGCACATGTTCTTCGAAGGCGACCGCATCGACGCCGTCCGTGAGATGATCCTCGCTGACACCGTCGAAGGCCGCAAGAAGGCCCTCGCGAAGATCCTGCCGTACCAGCGCGCGGACTTCACCGGCATCTTCAAGGCCCTCAACGGCCTGCCCGCCACGATCCGCCTCCTCGACCCGCCCCTCCACGAGTTCGTGCCGCACGACGAAAAGTCCCAGGCCGCCCTCGCGAAGAAGCTCGGCATCAAGACCGAGAAAGTCATCGCCCGCGTCGCCGCCCTGCACGAGTTCAACCCGATGCTCGGTCACCGCGGTTGCCGCCTCGGCATCGCTTACCCGGAAATCACCGAGACCCAGGCTCGCGCCATCTTCGAAGCCGCTGCCGCGGTCCAGAAGAAGGGCATCAAGGTGAAGCCCGAAGTCATGGTGCCTCTCGTCGGCTTCAAGCGTGAGCTCGACCTCCAGGTCGAAGTCATCCACCGCGTCGCCGCCGAAGTGCAGAAGGAACAGAAGGTCAAGATCGCCTACTCCGTGGGCACGATGATCGAAGTCCCTCGCGGCGCCCTCACCGCCGACGAAATCGCGCACACCGCCGAGTTCTTCAGCTTCGGTACGAACGACCTCACCCAGACCGCTCTCGGCGTTTCCCGCGACGACATGGGTAACTTCCTCGGCGCCTACACCGAGAACGAGATCTTCAAGAAGAACCCGTTCGCCACGCTCGACCAGACCGGCGTCGGCCAGCTCGTCCAGATCGCCATCGAGAAGGGCCGCAAGACCCGTCCCGACATCAAGCTCGGCATCTGCGGCGAACACGGCGGCGAACCCGAGTCCGTCAAGTTCTGCCACCGCGTGGGCTTGAACTACGTCTCCTGCTCGCCTTACCGCGTGCCGGTCGCTCGCCTCGCCGCTGCCCAGGCCGCGATCGAAGAGAAGCGCGCTGCTAAGAAGTAAGCCGGCCGACACGGCCAAGCAAAGGGGCGCACCGCGAGGTGCGCCCCTTTTTTGCGCCGAGATGAAAAGCGAGTCCGAAGGCTCAGCTGCCCGACGCCTTGAACATCAGGAACAGACAACCAAACAGCGCCGCGGCGAGGGCGACGAAGACCCAGAGAAACGTAATGCCCTTGTTACCCTTCTTGGCGGCTGCGTCCAGAGCGGGAGGAGCGAAGGAGACGGCGGCCACGGGAGCTGACGCGCTGGATCGGAGACGTTCGGGAAGTCCTGGCCGGCGAGGTCCTCGACCTTACCGTAGGCGTAGCCGAGGTGAACCAGTTCGGCGAAGGCGCGCGCCTTGCGGGCCGGCGTGAGGCGGTCGAAACCATTGCACTCCCGGCCAACGACCAAGCGCTCCAAGCCGAGCATGGCGTCTTCGGAAGGACGGGCGGAGGACTGGGTCTCAGAGGTGCTCACAGGAAATTGACGCGTCGGATTTATCAGTCTGGTAAGTCCTTGCGACAAGCGGATATTCGACTTACCTATCAATATAATCAGCCTGCCCCGCTGATGAAGAATGAACACCTCCGCCTCTAGCCGCGAACTTCCCGTCGCCCTCAGCATCGCCGGATCCGACAGCGGAGCGGGCGCCGGCATTCAGGCCGACCTGCTCACTTTTGCTTCGCAGGGTGTGTTCGGAACGACCGCTATCACGTGCCTCACCGCGCAGAATCCGCGCGGCGTCTCCGGCATCCAGGCCAGCCCCGCGGCCTTCGTCGTCGAGCAGTGCGCGCAGGTCGCGGCCCACTTCCATCCGAAGGCCCTCAAGACCGGCATGCTGCTCAACGCCGAGATCGTGATCGCCGTCGCTGGCTTTATCAAAGCTTCCGGCATCCCCGCCGTCGTCGACCCCGTCATGGTCGCTTCGAGCGGCGCCACCCTGCTCGCTCCGGACGCCATCGCCGCGGTGCGCACGCGGCTCATCCCGCTCGCCGCCGTGGTCACACCGAACCTCGACGAAGCCACGATTCTTCTCGGACGGAAATCGCTCGGCGGCACCGACGAGGCGCTCGAGCTCGCCAAGGCCTATGGCGTACCGTTCCTGCTCAAGGGCGGCCATGCCGAAGGCGACGACCTCACGGACTGCCTCGCCTGGCCGACCGGCGAGACCAAGGTCTTCCAGGCCCGCCGCGCCCCCCACGTGGACACCCATGGTAGCGGCTGCACCCTTTCGGCGGCCATCACCGCCCAGCTCGCCAAGGGCAAGAGCCTCTCCGAAGCCGTCACCATCGCCCATGCTTACCTCCAGGGGGCGATCCATGGCCCGATCCAGGTGGCGGGGTTGAATTGCATCCGACACCTGTAAACTTGGGCTAGGGCTAGGGCCAGGGCTAGGATGGAAACAGGGCTGCAGGGGGCTTTTTGCTTAAAATTAGGCATTAATTACCTGTCCCTGGCCCTAGCCCTAGCCCTGGCCCTTTGGGGGCCTTGTTTAGCCCCACTTATTCACACTTGCCCCCGTTAGCCCGCTTCCTTTTCTAACCCATTCCCTGCAGGCTCGACCTGCCCCCTAAGACCATGCCCAAAAAGAACGCCGCTAAGAAGTCCACCGCCACCGCCCCCTCGGCCGTCTCGGCCAAGACCGGCGTCAAAATGCGCGGTTGCGATGTCATGGTCCGCTGCCTCGAGAACCTCGGCGTCGACACGATCTTTGCTTACCCAGGCGGCGCCTCGATGGAGCTCCACCATGGCCTCGTCCGCTCCAAGAAAATCCGCACCATCCTGCCTCGCCACGAGCAGGGCGGCGCCTTCATGGCGCACGGCTATTCCCGTTCGACCGGCAAGCCCGGCGTGTGCATGGCGACCTCCGGCCCTGGCGCGACGAACCTCGTCACCGCGATCGCCGATGCGCACATGGACAGCATCCCGCTGGTCTGCATCACCGGCCAGGTCTACCAGCAGTTCATCGGTCGCGCCGCCTTCCAGGAAACCGACTTCTACGGCATGACCCTGCCGATCGTGAAGCACTCCTTCCTCGTCCTCGATTACAACGAGTTGCCGAGCATCATGTACAAGGCCTTCAAGATCGCCACCACCGGCCGTCCGGGCCCCGTGGTGATCGACATCCCGAAGGACATCCAGCAGCACGAGTGGGTCCCGGTCTTCCCGAAGAATCCTGACGACGTTTCCATCCCCGGCCTGCCGACGCCTCCGAAGTGCGCCGACAGCGAGCTGGAGCAGGTCCTGCGCCTCATCGAGAAGTCCAAGCAGCCTGCGCTCTACATCGGCGGCGGCATCCTTTCCGGCGACGCCCACAAGGAGCTCCGCGCCTTCGCTGAAGCCACCGGCATCCCCGTCGCGTCCACGCTGATGGGCCTCGGCGCCTTCCCCTGCGACCATCCGCAGTCCCTTTACTGGTACGGCATGCACGGCACCGTCGCCGGCAACTGGGCCGTCTGCAAGAGCGACCTCCTCATCACCATGGGCGCGCGTTTCGACGACCGTATCACCGGTGCCATCGAGAAGTTCGCCCCTGACGCCACGATCGTCCACATCGACATCGACCGTTCGGAGCACCAGAAGAACAAGTTCGCGGACTACCCGATCCACTCCGACATCAAGCACGCGCTCGGCCGCATGGTCACGCTCGCCAAGAAGGGCTTCAAGAAGCCTGACCTGAAGAAGTGGTACGAGACCATCAACGGCTGGAAGAAAGAGCACCCGTATCCGTTCAGCTACGAGCGCAAGACCAAGCACATCCTCCCGCAGGAAGCCATCGAAGTCCTCTTCGAAGAAACCAAGGGCAAGGCCATCATCGCCACCGGCGTCGGCCAGCACCAGATGTGGGCTCCGCAGTATTACCGCTTCAACGAACCCCGCCGCTTCATCAGCTCGCTGGGTGCCGGCACCATGGGCTTCGGCCTCCCGGCCGCCATCGGCGCCAAGGTCGCGAATCCGGACGTCCAAGTCATCGACATCGATGGCGACGGCTCGTTCCTGATGAACATCCAGGAACTCGCGTGCATGAAGATCGAGAAGATCAACGCGAAGATCCTCATCCTCAACAACCAGCACCTCGGCATGGTCGTGCAGTGGGAAGACCGCTTCTACTCCGGCACCCGCGGCCACACGATTCTCGGCGACGCCACCAATATCGGCTCTCCCGATAACCCGGCCG
The DNA here is from genome assembly GCA_964203605.1 of Opitutales bacterium. Taxonomy (GTDB): domain Bacteria; phylum Verrucomicrobiota; class Verrucomicrobiia; order Opitutales; family UBA953; genus UBA953. The sequence continues at coordinate 63,778 of CAXNMQ010000001.1, forward strand.
GCCTCTACCCTGATTTCGTCAAGATCGCCAACGGCTTCGGCATCAAGGCCCGCCAGGTCATGAAGCGTGAAGACCTCCGCGCCGCCATGCGCGAGATGCTTGATCACGACGGACCTTACCTCCTCGACGTCATCGTGCCGTACACCGAGCACGTGTTGCCCTTCATCCCGCAGAAGAAGTCGGCGATGGAGATTTTGACGAAATAATCCCGAAGGGATTATTTCGAGGGCTAGGGCTAGGGCTAGGGACAGGTGATTGAACAGGGGCGCGTAAGCGCCCTTTGTTTTTGGTAGGGCTGACCACCCTTGGTCAGCCGCGGCCGAGCAGGGATGCTCGGCCCTACCTAACTACAACCAAGACAAAGGTGACGGGTGACGGCCACCAGGGCATCGGCCATTCGGGAGTCGGTATTTCAGCCATCGGCTATCGGCATCGGGAGTCGGCGGATGAGATCCCGAGCATGCCCCACCCTGCGGTCTCGAACGGCGGCGATAGCAATCGCCGCCCTACCTAAAACCGACGGATGCGATGTCATCGCATCCCTACCTCAATGCATTTTCCCAACCGCTAACCGCCAACCGCTAATACCTAGGCCTTGCGACTCCGTCGCAAGGCTCAGAGTCCCGCCAACCAGCGTTCGGCTTCGATGGCGGCGCGGCAACCCATGCCAGCGGCGGTGATGGCCTGACGATAGACGTGGTCCGAGCAATCCCCAGCGACAAAGACCCCGGGAATATTGGTGCTAACGGTGTTGTCACCAGCGACGAAATAACCGCCGGCGTCGACCTCGAGGGCCGGCGTGAAGGCCTGGGAATTGGGCACGTGGCCGATGGCAACGAAGACGCACTTCACGCCGAGGTCACGGACGGCGCCGGACTTCTCGACGACGCGCAGGGTGTGGACCTTCTCGTCACCGAGGATTTCGGTCGGGCTGACGTTAAGGACGAGCTCGATCTTCTCGTGGGCCTTCACGCGCTGCACCATGATATCGGAAGCGCGGAAGCTATCGCGGCGGTGGACGAGGTAGACCTTAGAAGCGAAACGGGTGAGGAAGAGGGCTTCTTCGCAGGCGGAGTCGCCGCCGCCGACGACGGCGACCGGGACGTTGCGGTAGAAGGCGCCATCGCAAGTCGCGCAGGTGGTCACGCCGTTGCCGCCGTAATAATGCATTTCACCGGGGATGCCCAGGTGACGGGGCGAGGCGCCGGTGGCGATGATCACCGCCTTGGCTTCATAGGTGGCTTCGCCGCCCTTGAGCTTCTTGATCGGACCGGAGAAGTCGACGGAGTCGATACGATCCCAGGCGAACTTCGCGCCGAAGCGTTCGGCTTGGCCCTTCATGTTCGTGATGAGCTCGTTGCCATCCACGCCGTGGATGAAGCCCGGGAAGTTCTCGACCTCGGAGGTCGTGGTCAGCTGGCCGCCGGGCTGGCCGCCCTCGAGCACCAACGGAGTGAGGCCGGCACGGGCGGCGTAGATTGCGGCGGTAAGGCCGGCGCAGCCGGTACCGAGGATAAGGACGTTTTCAGCCATGGTCATAACCCATCTTGAGGCCGGGAGCACAGCCGCAAGGCGGAAAACCCGATGTGAACAACCCGAGTCAAGGCTTGCCCCGGGGGGTGGGGTCGGGGTTTGCTACCTCTCGCTCCCGGACCCATGTTTCTCAGCATCCTCAAGCTCTTCGCGGGCAGCCACCACCGGAAATTCCTCCGCAAGTGCGCGCCCCTCGTCAAGCGGATCAACGCCCTCGAAACCGAGTACCAGAAACTGTCGGACGACCAGCTCCGCGCCAAGACCGAGGAGTTCAAGCATCGCCACGCCAAGGGTGAATCCCTGGACGCCCTCCTCCCGGAGGCTTTCGCCGTCGTCAAGAACGCCGCCCGCCGTCTCTGCGGCACCACTGCCACCGTCTGCGAGCATGAGTTGCCTTGGGAGATGGTCCATTTCGACGTCCAGCTCGTCGGCGGCATCGCCCTCCACCAGAACAAGATCGCCGAGATGGCGACCGGCGAAGGCAAGACCCTCGTCGCTACCCTGCCCCTTTACCTCAACGCCCTGACCGGCAAGAACTGCCAGCTGGTCACCGTCAACGACTACCTCGCCCGCCGCGACTCGGAGTGGATGGGTCATCTCTACCGCTGGCTCGGCCTCACGGTCGGTTGCATCCAGAACCAGATGCCGGGCGACGAACGTAAGGCCGCCTATGGTTGCGATATCACCTACGGCACCGCTTCAGAGTTCGGCTTCGACTACCTGCGCGATAACGGCATGGCCCTCGCGCCCGACGAGCAGGTCCAGCGCGATCACTACTTCTGCATCGTCGACGAAATCGACTCCATCCTGATCGACGAGGCGCGCACCCCGCTGATCATCTCCGGCCCCGTCGCCGAAGAACGCGAGCCCGCCTTCCCGCGCCTGCGCCAGCCCGTCGCCGGCCTGGTCGAATTGCAGATCCGCCTCGTCACCCGCCTGATGAACGAGGCCCGCGAGGAACTCGAGAAGCTCGGCGAGAACAAGGAGCCTTCCGCTGACAGCCTCGACAAGCTCTGGCTCGCCGCCCACGGCATGCCGCGCAACCGCATCTTCCTCCGCCTGATGGAGAACGGCCGCTGGCGCAAGCTGCTCGAAAAGCACGAAGGCGTGCTCGCCTCCGAAATCGAGAAGGACCGCCGCTTCCACCTCAAGGAACGCCTCTACTTCTCCATCAGCGAACGTAACCACGAGGCCGACCTTTCCCAGCTCGGCCGCGACACGCTCCGCCCCGGCGAACCCGATGCGTTCGTGCTGCCCGACCTACCGAGCCGCTACGTCGAGCTCGATAACGACGAGTCGCTGACCCACGAACGCCGCGCCGAACTCCGCACCGAAGCCGAAGTCGCCTACGCCCAGGCTTCCGAAGATATCCATGCCATCGGCCAGCTCCTCAAGGCCTACGCGCTCTACGAAAAGGACAAGCAGTACGTCGTCCATGAGGGCAAGGTGAAGATCGTCGACGAAAACACCGGGCGCATCATGGAAGGTCGCCGCTGGTCCGACGGCCTCCACCAGGCCGTCGAAGCCAAGGAAGGCGTCGCGCTCGAGAAGGAAAACAAGACCTACGCGACGGTCACGATTCAGAACTACTTCCGCATGTACCAGAAGCTCGCGGGCATGACCGGCACCGCCGAGACCGAAGCTTCCGAGTTCAACGACATCTACCGCCTGACCGTCGTCGCCATCCCGACGCACCGTCCGTGCATCCGCATCGACGATAACGATATCGTCTTCAAGACCCGCAAGGAGAAGTACCAGTTTGCCATCAAGGAGATCGCTGAAGCCCACAAGCGCGGACAGCCCGTCCTCGTCGGCACCGCCTCCGTCGAGGCCTCCGAAACCCTCGGCCGCATGCTCGCGATGGCCAAGGTCCCGCACAAGATCCTCAACGCCAAGCACCACGAGGCCGAAGCCGACATCGTCTCGATGGCCGGCCAGCTCGGCGCGGTGACCATCGCCACCAACATGGCCGGTCGCGGCACCGACATCAAACTAGGCGAAGGCGTCCGCGAACTCGGCGGCCTCTACGTCGTCGCGACCGAACGCCATGAAGTCCGCCGCGTCGACCGCCAGCTCCGTGGCCGTTGCTCCCGTCAGGGCGACCCCGGCCGTTCCCGCTTCCTCGTCTCCCTTGAGGATGACCTCATGCGCCTGTTCGCCAACGCGGGCATCATTTCCTCGATGCTCGAGAAGTCCTTCAAGGAAGGCGAGCCGCTCGAGCACCCGTTCCTCAACCACTCGATCGGCACCGCCCAGAAGCGCGTCGAAGGTCAGAACTATTCGATGCGTAAGCGCCTGCTGCAGTACGACGACGTGCTCAACCAGCAGCGCCAGATCATCTACGGACTACGCAACCGTGCCCTCAAGGCCGTCGATAGCCGGGAGACGATCATGAACATCGTCGAGGAAGAGGTCGAAGCCCGCCTCGATATCGTCTTCCCCGACCCGGAAGGCGAAGCTGACCGTCGCGCCGCCGACACCTTCGTCCACTGGTTCGTCACCACCTTCCACATGCGGATCGACCTCGAGGACATCCTCGCCCGCACCAAGGCCCAAGTGATCCTGCTCGCCACTGACCGCGTGCGCGCCCTCCAAGCCGGCCGCGAAGAACACGAGTCGCCCGAGGTCCTGCAATACCTCGAACGCAACGTCCTCCTCCGCGCCATCGACCGCAACTGGCAGAACCAACTGACCGAGATGGAAGACCTCCGTCGCGGCGTCAGCCTGCGCTCTTACGCGCAGAAGGATCCGCTCAACGAGTACAAGGCCGAAGCCTTCAAGGCCTTCGAACGCCTCATGCAGCAGCTGCGCACCGATACCGGCGCCGGCCTCTTCCGCACCGCGACCTCGATGGAAGCGCTCGAAGCCCTCATGCGTCGCGCCCAAGGCCAGGCCAAGGCCACCGGACCCGCCGAAGCAGGCGCGGTCGAAACGACGGCGACCACGCCGGCCAACGCGCCCAAGCCCGAACCTTTCCGCCGCCTGACCCCGAAGATCGGCCGCAACGCCGTCGTCCGTATCCGCAAAGGACCTGAGACCCAGGACCTGAAGTGGAAGAAGGCCGAAGCGCTCGTCCGCGACGAAGGTTGGGAAGTGGTTGAGACGCTCTCGGAATGACCGACCAGCCGACGAGCAGCCCTGCTGCCGCCCGGCTTGCTTGGGTCGGCGCATCGCTGACCGCCCTGCTGCTCTTCTTTTCGTTCGGTCCCGTCGGTCATCCATTCTGGGCGTTCGTCGCGCTGGTGCCGGCGACGATCGCCACGACGCTTCGTCCTGACTGGCGCACGTGGCGACGCGCGAGCTTCGTGACGAGTTGGGTGCTCTGGATCGCACTCCTCGTCTGGCTCCGCCACGTCTATCCGCCCCTCGGCTGGATCGGCCTCGTACTCCTCACCGCCTACTGCGCGCTCTACCCGTTCGTCTGGCTACTACTGGCCCGCTGGATCTTTCCCGCCTGCGCGGGCGCTTCGCTCCCGGCGCGCCTGCTCGCCATCGGTGGCCTCGCCGGCGCCTGGGGCCTGCTCGAATGGACACGGGGCACCATCCTCTCCGGCTTCGGCTGGCTGCCGCTGGCGGCTTCGCAGAACGGCAATCCCGTCATGCTCAGCCTCTGCGCCTGGGTCGGACCGATCGGCCTCTCCATCGCGCTCGTGCTTTTTAATCTCGGGCTCGCCCGCTGGATTGTCCGCCTCATCGAGTTTTACCGCGAAGAAAGCGAATTGAAGCCCGCCGGTCCGATGGGCTGGCTGCGTCGGCTCACGCCCGAACTCTACCTCGGCCTGCTGCCCATCGCGCTCGGCTTCTTCGCCTTGATCGCCGCCAACGGTGCCAAGGCTTCGGTGGATAAGGTCAGCTTCACCGCTGGCGTCGTGCAGACCGACTTCGACCCGAACGCCAAGTGGGACCCCAACCGCCTCCAGGATCACCTCGTGATGACGGAAGCCATGACCGCCTCGGTGGCGGCGAACAAGGCGGTCGATTTCGTCCTGTGGCCCGAAGCCGCGCTCCCGCTCTCGCTCGAGAGCGAAGCCTACCTGAGTCGTCTCACCGGCTTGGCCAAAGCGACCGACACCCCGCTCGTCATCGGGACCATTGACCGCCGCGGCGCCGGCTACGGTAACGCCGTCGCCGTGATCACGGCAGAGGGCGTGCAGAAACCCGTCTACGCCAAACGCCACTTGGTGCCCTTCGGCGAATACGTCCCGTTCGCCGACTTCCTGCCGCTACGTAAGGTCGTCCCGATCGCGACGGATTGCATCGCCGGCACCGGGCCCTCCTTGCTGCCGCTCACCACTCGTCGCGGCCATACCTTCATGGCCGGAGCGCTCGTCTGCTATGAAGACGTCTTTCCGGAGCTCGCCCGCGAGCACGCCCTCGCCGGGGCTGACGTCCTGATCGTCATCACCAACGATGCTTGGTATGGCCGCGAGGCTGGCGCCTATCAGCACGCCGCCCATTCTGTCCTGCTAGCCGCCGCCACCGGCCTCCCGGTGGTTCGCTGCGGCAACGCTGGCTGGAGCGGGACGATTGATTCGCTCGGCCGGGCCTTTCCGCTCTTGGACCAAGGCAGCATCTATTTCCGCGGGTCCCGGGCGACCCTCCCCGTCAGTCTCCCGCGCGACCGCCAGCCGGATACCTTCTGGGTACGCCACGGCGACTGGGCCGTCGGTCTGGGCGGCCTGCTCTTCGCCCTGACCTACGTCTGGCGCCGACGCCGCGGGGCCTGAGCCAAAAAACCGCAGGTCCTTGTCGACCTCTCCCAGAAACCCTCCAAGGTGAAGTAACCCCGGCGCGGATGCATCCGCGCCTCACCGCCGCTCACCGATGAAGCCCCTGCGCACCCTCTTCGCCTGCCTCAGCTTCTGTGTCGCCGTCACCCTGCCCGCGCAGGAGCTGAAGAAGCCCAAGGCTGAATTCCCGGAAAGCGGTACGGCCGAGTTTCGTCTGCGCATGAAATCCATCCCGATGCTGCGCATGCTGATCAACGGAATTCCCGTGCTCATGGGCGTCGACACCGGCTGCCAAGGTACCGCCGTGCTCACGCCGCGCGCCGCCGCCCGCTGCGGCATCACCGAGGCATTCAGCCTGCCCACGATGGGCAACTCCGGGCGCAACGAAACCACCTACGGACTCGTCGAGAAACTCCAAGCGGGCGAAGTGACCTGGCGCGATTTCCACGTGAGCATCATGCCGCTCGACGGCATGGAAATCGATGGCTTGCTCGGTGCCGACATCCTCTTCGGTCGTCCGTTCTACATGGACCTGCGTAATAAGGTCATGATCCTCGGCAAGATTCCGGATACGTCCGGCGCCCATGAGGTCCCTTGCTACAGCCGCGGCGGCCACTGTGGCGTGAACATCGAGGTCGAAGGCGTGAAGATTCCGATGATCATCGATTCCGGCGCATCGAAGTCCTACATGAGCTCGCTGAAGTTCCGGGGAGAGACCGAGTTTCGCGGCTACCTGCCCGTGGCCACCGTGCGGGGCACCAGCCTGACCCGCGTCGAGGTCTGCAAGATCAAGTCCCTTAAGATTGGCGGAGCCCCGCTCACCGGCGTCGAATTCATCCGCGACCAGGAGCACAACCTGCTGGGGGATGACTTCCTGATCGCCCACCCCATCGCGGTGGACATGGCGGCACGCCGCCTTTGGCTCTTCGAGCCACAGGTGGCCGCAAGGCCTGCCGACGAGACGACTAAGTAAGCTGGCTTAGCGACGACGACCGGACTTGCCGGAAGCCTTGCCGCCACCTTCGGACTCGCCGCCTTCTTCACCGGCACCAGGTTCAGCGGGCTCATCTTCGTCATCCCAGCGGAGGTTCTTTTCCATGTCCTTGTCGACTTCTTCGACGTCAGGGAGGTCGGCGATATCTTCGGCCGCACCCTGGGGGCGGGCAGGCTTATCGTCGTCATCGTCGTCGGTAGGGACTTCATGTCCTACGGGGACGAATTCGAGGATGTCGGTGATCTCTTCGAAAGGATGGATGTCGCGACCTTCGATCATGGCCTGATTGCGCAGCTCGCTGAGCTGTTCATCCACGTCTTCGACGGTGAGCTTCTGCTCGAGCTTGATCGTGTCGTTGATGAGCTTCACGCGTAGGCGCATGATGTGCTCGAGGAAATCGGCGTAAGCGCCCTTATCGCCGTCCTTGACGTTCGGCAGGGCGAAGAGTTGCTCCTCGGAATCGAGGATGTGTTCGGCGACGCGGACGAGGCGGACGGTCTGGTCCTTGTCCTTGTCGATTTCCTGGGGCTGAAAAGGGACGAAGGCGGCTTCGAGGACTTCGTTGGACAGACCGTACTCCCGGAGCGGGTCCATCATGTCGAGGATCCACGGGAACTGGAAGGGATCGAGGATGCCCAAGCCGTCCGGCTCGTAGTGTTTGGGGTCGGAGTTCTCCTTCACCCACCAGTTGCCTTCCTTCTCCTTGAAACGGATGGTGCACCAAAGGAGCTTTGAGGTAGTCACAGCCATGGGGGGTGATGTGTCCATGTCTGGGCGGGAGTCAAGAGGGGTCGGCGGCGGGTCCAAATGGCGGGCTTCTCCGCTTTCCTTCCGCCCTTTCCTCCCTTAACTGCTGGGCATGTCTTTCCTGTATGAGAAGGTGATTTCCAAGGCCCTCTACTCGCTGGACCCAGAGACGGCCCACCAGGTCGGCCTCCGCGGCATGGGCCTCCTGGGTGCCTGCGCCCCCCTCCGCCTCCTCATGGAGCGCTCGCTCACCCCCAAGGGCGGCCGCCCGATCGAAGCCTTCGGCCTGAAATTCCCCAACCACATCGGCCTCGCCGCTGGTTTCGATAAGGACGGCATCGGCTGGCGTGGTGCGGCCGCCCTCGGCTTCGGGCACGTCGAAGTCGGCACGGTCACCCCGAAGGCCCAGCCGGGTAACGAAAAGCCCCGCGTCTTCCGCTACCCCGAACTTAACGCGGTGGTGAATGCCTACGGCTTCCCGAACAACGGCGCCCAAGCCCTGCATGACCGCCTGAGCAAGCAACCTGGTCGCGGTCAGCGCGTCTGCCCGCTCGGCATCAACATCGGCAAGAACAAGGTGACCGCTAACGAGCAGGCGCACGAAGATTATCTCGCCTGCTTCAAACTGCTCGCCCCGCTCGCCGACTACGTCGCCGTGAACATCAGCAGCCCGAACACCACCGGCCTGCGTGCCCTCCAGGACCGCGCCCCGCTCGTGACCTTGCTCTCGACGCTCGTGCAAGAGAACCGCTCGGTCGCTGGCGGCCCAGTGCCCCTACTCCTCAAGATCGCCCCGGACCTCAATCCGAACCAGCTCGCCGACATTGTCAGCGTCGTCGGCGAATGCGGCTTTGCCGGCATCATCGCCACGAACACCACGACCACGCGCCCCGCGGGCACCGAAGCGTGCTCGCCCGGCCGCGGAGGCCTCAGCGGCGCCCCGCTCCTCGAACGTTCCCTGCAGGTCGTGCGCTTCCTCGCCAAGGAAGCCGACGGACGCATCCCGATCGTCGGCTGCGGCGGCATCCTGTCCGCGAAGGACGCTGGACGCTTCATGGATGAAGGCGCCTGCCTCGTGCAGGTCTACTCCGGCCTCATCTTCCGCGGACCAGAACTCGCCCGTGAAGTCGCCGAAGGCCTCGCCTGGCGCCAGCGTGCCTGGGCCTGATTACTTCGTCGGCGCGACGGGGATGTGCACTTCCGACTGCTTCAGGAAGAACGGCACGAACGGGCTATTCCAGTAGACCGCATACGGCTCGCCGGCGGCTTTCACGTCGGTCCGTTTCGCCAGCCACGCCTTCAGTTCGGTCAACGCTTCCTCGTAATTCTCGCGGCTGTACGAACCCCGGATACCGATGGCGGCCACGCGGCGCTCGGAGACCGACGACAGTTTTACCTGCGGCGTCTCTGTGAGGTCGGCGCGCTTGGCCGAGGCGTCATCCATATAGAAGACCATCGTGCCTGGCTTGATGCCCGCTTCGACCGGCGCGGTCATCGGGATCTTGTTCGAGTCGATGTAGCGGAAGAGCTTCATGAATAGCCCATTGTCAGCCGCGAAATAATCCGTCGACGACTCCGTGCGCATCCAGCGAGCCGCCGGCAAGGTCTTCAGCTCCAGGTCGCCCGGGGAGGTGCGCGGGTAGGCTTCTTCCACGGCGCTGAGGTTGGCGGACAGGGCCATGATGGCGAGGGCAACCCGGAGGAGCGTGTTCATAAGGTCATTAAAAGGCCTGCCGCCACGTTTCCAATCCCCTAATCCTGTGACCAACCTTGCCACGGCCACGGGACTTCCTTTTGTCATGACATGGGCGAAACGAACGAAAAGACCACCTTAGCCTCCCGCCTAGGTCATAACTTCCTGACGGGCCTCTTCCTGCTCATGCCGATTGGCCTGACGCTCTACGTGGTCTCGGTGTTGCTCGACCTGATGGGCAAGTTCATCCAACCGGCGGTCGAGTTCGGCTTCGCCTGGCTCTGGCTTAACGCGAAGCTCCCCGTGCCCGACTTCACGGTCGGCCTCTACCGCCAGCTCGTGGTGATATCGTCCGCCGTGGTGATGATTTTCATCCTGATCTTCGTCGGCTATCTCTCCAAGCGACTGTTCGGAAAGCTACTCCACCGCTGGTTCGGCGCCGTGCTCGAACGCATCCCTGGCCTCGGCGCCCTCTACGGCACGATCCGCCAGATGGTCGACGCCCTCAGCGGCCGCAACAAGGACACCTTCCGCCGCGTGGTGATGGTCGAGTTTCCCCGCCCAGGCATGTGGACCATCGCTTTCGTGACCCACGAGCAACCGACGGTCTTCAGCGAGGCCATCGGTAAACAGGTCGTGAACGTCTTCATTCCAGCCGCACCCGCACCGACCACCGGCGTCATCCTGCACCTCTCTCCCGAAGAAGTCCGCGAGACGAAGCTGACGGTCGGGGAAGCCCTCGGTCTGCTGATGAGCTTCGGCTCCGTCGTCCCCAAGCCGGCAAGCAAGGAGTAGGCCGGATGTCCGCGTCGAGCCTCCGCTGCCTGGTGCTGGGTCGCGATCCCTCCGGGGAATCGCATTCCCTGCTCACGCTGCTAGAGCCCGCCGAAGGCATTCTCCGTTGCTTGATCCGGACCCAACGCGGCAACGGCACCACCCTACCGGACCTCTTCGACGAAGGCGAAGTGAGCCTCGAACGCGCCAAAGACGGCGGCATCCGCTTCGCCCGGGATTATCGCCTCCTCACGCGCCGCGCCGGCCTCGCCCGCGACCACCGCACGCTCGAGCGCGCCTGTCGCCTCGCGTCGATGCTGCGCAAGAACCCCCCGCCGCCCGAATCCGCCGAGGTCTGCTACCGCATCGCGCTCGAAACGTTCGACGCGATGGCCGCGCGCCCGCGCGCCGATTGTGCCTATTTCAAGAGCCTCTGGCTCATCCTGAAGGACGGCGGATGGGGCGTGCATGAACAGTGGTTCACGCGACTCGGCGCCCGCCAGGAGCACGCGTCCGCGATCCTCGGGCAACCGCTGGACGCGCAGACGACGGACGAAGAGACCGTCGCGAAGCTCGCCACGGACCTCGAACGCTGGGCCGCCGGCGAGGCCCACTACGTCCTGCCCTGATGCGCATCGATATCAAGGCGAAGCGCGTCGAGCTAAGCGCGCAGGAGTTCGCGACGTTCCGACCCGGGCCGGGCGCGGGTGCCGGTGGCGCCCCTTGGCGCGCCGAAGCGGGCCGCCAATGGCACGAGACCATGCGCAAGGTCGCCGAAGCCGAAGGTCAGGGCTGGCAGTTCGAACGCACGATCGCCTGCGAAGTCGGCGCCCTCGGTTGGACCATCGCCATCACCGGCCGCGCCGACCAGTGGCTCGAGACGGCCAATGAGGTCCGCATCCGTGAAATCAAAACCATCAGCCTGAAGCTGCCGCGGAAACCCGAGTTCCTCATCGGCCGCTTCGCGCACCACTTCCTCCAGCTCGCGGCCTACTGTCACGCCGCCCGTCTAGCCTCCGGCGCCCGCGAGGTGAAAGGCGAACTCATCTTCATCGACCCCGCTGACGGCACCCGCCAACCCGTCGCCCTGCCCCGCTCCGCCGAAGCCGACCTGCTCACGCAGGCGGAGACGCTCGCCGCGCACGCCGAGAACCGTCGCGCCAGCCACGCCCGCCTGCTTAATCTGCCCGACCGGCTGCCCTTCAAGGAACCGCGACCAGAGTGGCTCCAATGCTGCGCCGACCTCGACCAAGCCGGCCTCGATTCGCCCACGCGCCTCCTCGTCGCGCCGACGGGCTTCGGCAAAACCTCCGCGGCCTTGCGCCACGGACTCGGCCTCCTCCGCGGCGGCCGCGCCGGTCGCCTCCTCTACCTCACCGGCAAGGGCACCGGCCAGACGCAGGTACTCACCGAACTCCGCCGCCTCGCCCGCAGCAACGAACTCCGCGCCGTGCTCCTCCGCCCGCGCTCTGAACACGAGATCGACGGCATCACCGACGACCCTGAGCAAATCCGGCGTAACTGGGCCAACGCGAAGATCGACCCGCAACACCTCCTTGAGGAAGCCGCCGACCTTCGTCGGGTCCGCGAGATCGGCCGCATCGCCGGCGTGCCACCGTGGGATATCACCAAGGCGATGCTCGCGCACGCCGACGTCGTCATCTGCGACTACAACTACGTCTTCTCCCCGCGTAACCGGGCCGCCCTCGAGACCGTGCCGGGCTGGGACATCCACGATACGGTGCTCATCGTAGACGAAGCCCATAACCTGCCTGACCGGGCCGCGGAATGCCTCTCGCTGCGCGACGATGAACAATCCGCGGCCGACTTCGCCTTCACGCTCACCCGCTTCCGCGCTCCGGAAGCCTGGTGTCAGACCGCCCAGATGTGGGCCGACTTCCTCCATCGCCTCCCGAAGGCCGACGCGATCTCGCCGGACGACCGCATCGAAGCGATGGCCATCGCGGAACGTATGTCGGTCCTCGCCGCGGAACACCCGTTCAATACCGATGACCTTCCGGACGCCGCGAAACAGGCCGTCTGGAACGCCGCAACGTGGTCCGAACGCCTCGAAGCCGCCGACCTCGGTTGGCTCCTCTGGTCGCCGAAGCCCGGCCTGCTCAGCCTCGATTGCCTTTCCGCCGCCAAGGCCACCGGCGAACGCCTGCGCACCTTCGGCCACAGCCTGCTGATGACCGCGACGCCCGGCCCGCGCGGCTCGCTCGCGGCCGACTGCGGGCTCGACCCGGATAATCTCGTGATGGTCAACGCCCTCGCGCCGTGGCGCCAAGGCGCTTACACCGTCGCGATCGACGGACGCGTGGACACGCGCCTTAAAACCCGCGAAGGCTACATGGCTCGCACCGGCGCTGCCCTACTCCGTCTCTCGCAAGAAGGCGCAGTCGCGGCCTTCTTCCCTTCGTATAAATACGCCGAGGCCGCGGTGAAGGAAGTGCGCAACCTTGATCCGAAGGCCGACGTGGCCGTGCAACCCCGCGGACTGGGCCCTGATGGCACCGCGCGCTTCGTCGAGGATTCGCTCAACCGCTACACCATCCTCTGCCTGATTCTCGGCGGCTCGCTCGGCGAAGGCGTCGACATGCTGGGCGGTCGCATCCGTTCGGCGGTGGTGATTGGTCCCGCGCTCCCGGAGGTCAACGCCCTCCAGGAAGCCCGCCGCAAGATGTTCGTCGAAGCGGGCGCCGAAGACGCATTCTCGTTGGCGTACGTCCGCCCCGGTATGCGCAAGGTCAACCAGGCACTCGGACGACTCGTCCGTGCACCCGGCCACTCGGCGCGCGTACTCCTGCACTGCCGCCGCTTCGCCGACGAGGCCTATCGCAGCCTGCTTTCGACGGAATACGGCGACCCGCAGGTACTGACCGACGACGAGGAATTCGTGCGCTGGTCCGCCCGCAGTTGATCAGACGCGGCCGATGACGCGGCTGGCCGGATAACGGATCTTCTTCATCCCGGCATACTTGTCTTCCGGAGAGCGGTAGCCGACGGCGCAGGCGACGATGACTTCATAGCCGCTGCCGTTGAGCCCGAGGATCTCCGTCGTAGGCGACGGGGTCGATGCCTTCGAGCGCGACAGGTATCGACCGCGAGTGCCGCGGCGGCCCCCATGAGCTGACCGAGGGCGATATAAACCTGACGGGCCGCCCATTCCTTCTGGCCGGCGGCGTCCTTACCGTTGACCACGCCACCGAGCATCATCTGGCGATACGGTTCGAGCTTCGAAGCATCCGCGCCGCGCTCACTGACCATCTGGTGGAAGAAATCGTTCACGTCCTTCTCCGTGATTTCGGTGCGACGGGCGAAGACGATGAGATGCGAGGCGTCGGTGACCTGCGTCTGGTTCCAGGAAACCGGTCGCAGCTGGGCGCGGACGGCCGGGTCCGAGATGATGAAGAACTTCCAGGGCTGGAGGCCGTAGGACGAAGGCGTCAGGCGGAGGGACTCTTCGAGCGCGGCCCAGGTGGCGTCCGGAAGTTTGCGGGTATCGAAAGCCTTGGTGGCGTAGCGCCATTCAAGGGAAGCGAGAAGTTGGGCGGGCGTCAGAGCGGCGTTCATGTCCTGCTCAGACAACACTGCCCCGCCCTTTTGTCAAATCAGGCAGGAGTAAGCACGCCGCCGGAGAGCACGAAGCGGCGGTGGGCCCGCTCGGCGAACTCACGGCTGTGCGTGACGAGGATCAGGGCCGCACCACGCTCGGCGACGACGCCCAACAGGAGGTCCATGATCTCGGCACCCGTGCGCTCGTCGAGATTGCCGGTCGGTTCGTCGGCCAGGATCACCGACGGACGATTGACCAAGGCGCGGGCGATGGCGACACGCTGACATTCGCCACCAGAAAGCTTCGAAGGGAGATGCTCCAGACGCGCGCCCAGACCAACCTGCGTCAGTAAAGAGCGGGCGTCCGCAGTCGCGGACTCTGAAGGAACACCGGCGATGCGCGCGGCGAGCGCGACGTTCTCAAGCGCGGTGAGCTCGGGCATCAGCTGATAGTTTTGGAAGACGAAGCCCACGCCACGGCCGAGCGAGGAGCGCGGGGCGACGAGACCAGCACCGGGCGCAAGGATAAGGACTTCACCGGAGTCCGGCTGGTCGAGACCGCCGAGCTGCTGGAGCAACGTGGTCTTACCTGAACCAGAGGAACCGCGGATCGAGACGGATTCACCTGCGAAAATCTCGAGCGAGACATCGGTCAGCACCGGCAGCGGGCCGGCGGGCGAGGCGAAGGCCTTGGCGAGGCCGCGGGCTTGGAGGACGACGTCAGGCATCGCGCATGGCCTCCGAGGGTTTGCGACCGGCGGCCCAGAGCGCAGGCACCAGGCCAGCGATCGCCGTAGTCAGTAAGGTAAACGCTGCCGCGATGACAAAATCCGTGGCGTCGTAATGCAGCGGCACCTTTGAGAACTGATAAATATTAGCCACCATGTCGCCGCCACCAAAGAGGCGATTGATGGTACCCAGGATACCATCGCGGAAGGCGAGAATCGTCCAAGTGAGCACGAAGCCGAGGAGCGTGCCGAGGGCGCCGATCAGCAGGCCCTGCAGGCCGAAGAGCGCGACGACCTGCCAGCGCGCGGCGCCGAGCGAGGCGAGTACGCCCACTTCGCGCGAGCGGCGGATGACGGCCGAGAAGAGCGTGCTGCCGATCGAGAACGACGCGACGAGCGTGATGATGAACATCAGGAAGAAGAGCATCGTCTTCTCGAAGCGGATGGCCGCGAGGAAGTCCTTCTTGATGTCCTGCCAAGGGCGGAAACGGAGTTCAGGATGGCCGACCGCGAGGCGGCCGGCGGTCGCCTCGGCGAGGGCCGGCTGTTTCAGGCGGAGCGTGAGGCCGTGGGCGCGCGGACCGAGATTCCAGATTTCGCGGAAGCGGCGCAGAGGAATGAGCGCGGCGGCGTTATCGACTTCGGTGAAACCGGTCTGGATCACCGCGCAGACTTCGAACTCGGCAGGCAGCGGGGCCTTGCCCTTCTCGGCGCGCTCGGCCATCGCGGGCGACCAGATCTCAATGCGGTCGCCGATGCGCACGCGCAGGGCGCGGGCGAGGCCGACGCCGAGGATGATGCGTCCGTCGTCGAGCTCATCGAAGCTGCCGCCATAGACGTACTTGCGGGCCGGCTGGGCGGGATCCGACGGATCGATACCACGCACCTGCGCGATACCGGAAAAGTCGCCATTGCGCGCAAGGGCTGGGCCTTCGGCATAAGGGGAAGCGGAGGCGACTTCCGGGCTAGCGGCGAGTTGCTTCGCCAAGGCCTCAGGGCGCTCGATCGGTGCAGGGCCCGTGACCTGGCAGTCGCCGAAGGATTCGCGGATGCGCAGGCGATGCTCTTCGCCGAAGCCGTTCATCACCGTCTGCACGATGAGCAACGAAGCCACGCCGAGGCCGACGCCGAGGATCGACACCGTCGCGAACGCCGGGAAGCGCTTACCGGGAGGGAAGAGCTGGCGGAGGGCGAGATGGAGGAACCAGGGCAAGGGAAAGGACTCAGGCCTGCGCTTCGGGCGCGAGCGTCGGGAACAGGATGACGTCGCGGATGTTGGCCGCGCCGGTCAGCAGGATCACCAGGCGATCGATGCCGATACCGAGGCCGCCCGCGGGGGGCATGCCGTGCTCGAGCGCGAGGAGGAAGTCCTCGTCGATCTTCTGCGTCTCGGCGCCGGCCTGGAGCTGCAGCATCTGACGCTGCACGCCGGGGTCGTTCTGCTCGGAGTAGGCCGGAGCGATCTCCTGGCCGTTGATGCAGAGTTCGAAGACGTCGATGGTCGAGTCGTCGCTGAGGGTAACCTTAGCGAGCGGGCAGAGTTCCTTCGGGATGTGCGTGACGAAGGTCGGCTGGATGAGGCCGGGCTCGATGAGTTTGCCGAACACTTCGTTGGTGACCTCGAAATCTTCCCAGTCGGTGCGCGGCTCGTGGAGGCCGAGGGCCTTGCACGCGGCGATCTTCTCTTCCTTCGAGCGCGAGAACCACTGCGGGTCGCCCGTGCGTTCGACGATGAGGTCCTTGTACTTCGCTTCGCGCCATTCGCCACCGAGCTCGATGGCCACACCGTCCGGACGGACGACGCTGGTCGTGCCGAGGACATCGGCGCAGACTTTTTGGATCATCGAGCGGACGAGTTCCATCATGCCGCGGTAATCGGTATAGGCCTGATAGGCCTCGAGCATCGTGAATTCAGGGCTATGCTTCACCGAGACGCCTTCATTGCGGAAGACGCGGCCAATTTCGAAGACGCGGTCCATGCCGCCGACGAGGCAGCGCTTCAAGTGAAGTTCGAGGGCGATGCGGAGGTAGAAATCGCAATCGAGCGCGTTGGAGTGCGTCTCGAACGGACGGGCCGCGGCGCCGCCGGCGATGGCGTGCAGGGCCGGGGTCTCGACTTCGGTGAACTGGCGGCTCCAGAGGAAGCGGCGGATCGATTCGACGACGCGGCTGCGAGTGAAGAGACGGCGACGGGACTCCTCGTTGACGACCAGGTCGAGGTAGCGCTGGCGGTAGATCTTCTCGGCGTCGGTCAGGCCGGCCCATTTTTCGGGCAGCGGGCGGAGGGACTTCGCGACCATCTTGTATTCGGCCACGCGCACCGTGACCTCACCGGTCTTCGTGCGGAAGAGTTTACCGCGGACGCCCACGAAGTCGCCGGAGTCGACCATCTTCTTAAAATGGGTATCGTAAGCGTCGCCCAAGGCGTCGCGGGTGAAGTAGGTCTGGATCAGGCCGCCACGGTCGAGAATCTTGACGAAGCTGGCCTTACCCATCACGCGCAGGGCGACGATGCGGCCGGCGACGGAGACCTCCGGACCTTCTTCAACGCCTTCGGGCAGGAGGGCCGGGCATTCGTTCGAGACATGGGTCTGATTCCACTCGGCACGGAAGGGGTCTTCGCCCGCGGCGCGAAGGAGGGCGAGCTTCTCCTTACGGACCGCATGCAGGTCGTGGGAGATGGCGTTGAGGTCGGGCTTTTCGCTCATGTTGGCTACCCCAAAGGGGTGCCTCCGAGCAGGCGGGGTGGCAAGGGCGAAAGGTTCGGCTTTCCGTGTTGCGGCGGGGGCTTTCCGGAGAATAACCGAGACCCATGAAGGCCTATCTCGACCTGCTTCGCCACGTCCGGCAGCACGGAGAAATCCGGGGCGACCGCACCGGCACGGGCACGATCGGTATCTTCGGGGCGCAACTGCGCTTCGACCTCGCCGAAGGCTTCCCTCTGCTCACGACCAAGAAGGTCCACCTCAAGTCGATCACGCACGAACTGCTCTGGTTCCTCTCCGGCAGCACGCAGAACGCCTGGCTCACCGAGCGTGGCGTCAGCATCTGGAACGAATGGGCCAGCGCTGAGCAGTGCGCGAAGTTCGGCCGCCCGGAAGGCGACCTCGGTCCCGTCTACGGCCACCAGTGGCGCCGCTTCGGTGCGACGAAAAAGCCTGATGGCACTTACGAGAACGATGGCGTCGACCAGATCCGCCGCGTCGTCGACGAGATCAAGCGCAACCCCTCGAGCCGCCGCCTCATCGTCACCGGTTGGAATCCGCAGGAAGCCGACCAGGTCGCCCTGCCCCCTTGCCACACGCTCTTCCAGTTCTACGTCTCGACCGATGGTCGCCTCAGCTGCCAGCTGTATCAGCGCAGCGCGGACCTCTTCCTCGGCGTGCCGTTCAACATCGCGAGCTACGCCATGCTCACGCACATGATTGCGCAGGTCACAGGCCTGAAACCGGGGCATTTCGTGCACACCTTCGGCGATGCGCACATCTATTCCAACCACGTGGAGCAGGTCGAACTGCAACTCTCCCGCGAGACGCGCGCCCTGCCCCGCCTGGTGCTGAACCCCGACGTGAAGGATCTCTTCGCATTCAAGTTCGAAGACATCGTGATCGAAGGCTACGACCCGCATCCGGCGATCAAGGCGCCCGTCGCCATCTGACGTCGTGGACCTCGGTCGACCCCTCATCGCCATCGCGGCCGTCGCACGCAATCGCGGCATCGGCCTGAACAATAAGCTCCCGTGGCGCATCCCGGAGGACTTCGCGTTCTTCAAGTCGACTACCATGGGTCAGGTGCTGCTCATGGGACGCAAGACGTATGAGTCCATCGGCCGTCCGCTTCCCGGTCGCACGACCGTCGTGCTGAGTCGCTCCGGCTTCACCGCGCCGGGCGTGATCGTCGCCAAGGATTGGCAAGAGGCCGCGCTCGTCGAACCGACCAAGACCCTTTTCCTCGCCGGCGGCGCCGCGCTTTATGCCGAAGCCCTGCCTTGGTGTGCCGAGCTGATCCTCACCCATGTGGACATGGAGCCCGAGGCGGACGCCTTTTTCCCTGATTGGACCGGACGGTTCGACGCCGGGGAGGTCATCGCCCAGCACCCCACCTGCGTGATGCGCCGGCACCGGCCGCTTTGAGGTATTGAGCGTTTTCGCTCATATTTAAGGGGTCTCAGTGGGAAGGGGCCTAATGACCCCCATAAAGTGGCAAAAAAGGGCGTTTAGGGGCGTTTTCTCCTTTCCAATACCTCCCCCCGCCCTACCGTCCGACCCATGCCGGACGGCCTGTTTATTTTCTTCGCAGCACTGACCCTCGGGGCTGCCCTTCTCTTGGTCCTCAGCCGCAACGCGGTGACCTCCGCCATGGGGATGATCTTGGCCTTGGTCGGGGTGGCCGCCGAGTTCTTCCTCCTGGACGCCTACTTCCTCGGCGTGCTGCAGGTCCTCGTCTACGCCGGCGCCGTGATGGTGCTCTTCCTCTTCATCATCATGCTCCTCGATACCGAGGACGCGCAGGGCGCCTATCCGTGGAAGACCGCGGCGCTCGGTCTCGCGACTTTCTTCCTCCTCGCGGCCGGCGTACTCTGGCTCTTCCACTGGTCCGGTGCCGTCTCCGCCGTCAAAGCCGGCGCCACGCCGCCTGAGCTCTCCGCCAACCCCGCCGAGTTTGTCACCGCCGCCAAGGCGTTTGGCCGCCTGCTCTACACGAAGTATCTCCTGCCCTTGGAAATCGCCGGCTTCCTGCTCCTCGTCGCCCTCGTCGGCGTCGTGTCGCTGAGCAAGGACAACCCCGAAACCAAAGCCTAATCTTTCCGCCATGGAAAACACCTCTCTCGCTCACCACCTCATCCTGGCGGGCCTCCTTTTCGTCCTAGGCCTGACTGGCGTGCTCGTGCGCCGTAACCTGCTCGTCGTGTACATGTGCCTCGAGCTCATGCTCGCCGCCGCCACGCTCGCGCTCGTCGCCTTCTCGCGCTTCAACCGCACCATGGACGGCGCGGTCCTCGTCTTCTTCGTCATCACCGTCGCGGCCGCTGAAGTCGCCGTCGGCCTCGCGCTGATCGTGGCCCTGTTCCGCAAGCGCGGCACCGTGCAGTCCGACGCGCTCACCACCCTCCGCGACTAAGCCTTTCCGATGCCTTCCGACCTTTCGTCTCTGGTCCACTGGATCCTATTCCTGCCGCTGGGAGCCGCCGCGCTCTCCGCACTATTCCTGCGCCGTGCTGGCGGCCTGGCCGCTTGGCTCTCCACTGGCACCGCCTTCGTCATCGCCGGCCTCTCGCTCATCCTGCTCGGCAAAGGCGTCGACGTCACCTGGCACGTCGAGCTCGCGAAGTTCGGCGGCGTCAGCCTCGGCTTCGGCTACCTCATCGACGCCAATGCGCGCCTGATGCTCTTCGTGGTGTCCTTCGTCGCCGCGTGGATTCACCTCTTCTCCGTCGGTTACATGAAGGAAGACCTGGCCCGCGGCCGTTTCTTCGCCGGTCTCTCGATCTTCATGTTCTCCATCCTGGGCATCGTCGTCGCCGACAACCTGCTCATGACGTTCATCTACTGGGAACTCGTGGGCTTCAGCTCGTACATGCTGATCGCGCACTACTTCGACAAGGACTACGCCGCGGCTGCTTCGAAGAAGGCCTTCATCGTCAACCGCGTCGGTGACCTCGGCTTCATCCTCGGCATCGCGATGTGCCTCTCGCTCTACGGCACGCTCGACTTCGTCGCACTCAAGGACCACGCCGCGGCTGCCAAGACCATCCCCGTCGCCGTCGGCGCGCTGCTCATGTGCGGCTTCCTCGGTAAGTCCGCCCAGTTCCCGCTCCACGTCTGGCTCACGGACGCGATGGCCGGCCCGACGCCGGTCTCGGCGCTCATCCACGCCGCGACGATGGTGGCTGCCGGCGTCTACTTCATGGCCCGCGTGAGCTTCCTGCTCGCCCCTGATGTGCTGCAGTTCATCGCGGTCTCTGGCGCCGGCATGGCCGCGCTCGCTGGCCTCTGCGCGCTCGCGCAGACCGACATCAAGAAGTCCCTCGCCTACTCGACGCTCGCGCACCTTGGCATCATGGGCTGCGCGATCGGCCTCGGCCACCCCGAGCTCGCGCTGATGCACATGGCCATGCACGCGTTCTTCAAGGCCACGCTGTTCCTCGGGGCCGGATCGGTCATCCACGGCTGCCACCACGAACAGGACATGCTCAAGATGGGCGGCCTGCTGAAGAAGATGCCGCTCACCGCCGTGACGTTCATCGCCGCGACGCTTTCGAACTGCGCCGTTCCTTTCCTCGCCGGCTGGTATTCCAAGGACGCGATCATCGAGGCGGCCTACCACGACGGACACCTGGTGATCTTCGCTTTCCTGGCCCTCGCTGCGCTCGCGACCTGCCTCTACAGCGGCCGCATGATCCGCCTGGTCTTCCTCGGCGAAGCCAACTCCGAAGAAGCGTCCCACGCCCATGAGTCACCATGGACGATGACCCTGCCGCTCGTCGTGCTCGGCCTCGTCTACTCCGTCGCCGGCGGCTTCCTCGCCTCGACCCTGCTGCCCGCCGGTTCGCTGCAGCCGATCAAGCCCGCCCTCGACGCCATCGTCTTCCACCTGACCGCGCCCTCGACCATCGTCGGCCTCTTCTCGCTCGTCGTCGGCTTCTTCGGTGCGCTCAAGTTCTACGGCAGTGTCCGCGGTGCCGACGCCCTCCAGGTCGTCTCGCCTCGCACGTATCACCTCCTCGAGCACCGCTGGATGGACGGCTTGTATCTCTGGTACGTCAACTCCGTGCAGCGTCGCCTGGCCGAGTTCGTCGCGTTCCTCGACCTCCTCATCATCAACGGCGTCGCCGTGCGCTGGATCGGTGGCGGCGTCCCCGCCGTGTTGGGCTACCTCACCGGCCGTTCCTTCCACCGCGGCCAGACGCGTGCCTACGCGCTCTGGATCGTAGTGGGTACTCTCTTCCTGGCCTGGTTCCTCATCGCCCGCTAATTCATGGACACTTTTCCTGCCACGCTCCTCGCGCTCGCCATCACGGCCCCGATTCTCGTCGGCCTGATCTTGCTCGCCGGACGCGACCTCCCTCGCAGCTTCGCCTCGGGCTTCGCCTTCGGCGGCTTCGCCATCCCGGCCGTCCTTGGTCCTTGGCTGCTCATCCTCTGGTCCAACCCGAGCACCGCTCCGCAGCAATTCCAGTCCGAAGGATTCTGGGGCTTTGGCTTCGCGCTCAATGGCCTCGGCGCGCCACTCCTCGCGATGACCTCGCTCGTCGGCCTCGCCGCGGGCATCAAGGCACTCACGCAGGAAGTGGAAGGACGGAACACCTACCTCGGCCTCATCCTATTCATGCTCGGTGGCACGCTCGGCGTGTTCGGCACCAACCACCTCGTCGGCGTCTACTTCTTCCACGAGTTCGCGCTGATTCCGACGTTCATCCTCACGCTCTTCTGGGGCGGCGAAGGCCGTCGTCCGGCCGCCATGCAGATGGCCATCTACCTCACCGCTGGCGCCATGGCCTCCCTCGCGGGTATCCTCATCGCCATCGACGCCTCCGGCGTCGACTACGGCGCTGCGACGTTCGAAAGCGTCGCGCACGGCCTCCAGAACGCGAAGTCCATTCCTGCCGCCACTGGCGCGCTCGTGCTCTTCGGCCTCGGCACGCTGGCTTCGCTCTTCCCGTTCCACTCCTGGGCCGCGCCCGGCTACTCCGCCGCCCCGACGCCGGTCTCGATGCTGCACGCCGGCGCCCTCAAGAAGTTCGGCCTCTACGGCATCATCCTCCTCGGCCTCAGCAGCCTCGACATCACTGGCGGCTCCCTCGGCACCTGGTTCCTCTGGTTCGCCGTGGCGAACGTCGTCCTCGTCGGCCTGATCTGCCTCGCGCAGCGCGACCTCAAGCAACTGCTCTCCTGGAGCTCCGTCGCCCACATGGGTCCGATCTTCCTCGGCATCTGGGTCTGCGGCGTGTCCGGCAAGGCTGACGGCCTTGATGCCGCGGCTTTCCTGATGGTCGCGCACGGCCTCTCCTGCGCCGCGCTCTTCCTGCTCGCCAACGCCGTCCGCGCCCGTGCCGGCACGTACCGCCTCGACGAACTCGGCGGACTCGCCACGCGCACGCCGATTCTGGCCGCGCTCTTCATCGCCGCGACCATGGCCTCCATCGGCCTCCCGGGCTTTGGCAACTTCTGGGGCGAAGTCGGCATCTTCCTCGCCCTTCGTGCTCAGCCGCTCTGGCTGCAGGCCCTCGTCGCCTCGACGGTCGTCATCTCCGCCGTGTACGCCCTCCGCGCCGTAGCTTCGACGTTCTTCGGTCCGGCCTCCGAGGCGCTCGAGAAGCGCTTCGCCTCCGCGCCCTTCGGCGACCTCGGTTGGGCCGAGCGCTTCGCCGCCTTCGTCCTGCTCGGCGCTTCGCTGACGATTGGCTTCGTGCCTTCGCTCATCACGAAGTCCGTCAATCCCGTCGCCGCTGGCATCACCACCTTCTCGCAACATAACGCCAAGGCACCCGTCAAGGCTGCCCCGGCCCAGCCCGCCCAACGCTAAGCTTTCCGTCCGATGATTCCTTTCCTCGCCGATATCGATCCGGTCTTCAAGGTCCTGGCCCCGCGCCCAGCTGACTGGCTGTCCATCCTACCGGAGATTGCCGTCGCGGGGCTCTCGCTCGTCTGCCTCGTGCAGGCGATGTTCCTCCCCAAGGCGCTCCGCTCGCTCATCCCGATCACCGCTCGCGTCGGTCTCGTCCTCGTCGCGATCATGGCGCTGACCAACGGACCCTGGGTTCAGCCGACCGACGTCGCTTCGTTCGCCGGCCTGCTCCGCCAGAACCTGCCCACGGACGGCGTTCGCATGGTCTTCCTCTTGTCGGCCTTGCTGACGAGTTTCGTCGCCGAAGGCTTCCTGCGCGAGCGCGATGCCGCCGTCGCCGACTACCATCACGTACTGCTGGTGGTCACCGCTGCGTTCATGCTCCTCGCGCAGTCGAACCACTTCGTCACATTCTTCCTCTCGCTCGAGACGGCTGCCGTCGGCCTCTACGTGCTCGTCGGCTACCTCCGCCGCAGCGAAGCCTCGCTCGAAGCCGGCGTGAAATACCTCGTCGCGGGCGGACTTAGCTCCGCGTTGCTCCTGATGGGTATCGTGCTCGTCTACGGTGCGCTCGGCTCGGCCGGCGTCGCCGACTCGCTCAACTTCACCCAGATTGGGAACG
Source organism: Opitutales bacterium (assembly GCA_964203605.1). GTDB lineage: Bacteria > Verrucomicrobiota > Verrucomicrobiia > Opitutales > UBA953 > UBA953. Next base: position 87,725 of record CAXNMQ010000001.1, read on the forward strand.
CCCTCGCCGCCCAATCCGTCGCGAACACGATCTCGCCCCTGACGCTCGCCGGCATCGCCCTCATCCTCGGCGGCGTCGCCTTCAAGCTCGGCGCCTTCCCGTTCCACACCTGGATTCCGGACGTCTACCAGGGCGCCCCGACGCCCACCACCGCCTTCCTCGGCACGGCCTCCAAGGCCGCCGGCGCGTTCACCCTCGTACTCCTCGCCACCGGACCGTTCGCCCCGATTGCCGTGAAGCTCGCGCCGCTCCTTGGCGTCACCGCCGTCCTGACCCTCCTCTTCGGCAATCTCGGCGCCCTCGCCACGACTGATGTGAAGCGCACGCTCTCGCTTTCCGGCGTCGCGCACGCCGGGTTCATCCTCGCCGCCGTCACCGCCGCGCTCGTCCTCCCGGGCGCCAACGCGTTTGGTTACGATGTCGAACAGGTCATCGTCATCTACCTCCTCGCTTACGTCATCGGTACGTTCCTCACCGCCCAAGCGCTCGTCTCGCTGCCAGCCATCGAAGACCATCGCCGTCCGCAGCTCGCGCTCCGCGGCCTGCTCCGTCGTTCGCCGCTCCTCGCCAGCTCGCTCGGTTTCGGCATCGGTTCCCTCGCCGGCGTGCCGCCTTCCTTCGGCTTCATCGCCAAGCTGCTCGTGCTGACGCTCCTCGTCTCCGCCAAGCTCTGGTGGATTCTCGGTGCCGCCCTCATCGGCGTCGCAATTAGCATCCACTACTATTTCTCGATCCTGCGCGAAGCGGTGGTCCGTCCGACCGACGCCGACGAGGAACTGGCTCCGCTCGAGATTCCGTTCGGTACCCGCTTCCTGATCGGCGCGCTCACCGCAGCCTCGATCATCGGCGGACTCTTCGTCCTGTTCGGACGTTAACGCCCCTTGCCCCGCCCGCGAGGGTGGTGGCGACGGTGCGCATCCGACAGGGCCGTACGGTCGACCGACGTGTAGATCTGCGTCGTGGCGATGTCAGCGTGGCCGAGCATCTCCTGAATGGAACGCAGGTCAGCGCCGCCTTCCAGCAGGTGCGTCGCAAAGGCGTGGCGCAGGAGGTGCGGCTTCACGGGCACGGAGACCCCGGCACGCTCAGCCGCCTGTTTCACGCCGAGCCAGAAGGTCTTGCGGGAGATCGCGACGCCTCGGGCGCTCAGGAAGAGCGCGCTCCCGGTCTTCGGGCGGACGAGCTTGGGTCGGCCAGCCTTGAGATAGGCCTGCAAGGCGACGAGCGCGGTCTCGCCGACGGGCACGACGCGATCCTTGGAACCCTTGCCGGTGACACGGACGAGCGCCGAGTCGGCGTCCACCGCCTGAATCTCCAGGCTGCAGAGTTCGGAGATACGCAGACCGGAACCGTACATCATCTCGAGCATCGCGCGGTCGCGCAGGCCCTGCGGCGTGCTGGTGTCGGGCGCGGAGACGACCTTGGCGGCTTCTTCGGCGCTGATCATCCCGGGCAACTTGCGGCGGAGCTTCGGGCCGCGGGCGAGCTCGGTGAAATCATCGCGACGCAGGCCACTGCGGACCAGATGGGCCGAAAAGGAACGGACGGCCGAGAGTCGGCGAGCCATCGAGGCGGCAGCGTGGCCCTTGCGGTCGAGCGCGCGCGTCCAGGAATCCACGTCCGCCAGCGAGACTTCCATCCAGTTCGAGCGGCCGGCCCGGCCACAGTGGGCGGCAAAGCGGACCAGATCCGACTCATAGGCCTCCGTCGTCAACTTGGCGGCGCCACGCTCGAGCGAGAGGTGGGCCAGAAAGGCGTCCACCGACTCCTGGAGGTCAGGAGGCACCGTCTCTCGGCGGACTCGGGGCGGCTTCGGCATGCGTCATCAGTATTGCCCCGCCCCCCGGGGAGTCCATAAGGATTGAGCATGTCCAGCCAGCGTGAGCGCGCCATGAAGCCGACCGACCTCCGGGGAATCCTCCGGTATGTCCCGATGTTCCGCGACCACGTGTTCGTCATCGCGGTCGACGGCTCGATCGTGTCCCACGAGAATTTCGCGAACATCGTCACCGACATCGCGGTCCTCCGCAGCCTGTCCATCAAGGTCGTCCTCGTGCACGGCATCGGCCAGCAGCTCGTCGGGCTCGCCGGCGCACATAACATCGTACTCTCCGACGTCCAAGGCGAAGGCCCCACCGACGTCGTCGACCATGTCGCTCGCGCGCGAAGCTTCGGCGCTCGTCTCCCAGTCGGTGCTCGAGAACCTTTCCCAGGCCGGCCTCCGCTGCGCCATCACCAACGCCGTCCGCTCGACCAAGATCGGCCGGATCAAGGGCGTGGACCATCTCTACGCCGGCAAGGTCGAGAAGGTCGACGCCGCGATCCTCAAGTCGATGCTCTCGCAGGATATCCTGCCGCTCGTCACGCCCATCGTGTGCGACCGCGAAGGCCAGTCACTCCGCGTGAATAGCGACCACCTCGCGATGGAACTCGCGACCGCCCTCGGCGCCTCGAAGCTCATCTACCTCACGCCCTTCAGCGGACTGCAGGTCAATGGCGTCGTGCAGCTGAACCTGCCGGAGGATGACCTCAAGCGCCTCCTCGCGGACAAGTCCGCGAAGCTCGACCCACGTATCCGCAGCAAGGCCGTCCAAGCCGCCAAGGCCCTCGATAACGACGTCCCGCGCGCCCACATCCTCGACGGCCGCGTCTTCGGCTGCCTCCTCACCGAAATCTTCGACAAGGTCGGTCTCGGCACGATGGTGCACGCCAACGACTACGACCGCATCCGCCAGGCCAAGAAGAAGGACGCGCAGGCGCTCTACAACCTCGCCAAGCACGGCGCGAAAACCGACGCCCTCGTCGCCCGCACGCGCCAGCAGATCGAGCAATCCTTCGCGGACTTCTACGTCTACGAAATCGACGACAGCATCATCGGCTGCGCCACCTTGCGCCCCTATCCCGGCGGTAAATCGATGGAGCTCGGTGCGGTGTACGTGCAACCGTTCTACCATGGACGCGGCGTCGGCAGCAAACTCGTCGAATTCGCCAAACGTCGCGCCAAGCAGCTCGGCGCCAAGAAGCTCATCGCGCTCACCACGCAGACACAGGGCTTTTTCCAGTCCGCCTGCAACTTCGTGCCGGGTGCGCTGACGGACCTGCCCGCCGAGCGCCGCAAAGCGCTCAAGGAAAGCGGCCGGAATTCGCAGGTACTCTCGTTCTCGCTCAGCCGCCTGAGCGATTCGGTGCGCTGAGCCTCAGTTCGTCGCGAAGAAGCCGCGTTGCTTCTCGCTGATCGGGAGGCCGAGCTTCTCCATCGCCAGCAGGAAATCTTCCCAGACGGCCCGCTTAGCGGACGCGCTCGGATTATGGAGCAGGTAATTCGGATGGTATGTCGGCATCAACGGCACGCCGGACAGGTCGAACCACTGGCCACGGGCCTGCGTGATGCTCGGGGTGCGACCGTGCAGCGCCTCGAACGCCTGGGCGCCCAGCGCGACCACGATGCGCGGGGCAACGACGTCGATCTGCGCGCGGAGATAGGGAAGATTGAAGGCGATTTCGCGCGCGGTGGGCGGGCGCTTACCATACTGCGTCGGAGGCTCGGGGCGCCAGACCATCACAGGCGCGAGATAATAGTCGGCGGGGCTGATCGCGGCGGCGCCGAGGATCTTCTGGAGGAGTTCGCCAGAGGCGCCCGCGAAGGCTTTCCCGGCTTCCATCTCTTCGAGCGAAGGGGCTTCGCCGACGAAGACGACCTTGGCATCGAGTGAGCCATGTCCGAGCAGAGCGCGGTGCGAACCGGTCAGATGCTTCTTCGTCTCAGCGCAGGCATCGACGAGCTGGCGGAGCGCCTGCATGCGCTCGGCCTTGGTGCCGGCGGGCAACGTGAAGATTGGCGCATCGGCGATGACCGGGGTCGTCGCGACCGCGGCAGGCTTCGGCGTGACTGGGATTGGCGTCGAACGGACCGAGGCGGCGGGTGCAGCGATGGCAGAAGGCTTGGCCGCCGCAGCAGGCGCAGGCGCGGCCACCGGAGCCCCGGCGAGGGCCTTCAAGGTCGCCACGGCTTCGTCCGAGACGCTAACCCGACGGAGCCCAGCGGCCTTCTGGCGTTTGAGCTCCTCCAGGAGGATGTCCAGGGCCTCTGCGGGGTCGTCGATCACGGGAGGGAGATGGATTGGATGGCGCGGGCGAGGGTCAAATCTTTCTCCGTAATCTGCCCGCTGGCGTCATGGGTGCAAAGCCGCAGGGTCACCCGATTCCAACTATTATGGATTTCCGGGTGGTGGTTGAGACGCTCGGCCTCGGCTCCGATCAGGTTAATGAAGGCCAAGGCAGCCTTGAAATCCTTTAACTTATAGACCTTCAACAACTTAGCGTGTTCGACACTCCAACCGTCCAGGCCCTTCAGGGCCTCCTGGATCTGGCTTAGGGTCAAAGCTGCGCTCATGAAAACAGCCTCTTTCACCCCGCTAACGGAGTCAACGCAGGGCTGAGGGAACCCCCCTATTGTGAATAAACTTGCCGAAGCCCTGCTAAACTGACTTAAAGGCGGTCAGGTTTGTCTCGGAAAATAACCAAAGTAAGAGACAACCCCGCAATAATCCGGTGAGTTGACGGTCGTTAAGACGGCAAATCGAAATCCGAAAGTCGGAAACGGGCAATGCGGTGTAGGTAAAACAAGCAAAACAAAAGATAATATGGAAAACAAACTGTTCGTGGGCAACTTGCCCTGGGCCGCAACCGAATCCGACATCCGCGCTCACTTCTCCCAAGGCGGCGAAGTGGTCTCCGTGGAAGTCATGATGGACAAGTTCACGGGTCGCCCTCGTGGCTTCGCCTTCGTGACCATGGCCAATGCTCAGGCCGCTCAGGATGCGATCGCTAAGACTGAAAACATCGATTTCATGGGTCGTCCCCTGAAGGTCAATGTCGCTCGTCCTCGCGAAGAACGCCCGTCCTTCGGTGGTGACCGTCCCCGCTCCGGCGGCTTCGGTGGCGACCGTCCCCGCTCCGGCGGCTTCGGCGGTGGAGATCGTGGTGGCTTCGGCGGCGGCGGAGGCGGCTCTCGTGGCGGCTTCGGCGGCGGCGGCTCTCGCGGCGGCTTCGGCGGCGGCGAACGTCGCTCCGGCGGCTTCGGCGGCGGCGATCGCGGCGGCTACTAATCCTCGGATTAACACCCTCCTCAAGGGCGCCTTTCGGCGCCCTTTTTTGTGCCCGGATGGGTCAGAATCCCTGTTTATCCTAAGGAAAAGGCCTATCCTCTTGTCCCCTGCTGGTCGGCAGGCTTAATGCCCGACCGTCATGCGTGCCCTGCTTGCCCTGATTCTCTTCCTGTCCTTTGGTCCGGCCCAGGCCGCACTGAGCACCGATAGCCTGCCCGCCGGGTCCGTTGCCATCGTCGGCTTCGACCTCAAGACCTTCCGCAGGACCAAGGTCGGACAGGCCCTCGAGAAGCTCGCCGACCTGAAGGCAAAGGACCTCGAGGCTTCCCGCAGGCTGCGCGAACAGCTCGGGGTGGATTCTGAAAATGACCTGCATGAGCTCGTCGTCGCAATCTATCCGGGCCCCGACGGCAAGGTCGCCGAGAAGAGTGCCTCCGGCGTTGTGCTCATCCGTGGCAAGTTCGTGCCGGCGCGCATCAACGCGTTCGGCCAGAGCAACACCCTCCCGTCAAAGACCGTCGGCCAGCATCAGGCTTGGGAAGCCGGCGCCTTCATCGAGAAACTTTCCGGCGAGAAGCCGAAGGATGACGCTAAAGACGCCTACGTCGTCGCCCATTCGGAAAGCCTGGTCCTCGTCGTCAGCGCGGAGTTCCTCGAACGCGCCGTCGCCGCAGCCGATCGCGGCGAGAAGGCCGCGCAGCTGCCCACCGCGGTATCTGCGAAGTTCGCCGCCGCCCCGCAGGGCTGGCTTTATCTCTACGCCGACGCCGCGAAGATGCCTAACACGAAGCAAGAAGTCGGCGTGGAAGATCTTTCCCTGGTGCTCGGCGAAAACGCCACCGACCTGCAGCTCGCGGTCGCCGCCAACTTCGTGAGCGCCGAGAAGGCTTCGACGATGCGCAAGCAGCTCCAAGGCTTCCAAGCGCTCTCGATGATGGGACTCGCGAACGACGACGGGAAATCGCCCGAGGAGAAGGAAGAAATGGGGACGCTCGTCGAACTCGTGCAGAAGATCCGCATCGGCGGCGAGGGCAAGCAGGCGACCCTCGACCTCGATTACCCGGCGGACAAGCTCGCGCAGGCGATCGGACGGGTGGTCGAGAAAGCCCAGAAGAGCGCGGCCACTCCGGGCGCCAAGTAAGCGCGCATGCGTCGCCCACTCCTGCTGCTCGCGGTCCTGGCCATAGCGTGCAGCGTAGCGTGGCTCTGGACTCATCCTGGCGACCTGCGCCTGCGCATCGACCCGCGTAGCCGCGAGGTCGCGCTGATCCTGCCCCGCGAAGCCCAAGGGCTCCGGACTTCCGCCGCCGTTCTTCGGGCGCTCGCCGAACTGGCCCCGCTGGAACAGCGCGAAGCCTTACGCGCCGGGCTCGCCCGAGCTACCTTGAACAAAGCCGAGCGGGCGACCGTGGGCTTCATCCCGGGACAACCCGCGGAGCTCAGTGAGAATCCGCCTGAGGTCAGCGACGGCGGCAAGGTCATCCCCGGACTCGCCCGCGTGCAGTTAAGCGGCGTCCCGCATGGCTATCTGCTCGTACACGCTGCACCCGCGAATGCCTTACTCGAGACCGCCGCCCGCCGCCGCTGGCTCGGTCGCGCGCTCATCGAGGCCGGCGCCCAGGCCGAAACAGCGACCATCGCGGTCGGCGAAAGCGACGGCGGTGCCTTCCTTGTCGCGACGATCGCCTTCGCCTATCGGACCGGCGACGAGGCTGAAGCTGCGCTCGCCCGCCTGACGGAAAAACAAGGCGACTACGACGCGCTCGGTTTCGCCGCGCGACCGGGCACCGACCGCATCACGCGTCAGACGAAGCTGCTCGTGATCCGGCTCGATATCGAGACGGACCTCGTGCTGCAAGCGCTCGGCCGGCGCTGAGGCTCAGGCCTTCTCCAGCGAACCGTCGGCCTTGAGTCGACGATAGTAGCAACCCGAGCGAGCCTTACCGTTCTCCTTCGTGTGGCACGCGCCCTGACCCGCGGGGCGAACCTTGTAGAGGATCGAGTTCTGCTCGCAGTTGACGCGCACCTCAAGGAGCTCGAGGAAATCGCCGGAAGTCAGACCCTTGATCCAAAGTTCATTGCGCGACGTGCTCCAGAAGGTCGCCTTCTTTTCACGGAGCGCCGTCTGCAGGGCGAGCTCGTTGACGTAGCCGACGATGAGCACTTCGCCGGTCTGGGCGTCCTGGGCCACGGCCGGGATGACATCGGCCTGCCCGGAAGCGATTTTTCGCAATTTTCCGAAGTCGAGTCGTAGGGCCAGGCCTTCTTCGAGTTCTTTGTCGGACATGTGACCTTTTTGAAGGGGTTTGGAGGCTCATTCAAGGCTGGAAACCCCACCCGTTTATGCCTTACGGATTAAGCCTATGTCGCTCAACAATTCCGCCGACCTTTCCCGCGCCGCCACCGAAGCCCGTGGCCTCGCCATGGATGCCGTCGCCGCCTGCCACTCGGGACACCTCGGCCTGCCTCTCGGCGCCGCCGAAATCGGCTCCGTGCTCTACGGTAACTTCCTCCGCCACGACCCCGCTGCCCCCGCCTGGATCAACCGCGACCGCTTCGTCCTTTCGGCCGGCCACGGCTCGATGTTCGTCTACAGCTGGATCCACCTCGCTGGTTTCGACCTCCCCCTCCAGGAAGTGAAGAACTTCCGCAAGCTCCACTCCAAGACCCCGGGTCACCCCGAGTTCGGCGAGACGGTCGGCGTCGAAGCCACCACCGGCCCGCTCGGTCAAGGCACCGGCAACATCGTCGGCATGGCCGTCGCCGCCAAGATGGCCGCCGCCCACTTCAACACCGCCGAGCATCAGATCTTTGACCACATCGTGGTCGGCCTCGCCGGCGACGGCTGCCTCCAGGAAGGCATCTCGCAGGAAGCCGCTTCCTTCGCCGGCCGCTTCGGCCTCGATAACCTCATCATGCTCTACGACTCCAACGACGTCACCCTCGACGCGATGGCCTCGAAGACGCAGAACGAGGACACCGCCAAGCGCTACGAAGCCGCCAACTGGGAAGTCTTCACCGTCAAGCAGGGCAACGAGCTCGCCCCGATTGCCGCGGCCCTCGACCAGGCCCGCGCCAGCAAGAACGGCAAGCCGAAGCTGATCATCTGCAAGACCGTCATCGGTAAGGGTATCGCCGAAGTCCAAGGCACGTCCAAGGGTCACGGCGAAGCCGGCGTGAAATTCGTCGACGCCTCCCGCAAGGCCCTCGGTCTGCCGGAAGAAAAGTTCTACGTCTCCCCGGAGACCCGTGCTTACTTCAACGCCCGTAAGGCCCAGCAGGCCGCCGCGCACGCCGAATGGCAGAAGACTTTCGCCGCTTGGTCCAAGGCCAACCCCGAGAAAGCCGTCCTCCTCGCCAAGGCGCAGAAAGGCGACCACGGCGACGTCCAGTCGCTCCTCACCGCCATCCCGGAGTTCGGCAAGAACGCCCTCGCCACCCGTCTCTCCGGCGAAGCGTGCATCAACGCCGTCGCCAAGGCTTCGCCGCTCGTGCTCTCCGGTTCCGCCGACCTTCACGGCTCGACCAAGAACTACATCAAGGACGCCGGCGACTTCGACATCGCCACCCCGTCCGGCCGCAACCTCTACTTCGGTATCCGTGAGCACGGGATGGGCGCCATCCTCAACGGCATGGCCTACCACGGCATCTTCAAGGGCTCTGGCGCGACGTTCCTGACGTTCTCCGACTACCTCCGCCCTTCGATCCGCGTCGCCGCCCTCGCGAAGCTCCAGGCCTTCTACATCTTCACGCATGACTCCGTCGGCGTCGGCGAAGACGGCCCGACCCACCAGCCGGTCGAAACCGTCAGCGCCCTGCGCTGCATCCCGAACCTCGACGTGGTCCGCCCCGGCGACGCCGAAGAAACCGCCGCCGCCTTCGCCCACGCCGTCGCCCGCAAGGACGGCCCGGTCGCCCTCATCCTCTCCCGTCAGAACGTCCCGTCCCTCGATGCCGTCCCGGTGGCCACGCGCCGCCAGGGCACGCTCAAGGGTGGCTACGTCCTCCGCAAGGAAACCGCTGCGCTCACCCACATCCTCATCGGCACGGGCAGCGAACTTTCGCTCGCCCTCGCGGCCGGCGAAGAACTCGGCGCGGGCGTCCGCGTCGTCTCGATGCCTTCGATGGAAGTCTTCGCGCGTCAGCCGAAGGCCTACCAGGAAGAAGTCCTGCCCGCCGCCTGCACGAAGCGCGTCAGCATCGAAGCCGGCGTGACGATCTCGTGGGGCCGCTACGTCGGCACCGCTGGTAAGGCCATTGGCACCGACACCTTCGGCCTCTCCGCTCCGGGCGACGTGGTGATGAAGGAACTGGGCATCACGAAGGAAGCGGTGATCGCCGCCGCCAAGGCACTCTAAGCGACCTGACATCGCCTCACCGAAGACCGGTGGCCCTGCGCCGCCGGTCTTCTTGTTTTACTTCGCCTCGCGGAGGTCCGTGAGCGCGATGCGGAAGAGATCACCCTGCTCAGAACCGAGAAAGAGATGCCCGTTGTCGACCCACGAACATGCTTCAACCTGCCAGGAAAGCGTCGGCGGCGAAATGGGCGCATGGAGGGCCGGCGCGCGGAAGAAGTCTTCGCCGACCAACGGGACGTCGAAGACCCAGACATTACGATAGGTCAGGATGGCGAGACGCTTTTGATCCGGGGAGACGCAGGCGTCGGTGACCATGCCACCAACATCGAAGCGGGCTAGCTTCGTCAGCGTCGCCCGGTCTCCGACCGGCGGGATGTCCGCGCGCCAGAGGTCCGTCAGGGTGTCCCGGCGATGCTTAGTCAGAAGATAGAGCTTCCCGCGCAGCAGGAACATCGCCTCGCAGTCATGCGCGAGTTCGGGGTCAGGAAAGGCGGTCTGATCAGGCCAAGCGAAGGTCACCTTGCGAACCTCGGTAACCTCCGTGACGCCAGGCTTCGGTTCCTTAAAAAGGTAGAAGGCTAGTTCCTTGCGGCGGGAGACGTTGTTGCCGACATCACCGACGACCATATTCCCGGAGGCATCCCCCGTGATCGCTTCCCAATCCACGTTCGTGGCGCCCTTGAGTGTGACCGCTCCCCAGAAGCTCTTGGCGACAGGCACCAAGGTGCCGTCTGCCCGGATTGGGGTGATGGCGGACTTGGCGCCGGAATCGGCCAGCGTCCAGAATACCCCAGGCTGCGAGGGACTGACCCAGAGCGCGGAACATTCCGGCACGAGCTTGAGGTTCAACTTCCCCACGCTCTTCAGTTCAATCGAGGGCATGGTCGCCACCTCGCGACGGATGACCTCAGGCTCAGCGCCTAAGCCGAAAGCGGCCCAAGTCAGGCAGGCGAGGTGGAGCGCAGTCCGCATGCGGTCACGCTACCCTGCCCAGGCCCCTTGGCAATCCGTCGCCGTCGCTTTTGCTGTCGAAATCAGGGCTCGACCTTACCATCCTCGCGCCATGGCCCGCAAATCCTCGCGCACGCTCTGGACGGATAAGCTCCGCGGCGTCGCGTCGACGCCGACGGGGGCGAAGTCGCTCCGTACCCGCAAGACGGCGGCCATTCCTGCCGGTCGCGGCTGTCGCGCGATCATCCTCGGGATCGACCCTTCGCTGCGCGGCACCGGCCTGGCCGTCATCGATGCGCGCTCGGAGCCGATGCGCCTGCTCGCCAGCGTCACGCTGAAGCTCGGTCCGAAGCTCGAAGCCTATGAGTGCCTCGGGCGTATTGCCGACGCGGTGGAGAAACTCGTCCGCGAGCATACGGTCACTCACGCCTCCATCGAAGAGACCATCTACGTCCAGAACTTCCGCACCGCCCAGGCGATGGGCGCCTCGCGCGGCGCCGCCCTCAGCGTGCTCGCCCGCCTCGGCGTCAAGGTGGGCGAATACGCCCCCACACGCATCAAACTCGCGGTGGCGGGCCATGGCGCCGCCAAGAAAGAACAGGTCGGCCGGATGATTCGGACGGTGCTCCGCCTCGGCGAAGAGCTAGCGCTCGATGAATCCGACGCTGCCGCGGCGGCGCTCTGCCACGCCTTCACCGCGCGCGGCTGATCAAAGCTCCTCGCTGACGGCAAACTCGTCGTGACGACCGCGGGCCTGGCTCCAGCGGGCCATGAGCTCATCGAGCGGCACGGGGCGGACGTTCTGCGCAAGATTGTAGGCGCCGGCTTCGAGGCAGGCCCTGAGCTGGCCCCAGACCGCTTCGTATGAGCGCGAGAAGCGAAGCGACTCGTCGCGCAGGAGGCTGGAGACGTGGCAGCAGCCGCCGACTTCCGTGACGGTGAAGCGGCCGGCTTTGAGATCTTCTATGGAGTTCGCGCGCAGGTCGAACCGGGCGAAATGGAGGCCCGGGAAACGCTTGGCGAACTGGGTCACGGCGGTGTCGAGTTCCACGGTGATGAGATCATGGCGATGGAGGCAGCGGGCGCCATGGCCGTAGCTACCGGTGAGATTGAGTGTCACCTTTTGGCCGGCGGGGATGACGCGGTTGAGGTCGCGCGCATGGCAGCGCAGAAAGAGGTTGGCGCGGGAGACTGCGACCTCGTCGAGCCAGATGAGTTCTTCGAGCGTCTGCTCGCCGTCGCCGCGCACAGTGACGTCGCGTTTCTGGACGATGGCCATGATACTCCCGTCGTCCTTGCCCGGATTACGGCGCCAGACGACCTCGAACTCGAAACCGGAGATAAACTTCTGCAGGAGGAAATCCTCCGTGGCCCCGCGGACAAGCCGCTCGAGCTGCTCCTGCGTATGGACGAAACGTAGGCCAGCGCCGTCCTCGGCGACCTCGGGCTTGAAGACGACCGGGAAGCCATGACAGGCCGCAAAGGCGGCGGAATCCTTCACGCGCTCATCGCTGGGGTCCTCGAGGGAAAGAGCGAGCGTCGGGCAGCAGCGTGAGTCGCGCTGGAACGGACGCAGCAGGAGGGACTTCGCATCGCCGATGAAGCCGCCGATGCGGCCGAGCGCCGGATTCGCGGAGGCGAAGGCGGTGAGGCGGCGATGGCGCAGACTCAGGAGCACGATGCCCAGACGCACCGGCAGGTAAAGGAGCCAGCCCGGCCAGAGCGACGGCTGCATCAGGCCGCGGACCTTCATGACGATCTCCCGGCGACCGCGCCAGGTCATCGCCGGCACAACCCAGTGCGTGAAGAACCAGATGAAAGCGAAGAGCCCCAGCACGATCCAAGCTGCATAATGCTTGTAGCGGGGGAACTGCTCCATGAAGGGCGGCCCCAACGTGCTACCGAGGAGCATGAGCACCGGCGTCCAGACGAGCGCCGCCGTGAAGAGTAGCAGCGAGAGACGCGGCAGGCCGAGGCGCAGAATGCCGGCGGTGACAAAGGTTGGCACGCGGCTGGCGGGGATGAAGCGGGAGCTGACGATCACGAGCATGCCGCGCGGCGAACCAAACCAGCCAGCCATGCGGTCGATCTCGTGCTCCTTCACGATCCACTTGAGCGGTGCGCGACGAAGCGCCCCTCGGCCAAGCCAGCGGCCGAGCGCGTAGAGGACCATGTCGCCGATGAAGATGCCCACCGTGCAGGCCAGCGCGGCCCACCAGAAACCGATGATGCCTTCGGCCGCGAGGAGGCCCGCGGCCAGGCAGGTCGGATCCTCCGCCACGAAGGTGCAGAGGATGATAATGAGGATGAGGATCCAGAAGCGCGCGCCATCGGAGACCACGAGGTCCGGGTAAGGCTCGGCCACCGGGACTGGCGCAGTACGGCGCGGCGCCTTGCCGGCCTCGACGTCAGCGATGAAGCGGCGAATGTCTTCGGAGGCCGCTTGCGCGACCTCGCGACCGTGACCGCCCTCGAGTTCGAGCAAACGGGCCTGCGGCATGAGCCGGGCGGAATAGCGGGCGGCATCGACGGGCGTGATCCAGTCGGACTTACCATGGACGATGAAGACGGGGCCGTCCCAGGCGCGGAGCATAGCCTTGGCGCCTGACAGGTCGCTGTCGAAGAAGACGCCAGAGTAACCGCGGTTATAGGGCAGCCGATCGGCCAGGCCGAAATGCGGCGTGGCCACGTCGAACAGCACAAAAGGGATGTGGTGGAAGAAGTAGACGAACTTGTTGGCCACCGCGTTGCCGAGCAGGGTGTATTCCTGGGCGCCGGGCGCCGAGACGAGCGTCAGCGACGCCACGCGTTCCGGGTGCTTCTTGGCGATCTCCAAGGCGACCACCCCTCCCAAGCCTTCGCCCACGACGTGGAAACGTCCGGCGCCAAGGCGCGTCTCAATGGCCTTGAGCATATCGGCGGCAACATGGTCGGCGGCCATCGAGTCCCGTGAACGATGCAAGGCGGTGGGCCAGCGGACGACATAGACCTGGCCGAGGCCGGGGAATCCATCGGGTTTGACGACGAGATCGGTCTTGGACCACGCGTGCTCCCCACGATCTGGCAGACTAGGCACGACGACCACCGGCAATGCGCTGGACGAGGGTGCGGGGTTGGTGGATTCGATCTGGACCGCATGCGCCAGCTCAGGCTTCGGCTCACGGTCGCCCGAGGTCACCCAGCGGGAGACGATGACCAGTAGGACATAGCACACCAAGACGATCCACTTGACCGGAACGCGGCCGAGGTTGCGCTTGCGCTCAGCTGAGGTAGACATCCGTAGCCCATCAAAGGTCGTCAGCCCCTCGGGGCAAGACGGGAAGGGTAAATAGCACTCGATTGGCCGATTTATGGCTTCCGTAGCGGGGCCAACCCCTCTTGTCTTGGCCAACGTGCAACCCACCGGAAAGGAACTCCCAGGCCTCAGGGTCACCGTCGACAAGGTGGTGCACCATAGGGATGTGAACTTCCCCCCCGAAACCCCGCACGCGTTCGTCTACTTCCTGACCATCAGCAACCTCTCGCAGGAGACGGTGAAGCTGCTGGGCCGGAAATGGATCATCCGCGCCCCGGACGGAACGATCGAAATCGTCGAGGGCGACGGTATCGTCGGCGAGACCCCCACCCTCCCCCCGGGCGAGAAGTTCTCTTACAATAGCTATCACCTCGCCGGCGGCCCGCTGACGGCCGAGGGCTCCTTCCATGGCACCACCCAATCCGGCGAACGCATCTACACGCGCATCCCGGTCTTCGCCCTGACCCCTCCTTCCGACCCTTCCTAATGCGACTTACCGACCTAAACTCCGGCCGTGAGATCGGCGCCAACTGCATGCTCGCCGAATTCGGCGGCCTGCGGCTGGTGATCGATTGCGGCCTCCACCCCAAACTCGATGGCCGCAAGGCCTTGCCGCAGATCGATAAGATCCAAGGCAATGTCGACGGCGTGATCCTGACCCACTGCCACCTCGACCACCTGGGCTCGTTGCCGCTGCTCCTGAAGCAGCACCCGACGTCGCGCGTCTACGCCTCCGCCGCCACCACGCTCTTCGTCCGGCGACTCCTGAGCAACTCCATCCAGGTCATGAAGCGCCAGCGCGAAGAGACCGGCAATCAGGACTACCCTCTCTACGTCGAGACCGATGTCGAACGCGTTGAACACGCCCTCGCCGCGGTACCCATCGCCAACCCGCGTATGATCGGCCGCGGCGGCGAAGAAGTCGCCCTCACCTTCCACCTCGCGGGCCACGTCGCCGGTGCCGTGGGCTGCCTCATCGAACACCGTAAGAAGAAGCATTTCTTCACGGGGGACGTCCATTTCAAGGCCCAGCGCACCGTGGCGGCAGCCAACTTCCCGCGCACGCCGGTCGACACGCTCGTCATGGAGTGCACGCGCGGCGCCACGGCCACCGTCCCGGGCTTCGACCGCGGCAAGGAAGAGCAGCGCCTGATCAAGGCCGTCAACGCCATCTGCGACGAAGGCGGCTCGGTCCTCCTACCTGCCTTCGCCTTCGGTCGCATGCAGGAGATTCTGATGCTCCTCCAGGAAGCCGCCGACGCGGGTAATCTCGCCGACGTACCGATCTTCTGCTCGGGACTCGGTATGGATCTCTGCGACTATCTCGATGCCGCCAGCAAGAAGACCAAGCAGGTAAAGTTCAGCCGCCAAGTCCTCCGCGACCTCGGTATCTTGCCGCTCTCGCGTAAGTACACCCAGCCCGGCAAGAACATGCCTGAACGCGGCATCTACCTCCTCTCGAGCGGCATGCTCGTCGAGAAGACGCCCGCCTGGCGCGTCGCCGCCAACATGCTCGACCACGAGGAGAACGCGGTGTTCTTCGTTGGCTACTGCGATCCGGAGACCCCGGGTGGCGAACTCATCGGCATGAATCCGGGCGGTGAATTCAAATTCAAGTCGCTCGACCATACCTCGACGCTGCGCGCCAAGGTCGAACGCTTCCACCTCAGCGGCCACGCCGATCGCGAAGAGCTCCTCGATTTCGCCAAGGCCCTCGCGCCGAAGGACATCGTCCTGACGCACGGCGACCCGCCCGCCCGTGCCTGGATGAAGGAAACCCTCGCCGCCGCGATGCCCGGCACCCGCGTGCACGACCCCGCACCGGGCGTCCCCCTCGAGCTGTGAGCCTGCTGCCGCAGTCCGTCGAAGATTGGCGTGAGTTCACCCTCACGCGCGGTCCTCGTATGGCGGCGGAAGCTTTCCTGATCAAACTGGGCGCGCTGGGCGCCGAGGAACAACGCGCCTCGCTCTGCGGCCTGCCCGACGTCGCCACGTTGACCCGCCGCTTCGAAGCGGCTTGGCCTCTGCGCGAAGCCGCCCTGGGCGGTGTGCCCTTCCTCACGAAGGACCTCTACTTTCGAAAAGGCGAACCGACCTACGCGGGCTCGACGTTTCTGCCCGAGGAGATCGGACCAGCCAGCACGACTTCCACCCTGCCGGCCGCCTTCGAAGCCGATGCCGGGGCGATTGAATGCGGACGAACGCAACTGAACGAGTTCGCCTTCGGTCTCACCGGAGAGAACCCGCACTTCGGTGACTGCCCTCACCCCGAACACCCGGAGCTACTCTCTGGCGGTTCGAGCTCCGGCTCGGCGTTCGCCGTCGCCCGGGGTCTAGTCCCTTTCGCCCTGGCGACCGATTCCGCCGGCTCCATCCGCGTGCCCTGCGGTTACTGTGGAGTCTGGGGACTGCGTCTCTCGCCTGATATCGCACCTATTGGCGACATCTTCCCGCTCTCGCCGGGCTACGACACCCAAGGATGGATCACGCGCACCGCCAAGGATCTCCGCCAGGTGTCGGCCGCCGTGCTCGGCGAAGCCCCGCCCGCCGGCGCGGGCCTCTGGGCCGGCGACCTAGGCCTGGATATTCCGCAGGACGATCTCGCCGCCATGCGCGCAGTCGCCCTGCAGGCTGGAGCGCAGGAAGACGCCGCCGCCGCGATGCTCCTGCAGCTCGCCTTCAAGGAAGCGGCGGACGCGTATCCGACACTCGGTGGCCATGCCGCCGCGCGCGTGCACGCCGCTTGGCTCGAACGCCGGCGCCCAGATTACGACCCTGTCGTGTGGGAACGTCTCGATGTCGGCCGCGGGCGCACCCATGAGGAGATCCGGGCCGCCGAAGCCGTGCGCACCCGCGTGATTGATGCCTTCCGCATCGTCTTCCGTCGCCATCACTTCATCGCCCTGCCCGCGACGTTCGGAGGCGCCGTTCGCAAGGCCGACTCCAACTCGACGCATCGCCGCCGACTGCTCGCGCTCAATGCGCCCGCTTCGCTCGCCGGGCTACCCCTCGTCGTCGCGCCCGCGCGCCTCCCGAACGGCCTCACGGCCGGCGTGCAGTTCGTCTTCCCCGACATGGCCAACTTCGGCTGGGACTCCGTCCTCGGCCGTTTCGGCTAATCAGAGACGCTTGCGGCGCATGTGCGCCGAAGGCTGGCCCAACGCTTCGCGATACTTCGCCACGGTGCGGCGGGCGATCTGCACGCCGCGCTTACGTAACTCCGCCGTGATGGCCTCGTCGGCCAGCGGCTCGGCGGGGTTCTCGCGAGCCAGGATGTCGGCGATGAGTTCCTGGACGCCTTCCTGCGCGACGGTACCGCCATCGGACGTCGCGACCCCGGAAGTGAAGAACCAACGGAACTCGCGCAAACCATGCGGCGTCAGCATCCACTTACTAGCAGCGGCGCGACCGACGGTGGTCTCATGGACGCCCATCTCCTTCGCGACGTCGGTCATAGTCAGCGGACGGAGCTTGGCGGGGCCATGCTCGAAGAAATCGACCTGACGCTCGACGATGATGTGGGCGAGCTTCTCGATGGTACGCTGGCGCTCTTCAATCGCGCCGATGAGGAACTTGCCCTGACGCATGCGCTCGAGGATGTAGGCCCGTTCCTTGTCGCCGAGGGCCTGGCCGGCGAGCATGTCCTTGTAGGCGGGCACCAGGCGGAGTTTGGGGACATGGCGGTCGTCCATGATGACCTTCCACTTGCCGTCATCGCCCAGTTCGACGCAGGCGTCGGGCGTGACCACCCGGTTATCGTCGCGGGAGAATCGACGGGCGGGCACCGTCTCGAGCTTGGCGAGTTCGGCGAGGGCCTCGCGGATATCGTCGAGTTCGACGTCGAGCACCCGGGCACATTCATCGAGCCTTCGACCCATCATCGGCTCCCAGCAATCGGTGATGAGACGCGCGGCGGTGGAAAGCCTGCGGCCGCGCTGACGCAGCTGGGCGAGGAAACACTCCCGAAGATCGCGGGCACCGATGCCCGGCGGATCAAAAGCCATCAGCAAGGTATGGGCCGTCGTGACGGCCTCGTAAGGCTGGCCGGAACGCAGGGCGACGGTCGAAAGGTCTTCCTCGACGAAGCCACGCTCATCGAGCGAGGCGATCAGGAGCTTGAGCGCCTCCTGCACGGCCGGATCATCGGAGGCTGTACGGGCCTGATCGGCGAGGTGTTCGGAAAGCGAAGCCTCGCCGGTGGCGGACTCCAGCATATGCCGGCGACGTTCCTCATCTTCCTGGGTATAGCCCTGTGAGCGGATCTCCTCGTAGTAGCTTTCGTCCCAATCCTCCTTCATGCGCTTCAACGCATCAAAATCGTCGTCGCCCAAGGAGAGTTCGCGCGGGCCCTCCTCTTCCGCCTCTTCGGAGGGCACCGGCGCATCCAGACTCTCGCTGCCGACCGGCTCAACTTCCTCCAATAAAGGGTTGGCGGCCATCTCTTCCGAGATCTCACGCAGGAGCTCGGCCGCGGGCACTTGGAGGATGCGGAGCGACTGGCGAAGCTGCGGCGTCAGGACGAGGCCCTGAAACTGCTTTTGCGATTGATTGATGCCTGGATTAGCCATCGAACGAATCCGAGCAAAGCGGTTTCCGGGACGATTTGCAAAAGGTATCGCTGAGCCCATTCGTCTTGCCTAACCACCGGTGGCAAACAGGCTCAAAGA
Source organism: Opitutales bacterium (assembly GCA_964203605.1). Lineage (GTDB taxonomy): Bacteria > Verrucomicrobiota > Verrucomicrobiia > Opitutales > UBA953 > UBA953. The sequence goes on from CAXNMQ010000001.1 coordinate 106,104, forward strand.
TACCCGAAGAGGGATGGACTCTGCCCGCATGCGCCACTTCTCAATCCTCATTGGTAACGAAACCCGCGGCCCTCTCACCGAAGCCGAGATTATGGCCATGATCGCGGAAGGGACGCTGACGGCGGACATGCTCTGTGCGCCCGAAGGGTCGCCGGATTGGGTACCGCTCTCCGACCATTTCAAATTCGGCGTCACCCTCAAACTGAGGCGGACGAAGGCCGTCTCCACGGAAGTCGAAGAGGAGATTGCCGCCACGCGGCTTGACCCCGACACGCGGAGACGCCTCCTGCTCTACAGCCTGGCTGAACCTGCCAACGTCGACACCTTCACGCAGGTCCAGGCGATGCTCGCCCTCGCTGATCACGAAAAGAAGATTACCTCCACCCAGCGCCTGCACCGGGGAGTCGGTTATGCCGCGTTGATCGCTATGATCGGCGGCGGCGCGTTACTGGGCCTATCCCGAGGCTTCGGGGGCGACGCCCTCGCTTTCTGCGGCAGACTCTTCGTGAAGGAAGAACTCAACGCCCGGACGAGCCTCGCGATACTCCGGAGCGAGCTCAGCCAATTCGCCGAAATCAAGACCCGTGCCGAACGCGCCGTCTTCGAGAAGCCGCTCGGCGGCTCGCCCGGCTTCAACGTGATTGCCAGTCGCCTGAACATCGACCCTCACTCTTCCTTCTCGCTGCGCGGTCAGGTCGACACCGCCCCGCTGACCCGGAAGATCGCTGGCTGGGGACTCAAACTCGACGACGACCGCCGGGTCTACGTCCTGCACGAGGCACCCTCCGCCAAGGCCGCCGAACTACTGGGTGCCCAGGCCGCAGTCCTCGACGAAGTCCTCAGCCCGACCCTTGAAGAAGCGGGCTTCGCTCAGCTCTTTGCCGAAGTGATGAGCACCTTCCCTGCGGCCAGTTTCACCGAGGCCGGCCGGCTCCGTAAGGAAGCCGAAGGCCTGCGGATGAGTGCGCTGAAGATCTTCATCGACCGCGTCGACTTCCACGCACAGGCCGCGAGCTCGCAGTCCGCCCAGAAAGCGTGGAGCGGCCAACTGCTCGCCTTCTCCGAACGCCTCAAGGCCCTCCAGGCTAAGGTCTATGCCCTCACCTCGCCGGTGGCCCGTCGGAAGCGCTGGAGCGAATTCAATTCGGGCCAAGGCGCCGAGCTCGCCGCCTGGATGTTGACCTCGGGCGCCAAAGAAGTCCGGGTCAATCCCGACGGCACGTTCGTCATCTCCGAAATCTCGGGTATCAACTCCGATTCGTTGAACCTGGTAATCGTCAGCGCGCGCATCGCCGGCGACACCGTCTTCTTACCCTGGAACTCCAAGCATCTCGGCACGAGCAAGTGGACCAGCGAGCCGATGGCCAAAGCCTTCCTGATCGACCGTGAACGCTATAAAGTCAGCGACAAGGTGACCGTCGGCGGCCGCACCTTCTACGCCAACCTCCAGACGGCGACCCACCGCTTCGTCTACACGCGCACTTCGCCGCAGTGGCGCTACCTTGCGCTGGCCCGCGACACGGACAAGGACCGGATCTTCGCGCTCGTCGACGACAAGACCTACGCCGCCGCCAGCAAGGGCGCCACCATCACGCCCGCCGAGCTCGCGAAGTTCAATCTCTACCTGCGGGCGGAAGAGTCCGTGCGCCCCGACGGCCTGTACGTGGAGTGACCCCGGTCACTGCGCGCGAGGCGTCCAGCAGTCCGGCTCAGAGCAATCGCCGAGTTGCGAAGGCGTGAGACGCGTCACCTTGCCGGTGACACTGTCGATGACCGCCAGCCAGTTGCCTTGCGCGGCGACCAGGTGGCGACCGTCCGCGCACCACGAAGCATGAGCGATGGATACCGGGCTCTTGGTTACGATCGGCGTCACGGTGCCAGCGGCGAGATCGAGCACACCGAGGCGCAGTGCGCCAGCCTCCTGATAAGTGAAGACGAGCTGATCCGGGAAAACGGGATTCCAGCGCGGCTCGGTGCTGTAACCATGACCCGTGGAGAGCCGCTGCAAGGCGCCGCCGGCGGAGCTGGCGAGGTAGATGCCCGGGCTGCCGGTCGGGCCAGCGGTGAGTGCGAATCGGGAACCGTCCGGAGACCACGAAGGATCGGTGTTCACCCACTGCATACTCGGAGCCTTGATCACGCGCGTCGGCGTCTGGCCCTGCGGACCGGCGACGAAGATATCCATCGTGCCCTTATTGGAGGAGGCGAAAGCGATCCGCCCATCGGGACCGCTGCTGGCGGCGCCCAACGCACCCCGGACGTTGACAATCACCTTGGAGGCTTCGCCGTAACCATTGGTCGAGAAAATCTCGGGCCAGTTCGAACGGAAAGAGGAGATGAAGAAGATGCGGGAGCCATCGGCCGACCAGCGCGGACCGATCGAGGTGTTGCCATACCTCGTCAGGCGCAACGTCCGGGAGCGGGCCAGATTAGTGACATAAATTTCAGCGCTGCCGGTGGAACGCGAGACGAAGGCGACCTTGGTATCGGCAAACAATGGCTTGAGCTGCCAGCGACGACCGATGCCCACGACCGCGGCGTCGGCGATCCGGAGCGCGAGCTGATCCTCGTCCTTGCCTTCGACGTTCGACGTAAAGGCGTAGAGCGCATTATCGCAGGAGACGACGGCGGCGAGCCCGCCGCGACCAATGCGCACCTTGACGGAAGAAGTGGGGGAGATTTCGAACGCGCCATGCGTGGAAAGAGCGGACTGGACGAGGCTGCCCAGGACCGGGTCGTCCGAGACAATCGCCACCGGCATGATTTTGCGGCTGATTAAGCCATCGATCTCTTTTTCGATCTTGGTGTTACCTTGGGCGAAGAGGGATGAGGCGAGAATGACGGCGAGAAGGGAAAGGAAGCGCATCGAGCGAGTGTGTTATGAGGTTAGCAGTTTGACCTAAGTTGGGCAGGGAGTTCAATCCCGCTGATGTCGCTCGATAAGGAATCCGTCCAAAAGGCCCTCGGTCAGGTCCGCTACCCCGGCTACAGCCGCGACATCGTCTCCTTCGGCCTGGTGAAGGGCATCGAGGTCACCCTCGAGGGCAAAGTCAGCGTCGGGCTGGCGGTCACGAGCGCCGACCCCGAAGTCCCCAAGAAACTCTACGCCGAGATCGAAGCCGCTCTTCAGGCCATCGGGGCGAAGAACCCGGAGATCGCCATCACGGTCACGGTCCCCAAGGGCACCCCACCCCCCGCCGGAGCCCCGGCCGCGGTCGCTAAGCTCCCGGCCGATGCGGGCGTGGGCAAGGTGAAGCACATCATCGCCGTCGCCAGCGGCAAAGGCGGTGTCGGCAAGTCCACTTTCGCGGTCAATCTGGCCTGCGCGCTGGCCCGGGCCCTCTCCGACCAAGGTCGCCCGGGCAAGGTCGGCCTGATGGACTGCGATATCTACGGCCCTTCGGTTCCGCTGATGATCGGTGTCAACGGACGCCCCATGCTGGACGGCGACACCCTTATCCCCCTCGAGAATTTCGGCGTGAAGGTGATGTCCATGGGCCTCCTCATCGATGCCGACGCCCCAGTGGTCTGGCGTGGCCCGATGATCATGAAGACCATCTCGCAATTCGCGACGAATGTCCGCTGGGGCGAATTGGACGTCCTCCTGATCGACCTGCCCCCGGGCACCGGCGACGCCCAACTCTCCATCGCCCAAGCGATGGCCCTGAGCGGCGCCATCATCGTGACCACCCCGCAGACGGCGGCGGTCGCGGTCGCCCTCCGCGGCGCGGCGATGTTCGAGAAAGTCGGCGTGCCGATCCTTGGCGTGGCCGAAAACATGAGTTTCCTGGAGGGCGCCGACGGTTCCCGCCAATACCTCTTCGGCCAAGGCGGCGGCCTCAAGGTCGCGACGGCCCTGAACACGGTACTTCTGGGAGAAGTCCCCCTCGACCAGACCATCCGCGTGGGCGGCGACCACGGCATCCCGGTGGTCATTAGCCACCCGGACAGCAATCCGGCCCGGGTCTTCCGATCCGTCGGCCTGACCGTGCTGCAAGGGCTCGAAAAACAGGCGTAACCCAGCCGTCGCCTACGGCTTGCAAGTTCGTCATATTTCGCTCAATCTGCCCCCAAGGATGAGAGAAATGCAACCGGAGCCGAAGACCGAAGCCGACCTGGCGGCCCGTTCGTCCCTGTATGCGGAGTTCCTCGCCGAGCGCGAAGAAATCCTCCGCCATAAGTGGATCGAGTCCGAGAAGGCCGGCCGCGACATCGGCTTCGAGCGAGCCCTGATCGACTGGACCCGGCACCACCGCGCGCGCTGGCGCCTCCTGCGCCGCACGGTCAAGCCAGCCTAAGGACGCGCCACCCCGCCAAACAGAAGGGCCGGCTCGCATCGCTGCGGCCGGCCCTTCTGGCGTTGGGAAGAAAGGAGCTTAGCCCTTGATCTCCTTGTGCAGCGTGTGACGGCGCAGGGAAGGATTATACTTCTTCAGTTCCACCTTCTCCTGGGAAAGCTTCTTGTTACGGGTGGTCATGTAACGGGAAGGGCGCTTGCCCTCCTTGCGGGCTTCGGTGCATTCAATGATAACGGTTTCGCGAGCCATGGTTTGTGTCGGTTGGAAGGTTGAGGTTTGGGAACGGCCTCGGTCGGAGCAAGCCCGAAAAAGAGCCGGGCGGCCTTTTGGGCCGCCCGGTTCGTTCCGTGGGTTGGGTTAATCAGCCCCAGAGACGCTTCTTATGGCGATTTTCCTTCGAGCGCTTGCGGCGCTTGTGCTTGTTCATCTTCAGACGACGCTTCTTCTTGAGGCTTCCCATGGGTGATAGTGACTCGCAACTTGGCGACCCCTCGGCCGACAGTAAAGCCGAAACTAAGCCGAAATAACGGTCTCTTCCACCCAGGCTCCGGGCCCCCAGGCCCTCCGGACGTCCGCCCGCAAGCGGGCGTGGTCGAAACCGTCCGAGACGAAGGCGAAACAGGCGCTCCCACTGCCCGTCATCTGCCAGTTTACCCCAGTGGCACGACGGAAAGATTCGAGCCCGACCGGCAAAGCAAGGTACTTGGCGAATACCGGGGCAGCCAAATCGTTGCCCAGGACCGACGGATCTGCAGCCGGCTGGGCGATCCAAGCGGCGAGTTCGGCCTCGGCCTGGGCCGCGGGACGGTACTTTCCGGCTTTAGCCAGTAATGCATAGGCCTCCGGCGTCGGAACCCCGAACGGAGGTTTCACCAGGACGACCTTTCTTCCGGCTAACGCGGCGCGGGCCGCGAGGGGTAAAATTTCCAGTCGCTCTCCCCTGCCCCGCATGACCGCGGCTTGGCCGCGCACGAAGAACGGACAGTCCGAACCCACCTCAGCGGCAAGCGTCTCGAGGAATTCCAGGCCAAGAGGGTCGCCAGAAGCTTGATCGAGCAAACGCAACGCGGCCGCCGCATCGGAACTCCCGCCGCCCAAGCCAGCACCATGCGGCACCTTCTTAGTAAGATGAAAATGTCCAATCGGCGCAGACGGACGACGCTTCACGTAAGCGGCCGCGGCCTTGAGCACGAGATTCGAACCGTCGACCGGCAAGGACGCGTCATCGCACGTCAGTCCGAGCGGCCGGCCGACGTCGAGCGTAAGCGTGTCCGCGAGCGCAATCGGGGCGACGAGGCTGATGAGCTCATGGAAGCCGTCCGCCCGCCGACCAGTGATGGCCAACGAGAGGTTGAGCTTCGCATGGGCGGCTGAAACGAGCACGCGACAAGATGCTCCGGCAGACCCGCCGAGGCGAGGCGAATCAGCAACTCAAGCTCGCGGGTGCGACTTGCGATGCACCTCGCGCAGCTTGGCCACGCTGAGGTGCGTGTAGATCTGCGTCGTCGAAAGCGAGGCGTGGCCAAGCTGCTCCTGCACGAGGCGGAGGTCCGCTCCGTTGGAAAGCAGATGCGTCGCGCACGCGTGGCGTAACTTGTGCGGGGTAAGGTCCGCAGGCAGGCCGGCGAGCGCGAGTTTGCGCTTCAGCATGAGCTGCACGGCACGCGGATTCAGGCGGCCACCGCGGGCAGCGAGCAACAGCGGCGCCCCGCGGGCGGGCGCTCCGCGCAAGGTAAGATAATCCTTCACGGCCTTCACGGCGCTATCGCCGACGGGTACGACGCGCTCCTTCGAGCCTTTGCCCATCAACTTCACGAGGCCGCTGCCGAGATCGAGATCGCCACCGTTGATACCGCAGAGCTCGGACACACGCAGGCCGCCACCGTAAAGCAGTTCCAGGATGGCCATGTCGCGGGCGACTTCCTGCGGATCGTCTTTTTCGGAATCCTCCGCGGCATCCATTAGCGTGTCCGTCTGCGCTTCAGTCAGGAACTTGGGGAGCGATCGCGGAAGCTTCGGCAGCACGAGGCCCGCGGCGGGCGTGGTGGTGATACCGCCGCGCTCGCGTAGGTCGGCGAGGAAAGCGCGCAGGGCCGAGACCTGGTTGTGCACGGAACGGCGGTTGTGCGTACCCTGCCGCTCGATCACGAAGTCGCGGAGATTGCGCGCGGTCAGCTTGGACCAATCGCCGTCCCAGCCGCCATTGGACTTCATCCAGAGGGCGAACCCCTTGAGCGAACGCCCATAGGTCAGGCACGAAAGCGCAGCCAGTCGACGACCGGCCAGCTGACGTGTCAGGAAATCGGACACCAAGGCCGAACCCGGCCAATCCGTCGGCTCCCCGTCGTCTTGCTGGACGGGGCGACGCTTCACGGCTGCGGCTGCTTGCCGTGCACGGCACGCACCGTGATGCCGATCCCGCCACGGACGCCGAAGGCGCCGGTGACTTCGCACCAGATCGGATCGATGGCCGCGACGAGGTCGTCGAGGATCTTGTTCGTCAGGTGCTCATGGAACATCCCCTGCTGGCGGAAGCTCCAATAGTAAAGCTTGAGGGACTTCGATTCCACGATGCGCGGACCCGGCACGTAGCGGATCGTGATCTTGGCGAAGTCGGGCTGGCCGGTGGCCGGACACAGGCAGGTGAACTCATCGGTCGAAAGCTCGACGGTGTAGTTCCGGCCCGCATTGCGGTTCGGGAAGGTCTCCAGCGTCTGCTGGGGCTTGTTCTGGGTATTCCCGAGGTGGGAGAGTCCGGTGAGGTCCTGAGGCTGAGTGGCCATGCGGACAGGCAACCCATCCTGACGAAAGAGACAAGCGTTGAACGGCGAAAGGCCCTATCTGCCCCAAACTGCTTGCCACATTCCGCTCCCGCGGTTGCCTCAGACAGACCCAAGTCGCATGCACGTCCGGGCCATCGCCATCCTCGGAGCCACCGGCTCCATCGGCACGACTACCCTTAATGTCGTCAGGGCCCATCCGTCCCGCCTGCGTGTCGCTGGCCTGGCCGCCCACTCTCGCTGGCGCGAACTCGTCGGCCCGGCGAAGGAGTTCGGCGTCGGCGTCATTGCCCTGGCTGATCCGGCCGCCGCCGCCGAAGCCCGCGCTTCTGGAGCCTTCCCCGCCGGCACCCGCATCCTCGAAGGTTCCGCCGGCCTCACCGAGGTCGCCTGCCTCCCAGAAATCTCGATGGTCGTCTCCGCCGTCGTCGGCACCGCCGGCCTCGCGCCGACGCTCGCCGCGCTGAAGGCGAAGAAGGACGTCGCCCTCGCCAACAAGGAACTCCTCGTGCTCGCCGGCAAGTTCGTGACCGAAGCCGCCCGCGCGTCCGGCGCGCGCCTGCTCCCGGTCGATAGCGAACATAACGCGATTCACCAGCTGCTCCGCGACAAGCCGAAGGGCGACATCGCCCGCCTCGTGCTCACGGCGTCAGGCGGCGCCTTCCGCGACACGCCGCTCGCCGAACTGAAACACGTCACGCTCGCCCAGGCACTCAAGCATCCCAATTGGAGCATGGGCCCGAAGGTCACGATCGATTCGGCGACGATGGCGAACAAGGGACTCGAAGTCATCGAAGCGCGCTGGCTCTTCGACATCCCCGCCGACCGCATCGACGTCGTGGTCCACCCCCAGAGCATCATCCATTCGCTGGTGACGCTGACCGACGGCAGCCTCCAGGCGCTGCTCTCGCCGCCCTCGATGGCGTACCCGATCCAGGACTGCCTCCTCTTCCCGGAACGCCTGCCCTGCCCCGCCCCGCGCCTCGACCTCGCCCAGGCCCTCACGCTCGGCATGAGCCCGCCCGACCCGGCCCGCTACCCTTGTCTAGGGCTGGCCCGCGCGGCGGCCACGACCGGCGGTACCGCCCCAGCCATTTTTAACGCGGCCAACGAGGTCGCCGTGGCCGAATTCGTGGCCAGCAAGCTCCCCTTCACTGGCATCGCCGAGCTCGTCGGCCGAGCCTTGGCCGCCGTTTCCGCCCGCGAACCGGGGTCCTTGGACGACGTCCTCGCCGCCGATGCCGAAGCGAGGGCGATCACGTCCAGGCTCGCCCTGGGACTAGCCCGTTGAGATAACCCCCTTCCTCTTTCTTCCATGGATAACATTTCTTTCGGCGACCTCCTCGGCTCTCTCTGGGGCATCAGCCTCGTCGCCATCTTCTTCGGTGGCTCGATCTTCGTCCACGAGCTCGGCCACTTCCTCGCCGCCCGCAAGCGCGGCCTGAAGATCGAGCGCTTCTCGATCGGCTTCGGCCCGCGCCTCTTCGGCTGGACCGGCAAGGATGGCGTCGACTACCGCGTGTCGATCATCCCGCTCGGCGGCTATGTCGCGCTGCCCCAGCTCGCCGACATGGAAGGCATCGAAGGCGCGAGCAGCGAAGAAGCCGAAAAACTCCCGAAGATTTCCTACGCCGACAAGATGATCGTCTCGGTCATGGGCGCGGTCTTCAACGTCATCTTCGCCTTCGTCCTCGCCTGCGTACTCTGGGTAATCGGCATGCCGGTGGGTGAAGGCACCTCCAGCACCATCATCGGCTACGTCCCCGAACAAGTCGTGACGAGCTCCGGTCACCTCGCCGAACTCGGCCTCGGCAACACCGTCCCTGGACCAGCCTTCAAGGCCGGCCTGCGCTCTGGCGACAAGGTACTGACCATCGACGACAACACGGTCACGAACTTCAACCAGATCACCGAGGCGGTGATGCTGGGTAATCGTAAGGACTCGCAGGGCAAACCGACCGCGACCTTCAAGGTCGAACGCGGCGGCAAGGAACTCGTGTTCGTCGTGCAGCCTGCCTACATCGAGCTAAACTCGAAATCCGGCGACAAGGTCCGCATGGTCGGCCTACAGCCTCGCACCGAAGTCATTGTTGACGAACCCTTCCCTGGTTCGCCGGCTGAGAAGGCTGGACTGAAAGCCGGTGACCGAATCCTCTCCATCGACGGACAACCGCTCAACAACACCGTCGAGTTCCGCGAACTGCTCCGCAAGGATGGCGTCAAGTCCCGCACTCTCCTCGTCGAACGTGAAGGGGGCGTGAGCACCAAGGTCAGTATCACTCCGCAGGTGAAGACAACGGTCAACCCGGTCAGCATCATCGCCTATGGCGAGGAGAAGAACCGCCATCAGCTCATCGTCCTCCCGGCCACCCGCGACCTACTCACCAACGACCCCGCCGCCAAGCGCGACCAGCTGACGGTGTTCGGTATATCGCCCGAAGACCCGGCCTTGGCGGAGACGCTCAGGATCGGTACAATCATCGATAAGGTCGATGGTCGCACGCAGATCACCTCGGTCAGCTCCCTCGAAGACCTCGAGAAGGCTGGCGCTGGCACCTCACGCGACCTCACCGTCTACTGGAAGCGCGCCAACGGCGACGCCGGCAACCTGACGCTCCGCAACGCCCAGGTGCGCCGCGGCAAGCCGATCGAACATGCGCAAATCGGCGTGCTCTTCGTGACCAAGCCGGAGATGGCCCACCGCAACCCGTGGGAGACCTGCGCGGGCATCGTGAAATCGACCTTCACCACGCTGGGTCGCCTCTTCGATCGCGGCTCCGACATCCAGGTGAAGCAGTTGGCCTCGGTGATCTCGATCACGAAGACCTACTACAACATCTCCGAAGACATCCGCCGCGTGCTCTGGTTCACGGTGCTCATCAATCTGAACCTTGCGGTCCTCAACCTCCTGCCGATTCCCGTGCTCGACGGCGGCCACATGCTCATCGCCACGATCCAGCGCTTCACCAAGGGCGTGCTCAGCAACAAGGCGGTCATCATCCTGCAATACACCTTTATGGGCCTCCTGCTCTCGCTGATGGCCTATATCATCCTGCACGACGTCCGCCGTTGTTCCGGCGACAGCGAGCGTCAGCTCAAGCAGCAGCTTCTGGAACGCCACGTCTATAAGTCGCAGGACTTCGGCGCGAAGAAGTGAGCGAGGCCTGAAGGCCTCGCAGGGGTAGGGTTAGGGGTAGGGGTTGGGGTAGTAAACATCCTCGGCCCTTACCCACCCCTACCCCCATCCCTACCCCAACCCCTTGGGCGACTTTTGCACGTTTGCACTTTTGCACCTTTGCACTTTATCTCCCCTCATAACCCCATGGAAAAGCCCCTCCCCGAAAACTCCCGTCGTCAGTTCCTCGGCAACCTGAGCGCCGCCATCGCCGCCCTCAGCCTCCCAGCCGCCCTCTCCGCCGCCGATGCCGCGAAGGCCGAAGCGAAGGCCCTGCCGCGTAAGAAGATCACCGACCCCTACATCTACAAGTTCGCCATCGGCAAGTTCGAGGCCTGGTCCATCAGCGACGGCTACGGCACTTTCAAGAACTGCGTGACGAAGAAGATGTTCCCGAAGTCGGACATGGACGCGATGACCAAGGCGCTTGTCGACCAAGGCGAACGCCCGGACGACGTCACGCTCTACATCAACATCCTGCTCCTGCGTAAGGATAAGGAAGTCATCCTCGTCGACGCCGGCTTCGGCCCAGTCGAACGCGACACGTGGGGTTGGCTCACCCAGGCGATGGCCTCGCCGGAAGTGAATATCAAGCCCGAGGAGGTCACGCACGCGCTGCTCAGCCACTCGCACATCGACCACATCGGCGGGTTTACCAGCAAGGGTCGCATCCTCTTCCCCAACGCCGCCCTGCACGTCCTGCAGACCGAAGTCGATTTCTGGCGCGGCAAGGAGCCCGACTTCTCGAAGTCGCACCGCACCGACGACATCAAGGGCATGATCAAGAGCGTCCGTAATTCGTTCGACGTCCTCCAGCCGAGCCTAGTGCTGCATAAAGACGGCGACCAGATTCTCGATGGAGCGATCACGATCCTCGCCGCCCCGGGTCACACCGACGGCCATGCCATCTATCGAATCAAGTCCGAAGGCCAGTCCCTTCTCCACCTCTCCGACCTCGCCCATAACCATGTGCTGATGCTCGAAGACCCGAATTGGTTCATCGACTTCGACCATAACCCGGAAGTGGCCGTCGCGACCCGCAAGAAGGTCTTCGCCGAAATCGCCGCCACCAAGGAACGCGCCTTTGGTTTCCACCTCCCCTGGCCGGGCCTCGGTATCGTCGCCCCCAATGGCCGCAAGGGCTACCAGTGGATTCCGTCGACTTGGCGCTGGGATTTCTGACGCTCGTTGACGGCTGAGGGCAAAGGGGTTGAGATACCCCCATGTCCTCGGACTACTGTCCCTCCCGCCACCGCACAGTCCGCCGCCTCACCCGCGTCGTGAACGTGGGTGGCGTGGCCGTGGGCGGTCTGAATCCGATCCGACTGCAGTCGATGACGACCTCCGACACGGAAGACGTCGCGGCGACGCTGGCCCAGGCGATCCGCCTCGCGGAAGCGGGCTGCGAGATCATCCGCATCACCGCCCCGAACAAGGCTGCGGCGATCGCGCTGAAGGACATCCACCAAAAGTTCCGCGCGGCGGGCTTCAGCCAGCCGCTCGTCGCCGACATTCACTTCCTGCCGGTCGCCGCGATGGAAGCGGTCGAACACGTGGAGAAGGTGCGCGTGAATCCAGGTAACTACGCCGACAAGAAGAAGTTCGCGGTGCTGGAATACACGGACAAAGCCTACGCCGAGGAGCTCGAGCGCCTACACGAGGCCTTCACGCCCCTAGTCCTCCGCGCGAAGGCCCTCGGCCGCTGCCTGCGCATCGGCACCAACCACGGTTCGCTCTCGGACCGCATCATGAACCGCTTCGGTGATTCGCCGAACGGGATGGTGGAGTCCGCCCTCGAATTCATCCGCATCGCGGAATCCCACGGCTTCAAGGACATGATCCTGTCGATGAAGTCGTCTAACCCGAAGGTGATGGTCGAGGCCTACCGCCTGGCGGCCGCCCGCATGACGGACCTCGGCATGGACTACCCGCTGCACCTCGGCGTGACCGAGGCCGGCGAAGGCGAGGACGCCCGCATCAAGTCGGCCATCGGCATCGGCTCGCTCCTCGCTGACGGCCTGGGCGACACGGTCCGCGTCTCGCTCACGGAAGACCCTTGGCACGAGATTCCGGTCTGCAAAGAAATCGTCCGCCGCGCCGAAGACTTCGCCAGGCTCGGCGCCGCTTCGTCGGTCAAACTGCCCGCCGACCCGGCCGACCCGTTCTCGTTCGTCCGTCGCGAGACCGAACTCCTCGCACTCTCATCGGGATTGCCTCGCGGGTTCGGGCGAACTCCCTCGCGTGATCGTCCGCAGCATCGCCGGCCTCGCCGACTGGCAGGCTGCGGCGAAGGAGATCCTCGACGCCCATGCGGCCCAACGCGAAGTCCGCGCCGAAGGCCTGCTGGTGCGTCTCGACGAAATCGCCCATACCGTCCGGCCTGCGCTCCCTGCGTAAGGCCCTCGGACAGGCCGTACCGGCCCTGTTCGTCGAGACGAGCCTCTCCCCTGCGGACTTCCCCTTCGACGGCACGGGCAGCCGCCTAGTGGTCGTGAAGGCTTTCGCCGCCAGCGATGGTGCCGCGGTCAAAGCCTGGGGTGAAGCCGTGACGAAGCACGACGCGATTCTCGCCGTCGACCTCGATGGCCCAACGCTCGCGGCGCTCACGAAGGAGCTCTCGGCGATTCCCGCCGGTCGCCTGATCCTCACCTCTTCCCAGCCGCAGGATGGCCTGCACGCCACGGGCACTTACCGCGAACTCGTGCGCTGCGCCGACGTCGCCCAACTCGAAGCCCCCCTCTGGATCCGCGCCACGGTCGCCAATGCCGTGAGCTTGGATGCCGGCTTCCAGTCGCGCCTGATCGAGGCCTCGATCTTCGCTGGCAGCCTGCTCGTTGACGGCTACGGCGACTTCCTGTCGTGCGAGACGCCCACCTCCTCGGCGAAGTCGCTCACGCTCGCTTACGACATCCTGCAAGGAGCGCGCATGCGCCAGACCAAGACCGAGTATGTCGCCTGCCCGAGCTGCGGCCGCACCCTCTTCGACATCCAGTCGACGACCCTCAAGATTAAGGAACGCACCGGCCACCTCAAGTCCGTCACCATCGCCGTCATGGGCTGCATCGTGAACGGCCCCGGCGAGATGGCTGATGCCGACTTCGGTTACGTCGGCGGCGCGCCCGGCAAGATCAACCTCTACGTCGGCAAGACCCCCATCAAGTTCAACGTCCCCCAGGAAGAAGCCGTCGAACGCCTCGTCGACCTCATCAAGGAAAAGGGCCGCTGGGTGGAAGCGTAAGCCGGTAGGGATGCGATGACATCGCATCCGCTGCCCCTACCTCGTCACTTCACCTCCGCCGTCAGCACCTCGATGAGGGGCTTGGGGTCCGGATAGGCCGTGGGGGTGATGGTCGCCGCCGGCCTTGGGGAATACCTTCACGCGGCCGCCGTTGTCCTGCCAGAGTTTGATGACGTGCGCGGCATTGTCTTCGAACGGCACGGTCTTGTCGGCGGTGCCGTGACACGAGATCAGGAACACGCCGGCTTTGATCGCGGGGAGCAGGCCTTCGGCAGGCTGAAGCGACTTCGCCTTGGCTTCGTCGTCGTTCGCATAACCGAACTCGGTCTTGTACAATGCCCAATCCTTGGCACTGCCCTTGCTCTGGTGCGTGAGGGCGACGCCGCCCGGCCAGGAACGGATATCGCACACGGCGTTGTCGAGGTAGAGCACGCTGACGCGATCCGGATGCAGACGCGCCCAGGCGTTCACGTAAAGCCCGCCACGCGAGATGCCGAGGAGCGCCGGCTTGGCGGAGAAGCCGCGCTTGCCGTGGAATTCTTCGTACGCCTTTTCCCAGGTCGCCATCGAGCGGGCGGAGCCGAACTGGTTGCTCACACCGACGTAGACGACATGCCAGCCCTGGGCGACGAGGCCGTCCTCGAGCGACTTCAGGTGGCCACCGAACTCGCCGACCCAAAGCCAGGGCTTACCGGGAGCGGCCTGCGTCGGAACCTTCACGGTCACGGCCTTGCCGTCGATGGTGAGTTTTTCAACCGTGGCGGCCGAGGCGACGGCGCAAAGGGCCATTCCGAGCAGAGCGAGGAGGATGCGGGGCATGACCAATCCGTAAGTGCAAAGGTGCAAACGTGCAAAGGTGCAAATGTGGCAACCGAGCCAGATGCCTTAACTTTTGCACCTTTGCACAGGGGCCTTGGCCCCGATTTGCACCTTTGCACCTGAGCTGGCGCACCTGCTTCTTGCCAGCGGGGGTAAGTCCACCCTATCTCTCCCTCCTATCTATTTATGAAACCCGTACTTCTAGTGATTCGCGACGGTTGGGGCGAAAACCACAATCCTAAGCACGACAAGTTCAACGCCGTGAAGCTGGCGAACATCCCGGTCTCACGCGGCCTGACCAAAGACTGGCCCCGCACCGAGATCATGGCCCACGGCCTCGATGTCGGCCTGCCGGTCGGCATCATGGGTAACTCCGAAGTCGGCCACCAGAACATCGGCGCCGGTCGCATCGTCGACCAGGAGATCGTCCGCATCGACAAGGGCCTCACCGATCCGGCCGCCATGCGCCAGATCAAGGCCTTCCGCGGCCTCGTCGAAAACGTCAAGGCCACCGGCGGCGCGGTCCACCTGATGGGCCTCTGCTCCGAAGCCGGCGTCCACTCCACCCTGCCCCACCTCTACGCCCTTCTCCGCCTGCTGAAGGAAGAAGGCCTCTCCAAGGTCTACATCCACGCCTTCATGGACGGCCGCGACAGCCCGCCCACCTCGGGCCTCGGTTACCTCAAGCAGCTCGAAGCCGAGCTCGTGAAGATCGGTATCGGTAAGGTCGCCAGCGTCGCCGGCCGCTTCTGGGCCATGGACCGCGATAATCGCTGGGAACGCGTGAAGACGGCTTACGACGCCCTCACGGGCTCGCCCGCCCCGGAAGCCGCCTCGGGCGCCGAAGCCGTGCAGGCCTATTACGACAAGCCGACCGACTCTAATACAACCGGTGACGAGTTCGTCCCGGCCACTCGCATCAAGGGCACCGCCTTCATCCAGGACGGCGACTCGGTGCTGTTCTTCAACTTCCGTGGCGACCGCCCGCGCGAGATCACCCGTGCCTTCATTGATCCGGAATTCAAGGGCTTCCCCCGTGCGAAGCTGCTCAAGATTTTCTACGCCACGCTCACCAACTACGAGAAGGGCCTCTGCCCCAACGTCGTCTTCGATAAGCCCGCCAAGATGGTGAACATCCTCGGCGAGTGGGTCGCCAAGCAGGGCATCGCGCAGTTCCGCACGGCGGAGACTGAGAAGTTCCCGCACGTGACCTTCTTCTTCAACGACTACCGCGAAGAAGCCTTCCCCAGCGAAGAGCGCGGCATGGCGCAGAGCCCGAAGGAAGTCTCCACCTACAACCAGAAGCCCGAGATGTCGGCCTCGCACGTCACCGAGATGGCCAAGGCCGCGATCCTCTCTGGTAAGTTCGGCCTCATCGTCGTCAACTACGCCAACCCGGACATGGTCGGCCACACCGGCGACCTCGCCGCGGTCTGCAAGGCCTGCGAAGCGGTCGACAGCGGCCTCGGCGTCCTCCTCGCCGCCATCGACCAGGTCGGGGGCAAGGCCCTCGTCACGGCCGACCACGGCAACGCCGACCAGATGTGGGAGCCGGAAGAGAACTGCGCCCACACGCGCCACACGCTCAGCCCCGTCGAGGTCATCCTCTACGGCGCCGGCTGCAAGTCGCTCAAGACCCGCCCCACCGGTCGCCTGGCCGACGTCGCCCCGACCCTGCTCGCCCTCATGGGCCTGCCGAAGCCGGCGGAGATGACTGGTGAGTCGCTGATTGCGTAAAGGACGGCGAAGCCGTCCGTGCAAAGGTGCAAACGGGGCTATCGCCCCCGTGCAAACGTGCAAAAGTGAAATGCCTCGCGGGGTTGCCCGTGCTCACACCTTTGCACTTTTGCACCTTCGCACGTTTGCACGCGGCGAAGCCGCAATTTAGGCCTTCAGCCCCGTCGCAAAACTAATTCCGAGCGAATCCCCGACGGCGCGGACGATCTCGACCTCGGCGGGCTCGGCCTTACTCGTCGTGGAGCATCGCGGCCCCGCAGGCACGCACGAACTTGCGGCGGTCGTAGACGCTCTGTCCAGCGATCACGCGCCAAGGCATCGTCGACCTTCTGCAGGTCGATCTGCGCACCGTCGAGTAACGAGTGTGCGTCAAGGCCAGGAAGTCCTAATACGCCCGCGCCGAGCCCATAAGCCCGGGCCTGGGCTTCGGGCGGATTCGCTCGAGGTACGGACAACCGCGGAGAGGACAAGCCCGCAGGCCATCGGCAAGGTTGCCGGCACGACTGACGCAGGATTCTTCTCGCTTCGAGAGATACCGGCGCATCGACGCCTGGATGAGCAATACGATGAGGCCGTCCTCGGCATCATAACCGACTTTCTCGATCGCGAGCCGGAACAAGGCCTCTTGTTCTGACGAAAGCTGGCGCAAGGCCGGCATCGAAAGATCAAGCAGCGGCACGCGCGATCCCGCCGGCAAAGCGCGGAGGAGCGACTCGAAGCGTTCGGCTTCGCGGACGACTTCACCGCCCGCGAGGCCGCGTGCCTTCTCGAGCTGGGCGCGCACGAAGCGCAGAATCGCGGCGAAGAATCAGGCCGAGCACAAGGCCCATGGCACTCACCGGATCTTGGGAGGCGGTGCGGAGTGCGTCGGGAATCCGCCCACGGAATCCGACGGAGTCCTGAATCTGATGGTCAGTCGGAACGGCGCGGGACGCGGCCACCGGCAAGGGCGGCGCGGCGGAGGCGGCCGGCGCGAAACCGGAGACCGGCTCGTCCGCGACGACCGGCACCGGAACGACATCGGGAATGATGCCGTCGAAGGCGGGGTCGATCCGGCGGATGCGCTCGTTGATCGGCGGGTGCGTGGAGAACAGAGATTCGAGGAATCCGCCAGAGGAGGCAAAGAAGAGATGCTGAGCTTCGAGCTCGACCTCGGAGGCCTCACGACGGGCGCCGGAGAAACCCGCAATCTTCTTCAGCGCGGAACCGAGCCCGAGCGGATTACGGGTGAACTGCACCGCGGAGGCGTCGGCGAGGTATTCGCGTTCGCGCGAGACCGCGGCCTGGATGACCTTGGCGAAAAGAATGCCGCCGGAACCGATGAGCAGCACCACCACGCCGGTGAGGATCATGCCCAACGCGATCGGCGCGGAATTCTTGCCGCGCACGGAACCGGCCAAGGCGGAAGAAGATGTAGCCTAGCTGGGCGAGCGCGGTCAGGCCGGCGATGGCCCCGATGATGCGCAGATTGAGCTTCATGTCCCCGTTGCCGATGTGGCTGAACTCGTGGGCGATGACGCCCTGGAGCTCGTCGCGGGTCAGGTTGCGCAGGGCCCCGCGCGTGATGCCGACCGCAGCGTCTTGCGGCGAATTGCCGGCGGCGAAGGCGTTGATGGAATTATCGTGGTCGAGGACGAAGCACAGCGGCACGGGCAGGCCGGCCGCGAGGGCCATCTCCTGCACGACGTTCAAGTAGCGACGCTCGGCGGGGTCCTTGGTGACGCCGCTGACCAGGCGGCCGCCCAGCCGGACCGCGATGGCGCCGCCACCCTTCGATAACTCGGCGATGCGCATGAGGCTGCCGCCGAGGATGACCGCGAGCGCGAGGCCCGTGGTGAGGCAAAACAGCTTCGGCTGGAACCAATCGCGATGCGCCCCGTCGAAGATGAGCGAGGAGACACCAACGGAGCGCGTCGGCACGGTGTGGTAACCAGTCAGGAAGACCGCGAGGACGTAGAGGGTGCCGGTCAGCACGAGGATCGCAAACACCAGAAGCACGACCAGCTTGGTCGTGCGTCCACGGGCCTCATCCTGGGCCCGGAAGAAATTCATCGTGCCGGCCATGGGCCGAGGTCAGCAGCTTAGAACGCGACCTTCGGGGCGACCTTTTCGACGGGATCTTCGATCTTGAAGAACTCGGCGGCGGTGAAGCCGAACGCGTTCGCGATGAAGACCTGCGGGAAGACTTCGCGGCCGTTGTTATAGAACAAGACGGCGTCGTTGAAGGCCTGGCGGGAGAAGGCGATGCGGTTCTCGGTCGAGGAGAGCTCTTCCATCAGGGTGCGCATGGTGGCGTCGGCCTTGAGCTGAGGATACTGCTCGGAGACGACCATGAGGCGGCCGAGGGCGCCGCTGAGGCCGGCTTCGGCCTGGCTGAGGTCGCGCATGGCGGCCGGGTCGTTCGGGTTGCCGGCGAAGCGGACGTTAGCCTGAGTGGCCTTGGCACGGGCTTCGACGACGGCGGTGAGCGTGCCGCTTTCGTGGGCCATGTAGCCTTTGGCGGTCTCGACGAGGTTCGGGATCAGGTCGTGGCGGCGCTTGAGCTGCACGTCGACCTGGGCGAAGGCGTTCTTACAGGCGTTCCGCAGGGCGACGAGGCTGTTGTAGATGCCGACGCCCCAGATGGCGGCGATGATTAGGGCGCCGACGATGACGGCGAGGATGACGAAGATGACGGAGACGATTGCGCTCATGTTGGCCCCTAAGTTACCCGCCCCACCCCAACCTGCAAGTCGTCAGGGGGCGATGTTTTGATAATTTTACGCGTCAATTGGAATGCCCTTCCCCCACCCCGCGGGGCTTAGGCGGCCTTTTCCAGCTGGACGCAGACTTCGTCGATGAGGAAGGCGGGCGTCGAAGCGCCGGCAGTCACGCCGACGG
This sequence comes from Opitutales bacterium, assembly GCA_964203605.1. Lineage (GTDB taxonomy): Bacteria > Verrucomicrobiota > Verrucomicrobiia > Opitutales > UBA953 > UBA953. Next base: position 125,031 of record CAXNMQ010000001.1, read on the forward strand.
TGCCGAAGCGAGCCAGCGCGGCGAAGTCGAGCTCGGCAGCGGTCTCGACGTGGAAACAAGGCAGGCCTTGGATCTCAACGAGCTTGGCGAGCTTGACGGTGTTCGCCGAATGGCGTCCGCCGATGACGACGATGGCCTGGCAGCCCTGCTTCTGCAGTTCGAGGATATCCGCCTGTCGGTCCTTGGTGGCGCCGCAGATGGTATCGAAGACGAGCGTCGGCGCAAAGCGGGCCTTTAGGCGGGCGGCGAGTTTCTCGAACTCATCGGTGAACATGGTCGACTGCGAGACCATGCAGACCTTTGCGCCGAGATCCGGCAACGCATCGATTTCAGCTTCCGAGGTAATCACATGCCCCTTCCCTTCGGCGTAGCCAAGCAGACCGATGACCTCGGGGTGCTTGGGGTCGCCGAAGATGACGGTGGCGTAGCCCTTGCGCGCATGCATGCGCACCTTGCCGGCGATGATGCCGACGTCGGGGCAGGTGGCGTCACGAAATTCCATGCCGAGCGACTTCAGGTATTCGCGGCGTTCAGGCGAGATGCCGTGTGCGCGGACGACCATGACGGCGTCGGCGTCGGTGGATTTGGAGACCTCGAGCTTGGCCTCGCTGCGGTAATCGCCGACCTCGCGGATACCCTCGCCGGTGAGGACCTCCATCATCTGGCGGTTATGAATCAGCGGACCGTCGGTGTAGACGGGGTGGCGGCCCTTCTGCGCGTATTCGCGGGCGATATCGATGGCGCGTTCGACGCCCCAACAGAAACCCGCGGACTTGGCTCGGATGACCTTCACGGCTTCAAGGTGCGGGCAAGCCCGCCCGATTCAAGCAAAGTCCCGCCTTACTTGGCCGGGACGCCCCAGACTTCGGTCTCGATGTAGTCGTTCGAGGGGCCGGCGGAGTTGCCCTTGGAGTAGAAGCGGACGTAGCGGCCCTTGACGGCCGGGACGGCGATCACGCGGCCTTCGTTGGACTCGTAGTAGCAGTAGTCCTTGCCCTTGCCCAGGCCGAGTTCGCCTTCGGCATCGTTGTTGTAGACGGTGGTGACGTCCTTCTTGAAGGCGGAGTCATCAGAGATCTGGACGATGACATTGAAGTACACGCGGCGTTCGCGGTGGAAGTGCCAGAGGGCGATGGCGCTGATCTCAGCGGACTTGGTCAGGTCGACCTGTACCCAGTGGGCACCACGCGGGAGTTCGACTTCGAAACCTTCTTCGCCACCCTTATCACCGTCGGTGAGGTAGGAGAAATCGCCAGCTGCGGCTTCGCGAGCGCTGGAGGTGACGTTGCAGCCCTTGGCCAAGTTGACCGCCGCGGCGGGCACCTTGGGGAGTTTGCGCGGCACAGAGGAGACTGGCTCGAGATTGTTGATCTTCATCGGGCGCGGCGTGCCGAGGGCGACGGACTTCGGCAGGACGAGCGGGAGTTCCTTATCTTCAGCGCAGAGGACGAGCGGGAGGACGAGGAGGCAGAGAGCGAGGTGCTTCATGGGAAGGGATGGAGTTAAGACAACCGAACCGCGGACTGGTTTCAAGCCTTCGGGGCTTCCAGCGTGCGGACCCGGCGATGTTTGAGGGGGAATCGCAGGATTACGGTCGTTCCGACGTCCGGAGTGCTCTGGATATCGACCGTGCCACCGTGGGCCCGAAGAATACGGAGGAGAATCAGCATACCGATACCGCCGCCAGAGGCCTTGGTGGTGTAATAGGCGTCGAAAATCCGGGTCAGCTTGTCGGCGGGGATACCCACCCCCGTGTCGCGGATAGAAAGCACGACCCACTCGTCGTCGGAAGTCAGCTTGACGTGGATATCGCCGCCACGGTCCATGGCCTCCAGCGCGTTCTTCATCACATTGAAGAGCGCCTGCTTAATCTGGTTACGGTCTCCGAAGATGAGCGGGAGCTCACCCGGGACGTCGAGCGAGACGCGCACGCCAAGCTGCTCCATCTGTTCGCGGAGGAGGCCGGTGGCTTCGGCCACGACGGTGACGAGGTCGGTATCGGTGAGATTCGGCGGGGTCTGGCGGACGGCGCCGAGGAAGTCGCGGACGATGCCGTCGAGGCGGTTGATTTCGCTCTGACAGACCTCGGCAGCCTTGCGCACCTTGATGGCGGCGGGCGAATCGCCGAGCTTGGCGGCCTCGCGCTGCAGGAGCTGAAGGTGGATACCGATCGCGTTCAGGGGATTACCGACCTCATGGGCGACGCCGGCGGCCAGGGAGACGATGGAGTCGATGCGCTCGCTCTCCACGCGGTCTTCGGTCTGGACGCGTTCCTTGGTGACGTCGCTGAGCACCGCCACGCGGCGGGCGCGTTCGGCGCCCTGCTGCTCACCGACGCGCGTGAGGTGGAGATTCAGCAGGCGAGGCTCGGGGTAACGGACCTCGAGCTCGCGGGTGAGCGCGCCGACGGTCTCAGGGAGTTCAAGGGCCAGCGCGATGTCGGGCGAAAGGCGGCGCAACTCGGCGCCATTGACGTCTTCCTGGCTCACGCCGAGCAGGCGGACCGCGGAGGCGTTAGCGTATTCGATGGCACCGTCATGCGAGAGGACGAGCACGCCTTCGCGAAGCGTGTCCAAGACCGTCTCCATGAGGTCACGCTCGCGCTCAAGGCGGCGGGCGAGGATTGCCAGATTCTGCGCGTCGAGGTCATCAATGCGGCCCAGCACGCGATCAAGAGGACTGAAGCGACGACGGGCCATATCAGGAAGCGCGCGCCGCGACGAGGCGGGCGATGACATCGATGAGCTGGCGGGCCACGACGGCCTTGGAGGCTGGCCCGAGGACTTCGCGGAAACCGTTTCGACCGAGGACGATGAGCTTATTGTGATCGGATCCGAATGCGCCTTCGGAACCAGCGACGGAATTGGCGGCGATGAGGTCGAGCCCCTTCCGCTCAAGTTTATCGAGGGCGTTGGCTTCGACGTTCTCGGTCTCGGCGGCGAAGCCGACGAGAAACTGGTCGGTGCGGCGCTCTTCGGCGAGGGCGGTGACAATGTCGGGCACGGGCTCGAGTTCGACGGTCAGGCCCTGGCCGTCCTTCTTCATCTTCTGCGGCGCAGTCGCCTTCGGACGCCAGTCGCTGACGGCGGCCGTCATGATCAACACGTCGCAAGGACCGAACAAGGCGTCGGTCTGACGCTGCATCTCTGCGGCGGTGACGACCGGGTAGACCATTACACCGGCGGGGTCAGGCAAGGAGACCGGACCAGCTACGAGATCGACGGACCAGCCGGCTTCCTTCGCGGCCGTCGCCAAGGCGAAGCCCATCTTGCCCGTCGACGGGTTGCTGATGAAGCGAACCGGATCGAAGAACTCGCGCGTAGGACCGGCGGTGATGAGGCAGCGGAGGGACAAGGGGCGAAAGCGGTTGGGAGACGGCGGTTAGCGGTTGGCGGTTAGGCCAAGCACTGGGGATACCTTGGCGGAGGAAGGGGGCGGAAACAATCCATTTAGGGCTAGGGCCAGGGCCAGGGCTAGGGCCAGCAAATCAAGCAACCTAAGGCCAGATACTGTCCTCTGCCTTCTTAATCCATCACTAGCCCTAGCCCTGTCCCTAGCCATAGCCCTTATCTCAACCCCTTGCATTCTCCCTCTCTCCCACTCACATTCCCGCCATGGATATCTTTCTGGCGACGGGCAATGCGCACAAGGCCGAGGAATTCGGCCGGATGTTCGCCAAGGCGCGCCTCGACGTCCGCGTGCGTTCCGCGAAGGAACTCGGCGGCATGCCTTACGTGGAAGAGATCACCGGTACCTTCAACGGCAACTGCCGCCTCAAGGGCGAAGCCCTACGGGCGATCGCGCCCCGCAAGGCCTGGGTCCTCGCCGATGACAGCGGCCTTTGCTGCGACGCCCTGCAAGGCGGCCCAGGCGTCGACTCCGCGATCTATGCCGGCGTCGGTGCGACCGATGCACAGAATCGCGCGAAGCTCCTCGAGGCCATGAAGAAGGCCCCGCTCCACAAGCGTGGCGCACGTTTCGAATGTCACCTCGCACTCCTCGGACCTAATCAAGAAGTCGGCAAGTTCGTCGGCCAGTGCTGGGGCAAAATCCTCGAAGCCGAGGTCGGTACCGAAGGCTTCGGCTACGACTCGCTCTTCGTGCCTGCCAACGAGGATCGCACCTTCGGTGAACTCAGCGCCGCCAAGAAGGATTCCATCAGCCACCGCGCCAAAGCCTTCCAGCTCATGGCCGCCTGGATGAGGGAGAATGGAATCGCGTAAGACAAAATACTTAAATCAAAGGGAGACCGGAAACCGGATGATTGGCTGGGGTCATTTATAACCGCAGCATTCTTTCCGGTTCCCGGTCTCCCTTTGTCTTTTCAAACCGCGGAACGCGCTCAGAAGAACACCGCTTCGGACAAGGCTTCGGGGGCTCCCATCAGCGCGACGCGCTGGGTGACCGGTGCTGACTGACGGCTGCGCGTAAAGGTGATGATCGCGCGGGTTCCCTTGTCGGCATGCTCCCACGAGAAACGCGCGCCGTCGGCGTAGACCCACTCGGCATCGAGGTTGTCACCGAGCGGCGGCTGCGAGGTGATCGCGAATTCGGCGGCAAGGTGCGAGCGGGAGAGGCCGGCGCAATGCGTCAGGCAGCCGCGCATCCATTCCAGCACGCCAGCGGCCTCGCCGCGGAGACCAGCACCGTGGTTGACGGTGACGGAACGCAGGCCACGGACGAGTTCGGCCGGGGCGTGCGCGGCGAGATACTGGCCAAGCGCCTGACGCACCGGCAGGCAGCGCGCGACGGCGAGGTCGCGGACGGACTTGGGATTGGGGAACGCGAGCTTGAAGAATTCATCGCCCACAAGAGAGCGATCGGCGACGACGCGACGACAACGAGAAGTCCACGCGAGCCAGGGCTTGAATTCGTCGACGGTGACGCCGTGGGCCCAGACGTTGACCGGGAGGTCGCCTTCGAGCCAGGTGGAGACGAGCGATTCGAGTTCAGCGGTCGGTGCGCCGTGTGCGAGCATGAGCGCTTCGCAGCAACGCTTGCCGCGGCGCGACGGGTCAAAGAAGCAGAGGACGTTGACCTTGGCCTCGAGCGCGGCGGCGGCCTCGGCGGCCGGGTCGCGCGGCGAGGATAACGAGGCGGCACGGATAACGCTGGGCAAAGCGGATGGCTTCGTCGAAGCGGGCCTGCGCATCTTCAGGCGAGACGCCCGCGCCGAACATCAGCACGAGGTTCATCTGCGAAGCGCGCGCGGCTTCTTCGCCTTCGTCGGCCCATGCCTTGTCGAGCGACGGGAGGACGGCGGAGATCTTGACCGGAAAACCCGGGAGAGCGTCGATCAGCGGATGGGCCATGATCAGCGGCCGGCGTTGCGCCAGGCGTGGCCGTGGGCGGCCAAGAGGGCGTCGCCGCCGGCGGGACCCCAGGAGCCGGCGGCGTAGGTTTCCATGCCGTCGCGGCCCTGCTTCTGCCAGCTCTGGAGAAGCGGCGTGAACAGACGCCAAGAGGCCTCGGTCTCGTCGCCGCGGATGAAGAGCGTGCGATCGCCGACGATACCGTCGAGGATCAGGCGCTCATACGCTTCAGGCGTGTTGGAGCCGTAGGTCGTGGCGTAGCGGAAGCTTAGGCGGACCGGCTGCGTGCGCGGCTCGAGGCCGGGCACCTTGGAATTAAGAACGAGCGTCGTACCTTCGTCAGGCTGGATCTGGATGACCAAGCGGTTCGGCGCGAGGTCGTAGCGGGCGTCGCCGGCGAAGAGGCCGGACTCCGGCTGCTTGAACTGGATGGCGATCTCGGAGACGCGGCGGGCGAGGCGCTTGCCGGAGCGCATGTAGAACGGCACGCCGGACCAGCGACTGTTTTCAATCGAGAAGCGCAACGCGCAGAAGGTCTCGGTCGCGGAATCCTTCGGGATGTCCTTCTCGGTCAGGTAACTTGGCACTTTCTCGCCGGCGGAGAGGCCTTCGGCGTATTGGGCACGGACAGCGTCCGCATTGTCGCCGAGGCGCAGCGGCTGGATGGATTCGAGGAGCTTGACCTTCTCGTCGCGGATGTGTTCGGCGGAAAGCGAGCGGGGCTGTTCCATCGCGACGAGCGCGAGGAGCTGCATGGTGTGGTTCTGCAGCATGTCGCGCGTGGCGCCGCTGCTGTCGTAATAACCGCCGCGGGTGCCGACACCGAGTTCTTCGGCGACCGTGATCTGGACGTGGTCGACGTGGCGACGATTCCAGAGCGGCTCGAGGATCGGGTTGGCGAAACGCAGGACGAGGAGATCCTGGACGGTCTCCTTGCCGAGGTAGTGATCGATGCGGAAAATCTGCGACTCGCGGAAATTGCGGGCGGCGACGGCATTCAGGTGGACCGCCGAAGCGAGGTCCTTGCCGAACGGCTTCTCGATGATGACCTTGCTCTCGAGGTCGGTGCCGACGCCACGGGCGGCGAGACCGGACTGACCGAGATTCTCGAGGATCGGCTCGAAGACCGAGGGCGGAGTCGAGACGTAGAAGACGAGCTGGAGGGGGCGACCGGCGCGCTTCTCGGCAGCGGCGATCTGTTCCTTCAGCGCGGCGAAGGCGGCAGGGTCATCGTAGCCACCGGCTTGATAGGTCGTGTTGTCCTCGATGCGCTTCCAGATGTCGGGGCGGAACTCGCGACGGGAGAACTTCTTCAGGTCGGCGGCGGCCTGGGTGCGGAACTCGGCGTCCGGGATGGGCTTGCGGCCGAAGCCGATCAGGTGGAAGTCGGCCGGGAGCAGGCTGTCGACGGCCAGGTTATAAAGGGCAGGCAGGAGCTTGCGGGCAGCCAAGTCGCCAGAGGCGCCGAAGATGACCACGCAGGTGGGCTGGGCGCCGCGGTGCTTGCTCAGGCCAGAGAGGAACGGATGACGGTCGGTGTCGGACATCGGAGTCTAGAAGCGGCGCCGTCCGAAGAGGACTTCGCCACGGTGTTGAAGGAGGCGGACGGTGCCTTTCTTGCAAACCAGAACTTCCACGACGTCGAAGCGCGTATGACACGCACCCCCGATTTGACGCATCCAACCGGCCGCCGCCCGCCGCAAAGCCCGCTTTTTCCGCCGATTCACCGCCCAATACCCTTCCCCGCCGAATTTCCGCCGTCCGTGTCTTAACCTCGACGAAGACGAGCACCTCGCCTTCGAGAACGACGAGATCGAGTTCATCGCGGCCGTGTCGCCAGTTCATCGCGAGGCATCGACCGCCTTGCCGGAGATAGTGCGCCTCGGCGAGACGCTCGCCCCGGGCGCCGAGATCGGTCGGCGCAGGACGTCCTCGGCACCAAGTCAGAAAAGCCGACCACAGTTCGGAGAAAAACATGACCGATGGGACCCAAAAGGGGGCTTTTCCGCCACACTGCGCACGAGGGGGTCTTGACCTAGGGAACCTTGGGGGGCTTTACTCTGTCCTTACACCCCACACCCATGCGTTTCCTCACCCTCCTCGCCCTCGCCGCTGCCGCCTGCGTCAGCGCTGATCCGATCCCCGAGTCCTTCCGCCAGAACGGTTGGTTCGTCGGCTCCCAAGCTTACACCTTCAAGGAGTTCTCCTTCTTCGAAGCCATCGCCAAGACCAAGGAAGCCGGCGGCAACGTCATCGAACTCTTCCCCGGACAGTCCGTGAAGCCAGGCTCGAAGGAGAAGACCCACCACTCGATGTCCGCTGAGACCATGGCCGAGATCAAAGCCGAGCTCGCCCGCCAGGGCGTGCACGCCGTCAACTATGGTGTCGTCGGTGCCAAGACCAAGGAAGAGGTCTACGCCATCATGGCCTTCGCCAAGAAGATGGGCCTCTACGCCGTCTGCACTGAAGCCACCGAACAGGTCGTCCACTGGGAATCCGCCGCGATCGAGTTCGACATCAAGGTCGCCTTCCACGAGCACGGCACCCGCATCACTAAGGACGGCACGATCGACCCGAAGTATAAGGTCTGGGACCCTCTCTACATCCTCGGTGTCGTCGAAAGCCGCGACGCCCGCGTCGGCGCCTGCGCCGACCTCGGTCACTGGGCCACTTCCGGACTGAGCTCTGTCTGGGCCCTCAAGGTCCTCGAAGGACGCGTTGTCAGCGTGCACCTCAAGGACAAGTCCGACTTCGGCCATAAGGCCACCGTCGTCGTCGCCGGCAAGGGTGTCTGCGATATCGATGGCTGCCTCAAGGAGCTCATCCGCCAGAAGTTCGACGGCCATATCTCCGTCGAGCACGAGAACGACTGGAAGGACAGCGTTCCCGCAGGTGAAGCATAATATCGATTTCGTCAAAGCCCGCGCGAAGTAAGCCGCGCTCCTCGCGTGCGCATCAAGCCCCCGGTTTTCCGGGGGCTTTTTTGTGAGCGCACGCGAAGCGCGCGAGGGGATCTGCTGGTATGGTGAACGGCTGCGAAGCAGAGACACCCACTCAAGGGGAGACCGGAAACCGGAAAGGATGCTGCGGTGCCACATTGCTTAAGGTGACGGGTGACAGCCACCGGGGCATCGACTCCTGGTTCCTGCGGCTGACTCCCGAGCGGCTGGCGCCTGAACACCCGGAACCCGTGGCCGTCACCCGTCACCCTAAATTGTGCCCCCAGCCAATCATCCGGTCTCCGGTTTCCCCTTGAGCGCGGATTGCCTGCTCAACCCTCTGGCGTAAACCCGAGCACCACATCCCATCGCGCAGAAAGCTCGCCGGCCTTGGATCCCTTGAGCGGATCGAACGCCAACGACACGCTCTCGCGCTGCTTGGCGTCCTTGATACCTTTGTAGACCCCATCCTTCTCATTCATCTCGTGGCCCTTAATGTAACACTGGGTGATGAGCTCCTTCTTGCCCTTGATCCGGACGGCGAGGTGGATGTGCGGCGCGCGCGGCTTATACGGCACGGGCTTGATGGTACGGAAGACATACTCGCCATTGGAGCCAGTGAGGAAGCGGCCGAAGCCCTGGAAGTTCCCGTCCCGCTTCGCGGCTTTACTGGTCTTGGTATGGATATAGGCGCCGTTATTGTCGGCCTGCCAGATCTCGACCAACGCATTGCGCACCGGGTCGCCATGCTCGTCGAGGATGCGCCCGGACAACCAGGCAATCTCGCCGACGGCCGGCGTGACGCCGTTGTTCAGGATGATCAGGTCGTTGTCGGTATCGAGCGGCAGCTTGTCGGGATAGAACGGACCCTCAGTCTGCTTCGGCGTGCGCGTCAGCGCCTCGGCGAACGCGCCCGGCACGGCGAAGAGCGCGGCCCCCAAGGCCACCTGACGGAGAAAATCACGACGGGCACGGAGGTTCTCAGGCAGAGGGGGTAAGGCCATGGCCAGATTCCTAACTCCAAAGAGAACAGAGAGCAAGAAGGGCTAGGGCCAGGACTTGGGCTAGACGGTCGATCAAAGGGAGACCGGAAACCGCAATGTGCGCTGCGGCGGTAGTGGCTGCCCCAGCCGGTCATCCGGTCAGCCGCGAGTTCGTACCCGGGCCCGCACCTGCAACCCGGGCTACCAACAGCCACCCGATACGACTGCTCTCACTTTTGCACCTTTGCACAGGCCGCAGGCCGATTTGCACTTTTGCACTAGGACAGCACGTGGTGCTGTCCCTACCCCTACCCCCACCCCTACCCCTCAGCATCTAAACCTTCCCCTCCCCGCCCTCCCCCCTTTATCCTCCGAGGACGTCCATGTCGGAATCTCCCCGCGATCAGATCCTCCGCCTCCGCGCCGCCATCCAGCGCCACGAGGAGCTGTATCGTAAGAAGAATGCTCCCAGAGATCTCGGACTTCGAATTCGACCAGCTTGTCGACCAGCTGGCCGACCTGGAAAGGGCAAATCCGAACGACGCCGGACCCGACCTCGGAATCGGTGACGACAAGTCTGAAGGCTTCCAACAGGCGGACCACAAGGCCCCGATGCTGTCGCTCGACAACACCTACGACGAAGCCGACTTCCGCGCCTTCGGCGACCGTCTTTACAAGGCCCTCGGCGGCACGGGCCTGGAATTCATCGTCGAGCCGAAGGTCGACGGCGTGGCGGTGTCGCTCACTTTCGAGAAAGGACAGTTCGTGCGCGCGGTCACCCGCGGCAACGGCGCCCGGGGCGACGACGTCACGGCCAACGTCAGCCTCATCCGCGAGATCCCCCGCACGCTCAAGGGCGCGCCCGACCTCCTCGAGGTCCGCGGCGAAATCTACATGGCGCTCGCCGAGTTCCAGCGCCTCAACCAGCTGCGCGAAGCCGAAGGCGAACCGCTCTACGCCAATCCGCGTAACCTCGCCGCCGGCACGGTGAAGCTCCTCGACGGCGAGGAAGCCCGAAAGCGTCGCCTCAGCATCGTCTGCTACGGCCTCGGCGCCTGCGAACCGGCTTCCGCTTTCGCTTCGCTCAAGGATTTCAAAAACAAGCTCAAGGCCTGGGGCTTCCCCATTCGTGACGACATCGATGTCCAGCAAGGCGTGGACGCCGCCTGGAAGGCCATCCAGCAGCTCGACGTCCTCCGCCGCGACCTCCCCTTCCCCACCGACGGCGCCGTGGTGAAGGTCAACCGCCTCGAAGACCAACGCCGCGCCGGCACGACGAGCAAATTCCCGCACTGGGCCGTGGCGTTCAAGTTCCCGCCCGACCAGGCCGAGACCATCCTCCGTACAATCAGCATGCAGGTCGGCCGCACTGGCGCCATCACGCCCGTCGCCGAACTCGACCCCGTCCTGCTGGCCGGCTCGACCGTCGCCCGCGCGACGCTGCACAACGCCGATGAGATCGCCCGCAAGGATATCCGTGAAGGCGACACCGTCCGCATCCAGAAGGCCGGCGAGATCATCCCGCAGGTCCTCGGCGTCGTGCTCGCGAAGCGCCCCGCCGACGCCCAGCCCTTCGACTTCGAAGCCCGCCTCAAGGAACTCGGCCTCGACGCCGCCCGCGATGGCGAGGAAGCCGCTTACAAGCTCCGCACTCCGTCGCGCGACATGAAGGTCCGGCGCCTCGTGCATTTCGCCAGCAAACAGTGCCTCGATATCGACGGCCTCGGCGACGCCGTCGCCGAACAGCTCGTGGACAGCAAGCTCGTCGACGTCCCGGTCGATGCGCTCGCCATCACGCCGCCCCAGTGGCGCATGCTGGAAGGCTTCAAGGACAAGTCGGTCGACAACATGATGGCCGGCCTCGAGCAGGCCAAGCAGCGCGAGCTCTGGCGCGCGATCCACGCCCTCGGCATCCCGAACGTCGGCATGCAGACCGCCAAGGACCTCTCCCGTCACTTCAAGTCCATGGACGCGCTCGAGTCAGCCCAGACTGGCGACCTCCTCATCACCAAGGTCGGCAAGAAAGGCGGCGTCTCGTATGAGTCCGTCATCTCCGGCGTCGGCATCGAAGTCTCCGAGTCCATCCTCTCCTTCTTCAGCGACCCTAACCATCGCGATTGGGTGAAGGCCATGCGCGCGGCCGGACTCAACCTCGTCGAAGCCGCCGCCGCGGGCTCCGTCGCAGGTATCACTGGCAAGACTTTCGTGCTCACTGGCACCCTGCCCACGCTCGGACGTGATGAAGCGCGGGATCTCATCGAAAAGGCTGGCGGCAAGGTATCCGGCAGCGTCAGCAAGAACACCCACTACGTCGTGGCCGGCGAGGAAGCGGGATCCAAGCTCACCAAGGCCCAGGAACTCGGCGTCGCCATCCTCGACGAAGCCGGCCTGCGCGCGCTGCTCGGTTAAACATGACCACTCCGAACCTTCTCCCCGACGCCACCGCCGACCTGGCTCGTAATGGCGATGCCGCCGGCCTGGGCGCCCTGCTGAAGGGCGGACTGGCGGTCGATGCGCGAGGACGCCAAGGGTAACACGCTGCTGATGCTGGCATCCTATCACGGCAAGGCCGAGACGGTCGCGATGCTGCTGAAGTCGGGCGCCACGGTTGACCTGCGTAACGATAAGGGCCAGACGCCCCTCGGCGGCGTGGCCTTCAAGGGTTACGTCGAAATCGCCACCCTGCTCCTCGACGCCGGCGCCGACCCGCTCGCGGACCAAGGCGGCTCGACCCCCGCCGATTTCGCGACCCTCGCCGGTAAGACCGAGATCCTCGCCCTCCTCCAGGCGCGGCGTGACAACGCCGCCAAACCCACCCGCTGGTTCAGTAAGCTGATCGGGTGGGTGCGGAGGTAGGGCTGACCGCCTCGGTCAGCCGCGGTTGAGCGAGGGCGCTCAACCCTACCCGATACAGGCACTGTCGTGACGCGGTCCCGACCCTGCCTTTCCCGCTGGTCTCCCTTGGGACTGTATCCATCCTGCCCACCCATCCCCATGAGATTCCCGCTGCTTTGTCTGCTGGCCTTAATGACCCACCTCGGTGCGGAGACGTTGCCAGCGCTGAAGGACGGCCAGGCCCCGACTAACCTCGACGCACTGTGGGGTGATTATGATCCGAGCAAGGAACCCCTCGAGGTCGAGGTGACTAAGGAGTGGGAGCAGGACGGCATCGTCTGCCGGGTTATCCGCTACCGCGTCGGTATCTTCAAGGGCCAGCCTGCGACGGTCGCGGCGTTCTACGCTTTTCCGAAAGGCGCCACGGCCCTGCCCGGACTGATGCACATCCATGGCGGCGGCCAGTCCGCGAATCTCGCGACGGTCGTGACGGACGCGAAGCGTGGTTATGCTAGCCTCTCGCTCAACTGGGGTGGCAACAAGATGACCTTCGCCGATGGCAAGCTCTACGACGGCCTCAATACCGATTGGGGCGCGCTCGACGCCACCCATCCTCCCCAGCGTAATCCGGTCAATCACTTTGCCGGCGGCACCAAGCCCGACGCCTTCACCCTCGATGCGGTCGATTCGCCCCGCAACGACAACTGGTTCCTGGTCACGCTCGCCGCCCGCCGCGGCCTGACCTTCCTGCAAAGCCAGCCGCAGGTCGACCCCGCCCGCCTCGGCGTCTATGGACACTCGATGGGCGGTCGCCTCACCACCCATCTCACCGGCATCGATAAGCGCGTGCAGGCGGCGGTGCCCTCCTGCGGCGGATCCGGCGACCTGACCGCGACGCTCGACGAGATGCCGGGAGGCCAGCGTTCCAAGGCCACGCCACTCGCTCTGGCGACGATCTCGGAGAATCCCTACATCGCCCGGTTGAGCGCGCCGACGCTCTGGTTCTCGCCGACCAACGACTTCCACGCGCACATGGATAATATGGCGTGGAACTGGCGCGGCGTCCCCGACTCGCTCCTGCGTCTGAGCATGTCGCCGCACTTCAACCACCGCCACGACCACGCCAGCACGCTCACCCAGCACCTGTGGTTCGAGACGCACCTCAAGGGCAAGACGGGGCTCATCCCGACCACGCCCGTTATCGCCATCGAAGCGGGACGCGTCCCGAAGATCGTCGTGACTCCGGATGCGTCCAAGCCCTGCCAGACCGTCCGGATCTACGTCAGCCAGGATGTCCACGAACTCACGCGCTTCTGGCGTCGGCTCGAGGCCAAGCAGGTCGACGGACGCTGGATCGCGGAGGCACCGCTCATGGATTTGTCGCAACCGCTCTTCGCCTACGCCAACGTCGTGTACGCGACCCCGGAAGAATACCGCAAGCTCCCGACCACCCCGGGCGTGGCGAATTCCGATACCTATTACTTCAGCTCACGCGAAGCCTGGGTTACCCCAGCTCAGCTCAAGGCCGCGGGTGCGCAGGCGACCGATCAGCCTGAACGACTCATCAACGCGGACAGTGCCGACTGGGGCGATTGGTATCGGCTCAACTGGGACCACCCCGACCTCTGGAGCCTCTACACCCGCAAGGTGAAGGACTCCAAGTGGCGCGGGCCAAAGGGTGCCAAGCTACGCTTCGAGATCAAAGCCCGCGAGGCCAGCTGGCTCGCCGTGAAATTCGTCAGCAACGATTGGGGCGCTTTCGCTGCCGGACCCGAAGGCCGAATACGCGGCCGTCAAGGAACTCAAGGTTCAGGACGGCTGGGCGACGGTCGAGGTCGACCTGGCGGACATCCGTCCCATCGGTGCCACCAAGGGGAACGCTTGCCGACTGGAGCACCCTCACCGAGATCGGCATCACGCCGAGCATCCCGAGTGAACTCAAGACCCCGGACATGAAAGCGGCCAAGGGCTGGACGCGGGGCACCGACCCCGCGATCCGCAATCTGCGGTGGGAAGGCGGGGACTACGGGCTGACTCAGCGGCCACCCGCGACGCTTGACCGAAGCCGAACGTACCAAGGCCTTCAACGATTCTATCAAGGCCTCGCTCGAACAGGAGAAGAAGGATAAGAGGTAAAGAATAGGTTTTAGCGGCTGGCGGTTGGCGGGTGGCGGTTGGGAAATACCAATTTGCATTGAGGGTGGGACAGCACCACGTGCTGTCCTAGCGGCATAGGGATGATTACCTAATGAGCTATGAGGGGTTGCTGAGTGCGGGCGTAAGACATAATCCTATACATGAACAACGCTTCATCCCTTCGGGTGATGCCGGCTGTTTGTCCAGGAGGGCCCCGGTCGGAATCCTCCTGCGCAACCCCCGACAAAACCCGCCCCCACCGAGGTGTGCTGCCCAACCGCGCTACATACCTTGTTCTCGCAAAGTGCCTCTTCGTTTCGTCGCTGCTGGCCCTGACCGGCTGTGCGACCAACGACCCGGCTCCTGTCGCCGCCGATGAGGTCATCGGCGACTATGATAATGCCTGCCTGCCCGAAGCTGCGATGATGGCCCAGGCCCTCCGCCGTCACGGCATCAAGGCTCGCGTCCTGATCATGAGCGGCGACGGGTGGTCGCACGCCGTGACGGCCTACCAGTACCCGCCGGGCGAAGGGCGAATCTGGTGCTGGGATAGCGACGAGCAATCCGTGCCGGTCAGCGCCCGCTGGACCAGCAGCGAGATCCTAGCCGATGCGTGGATGCGGGCATGTCAGCGCCAAGATGACGTCTTGCATGCGCATTTCGAGTAGGCGAAAGCAGTGCCAATAAAAAGGGCCGGACGCGTCAAGCGTCCGACCCTTTCTGTTGGTTGCTTTACTTACAGCAACCCGGCTTGCCGGCGACGAGGTCGGCGGCGCGGGCGAGGAGGTCCTTCTTCGTGGCTTCGTCGGTCGCGGAGGCGGCGAGGAGCTCGAGGGCCTTGAGATTATTCGACTTCACCTGGGCGTGGTGGGCAGCCGAAGAGCGACGACGAGCGAGGAAAAGAACGGAGAGGACAAGGATCAGCTGGGCGACGAAGGATGTCAGGTGCCCGACAATGCGCTCGGCACTGCCGACGTTACCTGCGGAAGAGTTGCGGATGAACTCGGTGCTGCCGCTAACAAGAACCACCGTCAGGAAGGTCGCGAAAACGAAGAGCACCCGACCCATCAGGCGATTGCACTTGGCAGCGCGGCAAAAGACTTCGGAAGCAGAGGCAGGAGGGGTGCAGGCCATATTAGGGGGAAGGATTAAGAATCGAGGAATAAGGGCAAGAGCCTAAGCGTAGGGCCGGGGCCGGGGCTAGAGCTAGGGCTAGTAAAAAACTCCGCGCAGAAAGGAGGCGGAGCGAGCATCGCAGTTTGGGTAGGTGTTATCTTACTGACCCTAGCCCTAGCCCTGGCCCCAGCCCTGTCTTCATCCCCTTACCCTTGCATCCCTGACCCAGATTCCTTTGTAGTCCCTCGTGGCCACGAAGCTCCTGCTCCTCGACTGTGATTCGACCCTCTCGTCCATCGAGGGCATCGACGAGCTCGGCCGCCTGCGCGGGCCGGAGACCTTCAAGGCCGTCGAGGACATGACCAACGCGGCCATGGACGGCGGTACGCCGATGGAAGCCATCTTCGCCAAGCGCCTCGACATCATCAAGCCGACCAAGGCCGAACTGGAAGCGATCGGCGCGCAGTATATCGCGACGGTCGAACCCACCGCCAAGGCCACGCTGGACCAGCTCCGCGCGGCCGGCTGGAAGATCGCCATCGTCAGCGGCGGCTTCACCCAGGCCATCCTGCCCCTCGCCGCTTATCCTTGGCATCGACCGCGTCGAAGCCGTGATCCTCCGTTTCCACGCCGATGGCTCCTACGCCGGCTTCGACGAGTCCTGCCCGACCTCCCGGTCCAAGGGTAAGAACGTCGTCGCTCGCCGCCTGCGCGCCGAACACCAGGCCACGCACGTCGTCATGGTCGGCGACGGCGCCAGCGACCTCGAGGTCAAGGGCGACGCCGATAAGGTCATCGGTTTCGGTCGCTACGCCGTCCGCGCCAAGGTGAAGGCCGGAGCCGATGTGTTTATCACGTCGCTGGCGGAGTTGCCGGGCGTGGTCTGAACCCGGCGGCAGATGCAGGTGCAAAGGTGCAAACCGGCGCCTTAGGCGCCTGTGCAAAAGTGCAAAGGTGAGAGGCAATCGCTTCAGGTGGCGGGTGGATTGGGTAGGGCTGAGCCATCCTTGCTCAGCCGCGGTCTGACCAAGGGATGCTCGAGCCCTACCTCGAGGCAAGGGCACCGAACTAAAGGGAAACCGGAGACCGGATGGTTAGCTGGGGGCATTAATAACCGCAGCATCCTTCCCGGTTTCCGGTCTCCCTTTGTGACGGTGCCTTTCCCACCCCTACCCCTACCCCTACCCCTCTCTCCACCTTTGCACTTTTGCACTTTTGCACTCAATCTTCCCCCATGCGCTGTCTCCTACCCCTGCTGGCCATCGTCTCGGTCTTTGCCGCTGATGCCCCTGCTCCGCTCCGCGTCTTCCTCCGTTGCGGTCCCAAGAGCCACGGCCCGGGCGCCCATGACCACCCAGCGTTCGCCCGCGACTGGCAGCCGATGCTCACGCAGGCAGGCATGAAGGTTTCCGTCGGCGACGCCGACGCCAAAGGCGTGCAGACCTTCCCCTCGGATGAAGAACTCGCCCGCACCGACGTGCTCGTCATCCACCGTCAAGCGGGCGGTGACTTCAAGCCGGACGAAAAAAACCGCGTCGAGAAGTTCGCCGCGCGCGGCGGTAGCTTCGTGGTAATCCACGCCGGCGCCGTCGCCGGCAACGACGCCTCCGCCGATTTCTACAAAGACCTCGTGGGCGGCTCTTGGCGTCAGAAGGTCACCAAGTGGCGCGAAGGCCCGATGGAACTCAAGTTCGTCGATAAGGAACACGTCATCACGAAAGGCATCGCCGACTTCGGCATGAAGGACGAGATCTACTACGACATGGACCTGCGCGCAGATATCCATGCGCTCGCGACGGCCCCTACGCCCAAGAAGAAAGGTGATGGCTTCGAGGCGCAGACCCAGCTCTGGACGTATGAGAAGCCCGGCGCCCAGCGCGCCTTCGTCTTCATCCCTGGCCACACTTACGTAAATTTCAGCCGACCCGACGTGAAGCTCCTACTCCTGCGCGGCATCGCCTGGGCGGGACGACAAACGCCGAGCCAACAACTCGAACAGACCGCGCTGCTCCAGATCTGCGTGTTTCCGGGTGTGCCCGTGACTCCTCCGGAGAAGAAGTAAGGACTAGCAGCCGAGGATTTCGCGGATCTTCGTACGACGGTAACGGAAGATACCTTCCACCTTCTTCTTCACGAACGGATAGGCGACCTCGCCGAACGGCCAGAGCGGGAGCTTATAAAGCACTTCGTCGTCCATGCGCGTCTTGCCGCCTTCATCGGCGAAGGTGTGCGTGTGGAACCAGACGGCATACGGACCCTTGAGTTGTTCGTCGGCGAAGGCGTAAGGTGGCTCCCAGTGGGTGATGCGGGTGCGCCAGCCGAACGGGATACCGCTCATCTTTAGGTCATAATCAATCAGCGAGCCTTGACGCATGACGATCGGCAGAGGGGTCTTAATACGGAAGCTCAATTCCGGCGGGGTAATCGCCTGGAGGTTCTCGGCCTTCGAGAAGAAATCAAAGACCTGCTCGATCGGCAGCGGCAGGAGCGTGCTCTCGAAGTAACGGTGAACGCCCGTCGGCAACGAATTCGGCTTCGTGAGGTGGTCGCGGCGATGGGCGCGGATGACGTCGCTGTAATCGGACACGGGTGGTGGCGGTGAAGGCAGGCTGGCCTACCCCGGGCGGGGTGTCAAGGGACGCCCAAGGGGAAAGGGCTTGCCGAAGGGACCGCTCGGGCTTCCCTTGGGGGACATCCTTTCCAATGGCCTCCCCCCATTCTCGTCGCAAGACCACCGGTGCCTTCGGCAATAACAAGCCCCGCGACATCCTGCGCGACTTCACCCGTCCTGAGCCGGCCCCGGTCGACACCACCCCGCGCGAACCCAGCTTCGCGGACAAGCTCATCACCTTCGCCCAGCCCATCCTCGAGCAGGCCGGCGGCAACCACACCGCCGCCAAGGGCGCCATGAACGTCGCCATCCTGATCTGGAACGCGGCCATCGAAGGCGGCCCCAAGATTCAAGATGCCAAGGCTACCCTCGCCAAGCTACCTGGCGCCACCGGCGAACAGGTTGAGGAACTCGTCACCACCATGGTCGCCCGTAAGACCGAGCTCTACCCCGAGGAAAAGATGGTCGTCACCAATTTCATCCTGAAGTTCAACCACAAGCGCGGCGCCCAGTTCCGCGTCTCGGCCGTCAACATCAACCCGGAAGGCGTCAAGAAGGCCGACCTTTCGGATATGGTGAAGGTGACGGCCTGATTCGAAGTTTCCCGTTTGCGGTGGCCAAGGTTTCGGGCTGAATAACTCTGCCCATGTCCACCGTCGTCCTCCGCAACGCCGAAATCATCAACGAAGGCCGTCGCCTCCGGGCCGACGTCCTACTCCGCGACGGCCGCATCGAGCGCATCGGCACGATCCCTGCCGGCACGAAGGCCGACCAGGAATACGACCTCACCGGCAAGCTCCTCCTCCCCGGCCTGATCGACGACCAGGTGCATTTCCGTGAGCCTGGCCTGACGCATAAGGCCTGTATCGCCAGCGAAGCCCGCGCGGCCGTCGCCGGCGGCGTGACGTCGTTCATGGAGATGCCGAACACGAACCCTCCCGCGACCACGCACGCGGAACTCGAAAAGAAATACGCCATCGGCGCGGCCACCTCGGTCGCCAACTACTCCTTCTTCTTCGGAGCGACCAACTCCAACGTCGAGGCCATCAAGGCCATCGATTCGAGCAAGGTCTGCGGAGTGAAGATTTTCATGGGCTCCTCCACGGGAGACATGCTCGTCGACAGCGTCGCCACCCTCGAAGGCATCTTCCGTCACTCGCCCACCATCATCCTGACGCACTGCGAGGACACCCCGCGCATCAAGCTGGCCGAAGCCGCCGCCAAGGCCAAGTGGGGCGAAGACGTACCCGCCGGCGAACACCCCCGTATCCGCGATGTCGAGGCTTGCTACGCTTCTTCGTCGATGGCCGCTGAACTGGCCAAGCGTCACGACGCGCGTCTACACATCCTGCACATCACTACCGCCAAGGAACTCTCGCTCTTCAGCGCCGCACCGCTCAAGGGCAAGCGCCTGACCGCCGAAGCCTGCGTGCACCATCTCTGGTTTGCTGAAGAGGACTACGCCCGTCTCGGCCACCAGATTAAATGCAACCCGGCGATCAAGACGTCCGCCGACCGTGCCGCGGTCCGCGCGGCCGTGGCGTCCGGCGTCATCGACGTCATCGCGACCGACCATGCCCCGCACACGTGGGAGGAGAAATCGCAGACCTACTTCAAAGCCCCGTCCGGATTGCCGCTCGTGCAGCATTCCCTCCAGGTACTGCTCGATCTGGTCGCGCAAGGCGCCTTCACGCTCGAGACCGCCGTCGAACGCGCCTGCCACGCGCCCGCAGTGCTCTTCGGCGTCGAGCACCGCGGCTTCATCCGCGAAGGCTACTGGGCTGACCTCATCGTCGTGGACCCCAAGAAGCCGCACACCGTCAACAAGGCTGGACTCCTCTACCAGTGCGGCTGGTCGCCCCTCGAAGACCACACTTTCAGCAGCACCATCGAGCGTACCTTCGTCAACGGCGTCTGCGTCTTTGAAGATGGCAAGGTTCGCGCCGATGCGCCGAAAGGGATGAGGCTGAGTTTCGACGGGAACGCGCGGTGACGCGCTGATGAACAGAGGTCTGAGTGGATTGCTGAGTGGAGGACTGAATGGAGGGCTGAATAGAGAATGCACAGGGCCAACCCTGACTGCCATCTTCTCAATTCAGCCCTCAACGCAGTCCTCCGTTCAGTCCTCCATGCAGTCCTCTTCTCTTATTGTCACGCCTCCCCCCTGCCCCCTAGTTTCTGCCCGTGTTCACCCTGCTTAAGACCGATACGACGACGGCCGCCCGCCTCGGCGTACTGAAGACCCCCCACGGGGAAATCCGCACGCCGGTCTTCATGCCGGTGGGCACCCAGGCCACGGTCAAGGGCCTCTCGCCCCAGCAGGTCGCTGAGACGGGCGCGCAGATCCTGCTCAGCAACACCTACCACCTGAACCTCCGCCCAGGCCGCGAGATCGTCCGCGCTGCCGGCGGTCTCCATAAGTTCATGCACTGGGATAAGCCGATCCTGACCGACAGCGGCGGCTTCCAGGTCTTCTCGCTGGCGAAGCTCCGGACCATCACCGACGAAGGTATTCATTTCAGCTCCCACCTCGACGGCAACAAGCTGTTCCTCGACGTGAAGGACTGCTTCGACATCCAAGACGCGCTCGGGTCCGATATCGCCATGGTGCTCGATGAGTGCCCACCCTACCCCTGCGAACGCGCCGCGTGCGAAGTCGCGGTGAACCGCTCCATCCGCTGGGCCAAGGAGATGCTCCAGCTGGCGAAGGACAGCGGCTTCCTCGCCTCGGGTCGTCACCTCTTCTGCATCAATCAGGGCTCGGTCTACGATGACCTACGTATCCGCTGCGCTGAAGAGCTCGGCGGACTCGATTTCCCCGGCCACGCCATCGGCGGGGTCAGCGTCGGCGAGCCCGAGGAACACATGCTCCATCAGGTCGGTCTCGTCGCGCCGCTCCTGCCCAAGAACAAGCCCCGCTACGTCATGGGCGTCGGCACGCCGCCCCAGCTCCTCCGGATGGTCGCGCTCGGCGCCGACATGTTCGACTGCACGATGCCGACCCGCATCGGTCGCCACGGCGGCGCGTTCACGCCCGACGGCCCGATCAGCGTAAAACACCTGCGCTACCGCGACGACCACCGTCCGCTCGTGGAAGGCATGGACAATTACACCTGCCGCCATTTCTCGCGTGCCTACCTGCGTCACCTGCACCACGCCGGCGAACAGCTCGGCGGAACGTTGCTGGCGCTGCATAACATCCACTTCTTGCAGGACCTCATGGCCCAGGCCCACGCCCATATCGCCGCGGGCGACTTCGCCTCTTGGTCCAAGTCCTGGTGCGAACGTTACGAAGCCGGCGCGAAGGACGAGATACCGGCGGACTAGACGCAGAACTCAAGACATTCTCGGGTCCCAGGTCACGGGCCTCGGGAGCCAGGTTCAGGTCTTCAGGTACGGGCGTCAGCCCTGGGTCCTGCACCTGACCTGAACAGCCGAACCAGATACCCGACGCCAGACTGATGTCGTGACGCGGTCCCGACCCTACCCAACACAGAGCTACGGGCAGCACGCGGTGCTGCCCCTACCTAGAGACAAATAAACTAGCCCTGCCCCAAGCCCTAGCCCTGCCCCTCTCTTTAGTCGCAGACTAAAGAGAGAAACTCTCCCCGCAGGAACAACTGGCCTTGGCGTT
The DNA here is from genome assembly GCA_964203605.1 of Opitutales bacterium. Lineage (GTDB taxonomy): Bacteria > Verrucomicrobiota > Verrucomicrobiia > Opitutales > UBA953 > UBA953. The sequence continues at coordinate 146,597 of CAXNMQ010000001.1, forward strand.
CGGATTGGAGAACTTGAAGCCCCCACCGATCATCTTGTCCGAATAATCCAACTGCGTACCGCGGAGGTAGAGGGCCGACTTCGGATCGACCAGGACCTCGACGCCTTCCGAGCGGACGAGGATATCGGCCGCCTTGGCCTCTCCCACGAAGCGCATCTTGTAAGACAAGCCCGTTGCAGCCGCCGCCAGAGATCGAGACACGTAGGAAACCGCCCTGGGCTTCACGGGTGGCCAAAGCGCGGACCTTCCCCCCGGCAGGAGCCGTCAGACGGATCAGACGCTCGTCGGCGACGCGCGGGCTGGCGACTGCAGTGGTGGTGTCCATCTTTCGATAGGATTGTGACGAACCTGACCAAAGACAAGCCACCACGCGGATAAGGCCCCTCCCCCTAAGGAAAACAGGCTTGCCCGACTCCCTCCCCAGAGGGATATGATGCCTTCTCGGGTAACGGTCGCGTAGCTCAGTTGGTTAGAGCGCAGCATTCACATTGCTGAAGTCACAGGTTCAAGTCCTGTCGCGACCACCACCCGGGATCTTGTCCGCAGAGTCCCGCCGCTGGGGCGTTTCTATTAGTTTATAATATTAGAGGTCAGATTGTAATTAGGTGTTCCCAGCAAACTGTCGCTTAATTATTCCTAAGTCTCATCGATGTCGCCTCCCTGCGGGGCCAGCCCGTCGATCTCCCTTCTTTTCCCCTGCCCACCTTCCGCCTCAGATGTCCGAATCCTCCAAGCTTCCCGACAACCTCTCCGAACTTCTCGCCCATCTCCACGAACGTCAGGAGAAACGCGGCAACTGCACGATGAAAGATCGGGCCGAGCTCTGGCTCCGCCACGGTGGCGAGAATCTGGACATCAGCCCGCCCAACTTCCACCACGCCCTCGCGACCTGGCTCGCCAACGCCGGCCTCGTGCACAAGGACAAGGCTCAAGACGTGGCCGCAGTGCTCTACTGCCTCGGGGTCACTAACTCGAACAACCTCTTCCAGAAGGTGAACCAAGGGAAGCTCGTGACGATGGGCATCGGTAAGAACGGTCGCCGCAACGCCAAGGGGCAGCGAAAAGCCTGACCTGGGGTCGGAATGTGACTTAGAGGTGACGACCCCGCCGAACCCGTTGACATCGACCCGGGGCTTCGGATGATGGCGGCATGAGCCGGCATCAGCAGAGGCGTCAGCAAGAAGTGGCCCGCGCCCGTTCCTTCCTGGAACGACGCATGAACGACCTGCGTTCGCGGCTTGGTCTCAAGGCCGACGCCGTCCCCCTGCCCGGCGAAGCCGCCTACGAGGACACCGAAATCGGCCGCGCCCCGGGCCAGCTACCGGCCGCCTCCCCCTTTGAGTCCACCGCCCCGACCAAGTTCCGGGTCATCTCCTACGACGAGAACAGCTGTAAGGTAGACGAGTTCTCCGACTTAGACTCCGTCGGCCGCTACGCCGGCAAGCCAGGGATGGTCTGGATCCAAGTCCTCGGCATCACCGATCCCCAGATCGTCCACATCGTCGGCGCCTTCTTCGACATCCCGATGCTGGCGCAGGAAGATATCCTGACGGCCACCTCCCGCCCGAAGTTCGAGGAACACGGCGACAAGCTCCTCGCCATCGCCCGCGCGGTCCGCATCGGCGTCGAAGAAGACACCCCGCGCGGCCAGCAGATCTCCATCGTCGCCGCCCAGAACTGGGTCATCTCCTTCCACGAAAACGACGAGAAGGTCTTCGAAGCCGTCGAGAAACGCATCGCCGACAACAAAGGCAATATCCGTAAGTGGCACGCGGGCTACCTGATCTACTCCCTCCTCGACACACTCGTCGACCGACTGCTCTACCAGACCGAAGAAATCGAGGACGCCACGACCGAGCTCGAAGACTCGATTCTCAAAGGCACCGACGACTGGGACCTCAACGAGGTCTACCGCCTTAAACGCATCGTCGTGCGTCTCAGCCGCCTCGCCCAGCCCCTCAAGGACATGGTCAGCGTGCTTGAGCACTACGAGCACCCCTTGCTGCCGACGACCTTGGACATGTACCTGCGAGACCTGTATGACCACGCGATTCGCGCGGCCGACCGCATCGAGCACGCCCGCATGATCCTGCAGGACCTGCAGGAATACCACCATACCCAGCAGGAACGAAAGACCAACGAAGTCATCCGCGTGCTGACGGTGATGAGCTCGGTGTTCATCCCGCTGACCTTCCTCGTAGGCCTCTGGGGCATGAACTTCCACTTCATGCCGGAAATCCATACGGCCTGGGGCGAGAAATACGGCTACTTCCTGGCGCTAGGCTCCATGGGCGCCCTCGCGACGGGCATCATCCTTTGGATGAAGCGTAAGCGGTGGTTCTGAGGGCGCGAAGGGCCAGAACTAGGGCCAGGGCTAGTTTCTTAAGCACAATCCTGGGCGTCGACGTCGATGACGTCGATGACCTCGTCATCGCCAAGGATCTTGGCGCGCAACGGTAAGATTGCCGACAAGAGCGACTTCACGCCGGTGACGAGATACCAGATGTGTACGCGGTGCTGATCCTGAACCTTCTCGAACGGACACGGGGCCGGGCCGCGGATCTCGCATAGGCCCGGGTGCAGTCGCTCGAGTTCCTTGACCCACGCGTCGGCGACGAAGTTCACCTTCTCAGCATTGCGACCGCGGAAGACGTGGCGGACGAGATGGCGGTCTGGTGGGTAACCGAATTCGGCACGCTTCTCGAGCTCGGCGGCTGCGAAGCCATGGAAGTCGAGCCGCTTGGCGAACTGGATGGGGTCGGAGGCGGGCTGGAAGCTCTGCACAACAACGACGCCCTCGAGGTCACCACGACCCGCGCGGCCGGCGACCTGGGTGAGCAGCTGAAAGGTGCGTTCGGCGGCGCGGAAATCTGGTAGCTGCAACGAAAGATCGGCGTCGATGATGCCCACCAGCGTCACCCGCGGGAAGTCGAGGCCCTTGGCGATCATCTGCGTGCCGAGGAGCATGTCATATTTGCCCGCGCGGAAGTCCGAGAGGACCTTCCGGAAGAGGTCCTTCTTGCCCATGGTATCCGCATCGATGCGGGCCACGCGGGCGCGGGGGAAGAGCTGGGCGATGGTCTCCTCGACCTTCTGGGTACCGTAACCCTTCCAGCGGACCTTCGGGGAGCGACAGCTCGGGCAGAGCACCGGGGCGCGCTCCTGATGGTTACACAGGTGGCAGCGGGCGGTGTCGTCGGTGCGATGGAGCGTCAGCGAAACACTGCAGCGCTTACACTGAACGGCCTCGCCGCAATCCGGACAAACGAGGGATCGTGAATGACCGCGGCGGTTCAGGAACAGGATCGTCTGCTCGCGTCGCTCGAGGCGGGCGCGGATGCCGTCGGTGAGTTCACGGGACAGGATATGCTGGCCCTTCGAGTGCAGGACCTCGCGACGCATATCCACGATCCGGAAAGCCGGCATCGGACGGTCGTCGACGCGTTTGGTCATCACGTCCAACGCATAGCGTCCGGCCGTGGCGTTCTTCCAGGTCTCGAGCGAAGGCGTGGCTGAACCCAGCACGCAGGCCGCGCCGAGGACCGAGGCACGCATCACCGCGACGTCGCGGCCGTGATACATCGGCGTCTCACCCTGTTTGAAGGAAGGCTCGTGCTCTTCGTCGACCACGATGAGACGGAGATTCGGGAGCGGGGCAAAGACCGCGGAACGAGCGCCAACCACCACCCTCGCCTGCCCCAGCGACATCGCCATCCACGCGTCGAAACGCTCGCCGGCGGAAAGGTGGCTATGCCAGACGACTACCTTGGCACCAAGGTCGGCAAGGCGGGAACGGAGCCGACCGACGGTCTGGGGAGTGAGGGCGACTTCCGGGACGAGGAAGATCGCCGAGCCGCCTTCGGCCACGACCTTGCGGATGAGCGCCACATAAACCTCGGTCTTACCCGAGCCCGTGACGCCATGGAGCAGGTGCGCCCGGAAGGCCTTCGAATCGAGCGTCTTCGTGACGGAGTCCACCGCGGCGACCTGCTCGGGATTCAGCGTGTGGCCGGCCGAGGCGATGGTCTCCCCTTCGGCATAAGGGTCGTTATAGGCAACGCGCCAGAGTACGCTGGTGTCCTCCTTGACCGTGCCGGCCTTGATGAGCGCATCAACGGCCTGCTGGGCGACGCCGAGCCCGTCGACCATCTTAGAACGGTCGGTAGGCTCCTTCTGCGCGGAAAGATAATCAATGACCTGCGCCTGGCGCGGGGCCTTCTTACGAAGCTTTGCTAATGCTTCGGCTTCGGGCGGGGCGATGAGCGTGAGCAGGCGACGCAGCACCGGGCGGACGCCTTTGCGGATGGCGGCGGGCAAGACGGTCTCGAGCACCGAGTTAAGGCCGCAGCCGTAATAGCCCGCCATCCATTCAGCCAGCTTGCAGCAGTCCGGCGTCATCACCGGCTGCTCATGCTCAAGTGAAATCACGCTGCGGAGTTTCGCGGAAGGCGGCGCCTCAGCGGGATATTTCCAGACCACACCGATGCTCGTACGCCCACCGAGCGGCACGCGCACCAGCTGTCCTACCTGCAGGATATCCTTCAGGCCCGCCGGCACCGAATACGAGTAAGCCCGGGCCCCGCCGTCAAACGGGACCACCTCGGCGACGCCGGGTTCAATTTCTCCGAAGAGATCAGGCACAGGGTGAGGTTCGCCGAAGCAAAGCAGGGATTCAAGCGAGGGTTGCCGACACCGCCTGATTTACGCTCAGGCGTGGATATCGGTCGTCGGGACGCCGGAATGGGCCGCGATCCGGGCGCACATCAGGGCCCAGAAGCAACCAATGCAATTGGCCACGACCAGCTGGAGGTCGGTGGGCATACTGTAGAAGATGAGCGTGCCCGGGAACCAGACGAAGTAGTTCGTCAGCAGGTTCGGGAGGACCAACCGGCGATACCAGCCCGGGCCCATCGCCGCGCGCAGGCGAGCGGTGTCCCACCCGCAATCCTTCCAAAGGTGGGAGATGGCGTTGAACGGCGCGCCGATGAAGATTGTGAAGCCCGCCATGTCGACGAACACCTTGAGCAGGACGGTCCGCAGGTTAGCTTCACTGCCGAACCAGGCGGCCTGCAGGGTGTAGAAATAACTTACCAGCATCCCCATCAGGGCCCACCAGACCATACTATGAATGAGGTCGCGGAAGGGATGCGCCGGCCGCAGTCCGGGGAAGACCATGCGGAAGCACCAAGGGATCAGCCCAGAGGTGATGGCCGTGCAGATCGCGGCAAAGGCCATCGGATTGGCCGCGTTGATGGCACCGATACGATTGAGAGCCGTGGCGACTTCCGGGACATTGTAGTAGGCGACAACCAAGCCAGCGGCCGCCAACATGATGACTACCAGAGGAAGGGCGATGTCGCGGAGGGCCTTGATGCCGGCGGTCAGCGGCGAAGCGGAAGAGTCGCTCATCCGAGGAACTTGCGGAGCAGCTGGTCGATCAGGACCGGGTTAGCCTTGCCCTGCGTACGCTTCATGATCGGACCCTTTGAGCGCGTTGATGGCCTTCTCGTTGCCCGCGCGGTACTCGGCGATGGACTTCGCCACGGCCGGATCGGCGATGACTTCCTGGACAATCTTCTCGAGTTCGCCGGTGTCGCTATTCTGGCGGAGGCCCTTCGCATCTACGATGGCGGCGGCATCCTGACCGGACTTGAACATCTCGGTGAAGACTTCCTTGGCCTGCTGCTTGGAGATCACGCCGTCGTCGGTGAGCTTCACCAGGCCAGCGAGCTGCGCGGGCTTGATCGGGCAGGACGCCAGCGAGACGGGGGCCGGGGCGGCTTCATCGAAGGCACCCGCGTTACCCGTCGAAGCGGCGAGATCGCGGAGGAGATCATTGGCGACGAGGTTGGCGATGCCCGAAGGGTTGGTCGGATGAGCAGCCACGGCGATTTCGAACCATTCGGCGAGCGCACGGTCGTTCACGAGCACCGAGGCGGCGGTGTAAGGTAGGCCGAGTTTCTCGACGTAGCGACGCTGGCGGTCGTAGAGGCTCTCGGGGACAAGTTTCGCAAGGCGGGCGACGGTCTCGCGCGAAATCTTTAGGGTCGGGATATCCGGATCCGGGAAGTAGCGGTAGTCGTGGGCGTCTTCCTTGTCGCGCAGAACGTAACCACGGGCGAGTTCGGCGTTCCAGCCGCGGGTCTCCTGCGTGATCGAACGGCCGGCTTCGAGTTCGCGGATCTGGCGGGCGGTCTCGTAGATCACCGTGTCGCGGACGCTCGAGATCGAGTTGAGGTTCTTGGTCTCGGTACGGGTGCCGAGCTTCTCGGCGCCCCGGCGGCGGATAGAGACGTTGCAGTCGCAACGCAGCTGGCCCTTTTCCATGTCGCAATCGGCGACGCCAGCCTGGGTAAGCATCGCAACGAGCGAGCGCAGGAAGGCCTCGGCTTCGGCGGAGGAACGGAGGTCTGGCTCGGTGACGATCTCCAGAAGCGGTACGCCGGCGCGGTTATAGTCGACGAGGGAGCCGCTGCCCGCGTGGCTGAGCTTACCCACGTCTTCTTCGAGGTGCGCGTGGTGGATGCGGATGAACTTATGCTCGCCCATCACATTGCGCGAGGCGCCCGGGAGCTCGATTTCGACCTGCCCGCCGACGACGACCGGGAAATCCTTCTGGGTGAGCTGATAGTTCTTCGGATTATCCGGGTAGAAATAGTTCTTACGATCCCAGGAACAGTGCTCCGGAACCGACGCTCCGACGACCAACCCGAAGAGGATGGATTTCTCGACCGCCTCGCGGTTCACGACTGGCAGCGTGCCAGGGAGACCGAGGACGACGGGATCGACCTGCTCGTTAGGTTCCTTACCGAAGCCCCAAGGGGACGACGCGAACACCTTGGCACGGGTGTGCAGCTGCACGTGGACCTCGAGGCCGATGACGACTTCCCAATCAGAAGGAGAGGTGCTCATAGGGCGGCTTGCTGGTGGGCGAAACCGTGGGCGGCCTCGAAGAGACGGCCCGCGGCGAGGAGTTTGGCTTCGGAGAGCGGTGCTCCGACGAGATGGAAGCCGACCGGCAGGTGGCCAGACTTACCGCAGGGCACCGAGATTGCCGGGAGGCCGGCCAGGTTGGCGGGGATCGTAAAGATATCCTCGAGATAGAGTTGGAGAGGATCCGAGGCTTTCTCGCCGACCTTGAAGGCGGGTGTCGGGACGGTCGGGGTGAGCAGCACGTCGACGCCGGCGAGCGCGGCGAGGTATTCGGCACGAATCTTGGCGCGGGCGCGGAGGGCGCGGACGTAATACGCATCGGCGTAACCGGCGCTGAGCACAAACGTGCCGAGCAGGATGCGGCGCTTCACTTCGGGGCCGAAGCCCTCGGAGCGACTGGCCGTCATCATCTCGACCGGCGTGCCGGCGGAGGCGGAGCGATGACCGTAGCGGACGCCGTCGTAGCGGCCGAGATTCGAGGAAGCCTCGGCGGTCGCGACGACGTAATACGTCGGCACGGCGAGATCGGCAGAGGGCAGTTCGACCTCGGAGATCGCGCAACCCTGGGCGCGGTAGAATTCGACCGCGGCATTGACCGCGGCGGCGACCTCGGGAGCGACACCCTTGCCGAGGAAGCCCTTCGGAATGCCGATGCGGAGCTTCTTGGCGTCACCAGCCGGCGTGAGCCCGCGGTCAGACGGGCCGAAGCAGGTCATGTCACGCGCGTCGGCCGAGGATAGCGCATTGAGGAGGAGTTCGCAGTCTTCGATGCTGCGAGCCATCGGGCCGATCTGATCGAGCGACGAAGCGAAAGCCACGAGACCGAAGCGGGAGATCAGGCCGTAGGTGGGCTTCAGGCCGACCACGCCGCAATGCGAGGCGGGCTGGCGGATCGAGCCACCGGTATCGGAACCGAGCGAGAGCGGCACCAGGCCGGCCGCGAGGGCCGCGGCGCTGCCACCGGAAGAACCGCCCGGGATGCGGGCGAGGTCCCAAGGATTGAAGGTCTTGCGGATCGCCGAGTTCTCCGTGGAGGAACCCATCGCAAACTCGTCCATGTTCAGGCGACCGTAGAGGATCGCGCCGGCGGCGCGGAGGCGTTCGGCGACGTGAGAGTCGTAAGGAGAGACCAGCGGCGCGAGCATCTTGCTCGAGCAGGTGAGCGGCTGACCTTTCACCGCGATGTTGTCCTTGATCGCGACCGGGATGCCTTCGAGAGGACCCCTGCCCTGCCCGGCCTTACGGCGCGCATCAGAGGCGTCGGCCTGCGCGAGCACGTCAGCTTGGTCGAGATGCGTGAAAGCACCGACCTTATCGTTCACCGACTGATAGCGGGCGATGAGCGCTTCGCAGAGGGCACGGGACGTGAGCGTGCCGGCCGCGAGGCGGCGGCCGAGTTCGGCGGCGGAAAGCGTATGGAGCGCGTCGGCCATGGCTTACGATTCGTCGTCCACGACGCGCGGGACGGAGATCTGGCCGTCGCGCGAGGCGGGGGCGATGCGGGTGACGGCTTCGGCGCCGAGAACGGGACCCGGCTCATCGGAGCGGAGCGCGGCTTCGTTGACGACGCGGGCGTCGTCGATCGTCGCGGGCAGGTCGGCGTCGGCGAGCGCCTGGAAGTGACCCAGGATCTGGTTGAGCTGCGACGAGTAGAGCGCCTTCTCCTCGGCCGTAAGGCTAAGGCGAGCGAGCTTCGCGAGATGGTCGATGTCGAAACCTTCGGCCATATTAATTAGCGGCGTACGGTCCAGCCGGCGCCCTTCTCGAGCGTCGCAATGACCACGCCGAGGGCTTGATTGGTTTCTTCGTCCGTGAGCGTGCGGGCTGCATGGCGCCAGCGGATTTCGAAGGCCATGCTGCGGTGGCCTTCAGGCAGACCCGGGCCGGTGAAGACGTCGAAGCAGTTAACCGACTCCAGCGCGAACTCCTTACCGGCGGCCTTGGCGGCGCCTTGGCGGACACGGCTTTCGACTTCGGCGGCGGCGACGTCGAGTGGCACGATGACCGCGACGTCCTTCGTGACGGGCGGGAAGGAAGAGAACGCTTCGAAGCGTGGGATCTTGCGGGCTTCGGCGAAGGCCGAGCGAGGGAAGCAGACTTCTCCGGCGATGACGGAGCTCTTCAGGCCGAGCGAACGTGTCCAGCGGAGATCGAGGACGCCACAGGCGCCTTCCGCGGCGCGGCCACGGTCGACGAGGGCGGCGGCGTGATCGGCTTGCCAGAGACCACCGGTGGCGGCGGCAAACGAGAGACGGACCGAGGCAACGCCAGCGAGCGCGGCGGCATCCTGCAGAAGGCGCTTCGCACGGAGGGCGTCGAAGGCCTCGCGGGACTTCCACGAACGCGTCACCGGTTCGGCGACGATCGCGAAGGCGACCGAGATGAATTCGCGCACGGTGCCGTCAGCCTGCGGACGGAAGACCGTACCGACTTCAAAGAGACCGTGCGGATCGGCGTGCACCGAGAGGTTAAGCGCAAGCGCGCCGGCGAGGCCTGGGACGAGCGACGCGCGGAGGTGCGTCTGTTCGGCGGTCAGCGGATTATCCATCGCGACCAAGGCGGCCTTGTCGGCGCCGAGGGTGCGTTCGAGTTCCGCCGCGTCGCGGAGCGAGTAGTGGCAGCACTCCGTGAAACCAGCGCCGACGAGACGGGCCGAGACTTCGCGGGTGAAGACCGACGTCAGCGCATCTTCGTCGCCCGGGAGCGGGGCGATCGGACGGCCGGCGGGCACCTTGTCGGTGCCGTGGATACGGATGAATTCTTCGACGAGGTCGATGGGACGGGTCACGTCGGAACGGAACGAAGGCACCAGCACCGAGAAACCGGTGGCGGAAGCCTTCACCGTGAAGCCAAGGCGAGCGAAGGCCGCGGAGACATCGGCGTCGGCGATCGGCGTACCGAGCTTAGCCGCGACGTAGCCGGCGGGAAGTTCGATCGTGACGTCAGCGCGCGGCGGCTGGCCGACGGCGACGGCGGGACCAGCCGACTTGAGCGCCGGCGAGTTCGATGAGGAGATCCGTGGCGAGGCGCGAGGCGAGCTCGACGCCGGCCGGATCCACGTCACGAGCAAAGCGATGGGAAGAGTCGGTCGACACGCCGATGCGGCGGGCGACGCGGCGGATTTCGCCTGGGCGGAACCAGGCGGCTTCGAGGAGGACTTCGGTTGTCGAATCGGTCACACCGGAATCGACGCCACCCATCACGCCGGCGACGACGAGCGGGCGCTGGGCGTCAGCGATGACGCAGACACCGGTCTCGAGCTTCACCTTCTTGCCGTCGAGCAGCACGATCTCTTCGCCTTCGCGCGCCGGGCGGGCTTCGATGCCTTCGGAGACTTTCTTCGCATCGAACGCGTGGAGCGGCTGGCCGAGTTCGAGCAGCACCCAGTTCGTGATATCGACCACATTGTTGATTGGACGCAGGCCAGCGGCCTCGAGGTCGCGACGGAGCCATTCCGGGCTCGGGCCGACCTTCACGTTCTTCAGCGTGCGGAGCGTGTAGTAAGGGCAGAACTCGGAGGACGAGCGGACGAACTTCACCGCATCGGCGGCGGAAGGTGCGGCGGCGAGGCCGGCCGGCGGTCTTCACCGTGAGCGGCTTCAGCGTCAGGCCCAGCGCAGCGGCGAGGTCGCGGGCGACGCCGCGGATGCCGAGGCAATCACCGCGGTTAGGTGTGACCGAGATTTCGAGCACCGTGTCCGGCGCGCCGAAAAGGGAATTGAGCGGCGTGCCCAGGGCCGGCTGACGCGGCGTGAGGATGAGCAGACCGTCCTCACCCTTGCCGAGGCCGAGTTCTTCGGAGGAGCACATCATACCTGCCGAGTCGACGTCGCGGAGCTTCGAGACCGAGATCGCGAAACCGCCCGGCATCACCGTGCCCGGGAGAGCGACCGGAACCCGGTCACCCGCCTTGAAGTTCTTAGCGCCGCAGACGATCTGGCGGATGGCGCCGTCGCCGACGTCGACCTGGCAGACGCTGAGACGATCGGCCTTCGGGTGCTTCTCGAAAGACTTGATCTCACCGACCACCACGAGCGGCAGCGGGGCGAGGCCGAAGGTCGTGACCGACTCCACCTCGAGGCCGAGCATCGGGAGGACTTCCGCGACGCGCTCGGCGGTGACGCCGGCGAGGTCGAGGTGACGGGAGAGGGCTTGGAAAGAGACTTTCATGGCTTAGGCGAACTGGCGCAGGAAGCGCGTGTCGTTGTTGTAGAAGTGGCGGATATCGTCGATGCCGTGGACCAGCATCGTGATGCGTTCGAGGCCGAGGCCGAAGGCGAGCCCCGACCATTCGTTCGGGTCGAGACCGCAGAGTTCGAGCACCTTCGGGTCGACGAGGCCGCAGCCCATGATCTCCAGCCAGCGGTTGGAGAGACGGCCCAGGTTAGGCGAGCGGAGGTCCATCTCGAAGGACGGTTCCGTGAACGGGAAAGAACGACGGGCGCAGGCGAATCTCGGCATCGGCGCCGAAGGTTTCCTTGACGAAGAAGTCGAGCACGCCGCGGAGATCGGCGAGCGTCACGTTGCGATCAATCCAAAGACCTTCGACCTGGTGGAAGTTGGCGGAGTGCGTCGCGTCGACCGCGTCGCGGCGGAAGCAGCGACCCGGGGCGACGATGCGGAACGGCGGCTTGCGCGAGAGCATCGTCCGGACCTGCACGCTGGACGTGTGCGTGCGGAGAAGGATTGCTTCGTCGGCCTTACGGGGCGCATCGGCGGAGCGGAACGCCTTCGGCATGTAGAGCGTATCCTGCATATCGCGGGCCGGGTGATCGGCCGGCGTGTTGAGGGCGTCGAAGCAATGCCACTCCGTCTCGACCTCGGGGCCATCGGCGACGACGAAGCCCAGCTTACGGAAGGAGGCGAGGATGCGTTCGCGGGTGCGGGAGAGCGGATGGAGCGAGCCGGCCGGAGCGTCGGGGCTCGGGAGGGTCGGGTCGACGGACGTGCCGAGGGCGGCGGCGATTTCGGCGTTCTCAACCTTGACCAGAAGTGCGGCGAGGAGTTCCTCGACGGACTTCTTCGCCTCGTTGATGAGCTTGCCCACCACCGGGCGTTCTTCCTTCGAGAGGGTGGCCATCCCCTTCATCACCTGGGTCAGGGAGCCATTGGGGCCGACGACGCGCGCCTTGAAGGCTTCGAGCTCGGCGCGGGTGGCGACGGCGGAGGCTTCCTGGGTGGCGGCGGCGACGAGTTGGGCGAGCTGCTGCTGCATGGGTTAATTTGTGCGTTGGAGGGGATAATCGGCAAGCGAAAGCACCGTAAAACAAAGAAGCCCCGGAGGGCCGGGGCTTCGTGAAGGGACGTTAAGTCGTCTTAGACGAGCGCGGCCTGGGCCTTCTTGACGATCGCTTCAAAAGCGGGGGCGTCATGGATGGCCAGTTCGCTCAGATTCTTACGGTCCATCGTGATGTTGGCCTTTTTCAGACCAGAGATCAGACGGCTGTAGGAAATGCCGAGGGGACGGCAGGCGGCGTTGAGACGCACGATCCAAAGCTGACGGAACGTCGACTTGTTCTTGCGGCGGTCGCGATAAGCGAACTTCTGCGCGCGCTGAACGGCCTCGAGGGCGTAGACGTACAGACGGGATTTGTTTCCGAAGTAGCCCTTAGCGGCTTTAATCGCGCGCTTTTTTCGGGCCTTGGTGGCCGGGCCATTGGTTGCTCTAGGCATGTTGGTATTTGGTTTTGGTTTTGGTTAGATGGCCTCGGGGTCGCCTTAATGAACACCCGTTCGGCCAAAAAGTGGATCGCCGGTTTAGGCGAAAGGCATGCTGGCCAGCATCTTCTTCTCGAAGCCGGAGTCGACGCGCTTGGACTTGTTGGCGCGACGACGCTGCTTGCGGGACTTGGAGCTCAACAGGTGGCGGCCATTAGGGGAACGGCGCATCACTTTGCCGGTACCGGTCACTTTGAAGCGCTTGGAGACTGACTTGCGGGTCTTTTGCATGGCGGAAAGGGTCGGAACAAAGGGCGTCCGAGGGGACTTGTAAAGGGGAAAGGGCCGAGGGAGCGGAGATGGGCTCACTTTCTGGCAGGCGGCGGATCGGGCTGGCCGTTTGACAATCTGGGCCAAGCCCGCTCCCCTACCCTTCAACCAAACCTAAAAACCATGCTTTCCCTAGGAAAAAAGCCAAAGCTAACCTTCAAAGTAGACGCGCTAGTGGACGGCAAGGCCGTCAATGGGCCGTTTGCTGACCTCTTTGACGGTCCGACCATCGTTTCCGTCTATATGCGCAACAACACGTCCGCCTGCGATAAACAGGCCGCCGAGATGGGTAAAAACGAGAAAGCCATTGTCAGACAAGGGTTTAGGTTAATTGCCGTCTCCCGGGATACTTGCACCTCCCACACCAAGTACGCCGCTAAGCACGGGTATAAGTTCACCCTGGTTGCAGACCCGGAAGACCTCTTCTCCAAGGCCCTCGATGCCATCGTCGAAAAGTCCATGTACGGAAAGAAGTACCTCGGACCTCTCCGGGCCGCCTACCTTTTCGACGGCGATGGCAAACTCGTCGGCGTTGTCCCCAAGGTCGAGGCCGCCGAGCACGGCAAGCAACTCCTGGCAGCGATCGCGGCGGCGAAGTAAGCCGCCGGCGCAGGCGTTGCGGCGTTGATAATCGGTGCTTGAACCATCGGCGACAAACGGGGAGTTTATCGGCCAGACACCTCCGCAGTACCTAATGCCTTCGCCCTATCGTCCTAAAAGCCCCCGCCCGAAGAACAACGCGGGCCAGAATCGCGGCAACTTCCGCAAAGAAGACAAAGGTCCGAAGCGCAACGACCGCATCCGTGCGACCGAAGTACGCGTCATCTCTCCCAAGGGCGAGATGATGGGCGTCATGCCCACGCAGCAGGCGCTCGACCTCGCCCGTGAATTCGGCGTCGACCTCATCGAGATCGCCGCGACCGCTGTTCCGCCGGTCTGCAAGCTGCAGGAATACGGCAAATACCTCTACGAAGAAGCCAAGAAGAATAAGCACCAGAAGACCGCGACCAAAGTTAAGGAGATCAAACTGCGCCCACGTATCGACGTGCATGACCTCTTCATCAAGGTCCGCCGCGCCGAGAACTTCCTCTTCCACGGCCACAAGATCAAGCTGTTGCTCCAGTATCGCTACCGCGAGCTCGAGCACCCGGAAATCGGTATCGCCACCATCACCAAGGCGATCGAGGCCCTCTCGCACATCAGCACGCGCGACAACGAGCCCAAGCGCAGCGGACGCGCCATCGTCGTCGGCCTCACCCCCGTTCAGCAGAATAAGCGCAAGCTCGTGCACAACGAGACTCCGGGCGAAGACGACGGCGAGGATGACTCCTCTGTAGACAACGGCGAGAACGACGCCGAATAAGAACGTGCGGCGCTTCGCAGCGATACTTCTGCTGCTCGGCGTCGGCGCGATGCTATCTGCAGCCTCGACCGATTATTACCTCGGAGAGTCGGTGCGACAACTCGGCCTGCGTGACGCTTCGCGCCAGGCGAGCGATGGCCGTAGCTCCGAACGCTATGTCTCGCGCACGGGCATCTCGCTCTACGCGGAATACAGCAAGGACTTCGTTCTGGTCGATGGCGTGAAGGTATTGCTCGACGACGCAGTGGGCTCCCAGCGCGGGCACCTCACCGTCTCCAAACGTGACTACGATAAAGTCTTTGTGCCGCTTTTCTGGGAGCTGCCCAAGGATCCAGTCCGACGCATTCTGATCGACCCCGGTCACGGCGGCAAGGACACCGGCAAGGTCAGCGGTGCATTTAAGTACACCGAGAAGGTGGCCACGCTCGACACCGCTGCTCGCCTAAAGATCCTACTCGAAAAGCAGGGCTTCGAGGTCGTGTTCACCCGCACCAAGGACGTCTTCCTGGACCTCGATGATCGCGCCGCCATGGCCACGTCCCTCAAGGCCGACCTCTTCATCAGCCTACACTATAACGCCGGGCCCACCGGGGACACCACCGCCGACGGCATCGAGACCTACTGCCTCACCCCGGCTGGCCAGCGGTCGACCAATGCCGGCAAAGCCAAGTCGACCACCGGCGCCGAACCCGGGAACCGGTTCGACACCGCCAATATGGCGCTCGCCTGGGGCATCCAGCGGCGCTTGGTGAAGAGCACCGGGGCCGACGATCGCGGCGTCCGACGCGCCCGCTTCGCCGTCCTGCGCACCCTGTCCTGCCCGGGCGTCCTCATCGAAGGCGGATTTATGTCGAGCCGCAAGGAAGCCGCCCTGATCGCCGATGCGGCCTATCGCCAGAAGATCGCCGAGGCCGTGGCGGCTGGCATCGTGGATTACGTGGTCCGGGCCCGTCCGGCCGCAAAATAAGCCAGGGCGGGCGGACTGCCGTCTTTTCCCCAAAATCCGCTTGCCAACTGGTCTGGCGGACGGTTCGTTAGACCTTCCTATCGGCCCGCTGGCATCTGTCAGCGGACCCTCCGACGGGAAACCAAAAAACCAACCAAACCCTGGAAACGTCCTCCGCGACGGCCAGGACAAACAGTCAAAACAACATGAGCCTAATGGAAAAACTGCTCGCCGAGTCCAATTTCGGCGCGCTCAAGCAACACTCCGTGATCAACGCCACGGTCACCGAAATCCGCGAAGACAAGTTCGTCGTCGTGGACATCAACGGCAAATCCGAGGGTTTCATCCCCCAGGGCGAATTCCCCGACATGGCCGAAATCCAGGTCGGCATGCAGCTCGAGGTCTACCTCGAGAAGCTTGAGAACAAGGACGGCACCCCGACCGTCTCCTACGATCGCGCCCTCCAGATCCGGAAGTGGGAAAGCATCGAAGCCAATTGCCAGGAAGGCTCCATCGTCCAGGGCCGCGTCAAGTCCATCGTCAAGGGAGGCCTCATCGTCTCCGTCGGCGTCGACGCATTCATGCCTTCCTCCCAGATCGACGTCAATCCCCCCAAGAACCTCGAACAGTTCGTGGGCCAGACCTTCGACTTCAAGATCATCAAGATCAACAAGGAGAAGAAGAACCTCGTCGTCTCCCGTCGCGAACTCATCGAAGAACAGCGCGGCGAAAGCCGTCGCAAGCTCCTCGAGGAGGTCAAGCCCGGCGTCATCCGTCGTGGCGTCGTCAAGAACATCACCGACTACGGCGCGTTCGTGGACCTCGACGGTCTCGACGGCCTGCTGCACGTCACCGACATGTCCTGGGGCCGCATCGGCCACCCGAGCGAAGTCGTCAAGGTCGGCGAAGAAATCACCGTCATGGTCGTCGAAGTCGATCGCGAGCGCGAACGCGTCTCCCTCGGCCTCAAGCAGACCCAGCCCAATCCTTGGGAAGGTATCGAGAAGCGCTACCCCGTCGGCCAGAAGGTCCACGGCAAGGTCGTCAACCTCGTCGCCTACGGTGCGTTCGTCGAGATCGAAGGCGGCGTCGAAGGCCTCGTCCACGTCTCCGAGCTCTCCTGGACCAAGCGTGTCCAGAAGCCGTCTGACGTCCTCAAGGTCGGCCAGGAAGTCGACGCGGTCATCCTCAACTTCAACAAGGAAGAACAGAAGATCTCGCTCGGCATCCGCCAGCTCGAAACCAATCCGTGGGAAAAGGTCCGCCACAACTACCCCGTGGGCGCCCGCGTCCGCGGCAAGGTGCGCAACCTCACCAACTACGGTGCGTTCGTCGAACTGGAAGATGGCATCGACGGCATGGTGCACGTGTCCGACATGAGCTGGACCCGCCGCATCAACAATCCGGCCGAAGTCATGAAGAAGGGCGACGACGTGGAAGCCATCGTGCTCGACGTGGATGTCGACCAGCAGCGCATCTCCCTGGGCGTCAAGCAGACCCAGACCGATCCGTGGAGCGAAATCGACCGCAAGTACCGCATCGGCGACCTCGTCAACGGCAAGGTCTCCAAGATCGCGAACTTCGGCGCCTTCATCGAACTGTCCGACGAAATCGACGGCCTCGTGCACGTCTCCCAGCTCGCCGAACAGCGCGTTGAGAACGTCAAGGACGTCGTCAAGGTCGGCCAGGACGTCACCGCTCGCGTCATCAAGATCGACAAGGAAGACCGTCGCATCGGTCTCTCGATCAAGGCCGCGAACTACGACGCCGAACGCCTCCAGGCCGAAATCAGCAGCTACGACCGCATCAAGGGACCGTCCACTGGCGGCGCCCCGGCCCCCTCGGCCGGCGGTTCGTCCTCCTCGTCGTCGGGCAGCGGAGACTTCAACAGTCTCGGCGACCTCCTCGACAAGGCCGGCAACTAAGCTGTCCTTCGCAGGCACCAAACAGACCCCGGGCAACCGGGGTCTTTTTTTGTGCCCAATGGAGGGAGACAGGGCTAACTTGACGACATGGTTCCGTTCCAAGGATACGGCCGGCTAAAGCGGAGCACGACGCTCGCGCTGCTGACGGCTGCCGTAATCCTCATAGCGGAGTGGGCGGACCTGCTCCCAGACAAAGCGATGCTGGCCGTGCACACAGGCTGCCAAATCTACGTGTTACTACGCGTGATGCGGGCCCGCGTCTCCCCTGCTTATCTCCTGCTCTGGGGACCGCTGGCCTGGTTCTTCCCTCTTTCGACCGCCCTGCTCCACTTCGTCTTCGGCGGACGCAAGCACTCCTCCCTCGCCGATGCGAAGAAAGAAGTGAACCGCGTCGCCTGGCGACTGAGCGACGAGCCGGACTTTGGCGGCAACCGCTTCCGCCTCCTGGGCGACCGCGATGGCCGCGACACTTTAGAGGAACTGCGCCGGCAGATCAAAGGCGCCCAACGACGCATCAGCCTTTCGACCTACATCCTCAGCGACGATGCCGTTGGCCGCGAGATCGTGAGCCTACTGACCG
Source organism: Opitutales bacterium (assembly GCA_964203605.1). Classification (GTDB taxonomy): domain Bacteria; phylum Verrucomicrobiota; class Verrucomicrobiia; order Opitutales; family UBA953; genus UBA953. The sequence continues at coordinate 164,332 of CAXNMQ010000001.1, forward strand.
CCCGAGCCAAAGAAGGCATCGAGGTCCGCCTGCTCGTCGACGCCATCGGCAGCTTCGGCATCCCGCTGCGCCTCTGCCGACCGCTACGTCGAGCTGGCGGTATGGTCGCCCGCTTCAACCCCGCTCTGCCCATGCAGGGTAAAGGCTCGGCCAACTGGCGTAACCATCGCAAGATCGCGGTCTTTGATGGGACCTTCGCCGTCATCGGCGGCCAGAACCTCGGCTTGCGCTACATGGGCGAAAAGCCCTCGAACCGCCGCTTCCGCGATTGCTCGTTCCTGATCGAAGGACCGACCGCAGCCGCCATCGAGCGCGTCTTTATCGCCGACTGGTGCCAGGCCACCGACGAGGCCCCGATGCATTTCGCGACGTTGCTCCGCGAACGCTCGCCCCATGTCGGCCCAGCGCGCGTCGAGGTCATCTCCTCCGGACCCGACTGCGAAGGCGACCCGCTGTGGGAGACCTACGTGAAGCTTTTCTCCAACTGCAAGCGATCGATCACGGTCGTGACGCCCTACTTCGTACCCGACCGCACGCTCTTCACGCTCCTGGTCACCGCCGCCCATGCCGGCCGGCACGTGAAGATCATGGTGCCGCGCCGCTCGGACCATCGCCTCCTCGACCTCGCCCGTCGTTGGTACCTACGCAACCTGCGCGAGGCCGGCGCGGAGATTCACTTCTTCAAGCCGGATGTGCTCCACGCCAAACTCGTCATTGTCGACGAAGAGCAACTGGTTGTGGGGTCGGCGAACCTCGATATGCGTTCGCTCTTCCTGAACTACGAGATCGGCGCGGTCGTGCGCGACCCCGCGGCGGTGGCCGAAGTCGGCGCGCTCATCGCGGGCTGGGAGACGGAGTCGACGCGCTACACCGAAGACCTCTACCGCCGCAGCCGCACACTGACCGGCCGGTTGATCGAAGCGGTCTCGAAGGTGATCTCCCCGCTTCTCTGATCAGCCCAGGAAGGCGTGCAGGCGAACCGTCAGCCCGGTGTCGGGCAAGAGGAAGCCGTCGTGGCCGGCATCCGTCACGACCTCATGATAGGCCGCATTGACGCCGACCGCGGTAGCCGCGGCGAGAAGCATACGCAGCTCACTGGTCGGATAGAGCCAGTCACTCGAGAAACCGATCGCGAGTACATCCGGACCGTCCTGCGTGAAGAGCGTACCAGAGGAAGCGCGCGCGGTCATATCAAAGCGGTCGACGGCGCGGGTGATGCGCAGCCAGCTATTGGCATCGAAGCGCTGGACGAACGAATTACCCTGATGTTCGAGGTAGCTTTCGACCTGCCAGTGCACGGCATCGCCGGCGCCAGCGCCCGGAACCTTGGCGCGACCGAACTTCTGCTCAAACGATGCGGAAGAAAGGTAGCTGATGTGCGCGATCATGCGGCCGACAGCCAAGCCTGAGTCAGGCCCTTCGCCGGGGGCGTAATGACCGCCGCGGAAATGCGGGTCGCGCTCCACGCAGGCGCGCGAGACGGCGTTAAGCGCGATCGCCATGGGCGACTGGCTCAGACCAGCGGCAAGCACCGCGATGCGGCCGACCTCAGCCTGGTAGTCGGCGCACCAGATAAGGGCCTGCATGCCACCCATCGAGCCGCCGACGACGGCATGGAGCTTGGCGATACCGAGGTGACGGACCAACAAGCGCTGAGCGCGGACGATGTCGCCAAGGGTGATTTCCGGGAAGTAACCGCCGTAAGGCTTGCCCGTGCGAGGGTCGGTCGAGAGCGGGCCGGTCGAACCGCGGCAGCCACCGATACAATTCACGCCGATGACGAAGAAGCGATTGGTGTCGATGGCCTTGCCTGGCCCGACGAAGCAATCCCACCAGCCCGGCTTGCGGTCCTCGGCCGAATAGCGTCCGGCCACATGATGGTCTCCGCTCAGGGCGTGGGGGACCAGGATCGCGTTCGACTTGTCAGGCAGCAGAGTTCCGTAGGTCTCATAGCGGAGCGTCAAGGACGGTAGTTCGCCGCCCAACTCGAGTTTGAACGGCTCGGACGAGACAAAATCGCGGAACGAGACCGGGCAGAGCTCGCGAGCGGAGGTCGGATTAGCCGGACGGTCGGACATGGACTCATCCAGCCAAACCAGACCCGGGCGGGAGGCAAGTGGCCATTCGTTGTTGCCTCGTCATAAACGACCCCAAACCTACGGGACATGTCCCAAGGCCACCGCCATGAGGAAGGATGCTGCGGGGAGGGCTCCGACGGTCGCATCGAAGCGGCCGTCCTCCGCATGAAGGAGAAAGCCATGCGGGTTACGTCCCCTCGGTTGGTTATGCTCAAGGTCCTCGCGGCGGCCAAGCACCCCCTCAGCGCGGAACAGGTCCATGAAGCGGCCGGCGACGACAAGCTGGACCTCGTCACGGTGTACCGGAGCCTCGGCGCCATGGACGACGCCGGGATCGTCCAGCGACACCCGCTCGAGCGAGGCCGCAGCCTCTACGCCCTCGTCTCACCCGGACACCACCATCACCATGTGATCTGCCGTCGTTGTGGTCGGATCGACCGACTGCCCGGTTGCGACACCTCCCGCCTCGAAGCCGCCGCCCGAACCAAGGGCTATGCCGAACTGACCCATATCATGGAGATCTACGGCATCTGCCCGGCCTGCACCCAATCTTCCCATGTCTGACTTCCCTCGCACCGCCTTTCTCCTCGGAGCCGGCCTCGGCACGCGCCTGCGTCCGCTCACCGAAAACTGCCCCAAGCCCCTGCTGCCAATCGGCGGACGGCCGATGATCGCCCAAGCGATGGACAAGCTCCATGCCGCGGGCACGCGCCGTTTCATCATCAACACGCACCACTGCCCTGAAGCCTGGGCGCTCGTCTTCCCTTCCGGTCGCTACGGCGACGCAGAAGTGAAGCTCGTGCATGAGCCCGTGCTGCTCGAGACCGGCGGTGGCCTCGCGAACATCGCTGGCCTGCTTGGTGAAGACGACAAGGACCTCATCATCTGGAACGGCGATATCCTCTCCGGCTGCGACATCGCCGCCGCCTACGCGCACCACCGCACCAACGGCGGCGCCGCGACGCTCGTCGTCCGTGAACAGGGCCCGAATCGTAACGTCCGCATCACCGACGAAGGTTTCGTGACCGATATGCGCGACCGCCTCGGCAAGGCCGACCCCTCCTACCAGTACACCGGTATCTGCGTTGTCACCAAGGCCTTCGTCCAAGGCGTTCCCGCGACGATCGAATCGCTGGTCGAACATTTCCTCCGCCGCCTCCAAGCCGAACCCAACAGCATCCAAGGTTTCCTTGATGCCTCCGCGAGTTGGCACGACCTCGGCACCGTCGAGGAATATCAGGCCGTGAAGGCCGAGCATGAAAAGCCCGTGCGCGGGGCCATCTCCCCGGCCGACGCCGCCAAGGCGCACGGCTACCAGCTCGCCGCTGGCGGTGAAGTCCTCAAGGGGGGCTCCGGCCGCAAGTTCCACCGCATGCGCAACGACTCCGGCGAGTCCTCCGTGCTATGCGTCTACGATGATTCGCGCGCGGAGAACCAGCTCTATGGCGCCATCGCGGGCGTGCTGCGCGACAAGATCGGCGTCCAGGTCCCGCAGGTGCTCGCCGAAGACAAGGCCGCGGGCGTGCTCATCCTCGAAGACCTCGGTGACGCCGACCTCTGCTCCCTCGCCCAGGGTCCCGAATTCCCGTGGGCGCCCGTCGCCTCGGCCCTCGAACAGGTGGCCGGCATCCATCGCCTCGGCGTCGACGCGTTCGCCGGTTCCGGCGTCACGTTGATGGAGGCGTTCGGTCCAAACCTCTACCAATGGGAGCGCCAATATTTCCAGGACAACGCGCTCGGCGGCCGCAAGCCCGACCGGGCCATCACCGATGAGATGGCCTCACTCGCCAAAGAACTCATGGGCCAGCCTGTCGTCACGATCCATCGCGACTTCCAGTCGCAGAACATCATGGTGCGCGATAATTCCGCCTGGCTCATCGACCTACAGGGCCTCCGCCACGGCTGCATGTTCTACGACTTCGCGTCGCTCGCCTTCGACCCTTACCTCACGCGCCACGACATGGACCTTTGGCGTATCGAGATCGAGGACCATGCGCGTGAAGTCTCCGACTGGAAGGGTTCCAGCGATGAGTTCTCCTACCTCTTCCACGTCGCCGCGACGCAGCGCCTCCTGCAGGCCTGCGGCGCCTACGGCTTCCTCGGCCACAAGAAGGGCCGTCCGGAATACCTCGCGCACCTGCCGCAAGGCCTGCGCAACCTGACGATCGCCGCCTCCCTCTGCGGGAAGCGACGCATCGCCAAGCTGGCGGAAGAACTCGCGGGCACCCCGGCGAAGGTCAGCCGTTGACCTTATCGTCGAGGAAGCGGACGACCTCGTCTTCTGTCATCCGTACCTGCTCCAGCGTATCGCGGTCGCGGACCGTGACGCCGGCGCCCTTCTCGATGGTCTCGAAGTCGATCGTGATGCCGTAAGGCGTGCCGATCTCGTCCTGGCGACGGTAGCGGCGGCCGATGGCCCCGGCGGCGTCGTAGAAAACGTTGTGGCGCTTCTTTAGGCGGCGGTAGAGGGCCTCGGCACGCTCGACGAGCTCGGGCTTGTTCTTCACGAGGGGGAAAATCGCGGCCTTAAAGGGGGCGATGCGGGCCGGCAGCCGGAGAACGATGCGCTTCTCGCCTTCAATTTCATCCTCGTGATAGGCCGTAGTGAGGAGGGCCAGGAAGACGCGGTCGACGCCGACGGAAGGCTCGATGACGTGCGGGATGTAGCGGGCCTTGGCTACTTCGTCGAACCAATCGAGCTTCTGGCCTGAGACGTTGCTATGCTGGGTCAGGTCGAAGTCGCCGCGAGCGGCGACACCCTGGAGCTCCTGCACGCCGAAGGGGAACTCGAACATGATGTCCGTCGTGCCCTTCGAATAGTGGGCAAGCTTCTCGGTCGGGTGCGGGTAGAGGGAGAGCTTGGCGCGTGGGATGCCGATGGATTCGAACCAGGCCAGGCAGCCTTCGATCCAATTCTTATGGGCGGTGGCCCAGTCGGAGTCCGGCGAGATGAAGTATTCGATCTCCATCTGCTCGAACTCACGGGAGCGGAAGATGAAGTTGCGCGGATTGATTTCGTTGCGGAACGCCTTGCCGATTTGGGCGATACCGAAGGGCAGCTTCACGCGGCCTGTGTCGACGACGTTCTTAAAGTTGATGAAGATGCCCTGCGCGGTCTCCGGACGGAGATAGGCGGTAGCCGACGCATCCTGCATAGCGCCGACGTAAGTCTGAAACATCATGTTGAAGGAGCGGGGCGGCGTGAGCGAACCCGGCTTGCCGGTGGCAGGCGAAGGGATGAGCGCATGCTCCTCGGCCGTGGACTCCGTGTAATCCTTGAGTACCACCGGCTCAAGCGCGCCCTGCTTGGCGAGCTTGCGCTTCATGTCATTGGCCATCTCGTCGGCCTTGGCCTGCATGCCGTCGTCTTCAAGGACAGAGACGTAACCGATGGTCTCGCCGGCGACGCGCACCGGAGCGAAGAACAGCTGGTCCGCACGGTAGCGCATCTTCGACTCCTTGCAGTCGACGAGCGGGTCGGTGAAATTGTCGATGTGCCCCGAGGCCTTCCAGGTCGTCGGGTGATGGATGATCGAGGAGTCGAGGCCGACGATGTCGTCGCGGCGGTGAACGAAGTCCTGCCACCAGGCCTGCTTAATATTGTTCTTCAGCTCGACGCCGAGAGGGCCGTAATCGAAGAAGCCGTTGAAGCCGCCGTAGATGTCGGAGGAAGGGAAGACGAACCCGCGGCGTTTGCACAGGTTGATGATGGATTCCATCTTGTCGGTCGGGTCGGCCATGGCTGGTAAGGCCCAAACCTATCCCCGCTCCGGGGGTCCGCCGCAAGCCTGTTCCCTCAGCGGGGGCGGGGTTCCGTGGTCAGACCGGCCGCCTTCTTGGACCACGTCCGGGCTGCCTCGGAGACGGCGCGGAAGAGCGCGGAGAATTCAGCCGAAGCGGCGTTCATGCGGGTCTGCGAACCTTCCAGGGAAGCAGAAAAGGAGGCCAGAGCCGCGGCGGCGTCGGCGAGGCTTACCTGCAGGAGAGCCAGCGTCTCGTCGTCCATCTTGCGGTCAGCCTGCTCGACCGTTGCACGCAGTCGGGCGCAAGCGGCGATCAGCCGAGCGCTCTGGGCATCGAGCTTACCTTCGCCGGTGGCTTCAAGGACTGCGCCCGTCCGCTGGACGATCATCGCGGAGAAACGGGCGGCCCGCTCGGGGTCGGTCGCCTCGTGGAACCCGTCCAAATCGCGCTCGAGCTCCGCCGCCATGACCGACCAAGTCTTTTTCAGCGAGGTCCTGCAGTTGCTGGACGAAGCCGACAATCTTGCTCTGGAGATGACTGCTGAGTGGAGGAATCTCATCGACGGCCAAGGGTTCCGTTGGCGCCGCAGCGGCGGCATCCCAAATCAATTCGACCTGGAGCATGCCGGAAGCAGGGCTCACCGCGACGAGACGGGCGCGCAGGCCCTGAGCGACTTCGGTCCGCAGGCGATCGCCACGCAGACGGTCGGCGAAGCCGCGATCTTCCAAGGTCGCCGGATCGAGGACGAGTCTGACAACCGGACGGAGCCGGCCTTCGGCATCGGCGTCGAGGCCGATGGAACTCACCTGCCCCACCGTGACGCCTTGCACGCGGACCGGCGTACCGGAAGAGATACCTTCAACGGAGAAAGCCGGCCGGAAGACCACGGGAATGAGCGGAGCGGACCAAGCGCGCCACCAGGAATAGCCCGACCAAAGCACGGCCACGCCGAGGACGGCCAGCATCACGCCTCCGAGGGCGCGTCGGCTCATCCGGCGGATTGAGGATAGCTGCCCAGCCACTTCACCACTTCGCAGCGACCCTTGAGCTCGGTGACGGCGGCCTGCACAGCCGCGGTGTCCCAGTGACCTGGGAAATCAATGAAGAAGAGATACTCCCAAGCGCGACGATGGCTCGGGCGGGACTCGATGCGGATCAAGTTGATGCCGCGGTCGGAGAAAGCGGCGAGGGCGCCTTGCAGGGCGCCCGGCTCATGCTTGAGCGTGAGCACCACGCTCGTGACCTCGTCCTTGGCGCCGACGGTGTTGGCCGTCTTGGCGATGACGAAGAAGCGCGTGGCGTTGTCGCGGCGATCCTGAATGCCGCGGGCGAGGATGGGGACACCGCGCGATTCGGCGGCGGTGGCGGAGGCGACGGCGGCCTGACCTTGCGGATCGCGGGCGATGATCTCCACGGCAGCGGCGGTGCTGTCGGTCTCGACGAGCGCGGCGCCCGGGACGTGACGAGAGAGCCAGCCGCGGCATTGCGCGAGGGCGATGTCCTTCGAGAGGACCTTCTTCACCTGATCGAGGGGGCCTTGACCGACGAGGCACTGCTCGACGGAGAGCGTGACCTGGGCCACGACCTTGAGATCGGATTCCGCAAGCAGGTCGAGGGAGTGACTGACGACGCCTTCGGTGGAGTTCTCGACCGGGACGACGCCGTAGGAGGCTTCGCCGGATTCGACCGCGGCGAAGATGTCGCCGATGGCGCGGAGGGGGAGCGACGGCACGCTCGTGCCGAAGGCGCGGATCTGGGCCTGCTGGGTGAAGGAACCTTCTGGTCCGAGGTAGGCGACGGGATTGGCCATCTGGGCGCCGATGGAAAGGGAGATGATTTCGCGGTAGACCGCGCGGAGTCCCGAGGCCGGAATCGCTGGCGCGGCTTCGGTGATAGAGCGGAGGAGCTGTTCTTCGCGCTGCGGAGCGTAGACCGGCGCACCCGACTTCAGCTTCGCTTCGCCGATAGCACGGGCCACCTGCAAGCGCTCACCGAGCAGCTTGAGGATCTCGCGGTCGATACGATCAACCTCGCGGCGGTGCTCTTCGAGGCTCATTCGGCAGGCTTCTCGTCTTCGGGCGGGGCCTCCGTCGCGATGGCGGCGGAGGACTGATCTTCGAGCGGCAGGCCGACTTCGGAATCGCCGACCGTCGACCGGGGTGGTCGCGCGGGTGATCCATTCGGAAATCTGAGCGGGAGACAGGACGTCGGAGGCGGGCAGTTCGCCCAGCGAACGCAGGCCGGTGAAATCGAGGAACTTGTCCGTCGTGCCATACTGGATCGGACGACCGGGCAGATCGGCGCGGCCAGTGACGGCGACGAGTTCGAGCTCGAGCAGACGATTGAGGGCGCTATCGACGGAGACTCCGCGGATGGCTTCCATTTCTGAGCGGGTAACCGGCTGGCGATAGGCGACGATCGAGAGCGTCTCGAGCGAGGCGGGGCTGAGGCGCTGCGGGCGCGGCTCGCCGCGGAGAAGGCGGACCCAGTCGGCGTAGGCCGGAGAGATCACCAGACGGAACCCTTCGGGACCCTGCAGGATGCGGCAGGCGTCGTTAGCGTCGCGCATCTCAGCTTCGAGGGCGTCGACCGCTTCGCGAATCTGGGTGGCCGTGAGCAAAGTAGGAACCTGATCGATGATATCCTGGATGACTTCTTGGACGGGCTGAGCCGCGGGCACGATCGTGGGCTCGCCGGCTGCTTCGAGCAGGTCAGGCTGGCGCTCGGCGGCCGCCTGGGCGTGGTAGCGCTGCACGACCTTCTGGATGTCCTTGATGGACACCGCCTCGGAGGTCGAGAACAGGAGGGCCTTGATGATTTTCTTGAGGTTGAATTCCACGGGACGGGGAGGCTTAAATCGGATTGTCGGGAGCGACGGGGCGGTTCACAGTCCGCTCCCTGCCCTCTTATTAGGGGGCGCTCACCGACTGACAACCGCAGACTTTTCACACCCATCATGACCGACGCCAACCACTGCCGCCAACACTCCGCCATCGTCGTAGACGGCCCCGACCGCGCCCCCAGCCGAGCCATGCTCCGGGCCGTGGGCTTCACCGACGCCGACTTTGCCAAGCCCGTCGTGGGCGTCGCCTCGACCTGGTCGATGGTCACCCCCTGCAACATGCATATTAACCGACTGGCAGACGAAGCCGTCAAAGGGGCCGACGCGGCCGGCGGCAAGGCGGTCATCTTCTGCACCATCACCGTCTCGGACGGTATCTCGATGGGCACCCCAGGCATGCGCTACTCACTGGTCTCGCGTGAGATCATCGCGGACTCCATCGAAGCCGTGACCGGCGCCGAAGGTTTCGACGGCCTCGTCGCCATCGGCGGTTGCGATAAGAACATGCCTGGCTGCGCCATCGCCATGGCGCGCCTCAACCGCCCTTCCGTCTTTGTCTACGGCGGCACGATTGTCCCGGGACTGCACCGCGGCCAGTCGGCCGACATCGTCACCGTCTTCGAAGCCGTCGGCAAGCACGCCGGCAAGCAGATCGGCGAAAGCGAGCTCAAGGAGATCGAAGTCTGCTCCATCCCCGGCGAAGGCTCGTGCGGCGGTATGTATACCGCGAACACCATGGCCTCCGCCATCGAAGCGCTCGGACTCAGCCTGCCGGACAGCTCTGCGCAGCTCGCGAATTCCAAAGCCAAGCTCGAGGACTGCGAGCGCGCGGGCAAGGCGGTACTGGAACTCATCAAGAAGAACATCCGCCCTTCCGACATCCTCTCCAAGGACGCGTTCGAGAACGCCATCACCGTCGTCATCGCCCTCGGTGGTTCGACGAACGCTGTATTGCACCTCATCGCGATGGCCCATTCCGCGGGCATCAAACTCACCCTCGAGGATTTTGAGCGCGTCGGCCGACGCGTGCCGGTGCTCGCCGACCTCAAGCCGAGCGGCAAATACAACATGGCCCACTTTGTCCGCATCGGTGGCCTCCAGCCGCTGCTCAAGATGCTCCTCGATAAGGGCCTCCTGCACGGCCATTGCATGACCGTCACCGGCAAGACCGTCGCCGAGAACCTCGCGAACGTCGGCAGTTACGCCGCCGACCAGGACGTCGTCCGCCCCTTCTCCAATCCGATCAAGGCCGACAGCCACCTGCGCATCCTGCGCGGTAACCTCGCCCCCGAAGGCTCCGTCGCCAAGATCTCCGGCAAGGAAGGCAACGCCTTCACCGGCAAGGCCATCGTCTACGAATCCGAAGAAGCCTCGCTTCGCGGTATCCTCGACGGCGAGGTCAAAGACGGCCACGTCATCGTCATCCGCAACGAAGGCCCCAAGGGCGGACCGGGCATGCGCGAGATGCTCGGACCCACCAGCGCCGTCATGGGTAAGGGCCTCGGCAAGACTGTCGCCCTCATCACCGACGGACGTTTCTCCGGCGGCTCCCACGGCTTCGTGGTCGGCCACATCACCCCCGAGGCCGCCGTCGGCGGCGTACTCGCGGTCGTGAAGAACGGCGACACCATCACCATCGACTCGCAGAAGAACGAAATCAACCTGGACGTACCGACCGCAGAGATTGCGGATCGCCTGAAGTCCTGGAAGGCTTCCCCTTGCAAAGAGAAGCGCGGGACCCTCGCCAAATACGCCAAGCTCGTGTCCTCGGCCTCCGAAGGCGCTATTACCGACGGCGACTGAGGTCTTCACCTGAGCGGAAATGAAAGGGCGGACGCCTCGGCGGACCGCCCTTTTTGTTGCCAAGCGGGGTTGTGGCGGGGAAGACTCCCCTATCGTGGCCAACTCCTTCGACCTCTTCCGGAAGCAACTCCAGAACTTCCCTGAACTCGGTATCGCGCTCGACTTCAGCCGCGCCCCGGCGCCGGCCGGTTTCGCCGAGAAGATGGCCCCGGCTATGGCCCAGGCGTTCGCCGACATGGCGGCGCTCGAGAAGGGCGCCGTCGCCAACCCTGATGAGAAGCGCATGGTTGGCCACTACTGGCTACGTGCTCCTGAGCTCGCGCCTGATGCGAAGATCGCCGCCGAAGTGAAGGCCGCCATCGACGCCATCGCTGGCTTCGCCGCTCAGGTCCACGCTGGCCAGGTCAAAGGCTCCGCTGGCAAGTTCACCGACCTCCTCTGCATCGGTATCGGCGGCTCGGCCCTCGGCCCGCAGTTCGTCGCCGACGCACTTGGCGGCAAGGCGGACAAACTCCGCGTCCATTTCATCGATAACACCGACCCCGACGGCATTGACCGCGTGTTCGACACTCTGGGCACGCGCCTCGGCACCACGCTCGCCATCGTGACTTCGAAGTCTGGCAGCACGCCGGAACCGCGCAACGGACAGCTCGAAGCCGCGCTCCGCTGGAAGCAGGCCGGACTCTCCTTCGCCGCCCACGCCGTCGCCGTCACCGGTGAAGGTAGCCAACTCGATAAGGTCGCCACGGCTGAGAAGTGGCTCGCCCGTTTCCCGATGTGGGATTGGGTCGGTGGCCGCACGAGCGAGATCGGCCCGGTCGGCCTGCTGCCCGCCGCATTACAGGGCATTGATATCCACGGACTGCTCGACGGCGCCCGCGGGATGGACGCGCTGACCCGCGTGCCTGATGCGCAGAAGAACCCGGCCGCCACGCTCGCCTTGGCCTGGCATCACCTCACCGAAGGCCGCGGCACCAAGGCCATGGTCGTGCTCCCGTACAAGGACCGCCTCCTGCTCTTCTCCCGCTACCTCCAGCAGCTCGTCATGGAATCGCTCGGCAAGGAACTCGACCTCCAGGGCCGCAAGGTCCTCCAGGGCCTCACCGTCTATGGCAACAAAGGTTCGACCGACCAGCACGCCTACGTGCAGCAGCTCCGCGACGGTGTGAATAACTTTTTCGCCGTCTTCATCGAAGTCCTCAAGGACCGCGAAGGCAGTTCCCTCGAGGTGGAGCCCGGCGTGACCTCCGGCGACTACCTCCAGGCCTTCCTGCTCGGCACCCGCGAGGCCCTTTCGGGCAGCGGCCGCGCTAATATTACTATTACCATCAATCAGGTGGACGCCCGTTCCGTGGGCATGCTGATCGCGCTCTTCGAGCGAGCCGTCGGCCTGTACGCCAACCTGCTCGGCATCAACGCCTACCACCAGCCTGGCGTCGAGGCCGGCAAGAAGGCCGCCGCCGAGACCCTCAAAGTCCGGGCCGCCGCCCTCGCCACCCTGGCCAAGGCCAAGGGCAAATGGCTCTCCGTCTCGCAGGTTTGCGAGGAAATTGCACTTGAGGGGCAGGAAGAATTGGTGTTTAAAGTCCTCCTGCACGTTTCGTCCAACCCCGGTGCCATTTCCCGTCAGGATTCTCCTGATCCCGGGAAGACCCTCTTCAGCCATTCTTAACCCCCGCCCTACCCCTTCACCTACCCCATGAACAAGAAGCTCAACACCTTCCTCCGCGTCCTGACCGTCGTCGCCGCCAGCGCCGCCGCCGTCTTTGCCTTCCTCCTGAAAGGTAAGATGGACGTCGCCCTCACGAACACCGCCTGGGCCGTGACCGACGCCGAAGTCAAGGCCGGCAAGGAATATGACGCCCGCATGACTTCGCTCTTAACCGTTGGCCCCCTCCTTACCGCCAAGCGCAAGAGCATCAACGACCTCGAACTAGAAAAGAAGGATTTCATCGCCGACGTCGCCGACAAGAAGACGAAGATCGAAGGCCTCACCGCCGCGAACACCACGCTGGAAGGCGAACGCGCCGAGCTCACTCGCAAGCGCGACGAACTCGCCGCCCAGCTGACCGACGCCAACAGCAAGAAGGACGGCGCCGAAGCCTCCCTCGCCACCGCCAAGGAAGAGCTCGTCAAAGCCACTGAAAAGGCCGCCGCTATGTTCACGAAAGAACAGCTCGCTGAAATCGAAACCAAGGCCACCAACGCCGAACAGAAAGCCGAACTCATCATCGGCAAATACCGCGGCCTCCACGCCAAGGTCTCCCGCGCGATGGATAACAATCCGTCCCCCTTCGGCTTCGCCAGCGACCCTCTCGGCGAGCCCGCCAAGCCGGGTGACGTTGCCCCAGCCGTCGTCGCCGTTGATGCGCCGATCGAAAACATCCTGACCTACGTTCTCGCCCTCGACGCCGACTCCGGCATCGTCGCCTTCTCGGTCGGCGAAGCTAACGGTATCAAGGCCAAGGACATCTTTGACGTGAAAATCGCCGGCAAGAAGGTCGGCAAGGTCCAGATCTCGACCGTCAAGGGAGTCCTGTCCTTCGGCCAGCTGCAGCCTGACAAGGAACTCGACATCCGCGCCATCTCCAAGGCCGACTCGGTGTCTCTCGCTCCCTCCACTAAGATCACGCTCAACTGATGTTCGGCCGCACGCTCATCGCCTTCGCCCTGTTTGCCTGCCTTCTAGGTCTGGCAGGTTGTGAGACCGTCGAGAAGCCAGCCGACTCCATGCTCCCCCTGTCCCAGCCCACCGGTTGGCAGGGCGGCATCCCAGGCGTATCGACGCCGGGTTCCGGCTACCGACGCTGATGTCGCGCGCCGACGCAGGTGCCGCTGGCCGTCCGCAGGGACCGGCCGGACGGCTCTGGGTCGTGGCTACGCCGTTGGGTAACCTCGGCGACATCACCGCCCGCGCCCGCGAGGCCATCGCGGAATGCGACCTGGTCGCCTGCGAAGATACGCGCGTAACCGGCGGCCTGCTTCGCCACCTCGCGATCTCCAAGCCGATGCTCGCCTACCATGAGCACAACGAGAAGGACGCCGCCGTCCTGATCGCCGACAAGGTCGCCGGCGGTGCGAAGATTGCCCTGATCACCGATGCGGGCACGCCGGGCATTAGTGACCCCGGCTTTCGCGTCACCCGCGAATGCCGTCGGCGCGGCCTAACCGTCACCCCTTTGCCTGGCCCCTGCGCGATCGTGGCCCTGCTCTCTGCCTCCGGGCTCCCGACCAACGCGTTCCGCTTCGTCGGCTTCCTGCCGCCGAAATCCGCGGCCCGCCGTCGCTTCCTCGAAGGCCTCAAGGAGGCCGATGAGACTGTCGTACTTCACGAATCCTGCCACCGCATCAGCGACTTCCTAGACGAGATGCTGGAGATTCTCGGTCCCGAGCGGGTCGTCTGCGTCGGCCGCGAACTCACCAAGCTGCACGAGGCGATCCGCACCTCCGCCCTGTCGGAACTGGTGCCAGCGCTGAAGGCGGGCTCACTCAAGGGTGAGTTCACCGTGGCGATTGCTCCGGCCGGCTTCGTCCTTTGAGGTCTTTTATCGCGGGTTGACCAAACCGCCCCCTCGCCCGCATCCTCTTAGCCAATGGCGGGTTTCGACGACAGTCTGGTCCGCGAGTATTTCGAGATGAATGGTTTCTTCGTGCGTCAGTCGCGCAAGTACGCCGTCCAATCCCGCAGGAAACGCGCCGATGAAGAAGGTGATCTCTTGGTGATCAATCCGTCGCCGCTCCGCGGAGCCGAAGCCCCCTTCCAGCTTTTCAGCTCGGACCTGCCGAAAATCGGTGCCGCCGTCGTCGCGGTGAAAGCCTGGCATACGACCAAGGCCATCACCCCGACGATGATTAAGAAGGGTGACCTCCTCGAGTTCGTCCGCGAGGAAGCCGTCAAGGCAGCGAAGGAGGCGTTCGCCGATCTGACGTCGCCCGAGGACCAGCCCATGGCGAAAATCCTGGTGCTACCGGGCATCCCGTCCACCGAACCGCAGCGCTCCGAAAGCATCACCCTGCTCCGCGAAAGCGGCGTCGACCATGTGCTGACCTTTCGGACAATCCTCGAGAACCTCGTCCAAGTGGTCGAATCGAACCAGAGCTACGCCAAATCCGATACGTTGCAGTTGCTCCGCCTGCTCCGCGTCTACGATATGGTCAAAGCCGCCCAACTTGAACTGTTCGGCGGCGCCATCCCTCCGAAGTGATTCACCCTTCCGCCCAAGTCCACCCTTCCGCCCGACTCGCCCCCGACGTCGAGGTTGGCCCGTTCGCAATCATCGAAGCCGGCGCGACGCTCGGGCCCGGCTGCCGCATCGCGGCGCATGCCATCGTGAAGGCACGGACTGAACTCGGAGCCGGCGTACGCGTCGACCACTTCGCCGTCGTCGGCGGCGATCCGCAGGATCTTTCCTTCGACCCCGCGACGGACTCTGGCACGCGCGTCGGCGACCGCACGGTCATCCGCGAACACGTCACCATCCACCGCGCCACCAAGGCCGGCACGCACACCGTCGTCGGCGCGGATGGTTTGCTCATGGCCGGCAGCCATGTCGCCCACGATTGCATACTCGGCGATCAAGTCATCCTCGCCAACGGCTGCATGCTCGGCGGCCATGTGTCCGTCGGAGATAAGGCCTTTATCAGCGGGGGCGTGGCGGTACACCAATTCTGCCGTATCGGCGGCGGGGCGCTCGTCTCGGGTAACGCCGTCATCACTGAGGACGTCCCGCCCAACGCGCTGGCCCACGGGCGTAACCTGATCTCTGGACTCAACCTCGTCGGACTGCGACGTCGTGCCGTGCCAGCCCCCGCCGTCGCGGAGATCAAGCAGGCCTACCACGCAGTCTACGCCGCCCACGGCACCTGCGCCACACTCGCGCAGAAAGCCCTGAGCGAAGGCAACTACCAGACCTTGGAGGCGCATGATTTCCTTAACTTCTTTCTCGGCGGTAAGCGCGGCCGCTTCGTCTCGCCCGAATGAGCACCTTGCCCATCGCCGTCACCTGCGGAGATCCAGCTGGAGTCGGCCCGGAACTCCTCGCCAGCTGGCTGAAAGCGCACCCCGAACAAGCTTCCTCGATCGTGCCCATCGGCCCGGCCGATTGGATCGCACAGCTCGGCCAAGGCATCTCCGTCGGCCCCAAGGATTTCGTCACCCGGCCCGGCAAACCCGACGACGCTGGACAGCTCATCGCGATTGAAGCGATGGAGATGGCGGCCCGCGGCGCCTCCGGTGCGCGTTTCGCCGCCGTCGTCACTGGACCCGTAAACAAGAAGGGCCTCGCTGGCGTGGGCTATACCTTTCCCGGCCAGACGGAATTCTTCGCATCGCGCTGGAGTGGCGAGCCCGTGATGGCCTTCGCCGGCGGCAAGATGACCGTCGGGCTTGTCACCTGGCATCTCCCGCTCGCCGACGTACCGCGCAACGTCACCGCCGCGGATATCCGTCGCACGGTGCTCGCGCTGATCACCTTGCGCACGAAACTCGGTGACCGCCGACCGCGTATCGCCGTCTGCGGACTGAACCCGCACGCTGGCGAAGGCGGCCTACTGGGGAAGGAAGACGATGCCATCATCAGGCCGGCCGTCGAAGCCTTGCGCGCCGAAGGACATGAAGTCGTCGGCCCGCTGCCGGGCGACACCGTTTTCCACCGCCACCTGCAGGGTGAGTTCGACGCCGTCGCCGCCATCTACCACGACCAAGGCCTCGCGCCGCTGAAGTCCGTGGACTTCTCGACGTCGGCCAACCTCAGCCTTGGCCTGAAGCACGTGCGGACGAGCCCCGACCACGGCACCGCCTACGAAATCGCCGGCCAAGGCAAGACGGACCGCGGAAGCTTCGATTCGGCGATGCGCCTCGCGCGCCTGCTTTCGGCCTGATGCGCGCGCTCTTCCTCTGGCTCGCGACCTGCCTGACGCTGAGCGCCGATGGTCATCGTATCGCCAGCTACAGCCCGGGCGCGACGCAGACGTTGATCGATCTCGGCTGCTCGCCGGAGATCGTCATGGCGACTCGCTGGTGTCCGCTCCCGAAAGAACATCTGGCCGCGCGGGACGCCGACGTCTTCCTGCCTGACCTCGAGCGCCTGCTGAAGACCAAGCCCGACCTCGTCATCCTCCCGCGCATGGCGAATCCACTCTGGGCGGAGAAGTGCGCGAAGGCCGGACTGCGAACGCTCGTCCTGAACCCGGAGTCACGCGACTCCGTCAGCAAGGACATCCTTCTCATCGGCGAAGCGACTGGACGCACCGATGCCGCAAAGAAGATTGCCGCGATCTTCGCCAATCGGCCTGCGACGACCGACGCGAAAAATCATCGTCATCTGGGATGGAGTTATGGCCGGCCCGGAAAGTTATCTTGCCGAACCCTTGGCCGCAGCCGGGTTGCAATCCGCCCTGGCGCGCGGCGCCTGGGTGAAGTTCGACTGGGAGCTCCTGGTCACCGCAAAGCCGGACGCCGTGCTCTGGGTCCAAAATTCCGGAGTGGACAGCCCCATCACGACCAGCCCTGAAAAAGCCGCTGAAATGGGGCGAATCCCCGGAGTCAGAGACCTGGGCTGCGTTAAGAACAAGCACGTCTATCAGGTCAATAGCGGTAGCAACTGGTTGCCTGGCAGTGGTTTAACGAAGACTTTGGACGAAATTACCCGCATCCGTAACGCGATCGGCCAGTAGGGTAAACTCACTGGCCGCAATGACCTCCGGCCGATTGACTTGGGCTAAGATTCACCAACCATACTCTTCCATCATGAACTCCAAGTTCCTCAAACTCCTGACCCTCACCGTCGGTATCCTCGCTCTCTCCGCTGCCTTCGTTAGCGCCGAAGAAAAGAAGAAGTGCGACGGTTGCCCTTCCGACAAGGAAAAGCCCAAGGCCTCCCTCGTCTCTGAAGAAAAGAAGAAGTGACGACAAGTTGCCCTTGCGACAAGGAAAAGCCCAAGGCTGCTGCCGGCGAAGAGAAGAAGGACGGCAAGTGCCCCTGCGATAAGGAAAAGCCGAAGGCCTAATTTCCTCGCCCCAGGCGATCAAAGGACGAACCCACCGGTTCGTCCTTTTTGTTGGCCTAGAAAGCCAGCTTCAGTTCCGCGCGCACGAAAGCAGGGAAATCATCGTGCACCGCAAAACCACGGCGGGCCGCCTCCAAAAGCTCCTCTGGTTTAGCTGCGCCGCTGCGCATGGCGCACGAACGGATGCCGGCGTTAAGCCCGGCCTCCCAGTCCGTGACGCGGTCGCCCGTCATCCAACAGCGTGCCGGATCGAGTCCATGTTCCGCGATCTTCTCCAAGATGAAACGGGGACTCGGCTTACGATACAGGGAAGGTTCGTCGGGCCGCTCCGGTGCCGCCTTGATTTCCAAGATGCCGGGGGCCGGCAGCGCCAACAGTTCGAGCATGCGGCGATTGCACGCCTCGTATTGCGCCCAGGTGAAGATGCCACGGTTGATGCCGCTCTGGTTGGTCAGCACGAAGAGACGGTAGCCGGCGCGCAGGCAGGCCTCCAAGGCGGGCTTCACCTCCGAAATCAGCTCAATCTGCTCCTCCCGGCAGGTATGGTGGTGGTCACGGATCAGGTTACCGTCACGATCGAGGAAAAGGGCGGGATGGCCGGGCATAAGGCCAGCCAAACAAACCCGCCCACAATCGCAAGGGAATGGAAAGGGGGCTTGACCGAGGGGGCGGGAGGGGTAGAACCGACCCTCATCCCAGCGTAGAACCATGGCCAATCCGAAACGTAAACAGTCCAAACGCCGCAGCCGACTCCGTCGTGCCGCCAACCAGTTCCGCGCCCCGAAACTCGTCAAAGACGGCGAATCCGGCGCCCTCCGCCGCTCCCACCGCGTCGACCCCACCTCGGGCAAGTACCGCGGTCGTCAGGTGCTGGATGCCGGAGCTTAAGCTCCTCTCCGGGCCCAGCCCGACCCCATGAGCGACGCCCCTCTGAAGAAAGGTCATCGTATCGCCCTGGATTGCATGGGTGGCGATATGGGGCCTTCGGAAGCCGTGGCCGCTGCTGCCGTCGCTTTCAAGGAAGGTATCATCGGACCGGACGATGCCTTAGTGCTCGTCGGCCATGAAGATAATCTACGCATGCTCGCGATTGAGCATCGTGCGCTGAAGAACAGCCGCGTGAGTTTCCGCCACGCTGCCAGCATCGTGGCTCCGGACGACGCCCCGATGGCCGTACTCAAGTCGAAGCGTGATTCCTCGATGGTGATCGCCCTTGAGATGCTCAAGGCCGGCGAAGTCGACGTCGTCATCTCGACCGGCAACACCAAGGCCCTCGTCGCCGCGGGCACCATCAAAGTACGCCCGATGGAAGGCGCCGAACGCCCTGCCCTCGCCGCCATCATGCCACGCCGTGAAGGCCATTTCGTCATGCTCGACGTGGGCGCCAACCCTGAGGCCACGCCCGCCCAGATGGTGCATAACGCCGTCCTCGGTTCTATCTACGCCCAAAGCGCTCTCGGTATCGTCAGCCCGCGCATCGGCCTCCTCTCAGTCGGCACCGAAGAAGGCAAAGGCGGCGCGCGCATCAATCGCACCCACTCCCTCCTGAAGGCCATGGGAAATCGCATCAATTACGTCGGCCCCGTCGAGGGCTTTGACGTCTTTGGCGACGCTTGCGATGTCGTCGTGACTGACGGCTTCACGGGCAACGTGATCCTTAAGACCCTGGAAGGCCTCGTTTACATGGTCCGCGACATGGTCGGCAGCAAGGTGAAGAGCAATCCAGTCTACCTGGCCGGGGGCATCGCGATGTTCCCCCTCCTGCGCGACCTCAAAGGCAAATTGAAACCAGAACGTTACGGTGGAGCGCCATTACTCGGCCTCACCGGACTCGTCATGAAGGCCCACGGCTCGAGCAACCGCCAGAGCATCGCCAGCGCCATTCGCCTAGGCCTAGAAGCCCTTGGCCACGGTGCCGGCCACCGCATGCTGACCTCGCTGGCCGAGGCGAATGCGGTGATTTCCTCCACCCCGGAGGAAGCCTGAGGTTTTAGTGTTCCCTTCCCCGCCCAAGGGGTCTTTTCTCACGCATCGATGAGCAGCGCTGAGCTTTCAGTCTTCATTCGGGCCATCGGGGTCCACACTCCAGAACGCAAGCTCACCAATGCCGAACTGTCCAAGATGGTGGACACCTCCGACGAGTGGATCAAGACCCGCTCCGGCATCGCCGAACGCCGCATCGCCGCTCCAGGCGAGAACCCTTCAGACATGGGCGCCAAGGCCGCCGCCAAGGCCCTCGAACGCGCCGGCCTGACCCCCGCCGACGTCGATCTGCTCATCGTCGCCACCATGACGCCGGACGTTCCCTTCCCGTCCACGGCCTGCCTCCTTCAGGCCAAGCTCGGCCTCCGCCGTGACATCCCCTGCTTTGACGTCTCCGCCGCCTGCTCCGGCTTCGTCTATGCCCTCCAGGTCGCCAAGGACATGATGCGCTCGGGGGCCTATCGCCGCACCCTCGTCATCGGCTCCGAAAAACTTTCCAGCGTCGTGGATTGGTCGGACCGCACGACCTGCGTGCTCTTCGGCGACGGCGCCGGTGCCGTCCTGCTCGAGACCACCTCAGAGAAGAACGTCGGCCTGCTCGGCAACCTGCTCGGCGCCGACGGCAACAACGCCGAGCTCCTACATTGCGTCGGCGGAGGCTCCGCGGCCCCCGCGACCGCCGACTCCCTGCGCGACGGAAAGCATTTCCTGCGGATGAACGGCAAGGAAGTCTTCCGCCACGCCGTGCGCGTGATGGCGGAATCCTGCGAACGCGTCCTCGCCAAGTGCGACGTGAAATCGGAGCAGGTCGCGTGGTTCATCCCGCACCAGGCGAACAGCCGTATCTTGGAAGCCGTCGCGAGCCAGCTCAACGTGGGCATGGACCGCTTCCCCTCGAACCTCGAGCGCTACGGCAACACGTCGGCGGCCTCGATTCCGCTTGCGCTTGAAGAAGCCTGGACAGACGGCAAGATCAAGCACGGCGACCTCGTCCTCATCGTCGCCTTCGGCGCCGGTCTCACCTGGGGCGCAACCCTTCTCCGCTGGCATGAACAACCTCGCTAAAACCCTCCTCGCCGTCGCGCTCCTGCTCGGCCCTCTCGCTCGTGCCGAATACGTCCTCTTCGAGGGAAGATGGCACCTCAAGCCCGGCACGACGAACGACGTCGTCCCTGCTGACCGCCTGCCCATCGTGCTGCTCGCGATGAACCGCGCTTCCCAGACCGCCGCCGGCGGCGACGAAGGGAGGGCCATCAAGGAATGGTCCGTCATCGGCGAAGCCAACACCGGCACCGAAGCCGAGGCCGTCTCCATCCTCGAGCGCGCCCGCCTGCATGCCGCGCGCCATGAATTCGAGACCGCCACCGAACTCATCGACGACCTCTACGCACGCCACTCGAGTTTCGCCAATTTCGGTGAAGCCGTGAAGCTGCAGTTCGAGATCGCGAACCGTCTCGCCGCTGGCGAACGCCGCAAGCTAGGCGGCTGGTTCCCGTGGTTCCGCGACCCCAAGGGAGCGGTTGCCCTCTGGCAGAAGACCCTCCGCCTCGCGCCCAATGGCCCGTACGCCGACGAATGCCTCATCCGCACGGCCCGCCTAGGTCTGGAGGGCGGCAATGATGCCAAGACGATCGAAGCCCTCGAACGTCTCGTCAGCGATTACCCCACTTCCAAGTTCGCCGCTGAAGGTCTCGAGATGCTCGCCACGATGCGCTCCAAGGAATCACTCGGGCCGGCCTGGGACCAAGCTACCACCATCGAAGCCGCCGACCACTGGCGCACGCTGGCGGACCAGTTCCCCAACGACCCGCGCGCCAAGCAGGCCCTTGAACAGATCGCCCTTCTGCGCGACCGCGCCGCCCGCGCCCGCCTGAATCTCGCCAAGTTCTACTTTTTCGACCGCAACAATCCGGAAGCCGCCAAGCTGATGGCCAACGCTTGCCGCAACATCGCGCCGGAATCGGCCGCCTCCACGGAAGCCGAAGCACTCCTCGCCCGTATCCAGAAGGACCCCAATCCTCCGAAGAGCTTCGCCGATCGACTGCTCGGCACCGTTCCGCGTCCGCGTCCCCCCGCTGAAGCCAAACCGCAGGCCGTCGGCGGAGACCTCGATACGCTCGGCTTCAAGAAGGAAGAGCCGAAGCCCGCCACGGGAGGAGACCGTCGATGAAGCGCCTCCTCGGGCTGCTCGCGGCCTCCCTGCTCGTCGGTTGCTCCGCCTACCACCTCGGCGGACCCAAGCCCGCTTTCCGTAACATCGAGGTCGCGCCGATCCGCAATTCCACGGCACGCACCGGCACCCACGCGGTGCTGCACAGCAAGATTGTCGAAGCCCTCGCGGGCGATCCTCGCGTGAAGGTCGGCCCTGGCGAAGCCCGCCTTGAAGCCGAAGTCACGCGGTATCAGCGCGATGGTTTCACCACCAAGACCGGCGATGCGTACGCCTTTACGAGTTACCGCGTGAGCTTCGAGGTGCGTTGCACCCTGACGACCGACGGCGGCAAGCGCGTGCTCTTCAAGGACCGCCTCTTCCGCTCCATCGCAACGCTGCAGGTCTCCGGCGATCCCGCCGCCGAGGAACTCAGCCTCGGACCGACGCTCTTCGGCGACATTGCCTCGCAGATTCGCGAAGCCGCCACCACCGCCTGGTAAGCATGAACCCCGCCGTCGTCGCCCCCTCCCTACTCGCCGCGAATCACGGCGCGTTCGCGCAGGGCGTCCGCACGGTGGAGGAAGCCGGCCTGACCTGGCTACACATCGATATCATGGACGGGCACTTCGTGCCCAACATCAGCTTCGGTCCGCAGGTCGTCGCGGACCTGCGTCCGCTGACAAAGCTGCACTTCGATGTGCACCTGATGCTCAGCCATCCTGACCGCTACGTCGAGGCCTTCGCCCGAGCCGGAGCCGAACGCCTCACGGTGCATGTCGAGGCCGACCATGACGTCGCCAAAACCATTGCCGCGATCAAGGCCGCAGGGCTTTCCGCCGGCATTGCGATGAACCCCGATGCCGACCCGCGCCGCCTGCTGCCTTACCTCGACTCCGTCGACCTCGTGCTCTGCATGACGGTCTTCCCCGGCTTCGGCGGACAGTCCTTCATCCCTTCCGTCCTCGATAGCATCCGCCTCCTCGCGGCCGAACGCGCGAAGCGCGGCGCCCACTTCCGCCTCGAGGTCGACGGCGGCATCAACATCGAGACCGGCCTCCGCTGCCGCGAGGCGGGCGCGGATACGTTCGTCGCCGGCACGGCCTTCTTCAAGGCACCGGACCGCAAGGCCTTCGCGGCCGCGCTGACGGCCTAAGCCGCCGCGGGCGGTGGGTTTGCGCTCTGTGCCTTCTCCGTCTGGAGGCGCAACTGACCGCAGGCCGCGTCGATATCGTGCCCCTTCTCGCGACGGAGCGTCGCCGTCACGCCGAGCCCACGGAGTTCCTTCACGAAGCGATCCTGACGCGTGAGAGACGGGCGCACCCACGGCAGGCCTTCAACCTTGTTGTACGGGATGAGATTCACGTGCGCGTGCAGTTCCCGGGCGATCACGGCGAGTTTCTTGGCCTGCTCGAGTGAGTCGTTGATATCTTCAATCAGGATAAATTCTAAGGTCAGCATCCGGCCGTGCTTGCGGGCGAAGGCCTTTGCCGCGGGGATAAGTTCCTCGAGCGGGAACTTCTTATTCACCGGCATAATCTGATTACGAACCTCGTTGGTCGCGCCGTGCAGACTGATGGCAAGGCGGAAGCCCAGCGGCTCCTCGGCGAGCTTGAGGATCTTGGGGACCACGCCTGAAGTGGAGATCGTGACCCGGCGGGCACCGAAGCCGAAGCCCCAGGGCGCGTTCACGATGCGGAGCGCGGACATCAGGTTCTCGTAGTTAGCCAGCGGCTCACCCATCCCCATCACCACGATGTTGTCGAAGGACGCCAGCCCTTCGGCGGCGCGGGCGGGGTCGGTCTTGTCTTCGATGCGGCAGACTTGGACGAGCTGGGAGACGATTTCGCCGATTGAAAGGTCGCGCTTCCAGCCCTCGAGGCCCGAGGCGCAGAATTTGCACCCATAGGCGCAGCCGACCTGGGTCGAGATGCAGATCGTCCGACGGGACTTCTCTTGCCCGACCCCCTCCATCGGGGCCCGGATAATGACGGTCTCGATGAGGGAACCGTCTCGGAGGCGTTGGAGGATTTTCTGGGTGACGTCGGAGGAGGCCTTCCGCTGGACCAGACTGGTCGCCTCGAAATCATAATTGGCCGAAAGCCAGGTCCGGAGGTTGGCCGGAAGGTTGGTCATCGCCTCCGGGGTCTCGGCCCGGCGGGGGTAGAGCCATTCGAAGACCTGACCGGCCCGGTAGCGAGGATGGCCATCCGCGACCAATCGCTCGCCGAGGGTCTCGGGAGTTTCGCCGTGGATTGAGGGTTTTTCGGGCTTAAAGGCCATGTGGGACGCAGGCCAGGAGGGCTGTCGAGGCATAGACCCCAAAGCCCCCCGCCTTCCTGCTTGCAAGTGAGAATTGTTATCCCCAAAACCCACTTTTGCAATGAGCAACAAGGCCCACAACCCACAAGGTGGTAAAATTAACTCCCTGCAGGCCGCCATCGACTTGGTAGCCACGGGTCAGCCGGCCTTCTGCCTCCACCAAGCCTGGGGTATCGGCGTCATCCGCGCCTACGACGAAGCCACCAAGCGCCTCACCGTCGATTTCCCTGAACAGAACAAGAAGGCCCACGCCATGGATGCCGCCTTCTTCCTCGGCAAGATCGAGGTCATCAATCCCAACGGCGTCGTGGCTAAGGCCTACGGCGACAGCACCAAAGCCGAGGTCGCCAACATGGTCGCCAACGACCCTGCCGGCGTCGTGAAGGCCCTCCTCGCCGAATACCCTACCGGCGAATGCACTTCCTACGCCCTCGAGGCCAACCTCGACCGCGTCTATTTCGCCTCTCTGCCGGCCGGCAAGGATCGCGCCACCTCCTTCAAGGCCTGGTGGACCAAGGCTCGCGCCGCCCTCCGCAAGGACCGTGCCATCCTCGTCCCGGAGCGCAAAGGTGGCCTGTACGCCCTCCTCGAAGCCCCCAAGGACCTCGGCGAAGACCTTTTCGCCCAGTACGAAAGCGCCCCTAATTTCGAACGTAAGCTCGTACTCCTCGAAGAGCTCGCCGGCAGCGCCTCCTCGGAGACCCGCTCGGCCGCCAACGCTGCCAACCTCGACAAGGTCTCCGCGGACCTCGCCAAGGAAATCAAGAAGCTCGAGACCGCCCGCAAGCGCGACAACCTCCCCGCCATCCTCGGTGGCATCTGGAACCGCGATAAGTTCTTCCGCTCCGCCGTCGAGAACGTCGAAACCGTCAGCCCGACGGCCTCGGAAATCATCGCCCTCTGCACCGAAAGCGACCTCGCCTTCGTGGCGCTGAACATCCCTCACACCACCGAGAAGATCCGCAGCCTGCTCGACCTCGTCCGCGCCCATCACGGCGACAACTGGTCCGAACGCGCCTTCGACCTGCTCCGCAACCGCGATATCGGCGGCACGAAGAGCGGCTCCGCTAAGCTCGTCTCCGAATCGATCGCCTACCTCTGCGACCAAGAGCTCGCTGCCGTCGTCTCCGCCCGCTTCGCTCAGTGGCTCGAGACCCGCGAACTCCGCGCTCCGGTCATCATCTGGGTCATCAAGAATCGCGACTCGAAGAAGTACGCCGATATCGTCGGCCGCCTAATCAACCCGTCGCTGCTCGGCGCCATCCTGTCTTCAATCGACACCGAGTCCCTCGAGTCCAACTCCACGGCCCGCATCCCGCTCGCCAACGAACTCATCAAGGACAAGGAGCTCATCGCCAACATCTTGATCCCCGCCGACGGCAAGAAGGCCGACAGCGAGACGATCTTCGACCTCACCCGCACGATGATGAGCAGCCAGGGCTTTGACGAGATGACCAAGAAGGCTCTCCTCTCTCGCCTCGCCAAGATCGAGCCGCACGTCCAGCGCCTCGCCAAGTCCAAGCATTCCGGCTCCGAAGCCGAGGAAAAGGAACTCCTCGTCTCTAAGAACTCGAAGGAAGTAAAGGAGCGCGAGCTCGAGGACATCGTCAAGGTGCGCCTCCCCGCGGTCAAGGAAGCCATCCAGATCGCCAAGGAGCACGGCGACTTGAAGGAAAATTCCGAATACAAGATGGCCCGACAGGACCATGACACCCTCGCCGCCCGTCGCGCTGAGCTCGACGCGCTGCTGAAGAAGGCCAAGGTCACCGACTTCAAGGAAGCCAACACGGACACCATCAGCGTCGGCTCCAGCGTGGTCCTCCGCCGCGGCTCCGACCAGACGGAGTTCGCCTACGACCTGCTCGGCGCCTGGGACGGCGAACCGGAGAAGAACATCCTCTCGTACATCTCCCCGCTGGCCAAGCAGTTCCTCAACCACAAGACGGGGGAGACCTTCACGACGAACATCAACGGCAAGGCCGAGTCTTGGACCGTCATTCGCATCACCCGCTGGGTCGATAAGCGCTAAGCACCCAGCCGGATGGCCTGCTGACGAAGCCCCGGAAACGGGGCTTCCTCTTTTGACACGGACGCTGGCGCGCCCCAACCTGCCCACATGTCCGACCCCTGGGAAACCCTGCGCCTCCTAGCCGACCCAACCCGGTCCCGTATCCTGCACCTACTGCACCGTGGCGAGCTGGCGGTCGGTGAGCTCCAGGAAATCCTCGGACTACCCCAGTCGCGCATCTCGACCCATCTGGCATTGCTTCGAAAAGCCCAGCTCGTGAACGACCGCCGCGACGGCAAGAAGTCGTTCTACTCGCTCGCCCGCGACCTGCCGGTGAGTATCGCCGGCATCGTGGACGCCGCCCTCGCCGCCAGCGCGCGCGAGTCGAAGTCCGCCGCGGACCAGCGCTCCCTGCAACGCATCATCGAGAAGCGCCGCCAGAAAGCTGAGCAGCACTTCAACCTCGTCGCCGACCGTCTCGGCCGCAACTACTGCCCCGGCCGCTCATGGGAAGCGATCGGGCAGATGCTCTTCCTCCTCACACCGCGCGTGCGGATCGCTGACCTCGGCGCCGGCGACGGCACGCTCTCGCGCCTGTTGGCCCGCCAAGCTGAGAGCGTCCACTGTGTCGATAACTCCCCCCGGATGGTCCAGGTCGGCCGTGCTTTGGCCAAGAAGGAGCACCTCCGGAACCTGACCTACATCCTCGGCAACATCGAGAAAGTCCCCCTGCCGGACCGGAGCATCGACCTCGCCTTACTCAGCCAAGCCCTGCACCACGCCGAGAACCCGCGGCTGGCGCTGTCGGAAGCCTTTCGCATCCTCAAGCCCGGCGGCCGCTTGCTCATCCTCGACCTCCGCGCCCATCGTTTCGAGAAAGCCCGAGAACTTTACGCTGACCGCTGGCTCGGTTTCAAAGAAAACGAGCTCCATGACTGGATCGAGGAGGCTGGTTTCCGCCAATCCGAGGTGCGGGTCGTTGCCAAAGAAGTCAAAGAACCCTGTTTTGAGACTATTCTGGCGACAGGCATGAAGCCCGGAGGCTGAGTTATTCACAGGGGCCAACCCTGGGGCATACCCCCTCGAATGAATGTCGTTCAAAAGGGGCTTATTGCTTGGCAATCTGCGGCCGGCTGGGCTAATTCTACATCCCCCCGATGCGGAGCTAAACGCTCCCCTCAACCGATGCTTATCAAAGAGTCCCGCACCTATAAATTGGCCAAGGCCGCCTTGCTCGCCGTCCTCATTGCCCTGACCCCCGTCACGGGTGACTTGAAGGCGCAGGCTCGCCCGCTGCCGACCGCCCAGAAGCCACAGGAGGACCCGCTGTCCCTCCTCTATAAGGATGCCATCAAGAACCTCGAAGAAAAGAAGTACCGGGAGGCCCTCGCACTGTTCGAGGATCTCGACGCCAAAGCCGTCGACGTCGAACCGAAGCTCAAGGCCGTCGTCTCCTTCCAGAAATCCCTCTGTCATTTCTTCATCAAGGATTGGCCGCGGGCCGAAACCGAGCTGACCGCCTTCCTCGACAAGTTCCCCAAGGGCACGGAGGACTTCCTCTCTGATACCGACAATCGCCGCGGCACCGCCGAGCTTCTGCTCATCGAAGCCTATTCCAAGCAGGGCAAATGGGAGCTCGCGCTCGCCCGCCTCGAGAAGATTCGCACCAACTCGCTCGCCCGCCCCGAAGAGCGCGTCAGCGCCTTCACCCTTTCCGCCCAGATCATCGTCGACCGCGCCAAGAGCTCGCCGGAGGACGTCAAGAAGGCCGCCTACGCCCAGGCCCTGACCCTGCTAAAGCAGGCGACCGCCGATGGTATCAACACGCCGGAACGCCGCGAGGCCGCCTACAAGTTGGTCGACATGTACACCAAGCTCGGCCTGACCAAGGAAGCGACCCAGCTGAAGAACGAGATCGACGCGAAGAGCACAGGTTCACCCGTCGAAGTCGTCCGCTCCAACTTCCAGCGCCTCGAGATCGGCGACGCTCGCTTCTCCGCCGCCGAAACGGCCGCCGACGAGAATTTCCGCGCCGACTTCTACCGTCAGGCCCTCACGAATTACCAAGGTACGCTGCGTCGCGCCAACCTCAGCAGCTCCTTCGGTCGCGCCATCGAGGCCAAGCAGACGGAAGTCGACACGCTGACCAAGAACTTCCCCAAGCCGAACCCCGAACAGGCCGCCAACCTCGAGAAGACCAAGCAAGAGGTCGCGCAATTCAAGAAGATCCAGGAGGAGTTCAACGCCAACAAGGACTACGACGCGTTTATCTCCTACCGCATCGGCCTCTGCCTCCTCGAGCTGAAGCGCCCTTGGGAGGCCCACATCGCCTTCCTCGACATCTTCGAGAATAGCCCCGGCTTCAGCCGCATCTCCGGCGCCTACTACTATCACATCCTCGCGTTGCGCCGCATCGGCCGCGACAATGAGGCCCAGGCGAAGTGCAAGGAATTCATCTCCAAGTTCCCGAAAGACGAACAGGTCTCCGCCATCGCGCTGATCCTCGGCGACATCTCCCAGGAGCGCGAAGAGTTTCCGGAGGCCATCGCCCACTACAAGTGGGTCCAGGCCAACGTAAAGACCCTGACGCCCGAGGTCATCGAAGAGATCGACTTCCGTATCGCGGCCTGCCTCTTCTCCCAGGTCGACTGGGCGCCCGCCCAGAAGGCCTTCGAGGAATTCCTCAAGAAGCACGAGCGCTCCCCGGTCCGCCAGCAGGTCCTCTACATGAACGCGCTCTGCTCGTTCTTCCAAGGCAAGTACAAGGAGACCAAGGTCGACTTCGATAAATACGAGCTGGAATATCCGAAAGGCCAGTTCATCCCCGACGTCCGCTACCGTCAGGCCATCGTCAAGTTCGGCATCTCCCCTCGCGACATCCCCGGCACCATCAAGATCTGCGAAGACTGGCTCAAGGATTACTCCAAGGACAACACCGACGAGGTCATGTCCCAGGTGCCCGAGGTCTACACGCTGATCGGCGACGCCAACATCGCTCTCGCCGACGAAATCGACAAGAAGGTCAAGGACGCTGACACCGACGTCCGCATCAACGCCAAGAACCCCGACAAGGCCAAGTTCGTCGAGATCAAGACCAAGTTAGAAAAAGAGAAGGAAGCCGTCACCAATAAGGCCATCGACGCCTACGAAGCCGCCGCCAAGAACGCCC
This sequence comes from Opitutales bacterium, assembly GCA_964203605.1. Lineage (GTDB taxonomy): Bacteria > Verrucomicrobiota > Verrucomicrobiia > Opitutales > UBA953 > UBA953. The sequence continues at coordinate 193,438 of CAXNMQ010000001.1, forward strand.
GCACCAATCCGCAGGCCCTCGAATTCGTCCTCGGCGAACTCCGCAAACTCCTCCCGGGGCGCGGCGAACACAAGCGCATGCGCGACCTGTTTAGAGAAATCTTCGACTGGAACCATAACGACCCCAAGGCGATGACCTACCTCTACGAGGTCATCCGCTCGACCGAGCGCATGGGAGACATGCCCGAGTTCGCCGCCGAATCCGAGAAGGTCCGCAAGAATTTCAGCGCCCAGCTCGCCGACGCCCGTAAGGTCGTTGACACGCTCGAGCGCAAGCCAGGCATCACCCAACCCGAGATCGACGTCGCCAAGGCTTCCGTCCGCAAGCTCTCCGCCGAACTCGAGGCCGAACTCGCCAAGGTCGAGGTCAAGCGCCAGACCTCCATCGCCGACCAGAAGAAGCGCGCACTCAAAATCCTCTCCGACGCCGTCTCCGAATCCATCAACGATCGCAGACAGGAAGGCACCGAGAAGCTCATCGTCTTCCTGGCCGAGAAAATCGCCCGCAAGGTCAAGCGCGTGAAGCCGGGCGCCAAGCCCGAGCCCGGCGCCTACACCAGCGAGGATGCTGAAAAAGAGCTGGTCAAGCTGCTCCGCCTCGAAGACCACCGTAATTCCCTCGTAGCCCAGGCCCGTGGCTTCTTCGCCCTCGGCCAGCTCGCGGTGTTCACCCGCGAACCTGAGAAGACCGCCGCCAACTACGCCAAAATCGCCGCCAACTACAAGGCCGAGGAACTCAACCCGACGATCCTTGGACTCGTCGGCGACAGCCTCCTCGCGAAGGGCGACAACAAGAAGGCCGCCGATTATTTCGGCTACATCCTCGAGCATTCCCGCTCCTCGGAATACGCCGACTACGGTTTCGCCGGCCTGGCCGAAATCGCCTTCGCCAACAAGAAGTACGCCGAAGCCCTCTCGCTCTGCAACGAGGCCATTGATAACAATATCTTGATGTCAAAGGAGCTCGACCTCCGCTTCACGCGCGCCCGCGCCCTTACCGAGCTCTCGAGACTAGAGGAGGCCTTCCAGGCCTTCGACGAGATCATTCGCACCAAAGAATGGCGCGGCGAGAAGACCGCCGCTTCGCTCTACTTGCTTGGCCTAATCCATGAACGAAACGCCATCCAGATGGCGCAAGGGAAGCCCAGCCTCATCAAAAAACCCAAGGATGCGACAGACTTGGCCAATGTGCCGAAAGAATTGACGGGGACATCCCCCACATCAGGTGCTGCGCCTTTAACCGTTAAATTCGCGTCATCCGGGGCAACGCCGGAGAAAAAGGGTAAAGTGACCTATCTCTGGGACTTCGGCGATAAGCTGCCGACTTCGACCGAGCCGACGCCCACCCACACTTACGCCACCGCAGGTGAGTTCACCGCAACGCTCACCGTCAAGCTGGACAACAACGTGGAAAGCAAGTCGACCGTGACAATCAACGCCCTCGTCAACAACGAGCCCGAAAACGCCAAGGACGGCTACGCCCGCTCCATCGCCTACTACCGTCGCTGCCACATGACCTGGAAGAAATACGAGGTCTGGGCCGCAAAGGCCTATTTCTCCAACGCGAAGATCCTTGCCACGGAGCTAGGCCAGAAGGACGCCGCCAAGGTGCTCCTCAAGGAGATGCTCGAGAAGGACCGCATCAAGGACACCCGCGAAGCCCAAGAAGCCAAATCCTTCCTCCTCGGACTCTGATCACCATGCGTCTCTCCTTCTGCCTCCCCGCCCTCGCGCTCCTCGCCGCCGCCACGTCGCCGGCCCAGACCTTCGTCTTCAAAGGCGAACGCTGGGAGATCAACGACCCATTCAAGATGGACAGCTCCATCCCGCCGAAGCCGATCGTCGATACCAAGAAAGGTACGATCAACGTCATCAAGGGAGAGATCGTCCGCGTCAGCAACTCTGGCGGCATCGAGGTGACCCTCACCCGTAAGCTATCCGAAGTCACCGAAGTGATTTGGCCGATGCCCTCCCGCCTCACGGACGCCCAGGCCAACGTCAGCCGGGGCGAACCAGCCAAGGCCCTCGACAACGTTGAAGCCGTGCTCAAGTTCTTCGAACCGATCAAGAACGTCCCCGGCTCTTGGTGGGCCCGTGCGTCCATCGTCAAGCTCGACGCCCTCGACCGCCTCGAGAACGACGCCGCCACGGAATCATTCCTCACCGCCTTCGAAAAGGAGGAAGCCGCCAAGCTTCCCGAAGTCGCCACCCAGATTCAGCTGGCCCGCTTGATGCAACGCGCCCGCAAAGGCGAACACGAGGCGGTCATTAAGGAGTCCACGGAACTCCTGACCAAGGTGGATACGGCCGAACTCCAGGCCCGCCTCCACCTCGTGAAGGGTAACTCGCTCTTCGCCTCCAAGAAGTACGAAGCCGCGATGTCCACCTACCTGCGCGTACCAGTCTTCTTCGGCTCCGAGACGGAAATCGTGCCGAAGGCCATGCTGGGCGCCGCCCGATCGTTCCGCGGCATGGACAGCCCGGCCCTTCGCGACCAGAAGCTCGAGTCCGTCGCCAACCGCTACCTCTACGACATCATCGTCTCCTACCCGGTCTCCAAGGAAGCCGAAGAAGCCAAGAAGATGCTTCCCAAGGAAGAACGCGCCAAGGCCGAGGCCGACCAGAAGAAGATCGCCGCCGGCGGCCCCCTGCCGGATGGCGTCATCATGGCTAAGCCCAAGCTCGCCGCCGAAGAGAAGGTCGAAGGCAATAAGTGAGTCCTTGCCCCTTTCCAAAACCTAACCTAAAAACCAACCTACACCCCATCATCATGAAGATGAACCTCCGTAATACCTCCTTCAGCGCCGTCCTCCTCGGCCTGATGACCATCGCTGCCTCGGCCCAGGAAGCCGCGGCCGGCGCCCACAGCAGTAAGACCCTCATGGACCTCTTCATTGAGGGCGGCTGGGTCATGTACCCGATCACGGCCTGCTCCGTGGCGATGATCTGGTTTATCGTCGACGGCTACATGCGCACGAGCGCTGGTAAACTCTACCCGGTCGACCATGTCACTCAGCTCCGCGAGCTCTTCAAAAAGGGTGACTACGTCGGTGCCTACGCCTTCGCCAAGTCCGCCGGCTCCCCCCTCGCTGACGTCGTCCGCGCTGGCGTCGCCTTCACCCCGGATGGCAAGACGATGACCGAAGAAGCCATCATCTCCGAAATCACCCGAGTCCAAGCCGAGCTCAAGGGCCGTTCCTCCTACCTCTCCGTGATCGGCGTTTGCACCCCGATGATCGGCCTGGTCGGCACCGTGACCGGCATGATGAGCGCGTTCGAAACCCTCGGCACCTCCGGTGTGGGTGACCCCTCCAAGCTCTCCGGCGCTATCGGCGAAGTGCTCGTGGCGACCGGCGCTCGGACCTCTTCATCGCTATCCCGGCGTTCATGTCCTACTACATGCTCGCGAACCGCATCAACAAGGGCGTCCACGACATCACCGAGATCGTGACCGGCCTGTTCCGTGCCTTCCCCTACGCAGAAATCGAAGGCCGCAAGGTCGGCGACGAAGAAATCTACGCCGCCAAGCCCGATTGGAACGCGTCCTCGAACGTCCAGTCGTAAGCCCTTTCCACCCCTAACCCAACAACACAGCCATGGCAGGCGGAGGAGGAGGCGGAGAAGGGGAACCAGAGTTCCAGGTCGCGCCGATGATCGACGTGCTCTTGGTGCTGCTCATCTTCTTCATGTCCATCACCTCTGCCCAGGTGCTGAAGGTGGACAAGAACATCGCCCTACCGGTCGCCTCCAACGGCGTGAAGCGCGACGACAAGGCCGCTGCCGGACTCATCAATATCTCGTGGGACAAGACCACGGGCCAGGCTAAGTACAAGATCGACGATCGCGAGATCGACCCGAACGACAAGGAAGGCATCGCGAAGGAGCTCTCCGACCGCAAAGGAACGAATGAGAAATACCGCCTGCTGATCCGCGCCGACAAGGAGTGCCACGCGAAATACATCTCCAAGGCCCTCGAATGGGGAGCCGAAGCCGGTATCGACAACATCGCCTTCTCCGGCCTCAACAAAGAAGAGTAAGCCATGAAACAACGCCCAGAACAGCCCGACGCCGCTCCCGGCTTCCAGATCGCTCCTATGATCGACGTGGTCTTCGTGATCATGCTCTTCTTCATGGTCATGGCCGGCGCCGTGAAGGTCGAACATGAGCTGAAGACCACCCTCCCCGGCAACGCCGAGACTTCCAAAGAAACCGAGCTTCCCGACGAAGTCACCATCGGCATCAGCGAGACCGGAGAAATCACCCTTAACGAAGACCCGGTCGGTGCGTCCGGCGATAGGCTCCTCGAGAACCTCTACAACCAGATGAAGCAGATGGGCCAAGCTGCCGAGCAGTCCAAGACGAAGCTACTCATCACGGTCCAGGCCGAAGAGAACGCCCGCTACGAGCGCGTGATCAACGTCCTCGACTGCCTCGCCAAGGCGAACATCACGAACGTCACGTTCGCGGTGTCTGACACGGAGTAAGCGGCATCTTAGCCGTCCGCAAAGGCCGCCTCCGGGCGGCCTTTCTGTTTTGCGGGTTTACCCAGCCAGTCCACACCCCATGCTCCCAGACATGAAGACCGCCCTCGCCGCCGCCCTTGCCCTCGCCAGCCTCACCCTCTCGGGCTGCATCATCGTGATCGAACAGGCGCCCGCCGAAAAGGCAGCCCCGGCAAAGAAGGCCGCGGCCAAGCCGAATCCGGACAGCGCGTCGAAGTAGGCCTTAGCGTCCGAAACCGGCTTCAGATTCGAGGACCTTACGGACGGCCTCGAAGTCGTTGCCAATCTTGATCGGCGCCGGCGCGGGCAGTTCGCCCGGGAAACGAGCAGCGTTGGCGTCCCCAAAGGCATCCTGCAACACATCCGGGAATTTAGCCGGATGCGCGGTGCCGAAGACGATGACGTCGTCGAGCTTATCGCCATCGCGATCCAGCAGATCCTCGGCGGCCTTCCAGCCGACCGCAGAGTGCGGGCAAAGAATATAGCCTCCCGCATCGCGAACGCGGCGCATGGCATCGAGCGTGGCCTTGTCATCGACGGTGACGGCGCTGACCGCCGGGCCACCCTCACGCCATGCAAGCAGGCGACTGAGGTTGTTCGGGTCACCGATGTCCATGGCGTTAGAGGCCGTGGGCGTGGCGCGGCGCGGACGATATTCGCCAGTGGCGAAAAGGTCGGGCAAAGGCGAATTCGTGTTGGTCGCGGCGACAAGGGCGGCGACATCGAGACCCATGCGCCGGGCGAGCTGCACGGCGCCGACGTTACCGAGATTGCCCGAAGGCACCACGATGCCCATGCGCCGTCCCGGAGCCAGCAGGCGCTTGGCGTGGAAGGCGAACGGAACCTGGGCGATCAGACGGACCGGATTGATGGAGTTGGCCGTAAGCAACGGGCGGCGACGGCGCAGGGACTCATCGGCGAGAGCGCGCTTCACCATCGCCTGACAATCGTCGAACGTGCCATCGACAGACAGCGCGACCACGCCGGGACGGGCGCGGGCGATCTGTGATTCCTGCACGCCACTGACACCGATGCGCGGGTAGAGCACCACGGCGCGGACACCGGGGACGCCTGAGCAAGCTTCCGTGACGGCGGCGCCCGTATCGCCGGAAGTCGCGGCGAGCACGGTCAGCTGGGGGAACTCGTCACCAAGGACACGTGCAGTGACGCGCACGAGCGTGCGGACCGCAAAGTCCTTGAAGGCCGCGGACGGTCCTTGAAAGAGTTCAAGGACGGCGATGCGTTCAGCCGGCGTGCCCTTGAATCCCTCGGGGTGGACGAGCGGCACGGGAAAGTTGAAAGCCTCCTGACAGAGCTGACGAAGGACCGCCGGGCCGAGGACTTCGGCGAAATACGGGGCTACGACCGCCTCGGCGAGGTCGGCGTAGGACGCGTCTCGGTGACGCTCGATAAAGTCGGGCGCGATCTGCGGGATATGCGTCGGCACCCAGAGGCCGCCCTTGGCGGGTATGGCCGAAAGCAGCACGTCACGCAGGGAACCGCGACAGGAAGCGTCGACGGTGGAGACGAATTCCAACTTAGGACTCGGAGAGGACATGGACACCCTTGGGATTGATGCGCGAGACGTAAGGCGTGGCCTTGATCGGCACCGAAGCGAACACGGCGGCGACGGCCGCGGCGACCTTACGGGCGGTCTCCTCGCCGTCGCAGAGCGCGAACACGCTCGGGCCGGCGCCGGAGATCGAGAAGCCCAGCGCGCCGGCGGCCATGGCGGCGGCCTTGGCGCGGTAGAACTCAGGGATCAAGCGGTGGCGGTGGGGCTCGGCGATAAGGTCGTGAAGTGAACGACCGATGAGGGCGTAGTCGCTCTTGAAGAAGCCGCACAGCAGGCCACCGAGGTTGCCGCTCTGCTGCGTGGAGGTCTCGAGCTGAATCTGGCGAGGCATGATCTCACGCGCGACCTTGGTGAGTACGACGATATCCGGATGCACGACGGCGGCCCAGAGACGCTCCGGAATCGGCACGTCCATCACGTCGAGCTCGGCATTGGACCGGATCAAGGTGATACCGCCGAGGAGACAAGGTCCGACATTATCCGCATGCCAGGCGCCGTCGGCCGCGGCTTCGCCGGCGACCACGAAAGGCAATAGCTGGAGGCGCGTCAGCGGGTCACCGAGGAGACGATTGACGACGAAGGCGCCACCGACCGCGCTCGCGGCGCTGGAGCCGAGACCGCTGCCGAAGGGCATCTTCTTGTGGATCTCCATCTCGATACCCAGGTCACTCTTGCCAAGGTGACGAAGCAGCGCGTGGGCGGAGACCCCAGCGGTATTCTTCTTCGAATCGAGGGGCAGTCGGCCGTCATCGCCGGTAATCTTGGTGATGCGCAGGCCGGGGGTGGTCGAGAAGCGAGCCACGATCTCGTCGCCCGGGGCATCGATGCAGAAGCCAAGCACGTCGAAACCGCAGGCCACGTTGGCCACGGTGGCAGGCGAAAAGATACGGACTTCTTTGAGCGGCTGAGCGGACATAAGGCCCCTTTAACAGGGGTGGGCAGACCTTTCGGGTTGCCTCCCCTTCGGTCAACGGTGAACATGACGGATACCAGTCCTTTGATGTCCAACCGCATCCACCAGAACGGTTTTGTGACCGTGGCGGCCGCCTCGCCGGCCCTCCGTCTGGGGGACCCTGCGGCCAACGCCACCCTGATCATTCAGGCCCTGGAAAAAGCCGCCCAAGAGGGGGTGGAAATTGTCGTCCTCCCCGAGCTCTGCCTGACCGGCTACAGCTGTGGTGACCTCTTCGGCCAGCGGACCCTCCTTAACGGCGCCGTAAAGGCCCTAGGGCAGGTTTGCGAGGCTACCGCGAAGCTTGGCCTCACTGCCCTCGTCGGCACCCCTCTGGAGGTCAATGGACGCCTCTTCAACGTGGCCGTAGCGGTCTCCCGCGGCAAGATCCTCGGGGTTGTTCCAAAAACCCACCTCCCGAACACCGGGGAATTCTACGAACAGCGCTGGTTCGCCTCAGCCCGGGTCGCCCCAGTCTCCGAAATCGAACTGCTCGGCCAGAAAGTCCCGTTCGGCACCGACCTGCTCTTCCAGGCAACTGACATGCCTGACTGCATGCTCGGCATCGAGATCTGCGAAGACCTCTGGGCCGTCGAACCTCCGAGCGGCGGCCAGGCCCTCGCTGGCGCCACCCTGCTCTGCAACCTTTCCGCCAGCGACGAGCTCCTGACCAAGGCCGCTTACCGCCGCGACCTAGTGAAGTCACAGTCCGCCCGCTGCCTCGCCGCTTACGTTTACGCTGCCGCCGGCGCCGGCGAATCGAGCACCGATATCGTCTACAGCGGCCACGGTCTCATCGCCGAGAACGGCGTCGTCCTCGGCGAATCCGAGCGCTTCCGCTTCGACCTCGCGCTGATCGTCTCGCAGATCGACCTCGACCGTCTCGCGGCCGAACGCCGTCGTAACAGCACCTTCTTCGGCGCCCCCGTGGCCGTCCGCCCGCGCGTCATCGGCTTCACCCTCGGCGTGCCGACCGGCCAGACACCTAAGTTGCGTCGCCGTTACAGCCAACATCCGTTCGTACCGTCCGACCCGCACCGCCGCGACGAGAACTGCCAGGAGATCTTCGCAATCCAGTCGACGGGCCTCGCCCGACGCATCCGCCACACGGGCCTCAAGCACGTCGTCATCGGTGTCTCGGGAGGCCTTGATTCGACGCTCGCCCTGCTCGTCACGCTCGAAGCCTTCAATCGCCTCGGCCTCGACCGCAAGGGTATCATCGGACTCACGATGCCTGGCCCCGGCACCTCGGCCCGCACGCGCGTCAACGCGATGCGCCTGATGGAGACGCTCGGCATCACCGCCCGCGAGATCCCGATCAACGAAGCCGTCGAGCAGCACCTGCGCGACATCCAGCATCCGCCCGGCAAGCACGATGTCACCTTCGAGAACGCCCAGGCCCGCGAGCGCACGCAGATCCTGATGGACGTCGCCAACCAGAGCCACGGCTTCGTCGTCGGTACCGGCGATCTTTCCGAAGCCGCGCTCGGCTGGTGCACGTTCAACGCCGATCACATGTCGATGTACCACGTGAACATCGGCGTACCGAAGACCTTGGTGAAGCACCTCGTCGGCTGGGCCGCCCACGCCCGCCACGTCGGCACCGAACGCTCCATCCTCGAGGACATCGTGGCGACCCCCGTCAGCCCTGAGCTGCTGCCTCCCGGCGACGACGGCGAGATCGCCCAGCAGACGGAGATGCTGGTCGGACCGTACGAGCTCCACGATTTCTTCCTCTACCACATCATCCGCAACGGCTTCCGCCCCTCGAAGGTCCTCTGGATCGCCGAGCACGCGTTTGCCGGGAAATATGATCAGGCGGAGATCCGCCACTGGCTCCGCTCTTTCCTGAACCGCTTCTTCAGCCAGCAGTTCAAGCGCTCGGCCATGCCGGACGGCCCCAAGGTGGGCTCGCTGGCCCTGTCCCCCCGCGGCGATTGGCGCATGCCTTCCGACGCCGAGGCGACGGCGTGGCTTGCCGAACTGGGCTAAGCCTGCTTGATGGGAGGCGTGAGCCCTCCCGCGCAGACGCATCCCGCCGCCACCCAGGCCCTCCTGGCGAAGCTGGGTCCGCAGGTCGTCCTGACCGACGAAGCCGTATGCTTCGCCGCGTCGTTCGACAACATGCGCCTATCCTTCATGCCCGAGGCGGTCGTCCGCCCGGCGACAGAAGACGACATCGGCATCACGCTGAAACTCGCCAACGAATACCGCGTCCCAGTTACGGTCCGCGGCCGCGGCACCGGTACGACCGGCGCCTGCGCCCCGATCAAGGGCGGCTGGGTCATCCACCTCGACCACTGGGACAAAATCGAAATCGACCCGGTCTCGTCGATGGCGACGGTTCAGCCTGGCGCAATCACGGCCCACATCAACGACCTCGCCGCACCGCACGGCCTCTTCTTTCCGCCCGACCCGTCCTCGGTGAAACATTGCAGTATCGGGGGCAACATCGCCACCAACGCCGGCGGCCTCCGCGCCGCGAAGTACGGCGTGGTCCGTGATCACGTCTACGCGCTCGAAGGCTTCCTGCCCACCGGCGAGAAGGTCCGCTGGGCCGCCCCGCTCCGCAAGTTCGTCAGCGGCCTCAATCTTCGTGACTTGTGGATCGGCTCCGAAGGCACGCTCGGCGTCATCACCAAAGCGACCCTCAGGCTTTCCGTCCTACCCGCCGCCCGGCGCACCTTCCTGCTGGCGTTCCGTACCGATGAAGCCGCGCTCGATGCCGCCATCGACCTGCTCTCGCTGCGTGTGAATCCGTCGGTGCTCGAGTTCCTCGACGTCCAGACGGTCGCCGCCACGGAGAAACGCCGCGGCCAGCGCGTCTTCACCGACAGCGAACTGGCTGGCTCCGCCGAGACGCACGCGGCGCTGCTCGTCGAGATCGACGGACACCCCGCCGCGCTCGCCGATGATGCGGTCAAGGTCGTCGCCTGGGCGAAGCGCCATGCGGTCGCTTTCCGTGCCCCCGAAGGAGAAGCGGAAGCCGAAGCGCTCTGGGAACTCCGCCGCACCTGCTCGCAAGCGATGTTCGCCCTCGGCGACGCTAAGCTCAACGAAGACGTGGTGGTGCCGATCCGCAGTTACGTCGCCCTCCTCCGGTTCACCCGCGAGATCCGCGATCGCTTCGGCCTGGCGACCCCGACCTTCGGTCACGCGGCCGACGGCAACTTCCACGTGCACATCATGTATGACCGGTTCAACCCGGAGCACTGCCGGAAGGCCGAACAGGCCATCCGCGAGGTCATGGAGAAGGTCGTCGAGCTCGGCGGCGCGATCACGGGCGAACACGGCATCGGCCTGGCGAAGTCCCCCTTCCTCTCCCTGCAGCACACGCCGGCCGAGATCGGCGCGATGCTCGCGATCAAGAAGGCCCTCGACCCGAACGGCATCCTCGCCCCGGGCCAGATCTTCGAACCTTTCAATGTCTGGGAGCATCGTCCGATCAAGGTCACGCTGCCTTGGGACAAGCACTGAACCATGCCTCGCACTGTCGCTGTCTTTGACTGGGACGGAGTCGTCATCGACTCCTCCGTCGCCCATGAACGCTCCTGGGAAGCCTTGGCCAAGGAAGAGAACCTCCCCCTGCCGGCCGATCACTTCAAGCGCGGCTTCGGCAAGCGCAACGAGCTGATTATCCCCGACATCCTTAACTGGTCGCGCGATCCCGCCGAAGTGAAGCGCTTGTCTCATCGCAAGGAGGCCCTCTACCGCGACATCGCCCGCACCGGCCACGTCCGCCTGCTCCCCGGTGTCCGCGAACTCTGCGGCGCACTTAAAGACCTCGGCATCCCGTGCGTCATCGGTACCTCGACCCACAAGGAGAACCTCGCCTTGTCTTTCGAACTGTTCGGCATCGGCCACTTCTTCGCCGGCGCGGTCGCCAGCGAGGACGTCACGAAGGGCAAGCCTGACCCGGAGGTCTTCCTGAAGGCCTGCGCCCTCGGCGGCGGTGACCCGGCGGCGTCGTTCGTCTTCGAGGATTCCTTCTCGGGCCTCCAGGCGGGACTCTCCGGCGGCTTCATCACCATCGCGCTCGCGACGACCAACACCCGCGAGCAGTTGGAGCCTGTCGGCGCCCACCGTATCGTGAAGGACCTTTCGGAGGTCGACCCGCAGTGGCTCGCCCGCGGACGCCTGGGCTGAGATGGAATTCCGTCTCAAATCCGACTACCGCCCGATGGGCGACCAGCCGACCGCCATCGCCGCGCTCGAAGCCTCCTTGCGCGCCGGCAACGCCCGCCAGACGCTCCTCGGCGTGACGGGTTCGGGCAAGACGTTCACGATGGCGAACCTGATCGTGCAGCAGCAGCGGCCGGCGCTCATCATTTCGCACAACAAGACGCTGGCCGCCCAGCTCTACTCGGAGTTCAAAAATTTCTTCCCTGAGAACGCGGTCGAATACTTCGTCAGCTACTACGACTACTACCAGCCGGAGGCCTACGTGCCGTCGACGGATACCTTCATTGAGAAGGACTCGGCTATCAACGAGGACATCGAGCGTCTGCGCATCAGCGCCAGCAGCGCCCTGCTCTCCCGCCGCGATGTCGTGGTCATCGCTTCGGTCTCCTGCATCTACGGCCTCGGCTCACCCGAGGACTTCCTGGCCGCGATGATCGCGCTTAAGACCGGCATGACGATGCGCCGCGACGAACTCCTCGCGAAGCTCGTCGCCAACCAATACGTCCGCAACGACGCCATCCTCGAGCGCTGTAACTTCCGCGCACGCGGCGAGACGATTGATGTCTGGCCGGCCTACATGGAGTCCGCGGTCCGCCTGGAATTCTGGGGCGATACGCTTGAGGCTATCCGCGAGCTCGACCCCGTGAGCGTGAAGCCGGGCAAGCAGCTCCAGAAGTTCGACCTCTATCCGGCCAACCAATACGTGATGGCCCCGGGTCGGGTGAAAGCTGCCGCGGCCGCTATCCGCGCCGAGCTCGAAGAACGCGTCGATCATTTCGAGAAGACAAACCGCCTCGTGGAAGCCCAACGTATCCGGATGCGTGTCGAGCACGACCTCGAGATGCTCCGCGAGACAGGCTTCTGCCCGGGCATCGAGAACTACTCGATGCACATGTCCGGCCGCCGTCCCGGCGAGCGCCCGCACTGCCTCCTGGACTTCTTCCCGAAGGACAAGCTGGTCTTCATCGACGAAAGCCACGTCTCGGTCTCGCAGATCGGCGGAATGTATCACGGCGACCGCGCTCGCAAGGAACGCCTCGTCGAGTTCGGCTTCCGCCTACCCTCCGCGCTGGAAAACCGGCCACTGCGCCCAGAAGAATTCGACGTAATCGTCGACCAAGCAGTCTACGTCTCCGCTACCCCTGCGCCCCACGAATACAAAGTCTCGTCCGTCATCGCCGAACAGGTCATCCGTCCGACGGGCCTGCTCGACCCGATCATGGAAGTCCGCCCGATCGCGGGGCAGGTCGAGGACATCATCGGCGAAGCCAAGGCCGTCGCCGCCCGCGGTTTCCGTACGCTCGTCACGACGCTGACCAAGCGGATGTCCGAGGACCTCGCCAACTTCATGCGGGATAGCGGCCTGAAGGTCGAGTACCTGCACTCCGACATCGATGCGATCGAACGCGTCGAGATTCTTCGTCGCCTGCGCGCCGGCTCTTTCGACGTCCTCGTCGGCGTCAATCTCCTCCGCGAAGGCCTCGACCTTCCGGAAGTGGCACTCGTGGGCATCCTCGACGCCGATAAGGAAGGCTTCCTGCGCAGCGAGACGAGCCTCATCCAGACCTCCGGCCGCGCGGCCCGTCACGTGGAAGGCAAGGTTCTGCTCTACGCCGACGTGATGACGAAATCCCTCACCCGTGCGCTCACGATCTGCGGCGACCGACGCAAACGCCAGGAGGCCCATAACACGAAGTATGGTATCACGCCGAAGAGCACGAGCCGCAGGATCGAGGAAAGCCTCGTAGACCTGGAAGCCGACGAAGCCCTCGCGGTGGCCGAAGGCACCGACGACCGTGACATCGCGCGCGTCCTGTCCGACATGGAAACCGAGATGCTGGCGGCGGCGGACGAACTGCAGTTCGAACGCGCGGCGAATCTACGCGACCAGATTGAAGCGTTGCGCACCGGCAAGCCGGCTTCGCCGAAGCGCCACAAGGGCCGTCGCTGATCAGCCGAAACGGCGGGTCAGGTCGGCATCCGTCCACTCGACATAGGTCCGACGTCCACGCGGGCAACTGCCGGGCTGGACGGTGCGGAACAAGGCTTGCACGAGCTCCATCAGCTCGGCGTCGGACAGGCTGTCGCCCTTGCGGCGGGCCTTGATCACGGCGATCTTGGCGAGGGCATCATAGGCGAGCGAAGGGCGGCCGAAGTCGCCTTCGCGGCGGGCCATCTCGGCCAGCAAATCGCGCACGAAGGCCAAGGCGTCCTCAGGTTCGAGCCATGCAGGCAAGGCCTGGATGCGCCAGAAGTTGCGACCGTATTCCTCGAAGTCGAAACCGGCGGAGGCCAGCAGCGGCAGTCGCTCCTTGAGCACCGCGGCGGGCAGCGGTTCGAGTTCGATGCTCAGCGGCACGAGCATCGGCTGGCTGATGGGCTTCTGCGCGGTGAACTGGGCGAGGATGGATTCGTAGAGTACGCGCTGGTGCGTCGCCCCGATATCGAGGATCGCGAGCCCGGTGGGCGTCTCGAAGACGGCGCGTTCTTCGCGGAGACGGGAGAGCAGACGCCAGCCAAGGCGGACCGCCGGCGCATGATTCGGCTGAGCCGGAACGGTTGAAGGCGGCACGAACGCTGCCGGCGTTCCGCTCGCTGAGACCGGCGAGCTCAGCGTCGGCACAGCGGGAGCTGTCAGCGGCGTCGCCGTGGACACAGACGGAATCGTCGCTGCCGGCAGACCGTCGTCGGCACGGGCGCGTAGTACAGCGAGGACGGACTCGATCAGGAAATTGCGGACCTTGGCTTCGTCGCGGAAGCGCACCTCACGCTTGGCGGGATGGACGTTTACGTCGACCCAAGCTGGATCCATCTCAAGAAATACGAACGCCAGCGGGTAACGACCCTTCGGGATCAGCGTATGATAACTTTCCGTCAGCGCGAAGGCCATCGTGCGACTGTCGACCGGACGGCCGTTGACGACGGTGACCAGGTCCTGACGAGTACCGCGGCTCACGCCGGGCTTACCCAGCAGGCCGCTGAGGCGCATGCCTGGACGCGCAAAGGAAGGCATGATCGTGACTTCTTCGGCTACCTGACGGCCCCAGATTTCGCGGACACGATCCAGCAGCGGCGCGTTGCCCGGAGAGCGGAAGATCTCGCGGCCATCTTCGCGCAGCAAGAAACCGACTTCGGGATGGGCGATGGCGTAGAGACGGACCAGACGGACGATATGCGCCGCCTCGGTCTCATCAGACTTCAGGAACTTAAGCCGAGCCGGGACCGGATGGAAAAGGTTCGTGACTTCGATGCGCGTGCCCGGCGCCATGCCATGGTCACGACGGTGCACCAGCTTACCGCCATTAATTGCGATTTCGGTGCCCGAAGGCGCGGAGGCCGGGCGCGTCTGCATCGTAAAGCGGGCCACGCTGGCGATGGAGGGCAGTGCTTCCCCGCGGAAGCCAAAGGTACTGATACGGTCGAGGTCGGAAGCCAGCTGGATCTTACTGGTCGCATGCCTTTCAAGACTCAGCAGGGCTTCGTCGCCCGTCATACCCTTGCCGTCATCCTCGACAATCATCTGGGCCTTGCCGCCCCGGGAGAAGTCGACCGTCACACGACGTGCCTCGGCGTCGAGGGAGTTCTCCAGCAGTTCCTTGATGACCGCGGCCGGACGTTCCACCACTTCACCGGCAGCGATCTGGTTGGCCACCGTCGCCTCAAGGATGCGAATGGTCGACATGATCAGAAAGGCTTGGCCGCGGACCGCCCGAAGGGACGGCCGAAGACGCGGCTGGGGCGGACGGATGACACCCGCAAACCTTTGCCCTTCCCCCTCTCCCCTGCAAGTCGAACGGCTCGGAAACGGTCTTTGTTGCACCCTGCCGAAGGATGCCAACCTTCCAGACGTGTCGAACCGCCTAGCCCACGAAAGCTCGCTCTACCTCCGCCAACACGAGGCCAATCCCGTGCATTGGTGGCCTTGGTGCGCCGAGGCCTTCGCAGAGGCCAAAGCCAAGGATAAGCCCGTACTGGTGTCGGTCGGCTACTCCTCCTGCCACTGGTGCCACGTGATGGCCCGCGAATCCTTCGAGCAGCCATGGATTGCCGACCTGATGAACCAGCATTTCGTCTGCATCAAGGTCGACCGCGAGGAACGCCCTGAAGTCGACAAACTCATGATGGACGCCGTGCAGATGATCCAAGGCCACGGCGGCTGGCCGCTCAACTGCTTCTGCCTGCCGGATGGCCGACCGTTCTTCGGCGGGACGTATTTTCCGCCCGAAGACCGCGGGCACAGCCAGGTACCTTGGCCGCAACTGCTCATGCGCGTCTCTGACTTCTACCATCGCAACAAGTCCGAGCTCGCCGCCAACGCCGACGCCATCGCGCAAAACCTCACGCACCTCACGCGGGCGCCGGACGCCGATGGCAGCGCGCCTTCGCCCGACGACCTCGTGGCCGCCGCCCGCCGCATCTGCGAGCAGCATGATGACACCTTCGGCGGCTTCGGTGCGGCGCCAAAGTTCCCCACCCCGCATACCCTCAACCTTTTACTCGGCCTCCGCGGCGCCGCGGCGATCGAAGCCGACCGCGCCCTCGCGACGCGCATCGATGCCGTCCTGACCATCACGCTCGGCTCTATGGCCCGCGGCGGCCTGTTCGACCAGGTCGGCGGCGGCTTTCATCGCTACTGCGTCGACCGCGACTGGACCGTGCCGCACTTCGAGAAAATGCTGTATGACAACGCCCAGTTGCTCGGCACCTACGCCGAGGCTTGGGCCCGCTACCGCGATCCACTGTACGCCGATGTCTGCACCGAGACGGTCGGCTGGCTGCTCCGTGAGATGCGCACCGCGAACGCCCTGTTCGCGGCCTCGCTCGACGCCGACACCGATCATCACGAAGGCACCACCTATGTCTGGACCGCGCCGGAAGTAGCGGCGGCCCTTGGCGACGAAGCGTTCGCCTTCGCGCAGGCCTACGGCCTTTCCGATAAGGGAAACTTCGAAGGGAAGAATATCCCCAAGCTCAAGGGTGACCACGCGGCACGGCAACGCTTCGCTACCGCGCGGGCCAAGCTCCTCGCGATCCGCGATCAGCGTCCCCAGCCTGCGCGCGACGATAAGAACCTCCTCAGCTGGAACGCCCTGCTCGTGGGTAACCTCGCCAAGGCCGGCTGGATCCTGGGGCGCAAGGAATGGGTCGAACTCGCCATCGAAACCGAAGCCAACCTGTGGACGCGCTTCGCCCGTGAAGGCGGCGCCAAGCTGCTTTCCGTCGCGCACGGCGACAAGACGACCTTGGTCGGCAACCTCAGCGACTACGCTTGGCTCGCCGAAGCGGAGCTCGCCTTGGCCGCCTACGCCCACTGGGTCCGCCCAGGTTTGTCCCATCCTTACGCCGACCGAGCCGAGCGCCTCCTGTTGGCCTCGCAGACTCTATTCGGCGATCCGCATTCCGTCGGCTCCTTTGTCGTATCGGCCGACCGCGACGACCTTTCCGTCCGCCAGAAGGATTGGTTCGATAACGCCGTACCCGCGGGCAACTCCTCGCTCCTCCACGGCTTCGGGCAGATCCAGATGCTTTCCACGGACACCCGCTGGGCGCGTGAGTTTGCCGATCTTTCCACCGCCTACGGTGGCCTCTGCAAGAACGTGCCCAACGGCGTCGCCCATGCCTTGGACGGTATCGCCCGCTTCGCCATCGGTCATGCGACGGTCAAAGCATCCGGGCGTTGGGAGGAACTGCGCCAGGCCCTAAACGGCGACGAGAAGACCGCGCCCCAGACCCGGCCGTATCGGCCCGTCTTCCTTATCGCCGCGCCTGCTACGACCGGCTTTGCCGTCTGCGTAGGCCAGACCTGCCTCGCTCCCGTCCAGACCGCCCAAGAGGCCGCCGCGAGCCTCTGACGGGCAATCCGCTCTTGCCCGCCCCGAGGGGAGCAGGAACATCGTGGCAGGCATGTCAGCCGACCCCCATTACGTCTACGGCCAAGGGCAGAGTTCACGCTCGAGCTACCCTATCCTGCTGGGGATGGTCATCGTCGAAGCGATTGGGTACAAAGAACGTAAGTATCGCCCGAGCTGGAAGCGAATCGCCCTGCTCTTCCCGGTCTTCCTGCTGATCCTTTGGGTAGCCTTGTCGGAAGTGAACTATTTCAAGGAGCGCTTCATGAACGGCATCCCGACCACGCGCCGGGCCGACATGTACCTCTACCTCCCGGACTCCGTGGTCAATTCCGCCACCAACCTCTTCCGCGACAAGGAGCAAATCCGCCTCCGGGAGCGGGCGAAGCTCCTCACGGTCAAGGACACGTACGGCCGGTCCGCGCATCTCTACCGCAAGGGGGAATACTTCGTCAGCGTCGCCAAAGCGGCGCTTGCCCGGCAGGACTACGCCGAGTTCGCGCGCTACATCGGCACTGGCGCGCAGCTCACCCCGGCTAATCTCGAAGCCCAACGGCTCTGCGCGGATCTATTCTTCCAGTTCCAGCGCCCTCTCGACGCCTATCAACTGCTCGAAGAGTCGCTCGTCTTCGCCAAGAAGGACCCCGACTATTTCCGCCAATACATCACCCGCTGCTTCATGCTCGACCAAGATGCGCGGCTGATTGCGACGGCGGCCAAGTATCAGGACGACAAGGATGTATCGCCTGAAATCCAGGCGGACCTTCGTCTCGCGGCGGCCCAGGCCCACTTCCTTCGTGGCAACTTCAGCGAGGCCCTGAAGTTCATCAAGGATTACCGGCTCGACCAGACCGCGGACGGCTACCTGCTCAACTGCCAGATTCTCTGGGAGAGCGGGGATCGCGGCGGCGCTCTGGCCGAACTTGATGCCGCCCTCGCGGCTTACCCCGCCGGCATCAGGCTCCTCGAGATGAAGGCCCGCTGGCTGAAGGAAAGCGGAGAGCTTTCACGAGCCAAAGACTGCCTCGATCTATTGGCGATCAGCATGCCGGATAAACCCGGCCCGCTCATCCAATCGCTCTACCTCCTGCCAGGTGACGCTAACCGTTCCGCCCGTTCGACCATCGCGGAAAAGGCTATCGCTCGCTACGGCAACCAAGAGCAGGCGATGCTCGACCTCGCGCGCTTCGGCAACGAGACCGCCGACGTCGCCCTCACTGCCCGCCTGGCGAAGCTCGCCAAGGAGCGCCGCTTCCCCAATCGCGTCCGCTTCGACCTGGTCCACGTGGAATGCCTGCTGAACGCCGGTCGCGCACGCGAGACCATCCTCCTGGTGGACGAGCTCTACAAGCAGGCGGAGCGCGACCAGTGGGTGGCCGAGACCCGCATGGCCTTTGAAGCCCTGCGGACCATCGCCTACTTCGCCGACGGTCAGACGGAGATCGGCTCGATCAATCTCCAGAAACTGATGCAGAACCGGAAGGTGCCACCCCAGGTGCTGATCTCGGCGAGTCGTAAGCTGATTATTGCTAAGCGCTACGACGAGGCCAACGACGTCCTTATCCAAGCCCACCTGCAGAACGAAAGCAGCCAGGCCGTACTGCAGCAAATCGTGCAGCTGAAGCTCGACCACCCGCGCATCGCGGCCGACCTCGAGACCTACCTACGCCGGCTGATGGAGAACCGTCGCCCGTCGAAGGAAGTCCTGCAGGCCGCGCTCCGACGCCTCGGCTCCGACGTCTACCTATTCTCCGGTAACCGCGAGACCTTGCTACGGGACATCGAGACCAAGCTCAGGTAGCCGACTCTTCCGCGGATGTCGTCGTAGCTTCAGGCAACGTACGATCGGTCACCTCAAAATACGTCACCGAACCCAGCTTGGTTCCGTCCGGCAGCCAGAGCCCGCGACTGCAGCCGCGGTTGACGAATTCTTCGGCCTCGGAGGCGTTGAGGACAGCGCCAGCCATCGCCAGTCCCTCTGCCTCGAGGGCAGAAGTTGCAATGGCACGCACTGGACCGGGCAAGGAAATCACCTGACCCGTGCGAGGGTCGACAAGATTGCCGTGCGTCGTGTCGGCCGTCTTACTGGCCATGGCGAAGCGGCAGAGCTTGATCTCAGAATTAGCCCCGACGCCGATGCGCCAGCCAGCGGATTCGCCAGGAGGGTCAAGGGCGAGGGTGACGCTACCCGAGGCCATCAGCAGAGCACGGTGGATGCCCCAGCTGCTTTCGAGCGTGTCAGCCATACGATCCAGCGCGTAGCCGCGGACGATGGCGCCAAAGTCGACGGCGGTGCCGAACTTGACGCAGTGGAGTTCGCAACCATCGAGGCGGAATTCACCTTCACGGTAGGCCGACATGATCTGCGTCCAAGCTTGATCGTCAGGATTCAAAGGCATGTCGCCGCGGTTCTTCCAATAGTCGAACAAAGCGCCGGCGGTGGCGTCGAACGCCTTGTTGGTGTCGGCGCTCACGTCCTTCGAGAAATTCCAGAGAGCCTGCACGTGTTCGGAGGTGGCAACCATCGCCCCTTCAGGCATCTGGTTGATCGAAGCGACCGGTCCGCTGTCGTGGCGACGGTCGGTCTGGAAATCGAGGTCGTCGAGCAGCTGGAAAAGCGCCTCGGCGGCATTGCGCGCATAGACGCCGTCTTCGGAGGCGATGCGCACCCAGAAACGGGAGCCGAAGGCCTCGTGCGAGAAGTTGTGGATGATAGGGGTGTCTTCCATGGCTTACTTACCGATGAAAACGCTTTCGTAGCCTTTGGCAACCAGCACCCAATAGCGATCGCCGCCCTCGCGCAGGGTCAGGCTCGAGACAGTATACCCTGGGACGACCGGTTCGCTCGCATCGGTCGCCGGGATCAGCCGGAGCGGCGCCTTGGCCGCCTGCGGGAAGTCTCCGTAGCCGACCCGGTGCGCCCGGAGATAATAAGGGAGCGGCCAGTAATGCCCTCCTTCCACCGCGATATAGAACTTATCACCGTAAGCCTTGGCCAGCTTCGCGACTTTATGATGAAAGTCTGGGACTGCGACCGACGTCTTCGTATGGGAAGACAGCGACATCTGGGCCATCAGTGCGACCGTCACCAAGGCGGGTGCAAGGACCAGCGCCCGCACGGTGCGTCCGATGAGGAGATACGGCAGCGCGAGCGTCAGAGGTAGCGAGAAGACCAGCAGCAGGAGCCACGGAGTCTTATAGGGCAGCGCGAGGTGAAACAGGAAGACGAGGAAGGCGGCCAGACAAGGGAGATCAGCTTCATGACGGCTCCGCCAACCGGCGAGCGAAAGACCAGAACGAGCGAACGCGAAGACCGCCAACCAAGCCGCAGCCCAGCCCCATGGCGCCAGACTGGCAGCGAGTAAGGTGTCTTCAGAATGGCCGCTCGCGACGCCGAGGGCCCGGGCCAGCTGCACCCACCAGGTCCGCAGGCCATCGAGATCCGTGAAGCCGACGGACTGGAAGCAGGCCCAAGATGCGACCAAGCCGAAGCCAAAACGAAGCCAGCGCCGGTCGGGCACAAAGCGACGCAACAGCAGCAAGGCCACGATGAACAGAAAAAGGTAAGCCGCCGCGGTGACCTTACAGGCGAGGGCGAAACCGAAAGCCGCGCCGGAGAGAAGCCACCAGCGGGAAGAAGGCGGCGAGCCTTCGGCGCGCATCCACAACGCGACCCCCCAGACGAAGCCCGTGACCAGCAGCATCTCCTGGACGAAGTAATAGCTAAACGGCGTGCAGCCTGCCGTCAGAACGACGAAACCTGCGGTGGCGTAACGGACTGACCGACCGATACCCGGCAGGATGAGAGCCGCAGCCGCCATAAGCCCGAGGAAGATCGAAACGACGCTGCGGAGGTAATGCTCGTCCATGTCCATCGGCGCGGTGCCCGTCAGCTTAGCCGAGATGAGTAGGAACGTGGCCAGCGTCGGCCCGTGGAACTTGTCCTGATGCGAACTATAGGGCGTGCCCTCGGAGAGTTCCTTGGCGAGAGACCATTGGACGGCCTCATCCGCATGCAAAGGCCCCGGAGGCATGAAACTGATCGCCGACCAGAGTAAGGCGGCGAGGACGACGGCGGCCAAGCCGACCCGGGAGACCGCACCTTCGCTGATTGTCGCTGCCTCCCTCACGCGCCGAAGTGATTCTGCAGGGCCGTCTTGACGTCGAGCGGCACGAGCGCGGCCGACATGGGGCCCTGCGCTTCGCGCCAGGCGTAGACGGTCGTCAGGGCGCCCTTGGCCACGGCACGTTCGCCGACGGCGGCGGTAAAGCCCCAAACGAGCTTCTTGTCGCCGATTTCAATAGGCGTAAGGGAGACAGTGACGACGTCCTCACGGTAGATCGGCGAAAGGAAGTCGCACTCGACGCGGACGCGCGGGAAGCCGGTGATTTTCGCGCCTTCGGTGCGGAGGAAGGGGAGCTTTAGTTGACGGAACAAAGCCTCTTCGGTCGCCTCGACCCAGAAGAAGACCGTCGAGAAATGCACGATGCCCGCGGCATCGGTATCGGAGAAGTTGGCGCGGTAATCTACCGTGAAAGGAGCCATGCGCCTATCCAAGCCGTCCCGCCGAAGGGTGCAACCGTCAAGGCGACGCCTTGCGCCCACCCTTTTTCAGCCAGGATACCGAAGTTGAGGCTCCTCCCGACGCTGCTACGCAGGCCTGAAGGAAAGCCTGCGGCTCCTTTTGGACAGTGAAGAGGTAAAGCCTCGGACCGGCGCCGCTCGGCGCCTTGGCGAAGGCCTCCAGCCACTCCCGTTGCCAACGGGTGTGGCCTTTCTGGACGCCCCCGACCTTGTGGTAGGAACTATCCGAATAGACCATCTTCGGTTCGCCCTTCTTCGTTTCATAGAGCCTCACGCCATCCTGAAAATCGGAGAAGACCACCAAGGCATCGTAGGATTCCGCCAATAGCCGATCCATCCACGCGCCCAGCGAGCCCTTCTCGCAGGCGGTCCGAACCTTGGCCTGCACGGAGCGGCCGTTCGGCGTCAGCGTCTCGAGCGCGGTCTGCGTCGGACCTTCGCGCAGACGCGGGGCGTCGCCGTGGAACCGTCGCCCGAAGACCACCATGTCCCCCAAGCCGACAACCCGGGCGCCATCGAAACGAAACACATCAGCATCGGGAAACTGCTTGCGGATCTCCGCTTCGACCCGCGGCAGATAGGAGCGCATCGAACCGGAGCAATCGAGATAGACCGCGACACGCTTCGCGCGGATGAAGGCGCCCATCACCGGACGGCCGACAAACCCGGCACGGTTACCCAAACCAGCGCCCAGGCCATTGCCGCCGAAGGCACCCTGCCCGCGCCCGAAGCCGCCCTTCCCTTGTCCACCGGACAGTCCAGCTAACCCCATCTCCGGCGTCATCGCCTTCATGGGCGGCAGCGCCAAGGTCGCGCTGGCAGACTTCGAAGTGAGCCGCTTCTGTGGGGTCGGTACCTTCGGCTTACGCTGAACGGGATGAGTCGCCGCTGGCCCGCCCGACTTGCCCCCGGACACCGCATGCGAAGTGAACTCCCGTTTAGGCGGGGGCGTGGGCTCATGGAACACGACCCAACAAGCGACCACGACGAGCAAGCCATGCAACCCCAACGATAGCAGGAGGCCGCGCCATGAACGCGCCGGAGCGCGTCGCTGACCGGCCACAAAAGGCTCGGGATGATCCATCCCACAAGGCTAAGAACCCATGGCCCGCATCAAGCGAGCAAGCGCACAGGTTCACCCTGCATCCCGACCGCAGGATGACCTCAGGAACAGGCCTCAGTTCGCAGGCTTAGGCGGGCCGTCGGGACGAAGCCAGTCGATGAGCGTGAATTTTCCGCCCGAGACATCGGCCGACTTCTGCAAGATCCGACTGGCCGGATTACGCGTGGAGAAAAGATAGAGTGCGGGAGCCTTGCCAGCATTGGCGAGATCGAAGGAACCAACCCAGACGTCTTCCCATGCCTTCTCGGCGACAGTGCGGTCATCCTTGATTTCCGCCTCGGGAAGGGAGCGCTGCCCGGCGTCGTCGACGTAAGTCTGCAGCAGCGGCCGGCCCGAGCGCAACTGCCGCACCTGTTCGACCTGATCATTGAAGTCGGAGAAGATTACCAACGCGTCGTAGCGCTTTTCGGTGCGCAGGATATCCACCCAGGCGCCGACGGAACCAACTTCAAAATTACCTTTATAGCGGGCCAAGATCTCCTTACCTGTCGGGCTGAGGCGACTTGTGTCGAGGCTGACTCTTGGTCCGTCATTAGCGGGCTTATGCGGCAGCACGGTCGCCGCGCCGCCACGGACGACGGAGCCATCGACCCAGACCTTGATAGCGGGCACCTTGAACACGTCGGCGTCGGGAAACTGCTTCCGGACCTCGGCCTCGACGGCCTCGAGGTAGGGCACCATCGAGCTGGAGCAATCCAGGTAGACCGCGATACGCGGAGCCGGCTCGTCACCACCCCCGGACTTACCGCCGGTCTTGGCCGCGTGGGCGAAGGCGGAGAGCAAGACCAGCGCAAGGATTGTGAAAATCTTTGGGGAATTCATCTTAGTGGGGTTGTCTCAATAGTGCGAGCGGGCGAGGGACATGGGAATCATATTTTGTTTATATCGTGTGGGGACTATGCCCTAAGGACAAAAAAGGCGAAGCCGGGTGGCTTCGCCTTTCGGTCCGATGGAACAGCTCTTAACGAGTCGGAGCGGCACCGCGGGAGTTACCCGTGGTCGAAGCAGCCGGACGGAAACGCAGGACCGCGTTGGCGGCAGTGGCGCTGGCGGGAGCCGACATCTCAACCGTAAAGAATCCAGCGGCGGCCTTGTTCGGGGTCACCGAGATCACCTTGGTGGCCAAGGGGAAGCGACCATCCACGACGATCATGCCTGGATTGAGGTCAATCGAGCCGGAGACATCGTCGATGACTTTGGAATCCTTGGCGAGCGTACCCACCGCCTGAATGAGCGGGGTGAAGGCGAAGACCGCGTTAGTGGAATCTTCGAGCACCGGGGCGGAGATGGTGAGTTGCTTGTCGACGATACGCTTCTTGCGCTTCTTCTCGGGATCCTCGGGGTCGAGGATCTCCTTGAAGGTCGGCATCGCCACAAGAGTGACGCCGTCGGGAAGCCCGCGGCCACTCACCGGCATACCGACGTAAAGGTCGTCATAGTTATGCAGGTCATTGACCGTGTTGGTGCCCTTCTTGGCGTTACCAAACTTGACCATGATTGCGCTGCCGTCGGAAGCGGAGACGCAGCGCTGAAGGATGGTCCCGGGCTTGTTGCCGTAGGCACGTGAGGTGCTGATGAGATAGAGACGAGGTCCCTTATTCTCGCGGGCACCGGCGAAGGCCTTCTCCCACTCGTCTTCCCACTTCTTCTCTTCGGGGAAGCGCTTGTCGCCGCCGTTGTTACAGACGACGCGACCGGAGGGGGCGGCGGTGAGGGGCTTGCTGAGAGTGAAGCTGACGTTATCCTTGATCTCGATGACCGTCGTGCCTGGAGGGATACCCGAGCCGAGGGCAACCATGCCGACAATCAGACCCGTGGTCTCCTTACACTGCACGACCGGCTGGCCGGAGGCACCGCCGCTGGCGATGAGGGTGACCGAACGGGCAAAGCCGCCGCCCTGATTGGTGCGATCGGAGAAGACGACGGGCGGGTCGGCGCGCATGCCCTTGTCGGGCTTGTAGGCCGACACATTGCCGATCGCCTTGGTGCGGATCTGGCGGACGCCGTCCTGGAAGTCAGAGAAAATGATCAGCGCATCGTAGGTGCGGTCATCCTTAAGGATGTCGATCCAACCACCGACGGAGCCTTTCTTAAAGTTATCGGCATACTTCTTGAGGATCGCGCGGCCCTGAGTGGTGAGCTTAGCTGGATTAGTCTCGGTGGGGACGAGCTCACCCTTGGCGTTCTTCTTGGAACCTCCGCTGGTGGGACGATTCAGGAACGGTGTACCCTTAAATTTGTCGCCGCCGACGATCTCGTTATCATGCACGTCGATGAACACGCCGTTGCTGAGGAAGACGTCAGCATACGGGAACTTATCGCGAATTTCCGCTTCGACGCGATCGAGATAAGGAAGCATCGAGGCCGAAGCGTCGAAGTAGACCGCCAGGCGCTGCGAGAAGATGTTCGCTCCCATGACCGGACGGGCGACGAAGTTCTTGCCGCCACCGGAGCCCATGCCCTTGCCAGCACCGATGCCACCGCCGGCGCCGCCGCCAAAGCCCTTAGACGCACCGCCAGCCATCGCCCCCGAGATCATCGAGGAAGCGGAGGCGGAGCTCGGCATATCGGGGAGCGCAATGGAAGCCGAGGCACTCTTAGAAGTAATACGGGTCGTCGTCTTGGCCAAGGACTTGACGTTCTTTGGTTTGACCTTGCGCTCGGTGCTCTTCACGCGCTCGCCGCCGGAACCGCCGCCGGCGCCCGTGGCGAAGGTATTCGGATCCTTCCTCCCGCTGTCGGTGACCGTCGAGACGACGAAGGCGGCGGCGATGAAGACCAATAAGACGTGAATCGCCAAGGAGACGGAAAGGCCGCTGGCGCCAATACGTTGCCAGAAGTTGAGCTTCCGGCGCTTGGATACGATAGAGTCCGCGTCGACCTTGACCTGGTCAGCTGGAGGGATTTCGCCGGGAGGGGGCGTGGGTGTTTCTTCAGTCATCGCGAGAAGGGGGTGATTAATCTTCCCCTCTGACCCGCCTGCTTCAACCCTTTTTGCCCAGAACGCCGAGGTTGAACTCGCATAAGAAATGGCTTGCGACTCGGCTCTAGCCGCTTTCTCCTTCGCCTCCCACTTATTGCAGGGTGGAGCAGCCCGGTTAGCTCGTCAGGCTCATAACCTGAAGGTCGTAGGTTCAAATCCTACCCCTGCACCCAATTTTAAGCCCTTGAAGGGCAGTCACTTAAACGAGTGGCCAAAAAGATTGGAAATAGGCTTGAAGCGGCCGCAATTAATTGCACGTTATCAGATATTAAATTTGTCCTACGGGACAATGGGGTAAGTAAGATAAAGCAGTAAAAAACAGGCGGCTTGCATAGGGGTATGCAAGCCGCCTCCTTTTTGGGGGAATCACTCCCCTGCCCTGGACACGAAAAAGCCCGACTCCTTGCGGATCGGGCTTCGTCGTGACTCCTCGAGTCAGCTCAGCCGCCGCCGGTCATCTTGGTGATAAGCGCGATGAGCGGGAGGAACATCGCGAGCACGATGGCACCGACAACGACGGCGAGGAAGACGATGAGCACCGGTTCGATGATGGAAGTCAGCGCGGTCACGGCGTTGTCCACTTCTTCGTCATAGATATCCGCGACGCGATTGAGCATCTCGGGCAGCTGGCCCGTCTCTTCTCCGACCTGGATCATGGAGGTCACCATCTGCGGGAAGACGCCGGATTGCTCGAGCGGCACGGAGAGTGGCTCACCGTCGCGGACGCGGTCATGCACGCGCTCCAGCGACTTCGCGATGACGACATTATCGAGCGTGTCACGCGTGATGGAGATGGACTGCAAGATCGGCACCCCGGAAGCCATGAGCGTACCAAACGTGCGGGCGAAGCGCGAGACCGAGACGATTTGCACGAAGGCCCCGACCTTGGGCAGTCGGAAAATCATGCGATCGAAGAGTTCCTTGCCCTTCTCGGTCGACAGCCACTGCTTCAGTAAGAAGTAAATACCGAACACGAGGATGGGGGTGGCCCACCAGTAGACCGTGAGCAACTGGGAGATACCGATGACCAACTTCGTCAGCGGTGGCATCTCCGTCTTTTGGCCGTCGAGGAGCTTCTGGAAAGAAGGGACGACCTTCACCATGAGGATGTAGACGATGATGATGGCCACGGACATGACGACGCCCGGGTAAACCAGCGCGGACTTGACCTTTTTCTGGATGCGCTCGGCCTTTTCGCGGAACTTCGCAAGACGGTCGAGGACCTTGTCGAGCACGCCACCCGCCTCGCCGGCGCGGATCATGTTGACGAAGAGCTTGTCGAAGACCTTCGGATGAGCCTGCATGGCCTCGGAAAGGTTATTACCCTGGGAGACGCTGTCGGCGACATTAGCGAGGATGACCTTGAAGGCCGGATTACGCTCCTGCTTGGTGATCAGTTCAAGGGCGCGCAAGAGCGGCAGGCCGGCGACGATGAGTGTCGCCAGCTGACGCGTCATGATTGTGACGTCATTCTGGCTGACCTTGGAGCCAAACGTGAACCCACCCTTGGCCGGGGCGGCCTGGGCGGCGGCGGGCTTCGCCGAGCCGGCGTCGTTGGCGAGGGTGGTGACCATGAGGCCCTTCGCCATGAGCTTCTGGCGGGCCTGTTCGTCATTGGTGGCTTCGATCTTGCCGGAGGTCTGCGCCCCGTTGCGATCGATGGCGGTGTACTTATAGTCGGGCATGGGAGTAGTGGGGGTTTGTGAAAGTTAGGTATACTTAAGGACTTCCTCGATGGAAGTATGGCCGTCGAAGATGCAGCGCAGGCCGTCTTCACGGAGCGGACGCATTCCTGATTCGATGGCCTTCTGCTTGAGGACAAGCGTCGGCGACTTCTGCGTGATGAGCGAGCGGAGCTGGTCGTTGATCGTCATCAGTTCGAAGAGGCCTTGGCGGCCCTTGTAGCCGGAACGATTACAGTCGGCGCAGCCTTTACCGTAGTAGAATTTCTTGTTAGCAATCTCGAGCGCATCGACATCGAGCATATTGACGACGTCCTTATCTGGCTCGTAGGCCGTGCGGCAGGTCTTGCAGACGCGACGGAGCAGACGCTGGGCCAGCACCCCCTCGAGGGACGCCGAGATGAGGAACGGCTCCAGCCCCATGTCGATGAGTCGGGTGACGGCGCCAGGGGCATCGTTGGTGTGGAGCGTGGAAAGTACGACGTGGCCGGTCAGCGAGGCCTGCACGGCGATTTGCGCGGTCTCGAGATCTCGGATTTCACCGACCATGATGGTGTCCGGGTCCTGTCGGAGAAACGAGCGGAGCGCGGCGGCAAAGGTCAGCCCGACTTGGTGATTGATCGGCACCTGCATGATGCCTTCGACTTCGTATTCGACGGGGTCTTCGGCGGTCAGGATCTTGACGTCCTCGGTGTTCACCTCGCGGAGCGCCGAGTAAAGCGTGGTCGTCTTGCCGGAACCAGTCGGGCCGGTGACAATAAAGATGCCGTTAGGTCGGCTGACCATCGCGCGGATGCCTTCCTTGATATCGTCGTGCATCGAGAGAGCCTCGAGGCTCAAGTTGACGACGGTCTTATCTAGGATTCGGAGCACCACGGATTCACCAAACTGGGTCGGCAACGTCGACACGCGCAGGTCGATCTGGCGGCCGCTGATGGTGGTCTTGATGCGACCGTCCTGCGGCACGCGTCGCTCGGCGATGTTGAGCGAAGAGAGGACTTTGACGCGGGCGATGACGGCCGAGGCAAGGTTCTTGGGCGGAGGTGCCATTTCGTACAGCGAGCCGTCAATGCGGAGACGGATGCGGAACTCATGCTCAAACGGCTCGAAGTGAATGTCCGACGCCTTGGCCTTGACGCCCTCCTGGAGCACGAGGTCGACGAAGCGGATGATCGGAGCTTGGCTGGCCTGCTTGGTGACATCCTCATCGGTGACGGCGGCGGTATCGACTTCGCCGAATTCGCCCAGCAGCTCTTCCATCGAAGAGGAAGTGGCTTCGCCGTAGACGCGCGTGACGGCGGCCTCGACCTGCGCCGGGTCGGCCACGGCCAGCTCGATATCCTTCTGCAGGATGAAGCTGAGTTCGCTGATGACGGACGAATTGAAAGGGTCCTTCGCAAGGAGCGTGAGTTTACCAGCCTCGTCAGCGACGGGCAGCACGACGTACTTGTGGGCCTGCGGCGCCTTTAGCAACTTGGTCAGGGCTTCACCCGGGTCGGCCGGCACGGCGGAATAGAACTGGACCTGAAGGTGGTCGGCGATGGCCTGCAAGATGGTCGGGCGGTCAGCCAGCCCGGCGTCCATGAGGCTATCGCTGAAAGACTTTCCGGTAGTGGCGTGGGACTCCCAGATCTCCTCGGCCTGGGCAGGCGTCACGAGGCCGGCCTCGAGGGCGATATCACGGATCACGTCACTGTGGTCGTCGAACATGGGAATGGAGGGAAAGGAGTTGGGGAGGGTTTTAACGCGCCGCGGCCCCGCCGCGCATGCGCTCGCGCATGGCCTCGGGGCTCTGGCAGTAATTGAAGACTTCCTCCTCGGACACGGTGCCTTGGAAGAAAAGAGCGAGCAGATCGCTGTCGAGGGTGCGCATGCCGCGGGCGCCACCGGTCTCGATATCGGTGAGCAACTGGTAGGTCTTGCCCTCGCGAATCTTCGCGCCGATGGCGTCGGTGCGCAGCATGATCTCAAACGCCGCGACCCGTTTGTCATCGGTGGTATGCAGCAGGCACTGCGAGATCACGGCGCTAAGGGAAGTGGAAAGCTGGGCGCGAATCTGGTCGCGGGCGGTCGCCGGGAAAGCGTCGATGATACGGTCAATCGTGCGCGTGGCGCCAGAGGTGTGGAGCGTGCCAAGGACGAGGTGACCCGTCTCCGCGGCGGTGACGGCGGCCTCGATAGTCTCGAGGTCGCGCATCTCGCCGATGAGGATGACGTCGGGATCCTGACGGAGCGCGGAACGCACCCCTTCCGCGAAGGAAGGCAGGTCAGCCCCGACTTCGCGCTGCGTGATCAGGCAGTTCTTATGGGCATGGGTGTACTCGATCGGATCCTCAATCGTGATGATATGCCCTTGTTCGTTCTCGTTGATCCAGTTGATCATCGAGGCGAGCGTGGTCGACTTACCGGAGCCGGTGGGACCCGTCACGAGTACCAGGCCGCGCGAGCGGGTGAGGATATCCTTGATGACCGGCGGAAGCCGCAGCTGCTCGAGCGTGAACATCGCCGACGGCAGCAAGCGCAGCACCATGCCATGGCCGCCGAGGCCGCGGAACGCGTTGACGCGCAGGCGAATCTTGTCGCGGAAGGAGAAGGCGAAATCGCAGCCGCCATCGGCCGCAAGGCGTGCGACCTGACCCGGCGGAACGATGGCCATGACCATAGTCTTGGCCTCGGCCTCCGTGAGGGCCGGCCCGTCGATGGAGATGATTTCGCCGTTGACGCGGAGGCTGGGGGAACGGCCCACGCGGATGTGCAAGTCCGAAGCGCCATTCTCGATCATGGCCTCCAGCAACTGGTTCATCTCGTAGGCCATAGGGTCAGATGACGTCGTCGGCGACGGTGGCACCGAGCACTTCCTCGATGGTGGTCATGCCCGAGGCGACCTTACGCTGGCCGTCTTCGCGCATGGTGCGCATGCCAGCCTCGCGGGCCTTACGGCGGAGGTCGACGAGGTTGGAGCCGCCGTAAATCATTTCCTGAACCTCCTCGGTGATGACAAAAAGCTCAAAGACGCCGCGACGGCCCTTGTAGCCACGCTCGCCGCACTTCGGGCAGCCGGCGCCCTTCATGGGCGTGGCGCTGGCGAGGTCCTGCTCCGTCATGCCGATGGAATAGAGTTCCTTCGAGGTCGGCTTATAAGGGGCCGCGCAAGCCTGGCAATTGCGACGCACCAGCCGCTGCGCGAGCGCGCCGCGCAAGGCAGCGGACACGAGGAAGGGCTTGACGCCGATATCGACGAGTCGGGTGACGGAGCTGACGGAGTCATTGGTGTGCAGGGTCGAGAACACCATGTGGCCGGTGAGGGCCGCGTTGACTGCGATTTCCGCCGTCTCTAAATCTCGGATTTCACCGATCATCACGATGTTAGGCGCCTGACGAAGCATGGCACGCAGGGCAGCGGCGAAGGTCATCCCGACATCGCGCTTCACCTGCACCTGGTTAATACCGGCCATCTGGTATTCGACGGGATCTTCGACGGTGATGATCTTTCGGTCCGGCTTGTTGATGTAGTTCAGGGCCGAATAAAGCGTGGTGGACTTACCCGAACCGGTCGGACCGGTAACAAGGAAGACGCCATCCGAGCCCGAGATCAGGCCCTGGAACTTGGCTTGGTCGTCGGCGAAGAAACCCAGCTCCGGGAGGCCCAGCTTGAGGCCCTCCTTGTCCAGGATTCGCATGACGATCGATTCGCCGTAGACGGTCGGGAGCACCGAGACGCGCAAGTCGATGTCGCGTCCACCGGTGCGGGCCTGGATGCGTCCGTCCTGCGGAATCCGCTTCTCGGCGAGCGAGACTTCCGCCATGAGCTTAAGTCGGGAGATGATCGAAGGTTGGAGACGCTTGGGCGGGCCCTTCATCTCTTGCAGAACGCCGTCGACACGGAAACGGACGCGGAAGCGCTTCTCCAGAGGCTCAAGGTGGATGTCTGAAGCCTTGCGACGGATGGCGTCGACGATGAGCGAGTTGACGTAACGAATGATCGGCGCGTCGTCTTCCTTGACGTCGCCGCCTTGCGGGAGCTCGACGGATAGGCCGTCATCGCCGCTCTTGCCCAGGATGTCGGAATAGGAATTGGACCCACCAATCTGACCACCGTTATAACAGCGTGAAATGGCTTCCTTAAGGGCGTCCGGTGGAGCCAACTTGGGGTTGATGGCGAGCTTGAGCACGCGCGAGACGGAATCGATGGTCTCTGTGTCGAGCGGATCCGAGATAGCCAAGAGCAGCTCAGTACCGTCCATCTGCAGCGGCAGGATGTTATGCTTCTCGGCCTGTTCGCGGCTGATGAGCTTCAGGATGTCATCGGAGGGCGTGACCTGCGCAACATCCACGACTTCCATGTCGAACTCCTGGCTGAGGGCGGCCGTAATCTTAGTCCACGCGACCTTGTTAGTCTCGACCAACTTGGCGAGGGCGAGGGTGTCGGCATTCTGGCCATCCGGGACGGGCTCAATGGCGGCACGGGCCTCAGTCACATCGGCAAGAGACACTAGTCCCTTGTCCTGAATGAATTGGATGACGTAGTCGTCGGCGGTCGTCACAGTGGGGAAATCCGGAGCGGAAGATGGGGTAGGGAGATTGTTCCTCAGAGAGGAGAACAATGGGGAAAATCACCCTAAATCGGGGCACCTTGCCCGCAACCGCAAATTAACCAAAGATGGCCGTATTTACGGGGCTGGAATTCGGCCGACCAGCACCGCGACCTGCGCACGCAGGAATTCCAGCTCACCGTCGTTCCAAAAGACGACATCCGAGCGCTTAACCTTCTCCGCAAGAGGCATTTGTGAAGCGATACGGCGTGAAATATCCTCATCGGTGAGGCCCTTTTTAAGCAGGCGGGACCGGCGCACCTCTTCGGAGCAAGCGACGCACACGATGAACTCGAATCCTGTCGTCAGGTTTTTTTCAAAAAGGAGCGGAATCTCGACCACGTGATGCCGTTTCGTATCTACCACGGCCGCCTGCCGAAGTCGGGCCACCTCGGGATGCGTCAGGCCCTCGAGGAAGGCCCGTTCCGCCGGGTCGTCGAAAACTTTGGTCGCGATCCATCGGCGATTAGGCCGACCCTCCGGCCCCAGGCAGGCGTCGCCCCAGCGGGCCCGCAGCTGGCTCACGCAACGAGCGGACTCCAACACCTGCCGCGCCAGTTGATCGGCGTCGACCACGTTGAAGCCGAGCTCGGCAAAGCAGGCGGCCGCCGCGGACTTGCCGCAGCCGATACCGCCCGTGAGTCCGATGACCATGCCCCACCCTACCTTCCCGGCCAGCCGAGGGCAAACCTCAAGCGGGGCTGGGCGAGGACTGCAGACCGGGACCAGCGTCGGCGGCTGGGCTAGCCGGAGACGGGGCGACGTCCGCCGCCGGAGTAGCCGCCACGACGGGACCGGCGATCGGCGTCTGAATGGAACCCGTCTTCAGGATTTCCATCACATGCACGCCGTCGAGGGTCTCGTACAGCAGAAGCGCCTCGGCGATCTTGCGGTGGGCTTCGGCGTTGTCGGCAATGAGCTTCTCGGCGCGGGCATACTGCTCCTGCACGATGGCGGAGATGGCCTCATCGATACGGCGCGCGGTGGCGTCGCTGTGATTCTGGGTGCGCGAAATCTCACGACCAAGGAAGACGGTGTCCGAATTTTCGCCGTAGGCGATGGGACCCAGGTCGCTCATACCCCAGTCGCAGACCATCTGGCGTGCAAAACGCGTGGCCTGCTTGATGTCGCTCGAGGCCCCGTTGGAGATCTCGCCGGAGATGACCTTCTCGCCGATGCGGCCAGCCATGGCCATGCAGATGTAATCGAGCAGGCGCTTGCGGGAATAACCGAGGATTTCCTTGGTCGGCATGAGCATGGCCATGCCGAGGGCGCGTCCGCGCGGGATGATGGTGACCTTGTGGAGAGGCAGCGCACCGTCATCGATGAGAGCCTGCACCACAGCGTGCCCAGCCTCGTGGTAAGCGGTGTTCTTAAGGTCGGACTCGTCCATGACCTTCTTGCGCTCGCGGCCGTAAGCAATCTTGTCGCGAGCTTCCTCGATATCCGACATCTCGACCTTCTCGCGGTTGCGACGGCCCGCATGGAGCGCGCCTTCGTTGAGGAGATTGGCCAAATCGGCGCCGGACATGCCGGTCGTGATACGCGCGACGCGCTGCAGATCGACGGACGGAGCGAGCTGGAAACGCTTGGCGTGCACGGCCAGGACGGCCTCGCGACCACGCAAGTCGGGCAGGTCGACAAAGACTTGGCGATCGAAGCGTCCCGGACGGAGCAAGGCGGAGTCGAGGACGTCGGAGCGGTTGGTGGCACCGATAACGATTACGCCAGCTTGGCCATCGAAACCATCCATCTCAACGAGCAAGGAGTTGAGGGTCTGCTCGCGTTCGTCGTTACCGCCGCCGACACCGGCGCCGCGCTGGCGACCGACCGCGTCGATCTCATCGATGAAGATAATGCAGGGGGCGAGCTTGCGGGCCTGTTCAAAGGTGTCGCGCACGCGAGCGGCACCGACGCCGACGAACATCTCGACGAAATCCGACCCGCTGATGCTGAGGAAAGGCACGCCCGCCTCGCCGGCGACGGCGCGGGCGAGCAGGGTCTTACCCGTGCCAGGAGGGCCAACCATCAGCACTCCCTTCGGGATGTTCGCGCCGATCTTAGTGAAACGCTTCGGGTCCTTCAGGAAGTCGACGATCTCCTTCACCTCTTCCTTGGCCTCATCGCAACCCGCGACGTCCTTGAAGGTCGTGGATTCCTTATCGGTGGAGTTAAGACGCGCGCGGGATTTCGCGAACTGCATCGCGCCGCGGTTAGCGTTCTTGAGGAACCGGTACATCATGAACAGCACCACCCCCGAGATGAGGAGCGTGGGCAGAACATTGTAGAGGAACATCGTCCAGCCCGTCTGGGCAGGGAGTTCCTTGAAAGAGTCGCGGGAAACGGAAGCTTGCAACGCCTCGAATGCCTTTTCGGTCAGACTGCCATCGGCGAAGAAGCGCGCCTTTTCGTCCTCCTTGGCGCCCGCGACTTCGAGCTCGCCCGTGATGTGCACCCACCGATTGTTACCGCCGGTCGGGTTAGGCTGAATCGTGAGGTTCTTGATCTTCTTCTCTTGGGCGTAAGCGAGGACCTGGGTAACCTCCAGCCTCTGGACGGCGTTACGGGACTCCGCGCCCGGAAAGTTGAAAAGGGCGATGATGGCTGCCATCAAAAGCAGCCAGACCAGCACGGGTTTGGCGTTCAAGCGGGGGCCGTTTTTATTATCATCCGGCTGGTCGTTTTGACTCATGGGCAGAAGATTTAACCTAAGCAGAGGCCAAGCCAAGTCAACCGGAGAGCCCCCTTCGTAGGCCCGGCCAGACGGCTGGACTCGGCTGGCGGCAGGCCCGGCACCCAGAGAATCTCGGAACCGGCCAACACCACCGGGAGAGCTTCCCGCCTTTCCGCGGGGATTTTACGGTTGATGAGCAGGTCCGACAGTTTGGCCGACCCGGATGAGCCGAGCGGCTGGTAGCGATCGCCTTCCATTCGCCCTCGCCAAAAGAGGGCCTCAACCGGCGCGACGAGGTAGACCTCCTTCGCAGGGGAGATTTCGCCGCGGGACAGGCTTGCCCACAGGGTCGCGTCGACTTCCACGATTTCGGCAAGTAAGCCGCCTTCGTCATCAGGCGAACCGATCAGCATAGCACCGCTCGTCCGGACCGAACGACGGTGCCATCTCCTTCAGAACAGAAAGTTCTCCGCCCTTCACCCGCACAACGATCCCGCGCACGGCGGATTGGGCGTCACTCCCGACGACAATCGCCGACGTGAGCGGTAGAAGTGATTTCGCGCTGGGGTCGGAGATTTCATGGTGATGTAGAAACTCCCGCAAGCACTCCTGGGCCAAGGACTCGGGCCGGCCACGCAACGAGGAGACGGGCATGGTGCCGTCGGAACGAATGACACAACCCAGCTCCCGGGCCCAGCAGACCAAGGCCGCCTGGGCCTCACCGATAATGCGGGCAGAACGCGCGAACCCATCAGCATATCCTGCGCCCAAGGCCGCTTCGCCGCCCTCGGCGAGCCAAGCACGGATGCGATTGCGGGCCGCGATGGGCAGAACGTTCGTCGCATCTTCACGCCAAGGGATGCCAGCGGTCTGAAGCGAAGCCAGCAAGGCGGGCTTCGCGATGCCTGCGGCGATCAGCGGACGCCAGCGGCGATGGCCATCGCGGAAGTCCTGCAGTACTCGCGGGGCAGCGAGTCCGGCGAGCCCGGCGCCGCGAGCAAGGCGGAGCAGCGCGTTCTCGACGACGTCGTCGAGATGATGTGCGGTGCAAAGCAGTTCGAAACCAAGAGCCTGACGCTGTTCGGCGAAGAACACGTCGCGAGCAGCACGCAGGTCAGCCTCAGAGGCATTCCCCTGCCCTTCCCTCATTCCGAGCACGCAAGGTACGTCGAGGGCGGCGCAGAGGGCCGCGACGAAACGGGCGTCCTCCGCCGAAGCTTCGCCCCGCACCTGGTGATCGAAGTGCAGGACGTGTAATCTCGGCCGCACGCCTTCGTCCGCCCAGAGCGCACAGAGCAAGTAGACCGAATCCGCGCCACCCGAAACCGCGATGGCAATGGGTCCGTTGGCTTCGGGCGGCGACGGCAAGCGGGGCAACCGCGAAGCAGCCGCGCGCAAGGCATCGGGAGTGGGCAGGCTCATCGGCACGCGGTCAGACTACGTCACCCCGAAGCCCTGCCAATCCAAAGCGGACGTCAGAACGACAGCGTTTCCTTACCATACCAGCGACGGAGTGCTTCGGGCACGCGGACGGTGCCGTCGGCCTGGAGATTATTCTCCAAGATGGCGGCGAGGACGCGCGGCAGACCGAGGCCGGAACCATTGAGGGTGTGGACGAACTCCGGCTTTCCATCCTTCGGGCGGAATCGTATCCCCGCACGTCGGGCCTGGAAGTCGGTAAAGTTGGAGCAGCTCGACACCTCGAGCCAGCGCTTCTGGCCGCCAGCCCACACCTCGAGGTCATACTGCTTGCTGTGGGAGAAACCGATGTCGCCGGCACAGATCATCAGCACGCGGTACGGCAGGTTGAGCTTCTGGAGCAAGCGCTCGGCGTCGCCACGCAGGAGCTCGAGTTCTTCGAAGGACTTATCGGGGTGCGTCCACTTCACGAGCTCGACCTTGTCGAACTGGTGCAGACGGTTCAGGCCGCGCACATGCGCACCCCAGCTGCCGGCTTCGCGGCGGAAGCACGGCGTGTAGCCGACGCGCTTCACCGGCAGGGAGGCCTCGTCGAGGATCTCGTCGCGGAAGAAATTTGTGACGGGCACCTCGGCCGTCGGGATCAGGTAGAAATCATCCGTCTGCGCATGGTACATCTGCCCTTCCTTGTCGGGCAGCTGGCCCGTGGCCGTGGCGGAAGCGGCGTTGACGAGCAACGGCGCGTGGACCTCGGTGTAGCCGTTGGCGCCGGCCTCCTCGAGGAAGTATTGGATGAGCGCGCGAACGAGGCGGGCCATGTCGCCGATGTAGAACGGGAAGCCCGCGCCGGCGACCTTCACGCCGCGCTCGAAGTCGATCGCCTTATTGAACCAGGAAATATCCCAGTGAGCCTTAGCGGACGGGGAGATCAGCTGCGCATGGTCGCCCCATTCGAGGATGACCTTGTTGTCGGCCTCGGTGCGGCCTTCGGGCACGGAGTCGTGCGGGATGTTGGGGACGGAAAGCGCGACGGCCTTCATCTGCTCTTCGGCCTCCGAGACCTTCTTCTCCAGCTCCTTCACCTTGGCGGAAGCGGACTTCATCTCGGCGACCTTGGCCTGGAATTCCGGCGAGCCCTTCGGCATCGCGGCCATCTCCTTGTTCGCGGCGTTCTGCGCGGAGCGGGCGACCTCGAACTCGGCCACCGCGTGGCGGCGGGCTTCGTCAGCGGCCAGCACGGCGTCGAGGTCGACCTGGAATTTCTTCCGGGCAACGCCTTTGCGGACGAGATCGATGTTTTCGCGGAGGAACTTGGGATCCAGCATGGGCCGACTTTGCCCAATTCACCCGCCCAAGGGCAACGGGGAATTATCGCCCGCGCTGGATTCGGCCGGCCAGGAAGCGACTGAGCCACAGCACCGTCTCGCGCTCGGCCCCGGTGCCCCCGAACCTGAGCGGCTTGCCACCCTCGACCTCGACCTCGACCTGATAGGTGGTCGTGTAAGAGCTGCGCCCGCGACTCGTCGCCTCGGTGAGGCGGCAGGAAACCACGTCGTCCCAGGCGGCTGATTGGGTCCGGTAGACCCCTAAGGCTCCCGTACGAATCGAGAACTTACCTCCGGCCAATTCGACCACGCAGCGTCCGGCGACGGCCATGACGGTGATGGCGATGAGGAGGACCGAGCCAGCGAGGAACGGAATGCCGAAGAGCGACATCACATAGATTGAACTCCCCCTTGGCGATCTGCGTGCCGTAGATGCCGCCGACCGATCCGCCCGCCCAAAACATGGTGAAGGGCACCAGGAAGAAGGCGATGCAACTGCGGGTCGAAAGCGTCAGCCGGAAGCCGTCCATGGTCTCCGCGAGCGTCACGCCTTTCGGCAGCACCTGCTCTGGCACGATGTTGCGCTGCTCATACGGCACGGCCTGCTGGCACGCCGCCAAAGGATACGGCTTCTCGCAGAAGCGACAGACCGCGACGCCCTGGGCCGGAGCGAGATCGGCCACCTCGATCGGCAGGCCGCATTCTGGGCAATGAAACTCCATGCAGGCAAGATGGCCGCCCGTCGTTTACCTGCCAAACAGATAAGCCCCGCAGCGCGAACCGCGGGGCTTATTTTGCTATGCTTTCGCTTAGACTCGGCTCGCCTCAGGGGCGAAAACTTCGTCAGGACGGAAGAAACGGCGAACCTCGGCATCCGCGGCGGCGGGGCTGTCGGAGGCGTGGCAAACATTACGCATCATCTCGGTGCCGAAATCGCCACGGATGGTGCCCTTAGGAGCCACTTTAGAATTGGTCGGTCCGAGGAGTTCACGGACGCGGGAGATGACGTTGTCGCCAACGAGGACGGCGACGATGACCGGGCGGGAAGACATGAAGGCTTCGATCTCCGGGTAGAAGGGCTTGTCGGCGACGTGGGCGTAATGCTCGCGAAGCTGAGCCGACGTGAGGCGGGTCATCTTGCTGGCCTGAATCTCGAAGCCGGCGGCTTCAAAGCGAGCGAGGACGGTGCCGCAGAGACGGCGCTCCATACAGTCGGGCTTAAGGATGATGAGAGTCTTTTCCATAGGGTGCCCCTCGTACTGAAGGGTCGTTCACTCTTCGATTTTAAGGCCAAAAACACAAGCCCGAACCTTAAGATGGCCTTAAAACCCCCTTAAACACCCTTAAAAACGAGGCAAATCGCCTGAACGGCGAGGGCTTTCCCCTGCCCGATCGAGTCCATCCCTTCGTTGGTCGTGGCCTTGATGCCCACCTGGGAAGGGGAAATCCCGATGATTCCGGCCACGTTGACCTTCATCGCTTCGACGTGCGCCATGACCTTCGGGCGCTCCCCGATGATCACGATATCAACGTTGCCGACCACCCAGCCACCGTTGGCCTTCGCCTCGGCGACGGCCTTTTTCACAATGACGGCGGAATCCAATCCCTTGATGGCGGAATCGGTGTTGGGGAAGTAGTAACCGATGTCGCGCAAGCCAGCCGCACCGAGAATCGCATCAGCGGCGGCATGCAGCACCACGTCGGCATCGGAGTGCCCATCCGGACCGACCTCCGAAGGGATATTCACACCGCCCAAGATGCAGGGACGACCGGCAACAAGCGGGTGAATATCATACCCGAGACCGACACGAAAGGCTGGCTGGGGCTGGTTCATGCCGTGTTCTTAGGCGATAATGCGGCCAAAGGGAAGCCCTCGCACAAAACCCTTGAAACGCCCTCCCCGAGGAGGCATTTTATGGGCCTGACAGTCTTAAGGCGCGGTAGCCAAGTGGTAAGGCCGGGCTCTGCAAAAGCCCCATGCGTCGGTTCAATTCCGACCCGCGCCTCCAGTTTAAAACAAGAAGGGCGTCCCGAAACGGGACGCCCTTCTTCTTTCCTGACGGCGAACTTAGCGGACGGTCTTACTGAGGTTGGCGACGCCGTTGACCTTCGAGTTCACGCGCAGGCGCAGACCGTTGAGGCGGATGAAGCCCGTCGCGTCGTCCTGGTTGTAAGCCTTGGTCGGATCCGCTTCCATGGTGGCGATGTGCGGATTGTAGAGCGAACGCGGGCTCTTGCGGCCAGCGACGTAGACGCTGCCCTTGTAGAGCTTCACGCGGACGGTGCCGGTGACGTTGCGCTGCGACTCGGTGATGAGGGCCTGGAGGGCGAGGCGCTCTGGAGCATACCAGAAGCCGTTGTAGACGAGCGTAGCGTAGCGCGGGACGAGCGAGTCGCGCAGGTTCATCACCTCGCGGTCCATGGTCAGGGACTCGATCTGACGGTGGGCGAAGTGCAGAATCGTGCCGCCCGGGGTCTCGTAGACACCGCGGCTCTTCATGCCGACGAACCGGTTCTCAACCATGTCGACGCGGCCGACGCCATGGCGGCCGCCGATCTTATTGAGGGTGCGCATGACGCCGAGGGGATCGAGCTTCTTGCCGTTGACGGCGATGCAGTCGCCCTGGCGGAACTCAAGTTCGGCATACTCGGGCTTGTTCGGAGCATCTTCCGGGGAAACGGAGAGCTTGAACATGGCCTTGTTCGAAGGATGGAAAGCGTCCATCCACGGATCTTCGAGGATGCCGGCCTCGAACGAAATGTGCAGGAGGTTGCGGTCGGAGGAGTAAGGCTTCTTGGCGCTGGCTTCGACCGGGATCTTGTTGTCGGCACAATAAGCGATCATCTCGGCGCGGCCGGGGAAATCCTTGCGGAAGGCTTCGTTGCGCCAAGGGGCGATGATCTCGAGGTCAGGGGCGAGAGCGGCGCAGGTGAGCTCGAAGCGGACCTGGTCGTTACCCTTGCCGGTGGCACCGTGGGCGATGGCAGTGGCGCCTTCCTTGCGGGCAATCTCGACCATGCGCTTGGCGATGAGCGGGCGCGCGATGGAGGTGCCGAGGTAATACTGGCCTTCGTAGATGGCGCCGGCCTGCATCATCGGGAAGATGAAATCGCGGGCGAATTCGGCCTGAAGGTCGTCGACGTAAAGTTTGGAGGCGCCGGTCTTCATGGCCTTCTGCTTGAGGCCCTTGAGTTCATCTTCCTGGCCGATGTCGGCGCAGAACGCGATCATCTCGGCGTTATGCTTGTCCTTGATCCAGGAAAGGAGGACGGAGGTGTCGAGGCCACCGGAGTAGGCCAGGACGATTTTCTTCTTCTTGCTCATGTTAGTGGGATGGAAAAATCAGCCGCGATGGGCGGCGAGGTGAGCGAGGATGGCCTTCTGCACGTGCAGACGGTTCTCGGCTTGGTCGAAGATGATGCTCTGCTTGCTCTCGAGCACTTCAGCGGAGACTTCCTCACCGGGGTGGGCCGGGAGGCAGTGCATGAAATAGGCGGAGGGCTTGGCCAAGGACATCAGCTTCGCGTTGACCTGATAAGGCTGCATGGTGCGCAGGCGCTCGGCCTTCTCGGCTTCCATGCCCATGCTCACCCAGACGTCGGTGTAGACCATGTCGGCGCCCTTCACGGCGGCGGCGGGGTCGGTCGAGAACGTAAAGGTCTCCGGCAGGCCGTCCTTCTTCAGTTGGGCGCGGATCTCGGCGCCAGGCTCGTAGCCAGCCGGACCGGAGAGCGCGATCTCGACGCCGAGGGCGGCACCACCGAGCACGAAAGAGTTGGCCATATTACAGGCGGTATCGCCAAGGAAGGCGACCTTCTTGCCCTTGAGCGAAGCGGCGTACTGTTCCGGGCGGCCAGGCGCGTAGCGTTCGGCGAGCGTGAACATGTCCGTCATGAACTGGCACGGATGCAGGAAGTCGGACAGCGCGTTGACGACCGGCATCGTGCCGCACCGGGCGAATTCCTCGAGGAGGCTGTGCTCGTGGCAACGGATGACCATGCCGTGGAGATAACGGGAAAGGACGCGCGCGGTATCCGCCACGGTCTCACCGCGGGAGATCTGCAGGTCGTCGGCGTTAAGCATCACCGGCTGGCCGCCGAGCTCATGGACGCCGACCTGGAAGGAGACGCGGGTACGGGTGCTCTTCTTGAAGAACATCAGGCCCCAGGACTGGTGTGCGAGGGCGACCCCGGCGGCTTTACCCCGGCCGGCCTTGAGCGCCGCCGCAGCAGCAAAGACCTGGGCCGTTTCGGCCGGACTCAGGTCGGTCTCCTTTAGGAAATGACGCATCTCGGAAAGCGTTTGAACATAGGCCTCAAGCCCTGTTTGGACAGAGGAAAATAAGGGTGAAAACCGCTTAGGCGGTCTTCCATCCGCCAAGGACCTGACGCAGGATTGCCACAGCCTCGGCCAGCTCCTCGGGCGAGGCGTTGAGCGGAGGGAGTAGACGCACGGCCACCCCGCCCGCCGGAGCGGTCAGGATGCCGGCCTCGCGCAGGGCGGCGACAACCGGAACGGGGTCGATATGAAGGATAACGCCGACCATGTAGCCAGCCCCGCGTACTTCCTTCACGAGATCAGGGCGGAGTTCGACCAACTTGTGGAGTTCGGCATGCCAGCCGACCGAGCGCTCGGCTACCTTGGCGACGAGCTGTTCGGATTCAATGATCTCGAGAACAGCGAGACCGGCGGTGGCCGCCAGCGGACCTCCGCCGAAGGTAGTACCATGCGAGCCAGCCTGGAAAAGGTCGTCGTGCGGAGGCGCCATCCAGATTGCGCCAATCGGGAAGCCGCCGCCGAGGCCCTTGGCCATGGCGATGGCGTCAGGCTTCACGCCGGCATGCTCATAGGCGAAGAATTTTCCGGTCCGGCCGATGCCGCACTGGATTTCGTCGATCATGAAGAGCACGTTACGCTCGCGACAAATCTGCTCAACGCCGCGCAGGAAGGCAGGGGTGGCGGGATTGACACCGCCTTCGCCTTGAATCGATTCGATCAGGACGGCGGCGGTGGTCTGGGCGTTGATGGCCTTGTCCCAGGCGGCGAGGTCGTTGAGCGGTACCGCGGTGAAGCCGGACAGCAGCGGACGGAAGCCTTTCTGGATCTTCTCCTGCGGCGTGGCGGACATGCCACCGAAGGTGCGGCCATGGAAAGCCTTCTCGGCGACGATGACGCCGATGCAGGCGCCTTCGGCGCCAGACTTACGCTGACCATGGAGACGGGCGAGTTTCAGCAGGCCTTCGTTGGCTTCGGCGCCGCTGTTGCAGAAGATGACGCGACCTGGGCCGCAACGCTGCGCGAGGGCATGGGCGAGCTGTCCTTGCGGTTCATTCCGGTAGAGGTTGCTGACGTGGACAAGCTTGCCAGCCTGCTCAGTCACGCGCTTGACCCAGTGCGGGTGAGCGTGGCCGACGGCGTTGACGGCGATGCCTGAGGCGAAATCGAGGTAGCGCTTACCGGCGGCGTCCCAGACGTGCGTCCCCTGCCCCTTCACGAGCGTGATGGGCGGGGCGCCGTAGTTGTGGGCGACGTTGGCCGCGTAGTTCGTAGCGGCGGAATCTGTGGACGGTCCGTTCATCAACCGTGGACGATTTCGGTACCGATGCCCTTGTCGGTGAAGACCTCGAGCAGGAGCGCATGCGGGACGCGTCCGTCGATGAAGTGCACGCGGCGGACGCCCTCTCTCAGGGCTTTCACGGCGCTATCGACCTTCGGGATCATCCCGCCAGCGATGACGCCCTTGCGCTTGAGTTCGTCGACTTCGCTGACCTTCAGCGTGGTGATGAGCGAAGCCGGATCCTTCGCGTCAGCGAGCAGGCCAGGGACGTCGCTCATGAAGATAAGGCGGCGGGCGCGGAGGGAATTAGCCACGGCGGCGGCGGCGACGTCGGCGTTCGTATTGTAAGCCTGGTCATCGGCGTCGAGCGCGATGGGGGAGACGACCGGCAGGTGGCCGTCGGCGAGGGCTTTCTTGATTAGCTTCGTCTTCACGAACTTGATGTCGCCGACGAAGCCGATGTCGACTGGCTGGCCTTTGTCATCAGAACCGAAGAGCTTCTCGCAAAGATTGACGTGGTTGCCCGGCATGCCGAGCGGGTTGGCGCCGCGAGCCTTGAGGGATTCGCAGATCTGTCCGTTGATCTCGTTGTTGAGGGTCTCTTCGACGATCTTGACCGTCGCGGCGTCGGTGACGCGCATGCCGCCTCGGAACTCGGATTTGATGCCGGCCTTATCCATGGCCCGGGTGATGGCCTTACCGCCACCATGGACGACGACGACCTGGATGCCGACGGCGGCCAGGAAGGCGATATCCGTGGCGACACGGTCGCGGCCTTCGGGACTCGGATCATCCATGAAGCTACCGCCGTACTTCACCACGAAGGTGGAACCACGGAACTTGTGGATGTAGGGAAGCGCCTCGAGAAGGACCTCGGCTTTTTGCGTGGCGGGAATGCTCATCTTACGGGAAGGAGTGTCGGGATTGCGGACGGGTGAGTAAACGGAAAACCTTACTCGCTCTTGTTGTAGTTCACGTAGCCGTCGGTGAGATCGGCGGCTAGGAGCCGGAACTTTGCGTCACCGAGGTTAAGTTTGAGCCGAACAGCGAAACGGGCGGCCTTCACGACCTGCTTCCACTGGGGCTTGTTCTCGGGCAGCGGCTTGCCCCCGAGGACGGCCGGGATGTCGTCGTAATAGATGTCCAGCTTAGCTTCGTCGAGGCCGGTGCGGGCGTAGCCGGCGGCATCGGCGAGGCGGCCCCAGTTCGGGTCTTCGCCATACCAGGAGGACTTCACCAGGAGGGAGTTGCCGATCGCGCGGGCGATCTTCTCGGCGTCGGCGCGGGTGCGGGCACCTTCGATCTCCACGGACACGACCTTGGTGATCTTCTCGCCGTCGCCGACGATCTTCTCGGCCAGCGCGAAGCAGACCTTGTCGAGGGCTTCATGGAACAAGGTCCGGAGGCCGGCGGGGGCGGACGCCCCTACGGACACGCCCGAGACGCCGGAAGCGAGCAGCAGAACGGTATCGTTAGTGGACATATCACCGTCGACGCTGACGCAGTTGAAGGACTGGTCCGAAGCGGACTTCAGGGCCGTCTTGAGCTCCGCGGGCGAAGCGGCCGCGTCGGTGCAGACGAAGGCGAGCATCGTGGCCATGTTCGGCTCGATCATGCCGGCGCCCTTGGCGATACCGGCGATGGTGACGGTCTTCCCTTCCCAGACGAAGCGCGCGGTGACGGACTTCGGACGGGTATCGGAGGTGAGGATGGCGTTAGCGGAGCGCACGCCTTCGGCGGCGTCGCGCGAAAGACGGGAGGCAGAAACTTTGATACCCTCGGCGACCTTGGCCATCGGGAGCAGCTCACCGATTCGGCCGGTGGAGCAGACCAGGAACGTGTCGGAAGGGGCGCCCACGGCGGCGGCGGCCAGCTTCGCCATCGCGACGGCGTCAGCATCGCCTTGGGCGGCCGTGCAGGCGTTGGCGTTACCGCTGTTACCGACGATGCCACGAATCTTGTCCGCGGAGACGGCGAGCACCTGCTGGCAGA
Source organism: Opitutales bacterium (assembly GCA_964203605.1). Taxonomy (GTDB): domain Bacteria; phylum Verrucomicrobiota; class Verrucomicrobiia; order Opitutales; family UBA953; genus UBA953. Next base: position 238,431 of record CAXNMQ010000001.1, read on the forward strand.
AACGCACCGGGGCGGCCTTCACGTCATTGGTCGTGAAGACGCCGGCGGCGGCGCACGGCTGGTCGGCGACGACGAGCGTCAGGTCGAGGCGGTCGAGACCCTTGTTACGGATATCGCAGCCGGCAGCGCCGACACGGAAGCCGGGCACGTCGGAGACGCCCGGCGAATCATTGGTGAACTCGATGGACATGGAAAATTAGCGAAGTCCTTCGGACTCATCCCACCCCATCATCAGGTTGAGATTCTGGACCGCCTGACCGCCGGCGCCCTTCAGGAGATTATCGATCACCGAGGTGATGATGAGATTGCCTGTGCGCGCGTCGGCGACGACGGAGCAGGCGACCCGGTTGGTATTCGCCACGTGGGCCGTGTCAGGAAACTCGCCCGACTTGAGCAAGGTCACGAAGGGGCGGCCAGCGTAGGCCTGCTGCCACACGGCTTCGACCTGGGCGACGGTGACGCCGGGGGCGGGCACGACGATAGTCGTGGCGATACCCCGATGCATCGGGGCGAGGTGAGGGTTGAACTGGACCACGACTGGCTGGCCCGCGGCCACGCCGAATTGCTCCTCAATCTCCGCGATGTGCCGGTGACCGGGGATGCCGTAGGCCTTGATTGAGCTGTCGCGCTCGGAGAACAGGAACGCCACATCGGCCTTCTTACCCGCGCCGGAGACGCCGCTGTAAGAGTTAATGATTAACCGACCCGGCTCAGGTTTGAGCAGGCCCGCGCGCAGCAGCGGTACAAGCGGCACCTGGATGCTGGTCGGGTAGCAGCCTGGGCAAGCGATGAGCTTCGCGGATTTCCACGCGTCATCGGTCTGGAGTTCCGGGATGACGTAACGGGCCTGCGCGGCGAGCGCCGGGGCCGGATGGTCATGGCCGTAATACTTTTTGTACAAGCCGAGGTCGCGCAGACGGAAGTCGGCGGACAGGTCGAGCACCCGCTTACCGGCCGCGACGAGCGGCGCGGCGTATTCGGCGGCGACGCCGTGCGGGAGGGCCAGGAACCAGACATCCACGTCGGACTTCGCGCACTCCTCCGGAGAGGACGCGGAGAAGACCAAGGCGGGGTCGACGATGCCGCGGAGGCGCGGGATCTCGTCGGCCACGGACTTACCGGCCAAGGTGCGGGAACAGACCGCGGCGAGCTTGACCCGCGGGTGGCGGGCCAGGACGCGGACGAGCTCCTCCCCGGTGTACCCGGAGGCGCCGACGATGCCGACCTTGGTCAGGTTTTGGGACATGGCTTGAGAGGATGGATTGGTTTGATGACGAAGTGATGGCGGGACACGGCGAACTGGGCAACAAAAAGGCCCCGGGGTGCCGGGGCCTTCGAGGTTTCCTGTCCCTTTGCGGATTAACGCTTCGAGAACTGGAAGCGCTTGCGGGCACCAGGGCGGCCGGGCTTCTTACGTTCGCGCATACGACCGTCGCGGGTAAGGAGACCTTCTTTCTTGAGAGGAGCGCGGAGGGTGGCGTCCATCTTCTGGATCGCGCGGGCGAGACCATGGGAGATGGCACCAGCCTGGCCGTTAGGGCCGCCGCCGATGACGCGGACGATGACGTCGAGCTGGCCGTCGAGGCCGGCGATCGTGATCGGGAGGGTGGCGGACTTCACCAGGGCCTCGGTGTAAAGGTATTCTTCGACGGGCTTGCCGTTGACGACGATGACACCGGTACCGCGGGAAAGGCGGATGCGGGCCGAGGCGGTCTTACGACGGCCGACGGCAAGGATAGCGGAGGACTTGGCGCTCATTAAAAAAGGGGTAAGGGCGATTAGACCTTCTTAGCCTCGGGGAAAGGCTGAGGGTTGTTAGCGGCCTGGTCATGCTTGTCGCCGGCGTAGACGCGCAGCTTCAGGAGCATGGCGTTAGCGAGGCGGTTCTTAGGGAGCATGCCCTTGACGGCATGGGTGACGATAAACTCGGGGCGACGCTCGCGCATGGCGGCGGCGGTACGGCGGTAGGCGGTGCCGACCCAGCCGGTGTAGAACATGTAGGTCTTGTCCTCTTCCTTGGAACCCGTGAGGCGGACCTTGTCGGCGTTGATCACGATGACGTAATCGCCGGTGTCGACGTGGGGGGTGTAGGTGGGCTTGTGGCGGCCGCGGAGAATATTGGCGATTTTGACAGCGAGGCGGCCGAGGATCTGGTCCTTGGCGTCAACGACATACCAGGTCTTGTCCTTGAGCTGCACGTTCTTGGCTAGCGTGGTCTTCATAAAGAGGGAAAGCGGGAACATGAGAAAGGACCCCCCTCCGTCAACACCCGAATGCACCCCAGAGGGGGTGTGGCTTAAATAGGCCAAAAACAAGGGAGGCGAGGCCTCAGCCACGCCTCCCTGCCCTCCCCTTTAATGGGGGGCGGTTTAGAAACGGAAGGTGGCGAAGACGCGGGCCCAGACGGCGGAGCCGGCCGTCTTGACCTGGCTGTCGGTGTTGTAGGCCCAGTTGGCTCCCACGCCCAGTTCGCCACCCCGACCGACCTGACGGGTCAGATCCAAGGAGGCGCCCAGGTAGCCGTAGGTATTGCGCGTTGCGAAGCTGGTGGTCGAGGCGTCGGTGATGCCGCCGTAGAACTTGGATACGATGTCGCAGCCAGAAAGACCGATATTGGAACCAGCGAAGGACTTGGAACCGGCGAGTTCGACGGTCAGCTGCTCGAGATCGGTGCTGTAATAGACATAGGCCGAAGGCTTGAGGGCGAGATTCGCCAGGGAGAAGCCGAGGTAGATCTCGGAGTTCGCGGAGATCTGGGTGAAGCCGTCGGCGCCGATGGTGCGAGCCGTGCGGGTCGTGAGGCGCTGATAACCGAGGTCGAGTTCGCCGAAGGCGACGTCCTTACGCAGGCCGAAGGTATAGGTACGCTCCATGGCGTCGGCGTTGAAGAAGTTGGCGTAGGCCGAGGCTCCGGTCAGGCCCGGAAGATTGTAATCCAAAGTGACCGCGGCCTGGAACAGGCCATCGACATCGGAGCGCTCGATACCACGGAAGACGTTCTTGCCGTTCCACGAGGCGCTGCCGCGGAGGGAGAGGTCAGTGGTGGAGGCCGCGACGGGCGCCGGAGCCGGGCTCTGGGCGTTGACGCCGGCGACGAAGACGGAAAGAGCTAGGGCGGTGAGGGCGTGTTTCATAGAGTGATGTTTAGACCTTTATTTCCGCCCAAAAACAAACCGTTGGCAAGCCCCAAGGGGCCGCCAACGGCGCGGTGCGGATTATGTGTCGAACCGGTCCGATTACATCGACGCGATGATCGCGTCGCCGAACTCCGAGCACTTGATCTCGGTGGCTCCCTGCATCTGACGAGCGAAGTCGTAGGTCACGCGACCACCGCCAATCGCGCCGTTGAGGCCCTTGAGGACGAGATCGGCCGCTTCGGTCCAGCCCATGTAGCGAAGCATCATCTCACCCGAAAGCACAACGGAACCCGGATTGACGACGTCCTTGTTAGCGTACTTCGGAGCGGTGCCGTGCGTGGCCTCGAAGATCGCATGGCCGGTGAGGTAATTGATGTTGCCGCCAGGAGCGATGCCGATGCCGCCGACCTGAGCCGCGAGGGCGTCAGAGAGGTAGTCGCCGTTGAGGTTAAGGGTCGCGATGACGTCGAAGTCGGTCGGGCGGGTGAGGATCTGCTGCAGGGTGATGTCGGCAATCGCGTCCTTGATGATCAGGCCAGCGCCTGGCTTGCCTTCCGGGATCTTGCACCAAGGACCACCGTCAATTTCCTCGGCACCGAACTCGCTCTTAGCGAGGTCGTAGCCCCACTTCATGAAAGCGCCTTCGGTGTACTTCATGATATTGCCCTTATGGACGAGGGTCAGCGACTTGCGGTTATTCTCGATGGCGTACTGGATGGCCGAACGGATGAGGCGCTCGGAGCCCGGGCGGGAGACCGGCTTAATGCCGAGGCCGACGGTGGCGGGCTGTTCGGCACCGAAACGGATCTTCTTAAACTCCTTCGGGAAATTCGTCTTGATGAAGTCGAGCGTCTTGAGGGCGATCTCGGAACCGGCTTCGAAATCGATGCCGGCGTAGATGTCCTCGGTGTTCTCACGGAAGATCACCATATTGACCTTACCGGGGTTCTTTACCGGAGAAGGTACGCCCGTGAACCACTGGACGGGGCGGAGGCAGACATAGAGGTCGAGCTGCTGACGGAGGGCGACGTTGAGGGAACGGATGCCGCCACCGGTCGGCGTGGTCAGCGGGCCCTTGATGCCGACGAGGTAGTCACGGAAAGCGGTGAGCGTCGCCTCAGGCAGCCAGTCGCCGGTCGCCTTGAAGGACTTTTCGCCCGCGAGGACTTCGAGCCACTCGATCTTGCGCTTGCCGGCGTAGGCCTTGGCGACCGCGGCGTCGAGGACGCGCACGGAGGCACGCCAGATATCCGGGCCAGTGCCGTCGCCTTCGATGAAGGGGACGACCGGATGGTCAGGGACGGTCAGTTTGCCGTTGGCGATCGTGATACGGCCGGATGCAGGGGAGCTCATAGTAAGAAGGCAGATAACAAACCGTGTTCAGGGGGCCTCTTTCAAGCCAATACGCTGGTCGGCATGCTAGGGAAAAGAAAAGGACCCCCTTGCGAGGGTCCTTGTTATAACCGGGAGTGCCGGCGCCATCCGCCCCGAGGGACGGAAAAGACTAGGAAGAATTACTTCTTCTTAGCTTTGGTGGCCTTCTTGGCGCTCTTCTTAGCAGCAGCCTTCTTTTTAGCCATAGGTGTGTCCTTTTTTTGGATCGTTGTTGGGTTTGAGGGCAGCGCCTGAAGCGCCACCCTGACGATTCGCCCCACGCTCACCCGGGCGTTGCGCGCCTGGCGGGTGATACGAGTACGGAGCTCCGACGGTACGCGGAAAGAAACCTGGCGAGACCGGGTGGTCTCCAGGGAAGGACGAGAGTCATCGTAACGGTTGAGCGCGTGACGGATCACTTCGCTCAAGGTGCTCAAACCGGACCGATGCTGGAAGGCGACCACTTCAGAGTGCAACTTCGGGGGAAGTGACACGGTGATGAGGCTTTCAGCGCTCGGGGTTTCGGTTCGGTTCGTCACGTTGCGGTTAACTCTTAATAAGATACATAGGTATAACCCGCGCTTGCGCAAGAGGAAACTTTCATGTCACGGGAACGTCTCCGACGACGCGTAAAAAATCTGTTCGCACGACGTCTCGTAAAGATGAATTTGATACGACCAGAGACCGTGCGAGCAGTTGACCGACGCGATGCGCGACGACAGGATGACGACATGAGCGAACGCGCGCACGGCACGGAACACGAAGCGCCGGGCGAATGGCGAAAACTCGCCTTCCTCGCCGCCGTCAGCGGCGTATTAGGCCTGCTATCATTGGTCGCGGATCAATTCGGCGACATCGGCCGCATTTGGGCGCTCATCCTCATCGCGGGCTCCTGTCTCGCGGGCGGATGGGACGCCGCCATCGACGGATGGGCGGCACTAAGGGAGCGGCGCATCGACGTTCACCTCCTGATGATCGTCGTGGCGGTTGGCGCGTGGATTGTCGGCGCCCAATGGGAGGGAGCCCTCCTTCTTTTTCTCTTTTCGACCGCCGGCGCCATCGAACATTACGCGATGGACCGCACGCGCGGCGCCATCGACGCCCTCCTCGACAAGTCTCCGAAGCATGCCCGCCGACTGGGTCCAGATGACTCCGAAATCGAGGTGCCCGTGTCCGCCCTCCTCCCCGGCGACCGCATCGCCATCCTGCCGGGCGAGCTGGTACCGGCGGACGGTAAAGTCCTCTCCGGCGAGAGCGCCGTGGATGAGTCCAACCTCACTGGCGAAGCAAAACCCGCCTCTAAACAGGCTGGATCCGACGTCGCTGGGGGTACGCTCAACTCCTGGGGCCGTCTGATTGTCGAAGTCACCCGGGCGGAACGAGACAGCGCCCTGCAACGCATCGTGCGCCTGATCCGTGAAGCCCAAGACAGCAAGGCGCCAGCCCAGCGTGCCATCGATAAGTGGGGCGACGCCTACGCGATCTTCACGCTCTCCGCCTCCGCCCTCTTCTTCCTGTACCTGCAGTTCACCGCCCCCGACGGCGTCCGTGAGGCCTCCCCACTCTATCGGGCGATGACGCTGCTCGTGGTGCTCAGCCCCTGCGCCCTCGTGCTTTCCGTGCCCTCCGCCGTGCTGGCCGCCATCGCCGCCGGTGCCCGCCAAGGCATCCTCTTCCGCGGCGGCGCGGCCGTGGAACGCCTGGCCGATGTCGATTGCATCTGCTTCGACAAGACGGGCACGTTGACCGCCGGCGTGCCCGAGGTCGCCGCCCTAGAGGTATACCCCGAAGGCCCGGGCCGCCTGCGCGCCCTCAGCGCCCTGCTCACTCTGGAATCATCGACCACCCACCCTTTCGCCGCCGGCGTCGTCCGAGCCTGCCTTAAAGAAGGGGCGAGCCAGCTCCCGGTCCAGGGTCTCTCCAATTCCCCGGGACAAGGCGTCTCCGGCACCGTCGCCGGCGCCCGCTGGAGCGTTGGCACCCGCGAGTTCGTCGGCGGCGGCACCCTGCCGCCCGCGGCGGTGGCCGAAGGCGCCATCGTCAGCGAAGTCTGGGCCTCCGACGGCACGGTCACCGTCCGGGCCACGCTGGTCGATCGCATCCGCGATGAAAGCCGCTCGACCTTGACCGCCCTACACGCCCGCAAGATCCGCACGGTGATGCTCACGGGGGACCGCGAGGAAGCCGCCGCCGTCGCGGCCCGCCAAGTCGGCATCCAATCCTACGCCGCGGCGCTCACGCCCGACGCCAAGATGGCCGCCATCCGCCGCTACTCCGCCGAAGGCCACGTGGTCGCGATGGTCGGCGATGGGGTCAACGATGCCCCCAGCCTCGCCGCCGCGGACGTCGCCGTCGGGATGGGGGGCCGCGGAAGCGACGCTGCCCTGGAATCCAGCGACCTCGTCCTGACCGACGACCGGATCGGCCGCCTGGTCGACGCGATCGAACTTAGCCGCAGCGCGCGCATGGCGATCCGCTTCAACGTCCTGATCTCGGTCGGCGCCGCCCTCGGGATGGCCGCCTACGTGATCTTCCGCGGCGCCCCCCTGCCCTTGGCTGTCAGCGTCCACGAAGGCAGCACCATCGTGGTCTGCCTCAACGGCCTGCGCCTGCTCGCCCACCGCCCCCGCCGGTAAACAAAAAGGCCCCCGGGCGAACCCGGAGGCCTCGATGGCATAAGCCTTGGTCGGCTTAGCGCAGTTCCTTCCCGGAGCCGTCGAAGAGCTTGAACGCTTCGATGCTATAGGTCGGGTCAGGCTTGGTACCTAGGCGGACCTTGCAGGACTTCATCAGGTCGCGGAAGAACTCGCGGTCCTCCGTGATGATGCGCTCGAGATTCACCGGGTGCAGCAGGATGTTGATCTCGATCTCCCTCTCGGCGCCGACGGACTCGCGCAAGCGACGAATGACGCTGAGGAGCTTACGCTGGATCTCGACGGAGACGGTCCGGGGATTCTTGACGATGCCGCGGCCCTGACAGTGCGGGCAGGCCGTGTACATCGAGGTCGTGTTGGACTCCGTGTGGCGCTGGCGCGTCATCTGGAGCACGCCGAGCGCGGAGATAGGCAGGATCTGGTGCTTGGCCCGGTCGTCCTCCATCGCGTCGCGCAGGGTGTCGAAGACCTTCTTCCGGTCCTTCGGGTTCTTCATGTCGATCGTGTCGATCATGATGAGGCCGCCAAGGTTGCGGAGCTTGATCTGGCGGGCGGCTTCGGTGACCGCCTCGAGATTCGCCTGGGTGATGAAGTTGCCGTCCTTGGCGCCATCCTTGCCGCGATGGCCGCCAGTATTGACGTCGATGGCCGTGAGGGCCTCGGTCTCGTCGATGACGATCTCGCCGCCGCTCGGGAGCGGGACACGACGCTGGAAGAGCTGCTCGATCTGGCGCTCGATGTTGTAACGCTCGAAGACGGGAATCGGGTCAGCGTACAGCTCGACACGCGAACGGGAGCGCGGCGACACTTCGCCGACGAGATCCTGGACCAGCTTGAAGTCCTCAGGGTTATCCACGAGGATGCGGTCGACTTCCTCGGTCAGGAAGTCGCGGACGGTACGCTCGATCAGGCCGGGCTCCTGGTAGAGCAGGACGGGACGGCGGTCCGGGGCATTGATCTTCTCGACGATACCCTGCCAGCGCTTGAGCAGCATGTGCAGGTCGCGGACGAACCAGCGGGCCTGCTTGCCCTCGCCGGCGGTGCGGATGATGACCCCCATCCCTTCCGGGATGGTCAGGGAGCGGAGAATATCCTTCAGGCGTTCGCGCTCCTTCGGATCCTCGATCTTCCGGGAGACGCCGCACGCGCCGCTCGAACGGCATCAGCACGAGGTAGCGGCCAGGGAGCGCGATGTTGGTCGTCGAGCGGGGGCCCTTGGTGCCGATCTGATCCTTAACGACCTGGATGACGATGTCGGAGCCGGCTGGAAAGAGCTGCGGGATATCCTTGGCCTGGTAACGGGCCATGCGCTGCTTCTGCTCGGCGGACTCGTTGTCGCGGATGAACTCGACCTGCGAGTCGTTGGCCGCCGGGAGCATGTCCCAGTAGTGCAGGAAAGCGTTCTTCGGCTGGCCGATATCCACGAAGGCGGCCTTGAGGCCCCCTTCGAGGTTCTGGACGCGGCCCTTGAAGATCGCGCCGACCATGCGGTTCTCGCCCTTGTGCTCGATCTCGAACTTGTCGAGGACGCCGTTGGTGAGGAGCGCGACGCGCTTCTCCAGCGTCTCGGCGTTGATGACGAGTTCTCGGTAGACCGCGCGGTCCTTGGAGAAGTGTTTGACGATGCGCTGGAGGAGCGGGAGCTCCTTGCGCCGCTTCGCCGCCTCGTCGGCCAGCTCTCGCTGGTCAATCGGGGCAGTCTGTTCGCCGCCCGCGGGCAGCTCGTCGTTGATATCTTCGGGTTCGTTATTATCGGGCATCTCGGTCAGGCGGTTAAGCCGGTTGCCGGAGAGCCTCCGCCTTCGCCGCCACCGGCCGAGTGCCGGTGAACGCTCTGGACTAGTCCAAGGAGCAGGAAACAGCTGAGAACGAAAGACCCTCCGTAGCTAAGGAAAGGAAGGGGGACCCCAGTGACGGGCATCAGGTTGATATTCATGCCGATATTAATCACGACGTGCGTGCCGAGCACGACCGCCGCGCCAATCGCGAGCAAGGAACCAAAACGATCCGCTGCCCGAGCCGCCGTTCGCACGACGCGCCAGAACAAGAGGACAAATGCGCCAATCACCAAGAATCCACCGGTGAAGCCGATCTCCTCGGCCATCCCGGAAAAAAGAAAGTCATTATGGGCCGCAGCCTCCGGCAGATACCCGAAGCGTGCCTGGGTGCCGTTACCGATACCTTGGCCGCGGAAACCGCCGCGACCGACGGCGATGACGGCCTGGTTTACGTTCCAGGTCGCGCCGAGTCCCTTGGGGTCGATCACCTCAGGGGCGACGAAGGACATAATGCGCTCGAGCTGGTAATTCTTGAGCAAAGAATAACCGACCTCTTGGGAGTTCTCTTTACGATAAGCGACAAACGGATCCTTCGTGGCGGGGTTGGCCTTCGCGTATTGGTCAACCTTGGCCGCGTAATCATGCAAATCCACCGCCACTACCCCCACCATCAAAAGGGTGGCGGCACCGGCCACTAGGAAGAACCTGAACGTCAGGCCGGCGACAAAAAGCAGGATGAATGAGAGCGGCAGGTAGATGAGGGCTGAACCTAGGTCTGGCTGCACAAAAATCAAGACAAACGGGACTGCGGCGGCCCCCAGGCACCAGAAGACAGTGCGCCATGTCGCACGGAAGGACCCGATCGGAGAACGGGCCAACATCGCCGCAATAAAGACGAGCACGCCAATCTTGGCGAACTCCGACGGCTGAATCGAGAAAGGGCCGAAATCCATCCATCGGCGCGCGCCATAGACGCTTCGGATAAACGTCCCTAAATCCTTTTGTAAAATAGCGCAGATCGAGACCGGCAGCAGGATGGCCAAGCAGGCCAGATAGATGCGACGCGCATAGCGCTGGATGTACCGATAATCGAGGGCGGAGACCGCCCAATAGGCCAACCAACCGATGATCACGAAGACCATTTGGGAACGGTAGAACGTGGACTCGCGGGCGCTGCCGGCCGACTGGATCGCCACGATTCCCAATCCGCTCAGGAAGAGGATGATGACCACCTGAGTCCAATCCGTCCGCCACGCGAAATTGGCGAAATTATCCCACCAGACCGCGGCCGGAGACCGCTCATCGTCAAGGTGTTGGGACATGCCGGAGGCAACCTCGATTAGGGGCCGGAGGCAAGGCGAACCTCCCGAAAGGGCTTGCCGAAGGGGCTCCGTCCGCAAGGGTATCCCCCCGGACCTCCGGTTTTCGCGACGAACATGCCTGTGGCAGCCGACCAAAGCATCCTCGCCGCCGTGGCGTTCTCCTCTGGAGCCCTCGTGGCCTATGCGGTGGCGAAATGGCGTGAGAACACCCTCGGTGCGATCCGCGACGCCCGTCTCCGTTCCGAGGTCGAGCTCGCCCGCCGCGAAGCCACCGTCGACGCCGCCGAACTCCACGCGATAGCCGAAGCCGAGAAGAGCGATGCGGCCAGGTTGAAGACCTCCGCCGAAGCCGAAGCCCACGCCGCCGCCGAACTCTCCCGTGAGAACGCGCGTCAACGCGATCATCTCGTCCGCGAACTCCAGCGCCTCGCCAAGGTCACCCCAGAGCAAGCGCGCGCACTACTCATCGACCACCTCCGCGAGGAATACGGCGAAGAAGCCCAGCACCTCCGCCGCGGCCTGCTCGACCAAGTCGAACAGGACATCGATGACGAAGCACGCCGCAAGCTGCTCTCGGCGATGCAACGCCTGACGACCTCGACAACTCAGGATGCGACGGCGATCACGGTCTCGCTTCCCAACGAGGACATGAAGGGGCGCCTCATCGGTCGCGAAGGCCGTAACATCCGCACCTTCGAACAGTCCACGGGCGCGACGCTGCTCATCGACGAAACCCCTGGATTAGCAATGGTTTCCTGCTTCGACCCGGTCCGGCGCGAGATCGCGCGTATCGCACTCGAACGCATCGTGAAGGACGGCCGCATTTCGCCAGGACTCATCGAGGATAGCGTCCGCGACGCCGCCGACGAAGTGGTGAAGCACGCGCGCCGCCTCGGCCGCGACGCAGTCCGCGACCTCGGCCTGCCGCCGATGGACGCCTCCGTCGAAGAACTTCTCGGTCGCCTCCACTTCCGCCTCTCCGCCAACCAGAATACGCTCTCGCACTCGATCGAAGTCGCGCAGCTCTGCGCGATGCTCGCCGCGGAAATCGGTATCGATCCGATTCCAGCGAAACGCGCCGGGTTGCTGCATGACCTAGGTAAGGCGATCGAAGCCGAAGCCGGCAGTAGCCACGCCCTCGCCGGCGCCGCCCTCCTCCGCCGCCTCGGTGAAGATCTCCGCGTGGTCAACGCCGTCGCCGCCCACCACCGTGAAGTCGAAGCCGAAAGCCTTTACGCCCCGCTGGTGATGATCGCCGACGCCGCCTCCGGCTCCCGCCCCGGCGCCCGCTCCTCCACCCTCGAGTCCTACGCCCAACGCGTGCGCCGCCTGGAAGAGGTCGCCCTCTCCTTCGAAGGGGTCCGGGAGGCCTACGCCTTCCAGTCCGGCCGCGAACTCCGGGTCATCGTGGACCCGGTCAAGATCGACGACTTCGGTGCCACCGAACTCGCCCGCCGCCTGCGCCTTAAGGTCGAAGAAACGCTTTCCTACCAAGGAACGGTCAAAATCGTGCTGATTCGTGAACAAAGGTTCACGGAAGAGGCCCGCTGAGGGACTTTCTTGTTGTTAAGCCGGGGGGGATAATTATTCACATTCTTTCCGGGAGTCTCTCCCGGGTCATTTCGGCACCCCAAGGAGGTTCGTCCTCCGTCACCAAGGGTCCGACAAACCGCGTCGCCGCTCCACAACGGAACGGCCGCATCATCCGGTCGGCCACAACGAAGGCCGCCCCAACATAAGCAACATGAGCCAAGAAGAAACCCAGGGCCAGGAGCCAGTCTCCCCCCACCAGCCCGCCGCGGACGCAGGCGCCAATGAAGTCCGCACCCCCGCACCCCGCCTCAACGAAGCCAAGCTGGAGTCCGCCCACGCGGAACTCCCTCCGCTCTCCGTGATCGGGGCCTCGTCCGAACCCGCCGCCAAGCCCGGCACCATCACGACGCCGAAGCAATTCGGTCGCCGTGGTACGCCCCGTGGCGCCGCTCCGTCGGCCGCCAATGGTCAGGCTGCCCGCCCAACCTGCGGTGTCGTCGAAGACCCGTCTCAGCTAACCGAGAACCTCTCGGGCGATCGCGCCCAGTCGTCCGCCCCGGCACAGCGCGAGCAGCGTGAACCGCGTGAACGTCGTGAACCGCGCGCCGAAGGCGAGCCTGGTCCCCGTCGCGAACCGCGTGAACGTCGCCCCGAAGGCTTCACCGAAGAAGGCCGCCAGCCCGGCATCCCGCAGGGCGACCGCCCGCGTCGTGAACCTCGCGCCGAAGGCGATCGTGGTCCTCGCCGTGAGCCGCGCGCCGAAGGCGACCGCGGCCCTCGCCCCGAAGGCGACCGTGGTCCTCGTCGTGAAGGCGACCGTGGCCCGCGCCCTGAAGGCGACCGTGGTCCTCGTCGTGAAGACCGCCCGCGTCGTGAAGACCGTCCGCGTATCCAGATTGAGCCCGTCGTCATCCCGGTCCAGGCCCCCATCGGCTTCTGGGCCTCGCTGAAGCGCAAGCTCGCCACCCTGTTCGGCGTGCCTACCAAGGCCGTCTTCGTTCCTTCCGCCCGCACCCAGCAGCCTCGCGGCGAACACCGCGGCGAACGCTCTGATCGCGGTCAACGCGGTGGACGTGGTCGCGGCGAATTCCGCGGCGGTTCCCGTGATGGTTCCCGCGGGGGTCGTGAAGGTTCCCGTGATGGCTCCCGTGGAGGTCGCGGTGAATTCCGCGGCGACCGCGGTCCTCGCAGCGGTCCTCGCGAAGGCTGAACATAACGGGGGCGCCAATCGGCGCCCCCGCTTCTTTTACCCGACATGCTCCAGGTCGCGCGCATCCGCGGTGGTCACGTGCTGAAAGGCACGGTCCGCGCCGCCGGTTCGAAGAACGCCTCGCTGCCCTTGCTCGCCGCTTCGCTCCTCACGGGCGAGACGGTGACATTGCGCAATGTGCCCGACCTCAGCGATGTCCGCTACATGGCCGAGATCCTCGGCCATCAAGGCGCCGTCGTCGCCAACCCGGAGCCCGGCGTCTGGACGATTCGCGCCGAACAGGTCTCGCACCGCACGCCCTACGATCTCGTCCGCAAGATGCGCGCGTCGGTCTGCCTACTGGGCTCGCTCGTCGGTCGCCTCCGCCAAGCGGAGATGGCCATCCCCGGCGGCTGCGTCATCGGCCCCCGCCCCATCGACCTTCACCTGAAAGGCCTCGAAGCCCTCGGTTGCATCGTCACGGTCGAAGCCGGCCTCGTCCAAGTCGACGCCTCCCGCGCCCGTGGTGACATGGTCTTCATGGGCGGCCCGATGGGCAGCACAGTCCTCGGCACCGCTAACATCGTGATGGCCGCCACCCTCACGCCCGGCGTCACGCGCATCGAATGTGCCGCCCGCGAACCGGAGGTCGTCGATCTCTGCACCATGCTCATCAAAATGGGCGCCAAGATCAGCGGCCAAGGTACGGGCATCATCGAAGTCGAAGGCGTCGCCACGCTCCACGGCTGCGACCATACGGTCATTGCCGACCGCATCGAAGCCGGCACCTATCTTGTCGCTGGTGCCATCACGGGCGGCGACGTCACGGTCACGCACTGCGACCCGGCGCACCTCACGGCCTTCCTCGATAAGCTTCGTGAAGCGGGCGTCCAGGTCGAGACCGGCCCCGACTTCATCCGCGCCCACGGCAAGCCAACGCACGCCGTCGAGATCATCACCGAACCCTACCCAGGCTTCCCGACGGACCTGCAGGCGCAGTTCATGGCCCTCCAGCTCCTCGTCGACGGTCGCAGCACGGTGACCGAGAAAATCTACCCGGCCCGCTTCATGCACGCCGCCGAACTCCAGCGCATGGGCGCCGAGATTGCCATCGATGGCGCCACGGCCGCGATCTACGGCGACCGCCCGCTCTCCGGCGCGCCGGTGATGGCCTCCGATCTCCGCGCCTCCGCGGCCTTGATTCTCGCCGCGCTGATCGCCAAGGGCGAGACGTGGGTCCAACGCCTCTACCACCTCGACCGCGGCTACGAACGCTTCGAGGAACGCCTGCGCTCCCTGGGTGCCGACGTCGAACGCCTCCCCGCCTCCGACCTGCCGAAAGGCTTCGCCGAGGACTGAGGGTTGCCAATTCGTCCCGACCCCGCACCTTGCGCTCTATGGCCCGCAAGGATTCGCCCGATGACCCCCAGCCGCTCGCCGGCAAGGAAGCCGCGTCGCGCGCGAACCGCTCGCTGGACGCCGCCCTGCGCCCGCCGAAGCTCGACGACTTCGTGGGTCAGCAGCGCACGGTCGAACGCCTCCGCGTGATGATCGGCGCCGCTCGCCGCGAAGGCCGCACGCTCGACCACATCCTCCTCCACGGCCCACCCGGACTCGGCAAGACGACGCTCGCGATGATCCTCGCCGAAGAAATGGGACGCCCGATTCGCGTGACCTCTGGTCCGGTCGTTGAAAAAGCCTCCGACCTCGCCGGCCTACTCACGAGCCTCCAGGAAGGCGACCTGCTCTTCATCGACGAGATCCATCGCATCCCGAAGACGGTCGAGGAGTTCCTCTACTCGGCGATGGAGGACTTCCGTATCGACATCATGATCGATCAAGGCCCCAACGCCCGCAGCGTCCGCCTCGACCTACCGAAGTTTACGCTGGTCGGAGCGACCACCCGCACCGGCCTGCTCACCGCCCCGCTCCGCAGTCGCTTCACGCTCCAGACGCGCCTCGACTACTACACGCGCGAACAGCTGCTTAGCATCGTGCGCCGTAACGCCGACCTACTCAGCCTCGACATCGACCAAGGCGGCGCCGACGAGATCGCCCGCCGCGCCCGCGGTACGCCGCGCATCGTCAATAATCTCCTGCGCTTTACGCGCGACTACGCCCTCGAACGCGCCGGCGGCAAGGCGAACGCCGCCGTCACGGCCGCCGCCCTCGAGCTCCTTGAGATCGATCAGCACGGGCTCGACGACATGGACCACCGCTTCCTTCGCGCGATGGCCGAGAAGCATAACGGCGGACCAGTCGGCTTGAGCAGCATCGGCGCCGCTATCGGCGAAGACGCTCACACGCTCGAGGAAGTGCATGAACCGTTCCTCGTGCAGGAAGGCTACGTCGTGCGTACCCCGCAGGGACGCGTCCTGGCCCCGAAAGGCTGGCTGGCCGTGGGCCTGCAGCCGCCTTCGTTCTGAGGTCGGCGTTCTGACGCTGGACAACGGCGTTTTCCCTCGGCTAAGGTCGACCCCTCAAAGCCATGGCAAAACGATGGGTCATCAAGCTCGGTTCCGGCCTCCTCACCCGCAAGGACGGCAAGGTCGATCGCGTCCAGATTGGCCGCATCGTCGATCAGGTCGCTGGCCTGCATAAGCGCGGCATCCAGGTCGTCCTGGTGACCTCCGGCGCCGTCGCCGCGGGCATGACCGCCATGGCCCTCGAGAAACGCCCGAAGGAAGCCCGCGAGCTTCAGGCCTGCGCCACCGTCGGCCAGCCCGAGCTGATGTCGGAATACGGCAAGCACCTCCGCCGCCATAAGCTGCTCGGTGCCCAGATGCTGCTCACCTACTGGGACCTCGACAGCCGCGCCTGCACCCGCAACGCCCGCGCGACCATCGACCTCCTGCTCGCCCGCAAGCGCTTCATCCCGATCATCAACGAGAACGACGCCATCGCCGATGAAGAGATCAAGGTCGGCGACAACGACCGCCTCTCGGCCCACGTCGCCGCGCTGGTCGGTGCCGACCTGCTGATTATTCTTTCCGGCATCCCCGGCCTGATGACGAAGTCCGATGGCTCCGGCGACCTCATCCCCTCCGTCCGCAAGATCGACGACTCTGTGCGTGCCCTCGCCGGTGGCGCCGGTTCCGAACGCAACGTCGGCGGCATGGTCACGAAGCTGCTCGCCGCGGAGATCGCGGCCGAAGGCGGCGTCGACACGATTATCGCCAGCGGTCGCCGCGAAGGCGTCCTGCTCGAACTCGCCGCGGGCAAGAAGCTCGGCACGCGCTTCTCGCTGAAGAAGAAATGAGCGACCTCCTCCAGCGCGTGACGGAGATCGCCCGCACGGCCAAGAAGGCCTCGCGTGCCCTCGCCCTCGCCCCGACCGCCGTCCGCGACGCCGCCTTGCGCGCCGCCGCCCAAGCGCTCCGCGCCGATGAAGTCGCCATTCTCGAGGCGAACGCCAAAGACCTCGCCACAGCCAAGGCCAAGGGCCTCACGGAGGCGATGACCGACCGCCTGCGCCTCGACCACGCCCGCCTCGAAGATATCGCCGTTGCCTGCGAAGCGGTCGCAAAACTCCCCGACCCCGTCGGCGAAGTCACCGAGGATTGGACTCGCCCCAACGGCCTGCGCATTATCCGCCGCCGCGTACCCGATCGGACTCGTCGCCATCATCTTCGAATCACGCCCGAACGTCACCGTCGACGCCGCCGCCCTCTGCCTGAAGTCCGGTAACGGCTGCGTGCTCCGCGGCGGCAGCGAGGCGATCCACACGAACATCGCGCTGTCGAAGTCGTTCGCGACTGGCCTGCGTGCCGCCGGCCTACCCGCCGAAGCCGTTACGCTGCTTCCCTTCACCGACCGCGAAGCCGTGCCTGCGCTCGGATCCCTCCGCGGCATCGTCGATATCATCATCCCCCGCGGCGGCCCTGGCCTCATCGAGGCGGTGGTCAACTCCGCCAAGGTCCCCGTCATCAAGCACGACGCCGGCATCTGCCACGTCTACGTCCACGCGCAGGCCGACCTCGTGATGGCCGAACAGATCGTGCTCAACGCGAAGTGCCAGCGCCCCAGCGCGTGCAACGCCCTCGAGACCTTGCTCGTCGATGCCGCCGTCGCCGAGAAATTCCTCCCGAAGATGGCTGCCGCGCTCGCCGCGAAGCAGACCGAGGTCCGCGCCTGCGCCAAGTCGCAGTCGACTGATGCCCGGCGCCAAGGCCGCGACGGAACAAGATTTCCGCACCGAGCACCTCGGCCTCATCCTCAACGTGAAGATCGTCGCCGGCCTCGCCGAGGCGGTCGCCCACATCGAAGACTATGGCTCGCACCACTCCGACGCCATCATCACGGCCGACGAGTCCGCCGCCCGCTCGTTCCTCGCCCAGATCGATAGCGCCTGTGTCTACTGGAATGCCAGCACCCGCTTCACGGACGGGGGCGAGTTCGGCTTCGGGGCCGAAGTCGGCATCTCCACTGACCGCCTGCACGCCCGCGGCCCCATGGGGATTCGTGAATTGACCACCTGGAAGTTCGAAATCGTCGGCCAAGGTCAAGTTAGGGGCTAATTTGGGTCGGTTTTCCGTTTGACAGACCCCCTCCCGGAAACCTTTCTTACCCTTCCTTTTGGCTACCGGGGTGGTAGCTCAGTTGGTTAGAGCGCCGCACTGTCACTGCGGAGGTCGCGAGTTCGAGTCTCGTCCATCCCGCCAGCCAAAAGGGCTTACTTTCCGACCGGTCCGCCGGTCCGGAAAGGGCTGCCCGGACGCCGACGCCTAAGCGTCACCCTCCCTTGGCGGGACTGTGCATCCTTTTTGCTTCCCCCTCCGTCCCGAGTGGACAGAAATCAGTCACCTCATGAGCAAAAAAGTCCTAATCATCGGCGCCGGCGGCGTCGGCAATGTCGTCACCCACAAGTGCGCCATGGATACCGAGTCCTTCTCGGAAGTCATGCTGGCCTCCCGCAACGAGAATAAGTGCAAGGCCATCGCCGCCGACGTCAAGGCCGCCACGGGCCGCACGATCCATACCGCCGCCGTCGACGCCGACGACGTCAAGGCCACGGTCGCCCTGATCAAGTCCTTCGGCGCCGAGCTGCTCATCAACGTCGCCCTACCCTACCAGGACCTCCACCTGATGGACGCCTGCCTCCACGCCGGCATCCACTACGTCGACACGGCCAACTACGAGCCGCCCCACCTCGCGAAGTTCGAATACTCCTGGCAGTGGGCCTACCGCGCACGCTTCGAGAAGGCTGGCCTCACCGCTCTCCTCGGCTCGGGCTTCGACCCCGGCGTGACCAACGTCTTCTGCGCCTACGCCCAGAAGCACCTCTTCGACACGATCGAGACGATCGACATCATGGACGCCAACGCCGGCGACCACGGCTACAAGTTCGCCACGAACTTCAACCCCGAGATCAACATCCGCGAAATCACCCAGCGCGGTCGCTTCTGGGAAAAAGGCGAGTGGAAGGAAACCGACCCGCTCTCCGTCAAGTGGGTGTACGACTACCCGGTCGTCGGCCCGAAGGACAGCTACCTGCTCTACCACGAGGAACTCGAATCCCTCGCCATCAACATCAAGGGCCTGAAGCGCATCCGCTTCTTCATGACCTTCTCCGAGAACTACCTCACGCACCTGCGCGTCCTCGAGAACGTCGGCATGACCCGCATCGACCCCATCGATTTCCAGGGCCACCAGATCGTCCCGATCCAGTTCCTGAAGGCGCTCCTGCCCGACCCGGCTTCGCTCGGACCCCGCACCAAGGGCAAGACCTGCATCGGTTGCGAAATCACCGGCCTCAAGGACGGCAAGCCCCGCAAGGTCTTCATCTACAACGTCTGCGACCACCAGGAATGCTACGCCGAGGTGAAGTCCCAGGCGATCAGCTACACGACCGGCGTCCCGGCCGCCATCGGCGGTGCGATGCTCGCCGGCGGCAAGTGGCTCAAGCCCGGCGTCTGGAACATGGAAGAGATGAACCCGGATCCGTTCATGGAAGAGCTCAACAAGCGTGGCCTCCCTTGGCACGTGAAGGAGCTCCCGGTTGCCTGAACAACCAAACCAAAGCCCGCTGCCAAGCGGGCTTTTCGTTTGCACCGCCCTCCGACGCTCCCAATTTCACCCTCGTGTCCGACGCCCTCACCGAAGCTTTCCGCAAGGTCGACCTGAGCCAGGTCCCGAGCCCTTGCCACGTCCTCCATCGCGGCCTGCTGGAACAGAACCTCCGCATCCTGCGCTCGGTGATGGACCGCTCCGGCGCCAAGATCCTCCTCGCGCTCAAGGGCTTCGCCCAGTTCAGCGAAGCGAAGCTGATCTCGAAGTATCTCGTGGGCACCACCGCCAGCGGCATCAACGAAGCGCTCCTCGGTCGCGAGGAATTCTGCGGCGAAGTCCATGCCTACTCGCCGGCCTTTAAGGACGAGGAGTTCGCCCACCTCCTCCGCGTCGCCGACCACATCTCCTTCAATTCGCCGACGCAGTGGAAGCGCCATAAGGCCGCCGCCCTCGCGGCCGGCCGCAAGCTCTCCTTCGGCCTCCGCGTCAACCCGGAGCACGCCGAGGTCGACGTCGAACTCTACAACCCCTGCGCCTCCGGCTCGCGCCTCGGCACCCTCCGCTCCGAGATCAAATCGCCGGCCGACCTCGAGGGACTCGAGGGGCTCCACTTCCATACGATGTGCCAGCAGGGCTCCGACGTACTAGAGCGCACGGTTGCGGCCTTCGAAGCGAAGTTCGGTGAGTTCATCCCGCAGATGAAGTGGGTCAACTTCGGCGGCGGCCATCACATCACCCGCGAGGGCTACGACCTCGACCGCCTCGTCCGCATCATCACGGGCTTCCGCCAGCGCTGGGGCCAGCATATCCAGGTCTACCTCGAGCCCGGCGAAGCCATCGGTATCGGTACCGGCGTCTTGGTGGGCACGGTCCTCGATCTGGTCCATAACGGCGTCGATATCGCTATCATCGACATCTCGGCGACCAACCACATGCCGGATACCTTGGAGATGCCCTACCGTGCCGATATCATGGACGCCGACCTCCCGGGCAAGCTGCCCCACACCTATCGCCTCGGCAGCGTGACCTGTCTGGCTGGCGACGTCATCGGAGACTACTCCTTCCCTTCCCCGCTTAAAATCGGCCAGCGCCTCGTCTTCATGGACATGTCGCACTACACGTTCGTCAAGAACACGACCTTCAACGGAGTGCCCCTCCCGGCGATCGCCAGCTTCGACCCCGCCTCAGGCCAGACTCAGATCGTGCGCCGCTTCGGCTACGCGGACTATAAGAACCGCCTTTCCTAACTGGGCGGGTAGGCTCTTGACCCGACGGACGGGTCTGACAAGGTTGCGGCCAATCAATCATTCATGAAGACCCGCGAAATTATTCTCATCCTCATCGCTGCCGCTTTCGGTGGCGTGGCCATCGTCACCTGGAGCGGGGAAGAAGCCGCCAACGAGCGTGCCGCCAAGATCAGCAAGGATGCCGCCGAAGCCCGCCTGAAGAGCCTCGCCGACATCAAGGACCTCAATGACAAGGCCGCCAAGGCTGCTGCCGATGCCAAGAAGGCCGCTGACGACGCAGGCAAGCAGGCCACCGACCTTCTCGCGAAAACCAAGACGGACGCCGATAAGGCCGTCAAGCAGGCGGTCGACGACCTCGCCAAGGCCAAGGAAGATGCCGCCAAGGCCGCGGTGAAGGCTACCGAGCTCGAGAAGGCCAAGGCCGACGCCGCTAACCGCGTCAACGAACTCACCGCCGAACTCGCCCGCCTCCGTGACGGCTCCGAACTGAAGGAAGCCATCGCCAAGCAGAAGAAGGCCGAAGCTGACCTCGAAGCCGCTTCCACCGCCCTCCGCGAAGCCAACGCCGCCACCGCCAAGGCCACCGCCCGCCTCGCCGAAGTCGAAGAAGAGAATCGCCGCCTCCGCGAGCAGACCAAGGGCACCGACAACGTGTCGCCCAACTACCGCGCGCTCTAAGTTCCCCTTGAGCTCCCCGATCAGCCCGACCACCCGGTCGGGCTTTTTCGTGCCTAGTCGAAGAGGCGACGAAGCTTGCCGAGCAGGGCCGGCCGGGCCTTGGCCCGCAATGCGTGCTCCCAAAGCCGCAGGACAGTCCAGCCGGCTCGCCGCAGGTTGCACGTGTCGCGGCGATCGCGTTCCCGGTTACGCCGGAACTTCGCGCGCCAGAAAGCGGCGTTGCCCTGGGGCTGGGTGCCATGCCGCGGACAACCATGCCAGAAGCAGCCATCGACGAAGACCACGAGTCGTCGGGAGCGGAAGACGAAGTCGGGGCGTACGCGGAAGGGCGTGGCCTTCGCGCCCTTGCCTCGGACGACCTGCTGACGGCGCCACCCGGACCAGCCCTCGGCCCGCAGGATCGCCGCTAGGGCCCCTTCGGTACTGGCGTTGCCCCGCCCGCGCACCTTGGCCATCAGGGCGCTGCGCCGGGCGCGGGTGAGGATATCCGCCATGGCTTTGTTTAGACACGAAGCAGCCCGGATCACAAGGTCCGGGCTGGTCGGCGACTCCACCAAACAAAGAGGGCCGGCATTTCTGCCGGCCCTCGTGCTATGAAGCCTAAATCCTAGGATTTAGAACAGAACCTGAGCCTGGAGGCGGAAGATATCCGCGTCGGCATGGTCGGCACCGACCACCGTAGCGGTACCGTCGCCAGCGTAACCGGAGATACGACCTTCAAGCTTGGCCTTCTCGTAGCCGAGCTGGATCTTCGCGTTGTTCTTGTTGAAGTAGTAGTTCAGGCCCACGAAGATGCTGTTGGACTTGTCGTAGGTCGAAGCGGACAGCGGCGAGGTATTGATGTCGCGGAAACCGTCGCTGGCCTGCTGACCGCGACCATCGGTGTCGAGGGCGGAGTAACGCGCCACGGCTTCGAGGTTCTCGGAGAGCTTGTAAGCCAGGGTGATGTTGTAACCGTTCGGATCGCGGTCGACGCCATCCTTGCTGGCGACGGTGGTCGAGCTGGCATCGACGGCGGTGGTGATGTATTCACCCACGACCGTGAGGTCGCCGGTCACGTACTTGAAGTACGGATTCAGGCCTTCGACCTTGTCCATCGAACCGCCGACAGCTGGTGAGGGTGCCGCCCTGGGGGGTGATACCGTAATTGAAGCCGATGGTGGTTCCGAGGGGCTTCCAGTCGAAGGAGACGTTGCCGTAGTAACCGTAGTCGTTGACGCCGGTGCTGTTGTAACCCTGGACAGCGTCGACGATCGCGGCGCCGTAAGCGAGGGTACCGGGGCCACCTTCACCGATGACGGCCTTGTTGGAGTAGTGGAGGCCGACGTGGCGGGCGCCGAAACCAAGGCGGCGACCGTTGTGGGACTCAGCCCAGTAGCGGGTGACCATCGAGCGCTCGACGGTGTAGAGAGCGGAGGAAGAGGTGTTCTCTTCCTGGCCGAACTGGACCTTCTGGTAACCGACGTCGAACTTGCCTAATTCCGACTCATACGTGAAGACGGCCTTGTCGAAGGCGCCACCACGGACGGTCGTGGAGGTCGAGGTCGTGGTCGTGGTCGTAGTACCGCCGCTGAGTGGTGCTGGTGCTGGTGCTGGTGCTGGAAGCGGGCGTGTTGTCAGCGAAGTTGTAGACGAGCTCGCCGGAGAAACCGTGGCCGACGTCGACCTTGGCGCCGAGGTAGATGCGGCGCATCATGAAGTTGTTCAGATCGGCAGCCTGGGTTTCGACGCCCGCGGCGGTCTGGGTGTAGTCAGCCATTTCCCACTGGCCCTGGATGCGGCCGGCGAAGGTGAGGCGATTGGCGCCGGCTTCCTTGATGAAGACGCGGTCCATACCGGACTCGGTCTTGGTGGCGGCGGCCGTCTGAAGCGTCTTGGCGCGCTCTTCAGCGGTGATGATGCCCTTCTTCACGAGAAGATCGAGCGTGGCTTTGTCTTGGGCGAAAGCCGAGACCGACGTAATGGCGGCAGCGGCGATCAGCATGGACTTGAGGGTGCTATTCATAGGTGTTGGTGCGGTTATGCGAGCGGACTATCTCATCCTATTGTTACAGGATGAAGACGGTCGGGTGAAGAACCTGCCGTAAAGCAGGCGGGCTTAGACGGGCAGAAACCTCAGAAAAGCCCACTTAAGCCCGCAAAAACATCAGAATACATGGGCTTCCATGGTAATTCCGCCCGAATCCGCTCAGTCAAAACGATGCGATTCGGCTGGGTTCGACCTCCTTTAGCCACCCTGGGGCCCGCCGGAGCGGCCGGATCGAAGACGGGACGAAGCCTGGCCCGAGATCGCGTCGCGATCCATTTCGCGAGCGCTTCTTTCGTCACGGGATTCCCATCACCGACATTATAAACACGTGCGCCTTCGGATCCACCGATGATCGCGGCGAGGATCGACGAAGCCGCATCATCGCGATGCAGATAATTGATGAAGTGATCCACGCGACCGCCGATGACATTATCGCCGCGACGCAATTGATCGACGAGATGATGGCGTCCTGGTCCGTATAATCCGCCGAAGCGCAACACGCGCGCCTTGGCGAAACCAGAAGTCAGCACGGCCTGCTCGCCGCCGAGGATCGCATCCGCCGTCGGGGCGCCCCCAACCGGAGAAGTCTCGTCGACCTTACCGCCATCATCCTGTCGATACACACCCGTGGAGCTGGTGAAAATAAAGCAGTGTGCCCCGACGCTCTTCGCCCAGGCGAGCGCGCGCTTCACGCCGACGTCGTAAGCTAAGGCATAAGCCTCAGGCCCGCCGCCACCGGTGCTGGCCGCGTAGACCACGGCGTCGAAATGCTTCGGCAGCTGCGCCCAATCGCCGGCCTGAATGTCGAACGCCTCAGCAGAGATGCCTTCCGCCCGGAGTTTATCGCGCGAGGCGTCCGAACGGACGACACCGAGCACGCCATGGCCGGCCGCGCGCGCCTGACGGGCGAACTCGCGCGCCGACATACCCGCAACCGAGCACCGCAATCTTCAGCGAGGCGCTCATTTAGGGAGGAAGGTGGCGACCCACTCAGCCGGCGTGGAGCCGGACTGCGCGGAAAGCAGGCTTAAGAGCTCGCCGGCATCAGCGACAGCCTGGGCGCGCGGGCCCGGAGCTTCGACACACTCACGCAGGCGGGCGGCCAAGGGCGCAGGCTCACAAGCACCCTGCAGGTATTCAGGCCAAGCCTGTCGCTTGAGGAGGATGTTCGCGATGCCGAGATTATCCACCCGGCCAGCAATCAAGCGGCGACCGACAATCCAAGTAAGCGGATTAGCACGATACACGACCGCGCCAGGAATGCCGGCGAGCGCCACAGTCAGGGACATGGTGCCAGAACTGACAAGCGCGGCGCAACCGGCGGCCGGGCCTTCGGAGACGGGGCGCAGATCGATGCCCTTAGCCTGGTCACCGTATTCAGCCAGTAGGCGATAAAGCTCCGCATGCACTTCGCCACCGGTGTGGAGGACGAGCGCGCGGCGCTTGGGATGGTCCTTACGAAAGAGCGCGAACGCCTCGACCGAGCGCGGGGAAGATTTTGCGGACGGGCTTCGGACGGCTGCCCGGCAGGAGGAGCACGGGTCCCTCGGCGTCATACTTCAAGCCAGGCTGATGGTCGGACTCAGCAAAGGGATGGCCGACGAATCGAGCATCCAGCTTAGTGTCGGCGTATACCGCCGGCTCGAACGGGAAGATGGTGCCGACGCCATCCAGGTCACGCGCCATGGTGAAGCGACGCTTGGGCTTCCAAGCCCACAACTGCGGGCTGACGTATTGGATGACAGCCGTCTCGCCGAAGCCGGCACGCGACAGGCCGGCTTTGCGCAGTTCGTTAGCGAGGCGGAGATTCAGGCCGGGGTAATCGACCAGCACGACGACCTTGGGCTTCCACTGCGTGGTCCAAGCGACGATGCGCGAGAAGAGCTTCCGGTAGAACGGATAAGCCGAAAGGATTTCCACGATACCCACGGCGGAGAACGTGGTCATATCCATCAGCAGCTGGGCGCCAGCGGTGCGCAACTGCGGCCCACCGAACGCGACGATACGCAGACCCGGGCGAGCCTTGAGTAATTCCGCGACGACCTTGGCGGCGTGCTGGTCACCGGAATGCTCCCCGGCCACCACGAGCACGTCGACCTCGCCCGCTCGGGGCCGGTCGAAGTGCGCCGGGATGGACGGGAACGCGCTCATTTGCGCGCCATGCCAGCGCGGATCTGTTCGGTGATTTTGATGGCGACTTCCAAGGCAGTGCGCCCGAGCTCGCCGCTGACCTTCGGGCTCTTGCGATCCCGGACGCACGCGGTGAATGAAGCTAGCTCGATGGCGAGGGGCTCGCCCTTCTCGATCGGGATCTCTTCCTTAGCGAAGCCACCTTCGGCGGTCGGGTCGACACGCACGGTGTGGCCCTTCTGGCCCATGAAATCGATGGAGAGGTAGCCACCGGTCTGGAAGACGCGGATCTCGCGGTTCTTCTTTAAGGAAACACGGCTAGAGCTCAGGTTGGCGACGCAGCCGTTCTTAAAGGCGATGCGGGCATTGGCGATGTCCTCGGTCTTGGTGACGACCGATACGCCGACGGCGTCGATGCGCTCGACCGGGGAGTTGGCCAGCTGCAGGACGATACCGATGTCGTGAATCATCAGGTCGAGCACGACGCCGACCTCAGTGCCGCGCGGGGTGAAGGGCGCGAGGCGCTCGGCGGTGATATAGCGGGCATCGGTGACGGCCTTCTCGAGGTAGGACATCACGGGGTTGTAATGCTCGATATGACCCACCTGGACGATGCGATCGGCCTTGGCGGCCGCGTCCAGAATCTGGGAGGCCTCTTCGAGCGTGACGCAGATGGGCTTCTCGATCAGCAGGTGCACGCCCTTGGCGAGCAGAGGCAGCGCGACGGCGGCGTGGTGGTTGGTCGGGACCACGACGCTGACCGCATCGCAGCCAGCGGCCATCTCGTCGAGCGTGGCGAAGCGGTGGCAGTTATGCTTGGCGCAGATCTCCGCCGCCCGGGCGTCGTTCGGCTCGAAGATCCCGGCAAGTTCGGCGCCGGGCAGGGTCGAGTAGATGCGGGCGTGGTGCTGGCCGAGCGAACCCGTGCCGGCCACCCCGCAGCGGATGCGCGTAGCGGTCATGACCCCCAGACTCCCTCGGGCGACGGATTCCTTCAATCCGAAAACCCGACTCGCCTTAGGCGGCCCGCCTAGCGGAGCCACGACACACGTGCCACCGTCAACCTCTAAAAGACTCGGCGGCGCGGACTCCCTTGTTGCCGTAGCCCTCTCGTTGTCGGTAGAAAATGCTCATGACGCACGAAGCGGAGCTGGCGACCTTGGAGCGCCTCCTCGACGACCCCTCCCCGGTCGTCCGCCTCGCCGTGCTCAGTAAGATCAAGGCCGCCGGACTGCCTGGCGTCCTCTGGCTTGAAACGCTGACGAAAGACGAAGCCCTCGCGGCCCACGCCCGTACCTTGCTTGCCGACCTGCGCACCCCCGAAGCCGCCGCGCACTCTTTCCTCGCCCATATTCGTGACCCGCACTGCGACCTAGAAGAAGCCTGCCTCCTCCTCGAGCGTGCCACCGACCCCTCTTTGGCCGACGACGCTTACTCCGCCGAACTCGACCGCCTCGCCGCCCGCACCCGTGAACTCATCGCCGAACCCCTCGACGTCCGTGCGAAGTGCCGCCTGCTCTGCCGCGTGATCTTCGGAGAAGAAGGCTATCGCGGTGCTCAGGAAAGCTTCGCGGTGCCGTCTTCTTCCCTGCTCTCGCAGGTTATCCATAGCCGCCGCGGTATCCCGATCTCGCTCTGCCTGATCTTCCTGCTCGTCGCTCGCCGCCTCGGCCTGCCCGTCGAGCCCGTCGGACTCCCCGGACGCTTCATGGTCGGTATTTTCCGCGGACGCGAACCGCTCTACCTCGACTGCTACGAAGGCGGCGCCTTCCGCACTCGCGCGGAAGTCCAGCTACTGCTGCTCGATAACCAACTGCCGGCGGACGAAGCGTTCCTCCTTCCTGTCACGACACACCAGACGCTCGCGCGCTGCTGCCGCAACCTCGTGTCGCAGTTCGAAGCCCAAGGCGACGACCGCAGCAGCCGGCTATTCCTCACCTTCGTCCACGCCCTGGAAAAGACCGATGAGCGCGCCTGACACCCTCACCCTCGCGTCCCTTCGGACGACCGAGTTCGCGCCCGGCCAGCTGGGCGTGCTCGGCGACCCCATCGCGCACTCACTCAGCCCAGCGATGCACAACGCCGCCATCGCGACGCTACTCCCGACGAACCCGCGCCTAGCCGGCGTGCGCTACCATCGCCTGCATATCACCGCCGAGGAACTACCCGAGGCACTCGCCTTGTTGCACGCTAAAGGTTTCGCCGGCGTGAACCTCACCGTACCGCACAAAATCCAGGCGCTCTCGCTCGCCGAATCCCTCTCACCCGAAGCCCGGCGGGCCGAGTCCGTCAACACGCTCATCCGCACCGCGACGGGCTGGGCCGGCGACACCACCGATGGCCAAGGCTTCCTGGAAGCGCTGCGTGAACGTACCGGAAAAACGACCAAGGGCCGATCGGTGATTCTCCTCGGCTCCGGTGGTGCCGCCCGCGCCGTCGCCGCAGCCTGCCTCGCCGACGGCTGCACCGCACTGCACCTGCACAACCGCGATTTCGCTAAGGCCGCCGCCCTCGCGTCCGCACTCGCCGACCCGCGCGTCCAAGCCGCTGGCCTAGCCGAAATCAAGGCCACCCCTGACGCCGTCATCGTCAACTGCACGACGCTCGGATTGAAGCCGACCGACGCTTCCCCTTTCCCTTCCGCGCTCCTCGCCGCCGGCCAGTTCGTCTTCGACACCACCTACGGCAGCGAACCTTCTTCCTTACTCAAGGATGCACGCGAACGCAGCATCGCCTGCTGCGACGGACGTTCGATGCTGCGCTGGCAAGGAGCGCTCGCCTTCCGCCTCTGGAATGGCATGCTTCCCCCTGAAGCCCCGATGCGCGCCGCGCTCGGCGAAACCGCACCCTGAACCCATGACGCTCGTCGACCTGCAGAACTTCGCTAAGCTCCATCCGGGACTGGCCGCCCTGACTGCCGGTGCCTTCGGTGCCTGCGTCGGCAGCTTCCTCAACGTCTGCATCCATCGTCTGCCCAAGGGAGAATCCATCGTCACCCCAGGATCGCACTGCGCCTGCGGTCAGCCGATCCCCTTCTGGTATAACATCCCCCTCTTCGGCTGGCTGTTCCTCCGTGGCCGCGCGCAGTGCTGCGGCGCCAAAATCTCCGTCCGCTACCCACTCGTCGAACTCACCACCGCCCTGCTCTTCGTCGCGGCCTGGACATTCCTCCCTCCAGCTAAAGCCGCGGTGGCCTGCGTCTTCCTTCCCCTGCTCGTGCTCCTAGCTGGCTGTGACCTCGACGACATGATGGTCCCCGACGCCCCGAACTTCGCGCTGGTCGGCACCGGTATCATCCTCGCGATGCTAGTCCCATCGATCCACGGCGAGACCCTGCATTCGATCGAAGCCGTGAATCGCTTCCGGGCGCTAATCGAGGCCCTGCTTGGAGCCGCCGTCGGTACGGCGTTGGTCTGGTGGATCCGGACCATCGGCAGCGTCATGGCCGGCCGCGAAGCCATGGGCGAAGCCGATATCATCCTTTGCGCCGGGGTCGGTGCCTACTGCGGCTGGCAGGGTGCGGTTTTTTGTCTCTTTGGGGGCTCGGTCATCGGGGTCATCACGGCCCTCCCGGGCCTGATTCAGGCCAAAATAAAGGGGGAAGAGTATGCTGGAGTGGTGCCTTTCGTGCCCAGCATGGCCATCGCCGGGGCCGTCTGGTTCTTCCGAGGCCCCGAACTGGTCACCCTCTGGCGTGACTGGACGGCTTCGTGAATCATTCTGACTTGTCAGCCCCCTCCCCCCGTCCAATCATCGAACTCACCCCACTATGAAGCAGCTCGCCCTTGCTACCTTAATCGCTTCCGCCGCCCTCGTCGGCTGCACCACTTACGACACCCCTAACCATGGTCGTAACGTCTCGCTGGAGCCCGCCCACAACTTCCTTGGCCTCGTCAAGGTCGAGTCCGGCTCCTTTGCTCCGTCCGAAAAGGCAACCGTCGGTGCCAACATGCGCGAGTTCAGCGCACGTCGCATCACCTCGGGAGACCGCGTCACCCTGCTCTGGGGCGCCGTCACCCTGACCGACTACTAAACCGACAAGTAGCCCTTGCAGAAGCCCCGGATTCGGGGCTTCTTCATTTACAGGCCATGAACGACCCCGGAAGCAACGTCGCCCGCCATCTTCGGATCGCGGCTACCGACCGTCCGGACGGTCTGGCGACAAAGTCACCCGTCGGCGTCAACCCGACGGGCGAAGTCCGCCACGCGGTCCGCACCTTTCGCCAACTCGACCAGGAGAGCGACTCGGCCGCCGGCTATTTTGCGACCGCCGGCATCGCCGCGGGTGCGAGGGTGCTCCTCGCCGTCCGGCCCGGCCACGACCTCATCGTCGGGATGTTCGGACTACTTAAACTGGGCGCCGTCCCTGTGGCCATCGACCCTGGGATGGGTTGGTCCGCTTTCCTTGATTGCGTCCGGCGCTCCCGCCCGACCGCGCTCGTCGGCGTCCGCACGGCGACCCTCCTCAGCCGACTGCCCTTCGCTGCCTTCCATTCACTTCACCATCGCGTGACGGTCGGAAGCTCCGCCTGGCGCCAGGCGCTGACCGCCACCTCACCGACGCAGCGGCCGCTGGCCAAGGCCGGCCCCGACACGCTCGCAGCCATCCTCTTCACGTCTGGGTCAACCGGCGCACCCAAGGGCGTCTGCTACACGCACGGCATGTTCGACGCGCAGATCGAACTGGTCCGCAAGACTTACGCGATCAGCCCGGGCGAGACCGATATGGCGATGCTGCCGCTCTTCGCGCTCTTCAATCCGGCCCTCGGCACGACCACGGTCACGCCGCTCCTCGACCCGTCCAAGCCGCTCGCGGCCGACCCCGCCCCGCTGGTGGCCGCCCTCATTGCCGAGAAAGTCACGAGCTCCTTCGGCTCGCCGGCAATCTGGGGCAAGGTCGCCGACCACTGCGAGGCCCGTGGCCTCAAACTGCCCGACCTCCGCCGCCTCCTCATCGCAGGTGCCCCGGTCTCCGGCGAGCTGCTGGCTCAGCTGCGCATCATCGCTCCACACTGCGTCACGCACACCCCCTATGGCGCGACGGAATGCCTACCCGTCACGACCATCACCGCCGATGAACTGCTCGGTGAGGCTCGTCAACTGGCCCTCCGCGGCCAAGGCACCTGCGTCGGCCGGCCGGTCAGCGGCGTCGAGATCCGCGTGATCAGAGAAACCGACGGCCCGATTCTAACCTTGGCCGAAGCCCAGCCCTGCGCGCCCGGCGAGATTGGCGAAATCATCGCGACCGGCCCGAGCGTGACCCGCGAGTATGACGGACTCCCTGAAGCGACGCGCCTCGCGAAGATCGCCGACGGCGGCCGCGTCTGGCATCGCATGGGCGACCTGGGTTCGCTTGATGCCTCAGGCCGACTGTTCTTCTTCGGACGACGCGTGGAGAAAGTCCGAGCCGCCGAAGGCGAACTGCCGACCGAATCGCTCGAGCCCGCCTTCCGCCAACATCCGCAGGTCTTTCGCTGCGCGCTCATCGGCCTCGGCGTCGCCCCACATCAGACGCCTGCCCTGGTGGTCGAACCTCGCGTCGGCTCCTTCCCGGAGACCGAAGCAGACCGCGCCCGCTTCATCGCTGAACTTCGCGAACTCGCCCGCATCAATCCACCGGCCGATCGCGTGAAGCACATCGTCTTCCAGCGTGCCTTGCCCGTGGACGTCCGCCACAACGCCAAGATTCACCGCCTCCAGCTCGCCAAAGAATGGACCAGCCGCCTCGCCCGATGAATAACCCGCCCCTCGTCCTCGTCACCGGCGGCGCCGGCTTCCTCGGCCAGGCCGTCGTGCGCCGCTGCCTCGCCCGCGGATATCAGGTCCGCGTGCTCGGCCGCACGCCGATGACCGGCGAACTCGCCGCCAAGGTAGATTTCATCCGCGGCGACATCGCCGACCGCACCACGGTCGACGACGGCCGTGAAAGGCTGCGACTACGTCTTCCATGTGGCGGCGAAAGCCGGCGTCTGGGGCCCTTGGGAAGAATACGTCCGCATCAACATCGCCGGCACCTCGAACGTCGTCGGTGCGTGCTTGGCTCACGGCGTAAGCGCCCTGGTGCACACGAGCACCCCGAGCGTTGTCTTCAGTGGCGAATCGTTCCGGGGCGCCGACGAATCGCTTCCCTACGGCGACAACTGGCTCTGCGCTTACGCCGAGACTAAGGCCATCGCCGAGGAGGTCGCCCTCAAGGCCGCTTCCGAAAAACTTAAGGTCTGCGCGCTCCGTCCTCACCTCATCTGGGGTCCCGGAGACAATCACCTCTTCCCACGCGTCCTCGCCCGGGCCCGCGCCGGCAAGCTCCGCATCGTCGGCGACGGCGAGAACCAGGTCGACGTCACGCACGTCGACACCGCCGCCGACGCACATCTCGCCGCGCTCGATGCACTCCTCGTCGGCCGCGCCAACGGCAAGGCGTACTTCCTCTCGCAAGGCGAACCCGTGAAGCTCTGGGTCTTCATCAATCGCCTGCTCGTCGGCGCCGGTGAGAAACCCATCACGAAGCGGATCAGCCAGCGCGCAGCCTATTGGCTCGGCGCCCTGCTCGAGGGCGCCTGGACGCTCTTTCGCCTCAAAGGCGAACCGCCCATGACCCGTTTCGTCGCCGTCGAACTCGCCAAGGACCATTGGTTCGACGTCTCCGCCGCCCGCCGCGACCTCGGCCTGAAGCCCGCCGTCGAGACCTGGGCCGAACTGGACCGGCTCGCGGCGACGCTGCGGACGAAGTAACGCGTTCGCTTGCTCCAGACCGCATTAGCCCCATCCCTCTTCCCCATGCCCGCCGACGGACTCCAGCCCGATAAGACTTTCCACGTGACCATCCGGACTTGGTTCGACCAGACCGACGGGCTCGGGATCCTCCATCACTCGCACTACGTGCTCATGATGGAACGCGCACAGAAGGTCATGTTCATCGCCTTGATGGGCAAGGACACCATCGACCCCGCCGTGGCGCCCGATGTCTACGTGGTGGTCCGCGATATCGACCTGCACTACCTCGTCGCCATCCGCCCAGAGTGCGACGTGAAGCTGATTCTCAGCGTCCGCAAAGTCCGCGCCGCCGGCCTGACCGTGGATGTCGAGTTCCGGAGCCCGGATCACGCCATCCTTTTCGCCAAGGCCTCCCGCACCATTTGTCGCATGGATGGCATCTCGCATCAGCCCTCCGCCTGGAGCGACGAGTTCCGCGCGAAGCATGAGGCTTTGATCAGCGCGTAATAGCGCTGAGTCGATCCAGCCCTCTACGCCGCGCGTAGCGCCCCACAGATCCCACACGTCTTGCCGTCGCACCCGCGCGCCGTGCAGTGCTCGCGTCCGTAGAAGATAATCCGGAGGTGAAGCTTATTCCAGCTATCCTCGGGGAAGAGCCGCTTGAGGTCTTTCTCGACCTGCTCGACGGACTTGCCCGGGCTGAGCTTCCAGCGCTTCGCGAGGCGATGGATATGCGTGTCCACTGGGAAGGCCGGCACGCCGAAAGCCTGCGCCATGACGACGGAGGCGGTCTTGTGGCCGACGCCGGGAAGCTCCTCGAGCTCCTCGAAGGTCCGCGGCACCTGCCCCGCATGCTTGGCCATGAGCATCTTGCCTAACCCGACAAGCGCCTTGGATTTCTGCGGAGCTAGCCCCAGCTGGCGGATGAGCGTCAGCACCCGCGCCTCGGTCATCGCCGCCATCTTGGCCGGCGTCCCCGCCTCGGCGAAGAGCGCCGGGGTGATTTCGTTGACCTTCTTGTCCGTACATTGGGCCGAAAGTACCACCGCAACCAGCAGCGTGTAGGCATCCGTGTGGTCCAACGGAATCGGCGTCGCCGGGTAGAGCTTCGCGAGCTCCCTCCCCACGTAATCGGCTCGTTCCTGCTTGGTCATAAATCGACCTTGGGCATAGGCCAGACCTTGGCAACGCACCACCGCCCAAAGACTTATTCACAAGGCCTCGAATGGGTTGCCAAACCTTATGCCGAAACCGTGATTCTCTAATACCCCCACCCTCGCTTGGTGGGCGATTGCGAGACCCGTTTCCTCCTTCAAAACCTTTCCTACATCCATGGCCCAGCTGCCCTACGACCCGTCTAAAATCACCCGCGAACTCGCCCGGCATTATGTCGCGGCGACCGAAGCCGATATCCAGGCCATGTTCGCCGCCATCGGCGCCAAGGATTTCCCGGAGATGTATGCCCACATCGACGCCGCAGTGAAGTTCCCCAGTGTCCAGGACCTCCCTGACGAGCTCGAGTACCAGGCCCTCGCGGATCGCATGGAGTCCCTTTCGAAGAAGAACTCCGTCAAGACCGCCTTCCTCGGCGACGGCCTCCAGGTCTACCGCACCAACGAGATCGTCGGCCACGTCTGCTCGATCCGTAACCTGACGACCTCTTACACGCCTTACCAGCCTGAGCGCTCCCAGGGCACACTGATCACCCACTGGATCTACCAGTCCACGCTCGCCCAGCTGACCGGCTTCGAAGCCGTCAACTCGTCGCTCTATGAGCGTGCCAGCGCACTCTTCGAAGCCGCCGTCTGCGCCGTCCGCATGGGCGACGCCGAAGCGAACACGGTGCTCGTCGCCGCCAACCTCCTGCCCGGCGATCTCGAAGTCCTCCGCACGCACGTCGCGGACACGTCGGTGAAGCTAGAATTCCTCGCAGCCGATGAAGACACCGGCCGCCTCACCGCCGCCGGTATCGCCGCCGCCTCCGCGCGCCTCGGCAAGCAGCTCGCCGCCGTCATCTTCCCCCAGGTCAACGCCCTCGGCCTCCTTGAGGATGTCGACGCCCTGACCGACGCTTGCGCTGATGCCGGGGTGAAATCCATCGCGGTCATCGACCCGATGCTCCTCGCCACCGGCGGCCTCAAGGCCCCGGCCCAATACGGCCGCGCCGGCGCCAATATCCTCGTCGGCGAAGGCCAGCACCTCGCCATCGGCGCCAACTTCGGCGGCCCCGGCCTCGGCATCTTCGCTGTCCGCCACAACGCCGAGAAGAAGAATGAAGTCCGCGAGACCCCGGGACGCTTCGTCGGCAAGGCCAAGGACAACGCCGGTCGCGATTGCATCGTGATGGTGATGGCCACCCGCGAGCAGCACATCCGCAAGGACAAGGCCACGTCCAACATCTGCTCCAATCAGGCGTTCATCGCCACGATTGCTGGCGCCTCCATCCTCGCCCGCGGCGAAGCCGGTATGGCTGCCAGCTGCGTCGCCGGTCGCGACCAAGCCCGCCGCGCCGCCGCCCAGCTGCACAATATCCCGGGTCTCAAGGTCTGCTACGCGAACCAGGCCTTCTGGAACGAGTTCAGCCTGATGCTCCCTGAGCCCGCCGCCGCCGTTATCGCCAAGGGACGCGCCGCCGGCCTGCACGTGGGCGTCGACATCACGGGCCGCACGCCCTGCAATTGCTCGCTGCTCAAGATCTCCTTTAGCGACCTGCAGACCTCCGCCGACACGGATAAGCTCATCGCCTTCTTCGAAGGTCTCTATGGCAAATCCGCCGGCACGAAGCCGCTCGCCGAGATTCCGGCCAAGCTACTCCGTCAAGGCGCCGTTGGCCTGCCCTCCTTCTCGCTGGCCGAACTGAAGGCCTACTACTCGAAGCTCGGCGAACTCAACGTCTCGCCTGATACGGGCTGCTTCCCGCTCGGCTCGTGCACGATGAAGTACAACCCGCACATCAACGACTGGGCCGCGGGACTCCCAGGCTTCACTGGCCTCCATCCGCAGGCCCCGATTGAAGACGCGCAGGGCGCACTAGAACTCCTCTGGCAGACGCAGGAATGGTTCCGCAAGATCACTGGCCTCGCCGGCCTGACCACCCAGCCCGTTGCTGGCGCCCAAGGCGAACTCGTTGGACTCAAACTCTTCCAGGCCTACCACCGTCACCACGGCCAGCACCGCGACATCATCCTGATCCCGTCCTCGGCCCACGGCACGAACTTCGCCACGGCCACCACCGCCGGCTACGCCACCAAGCGTAACCCTGATGGCTCGCCCTCGGGTATCATGCTGCTGAAGTCCGCTCCTGATGGCCGCGTCGACCAGGCCGACTTCGCCGCGAAGATCGCTGAGTTCGGACCGCGCATCGCGGGCATGATGGTCACTAACCCGAACACCTCCGGGGTCTTTGAGACCGACTTCCAGAAGATGGCCTCGGAGATTCACCGTGTCGGCGGCCTCGTCTACATGGATGGTGCCAATATGAACGCCATCGCCGGCTGGGTGAACCTCGGCGCCCTCGGCGTCGACGCGGTCCACAACAACCTCCACAAGACCTGGACCGTCCCGCATGGCGGCGGCGGCCCTGGCGACGGCATCGTGGCCGTCTCCGAGCGCCTCGTCGACTTCCTCCCGGGATTCCAGATCGCCAAGCAGGGCGACGTCTACGTGCCGGTCAAACCGAAGCATAGCATCGGCTCGTTCCATCGCCACTGGGGCAACTTCGCCCACAAGGTGCGCGTCTACACCTACCTGCAACGCCTCGGCAAGGAAGGCGTCCGCCGCATGTCCGCGATGTCCGTGCTCTCCAGTCGCTACCTCTTCTCGAAGCTCGGCAAGTCCTTCCCTTCACTCCCCGCGGCGGCCGATGGCGTGCCGCGCATGCATGAGTTCATCATCACGCTCACCGAAGAGGACTTCAAACGCATCGAGGCCTCGGGCATCCCGCGTGCGAGCATCATTGGCCGCGTCGGCAAACTGTTCCTCGACTTTGGCTTCCACGCCCCGACGGTCGCCTTCCCCGAGGTCTTCGGCCTGATGATTGAGCCGACGGAATCCTACACGAAGGACGAACTCGACCGCTTCGCTGAAGTCGTGCTGGCCATCGGCGACCTCATCCGCACCAACCCGGAAGTCCTCAAATCGACCCCTCGCTTCACGCCAGTGGACCGCGTCGATGAAGTCGCCGCGAACCGAAACCTCGTACTCAGCGAACACCTCACGGCCCTTCCGCTGATTAACGAGAACCGCCTCTCGCCCGTCCTGCTCAACGCGATGCCCATCGCCGAGATCAAGCAGCGCGTGCTGGCGACGGTCTGATTAGGACTACTCGGCCTTGATGAACCTGCCCCGGGAAATCGCCGCGTAGGCTCCGCAGATAATGGCCGTCGCGCCGCAGATCCAGAAAACCTGCCCCGAGCTGACCTGGAAGGCCTCCCGGGCGACCCATTGGACGCCAGCGGCGAAAAGGATTCCGATGAAGCTCAGGCTGCTCACCGCACCCTGCACCGAGCCTTTGTCCTCAGGCGCGGGACGATGCTGGATGACGGAGACGATCGGGACAATGAACAAGCCGGCGGAGAAGCCTAAGGTGGCCATGCAGATACCGAACGTCCCGGCCGTGACACCCTCCATGCCCATCGGCACGGTGCTCAGAGCCAGACCGAGCGCGCCGATCGGCACGAGGCGATATTCGATGTGACCACGGGAGGCATAACCCGCAACGACGCTGCCGAAGCCGATGCCGAGCGCCAACCAAACGTTCATGAGGCTGTTATCGGTGTCGCTGAGATTCAAGACGCCCCGCCCGAAGACGACCACGTTCATCATCACCAAGGCCGAGATGAAATAGAAGCCCGTGTTACCCCAGCACGCGCGCCAGAGGTCGCGATCCTGTTTGATGATCATGAGCTGTCGCCAGAGGTTGGTGACGGGATTAATACGGACGGGGCAAGTCGGGTTGGCGGCAGGGACCGGTGTGATCTGTCGGCTAAGCAACCAGCCGACGAAGGCGATTACCATCAAGATCGGACCGGCAATCCACTCGAGCCCCTTGGTCTCGTACCCCTTCAAGGCATCTGAGAAGAGCCCGGCAGCCACCGTGCCGAGGATGACCCCGAGAAAGGTCAGCAGGGCGAGGATACCGTTACCCCAAGACAGTTTCTCGTGGGGTAGGATTTCAGGCAAGATACCATATTTGGACGGCGCGAAGATGGCGCTATGACAACCCATCAGGAAGACGGCCGCGAGATTCAGCACTACGTTTCCAGTCGCCAGGGCGAGCCCAGCGAACGCCATGATACCCATTTCCGCGACCTTCACATTGACCATCACGCGTTGCTTGCTGTTACGGTCCGCCAGCCAGCCCCCCAGCATCGCGAAGAGGATAAACGGCGCCGAGAAGACGGCCGTCACCATGGAGACCATCCGATCCTGCGAGCCTCCCCCAGCGGAAGCGGCGGCACTGGTCATGAGGACCAAGATGATCAGCTGCTTGAGCGCATTGTCGCTGAACGCGTTCTGGAATTGCGTCCCCATCAGGCACCAGAAGCCACGTTGCCAGCCGGTTGCCGAGGAAACAGGGGGTGGGGCCATGTTCCATCACACGTCCAACGGAATGGCTTTACAAACTTATTAAAGGAACGGCCGACTTAATCGCGCAACGCGGCGAACAGCTCTACCGCTGATTCGGCCTTATTGAGGATATACACGTGATAACCGGGCGCGCCGCGGGCGACCAAGCCTCGCGCCTGACGAACCGCCCAGGAGACACCGACCTTACGCTGGGCCTCTTCGTCCGGACCGCAGGCCTCGAGCTCGCGCACGAGCGCGTCAGGGATGCGGGCCTTGCAGAAGCCGCAGAAATTCCGGGCCTGCTTCAAGGAGAGCACGGGCATGATGCCCGGTAGGATCGGCACCGCGACACCGGCGGCGCGGGCGCGGGCGACGAAGCGGAAATAGTCCTCGTTATCGAGGAAGAGCTGCGTGGTCACGAAATCCGCGCCCGCCGCGACCTTGCCCGCGAGGAAACGGATGTCGGACAAGTCATCGACGGCGTCCGGATGGCGCTCGGGAAAGCCGGCGACGCCGATAGCGAAACGACCAGGCTGCTCCGCGACGATCTGACGGACAAGCCCCTGCGCATGGGCGAAGCCTTCCGGATGCGCGACGAAATCCTTCTGCCCCTTGGGCGGATCGCCGCGCAGGGCGAGGATGCCTGAGAACCCAGCCTTGTCATATTGGCTGATGATCCCGGCGAGCTCGGTGCGGGAATGGCCGACGCAGGTCAGGTGCCCAATCAGCGGGATGCCCATCTTCACAAG
This sequence comes from Opitutales bacterium, assembly GCA_964203605.1. Lineage (GTDB taxonomy): Bacteria > Verrucomicrobiota > Verrucomicrobiia > Opitutales > UBA953 > UBA953. The sequence goes on from CAXNMQ010000001.1 coordinate 276,542, forward strand.
CTCCGCTCCGTAGGTGATCGTGGTGTCGCGGGAAGTGCCCCCGGCGCCATAAGTCAGGGAGGCGAAATCGATGCCCAGCGGCCTCAGGGTCGCGGCGACCTTGAGCATGCGGGCCCCACCCTCCGCGTCCTTAGGCGGAAAGAACTCCACCGACACCGTGGGTCGCACGGGACTGCGGAGCGCATCGATGAGCAGCGAGCGAGACATCTGAAGTATCTTCTTATCTAGATATGAAGATGTAAGTCAAGGCCCTATGCGGTCACTCGTCCCGGCCTTCCTTGCCGCCGTTGGCAGGCAATTCGCCCGGCAGGGCCACATGGTAGGCCATCACCATCCAGCAGAGCATGACAGGGTAGACCAGGACGATAAAACCGAAGGACCCGAAGATGCCGATTAGGACGCCAGCGGTCACGGGCAGGACCTTAAAGACCACGAGGAAGCAGACCGGGATGATGACGAAGACAATGGAGGCAACATAGCCGATCGAGGTCGTGCCGGAATAGATCCCGGCCGAACGCGCGAGGTCCATGCCGCACGAGCGGCAAGCCTTGCCGAGACGGAACCACGAGGCAAGCAGGCCACGCTTACCGCAATTGGGGCAATGGCAGAGGACACCTCGGGCGATGATGTCGCCCCGGGTAACCTTCAGCTTTGGTTCGGACATCCCAACAGCGTCCGCACGGGCAAGGGGAAGACAAGCGAAGACCCTCCCTGCCCTGCCCTACACCTTCAGGAAAATCTTCTGACGCTTGAGGAACCAGAAGAGCAACCACTTCACCGCGAAGATGCCGGTGACGAGTATCACTGAGGCCACCGCCGGAGGGAAGGCTCGGGCAAGTCCGCCGAACAAGGCCTGTCCAGTGAAGTCGAAGTTGAGGAACTTGCCGGACATATAGATGAGGACGGAATTCATGCCGATGACGGCGAAGAAGGCACCGAAGGCCTTCAGCCAACCGCGGACGTCGATGAGCCAATAGAACGAAGCCAACAGCAGACTCGACCAACCGCAGGTCCAGAGGACGAACGAGCTGGTCCAAAGGTTCTTATTCAACGGGAAGACGAAACTCCAGAGTCCGCCGACAGCGAGCAGCACGATACCGGCAAGGGCCAGACCAGCAGCCTTACGGTCGCCAGAGACTTCCTCCGCGGAACGACGCAGCCACAAGCCCGCCAGGATGCCGAGCAAGGCGTTACCGATCGCCGGCAGGACCGCGAGTAGACCTTCGGGGTCGTGGATGCCTTTGTGAAGCTTCCCGGGCAGGAGCAATCGATCAACGTAACTAGCGAAGTTGCCTTCCATCGTCAGGTCGCCGGCGGCGAAACCCGGCGCATGGCCGAACGACAGCATCGCCCAGTAACCGAGGAGGATGCCGGCGAGCCAGGCCCAGAGGCGCTTCGGGGTCTCGTAATTGAACACGAAGATGAGCTGGGCGAACATGCCGGCGAGACCGATGCGTCCAAGCACGCTGCCAAGGCGCATGTTCTCGAGCCCCTTCCACTGGAGGCCGTTGTTATAGATGATACCGAGCAGGACGAGAATGAGGCCACGCTGGATGACCTTGCGGATGACTTCGCTGCGAGCGCCTTCGGCCAGCCGACGCGTCAGCGAATATGGCGTGGAGACGCCAGCCATGAAGAGGAACAGCGGAAAGATGAGGTCGTAAGCCTGAAAGCCGTTCCAATCGACGTGCTTGAGCTGGGCGTCGATCGCACCGAGCCAGCCCCACTCGGTCAGCTTGAAGAGGGCGACTAGGATACCATGTCCGCCGACGATCCAGAAGAGATCGAAGCCGCGCAGGGCATCGAGCGAGAGCAGGCGTTCCGACTTCGGGGCAGGCGTCTCCATGGGGGTGAGACTTTTCTAGCCATGACCCAGACAGAGGTCTACCCGTAAACTATGCCCGAGCGGATGGGACTCGAAGTCCTTTCCTCATAGCAGAAACCTTAATGTTTATTGGTATTTGGCGTTTCGTTGGACAAAGCGTTGGACAACTTAACGACTAGATCAGCCTAATCCTGCAGAACGTGCAAAGGCAAGGGACTTTCGTTCGGATTGTTTCAGGGCAAGCGGACGAGGGTCTCCATTACCATCCACCCTCCCCTGCCGGCGCTTGGTAGAAGCCTGGCAGTCGGATAACCAGCAAGCTAATGTTTCAGATGGCTCCAGTTAGTACGACCTAATCAGTGAACAATAGCGACGAACAGGCACTAACATGAAATTTCACATTTATTTTACGCATAACCAACAGCGAACCATTCCAACGAATGAGCCTATTGACTTCTATAGTTCGTAATGTATTTTTTGATACATGAATAACACCCTTATTCAGATGACTCGCGTCTACATGCAAGCTTGCATTAAAAGGATGCTCGCAGCGATAGCCCTAATTATTGCACTCACGTGCCCTCACGCTAAAGCGCTTGAATCCTCACCCCACTGGGAGGATGTTGATGGCCTTAGTCGCTATGGATATTGGCAAGAGGTTTACGCAGGATACACGGACGATTCGGCTGGGTATTGGGATTATTCTGCTGGCGATGGTCATTTCGTCGCAATTATTATAAACCAAGTTTATGACGATCAGGGAAACTTCGTTTCAGAGGAAACAGTTGAGATTTGGGTGCCTGACCCTGTTTGGGTTGCGCAGCCCGTATGGGTACCGGGTGTGATTATCTGGATCGACGTGGAAAGCTCACAGACTGCGATGAATCATTCCACTGATTTGAGCATTGATATTAGGCCTGATAACGGCGCGGCTATGGCTGGTCGGAAGGTTTGGTGTAGTTTGTCCTGGAGGATTGATGAAAGTGGTGGAGTTGTTGATAAGTCCTATAGCTCGGACATTTATCCATCTGAAATCGTGTATTGCGGTGTCACTTACCAATTTGGAACCGGCGGAAATGTTTTTATCGACGGTAATCCGGGTGACATCGGTGCGCAGTTGAGGTTGCACGGAAACGCCTGGACGACTTTGGACCTCTTGCAGTCTGGCGTCTTAGCCATAGTTCTAAATGAGCAATCTGAAGCGTTATACCCTCCGATTGAAGTTAGTACGGCAAATCTTTCTGGTTGGGATATCAATTGGGATATGAATCTCAATATGGCATATAATGGATATTCGCAGAGTGTCGGGTCGCTTTCTGGATGGCACAACAAATTCCCTTCTTACAAGGTGGAAGTAGACGGACAGCCTATTTATGACTTCATGCAGGGTGGAAGGTCGCTTTGGGGCGTGCTAATCGGTTTGCTGCTAAGTCAAGATGTGAGTGCGTCGTTTTAACCAAATTCCTACTGTTTTCCGCATGAATACCAGGGATTTTTGCTCCGCGAGGGCCATGCTTTATCTGCTGATTATTTTTGCAGGTTTTTTAGTTGGTGTCTCACTTGGTCAAACTCAGGTAAATCGGCTCGGAAGAGAGGCCGCAAATGGGAAACATGTTTTTCGCACGAGTTCACCTGAAACTCCGATCTCTGATGTTGCGCCAATTGTCGAACGCTTAAAGTCACTTACAGTTGAAGAGATGAATTTGGAGATCACTAGGTTTCGCCAAGCTGACAGGCAGTTCAGCTTAGTCTCATTCTTCGGTGGAAATAGAAGTCGGCAGATGGAGGCCGAGCAAATTGCAAGGCGACAATCCTATGGAAAGCATGATAACCACACTCAACTAGAGGCCACGTTCAGGGATGAAACGGATGTCAATGCCAAGCGTGAGATCTATAACAGGCTCTGCTATGGGCGGCTTTTTAGCCTGCTTTACCTTTATGAGACATCCAGGCAGGCCGGTTTATTGGTTCAGCCAAACTCCGCCAATCATGATACTATTAAAAGTTCAGTAAATCAACAAGCTGAGGTATCTAAATAGATTTATGACTTCCCGAAAGCATGTGATTTTAAGTGTAGGCCTGTTTAGCTCTGCAGTATTGTCCGGATTCCTCATGTCCACCTGGCTTGATTCTGACTCGCCACGCAGAAGATTGAGTGGTGAGAGAAAAGTTCAGAGATCAGAGGTAGCTGTTACAAGTTCCGGAAACCTTCCAATCAATCAATCTTCTTCTGTGTCGTCTTTTTTGAACAACAATGGGCTTGGTCATTTTAGTTCAGTCAAGGTGGATTCGACTTTTAATTTTGACTACATGGCTCTCAGGCGAGACGTGATGGATTCAATTGAATGGCACAGCATTAACCAGATTCCTCATCATTTTGATTTCTGGCAGTATCTCAGTCGTGATGAATTGAGGAAGTGGATAAATGTGCAGTCTGAAATGCCCGAATACAAAATCTGGTTCCAGGAAAGGGTGTATTTGATGTCTGAGTATAGTAAATCTACGGAGCCGGCAAAAAAGACACAGCTTTTAGAAGCCCTGAATAGAAATCAGATGGAGCGAATCCGGATTTCCGAGTTAGTAATCTCGTTGGCAAAGGCTGAGAATCCATCCATAGGCACCCCTGGAAATACCACGGTTTCGTCTCCGGAAGCTATCTTGAAAAAACCTAAAACTCCTCCACCCGAACAGCCGAAATTGTTTCAGTGAGGTGACGGACTGGGATAGCGCCGCTTTTTTGGTCCAGTTGAACGCAATTCTCAGGGGGTGTTTACAACCCAACCCAAAAACACCAGAATACCCCCAAGATGGCTCACAAACACCACCCGAAGGAGGCCCGGATACGGGCCGTCCAGCAGCACGACGGAGGCCGTCCGGCCTCCCAGATCTGCAAGGAGATGAACATCAGCCCCGCCACGATCAAGCGTTGGCGGGACCAGCTGCACCTGCTGGCGCCGCCCGCAGCCTTAACCATGCCAAAGTACGCAGCGATAACGGGGAGAGCCTTTAAACCATTGGACAAATATTGTACAAGATAGGGGCTTTTTTGGCAGAAACTGCCTAATCCTGCAGGCGAAAAAACCCCATTTTACTTGGGTTTTGCGACTAAAGTGGCGGAGAGGATGGGATTCGAACCTATCCTCCAGCAAAAGGGCCTTACATCCGCTCCACCGGCTCGATGCCGAGGAGACGGAGGCCCGTTTCCATGACGGCGCAGGTGCGCGAGCAGAGCATGAGACGACGGGCTTTCACGGCCGGGTCGTCCACAATGACGCTATCGGCGGCATAGAAGGTGCCGTAAGCGGCGGCGAGTTCATGCAGGTAGGTGCAGAGGTGGTGCGGACGCAGTTCCTCGAGGGCCTGGTCGAGCGCGGCGGTGAACGCGAGCAGCTTGCGGGCGAGCGCGATCTCGGCCGGGGTTTCCGGATCGGTCGCGCCTTCTTCGCCCTGCCCCACGGCCAGACCACTTTTACGAAAGATCGACCGGACGCGGACCACAGCGTACATGAGGTACGGCGCGGTATTGCCTTCGAAGGCGAGCAGCTTGTCCCACGAGAAGGTGTAATCCATCGTGCGGTTCGACGATAGATCGGCGTAACGCATGGCGGCGATGCCGATGGCCTTGCCGATTTCTCGACGCTCCGCTTCCGGCAGTTCTGGGCTCTTGCTCGTGACGGCGTCGAAGGCGCGCTGCGTGGCCTCATCGATGAGCGCCTGCAAGCGAACCGGGTCGCCGGACTTGGTCTTGATGGCCTTGCCGTCCTCGCCGAGGATCGTGCCGAACCAGACGTGACGCAGGCGCGGAAGTTTTCGCTCCGAAGCCTTGAACCACTTGCCACCGGTCACAAAGAGCTGGTGGAAGTGGTCCTGCTGACGGCCGTCGGTCACGTAGACAATCTCGTCGGCCTTGAAGTGCTCGGTGCGGTAAAGCAGCGTGGCGAGGTCCGTGGAGGCGTAGTTCGAGGAACCGTCCTTCTTCCGCACGATGAACGGCATCTTGGTCTCGGCGTCGCGCGAGAAGCGCGGCTCCTCGTCGTGCCAGACCACGAGCGCGCCTTCGCTCTCCTCGGCCAGTTTGTACTTCGCGAGCTCGGCGTAGACTTGGTCGACCTTATCGCGGTAAAAGGATTCGCCGAGGATGACGTCGGTCTTGAGGCCGAACTGGTCGTAGATACGCTGGCAGGCGGCGTTAGAGACCTCGACGATCTCCTTCCAGAGGGCGGTGTTGGCGGGGTCGCCAGCCTGGAGCTTCGCCAGCTCGGCGCGGGCGGCGTCCATGAGCGCAGGGTCGGCCTTGGTGGCGACGCTGCCTTCTTTGTAAAGACGCTCGAGGTCTTCGAGGGCGTTCGGGCTCTTGGCATCGAGCTGGAAGCCCGCGCGACGAATCGCCAAGATGAGGATGCCAAAGTTCGTGCCCCAGTCGCCGATGTGGTTGTCGCGGACGAGGTCGGCGCCACAGAACTCGATGAGACGGGCGACGGCCTCGCCGATGACGATTGGGCGAAGGTGGCCAACGTGCATCTGCTTGGCGGTGTTCGGCGAAGGATAGTCGATGACGACCTTACGACCGCCCATCAGGCGAGCCGCGCCGGCGCGCCACTTGGATTCGTCGCGATACTCGCGGAGCCAGGCGCCGAGGGCGGCGGGCGTAAGCTTGAAATTAATGAAGCCCGGGCCAGCGACTTCCATCTGGACGATCTTGTCATCGAGCCCGCCTTGGGCGCGCACAGCCTCGACGAGAGCCGTGGCGAGGGCGCGAGGGTTGGCCTTGGCCTTCTTGGCGGCGGCAAGGATGCCATTGGCCTGGAAGTCGGCGTGACGAGGATCCGACGGTTTCAGCTCCGGATTGAAGTCGGCTTCAAGGCCGGGAACGGAAGTCGGCCGCCTTGCGTAGCAGGGCGTCGATTTCGCGGGCAGGATTGAACCAGACGGACATGCCTCAAGCCGTAAGCCCCTACGCCCCCTCGGCAAGCGAAGAAGGCCTGCAAGGGCTAGGGACAGGGCTGGGGCAGGGCTAGAACAGGCGACAGAATAAACCATTCCTCCGCCTTACTCTGGCATCACCTAGCCCTGGCCCTAGCCCTAGCCCTGAAAAGCCTACTTGAGCGTCTTCAGGTAGGCGAAAAGGTCCGTGACCTGTTCGTCCGTGAAGCCGTCGAGCAGGCCTTCCGGCATGAGCGAACGACGCAGGTATTTAGCGGAAGCCACTTCGGCCTTGGGTACGCGGCGATCGGCGCCGCCGGCCTGACGGATCACGTAGGCGGTGGCGTCCTCGGAGACGTAGAAAGCCTCGATGACCTCGCCGGCCTTGAGCTTCACCTGGAAGATACGGTAAGCGGCCTCGATGGCGGCGTTGGGCTCGATGATATTGCGGATGACGGCTTCCATGCCCATCGCGCCGGCGCCGGAGAGGTTGGGTCCGATGAGTCCGCCTTGGCCGTTGATCACGTGGCAAGCCTGGCAGAGTGCGACGAGTGTCTTGCCCTTGGCGGCGTCGCCAGCCTTAGCCGACAGCGCCATGAAGCGGGCCGTCTTCTGCTCGACCGCGGCAAACTGCTCGGCGTTGAGGAGCGGCGGCGCATCGGTGGTACGCACAACCTTGGCGCCCTTGCCGAGTTTACCCCAGGCGGCGTCGCCACTGGCCGAAGCGAAGACGAGTGACTCCGGGAGTTTCTCGCCGGCGAAGGTGCGGGTCATATTGGTGCGGACCTCGGCAGGCTTACGTTCGACATTCCAGATCCGGTATTCGGCGAAGGCACCCTGCGTACCGCCCGCAGGCGACGACCAGCCGAGGGTCAGTCCAGGCAGGTCGTGAGGCTGAGCCGACTTCGACGTACCGGTGAGTTCGCCATCCTGATAGGCACGCAGGATACCAGCCGCGTCACGCGTCAGGGCGAGGTGCGTCCAGATACCAACCGAAGTCGGCTTGGCCGAAACGACCGCGTCACGGATGGTGCCACCCATGTAGGCACGGAAGATGCCGCCCGCGAAATTGAGGTCCAGCACACCAGGCGCACCGAGGAGGCTGTCGTTGTTGTCGATCTTGTCGTCGAGCCGTACCCAGGTCTCGACGGTGAAGGCACCTTTAAGGACGATACCGGTCTTGGCGACGGCGGCAGCAGAGCCGTCCAAGGCGAGCACGCTACGGAAGACGCCCCCCAGCTGAGCGGAGACGATTGAGAGTTCGGGACTATCGCCCAAGGCGATGGCCAGCTTCTCGGCAACGGGCGTCTCGATGTCGGCGACGGCGACGGACTTGTCGGCTAGGCCCGCGGCGATGGCCTTAGCTCCCGCCTTGGTGCCGCTGATACCATCGAGCACGACCTTGCGGTCATTGACGGAAAGTGTCGGATAGAGCTTCATCGCGAGCACGGAGGCCTGCGGCGCACGGGAGGCGACCAGGGCGCGCAGGGCGAGATTTGAAACCTCTGCCGGCGACGTGCCGACGAGTGCGGCGACGGCATCTGGCTTCGTCGTGCGTAACTGCTGCAGGCTGATGAGCGCATCGCGACGAGACTCCTCGCGTCGCGACCAAGGCGAGCAGGTCGTCTTCGAGGGCAAGCAGCTGGAAGCCACCGATCAACTGTGCGGCCAGGGCACGCTCGGCCACACCTTGGGCGAGCAAAGCCTTGGCGGCCTCGGCGACGACTGGGCCCACCTTGGCCGGATCGAGATCCGTACGAGTGACGAGCAGAATCTCCACGACGCGATTACGGATGGCCGCATCGGCCAGGAGTTTGCGCAGGACCGACACGCTGGCGGGCTGGTCGAGCGTCTTAGCGACGGCGAAGAGTTCATCCGGCCCAGGCGCACGGTTCAGCTGGCCGACGAGTTCGGCGACGAGCGGAGCGCCGACCTTGGGGTCGAGCGCGAGCGCGGCGAACATGCGTCCTTCGGCGGGGAGAGACTTTGCTTCCTGCGAAGCCAGGAACGCGGCGACGGCCTCGGGCTGACGCTCGAGGTACATGCGCACGAGGAAGCGCTCGAAATCGCGCTCGTAAGCGACGCCAACCTTGATCGGCTTGCCGCTACGACCGGGAGCGACCGGACCATCGAGCGAAGGCCCAGCGAAACGCATCATCACGCCGAGGGCGGCGGGATGCTTCACAGACGCTTCGCCGAGGGCCTTGATGGCGGCGGCGCGGACTTCGGCATCAGGGTCGGCAGAGAGCGCGGCCAGCGCCTCGAAATGGGGCGACCATGCCCCAAGGTGACGCAACGCGTTCACCGCTTCGCGGCGGATATTGCGATTCGGATCAGCGAGGAGGCGCTCGGCGAGCGGACCGACCTTCTGACCGTGCTCGGCCAGGACCCAGAGGGCTTGGATGCGGCGGGCGGCGGCAGCCGAGGCATCACCGGCGATCGCGGATAGCGCGGCGGTCGTGGCCTCTTCAGGGCGACGGTCAGCGAGCGTTTGCCAGGCGAGATGGGCGTCGCCGACGATCTTCGAACCCAGGCGCGCGACCAGGTCGGCGGAGGTGAGCTTGGTGTAATTCGGCACCACCTGAGGAAAGAAGCCCTTCGGCTTGATGCGCCAGATGCGACCCGACTGCTTGTCGCGGTCAGGATGATTACGGGCGACCTCGTTGTGGCTGATAATCTTATTATACCAGTCGATGACGTAGAGGCAGCCGTCCGGACCCATCGTCATCGCGATCGGACGGAAGAACGGGTCGTCGCAGCTGACGAAGTCCTCGAGCTTCTCGAGGCGATAGCCCGAGCCCTCGCGATGCTGGCGGACGGCATTGACCTTCGAGGTGATCGGGTTGGCGATATACATCACGCCGTCGTAGCCCTTCGGCCAGACGCCGACGTCGGAGAGCGCGAGGCCGCTCAGGCCGCTGCCGCTCATCTTGAAATCAGGAGCCTGCACGGGGAACGGCGGTTGGTAAGATTTCGCGAGGCGATCCGCGCAGCCGGGGTAGAGCGCGTATTCATGGAAGGGCATCACTGGATAGCCGTAGTCGTTAGCCTCCTGGATGAAGGCTTCCCCTTCGCCCGTCAGCGCCAGGCCCCAGATATTGCAGGGTCCGACGCTCGTGGGTTCGAAGAAGCTACCATCCGGACGGAAGCGCGCCATACGGGTGCTCGGGAAGTCGACCTGCTCGCCCTTCGCGGTGACGACCGTGCCTCGGTTGAAGGCTCCCTGCGCAAGCCAGAACCAACCGAACGGCGCGCGCGTGAACTGGTGCGGGAAGAGATGTGAGTCCTGCACACCGAAGCCGGTCAGCAGAACCTCGCGGGCGTCGGCCTTACCGTCGGCATCCGTGTCGCGCAGGAAGACGATGTCATGGCCATGCTGGACAATCGCGCCATCCTTGTGGGGCAGGACACCTTCCGGAATCGCCAGCCCATCGGCGAAGGCGCGCGGCTGGCGCACGCCGGACTCAAAGGGCTTATCGAAGACGACGACCTTGTCGCGGGCCTTGGACTTATAGAGCGCCTCCGCGGCGGCGGGGTTCTCGTTGGCGTCGACGGGGTATTCCAGCGCGGTGCTCGACCATGCCCTACCCTGCTGGTCGAAGATCAGCATGATGAACTTACCGAAGTCGGCGGACTCCTTCGTGAAGAGCTCAATCTCAAAACCTTCGGGCAGCTTGAACAACTTCTGCTGCTCCTCGGCCGAACGGCGGACCCCCTGTACGTTGTTATAGCTCGTGTCCTTCTTCGTAGCCGCAGCCTTGGCGGGCTCGGCCTTCTTTTCGGTCGGCTTTACCTTGTCCCAGGTCAGTGCGCCAGGCGTAGGCGGAAGTTCCTCGATGGTGATGTCCTTGGCTTGGATCTCGGCCATGCCGCCGGAGTGGATTTGGATGCCGATCTTGCCGTCGGCGGCGATATTCGGTTCGGTCTCGACGTAATCCAGCGCCGGCACGCCGTTGACCCAGCTGCGGATGCGATTCCCTTCGGCGAGGATGCGGTATTCGTTCCATTCGCCTTCCTTGACCGCAGCGAGCACGGCGGCGGCGTCCTTCGACTGAGCGATGACCTTATTGCGGCGGCTCTCGTCGTAGATCTTGCCGTACCAGCCCTTGCCGTAGTCCACCTGGTAGCCGCTCATCTCCGAGCTATTCGGCACGCGCACGCTGCGCATCTGGATACCGCTATTGACGAAACCCGTTCCGGTCAGGCGCAGCTTGACGCGTAGAGTCGAAAGTTCTGGTAGGACTTCTCGGTCGCGAGGAAGAAGTTCTTGGGGACCTTCGTCGTGAGCGAACCGCCGCGGATCTCGCCAGCCTCGACGCGCCACCAAGTGGCGTCACCCTCCCAGCCAGCAAGGGTCTTCCCGTCAAACAGGGAAACCGGGGCGGCGTGAACGGTCAGGGCGAGGAACAGGGCCAGGAAGCAACGCATGGGAAGGTGGGGTTGATTAAAAGTTAGCCGCCCGATGGCGGGCCACAACCCTGCTCGTCATCTCATCCTGCAACCTGATTACCTCCAAAAGCACATCGGCCGGCACCCCACGCTTGCGTCCCCCGCCTGAACCGCCTGTTTTCTTTGCATGTCCTCCGCCCATAAGCTTCTCCGCGACTGCACCGCGACCTTGATCCCCGCCGGGGATATCGTGGTTCTGGAAGCAGGCACGGAAGTGCACGTCACCCAAGCCCTCGGCGGCTCGGTCACGGTCCGCACCCCGATGGGCCTCTTCCGTATCGCACCGGCCGACATCGAAGCCCTTGGTCCGGACGCCGTAAGCCAGTACGCGAAGAAGGACGAGACCGTCATCAGCGGCCCGGTGAACCAGGAAGCCCTCTGGGAAGCGCTCAAGGGATGCTTCGATCCGGAAATCCCGGTCAACATCGTGGACCTCGGGCTCATCTATCACCTTGAACTCTCGCCCGGCGAGCGCGGTGGACAGAAGGTCGCCGCGAAGATGACGCTGACCGCACAAGGTTGCGGCATGGGTCCCGGTCATCGCGGCCGACGCGAAGTCGAAGATGGAAGCCCTGCCCGGCGTCGAATCCGCTGAAGTCGAAATCGTCTGGGACCCGGTCTGGAATCCGCGGATGATTTCCGAAGCCGGCCGCAAGCAGCTCGGCCTCGAGTGATGTCTGCGCCCGTCCAGTCCGCGACGGCCCTCTACCTGCACGTCCCGTTCTGCGCGTCGTCGTGCGACTTCTGTTCGTTCTACCAGGAACAGCCTAAGCGCGGCGAAATCGACCGCTACCTCTCCGCCATCGAAAGGGAAATGGAACTCCACCCGCCTGGGCGAGTCGAGACCGCCTTCTGGGGCGGCGGCACGCCCGGCCTGCTCCCGGCGGAAGACCTACTGCGCCTCGGCAAGGCCATGACCAAAGCCGCCGGACAGCCCGGCGAATGGTCCGTCGAGCTCGCGCCTTCGTCGGTGCGCGCCGACAAGCTCGCCGCACTCAAGGAGATCGGCGTCACGCGCGTCTCGATGGGCGTACAGAGTTTCGATGACGCCACGCTCGACGCGCTTGGCCGCCGTCATTCGCCGAAGCAAATCATGGAGGCCTGGGAACTGATCGAGGCCGCCGGCTTCGCTTCGCGCAACCTCGACCTCATCTTCGCCATTCCCGGACAGGACGAGAAGCGCTGGACGGACGACCTGCATCGCGCGATGTCGCTCAAGCCTGACCACCTATCGACCTATTGCCTGACCTTCGAGGAGGACACCGCGATGTTCGTAAAGCTCTCGCAGGGCAAGGTGAAGATCGACCGCGAACTGGAAGCGCGCCTCTATCGCCGGACCTGGGAGACACTCGAGGAAAACGGCTACGTCCAATACGAGACCTCGAACTTCGCCCGCGCTGGCCATGCCTGCCGGCATAACCTCATCACGTGGGAGATGGGTGCGTGGATTGGCTACGGTCCGTCCGCCTCGTCGCAGTGGGGCGCCCGCCGCTGGACCAACCCCTCGAATCTCGATCAATGGATCAAAGGCATCGAAGCCAGCCAGCCCGTGCTCGAGCAGGTCAAGGACCTCAGCCCAGCGGACCTGCTCTGCGACGCGCTCGTCTTCGGCCTCCGCCTCAACGCCGGCGTCGATCCGTACGCGCTCGCCGCGCGCTTCGACGCGCCCCTGCCGCAGGGCGTATGCAAGCTATTCGCCGACCTCGTCGAGGAAGGCCTCATGGAACTCGCCGGTCCGAACTTCCGCCTGACCGGCGAAGGGCGCATGCGTGCCGACGCCGTCGGCGTCGCCGTACTGGAGAAATTCGACTGATGGAATACGCCCTCGGAGCCGCCTTCTTCTATGCCTGGTCCGTGACCTGCGCCCGTCGTAGCTCCGCGCACCATGGGCCCGACCTCGCGAACCTCGGTCGCCTCCTCGTCGCGGTGGTCTTCATCGGATTATTCGTCGCGTTCAGCGACCGGCATCCATTCTGCGCCGGCTGGGGCTGGCTGATCCTCGGCGGCGTGCTCGGGCTCGGGATCGGCGACATCGCCCTCTTCCACGCCCTGCCCCGCATCGGCGTCGGCCTCACGATGCTGCTCACCCAGTGCCTTGCGGCGCCGTTCGCGCTCATCCTTGAATATCAGGCACTGGGACATTCACCCAACGGGGCGCAGATGCTGGCGGCTCTCGTCATCCTCATCGGCGTCGGCGTCGCGCTCGGGGCGCCCGCCGAAGGCGACCCAGCGGACCGTCGCGCCGGCGTGTGGCTCGGCGTGCTCTCGGCCCTCGGACAGGCTTGCGGTGCGGTGAGCACCCCACTGACCGTCGAAGCGTGCAAGCAAGCTGGAGAAGTTATTCCGGATGGCTTCGCCCAGGCATTCGTGCGCCTGCTCGGCGGTCGTACCAGTCGTGCTTGCTTTTCCTCCTCTGGGCATCGCGCAAGGAAGGCCTGTTCGCAAAGGTGCGCCGACCGTACGCCTTCCGCCTCCGCTCCTTGGTGGATGCTCATGAACGGCATCTCCGGCCCGGCGCTCGGCGTGGCCTGCTACCAGTGGGCCCTCACGCAGCACCCCGCCGCCCTCGTGCTGAGCGTGGTTGCCCTGACGCCCCTCATCGGACTGGTCATGCAATGGGCCATCGAAGGCCAGCGTCCCTCGTGGCGCCTCTGGCTCGGCGGTGCCATCGCCATCATCGGCGTGATTCTGCTGAGGGGCCCCTAAGCCGAGGCCGCATCGACCTTACGTTCCTTGGCGTCGACCACGACCGTCGTGACGAGGTCGGAACCGACGTTCGTCATGGTGCGCGCCATATCGAGGAGCCGGTCGACACCGAGGACGATGCCGATACCTTCTGGCGGGATGCCAAAGGTGACCAGCAGTCCGGCGATGAGCGGTAAGGATCCACCCGGGATACCCGCGACGGCAACGGCGCTGAGCACGGATAAGAATAGCAGCGTCAGCTGCTGACCGACGGAAAGGTCGACGCCGAAGACCTGGGCAACGAAGAGCACCACGCAACCCTCGTAAAGGGCGGTGCCGCTCATGTTCATGGTCGTGCCAAGCGGAAGGACGAAACCGGCTACACTCGGCTTAAGGCCGAGGGTGTTCTTGGAGCACTCCAGCGCGGCTGGCAGGGTCGCGTTGCTCGAACTCGTCGAGAACGCGGTAATCAATACGCCGCGGATATCGCGGAAGAACTCCAGCGGTTTCCGCTCGGTCCAGAGGCGCAACCAGAGCGACATCGTGCCGAAAAGGTGGAAGAGCATCACCGCGAGGCACCCGAGGGCAAAGACGCCGAGGGCGACCAGGATATCCAGGCCGACCTTGACGATCACACTATAGATCATCAGCGGCACCGCGTAGGGTGCGAGCTTCAGCGCGATCTGCACGATACCAGTCATGAGTTCGGAGACTAGGTCGAGCGCCGATAGCAGTTGCTGGCGTTTCGCCTCGGTGAGCTGCGTGCCGACGATACCAACAAGCAAGGCGAAGAGGATGAGCGGAAGAACGTCGCCGATCGTGCTATTGGTGTGGCCAACGACGGCACCGAAGAGGTTCTTGGGCATGAACATCTCGACCAATCCGGCGAAATCGATGGCCGGGGAGGCGGCGGAAGCGGCGACGTGCTTCTGGGCGGCGCCTCCGAATTCCTGCATCAGCATCGTCTTCGCCGCGGGATCCAGGTGGTCGCCGGGACGAAGGATATTCATCATCAACAGACCGAGTCCGACAGCGATGCCCATGTTTAGGAAGAACAGCGTGAAGGTGCGACCGGCGAGCGGCCCGAGGCGATCCAAGCGTCCCAACTGCGCGACGCCAGCAGCGAGCGAGGCGAATACCAGTGGAACCACCACGAAGAAGAGAAGACGAAGAAAGATCTGCCCGAACGGGTCAAAGACGCTCGTTGCGACCTTCTTCATGAACACGAGAGACGGCGGCGAATAGTGGCCGACGGCGAGCGTGATAAGGCCGGCGATGACGCCGAAGAGCAATCCGTAGAGGATACGGTTAGCGAGAGGGCGATTGGTTTCGGCCATAGGGAGGGGTGGCACACTTTTAGGAGCGACCCTTATGGGATTCCACATTAATCAACCTATGACACCCTTCCCTATGAAAGCCCTGCCCTGCGCTCCTATTCGCCTGCCTGAGCCTCGGTGCCGCCGAAGTGGTGCCGCCCACACCGAAACAGACCATGCCTGTACCTTCGGCCGAAGAAGCCCTCGGATGGAAGAGCCTCTTCGACGGTAAGACCCTTAAGGGCTGGACCGGTGATCCGAAATATTGGCGCTGCGAAGGCGGCGCGATCGTCGGCGAGATTACGCCTGAGACCATCGTAAAGCGAAACACCTTCATCATCTGGGAAGGCTCCCTGCCGGGTGATTTCGAACTCAAGGCCGAGTATCGTATCTCCGAGCGTGGCAACAGCGGCATCAACTACCACAGTGCACCCGTCGCCGGCTTGACCTTCGCCTTGACGGGGCCGCAAGCCGACATCGACGGCTGGAACTCCCACACCGGCCAGAACTACGAGGAGCGTGGTCGCACGTTCAACGCCCTGCGCGGCCAGATTACCCGCATCCGCCCAGGACAGAAGGCCGAGGTCATCGGCTCGGTCGGTGACCGGAAGGAGCTTGTTGCATTCATCCGCAAGGACGACTGGAACGAATACCACCTCATCGTCCGCGGCGGCACGCAGGTACACATCCTCAACGGACATGTCATGAGCGTCGTCATCGACGACGATGCCGCCGCCCGCCATCCCGAAGGCAAACTAGGCGTCCAGGTACACGTCGGCCCGCCGATGAAGGTCGAATACCGCAACCTGCGCGTCAGGCAGCCCTAAGCTCCCCTAGAATCGCATCCCAGAGGGCGATGCGCGACTCGATCGCGGCGACGGAGGCCTCGGCGGCTTCGCTCCACTTACGATCATCGTCACCGCAGAGTAGCTCGACCATGCGAAGCGAGATGGCGCCATGATGGCCGCCGTCGACCTCGATGTGCCGCTCGAGGTAATAACGGAAGGTGTCGAGCTTGCCGGGGTACTCTCGGCTGAGTCGCGTGACCAGTTCGGTGAACATATCCGGGATCAGGTCCTCGCGCCCAAAGGTGAAGGCCGCGGCGACCTCGTGCGACTTACCGTTCGTGGCCAGGGCGAAGGTCGCGCCCGAGAACGCGGCGGCACCGGACGAGACACCAGCGGAAACAAGAGCGGCGGCAGTGGAGCCTCCTGCCCGAACGGAGGCGAGTGCCTTATCCACCGCCGAGGTGTCGGTACCTGCCTCATGCATCGCGCGCAGATAGAGATCGAAGTGGGCGATGCGACCTCCGCGCGGATCGACGTCGGATTCTTCTCCGCAGACGATTTCGTTGATTAGGAAGCGGACTTCGGCGTCGCCGACAGGCACCCAAGGGACAGTCACGCACGTAAGGTCACGCTGCAGACGCTTCAGCAGCGACATGAAATCCCAGACCGCGAAAACGTGCGAACGCATGAACACGCGGACGTCGTCGAGCGAGGCCATCCGCGCATAGAGCGGATGAGCGAGCAGGCGGGCACGGGCGGGCGCGATGCGGGAGCGGACTGCTTCAAGCCTAGTCATGTGAACGAAGTTATTGAGGTCGGGCGAAAAGCAAGCAGGCGACTTAATGATTAGGACATCAAGCCCGCTTAATTTGACGGAGCGCTTCGTAAGTCGCGATTCCGCAGGCGGTCGAGAGATTGAGCGAGCGGGTCTTGTCGTTGAAGTGCGGGATCTTCACTTCGCGATCCGGACCGAACCACGCGTGAATCTCGTCGGGCGTGCCCGAGCCTTCGTTGCCGAAGACGAGCCCGTCACCTTCTTGGAACTGCGCATCCCAAAGACCGCGTGTCGTCTTGGTCGTGAAAAGCCAGAGACGCTCGGGGCGGCCGGGTGAGGCGAGGAAGGCTTCCCAGTTGTCGTGATGACGGACGTCGAGCTCGTGCCAGTAATCCATGCCGGCGCGACGGAGCTTGGCGTCGTCGATCTTGAAGCCCAGAGGGTGGACGAGGTGGAGCACGCAGCCCGTCACGGCGCACATGCGGCCCACGTTGCCCGTGTTCGGCGGGATCTCCGGGCGGAGCAGGACGAGGTGGAGCGGCGGCTTCACTTCCGTCGGCTCATCGCGCGCGAGATCTCGCGCTTGGCTTCGCGTTCCTTGATGTCCTGACGCTTGTCATGCATCTTCTTGCCCTTACCCACGGCGAGGAGGCACTTCGCCAGGCCATGCTTAAAGTAGATTTTCAAGGGAATGATCGCGTGGCCGCCGGACTGGATCTCCGCGGCGATCTTCTCGATCTCGGCCTCCTTCAGCAGTAGCTGGCGCGTACGGTAGGAGGCGTGGTTGTTGAGGTTACCGAAGTCATACTCCGCGATGTGCGCGTGGTAGAGCATCACGCCCTTCGGGCTGATCTTGATGAACGCGTCGGCGATGTTGGCTCGGCCGGCGCGAAGAGACTTCACCTCGGTGCCACGTAGGACGATCCCGGCCTCGAAGGTCGGGCCGATGAAATAGTCACGTCCCGCCTTCGGGTTATTAACCTCGGGTAGAACATGCTCTCGGCGGGCGGCCATCGGATGACGAAAAGGCTACTCGCCGGCAAGCCGGCTGAGGCAGGAGACTGCCTTAGGCAGGCAGACGATCTTCAGGACGGAACTCCCAGGAGATGCGACCTTCGATGACTTCGCGCAGGGCGATGTCTTCGGGGGAAAGCTTTTCGAACACGTCGCCCAGGGTGTGGTTATACTTGGGCGGCTGGACGGAGTAGTCGGCCGTGCTGCGAAGCTGCTTCACGCGCTTGGAAATCACATTGATGAGAATGTTCGCATCAGGGATGACTTTACGGGCATCTTGGAGGTAATCGTCGCGCATGGTAGGTTTTCCGACTAAGGAACCTCTGAACCTAGGGTAGCACCCCCCTCTGGCAAGCGATTTTTGGGGCCTGAAAAATGCCTTTGCCCTGCGAAAACAGGGGGGTAAGGTGCCCTCAGATGTCCAATCCTCAAGCCTTACGGCCAATCCATGAAGTCCAAAGGTGGGCCTGCCCGCCTCTTCAACGCCTTGCGCTACACTTGGGATGGCCTGCGGGCGGCGGCCAAGCACGAGGAGGCTTTCAAGCAGGAGCTCATGGTGGTGGTGCCACTTTCGATCATCGCTTGGTTCGTCCCGGTCAGCTTCGTCGAGAAGGCCCTGCTCTTCTCCTGCCTGCAGCTGATCCTGATCGTCGAGCTCATCAACTCGGCCATCGAGGCCAATACGGACCATATTTCAATGGAGCGTCACCCTTTAGCTAAGCGGGCCAAGGACATGGGCAGCGCCGCGGTCTTCCTGACCATCGTCATCGCCTTGGCGATTTGGGGCACGGTGCTCTGGCAGAGGTTCGGCGCCAAGTAATCCGGGCACAAAAAACCCGCCGATTTACGGCGGGTTTTTGTTGGGGTCGTGAGACCGAGGCTTAGCCCTTGGTGACAAGGCCGGCCTTGATGGCCTTGACCGAGACCCACTGGCGCTTCACCGAGCCGTTAGGCTGGACGACGCGGATGCGCTGGACGTTCGGCTTGAACGTGCGCTTGGTCTGCTTCACGAGCTGGAAGCCGATACCGCCGCTCTTCTTGGACTGACCGCGGTGAATGATTCGGCGGCCTTTGACGGGGCGCTTGCCGGTGACGCTGCAGATACGGGACATAGTGTTCGGGCTCCTTTTGGAAAGTCGGAGCAAAGGAGTGCCGAGGCCGTTGGCAAGCGGTAATTAGCCCTTAAGTCCGCTTCAAAGCCCGCTCGAGACCCTGAAGGCCTACCGAAAGGGCATCGGGCGGGGTCAAAAGGCTCAAAACGACGCTCGGGACAGTGGCCGGCATCCCGTAGAAATATCCGGGGTGAGCCCAGACGCCTTCGCTGAGGGCGTTCATCAGGAAGCGGTCCTCATGGACGCCAGGGGGCAAGGTCAGGATCGCCGTCCAGCCAGCCGGGCGAGGCAGGACCGTGCAACCGGAAGCGGTCGAAGCAGCCCAGGCGCGGAGGGCAACCTCCCCTTGGGCGACGCGGGTACGGACGAGGGCGCGGAGCGGCTCGGCGCGACGCAGGAGGTCCGGCAAGGCGAGCTGAGCCGGGGTGTTCACGGACAGGAAGGCGTCAGCGATGTGCTCGAGTCGGCGACAGGCTTCGAGCGTCGAAGAGGCCGGGCCGGCGACGACGATCCAGCCGAGCTTCAGCTGCGGCGCGAGCGCGACCTTGGAGAGACCGCTGAGGACGAACGTCATCACGTTGGCTTCACCGGCCCAGGTACCGGGCGAGGCGACACCTTCGGCGGGATAATCGAGGAAGACTTCGTCGCACACGATCGCGAGGCCGTGCTTCAGCGCGAAGCCGCGCAGCACGTCGCGATCGCGACGGCCGACGAACGCGCCGGTCGGGTTGGACGGATTGATGCAGAGGACGGCGCGGGTCTGGCGATTGACGCTGAGCGTCGCGGCGTCGATGACCCATTCGCCGGCGAGCTGGACGAGCTGATACGGACGCAGCGTCACGCCTTCGAGCGCGGCGATGACTTCGAGCAGCGGATACGACGGCGCAGGCACGAGCACTTCGTCGCCGGGGTTACAGAGCAGCTTGAAGATCCAGGAGTAGGCCTCGCTCGTGCTGGCAGTGAGAAAGAGCTGGTCGACCGGCACGCGGGCGCCGCGCGAAGAATAGTAATCCGAGATCGCCGTGCGGGCCGAAGCCAGGCCGAGCGGATTCGGGTCTTGGCGCTGGATGCCGTCGCGACGGAGCAGCGGACCGAGGTCGGTCGCTGACCATGCAAAGCCCGCGTTGGCCGGATTAGAATCGGCGAGGTCGAGTAGCGGCTGGCCAGCCGCGAGACGCTTCGCCTTCGCCTTGCTCAAGGCGTTGGTCGTGTCGGCGAAAGAGAGTCTCGTACTGAACATGGGCGGGAGAGTCGGCAACAGGGAGGGACAAGCGAGGCAAAAGGCAGGACCAGCCGCCAACCGCTAACCGCCAACCGCCGCCACCCACCTTTGCCTCCCAATTCCAGATTGAACTCATCCCCTCCCCCTCCAAAGGTGTCCTTATGTCCCAGCAAGTCCTGAAGCCTCGCGTCCGCGGGTTCATCTGCATCACCTCCCACCCCGAAGGCTGCGCCGCGGCGGTCCGCGAGCAGATCGCTTACGTGAAGTCCCGTAAGCCCATCCAAGGCGGACCTAAGTCGGTCTTGGTGATCGGCGCTTCCACGGGCTACGGCCTCTCCTCCCGCATCTCCGCCGCCTTCGGTTCCGGCGCCGCCACGCTCGGCGTGTTCTTCGAACGCAACGGCGAAGGCGACAAGCCCGGCTCGCCCGGCTGGTATAACACCACCGGCTTCCACGCCGAAGCGAAGAAGGCCGGCCTCAAGGCCGTCTCGATCAACGGCGACGCCTTCTCGGCCGAAATGAAGACGCAGGTCATCGAAGCGATTAAGTCGAAGATGCCCGGCGGTAAGATCGACCTCGTCGTCTACTCCCTCGCCTCCCCTCGCCGCACCGCCCCCGACGGCGTGACCTACAAGTCCGTCCTCAAGCCGACCGGCGCCCCCTTCCACGCCAAGAACCTCGACACCGACAAGAAGGTCGTGAACGACGTCACCCTCGAGACCGCTTCCGCCGACGACATCGCGCAGACGGTCAAGGTCATGGGCGGCGAAGACTGGGAACTCTGGATGAACGCCCTCGACGGCGCCGGCGTCCTCAAGGAAGGCTGCCAGACGGTCGCCTACTCCTACATCGGACCGCAGGTGACTTGGCCAATCTACAAGGACGGCACCATCGGCAAGGCGAAGGAAGACCTCGAGCGCGCCGGTCGCAAGATCGACGACCTGATGAAGCTCCACCGCGGCCGCGCCTTCGTGTCCGTGAACAAGGCCGTCGTCACGCAGGCCAGCTCGGCCATCCCGGTCGTCCCCCTCTACGTCTCTTTGCTGTTCAAAATCATGAAGGCCAAGGGCACGCACGAAGGCTGCATCGAGCAGATTCAGCGCCTCTTCGAGAAGCAGATGTATAACGGCAACGCCCTCGACTTCGACGAGAACGGCCGCGTCCGTATCGATGACTTAGAAATGTCCGCTGACGTTCAGAAGGCCGTCTTCGACGCCTGGCCGCACGTCACGACGGAGACCTTCGACGCGCATGCCGACTTCGCCGGCTACCAGACCGACTTCATGAAGAACTTCGGCTTCGGCCTCGCCGGCATCGATTACGAAGCCCCGACCGAAGTCGAACGCCCCATCGAGGACGCTTAAGTGGCCAAGGTCTTTTCCATCGCGAACCAAAAGGGCGGCGTCGGCAAGACGACCACCACCGTGAACCTCGGCGCCGGCCTCGCGCGCCTCGGTATCCCGACCCTCATCGTCGACCTCGACGCCCAGGCCAACGCGACCAGCGCGCTCGGCATCGAGAAGACGGAAGGTAAATCCCTCTACAAGGTCCTGCACGGCGAAGCTAAGGCCGCCGACATGATCGTCGCGACCTCGACCGAGAAACTCGACCTCATCCCGTCCGAAGTCGACCTCGCCGCCGTCGAATCCGAACTCGCCCAAGCTGAGAACTACCTCGGACGCCTGCGCGAAGCCCTCGCGCCGGTCATCGCCTCTGGAAAATATAAGGTCATCCTCATCGATTGCCCGCCCGCACTCGGCATGCTCTCGATGAACGCGCTCGGCGCCTCCGACCACCTCATCGTCACCCTGCAAACCGAATACCTCGCGATGGAAGGCCTCGGCCAGATCCTCGGCGTGGTCGACCAGCTCAAGGCCGCCGGCGCGACCGACAAGCTCACCGTCGGCGCGATCGTGATGACGATGTACGACGTGCGCACGAAGCTCTCCCGTCAGGTCGTAGAGGAAGTGAAGACCCACTTCCCTGCCCTCGTGATGGACTCCATGATCCCGCGCACCATCCGCCTGTCGGAGTGCCCGAGCCACGGCCAGACGATCTTCCAGTATGACATCCACTCCCCGGGTTCCGTCGCCTACGACGCGCTCGCCAAGGAGTTCGCCAAGCGTTTCGCTCTGAAGTGAGCGCGGCCGGTCAGCCGCGCGTCCGCCAGGTGCGAAGCTTCGAAGAGCTCAGGGCCACGCGCTTCGCCGACGGCGTCAACGCCCTCTGTTGGGAACGGACGCTGCCCGGCGATTACGCCGAGGTGATCGCGAAGCTCGGCCCCGGCGAAGGCATCGTGCCGCTCGACGATGAACGTATCCGCGCGCTCGACCTCACGTCCAGCCGGTCGCCTCGCCGCGGAGGCGATGCTCGCAGATCAGCAACTCCTGCGCGACCACGACCTCGCTCCATCGCTTAATTGCGTCTATGACTGCGTGCGCGATCCGGACGCCGGAACGGTACCGACCGACGTCACCTCGTTCCACGTCGACAGCGCGCCCGTCGAGGTCGACACGTGGCTCTGCACTTACCACGGCGCCTGCAGCGAAGGCCTCCGCAACGAGGATGCCCTGCTTAAGGTTTCGATTCCCGAGATCCGCGCGGCGCTGCTCAAAGAATACGGCGGCGCGGACGACACCGGCTTTGCGGAGTACCTGCACGAGCACAGCTTTGACTCGCATTACGCTCCCAAGCCAGGCGCGGCGCCCTACCCCTTCGGCACCTTCGCCCTCTGGCGCATCGCGACCCGCTGGCCCGGCAGCCCCGTGCCGCCCTGCATCCACCGCGCCCCGGAGAACCATCCCGGCTCCCCGCGGCTGCTGCTGATCAGCTGAGTTACTTCACCAGGCGTCAGCTTCGACGGATAGCGACGCTCGGCGTTCCATTCTCCGAGGTAGATATCGCCGGCAGAATCCACGAAGAGATCGTGGCCGTGCTTGAAGACGGGCTGAGCCTGCGTGAGCGGCTGGAGTTTGCCGTCGACGTACTTGGGCTCGTTGCCACCCGGCGCGCTGAGGACTTTCTTCGTGGCCCGATCCAGGACGAGCAGGAAGCCGGACTGCGCGAGGCGCTTACCCTTGGCATCCTTGCTCCAGCAGACGGCGGTATAAATCTTGTCACTACGGAAGAACAACTGCCCTGCGAAAGCGCCCGGTAAATCAAGGGTGTCGACATACTTGCCATCCAGGGTGAACGCCTTGAGCTGATTCTGACTCCGCGAAGGCACCCAGACGAGCGGCCCGCGCGGGTCGGTGGCGTCGATGGAGATGCCGTGGGCGTTGCTGAGATTGGCAGCGTCCTTAGTCGGCCCGCCCCACTTCTTGACCAGCTTACCTTCGAGCGAGAACTCATAGATCAAGTTCGAGCCGTAGCCGTCGGCGACGAGCAGCGTGCCCGCCGGCGTCCACGCGACGTCGCACGGCATGAACTTGCCGTCACTCAGGCCGAGCTCCTTCGGCGTCGGGAACTTGCGCACGACCTTGCCCTCGGTCGTCAGCAAGGTGATGCGCCCTTCGACCGCGGAAGGGTTCCAGCCTTCGGCCGCCATGTGCCAGCCGGAATCGACGTGCACGAGGTATTCCACGCCGTCCTTTTCGAAGATCTCCAGGCCGTGCCCGCCGCCGAGACCGGTGCTGATCGAGCGGACATAGCGGCCATCCTTCTCGAAGACGATGAAGTCGTTCTTCGGGTGGTCGGTGACGAGATAGATGCGGCCGGCCTTATCCTCGGCGAGGGCGTGCGCGTTGACGATCGGCGCGACCGCCGGGTCGGCCTTGGCCCACTTCAGGTCGAGGGTGTAACGAGCCGCCCCATGGCCGAGAACGACGGGCTGCTGCTGGGCGAGGAGCGAGGTGAAGCAGAACAAGGCAAGCAGACGCATAGGGAGTAAAGTGAAGCTAACCCTTAAAAGCCTTCAGGCAAGCCTGCCAGGAGCCCGGTCTAATGACATGCTCTTAGTCCCTTGCCTCGGGTCGGGCCTCGTCTTGGATAAGGCCATGCGACGCAATCTCGTCTGGCTCCGCCCCACCCTCTTCGGGTGCGTACTCGCCGTGATTTTGACGGTCGACCTCTCCAACCAATGGGAAGTCCCGATCGCACAAATTCCCCGCGAATTCTATGAGCGCTATGTCGACACGCTCGATCCGCACGCGGAAAAGGAGGTGCTCCTCAAACTCGCCAATGAGGGGAACGTGCAGGCACAGTACGTCTACGCCCTCCGCCACACCGCCTGGGCGCCGGTAGATCTCCAGATTAAGGAGGACCGGGAGCTGGCCTTCCATTGGACATTGAAAGCAGCGGAAGGCGGACACTCTCGCGCCATGGCCGTGGTGGCCTTGTACTATCTCCGAGGCACCGGCACCGCCATTAACCTCGACGCGGCCCAGACCTGGGCCGACCGAGCGGTAGCCAAAAGCCAGCCCATGGGCTTCCGAGTCCTCGGCGACATCTGCAGGGAGAGGGCTAAAACCATGAAACCTAGCACTGACGACGCAGCGTCCCCGAAAGACCGCGAAAAGCATGAGGCGAAGGTCAAGCAGGCCTATGAACATTATCAGCGTGGAGCCGACGCCGGGGATCGCGTGTCGCTACGAATGCTGTCCGAAGGCCATGACGCAGGCGTACCGGGCATACCTCGCAACTACGAGCTCGGCACGGAATTCCTCCGACGCTCGGCGATGAAGCGCGACCTGACCGCCATCCGGGCGCTAGCCGTACGTCTTGAGGAAGGCCTCAAAGCGCCGCGGGACCTCTCGCAAGCATACTGTTGGAGACTCGTCCTGGTCCAACTGGCAGGACTCCCGAAGGACGCCGAAGAACTGACTCGATTGGAACACACCATGCGTCTACCCGAGGTCCAGAGCGGACAGAACGCCGCCGCCAAGATCCTCAAGGAACTCCCCTCTGAAGCGGCCGACGCCCTTTCACGCCTCCACACCTCCCGCTGAGCGATGACCCCAGCGCAGCTGAAGGCCTCCGCTCAGGCCGACCCGCAGCCACCGGTAGGGCTCTCGCACGAAGCGCAGTCGCTGTGGTTCATCAAGAAAGGCGACTGGGAGTCAGCGCACAACATCGCCCAAGATATCGAGACGCCCATCGGTTCATGGCTACACGCCCTGCTCCACCTGATCGAAGGCGACCTCGGTAACGCCCGCTACTGGTTCGTCGAAGCCGGCCGCCCTGTGAAGAAGCCATCCCAGATCGACGAGCTCTGGGACGAAATCGCCGAAGAGGTCCTGAACTGAGGGGTTGGGTTTGACGCATCGAGGCTTACCCCCTCGATAGCGTCATGTCCGCCCAGCCACGCCGTGCCCTGACCGGCGTGCCCGCGCACGCTTGGGCGGCCTGCGCCTGCTCGGAAGGCGCCGAGCGCCGCGTGATCGTCTTCCTGGCTTCTAATCTCGGTGCGGCCGAGACCTTCGCCGAAGAGACCGCGCAACTCCTGACGTTACTCAACGCCGCCCAGCCGGTAGCCCGGACACTGACCGAAGCCGATGCCGCCGTGCCAGCCTTCGAGGCCGACTGCGATCTCCTCGGCGTCCTCTCGCTCCTGCGACACGGCAATCACGATGCGAAGCGTCCATTACTCATTGCCTGCACGCCAGGCTCGCTCACCCGTCGCTCGCCGGCCCCCGAAGCCACCGCCAAGGCCGAGATCATCGTGCGCAAGGGCGACAAGCTCGCCTTGCAGGACTTCGCCCAGCGCCTCGCCGAAGATTTTGGCTATGCCCATGAAGCGCTTTGCGAACAGCCGGGCGAATACGCCCTCCGTGGCGGCATCCTCGACGTCTATCCCCTGAACGCGCAGATGCCCGTGCGCATCGACCTCTTTGGCGACACGGTCGAATCGCTTCGGCCGTTCGATCCCGCGACCCAACGCAGCGAAGGCGAAGTCGACGGACTCGTCATCTGCGCCCCGCGCGATGATTCCGGTGTCAGCCCCCGAAGCGCCATTCTTCCGCCACCTGCCGCCCGATGCGCTCATCGTCTCGGTCGACCGTTGTCACGAAGACATCCTCTGCGCCGAGTTGGCTTCAGCCAAGGTCGACGAAGTTATCCTCGAAGAGACCGATGACGCTCCGCTCGGCTACGTCGCCCTCGCCCTCGAATCCACGCCCGCCGAATCCCTGCTGATTGGCTCCGCCACCGATAGCGCCGAGACGCGACCTGCCCTCCTCCGTGCCGCCGCCTCACTGGCCAAGGACGGGCGTCCATGCCTACTCACGGGTGACACCGACGGCTCCGTCGACCGCCTTAACGCCGACGTCGCTGGCGCCAAAATCCGTGGCTTCGCACCACGCGTCATCCACGGCCGTTTCGGCGGCGGCATAGTCATCGCGCCCGGTAAGCTGCCTGGACTCCTCAAGGACGGCCTACTTCTACTTACCGAGCGCGAGCTCTTCGGCCGACGCAAACGTCCGCTCGCTGTCCTGCCGCGCCGTCGCACCGCCATCCGCGCCGCCGTCGGGCGCGCACTCGACTTCGGTGAACTCGCCGATGGCGACGCGCTCGTGCACGTGACGCAAGGCGTCTGTCTCTTTCGCGGCATCAAAGCCCACGAGCATAACGGACGCACCGAGGATTTCGTCGGACTCGAATTCGCAGAGAAGTCGATGCTCCACCTCCCCGTGCGGGAGTCGCATCTCCTCACGCGCTACATCGGCATCGGTCGCGCGCACCCGAAGCTCTCCAAACTCGGCGGGGGCGGCTGGGAGAAATCACGCAAGGCCGCGGAGAAAGCGACCGCCGACCTCGCGGCGCAGTTGCTGGCGATGCAGGCCGCCCGCTCGACCAAGCCCGGCATCACGCACCCCAAGGACGCTGGACAACGCCTGGATGGGCGAGTTCGAGCGCTCCTTCCCGCACCGCGAGACTCCCGACCAAACGCGCGCGATCATCGACGTGAAAGCCGACATGGAACGGCCCGCGCCGATGGACCGACTCATCAGCGGCGACGTCGGCTTCGGCAAGACCGAGGTCGCCCTGCGCGCGGCCTTCAAATGCGTGCTCGGCGGACGCCAGGTCGCAATCCTCGCTCCGACGACCGTCCTTGCGCAGCAGCACTTCGAAAGCTTCAAGGACCGCCTCTCCCGCTGGCCCGTCTCCGTTGAACTCCTCAGCAGCTACCGCACCGCCAAGCAGAAGGCCGATGTCCGGGCGCGGGCTGCGGCCGGCACGGTCGACATCGTCGTCGGCACGCACGCCCTGCTCTCCGACGGCACGAGCTTCGGCAAACTTGGCCTCGTCATCATTGACGAAGAACACCGCTTCGGCGTGCGTCACAAGGAGCGACTCAAGCAGATGCGCACCGAGGTCGACGTCCTCGCCATGAGCGCCACGCCCATCCCGCGCACGCTCTACCTCGCGCTCGTCGGCGCGCGCGACCTCAGCGTCATCGAGACCCCGCCGCGCGAGCGCTTGCCCATCCGCACCATCGTGCGCAGTTACGACGAGAAGCTCGTGCGCGACGCCGTGAAGGCCGAGCTCGCCCGCGGTGGCCAGGTCTTCTACCTCCACAACCGCGTCGAGACCATCCAGGCCGTCGCCGAACGACTCGCCGCGTTGCTCCCCAAGGCGCGCATCATCGTGGGCCATGGCCAGATGCCCGCCGGGCAGCTCGAGGAAGTCATGTCGGCGTTCGTCGCCGGCGAGTACGACGTGCTCGTCTGCACGACCATCATCGAGACCGGCCTCGACATCCCGAACTGCAATACTCTGATCATCGAGGGTGCCGATCGGTTCGGCCTAGCGCAACTCTACCAGTTGCGTGGTCGCGTCGGCCGCTTCAATCGCCAGGCCTACGCCTACCTCTTCCTGCATCGCCACGCCGCGCTCGTCGGCACGGCGCATCGCCGCCTGTCCGCCATCCGGCAACATAACCAGCTCGGCGCCGGTTTCCGGATCGCCATGCGCGACCTCGAGCTTCGGGGCGCCGGCAACATCCTTGGCGCGGCGCAGAGCGGCCACGTCGCCACCGTCGGCTTCGACCTCTACTGCCAGCTCCTGCGCCGCAGCGTAGCCAAGCTCCGCGGCGACAAAGGCGCCGTCATCGACCGGTGCGAAGTGCAACTAGACTTCATCGATCATACCCAGGCCGCGCTGGGCACCGAACAGACGAACAGCAGCGATGGCGAAGTCCCCTTGCTGACCGCCACCCTACCCTCCGACTGGATTCCGGAGACCCGCCTGCGCATCGAGGCCTTCCGTCGCATCGCCCTCGCGCTGGATGCAGCCGAAATCACGGAGCTCAGGGCCTCGCTCAAGGACCGCTACGGTAAACTCCCGCCCGAAGCGGAGGCCCTACTCAGCCTCGCGGAGATCCGTTGCCTGGCGGAGGAGAAAAGTGTCGTTTCGGTGACGACCGACGGGGCCGTCATCCGCTGCTTGTTTGTCGCCGCCGGCCGCGCGCCCGAGCCTATTCTCGTCGGCAACCGGTTTCCCCGCTTGACCGTGCGAGACCCCCTGCGGAAACTGAAGGAAATCCGAGGCTTCCTCACAAGACTGCCCGCTCCTACCGATCGATGAAATCCATCCTATTCTCCAGCCTGCTCGTCCTGACCACGGCCGCCACATCCGCCCAACGAGGGCCGGAGTTGCAAAACGACCGTATCGTCGCGACCGCCGACGGCACCGGCATCACCCTTTCCGATATCCGCCGCCAAGTAGACCCTAACATGAGCCAGCTTCGCGCCGGCGCTAAGAATGACGCCGAGCTTAAAAAGGCCATCCTCAACGCCGAGGAGGAGGTGCTCAACTCCATCGCCGACCGCCTGCTCGTCATCGCTGAATTCCGAGCCAGCACTTCAGGGCTGCCCGCCTCCTTCATCGACACAAACATCGAGGAGACCATCCGTCGCGACTTTAATGGCGACCGCAATCGATTCGTGGCCTCGCTCCGTGCCGCCGGCACGACGCCGCTCGCCCACCGCAAGCGCATCGAAGACAGCATCATCTTCGATTACATGGTCAACCAGATCCGCCGAGACGCCTGGGACGTGAACCCCGGAAAAATCCTGGAGTACTACGAGAAGAACAAGGCTGACTTCGTCCGGAAGGAACAGGCCAAGCTAAGACAGATCACGATCACCCAAGGGGCCGCGGAGAAACCTGAGGAGGCCGCCGCCCGGGCCGCCGCTTTCGCTGACGCGCTCCGCCACCCCGAGAAGATTGCCGCCACACTCGAACGCTTTAAGGTCACCGGCAAGCCCATCACCGGCACGCCCACATTCGCCGACGTCGCCATGCGCGTAAGCACCGACGATTACGCCAGCAAAGGCGGCGACGCCGGCTGGCGTGACCTCGAAGACCTCAACGAGATTGTCACGGCCAAGCTCAGGGCAATGAAGGTCGGCGAGGTTTCCGATCCCTTGAAGTTCGACGTCGGATCCACTCCCATCTACGTCATCGTCAGCCAGGAAGCGACCCGCCCGAAGGGCTTCAGCGACGTGAATGACCCGGAAGTGATGGTGGCGATCGAAAATAAGGTCCGGCAGATTAACATGAACATCGCCGTCAAGCGCTGGCTCGAGGACCTCCGCGCGAAGCACCACGTCCAAGCCCAGCCCCAATGAGATGAGCGCCTCTCAAGGCGCCCCAGCGGCCGAAACAAAAATAGCTAAAGTTTTTTCCTGCCACGCGTTCCCACACCGGTGCGCCGGCGTGCTGCTTCATCCAACGGCCTTACCTGGAGACGGTCCCGTTGGCTCGCTCGGTGCTGAAGCCCGTCGCTTCGTCGACATCATCGCCACCGCCGGTTTCTCGTGGTGGCAGGTCTGTCCACTCGGCCCCACCGGCTATGGCGACTCGCCCTACCAAGCGCTCTCCGTCTTCGCCGGCAACCCCTACCTCCTCGACCTTACGGACCTCGGTGAGCGCAAACTGCTCACGTCCGAGGAAATCGCTTCACTCCGGCGCGGCAGCGATGGCCGGACCGACTACGGTCGTCTCTGGAACCACCTGCGCCCGGCGCTCCAGCTCGCCGCCCGCCGCGGCGCCGCAATCCTGAAGCAGAACGCCGCCTTCGGCCGCTTCCGAGTAAAGCACGCTGGCTGGCTGGATGCCTGGTGTCGATTCTCCGCCTTGCGCGAAGCGAATGGCTTCACCGCGCCCGACCGATGGACGATCGATGAAGCCCCGGCTGATCTCGTCGCCGAGGCCGAGGTACTGCAATTCCTCTTCGCCGAACAGTGGCAGTCACTTCGCGCGTACGCTCACCGTAAAGGCGTCCGACTCTTCGGCGACGAACCCATCTACGTCTCGGCCGACGGCTGCGATGCCAAGACGCGTCCCGAGCTTTTCCAGCTGGACCAAGCTGGCCGGCCGCTCGCCGTCGCCGGCGTGCCGCCCGACTACTTCGCCGCGGACGGACAGCTGTGGGGCAATCCCCTCTACGCCTGGGAGCGGCACGCCGCCGACGGCTTCGCGTGGTGGAAGGCGCGCGTGCATCACGACCTCGAACTCTTCGATGCGATTCGCATCGACCACTTCCGCGGTATCCATGATTTCTGGAGCGTGCCCGCGGGGGCGCCCAATGCCCGCGAAGGCCAATGGTTCGATGGCCCAGGGCTCGCCTTCACCGGTGCGCTGGCCGGACTCCCGCTCGTCGCCGAAGATCTCGGCCTGCTCTCGCCCGGCGTCGACGTGCTCCGCCAGGCGTCCGGCCTGCCCGGCATGTCGGTGCTGCAGTTCGGCTTCGGCGGGCCGCCCGAAGGCAATCCCCACTTCCCGACAAATATCACCGCCGACCGCATCGTCTACACTGGTACGCACGATAACGATACCGTCGTCGGCTGGTACGCTCAGGCCTCCGCCGAGGAACGCACGCGGGTCGAAGCGGTCTTCGGCGCGATGGACGCCCCTCATATCGCGCTCGCCGAGGCAGCGCTGGCTTCGCCAGGCATCGCCGCGTTCATCCCCGTCCAGGATCTGCTCGGATTGGGAGCCGAAGCCCGTTTCAATACGCCCGGCAATCCTCAGGGCAACTGGGGCTGGCGCATGAGCGACCTGCAGCTCACCACGCTCGCGGCGGCGGCCGGCGCGTGGAAGCAGCGGCTGAAGGCTACGCGGCGGCTCAGCGCGTAAGCCGGCGGTACTTCGGACGACGCGGTGTATCCGACTCAAGACCGAGGCGCTTCCGCCGGTCTTCGAGGTAGTCACCGTAGTTACCTTCGTGCCACACCACCGTGCTGTTGTCTTCGAAGGCGAGAATGTGCGTGGCCACGCGGTCGAGGAACCAGCGGTCGTGCGTCACGATCACCGCGCAGCCTGCAAAACCCTCGAGGGCGTCCTCCAGCGCGCGGATCGTGTTCACGTCGAGGTCGTTGGTCGGCTCGTCAAGCAGGAGCACGTTGGCGCCAGCCTTGATGAGGCGAGCGAGGTGAATGCGATTACGTTCGCCGCCGGACATCACGCCGACCTTGCGTTGCTGCACGTCGCCCGTGAAGCCGAAGCGCGCCGCGTAGGCGCGGGCCGGCACCATGATTTTACCAAGGTGGACCATGTCCTGGCCATCGGAGATCGCCGACCAGAGCGGCGCATCCGCGGGGAGCGAATCACGAGACTGGTCGACGTAGGCGAGCTTGACCGAGTCGCCGACGGTGAGCGTACCCTTGTCGGGCTTCTCCGCCCCGGTGATCATGCGGAACAAGGTCGTCTTGCCCGCACCGTTGGGGCCGACCACGCCGACGATACCGCCGGCGGGCAGCGTGAAATTGACGTCGTCCATCAGGATACGGTCTCCGTAGCCCTTGGAGAGGCCGCGGGCCTCGATGACCGCGCCGCCGAGACGAGGGCCGGGCGGAATCCAGATCTCGGCCGTCTTCTCCTGAAGGTTCTGATCCTGCGTGAGCATCTGTTCGTAGGCGCGGAGACGAGCCTTGTTCTTGGCCACACGCGCCTTGGGCGAAGCGCCAGCCCACTCGCGTTCGCGTTCCATCGAGCGCGAACGAGCGGCGGACTGCTTCTCCTCCATCTCGAGACGCTGCTGCTTCTGCTGGAGCCAAGAGGAGTAGTTACCCTTCCACGGGATGCCGCGGCCGCGGTCGAGCTCGAGAATCCAGCCTGCGACGTTATCGAGAAAGTAGCGGTCGTGCGTGATCGCGATGACCGTGCCTTTATAAGTCTGAAGGTGGCGCTCGAGCCAGGCGACCGTGTCGGCGTCGAGGTGGTTGGTCGGTTCGTCGAGCAGGAGGATGTCCGGCTCCATGAGCAGCAGGCGGCAGAGCGCCACGCGGCGTTTTTCGCCGCCGGACAGCGCGGAGACCACCGCCTCGCCAGGCGGGCAGCGCAGGGCTTCCATCGCCATCTCGATGCGGGCGTCGAGGTCCCAGCCGCCGCGCGTGTCGAGGATCGTCTGGATCTCGCCTTGGCGGGCCAGGATCTTCTCCTGCTCCTTCGCGTCGTCGGTCTCCGAGACCTTCACGAACGTCTCGTCATATTCCTCGAGGAGCGCCTTCATCGGTCCGGCCGCCTGCATCACGCATTCATGGACCGTGAGGTGTTCGTCGAGCCGAGGCTCTTGGGCGAGGTAGCCCAGCGTGTAGCCAGGCACCTGGCTGATCGCGCCGTCGAATTCCTTATCCTCTCCCGCCATGATCTTGAGCAGCGTAGATTTGCCGGAGCCGTTGAGGCCCAGGACACCGATTTTGGCCCCATAGTAGTAGGACAGGGAAATATCGCGGAAAACGGGTTTCTTTTCGAAGTACTTCGTGACCCCCGTCATCGTGAAGATTACTTTTTCGTCGGCCATGGGGAAAGGTTCTGTGAAGACCCCCGGGGGGCAAGCGGAACCCTCCGGCCAGGCGGGCTTACCGCACTTGACATCCCCCCGGGGGTGCCCAAGGTAGGCGTCAGTTCACCTTTACCGAGGTGGGTCCTGCCGGACCCGCTTTTTTTGTCCCCAAATCATTTCACCGAAAACCCGTACCCACCACCATGAGCGTCGATATCAAACCCTTCCTCCAATATCTCGAAAAGGAGAAGAACATCAAAAAAGAAGAGGCCTGCGCCCTGATCGTGGAGGCCATCAAGTCCTCCGTCGAGAAATCGGTCATGGCTGGACAGAACGTGGAGATCAACGCCGACCCCGTGTCCGGCAAGCTCGACGCCTTCGTCGTCCTCCGCGTGACCGACTCCGTGTCGGACCCCCTCCAGGAGATCAACCCGGTCGCCGCCTCGCTTATCGAGGCCGACGTCAAGGTGGGCCAGGAGGTCCGCAAGCCCATCAACGTGGCGGATCTCGGCCGTATCGCCGCCAAGACCACCCAGCAGCTGCTCAACCAGCGCTTCCGTAAAATCGAGAAGGACCAGGTCTTCCAGGAGTATAAGGACAAGGTCGGCGATATCGTCACCGGCACTGTCCGTCGTACCGAGCGCGGCAACGTCGTGATCGAACTCGGCACCGCCGAAGCCGTCCTCACCCACAAGGAACGCTGCCACGGCGACGAATTCCGCACCGGTGACCGCATCCGCTGCCTCCTCCTCGAGATCCGCGAAGACCCGCAGCGCGGCCGCGAGTTCGTGCTCTCCCGCGCCAACCCGGCGTTCGTGCGCCGCCTCCTCGAGCTCGAGGTCGCCGAAATCGCCGATAAGACCGTCACCATCGCCGCCATGGCCCGCGATCCGGGCTATCGCACCAAGATTGCCGTCGACTCCCGCGACCCCAAGGTCGACCCCGTCGGCGCCTGCGTTGGCGCCCGTGGCGCCCGCGTGCGCAATATCGTCAAGGAACTCGGCGGCGAGAAGATCGACATCATTCGCTACCATGCCGAGCCGCTCAAGTTGCTCGAAGAAGCCATCCGCCCGGCCAAGCCGCGCAACGTCCGCATCGACGAACGTACCCGCTCCATCCATTTTGAAGTGGACGAAGACGACATGCGCATCGCCATCGGCAGCAAGGGCCGCAACGCACGCCTGACCTCTAAGCTCATGGGCTGGGGCCTCAACATCCAGAAGGCCACGCACGCTGCCGAAAGCTTCGAAGCCAAGGCCGGCGACGCCGCCGTCCGCATCGCTGAGCAGCTCGGCCTCCCCGCCGAGCTCATCGCGAAGTTCGTCGGCCTCGGCATCTCCAGCGTCGAAGCCCTCGAAGGCGCGACGGTGGAAGACTTCAAGGAAAGCGGCATCCCGGCCGAAGAGGTCGAAGCCGTCCTCGCCGCCTACGCCAAGGGCCGTCGTTCGTAATTCTTCCACACCCCACCCTATCGCCACCCTTCGCCAGCGCACATGACCGAGAAGAAGAAAACCGAAGCCAAAAAGCCCGCGACCACGCAGCGTTTCAGCGACGTGGCCAAGGAGCTCGGCGTCGAGGTCAAGGCGCTGCTCGCCCTGGTCGACCAGTTCGTGGTGGCTCGTCCCGACTACAAGGACTACGTCTACACCGACGGCAAGAAGCCCGCAGCTTCGAGCAACTTCGGCAAGATCTACCGCGAAGACTTCCTGACCTTCGCTGCCGACATGCTCCCGAAGAAGGCCGAACCTGTGCCTGAACCGATTGTCGAAGCCCCCAAGGCTCCGGAGCCGGCCAAGCCCGTCGCGCCTGTCGCCAAGCCCGGTACGCCGCCTCCGGTGAGCATGCCTCCGCGCCCGACCATCGCTCCGACGCCGCTTCCGGCTGCCCGCCCCCCCGTCGCGCCGATCGTCCCTCGTCCGTCGATCGCCCCGACTCCGGCCAAGGCCGACCTGCCGCCCGTCGTCGTCAGCACCCCTCCGTCCATCCCCTCGCGCCCGGCCAATGTCCCTCCGGTCGTCCGCCCGCCCATCGCGCCCGTCGTCAACCGGCCGGCCGCCACCGGCAGCCAAGCCGCGCCCGGCAGCAAGGGTGCCATTACCGTCCGTCCTCCGATTGTCGTGCGAGACTTCGCAATCGCCCTCAACCTGAAGCCCTTCCAGGTCATCGGTAACCTGATGGAATTGAACAAGGTCGTCAGCGTTTCCTCCGTCATCGAGGAAGCCGACGCCCGCAAGGTCGCCGAACGCCACGGCTACACCCTGGAAATCCGCCACCGCGGCGAAGGCGCCCAGCCCGTCAAGAAGGTCGAAAAGCCTTCCGAAGATGATCCGGCGCTCATGACCTCGCGCCCGCCCGTTGTCTGCGTGCTCGGCCACGTCGACCACGGCAAGACCACCCTCCTCGACTTCTTCCGCAAGACCAACGTCGTCTCAGGCGAAGCGGGTGGCATCACTCAGCACATCGGCGCCTACTCCGTTTCTTATCAGGGCGAGAAGCCTGAGTATAAGGGTAAGACTGTCACGTTCCT
Organism: Opitutales bacterium; assembly: GCA_964203605.1. Lineage (GTDB taxonomy): Bacteria > Verrucomicrobiota > Verrucomicrobiia > Opitutales > UBA953 > UBA953. Next base: position 311,905 of record CAXNMQ010000001.1, read on the forward strand.
CGACACTCCTGGCCACGCCGCCTTCGCCAAGATGCGCGAGCGCGGAGCCTCTGTCACGGACGTCGCCGTGCTCGTCGTGGCGGCCGACGACGGCTTCATGCCGCAGACCGAAGAAGCCCTCAAGTTCGCCCAGAAGCATGCCAGCGCCATCGTGGCCGCGATCAATAAGGTCGACGCCAAGGGCGCCAACATCGACCGCGTGAAGCAGCAGATGCAGCAGCGCAACATCACCCCGGAAGATTGGGGTGGCGAAACCATCACCAGCCCCGTGTCGGCGCTCAAGGGAACCGGCATGACCGAGCTCCTCGAGTCGATCCTCCTCCAGGCCGAAGTCCTCGACCTTAAGGCTAACGCGAAGTGCCCTGCGCAGGGTGTCGTCATCGAATCCCAGATGGAGACCGGCCGCGGCCCTACCGCCACGGTCATCGTCCAGAAGGGCACGCTCAAGCCCGGCGACTCGTTCGTCTGCGGCGAAACCTGGTGCAAGGTGCGCGCGCTCATGGATGAACGCGGTAATCGCATGCCTTCCGCCACGCCCGGCGCTCCGGCGCTCATCCTCGGCTGGGATGCCGTCCCAGCCCCCGGCACCAAGTTTAAGACCGTCAAGAACGACCGCGAAGCCCGCGAGATCGCCGAAGAAGCCGCCCTCGCCGCCCGCAAGGCCGCCGAAGCGGTACAGCAGGCCCCGAACACTGGCGCCCGCCCCGGCATGACGGACCTCGAGCGCCTCATGGCCGCTCTCGCCCAGGACAAGGAGAAGGTCCTCCGCGTTCTACTCAAGGCCGACGTCAAAGGCACCCTCGAAGCCCTCGAAGGCTGTCTCGTCGAAATCAAATCGAGCAAGGTACGCCTCGAAATCGTCGGCGGCTCCGTCGGCCCCGTCTCCCAGAGCGACGTCTCGCTCGCCGAGGCGGCCAAGGCACTCATCGTCGCGTTTGACACCAAGCTCGAGAATGGCGTTCAGCCGCAGCTCAAGCGTACCGGCGTCCGTCTCATCACCCATGACATCATCTACGAGCTGATCACGCTCGTGAAGGAAGCCATGACCGAGCTCCTAGACCCCGAAGTTCGCGAGAACAAACTCGGTGCCGCCGAAGTGCGCGCCGTCTTCGCTCTCGGCAAGGAGCACAAGGTCGCCGGTTGCATGGTCACCGAAGGCCTCATCCGCCGCGCCGCCAAAGCGCGCGTGGTGCGCGGTGGCAAGATCATCCACAACGGCCCCGTCGATACCCTCCGTCGCTTCAAGGACGATGCCTCCGAGGTCAAAGCCGGCTTCGAATGCGGCATCAAGCTCGGCGGCTACGACGAGTACCAGCCCGGTGACATCATCGAAGCCATCGAGATGCTGCAGACGCGTCCGTCGCTCTAAGCCTTATGTCCCAACGTCAGCTCCGGGTCGCCGAACTGGTCCAGCGCGAGGTCTCCACCGCGCTGCGTCAGAACTGGCCCACGGAAGCCGCGCTGATCACCATCACCGTCGCAAGCGTCTCCCCGGACCTCCGCCAGTGCCGCGTGGGTTACGCCGTCTCGGGTGACGACGCCGTACGCAAGAAGGCCCGCGCGTTCTTGAAGCGAGTGCGCACCGAGCTCCGCTCGACCGTCGGCGGCATCCTCCAGATGAAGCATGCGCCGGACATCCTCTTCACCGAAGACGACATCACTGGCGGCGTGGCGCGCGTCCAGGCCCTCTTGGATGAGATGACCCGTAAGGATCGCACCACCAATCCTCCCAAGGCCGACTAAGCTGTCGGCGGGACGACTTCGGGAAAATCTTTCAGCGCTTCGCGGACCACCGCCGCGCGTCGGCGATCACGTCCGTCGCTGTCGAGTTCCTGGCCGGCACGCGCCTGCACGTGGGCGGGCTGGCCTTCGATCATCAGGCGGTCGACGAGGTGGCGGCGTTCTTCCGGCAAGCAACCCATGTCGCAAGCCAGCCGGAGATGCGAAAGCATGTTCATCGCCTCGGAGCTCGTGAGCAGGCGCGCGGAGCGCAGTACGCCGAGCGAGCGGGCGAGGCGGTCGACGAACTTCTCGCCTTCTTCCTGCGCGAGCTTGCGGCGGGCGTTCCACTCCTGTTCGACCACGTTCTTAATCCAGCCGCCGAGATGCTTGAGGATCGCCTCCTCGGACAGGCCGAGGGTCTGCTGGTTGGAAATCTGGAAGACGTTGCCAGCGGCCTCGGTGCCTTCACCCAGCCAGCCGCGGACGGCGAGCCCGTCCTGATTGAGGGCGCGCGAGACCTTGTCCATGTGACCGGCGAGGCAAAGGCCAGGCAGGTGCACCATCGCGGAAGCGCGCAGGCCCGTGCCGACGTTCGTAGGACAGGCCGTGAGATAACCGAGCCGGTCCGAAAAGGCCAGTTTCAGCGAGCCGCCAAGGGCGTCATCAAGCTGTTCGGCGATGTGCCAGGTGCCACGGAGGTGCCAGCCCGCCTTCACGACCTGAATGCGCAAATGATCCTCTTCGTTGACCATCACGGAGCAGGTCTGGTCGCGACTGATGACGGCCGCACCGCTCTTACCAGCGGCGAGCTCTTTGGAGACGAGATGGCGCTCGACGAGCACGGCGCGGTCGCGGTCACCGAGTTCACCCATGCGTAGCACGTGGCCACGACGGAACTTCGGCAGGGCGTCGAGCGCCTCGACGCAGCGGTCGGCGATTTCCTTGCGCTGCGGCACCTTGGCCCAGCCCGGGAAAGGCATGCCCTCGAGATTACGAGCGAGGCGGATACGTGTGCTGAGTACAACCGCCTGCTGCGCGCCCAGGAGGTGCGTCAGTTCGTTTTCGGCGGCCAGAATGTCTTCGACGGAGGACATGATCAGGAATGCGCGAGCTGTTGCTCGAGGCCGGCGATTTCGTCGCGCAAGCGCGCGGCGGCTTCATAGTCTTCACCGGTGATGGCTTTCTCCATCTCACGGCGGGCGTCGTCGAGGCGGCGGCGAAGCTGGCCGGCGGGCAAGGTGCCCGCGGGAGCACGCCCGACATGGGAAGCCTCGTGCTGCACCTTGAGGAGCAGGCCGCCCAGCGCGTCGCCGAAAGTCTCCCAGCAATCCGGGCAGCCGAGCCGGCCGCGCTTGCGGAAATCGATGTCCGTGAAGCCACACTTCGGGCAGGTGAGCGAGGGGGCCGGGGAGGCGGTCGTCAGGGCGTCGGCCAGCTGGAAGACGGCCGGATCGGTTGCCCCACCCTTCTGGGCACAGGCTTCGCAGAGATGTACCTTCGTAACCTTACCGTGGACGACCTGGGAGAGGTGGACCGTGGCGGCCTCCTCACAGAGCGAACACTTAATCGGCTGGGACATCTGCCTTCAGAGAACGGCAAGGGGGCCAATTGGCAAGGGCAAGCGGGGGGCGGGGTTTGACTTCATGGCCAGCGGACACTTGATGGGAGGACGTCAGATGTCTTCCAAGCCCCGCATCGTCATCACCGGCCTGGGTCTCACCGCCCCCAACGGCAACTCGCTGAGCGAGTTCCGGGCCAACCTGCTCGCGGGCAAGGCCCGCATCGCCGTGATCGACGTGCGCCATATGGGCAAGCACCCCGCCGGTGTGTGCGACTTCGACACCACCAAGTGGCAGAAGCGAAAAGAACTCCGCATTGGTACCCGCGTAGGGTCGATCTCCATCTTCTGTTCCCGCGAAGCACTCGGCGACTCCGGCCTCGATTGGGACAAAGTCGATAAGTCCCGCGTCGGCGTCTACCTCGGCATCACCGAGCACGGCAACGTCGAGACCGAGAACGAGATTCACAATATCTCCCAGTTCGGCAACGACACCAAATACTGGACCCACCATCACAACCCCCGCACCGTGGCGAACAACCCGGCTGGCGAGGTCACGATGAACATGGGTATCACCGGCCCGCATTACACCATCGGTGCCGCCTGTGCCGCGGGTAACGCCGGGCTCATCCAGGCCGCCCAGATGTTGCAACTCGGCGAGGTCGACATCGCCTTCGCCGGCGGCGTCTCGGAGTCCATTCATACTTTCGGTATCTTCGCCGGCTTCAAGAACCAGGGAGCGCTCGGGGCCCACGAGGACCCCACCAAGGCCTCCCGCCCCTTCGACAAGAACCGCAACGGGATCGTCATCTCCGAAGGCGGCGCCATCTACGTCCTCGAGCGTCTCGATGACGCCCTTGCCCGCGGTGCCCGCATCATCGCTGAGATCGCCGGCTGGTGCATCAACTCCGACGCCACGGACGCCGTCCTGCCTAACCCTGAGCGCCAGACCGAGTGCGTCCACATGGCCCTCAAGCGCGCCGGCATGAAGCCACAGGACATCCACATCGTCTCCACCCATGCCACCGCGACGGCCCTGGGAGACATCCAGGAATGCACCGCCCTCCGCAATGTCTTCACCGACTGCCCGGACACCAAGATCAACAACACCAAGAGCTTCATCGGCCACTGCATGGGGGCGGCCGGCGCCCTTGAATTAGCAGGCAATCTGCCCTCTTTTGAGGATAACTGGGTGCATCCGACCATCAATATCGATGAATTAGACCCCGAGTGCGCCATGCCGGGCCTCGTAATCAACCATCCGATCAAGGTCGCCCGGGTGGATACCATCCTGAATAACTCTTTCGGCATGCTGGGCATCAATTCCGCCCTCATTGTTAAGAAATATGGGGTTGCCTGACAGGGTTTTGGCGTTTGAAACAAACCCTGAAAACATGACTAAGGACGACATCAAGCAGGTGGTTCTCGACATCATCGCCGACATCGCGCCGGACGAGGACTTGACCACCGTTAAGCCAGAGGTCCGCCTTCGCGACCAGCTCTCCCTAGATTCCATGGACTTCCTGGATATCGTCATGGAGCTTCGCAAGAAGCACGGCATCGAAGTCCCGGAAGCCGACTACGTCCAGCTGGCCTCCCTTGACTCCTGCGCCAACTACCTCCTCCCGAAGTTCCAGGCCAAGGGCAAGTAAGGGTTAACCCTCATCCCCAAGCAAAAGACCGCCCCCAAGGCGGTCTTTTGCTTGGGGACGTCCGCAACCCTCCGCCCCCAGCGGTGTTCTTGATTTGCCGACCCTCCAACCCTCGCCCACGCTTCCAACTGTGCAACTCGTCCGCCTCCTCCTCGTCGCATCCCTCGCCTTGGCGGCCCTCCCGGCCTTCGCCGAGACCGTCCATCTACGCCGCCCAGGCAACGCCACCACCATCACCTTCGAGTACATCACGCTGGACGAGACCGCCATCATGGTGAAGCGGCTAGATTCCGATGCCGTGTTGAACTATAAGTGGGATGACCTCGACCTCGACTGGATCAAGAAGAACAACCCGAAGATCTGGGCCGAACGTGAGCTACTGCTGTCGGACGCTAAGGCTGAGAAAAAGATGGCAAAGAAGGAGGCCGAAGTCGATCCGTTCGCCCAAGAGGCCGCCGCGACCGACACGAAGTCACTCGTGAAGAACCTGCTCATCTCGCTTCAGGACGGATTCAAAGGCATGTCGCTCGAAGCGAACCGGATCGAGGCGGTCTGTAATGAGTTCCAGCTCGACGAAAACCTTTTATGGCTCGGCTTCGAAGACCTGAAACGTGCCAGCCAGCTGTCCGGCAAGCTTGAAGCCACCGCCCGGCCCCAAGCCGTAGTCGAAGACAACATGGACGCGGGCCCCAAGACCAAGGTCAAAGGCAAGTCAGTCGCTGTGGCCAAGGTCCGCAAGAGCCCCGAAGCGGCGGCCGCCGAAGCCATGGCTCGGAAGGACTTCACAGAAGGCAACCGCCCTTACAACACCCTCGGCTATCTGCGCACCCTCGCCGAAGGCGGCACGAAGGGAAAGCCGATTTGGATGATGCTCCGTCGTTCGACCGCTGACCGCGAGGTGATGAAGGCTATCTTCGATAAGTACGCCAAGATGGCCGGCGACCTCGCCGAAAAACCCGAGCTCAAGGCCTCCAAGGGAGAGCTGGCCGTCCTCAAGAAGGCCCTTGAAAACTGCGCCGATTCGGTTGGCAAAGTCACCCGCGAGAGCAACGTCGTCGAGGCTCGCCTGCAGACGGACTGCCGCGCCCTTCTGACCCTAGTGCTGCGCTGAACCCTGGCCAGATCGCCGTCAAAGAGTCCGGCCGCCTCCCCGAGGGAAGACGGCCGGTTTTGAATGGTGGAGCCTATCGGGCTTGAACCGACGACCTCTTGCATGCCATGCAAGCGCTCTACCAGCTGAGCTAAGGCCCCGTTAAATGGGAAGTTAAACAAACGTGACGGCACGGGCACGGTCAACGCTTTTTTCCCACCCGTCCTAGTCTCTGGTTGCCAATGGGCGGTGGCTGCTTTGCCTTCCCCTCGTGGAAGAGTCCGAAAACCAGCCAGAACCAGCCGAACAGGGCGCCGAAGCCCAAGCCAACAGCCAAGGCGGGCGTGGCCAGGGCGGTATCCGCATCGAAAAAGATTTTATCGAGTCCCTGCCCGTCGGCGAGTGGACCGGACCCATCGAATTGATTGAATCCGAGAAGGACGCCGCCAAGGCCATCGCCTCGCTCGCCCGAGACCGCGTCCTGGGTTTCGACACCGAGACCAAGCCGTCGCACACTCGCGGCGAATACAACCTGCCCTCGATTCTGCAGCTGGCCGGCGAGCACCATATCTTCGTCTTCCGCCTCGACCACTGCGGCGGCATCCCCCTCGCCTTCCCGGTCCTCTGCAACGAACGCCAGGCCAAGGTCGGCGTCGCCGTCCGCGACGACGTCAAGAATCTCCGCGCGCGGGCGCCCTTTGATGACCGCGGCTTTATCGATATCGCCGACCACACGAAGAAGACCGGGCTGGTGAACACGGGACTTCAGGCCCTCGCCGCCCACTTCCTGCAGCTACAGATGAAGAAGTCGAAGAAGGTACAGACTTCCAACTGGGCCAAGCCGCTCGATGAACGTCAGATCCAATACGCCGCCAACGATGCTTGGTTCAGCCGCGAGCTGTTCCTAAAGCTCGAGCAGGACGGCCTGATCCCGCGGTTCGAATGAACCCGGAAGCCACCCGCGCAGCCGAGGCGTTGGGATTGGCCGCCTCCCGCCGGCATATCTTTCTTTGCGTAAAGTCGACCGAGCAGGCCTGCTGCGGCGGTGAACTCGCGGCGAAATCCTGGGAACACCTGAAAATCCGGCTGAAGCAGCTGGGGCTCTCGGAGAAAGGCGGCATCCAGCGCACGAAGGCGGACTGTCTGCGCGTCTGCGTCGCTGGCCCCGTCGCCGTGGTCTACCCGGAAGGCGTCTGGTACGGCCAATGCACGCCAGAGAACCTCGATCGCATCATCACCGAGCACCTTGTCGGCGGAAAGATCGTCGCGGAACTCCGCATCGCCGGACCTACTTCGGCTTAGTCTCTTTTTTCTTCGGGAGGTCGACCTTCTGGGCCAGCGCCCGGAGTTTGGGGTAAAGTTCAGCGTAAGGCACGTCCTGCACCGGCCGTGCCCGACTTTCACGGCCATCGACGCCGCCACGCCGGCGGACTCTCCGAGGATCATCCAGACGGGCTCCATACGGATGGAGGTCATAGCGATATGGCTGGCGGAGACGCAGACCGGCACGAGGAGATTCGTGCACTGGTCCTTCTTGGGTACGATCGAACGGTAAGGAATACGGTAGATGCCACGATGCTCGTCCTCGAGGTAGAGCATCGAGTAGTAGCCTCCCATGAGCGCGACTTTACCGTCGAGCGGCACGGTGGCGTAAGGCCATTCGTCGACGCCATAGGAGGCCAGGCCGACCGAATCAGCGGGCGCTGGTCCGCCCTTCCATATCCTTCTGGGTGACGACGTAATCCGAGATCATGCGACGGGCCTCGCGGACGTAGAGCTGATGCGGATAGCCCTTGGTGTCGTCGAAGGCGCCTTTCTCCAGGCCGGCGCTAAGGGCGATTTCTTTCTGCTTCGCTGGCACTGACGGGTCGGTGCGCAAGAAATGCGTCATGCCGCGGACGAAATCCTGCTGCTCCTTCCAGATCCGGGCCCGGGTCGCGTAATCACCGTCGGGGTAGCTGGCATTGTGGCCGTAGTTCGTCGGCGCAAACAAGGCGCGGGCCAGATTGCCCGCACCTCCGGAATAGACGCGGCCGCCGCTCTCCTCCCAACCGTCGACCTTACCGCGCATCACGCGACCAGAGAGGATATCCACGCCCTGCTGGAAAGCCCGACGATACAGTTCGAACTGCTTCGGGTCATAGTTCGCCGGCGGCTCGATCGGCAGGCTCTCGCCCTTGAAGACGAAGCGCCAGCGGAAGCCGTAGCCCATCGTGAGCTTATCCGCCTCGCCAACCGGAGCCACGGGCGTCGACTGCAGGCCCGGCAGGAGGCCGCTCTGCGGGTCGCCCGACTTTGACGTAAGGGTCGATCGCGTAGACCGACATCGGTGGCTGCGCGCCCGCCAAACTCTCACCGTAGGTCGACTTAGCCTCGCGACCGAAGGTATAGGCGACGCCCGAGCGGGCCATCAGGTCGCCCTCGTAAGAACAATCGATGAAGACCTTGGCCTTGATGACGCGGGCGCCGGCTTTCGTGGGCGCCGCGGGCGGACAGCCAGTTTCATCGAACGGCGCCAGGTCCAAACTGATGGCACGAATGATGCCCGCAGACTTTTCGGCCGCGCCAACGCGATGCTCGAACAGCACCGTGACGCCAGCGGCCTTAAGCATCTCAGCGAAAACCGCGCGATACTGCGCATCGTTATAGTCCTTCTTCAGGATCGGCCGGGTCGAGCCGCTGACGGCTTCTTCGCGACCCCAGTCGATGTGCATCAGGCCTCCACCGGTCATGCCTCCCAGCCAGCGGCTGGGCTCGACCACGATGACCTTGGCGCCCTCCTTCGCAGCGGCGCAGGCCGCCATCACGCCGCTGGCGTTGCCGCCGTAGACGCAGACGTCATAGACCGCGCCGGCCTCCGCCGCCGGGAGCCGCGCGACCCAAGCACCGACCACGAGCCAGGCGGTTTGCCGAAGGAAGTTCCGACGGGGCTGGGAAGCGAAGGTCATGGGTGTTAGCGTTTAGCGTAAGTCGGACAATCGGCGGCGCAGCTCGATTGCGCCCTGATCGTAGATGGCGGAGCTACGATCCAGGATGACCTGTCTTTCCTGCTGATTAGCCTTGGGCCAAGTCAGCGCCATAGCATTGATCTCATTCTCTAATTGTTTCCAGCGGGGCTCATTGCCCATCTTATCCATTAGCATCTGTGCTGAAATAGCGATGCCGGAGCGGCGAGATTCATCGGCATAACCCATTTCCTTAACCAACGCCAGGAACCTAGCTTGCACTTTTTCCTGGAATACCGCCAAGTCCTCTGGCCCCAGTTCCGGGGCGTCCGGCCGCACGTTCTTAGACTCATCTAAATTAAGGGATGCAGAGCTGCGCAGCTTCACCCTCACCTGACCTTTTGCGGGAGGTGCCTGCGTCGGCTTCGCCACTGGCGTAGCAATCTCAGCACGTCGACCAAGGAAGCTCAGCCCGACCAAGACGACGCCAAGGGTGAAGACCAAGCCTATCAATAAGCCGAAGCGTCCGCGGGATATCGGAGAGGGCTGGGGCGACATGGTGAGAGCGTATGCCTAGGGCTACCTGTAAGAGGCTAAGCGCGGCTTACTGTTGGATGATTGGCGCTCGTGAGTGAGAACCGTTTTATATAACATCTTTCGCCCAAAAGGAGAAAATGGATTCAAAAATTACTGGTAATTTACTTCCGCGCCTTCAGCGCATTCTCGATCGCCTTCTCGAGCTCTTCCGAGTCCGGCTCGACGTCGGAACCGAAGCGGGCGATCAGCTTACCGTCCGCTCCGATCAGGAACTTATTGAAGTTCCAACCTACCGGCCCGGGGTGGCCGGCATCCTTGCCGGTAAGCTTCTCGAAGAGCGGGTGCGCGTCGTTACCCTTGATGGCGACCTTAGCGTACATGGGGAACGTGACCTTGAAGTTCGTCTTGCAGAACTTCTTGATGTCCTTGTCCGAGGCCGGCTCCTGCCCCCCAAAGTCATTGCAAGGGAAGCCGGCGACGACGAGGCCCTTGGCTTTGAAGTTATCATACAGCGCCTGGAGTCCATTATACTGACGGGTGTAGCCGCACTGGCTGGCGACATTGACGACAAGCCAGGCCTTGCCGCCCTTGAGGGCGCCGAGCGTGGTCGTCTTGCCGTCGATATCCTTTACCGGGACGCCAAGGAGTCCGGGGGCTTTGTCTTCCGCGTGCAAGGAGGTCATGAGAATTGTCAGAGCCAGGGCGAGGAGTCGCATGAGCAAATCGTAGCCTAGGCCGACCCGGTGGCAAGCGGACGCCGCCTATTCGTCCTCTGAATCCTTGGCCCAAACAGCCGCTAAAACGGCCCGAAAGGCGTCGGCATCCACCAAGGTGTCAGGCCGGTCGATGATTTCGATGCAGCCGGCGTTTTCCCAATACTCGCCCTCCTTCTTCACGTTCCAGAAAGCCAGAGCGAGCGCCTGCCAGAGTTCGAAGCCGTGCAGTTTGCCGCGCGGCATCCAGGCGACGGCGACGGTGACATCTTCCGTCCAGTCGGACTCTTCCCAGAGGACGTCGAACTTGCCGCACTCGCTGGGTCCGAGGAACTGCGTCACGAACTCCGTATGCTGGGGACCCGCATCGAGGAAGTAACGGCAGGCCACCTCGCGGGCGGCTGGTTCGAGATCGTCGCCGCCGTCGTCGTGATAGGTGAAAGGCTCCGCCATGCCTCACGGTCGGAGGCCGAAGCGATTTCGGCAAGTCAGGATTCCTTGCGCGCAGACCAGGCCAGCACGACCCAGCCTGCGATGAGGAACGAGCCACCGATCGGCGTGATGGCGCCAAACCAACGAGGAGCGCCCAAGGCCATGGCATAAAGTGTTCCCGCGAAAATCACGGAGCCGACAGCCCAAAGCCACGCGGGCCAGACCGACCGGGCGGAAATAGCACCGATAGCGACCACATGGGTCAGCAGATAGAAGGTCGCCGTCTGCCACCACCCAGCGGCTTCCGGAATCAAGGCGAGTCGATCCTTTAGGCCGTGGGCGCCAAAGGCCCCTAGCGCAATGGCGATCGCGCCGAGGAGTCCTGCGGTGACCAGACGATTCATCGCTTACGCGCCGGTGTCGGCGCCGCTCTTCTTCTGCGTGAAGACGAGACCCTTCTCGCCGACCGAGACGATGACCGGTTCATCCTTGTTGTAGTCGTCACGCAGGATGGATTCGGCAAGCGGGTCTTCGAGGAGACGTTCGACCGCGCGACGAAGCGGACGGGCGCCGTATTTCTCGTCCCAGCCGTTATCGACCAGGTAGCCGCGGGCGGCCTCGTTGACCACGAGCTTCACGCCGAGGTCGAGGAGGCGCTTGGCGACCTTGTCGACCTCGATGTCCACGATCTTGGTCATGTGGACCTTCGCGAGCTGCTGGAAGATGACGATATCGGTGAGGCGATTGAGGAACTCCGGCTTAAAGGCGCGCTTGGTCTCGTCCATGATGCGCTCCTTAAGCTTCTCGTAGTCGCGGGTGGAATCCACGCCGACATCGAAGCCGACCGAGTTATTGCGCTGTAGCACGTCGGCCCCGACGTTGGAGGTCAGGATGATGATCGTGTTACGGAAGTCGACGACGCGACCAAGCGAGTCGGTCAGGCGGCCATCTTCGAGGGCCTGCAGGAGGAGCTGGATCACATCCGGGTGGGCCTTCTCGATCTCGTCGAAGAGAACGACGGAATAAGGCTTGCGGCGGACCGCTTCGGTCAGCTGGCCACCTTCGTCGTGACCGACATAGCCAGGAGGCGAACCGATGAGACGGGAGACCGTGAACTTCTCCATGTACTCGGACATGTCGATCTGGATGACCGCTTCCTTCTCACCGAACATACGTTCGGCCAGGGAGCGGGCCAGGAGCGTCTTGCCGACGCCGGTGGGGCCAAGGAAGAGGAAGGAGCCGATCGGGCGACGCGGATCCTTGAGGTCGGCACGGGAGCGACGGAGGGCGCGGGAGACGACCTCGCAGGCGCGCTCCTGGCCGATGACGGCCGTCTGCAGGTCCGTCTCGAGCTCGAGGAGCTTCTTGGTCTCCTTCTTCTCAAGGCGATTGAGAGGCACGCCAGTCCAGTCAGCGACGATGTGAAGCATCTCATCTTCGCCGACAATGATGCGCTTCTCGTCGCGCTTCTTACGCCAATCTTCGAGCATCTTCTCGCGCTTGGCGCGGAGTTTCTTCTCCGTGTCGCGGAGATTGGCGGCTTCTTCGAACTTCTGGTGGCGGGAGGCGTCTTCCTTCTGCTGCACGACCTTGTCGATCTCGGTCTGCACCGTGTCGATATCGGCCGGGACGTTCAGGGAACGGATACGAGCGCGGGCGCCGGCCTCATCCATGACGTCGATGGCCTTGTCCGGCAGGTGACGGGCGGTGATGTAGCGGTGCGAGAGGCGGACGGCGGCCTCGATGGCGGCGTCGGTATATTCGCACTTGTGGTGCTCTTCGTACTTCGAGCGGATACCGCGCAGGATGAGCACAGCGTCTTCCGGGGTCGGGTCGTCAATCTTGACGGACTGGAAGCGGCGTTCGAGGGCGGCGTCCTTCTCGATGTGCTTGCGGAACTCGGAGAGCGTGGTGGCGCCGACGCACTGGATTTCCCCTCGGGAAAGGGCTGGCTTGAGGATATTGGAAGCGTCCATCGCGCCTTCGGCGGCGCCAGCACCGACGATCGTGTGCATCTCGTCGATGAACAGGATGATGTTCTTGGCGCGCTTGATTTCGTCCATGATGCCCTTGATGCGCTCTTCGAACTGGCCGCGGTACTTCGTGCCGGCGACCATCAGGGCGAGGTCGAGGGTGATCACCTTACGGTCGAGGAGGATTTCCGGGACGATGCCCGAAGCGATCTCTTGGGCGAGGCCTTCGACGATGGCGGTCTTGCCCACGCCGGCTTCGCCGATGAGGACAGGGTTATTCTTCGTGCGGCGGCAAAGGATCTGCACCACGCGACGAATCTCTTCCTTGCGGCCGATGACCGGATCGAGTTCTCCGGCCTTGGCGAGCTCGGTGAGATCGCGGCCGAAAGTCTTCAGCAGCGAGAGACGTTCGCCACGGCCAGGACGGGCGCCTTCTTCGCCAGAAGCGCGACGCGAAGGGGGCGGAGTGTCGTCGGAGGAATCTTCGGAAGGAGGAGGCGTGTCGCCGTCCTTCTTTTCGGATTCGTCGGCGGCGGAAGGATCAATGTCCGCGAGGATCTCCTTGCGGCAGCGTTCCAGGTCGACGTCGAGCTGCTGCAGGACGCGGGCGGCGACGCCCTCCCCTTCCTTCAGGAGGCCAAGGAGAATGTGTTCGGTGCCGACGTAGGCGTGGCCGAGGGCGCGGGCTTCGGTGACGGCGTGCGCCATGACCTTCTGCACGCGGGGCGTGAGCGGAATCGTGTCGGGAGCCTTCGCTTCTTCCGGGCCGGGGCCGACCTGCTTCTCAACGGCGCCACGCACCGTCTTGAGGTCGAGGCCCATGCGGCCGAGAACGTTAACCGCGACGCCCTCTCCGAGCTTGATGAGCCCGAGCAGGATGTGCTCCGTGCCGACATAGTTGTGGTTAAACCGGCGAGCTTCCGCCCGGGCCAGTTCCACGACCTTGCGGGCGCGGGGAGTGAAATTGTTGTTTTTGTCCTTATCCATGGAAATTGGGTTTGGGGTGAAACGCCCGTATGGGGTTGTTAGCAGGGACTATGCCCGAACCGTGGGTAGGTTCAAGCGTTCCCCCAATGTTGGTAATAACCCTGCCTTTTGCCTTTGCCAGTCAGCGGCCCCGCCTGTTTCTTAATCCGCAAAACCATGGGTATCAGCATGCAAGCGGCGGGCGAGGCCCTCCGAGACCTCGTCAAGGGTCTCAAAGGGCAGAAAGTGGCCGTATTAGGCCATATGCGCCCTGACGGGGACTGCATCGGCTCGCAGACCGCTCTCTGCCGGATGCTCCTGGCCGAAGGTGTCGACGCGATCTGCGTGAACCGCGACCGCATCCCCCCGAATCTCGTCCCTTACGCCGAGGGCGTGAGGTTCGTCAAAGCCGCCGACTATGACGCGAAGGACCGCGTCGCTGTCACGGTCGACTGTGCCGATGCGTCCCGCGTTGGGACGGAACTGCTCGCCAAGTTCCCGGCCGGCGTCCTGGCCAACATCGACCACCACGCCTCGAATCCGGATTACGCGCAGACCAACATCGTCGTCCGCGAAGCCGCCGCGACCTGCCACATCCTTGCCGCCGGTGCCCTCGCCCAAGGCCTCGCCGTCGATACCATTACCGCCAAGGCCCTACACCTCGGTATCCTGACCGACACCGGCCGCTTCTGCTACCGCAGCACCACCGCCGACGTCTTCGCGATCATCGCGGAACTCGTCCGCCGCGGCGCCGACCCGGCCGAGGCCAACTACCGCGTCTTCGAACAAGAGAGCCGCGGCAAGCTCGAGCTCACCAAGCGCTTCCTCAATACCATCCTCTTCCACGAAGAAGGAAAGATCTGCTCCGGCGAGCTCACCCAAGCCGACTACGCCGCCACCGGCACTTCGAAAGAAGATAAGGAAGGTCTTGTCGAATTCCCCCGCTCCGTCGAAGGCGTCGAGATCGCCGTGCTGATGGAAGAAGGCGCCGACGGCATCCGCGGCAGCCTGCGCGGCCGCGATCCCGAAGCTCCGCCTCGACCTCTGTGCCGGCAAACTTAACGGCGGCGGCCACATGCTCGCGGCCGGCTTCAACATGCAGGGCTGCCGGCTCGCCGCAGGACCGCGAGAAGATCCTCGGTATCGTCATCGCCCACTATCGCGAATACTCGGCGAAATGAGCGAGCCTGCCGCTGAACCCGCGGGCGTGCTGCTCGTCGATAAGCCACAAGGCATCACCTCGCACGACGTCGTGGACAGCGTCCGCCGACTCTATCGCACACGTCGCGTCGGCCACGCCGGCACGCTCGACCCCATGGCCACCGGCCTGCTCATCGTGCTTGTCGGACGAGCGACCAAAGCCTCGGACCAACTGATGGCCCAGGACAAGGAATACCTCGGCGAAGCCACGCTCGGAATCGTCACCGACACCCAGGACGCCGAAGGCGAGACGCTAGAGACGAACCCCGTCCCAGAAATTTCCGAAGCCCAGGTGCGCGCCGCCCTCGCCTCCATGCTGGGCGACCAGTTCCAGATTCCCCCGATGCATTCGGCGAAGAAGATTGGCGGCCAGAAGCTTTACGACCTCGCACGCAAAGGCATTGAAGTCGTCCGCGAACCCCGCGCCATCACCCTTTCTGAGTTCGAACTGATCTCGTGGCAGAGCCCTAAGATCAACTTCCGCGTCCGTTGCACCAAGGGCACCTACGTCCGCACGCTGGCCTTGGACCTCGGCCGCAAGCTTGGACCTGGCGCCCACCTCTCGATGCTCCGTCGCACCCGCTCCGGCCAGCTCGACCTTTCGCGCGGCCACACGCTCCCGCAGCTTGGCGCCATGAATGACGACCAACTCGTCGCGGCCCTCGTGCCCGTGAGCGAAGCCGCGCCCACCGCATGAGCCTTCCCCTCCATCTTGCCATTGGCGCCTTTGACGGCGTGCACCTCGGCCATCGCGCCGTCCTGCACTCCGCCCGCGAAGCCGCCCGGGCGGACGGAGGTATCGTCGGCGTGCTCACCTACGACCCGCACCCGAGCAAGGTGCTGCGCCCCGAGTCGGCGGTCCCGCTGATTTTCACCCGCGCCCAGAAGGATGAGCGCCTGACGGAAGCCGGCGCCCAGCTCATCCATCACGAGAAGTTCGATCGCGCGCACGCTGGCATCGAGGCGGCGGATTTCCCGAAGTGGCTGAAGACGACCTTCCCCCACCTCAAGTCGCTCCACGTCGGTTCCAATTTCCAGTACGGCCGCGGACGTGCCGGCAACGGCGAGACGCTCATCGCGCATGGCACCGCCGAAGGCCTCGGCGTGAAGCTCGTCGCAGCCGTGCACCTAGGCGACGAGACGGTCAGCAGCTCGCGCATCCGCCAGTGCCTCGCCGCCGGCGAACTCGACCTCGCGAACGCGATGCTCTTACGGCCATATGAAGCCGAGGGCACGATCATCGGCGGACGACGACTCGGCCGCACCATCGGCTTCCCTACGGTCAACATCGCCTGGGAGCCTGAGTTAAAGCCCGCCTACGGCGTCTACGCCGTCGAAGTCATCTTCAAAGGGGAAGCCATGCCCGCCGTCGCGAACTACGGCCAGCGCCCCACCGTCGAAAGCGGTCCCGTCGCTCCCCTGCTCGAAGCCCACGTGCTCCGCGGCACCGCGCCGACCACGGGCGATACCGTCCGCGTGCGCTGGGTCCGCCGCCTCCGCGCCGAACAGAAGTTCGCCGACCTCGCGGCCCTGCAGGCGCAGATCGCGAAAGACTCCGCGCAGGCCAAGCAGGCGCTAGGCTTGCTCGGTTAAGCTCCGGTCTTGGCGTTCAGCCGAGTGCTGGGCCGGAAGAGCGAATTAAATAAACTTCCTTCTCGCCTGAAGCCGTGTGGTTTCCCAACCCAAGTGTGAGTAGTAACCAATAGCGGAGGAATTTTCGTTATCCACTAAAAGTTGCATGCGGGTTGCCCCTTTGGTGGTGGCCCATTCTTCTATCCTGTTTAGAAGCTGCTTGCCGATGCCTCGGTCTTGATACTGAAGGTCTACGACCATATCTTCTACCCATACAGATAGGGCACCTTGCGCGGTAGAAATCACCAGTTGCGCGCTGGCCATGCCGATGACTTGCTCTTTGTGGCGGGCGACTTGTATCATCCCACACTCTGGATGCTGGATTAGCATACTGAGTCCACGGGTTTGCTTTTCGGTGTCGGGCGCGAAATCCGCCTCGATGGTGAAAAGCAAATTGAGTAAACGCACCATCGCGGGCACGTCAGCCAATGTGGCCGCTTGATATTCGATATTGGTAGCGTGGCTGGTCATTGCTATTCTTACTCGTTATCGTTCAAGACCCAAAGAAGGCTACCACGTTCAGATAGCCTGCGCGAACTTCTTGATGATGCCGCCGAAGGCTCCGTTTGAGAAGAAAATCACGCAACGTGGGGACTTGTCCGACTTCACGAGCGCGGTGAGTTCGGTAAGCAAGGCGTCATTGGAAGCAGGGGCGAAGCCTTTCTTGCCGGCAGCGGTGATTGCCGCAGCCACGCCTTCGCTGTCGAAGCGTTCCTCGCCGAGCTTGTCGGCGCGGTGAGGCGGAGCCAAGAAGGCGACATCGGCCTTCTTGAGCGCTTCACGGAAAGCGTCCTGCATCACCTTGCGGGCGGCGGTATTGCTCCGTGGCTCGAAGCAGGCAACCAAGCGGTGCTTCGGATAACGGGCGCGCAGGGATTCGAGCGTCAGGTCGAGGGCCGTCGGATGGTGGCCGAAATCTTCGATGACCGTCAGGTCAGCGCGATCGACGAGCACCTGCTGGCGACGCTGCACGCCTTGGAAGGAGTTGAGCGCCTCGAGCTTCAGCTTGGTCGGATCCTTAGCGTCGATCAGCAAGCCAGCGGAGACCGCGGCCATCGCCGCGTTACGGGCGTTGAAGAGGCCCGGCAGGGCCCACTTCACCCTGCCCCACTCCTTGCCCTTCCAGAGCAACGTGAAGGACGAGCCCGTCGATGATTCCTGGAAGTCAGCGATGACGGCATCATTGCCAGCGCCCGTGCCCACGCGGACGACCGGAGCCCACGTGACGTTCTTCACCAGACCGAGAACATTGGCGTCGTCGCCATTCGCGACGATTACGCCATCGCGCGGGACGATGCGAATGACATGCGCGAAGGTGCGGAGCACGTCGTCCAGGTCGCGGAAGATATCGGCGTGGTCGAACTCGCAGTTATTGATCGCAAGCACGTGCGGCAGGTACTGGATGAACTTGCTACGCTTGTCGAAGAAGGCCGTGTCGTATTCATCGCCTTCAATGACGAACGGGCCGCCCTGCTTCCCTGGGTGCGAAGAATCCGGCAAGTCGCGCGGGACGCCGCCGACGAGCCAACCCGGCTCGGTGCCGTTGGCCTTGAGCAAGACCGCGGCCATGCAAGTCGTCGTGGTCTTGCCGTGGGTGCCGGCGACGACGACATTGCGGCGTTCGTTTAGCAGGCGCGTGCGCAGGAGTTCTGGGAGAGAGACGTAAGGCTGGGTGCGCGCTTCGAGGAGCCACTCCACTTCAGGATGACCGCGGGAGGCGACGTTGCCGACCACGACCAGGTCGGGTTTGAGCTGGGCGAGGCGTTCGGCGGACCAGCCTTCGAGGATATCGACGCCAGCGCCACGAAGGTGGTCGGACATCGGCGGGTAGATCCCCGTGTCGGACCCCATGACCTCATGACCTAAGGCGCGCATCAGCAAGGCGGCGTTACCCATCGCCGTCCCGCAGATGCCCATGAAATAAATGCGCATGGGGCAGATAAAAGCCCTCGGGGGGCCAAGGGCGAGAAACTTAGGCGGGGCGACCTCCCCAAACAGGAGGACCCCGGTCACCTTACGGCGGCCGGGGTCCTGTACCTGACTTTGACTGTGCTAGCTTAGCTTTCGTTGTCTGTGACCTAACTGACCGTCTGTTACCTTCGTTGTCTGACTGGCTTTCCGTCTGTTTTCACCGACTTCCGGCCATACCGACTTCGACTTTCACCGACTGGGCCGTCCTCACTGACAACCGGCCGGCACCTCACCGTCCTTACGCCGCGCGTCCCAGGTCGCCTAGGTCTGTCGGATGCGGATGATTCCTTTTTTCCTTATCTAGGCGATGGCGGCGGCGAAGCTGGCGGTCGACTTTATCGACCAAAATATCGATGGATTTGTAGAGGTCGTCTGACTCTTCCCGGACGACGATGTCCGGCCCCGGCAGTTCGAGCCGGATCTGGGCCCCGAATTCGCGACTATGGTCGCTGCAGCGGGTGTAGACGAGTTCGACGAGCACGCGGATGATCCGCGGGTTGTGGCGCAGCAGTCTTTCGACCTTGGCGCACACCGTTTCCTTCAGGGCGGCGGTAAGGTCCATATGGACCCCCGTCACGACGATCGGAGCACTTGTCATGTGTGTTGTGTTTTTTGGGGTGACGTGAGACTCTGCGCCCATGTCAAAGAACAAGACCGTCGATGATTTCTTCAGGAGTTTTTCCGTGGTTATCATATCAGGGGCTTCTTCCGGGATCGGACGCGCGATACTCTCGCGTATCAGTCATTCTGAGACCAAAGCCGCGGTGTTCAACCTTTCCAGGACGATACCCGAGGGGGTCCCGAATTCCCTGAACTTCACTCACCTTACCTGTGATCTCTCGCAACCTGCTGACATCGCGTCGGTTGTCTGCGAATTACGGAAACTAATGCCCCGAGAAGGCAGGATGCTACTGATTAATAACAGCGGCTTCGGTGCCTACGGAGAGTTTCCGGCGCCCGGCGTCGACCACACCTTAAAGATGATCGACGTCAATGTGCGCGCGCCAGTCGAACTCACGGGCCGGCTGTGGGACGAACTGAAAGCGCGCGGCGGCATGGTGGCCACCGTTGCATCGCTCGCGGGTTTCCAGCCGACACCGCTGATGACCACCTATGCCGCGACGAAATCCTTCATGCTCGATTGGAGTGTCGCGCTCGATGCCGAAGCGAAGCGACACGGCATCCGCTGCGTGGCGATCTGCCCCGGCCCGGTCTCGACGAATTTCTCCAAGGCCGCCGGCTTCGCGAGTTCGACCGGCCTCGGCGGGCAGACCTCAGAGGAATGCGCCGACGAAGCTGTACGCGGCATGGCGGCTCATCGCCCAGTCGTGGTCACAGGCTGGAAGCATAAGATCCTGGCCGTCTTCTCGGCCCGCCTACCTAAGCCTTGGGCGGCCGCGATCGGCCTGCGCATGATCCAACGCCTCCGCCTCGATCGCTTCGTCAAGAAGGCCTAAGCTTACTTCGCGCCGTCGAGCAGTTCGCGGGCGTGGGAGAGTGCGACCTTGCTGGCGCGATCGCCGAGCATACGGGCGAGCTCGGACTCGCGGTCCTTGCGCTTACCATGGACAGGGGCGATTTCGACCGTCGTCGACTTGTCATCCTGCGTCTTCGTCACGACGAGATGGGCATGGCCGAGCGCGGCGACCTGCGGGAGGTGCGTCACGCAGAAGACCTGGTGGCCCTTGCCGAGGGCGGCGAGTTCACGGCCGACCTGCGCGCCGATCTCGCCACCGACATTGGCATCCACCTCGTCAAAGACCAGCACCGGGGTGCGGTCGACGGCGGCGAGCACGGTCTTCAAGGCCAGCATCACGCGAGCGGCTTCGCCACTGGAAGCGATTTGGTCGAGCGGCAGGAGATCCTGACCAGCGTTCGGGCAGAAGAGAAAGCGGACCGCATCGGCGCCTTGGGGTCCGAGTTCGGCGACCGCGACCTCGATGCGCAGGTCGGCCTTCTTGAAGCCGAGCGAGCCCAGCATCTTGCGGGCGGCGGTGGCGAGTTTATCGGCGGCCTTCGTGCGGGCGGCGCGCAGGGCTTCGGCTTGCTTGCGGAGATCCTTCTCCACCTTGGCTGCCTCGGCCTTGAGCTTCGACACGCGGGCTTCGACGTCACCCTGTGAAGCCAAGCGACGGCGGAGAGCCTCGCGCTTCTCGCGGACCGCTTCGGCGCCCGGTCCATACTTGCGGCGAAATTCCAACCAGAGGTTCATCTTCCCTTCGAGTTCGGCGGCGGACTCATCGTCGGAGGAGAGCCCGCGGCCCAGACGAGCGAAGTCGGCGCGGATGTCTTCGGCTTCGGCGGCGAGGGAATTAAGACGATCGCGAAGCGCTTCGGCATCGGCGTCAATGCGGGCGATGTCGTCGCCGGCCTTGAGAAGTTTAGGCATCACCTCGCCGAGGCCATCGGAACCGAGGCCAGACTCCAGCTGGCCGAGCAAGGCCGCGAGCTCCTGGGCCCGGGAAGATCGGGCGTGGTCGCGTTCGAGCTTCGTGATGGCCTCTTCAGAAAGGTCGAGCGAGTCGAGCTTATCGAGCTGGGAGCGAAGGAAAGCTGCTTCGTCTTCGGAAAGTCGTTCAGCCGTGGCAGCTTCAGCGGCTTCGCGGAGCAGGTCGTTGCGCAGGCGCCAGCCAGTACGATAAGTAGCGAGGGCGGAGGCGAGGCCGGCATGCAAATCGAGCATCTCCAGCTGGGTCTCGGCGCGCATCAGCTTCTGTGGTTCGCCTGGGCCGTGGAAATCGATCCACAGTTCACCGAGCTGCTGGAGCTGAGTGAGCGTGGCCGAACCGCCGTTGATTGAGATTCGTCCCGCCTTGGTCGCATGGACCGAACGCTTCAGGATGAGCAGGCCATCGTCGCAAACCGGCAGGTCGAGGGACTTGAGGACCTCGTCGAAACGCTTGTCGCCGTCGGTCTCGAGCTCGGCTTCGACCGAGCATTCCTCGGCGCCCTTACGGACGATTGTCTTCGCGGCACGATTACCCGCGAGGAGCGAAAGCGCACCAAGCAAGACGGACTTGCCTGCGCCGGTCTCACCCGTGACCACCGTGAAGCCCGAACCCAGTTCGAGCTCGGTGCGATCCATCAGGGCGAGGTCGCGAATTTGAAGGCGGCGGATCATGCGGAGGGACGACTGCCGAACAAAGCGGAGCCGACACGGACGCAAGTAGAACCTGCGGCGACGGCGGATTCAAGGTCTCCGCTCATCCCCATCGATAATTCTGGGAGCGCCACGCCGAAGCGGGCGGCGAGAGAGTCACGGCAAAGGCGTAGCTCGGCGAAGGTGCGATCGGCGACCGCAGGGTCATCGGAGAGTGGTGCGATGGCCATCAGCCCCTTCACGACCAAAGCCGGCTGGGCCAGAGCGGCCTCGAGCAGGCGCGGGCGCATCAGCCAGGTCGCACCCGAACTTGGCGGGATCGTCGCCGGAATTGACTTGGATCAGCACCTCCCGGCGCAGCCCCATCTCGCCGGCCAGCCGGCCGAGGCGGGTGGCCAGTTCGGCGGAATCCACGCTTTGGATGACATCGAAAGCCTGCAGGGCATGCTTGGCCTTATTGGACTGGAGGTGGCCGATGAGTTCCCAGCGGAGGTCGGCCGGGGCCAGGGGGCGCTTCTGGGCGGCCTCCTGGACGCGGTTCTCGCCCACCGCCCGTAATCCAAAGCCATAGGCGAGCAAAGCGGCCTCAATGGGGTGGGTCTTGGTGACGGGCAGGAGGCGGACGGAGGCGGGGTCGCGGCCGACGCGGGCGCAGGCGGCTTGGATGCGGGCCAGCACCCCCTCGCAATGGGCCTTAAACTGGTCGGAGGTGACCATTTGAACCAGAGGGAGGGAGAACGGGCGGGGAGTCAACCAGTCGGGCTCCCCAGGGCACCCGGAGGGCCAAGGCCTAGGATTAGCATATCTACACTTGAAGCCCTAACCCATTAGATTCATTAATCATGGAGTCTTTCATTCCCATGCATATCGAGAACCTGAAGATCTTCCGCGACCTGGTGGACAACGAAAGTTTCTCCAAGGCCGCCAAGCTCAACGCCATCACCCAGTCGGCCGTCAGCCAGCAGCTACGCTCGATGGAAAAGCATTTCAACGTTCTGATCGTCGACCGCAGCCAGAAGCAGTTCCGGCTCACGCGCGAAGGCCGTAGCCTCTATGAGGCCGCCAAGGATATCCTCAACCGCTACGAACAGGTCGGCAGCGAGATGCAGGAGATGCGCAAGGTCGTCAGCGGCACCGTCCACATCTCGACCATCGTCTCGATCGGCCTCCATGAGCTCCCGCCGCACGTGAAATCGTTCATGCAGGAATTCCCGCACGTCAACGTGCGCGTCGAATACCGTCGCTCGAACCTCGTCTACGAGGACGTCATCTCGAACGCGGTGGACTTCGGTCTCGTCGCCTTCCCGCAGAAGACCCGCCAGGTCGAGATCATCCCCCTGATGGAAGACCAGCTCGTCGCCATCTGCTCGCCCAAGCACAAGCTTGCGGGCAAGAAGGAGATCGACCTCGCCGACCTGCAAGGCGGCAAGTTCATCGGCTTCGACCAAGATATCCCGACGCGTAAGGCGCTCGACCAATTCTTCCGCGAACAGCGCATCGAGCTCGAGCCCTCCATGGAGTTCGACAACATCGAAACGCTCAAGCGTGCGGTGGAAGTCGACGCCGGCGTGGCGCTTGTGCCCGAAGGCACCATCCGCCAGGAAGTCGAGCAAGGCACGCTCGTCATGCTGCGCCTGCGGGACCGCCGCGTGGCGCGCCCGTTGGCCATTCTACATCGTAAAGGCCGCGTCCTGACGCCGGCCATGAAGCGCTTCATGACGCACCTCATGAACAGCGCCGGCAGCAAGGCAGCGGTCTGATCAGACGCGACGGCGGGATGCCTGGGCCGCGACCGCGAAGCCCGGCAACGCCTGCGCGCACAGCAAGCCTAGTCCCAGCCAGAGCAACGCTTGGTCGGGCGGCGAACGCAGGGCCGTAGCGGCGAGCCCCCACCAGAGGAAAGCGCCGAAAAGCGGCGGCCACGCGCGGCGCAACGCCGCGCGCGCGAGGGACCACGAACCTAACAACACGGCCGCAAGCGCCGTCGCCACCGGAGCGGACAGGAGGCCTCGGGCAAAATACGCATACGCGACGAAGCCCAACGCCACGACGAGCCCGGCGAGCACCGCAGCGTTCACGCGGAAATGCGTGGGGAGCAGGTACAGCCGCACCCGGTGGGCGTGCAGGTAATACGCCGAGGCGACGATCCCCATGATTAGCGTGAGCGTCCAAATATAGCGCGGACCACTGATCGGGATCTCGAAGCGGAGAATCGCCCACTGCGCCAGGAAGCATTTCGCGAGGATCAGCGACCAGATGGCGCCGAGCCGATCGGTCACCAGCGACTCACGATAGGCACGTTCGACGGAGAGCGAGAGCTCCGTGTCTTGGGCGGGGGGAAGAGAAGTGACGGGCATGGGCTACCTCGCCCATAACTTGAGACTGCGGATCGCAACCGCAACCGGAGGAGGCACTTCTTTTTCCCAGCCGCCCTCGTTCTTGCGGATACGTTCAGCCAAGGTACGCGGCTGGCAGGCCATCGCCAAGGGGTCCGCCCCGGTGATGGGCACCAGGAAGCCGTTATTGAGTAGGTGCTGGAACAGGCCGGCCACCGAGGGGCGCATCTGGATAGCGGAAGCGGTCACGACCGAATCTTCGGCGACGCTATAGCTCTCCGGGAAGCAGACCTTGCACGCGACCGGATCGAGGATCAGTCGGCGAAGTTGATCGCCGCGCATCGGGTAGACCATGACGCGGACGCCATCCTTAAAGAGACGGCCGCAAGATTCTAGGACGCCGCCTTCGAGGTGGGTGTAGTGCTCGGGATTAAAGAGGTCGACGAGGTTGTTCATGCCCGCCACCAGCGTGATGCTCCCCGTGGTATGCAGACGGAAGTAGGCCGGGAGACGGTACCAGCCGCGATGGCGCGTGACGAGGAGGGGGTGCTGCATCGCGCCCACGAGGCGGATGCGGTCGATGAGTTCGGATTCAGGGTGCGGGTCGGAGCCGATGCACATCTCGAACAGCGGGACCACGTCCTTGCCGCCCTCGGGCAGGGCACGCAAAGCGCAGGCGAGCATGTCCACATTAACGATCGAGACGGGGCGGAAGGTACCGCGGGCGACCAAGACCGAACGCTTGTGGAAGTATTCGCTCGGGACCTGCGGATCGCCTTCCGGACCGAAGAGCACGGCGTCTGTGAGGCCGAGGCGGACGAGCCGCAGGGCGGCCGCGCGATTGTCGAAGGCGCCAAAAGCTGGCCCGCTGAAATGGACGAACTCGACCTCGACGCGCCCGGCGCCCACTTCGTCAACCAAGGCGGTGAGGAAGTTGTCGACGCTATCGCGCGTATTGAGGGCGGCGTGGATGAGGTTCACGCCAACGGCGCCGAGGGCGTCCTGCTGGCGGCCCGCGTCCTTATCCCAGAGACGAAGATGGAGGATGACCTCGCTTGGCTCGGCCTGGGGATGGTCTTGAAAGCGGATGCCGATCCAAGAGTGACCCTGCCCTTTACCGTCATGAGGGGTCGTCGCCACCGTGTCGGCGAAGGCGAAGAAGCGGGTCACCGGGCCACGTTCAGCCTTCAGTCGATCGACCAGGAGTCCGTACTCATGGTCGAGCATCTGCTCCAGCCGTTGCCGGGAAACATAGCGTTGAGGGTGGCCGTAGATCGCGTCGCTGACACGCATATCATAGGCGGAAATACTCTTTGCCACCGTACCTGAGGCTCCGCCCGACTTGAAGAAGTGCCGGACCACTTCCTGCCCAGCCCCGATCTCGGCGAAGGCCCCGTAGGCCGACCGATCAAGATTGATGGCCAACGCCTTGCGGGAAGTGCCGGCGCCGGCCGAGGACGTGTTCTCAGACATAGCGAGAAACTAGCCCCCGAGACGGGCGGCATCGAGAGGAAAGGGGTATCAATAATGAGCTTTTGGTTGGCGAAAAGGAGACACGAAAGCATCATTTTAATGACACCCACCCCCTTCCCCCTCCCATGAAAGATTTCTTCAAGTCTGTCTTCGCCTCCGTGCTCGGCACTTTCCTCGCCGTGGCCATCGGCGGCTTTGCGTTGATCGCCCTCATCGTCTCGCTCGCGAGCTCAGCCGGCAGCAACCATGAGTCCGCCGCGGTCTCCGTGAAGACCCAAGTCGATGCTCGTCATCGGCGGAGATCTCACGATCAACGACACGCCCGCCCACGGCACCCCAGGCCTCGACCTTATGCTGCTCGGCGGTAGCGGACCTGAACTCGACCTGCTCCGGGCGCTGGAAGCAATCGATCTCGCCGCCAAAGACCGGAATATCGTCGGCATCCTGCTGAATGGCCCGCTCGCCGCTGGCGTCACCCAGAAGGCCGAGCTCCGCAAGGCCATCGCCGCCTTTAAGGCCAGTGGTAAGCCCGTCATCGCTTGGATCGAGAACGGCAGCCAAGGCGAATACTACCTCTCCAGCGTCGCGGACAAGGTCTACGTGCATACCGCGGGCGAACTCGAACTGAAGGGACTCGCCTCGTATGACATGTATTTTGGCGACTCGCTGAAGCTGCTGGGCATCGGCGTTCAGGTGACCAAGGTCGGCAAGTATAAGTCGGCCGTAGAGCCTTACCTCGGCGGGGTCATGAGCGACTCCGCCCGCGAGCAATCCGAAGCCCTGATGGGAGGAATCTGGAAGCGCATCCTCGCCGACATCGCGAGGTCGCGTAGCCTTTCCCCCAGTGCTCTCTCCAAGGCAGTCAACTCGGCCGGCGTTTTCAACGCCCAGAAAGCCGTGGAGCTCAAGCTGGCCGACAAGGCCATGCATCGCGACGAGCTCGTCAAGCAGGTCCGGGTAGCGGGTGCGGCCGCCGACGACTCGGGGACTTCCTTCCAGCAGGTAAACCTGCATCGCTATGCCAATAAGGTGACCTTGCCGCACAACGGCCCACGGATCGCGATCGTCTACGCTGAAGGCGAGATCGTCGACGGCTGGGGTGCGCCGGGCATCATCGGCGGCGACCGCTTGGCCCGCGACCTACGCCTGCTGCGCGGCGATAATCGTATCAAAGCCGTCGTGCTCCGCGTGAATAGTCCAGGCGGCTCAGCCTTCGCCAGCGACGTCGTCGCGCGCGAGGTCGGACTCCTCAAGAGCCAGGGCACTCCCGTGGTCGTCTCCATGGGCGATGTCGCGGCCAGCGGCGGCTACTATATCGCCGCCAAAGCCAACCTCATCATGGCCGACCCGTCGACGATCACGGGTTCAATTGGCGTCTTCGGCCTCCACTTCAATTACGGCGAGCTAGCAAAGAAGGTGCAGCTCGGCACCGACGGCGTGAAGACCGCCCGTTACGCGGACCTGCTGGCCGAGCATCGCGCCGCAACCCCCGAGGAACTGGCGATCGTGCAGACCTCCGTGGATGGTGTCTACGAGGACTTCCTGCGCATCGTCGCCGAGGGACGCGACCTGAAGCGTGACGGCGTCCACGAGATTGCCCAGGGACGCGTCTGGCTCGGCGAAGACGCTCGCGGCCTGCGCCTTGTGGATAAACTCGGCGGCCTACGCGATGCCATCAAGGAAGCCAAGCTGCTGGCCAAGACCGAGGAGGCCGAGCTGATCCAAATCCCGGCGCTGAATTCTGGCCGCGAGAACCTGCTTCAGCAGCTGCTTTCGGATGACGATAGCGACTCGCCCCTCTTCTCCAAGGCATCGGCGGATCCCGCCAAGGAATTCCTCAAGGCGAACGCCAAGTGGCTGCGATCGATTCGCGCCTTGAATGACCCGAAGGGCGTATACCTCACCTGCCCGCTCGTTCCTGAGCGCCGGTAAAGAGCCTTACGGCTTCTTCGGCATCTGAGCCTTAGCCTCCGCGAGCCAGCCCTGGAGCTGCTTCACACGGGTGCTGTCGGACGGGTGCGTCGAGAGGAATTCCGGCGTCTTGCTTCCAGCCTTACCGAAACGGCTCCAGAAAGCCGGAGCGGCCTCCGGGTTGTAGCCAGAGCGGGCCATGAACAGTAGGCCGAGGTAATCGGCTTCCGATTCGTGGCTGCGGCTGAACGGAAGCAGGATGCCATACTGGGCGCCGATACCCACGGCGGCCATCCAGGAGGAACGGGTCTTGGCCGAAGAATTCTTGGTGGCCTCGTCGGCCACGGCGGCCGCGATGGCGACCCCTACCACCTGCGAGACGCGCTCGGAGCCATGACGACAGATGACGTGGGCGACCTCGTGGCCGAGGATCACCGCGATGTCATCGTCAGTCGGCGCATACTGGAACATACCCGAGTTAAAGCCGATCTTACCGCCTGGCATGGCGAAGGCGTTGGGCGTCTTATCGTCGATGATCGCGAACTCCCACTTCGAGGTGGGCGGCAAGACGCCGGCCTTGTCGTCGCGGCGGGCAGCGGCGACGATCTTCAGACCGATCTCCCTGATCTTGGCCAGGCGCTGGTCGCTAGGCAGTTTCTTCATCTTCGAGAACTCCGACGCGGACATCGAAGCCACTTCCGATTCTTCGACGAGGATGAACTGGGAGCGGCCCGTGATGGGTACGTTTTGACAGCCGACGACGGCGAGAGCGGTCAAAAGGAAGAGGAGCAGGCGCATGGGAAAATCAGGATTTCGCCGAACCCGCGTCGGACTGGCCGCGCGGTTCGTCGACGTAATACTTGCGATAGGAGGAATCGTAAGTGTCCGTGTAGGCGGAGGCCATCCGGAGGGACATCGCATTGAGCACGACTCCGAGCAACGGAGCTTGGGCTTCGCGCAGACGAGCCAGACAGGAGGTTGCGTTACGCAGGTTGACGGTGTTGTAACGGACGACGTAGAGAACGCCGTCGATCTTCGGAAGGAGATGGAGCGCATCGGAGACCGCGCCGATGGGCGGGGAGTCGATGAAGATGCGGTCGTAGCGCCCACGGAGTTCGTCGATCATGGCGAGGAACTTGGGGTTGTTGATGACTTGGGTCGGATTCTTGCAGCTCAGGCCGACCGGCAGGACATCCAGACCAGGAGAGACGTCGTGGACGATCGCTTCGTCAATGGACATCTCGCCGTTGAACCATTTGCTCAGGCCGCCATCACCCGTGAAGCCTAGCGACGGTCCGACGTTAGGGAGGCGGAGGTCGGCGTCGATGATGAGCACGCGCTCCGAATGTTGGGCAAAGATCAGCGCCAGATTCGTCGCGACGAAGGTCTTACCTTCGCTGGGACGAGTGGAAGTGACCAGGAAGACGCGCGCCTTCGAGACGGCCGGATTGACCTTGAGGGCGGAGTAGATGGAACGGACCGCTTCGGTGGCGATGCGGTCCTTGTCCTGGCGAGCCAGTAACGCGCGGTCCGGACCAGAAACGTTGGCGACGCGGGGCACGGTGCCAATGAGCGGTAGGCCGAGGGAGTCCTCAACGTCCTTAGCGGACTTGATGCGGGAGTCCAAGGTTCCGATGACGACGATGAGGACGACCCCGAAAAGCAGCCCCGAACCCACGCCAACCAGCGCGTTAAAATAGTAGTTCTTGTTGATCGGCTTGTCTGAAACGGAAGGCTGGTCGAGGATACTGATCGAGGTACTCGTACCGGAGGTGGAGGAGCGAAGCTTGGCCTCCTCGTAGCTGAGCTTCATCCGGCCGAGGAATTCCTCACTCGCCTTGATATCCTTGTCGACGCGCTCGAGCTCGACGTTGGCGGCCTGCAGTTTGGAAAACTCCTCCTCCTTCGCGAAGAGGTTGCGCAGAATCGCTTCAAGGCGGGCCTTGGCGTTCTCCAGCGAGCTGCGGCGGGACTTGATCGCCTGACTGACTGCTTCCTTAAGCTGGTTGTCGAGCTGCTTCAGAGCCTCGCGTTCGGCCACGAGCTTCGGGTGCTGATCCGTGTAGGTCTCAATCATCTGGCTGACGCGGATCTTGGAGGCGCTGATGGCCGTCTGGGTGGCGGCGACGTCGCTGTCGGCGCGAATCTGCGGGATGTCGCCGAGCGGACGGCCCTCCTTCTCGTAGCTGGCGATGACCGAGACCAGGATCTCGTTCTCGTCGATCTGCTTACGGGTCTCTTCACGGTCCTTCACGAGCACGGAGCGTTCCGTCGTGAGGGTGTTGGTGTCCTTCGCGATGGAGAGCAGCTTCTGGTTCTTGATCAGGTCGTTCTTCTGCTCGTAAAGTCGGCGGACCTTATCCTCGAGGGTCTCGATCTCGATCCGGGCTTTCTCGATAAGCGGATTGGTCACCATCAGGCGGTCGTCCTCGCTGTACTTCTTGATAGCATCACAGAAGTGCCGAGCGACCTGCCGGGCGAGGTCCCGGTTAGGATGGGTGAAGTCGACGTTGATGACCAAGGTCTGTCTCTGCGGATTGATACCGCGCTGCTTGGCGAAAACCTCCTGGTCGGTCAGCGGGCCAGAGAAAATGTTGCCGCCCTGATAAGGCGCCAGGACCAGCTTTCGCTCGTCGGCGGTGAGGCGCTTCGAGACACCTTCGATGATATTGGCGCTGCGCATCGCCTCAACGGCCGTGAAGAAGTCGTCGTTCGAGACGATCTTGAAGTTATCGTCGGCCGCCGAGGAGCCGCCGTTGATCGTGGGAGCGAGGCGGAAGACGCGCAGGCGACCGGTGGCGCGGTACTCCGGGACGGTGTTATAGGTGTTGAGGAGGGACAGCGTGAGGAAGACGAGCGTGGACAGCAGGACCCACCAGTAACGCTCGCGGAGCATCAGCAGATAGTTGTGGATCGGATTGCCCTCCCCTGCCCCGCCGCGGTTGTAGGCGCCGGAGTTGCCGTAACCGTAGCCGCCGTTACCGGCGCCGTAGTTGCCATAGCTGCCGTACGAACCGTAGCCGCGATTGCCGCCGCGTGCAGGTTCGGGCGGGCGATTGTCAGACAAGGGGTCCGGATTGGGCATGGAAAGGGATCAGATGCGGCTGTCGCGGACGTAGATCTGATCTTCGTCCTCTAGGATGAAGTCCGGCTCGTCGCCGTCGTCGATACGACGGACATCCTTGGAGATCACGAACGTGGAGCCGTCGCGACTGCGCTTGATCGCCACGTCGGAACGATTGCCACGCGGCAGGACTCCGCCGGCCATGGAGAGGGCCCGACCGAGGGTGAGCGTCTCTTCAGGGGGAATGGACACTGGGCCGGGCTTGCCGACATAACCCGAGACGTAGACGCGGCGCTCGGCATAGGTGACGATCGAGATCGTGACCTGGGGCTTCTTGAAATAGACCCGGAACTGGTTCGACAGCTCGACCTGGGCTTGCGTGAGCGTGAGGCCAGCGACGGGCACGAGCTTCTTGAGGAAAGGAATATCCACCGTGCCGTCGGAGTTGATGCGACGTTCGATCTGCGTGTCGGGTTCGTTGATGACTAGGATACGGATGAAGTCGCGGGCACGGAGACGGTAGCTATTCTGGCTGCCGGCTGGCTCGGCCTGGATTGTCGGCGTCGCCACGACATAGTCAGAAGCAGCGGCGACGGGTACGCTGCCAGTGACGTCCGCTGCAACCGGAGCGGTCGCCACGGGAGCAGGCACCGCCGAGGGATCGGAAGCCCCACGCCCAAGGGTGAGGACATTCTCTGGCTCGAAGGAGGCGGAGGTGACCGGGCTGGACCCCGAAGAAGAGCAAGCGGCCAGCAGGACAACGGCACAGAAAGCACCGAGCAGGCTTTTCAAGACGGAGGACATGGAAGTAAAATAGGGAGACCAGGCCTGCCGGTCAACCGGTCCTGCTCAACCGTTCGCCGAGACGCGAGCCTCAGTAGCGGAAAGCCGCCGAGAGCGTGAAGGCGTTCGAGGTGTAGGTCGAAGCTCGCCACGGAAGCCGTGGAGTCGTTGAGGCTGTAGCTGGCCTGGAAGGTCAGGTGCTTGGAATACTTGTAATCTGCGCCGAGGGTATAGGCGTAGGTATCGACCTGGCTGGTGCTGGCGAAGACGTCGCTCTTGGTGGCCGAGAAGTTGAGGTTGAGATCCTCGGAGGCGTTATAGCCGATGCCGTAGGTGTAGTTTTTCGCAGCCATCTGGCTATTGGTCGAGGAAGCCGTGACGTCGCGGGAGAGCGTCAGCGATTGGCTGAAGCGTTCGGTGAGCTGGTGGCTCAGGTTGACCGAGTAGGACAGGTCGGAGTCGTTGGCTGCACTGTCGTAGTGATACTGCGAGTAGCCTACGCGGACGTTACCGTTGAGTTTACCGGATTCGGTGAGCTGTCCCTTCAGGGTGAGGCCGGCAAAGTTCTTCACGAGCTGCTGGTGGGCGAGCGGGGGGCGAGGCAGTATTGAGCCTGGCTGTAGTAAGGGGCGGCGGAATAATCCGTCACGTCATGCTGCAGGGCCAGGCCGAAGCTGAGCTTCTCGAAGGCCTGGTAATCGAAGCTGAGCGGCATGGACTTCGTGTTCAGCTCGGTCAGCGTGTTGGTGTTGTAGACATAGCTGCCGGCGGCGTCCGGTCTTCACCGGGTCGAGGTATTGATTATAGGAATTCGAGTAACCCAGACCGACGCTGAGCTTCTCCGTCAGCTTGTAGTCGGCACGGAACGAATGCGCATAGCTGGCCTGGCGGACGAGGGTCGCGCCCAGGAGGCCGCCGAGGCCCTGCATCTGCAGGTCGTCGTTACGAGCGGTCACGCGATAGGAAGAGTCGACGGACAGGGAAAGCGGGCCGCCGTCAGCGAAGCGGATACCGACAGCCAGGGCGTCGCGGGAATCCTCGAGGTCGGACAAGGTCTTGTCCGTGAAATTCACGAAGGTACGCTTGACCGAAATGGTGGCGGAAAGCGCCGAGTCCTTGCCGTACTCGAGCAGGAAGCCCGGAGTCACCATCCAGCTTGTGGCGGACGTCTTGGTCGAGCTGGAGTAAAGGTTGTCAGTCACTTCGAGGCTGGCAGCGGCGTCGAAGTAGATGTCGCAGTCGTTGCCGATCTGGACGAGCGGCGAGGAAGGAATCCAGTTGGCGCCCTGGACCAGAGCGGAAGCGGTGAGTGCCGAGGCAGCGAGGAGGAAGCGAGACATAGGAGTAGCTTGGGGTTAGTTGGGAGAGTGGCAAAACGGGAGGGGGTATCAACCCCCAAACCGTCAGGAAGTTGCCTAAAACAAAGCCCCCACCCTTGCGGGCGGGGGCTGATTCCCATCCTCGACGCTCCGCTTAAGCAGAAGTCGGGGTCTGGAAGACGCGAATGCGACGATAAGCAGGCAAACCTGTGCCAGCAGGGACGAGGTGACCCATGATCACGTTCTCCTTGAAGCCGGTCAGGTTGTCGCGCTTGGCCATCGTGGCGGCGTCAGTCAGGACTCGGGTCGTCTCCTGGAAGGAGGCGGCCGAGATGAAGGACTCGGTCTCGAGGGAAGCCTTGGTGATGCCAAGGAGGATCGGCTCGGATTCGGCAATCTGACCGCCGCGCTCATTGATGGAGCGGTTGTTCTCCGCGAGGAGAGTGCGGTCGACATGTTCGCCCCAGAGGTAATCGGAGTCGCCCGGCTCGGTGATGCGGACCTTGCGGAGCATGCGCGAGACGATGATTTCGATGTGCTTGTCGTTAATGACGACGCCCTGAGTACGGTAGACCTTCTGAATCTCGGTGATGAGGTAATCCTGCACCTTGGACTGGCCCAGGATGTCGAGAATGTCGTGCGGGTCGACGGCACCGTCCGTGAGGACCTGGCCCTGCTTCACCTTGTCGCCGGCGGCGACAATGATGTGCTTGCCGTGCGGAATGAGGTGCTCCTCTTCGCGGCCGATGGAGTCGGAGATCACGAGGCGCTTCTTGCCACGAATGGAAGGCTCGAAGCGAACCGCGCCGTCAATCTTGGCGATCTCGGCGGCGTCCTTCGGAGGACGGGCCTCGAAGAGCTCGGAGATGCGCGGCAGACCGGCGGTGATGTCCTGCGTCTTGGCGGCCTGGCGGGGGATCTTGGCGACGATAGAGCCGCGGCTGACCTTGTCGCCTTCGTCCACTTCGACGCGGGCGCCGGCGGGGATCGAGAAGGAACCGACTTCCTTGCCGTTGGCGCCGATGATTTGAATCTGGGGATTCTGTTCGTCGGAGTGTTCGATGACGGACTTGTAGAACGTGTTGTTCGACGGGTCGCGCTCTTCGGTGAACGTCACGCCAGAGATCATGTCGACGAGACGGATCTTGCCGTCGCCATTGGCGATGATCGGGGTGGAGTTAGGATCCCAGGCGGCGATGAGGACGCCCCTGTCGACCGGCTTGCCGTCTTCGACACCGACGACGGAGCCGGCGACGATACGGTATTCCTCGGTCGGCGAACCAGCCTCGTTGAGGAGGCGAATCGAGCCGTTGCCGTTGACGGCGATGAACTTGTCGCCGACGGAGACCGTGGTGAGGTCGACGTACTGGACGAGGCCCTTGCCCTTGGATTTGATTTCCGGGGTCTTCAGCTGAGCGACGCCACCGATGTGGAACGTACGCATGGTGAGCTGAGTGCCCGGCTCGCCGATGGACTGGGCGGCGATGATACCGACCGCGGTACCGCGTTCGACCATGCGGCCGGTCGAAGGATCGAGGCCGTAGGAGGTGGGCGGAATCGCGTTCACGTTCATGTGCGTGAGCGGAGAGAGGACCTTCACGCGGTCGAGACCGACGGTCTCGATTCGCTTGGCAGCGATTTCGTCGATGAGCACGGCGGCCTTCACGATGACTTCGGAAGGATTGAGCGGGTTCGTGACGTCTTCGGACGGGCAGCGGCCCACGATGCGCTCAGAGAGCGACACCAAGAGTTCGTCACCGTCGTAGATCGGGGTCTTCCACACGCCGTTAGGAATGTGAACATGGACGCGGTCGACGCCGGCGTCGCGCAGCTTCGCGATGAGCTCTTCGGTGAGAGGAGCTTCGGACTTAGCGAGAGCCTTGACGGCGCCGGAAGGATTCGGGACATCGGCGGCCAGGTGACGGCCGAGGGAGGCGTCTCCGAGCGTGATGACTTCGGAGCCGGGGGCGACGTCGCGGGAGTCCGTGACGATCACATCCATGGCCACGTCGCAAAGCTTACGGGTCATGTAACCCGCGTCGGCGGTCTTCAGCGCGGTGTCGGACAGACCCTTACGGGCGCCGTGCGTCGAGATGAAGTACTCAAGGACCGAGAGACCTTCGCGGAAGGACGAGAGAATCGGGCGTTCGATGATTTCGCCGGACGGCTTGGCCATCAGGCCACGGGCGCCGCAAAGCTGCTTCACCTGGGCCTTATTACCACGAGCGCCGGAGTCCATGAGGACGTAGACCGGGTTGATGAGCATGCGGTGGGAATGGCGAGGATCGCCCTTCTTCACGCCGGCCACCTTCGCGGACTGGGAGAGCGTCGTGTACACCGACTGCGCGATGGCATCGGTAGCGCCGGACCAGGTATCGACGACCTTATTACGACGTTCGTCGTTGGTGATCGTACCGGATTCGTTCTGGCGCTGGAATTCGCGGACCTTCGCGGTGGCTTCGCGGACGAGGCCTTCCTTTTCCTTCGGGTAGATCATGTCGTTCACGCCGATGGAAATACCGGCCTTGGTCGCGATGCGGAAGCCGGTCTCCTTGAGCGCGTCGAGGACCGGGATCGAAGCCTCGCGGCCGCAATGCTTATAGGTCTTCAGGATCAGGTCGCCGAGCTGGCCCTTCTTCACGGTCTCGTTGAAGAAACCGAGTTCGGCAGGCCAGATGGTGTTGAAGATGATGCGGCCGACCGTGGTGACGATCGTGCTACCCGTGGCTTCGCCGTGGACCGTCTTGCGATTGAAGTCGGGGTTGGCGAAACGGACCCAGTCATGCAGGTGGAGGGAGCCTTCGGCTTCGGCGAACGTCGCCTCGGACACGGAGCCCAGCACCGGGAGGTGGGTGTTGGCCGCCGGCTTATCGGCGGGTTCGAGCGTCAGGTAGTAGGCACCGAGCACGATGTCCTGGGACGGCGTGAGAATCGGCTTACCGCTGGACGGCGAGAAGATGTTGTTCGTGGACATCATCAGGAGCTTGCACTCCATGATGGCTTCCAGGGACAGCGGGACGTGGACGGCCATCTGGTCACCGTCGAAGTCCGCGTTGTAAGCGGTACAGACGAGCGGGTGCAGGCGGATTGCGTCACCCTCGATGAGGATGGGCTCGAAGGCCTGGATGGAGAGACGGTGGAGCGTCGGCGCGCGATTGAGGAACACCGGGTGACCCTTGGTCACTTCTTCCAGAATATCCCAAACTTCGGGCTTCTTCTGCTCGATGTGCTTGCGGGCGCCGCGGACGGTGTGGGCGAAGCCCAGTTCCTTGAGGCGACGGATGATGAAGGGCTCGAAGAGGACGAGGGCCATCTTCTTCGGGAGACCGCACTGGTTGAGCTTAAGCTCAGGACCGATGACGATGACGGAACGGCCGGAGTAGTCGACGCGCTTACCGAGAAGGTTCTGGCGGAAACGGCCGTGCTTACCCTTCAGCATGTCCGAGATGGATTTCAGCTGACGATCGCGATCCTTGACCGGCTTGCCGTGGCGGCCGTTGTCGAGGAGAGCGTCGACGGCTTCCTGGAGCATGCGCATTTCATTATGGATGATGACGTCGGGCGTCTTCATCTGGATGAGCTGCTTCAGGCGGTTATTGCGGTTGATGACGCGACGATAGAGATCGTTCAAGTCGGAGGTGGCGAAACGGCCGCCTTCGAGAGGAACGAGCGGACGGAGGTCCGGAGGAATGACCGGCAGCACCGTCAGGATCATGTGCTCAGGGCGCTTGCCCGAAGCCAGGAAGCCCTGGATGATCTTCATGCGACGAGCGATCTTCTTCTTGATCTGCTTGGAGCGCGTGGAGCGAAGCTGGTCGCGGAGGTTCTCGACCGTAGAGGCGAGATCCATCTTCTTGAGAAGCTGCTGGAGGGCTTCGGCGCCCATGCGGGCCTTGAAAGCGTCAGGGCCGTGCTGTTCGACGGCGCGGCGGTAGGATTCCTCGTCGAGGAGTTCCTTCTCTTCCATGCCGGTAGCGCCCGGATCGACGACCAGGTACTTCTGGTAGTAGATGACCTGCTCGAGCTGGCGGGTGGTCATGTCGAGCATCAGCGACAGACGGCTGGGCATGCTCTTCAGGAACCAGATGTGGGAGACCGGGATGGCGAGGCGGATGTAGCCCATGCGCTCGCGGCGAACGCGGGAGACAGTGACTTCGACGCCGCACTTATCACAGACGACGTCCTTATACTTAACCTTCTTGTACTTGCCGCAGTAGCACTCGTAGTCGCGGACCGGTCCGAAGATGCGCTGGCAGAAGAGGCCGTTCGGCTCGGGCTTGAACGAGCGGTAGTTGATGGTCTCAGGGCTCTTTACTTCCTTGAGGCCCTTGACCTTGCGGTTGCCGTGTTCGTCGAGTTCGTCGAGGAACTGTTCGCCCGTCCACTGGACGATCTCCTCGGGAGAGGCGATCGAGATGGAGACGAAATCGAAGGACTGTTCCTTCGTCTCGTTGGCGGTGAACTCGGGGGTGTGCTCCGGGTGAATCATGTCTGTTAAGGTCTAGGTGTGGTTACGTCGGACGTTCAGTTACGATCCGGGGTGGGGGCGGTGGTGGAGCCGAGGCGGACATCCAGGCACAAGGCCTGCATCTCCTTCATCAGCACGTTGAAGGACTGAGGGGTGCCGCTGACGAGGGTGTTGTCACCCTTGACGAGCTGCTCGTAGATCTTGGTTCGGCCGGCGACGTCGTCGGACTTGACCGTGAGGAGTTCCTGCAGCGTGTAGGCAGCGCCGTAGGCTTCGAGAGCCCAGACTTCCATTTCGCCGAAGCGCTGGCCGCCGTACTGGGCCTTGCCGCCGAGCGGCTGCTGCGTGATGAGGCTGTAAGGACCGGTGGCGCGGGCGTGGATCTTGTCCGCGACAAGGTGGTTCAGCTTCATCATGTAGATGTAGCCGACGACGACGTCCTGGTCGAACGCTTCGCCGGTGTGACCGTTGATGAGCATCGCCTTGCCGGTCTCAGGCAGTTCAGCCTGCTTGAGGTATTCGCGGATCTGCTTCTCGGGGATGCCGTCGAAGATGGGGGTGGCCATCTTCAGGCCGAGCTTGGAGCAAGCCCAACCGAGGTGCGTCTCGAGGACCTGGCCGACGTTCATTCGGGAAGGAACGCCGAGAGGATTGAGGCAGATGTCGACGGAGGTTCCGTCGGCGAGGTAAGGCATGTCTTCGACCGGCACGATGCGGGCGACGACGCCCTTGTTACCGTGACGACCGGCCATCTTATCGCCGACCTGGATCTTGCGCTTAGTAGCGATGTACACCTTGACGTTCTTGATGGCGCCGCCTTCGTCGATGCCCTGCTCGATGGCTTCGACCTTGCGGGCGCGCTCTTGCTCAAGCTCGTCGAAGCGACGGTGGTAGCCGTCGACGATCTGGCGGATCTTCTGCTTCACCGGCGAGTCGTTCATCTCGATGGAACGAGAGACGGAGGCCAGGCGGCGGAGGAGGGTCTTGGTGATCTTGCGGTTGGCCGGGATGATGGCTTCACCGGTCTCGGAGTTCTTGACGTCGAGCGGGATCTTTTCGCCGAGGAGGATGTTCGAGAGGGACTCGGTCATCTCTTCGCGGAGGCGAGAGTCGGCCGTGCGGTACTCTTCGTTGACCTTCTTAAGGGCGCGGCGCTGGTCGTTGGGCGAGAGGCGTCCGTCGTCCTTATCGGTACGGGAGGAGACCTTGACGTCCATGATGATACCCGAGATGCCGGAGGGCACGCGGAGGGAGGTGTCCTTCACGTCACGGGCCTTCTCACCGAAGATGGCGCGGAGCAGCTTCTCTTCAGGGGCGAGGTCGCCTTCGGACTTCGGAGTAATTTTACCGACGAGGATATCGTCAGGCTTCACTTCGGCGCCGATGCGGATGACACCGTCACGGTTGAGGTTGCGCAGGGCTTCCTCACCGAGGTTCGGGATGTCGCGGGTGATCTGTTCTGGCCCGAGCTTCGTATCGCGGGCGGTGACTTCGAATTCTTCGATGTGGACGGACGTGAAGACGTCGTCCGTGAGCATACGTTCGGAGAGCAGGATCGCGTCTTCGAAGTTGTAACCATTCCAGGGCATGAAGCCGACGAGGACATTGCGTCCGAGGGCGAGCTCACCCTTGTCGGTGGCGGCGCCGTCGGCGATGATTTCGCCCAGCTTGACCTTGTCGCCGCGGCGGACCAGCGGACGCTGGTTGAAGCACGTGGAGGAGTTGGTCTTGAGGAACTTGCGGAGGTCGTAGACGTAGATACCCTTGGCCGGCTCGCTCTTGAACTTCTTGTTCTCAAGCTGGGCGGGGGCGACTTCGCCGTCCTTCGTGACGATGATACGGCGGGAGTCGGCGGCGGCGACGATGCCGGGGCCTTCGGAGACGATGACGGTCTTCGAGTCGATGGCGACGCGACGTTCGAGGCCGGTGCCCACGAACGGGGCTTCGGTCACGACGAGGGGCACGCCTTGGCGCTGCATGTTGGAACCCATGAGCGCGCGGTTAGCGTCGTCATGCTCCAGGAACGGAATGAGGGCGGCGGCGACGGAGACAACCTGCTGCGGCGAGACGTCCATGTAGTCGACGTCTTCGGGATCCACTTCGAGGATGTCGTCGCGGAAACGGACGGTCACCTTGCCCTTCAGGCGGGAGGCGTCGTCGAGTTCGGAGTTGGCCTGAGCGACCTTGAATTTTTCTTCCTGGTCCGCGGTCATGAATTCGACCTGGCTGGAGACCTTGCCACGCACGACCTTACGGTACGGAGCTTCGATGAAGCCGAACTCGTTGATACGCGCGTAGGTGGAGAGCGAGTTGATGAGGCCGATGTTCGGACCTTCCGGGGTCTCGATCGGGCAGATACGACCGTAGTGGGACGGATGAACGTCGCGGACTTCGAAGCCAGCGCGGTCGCGGTTGAGGCCTCCGGGCCCGAGGGCGGAGAGACGACGCTTGTGCGTCAGCTCGGCGAGCGGGTTGATCTGGTCCATCAGCTGAGACAGCTGGCTGCGGGCGAAGAACTCGCGGATCGCGTTGCCGAAGGGCTTCGGGTTGACGAGCTTCTGCGGGGTGATCGAGTCGACGCTCTGGTCGTACTCGTTGATGCGGGCCTTGACCGTCTTGACGACGTTCTTGAGACCGGCGCGGCACTGGTTGGCGAGAAGCTCGCCGACATTGCGCACGCGGCGCGAACCAAGGTGATCGATGTCGTCGATCGCGCCGTCGCCGGCGCTCAGCTTGCAGAGCAGCTTGGTGGCTTCGACGATGTCCTCAGGGGTGATCGTGCGGGTATCGAGCGAGACGTTGAGGCTCAGCTTCTGGTTGAGCTTGTAGCGGCCGACGCGACCAAGGTCGTAACGCAGCGGGTCCTGGAAGAGACGCTGCATGTGGGCGCGGGCACCCTTGACGTTGACTGGCTCGCCGGGGCGGAGCTTGCGGAAGATTTCCTTGAGGGCTTCTTCCTCGTTACGGACGGCGCCGATGTCCTTACGGAGCGAGAGGATGATGGAGCCGTTGTCGAAGGCGGTGTCGAAGACGCCGAACTTCTGCTTCGGGAGCTGCTTGTGGATCTCCTTGAGCGTCTCACGGGAGAGCTTGTCGTACTGCTTGGCGACGACCTTGCCGGTCTCGACGTCGACGATCGGGTCGGCGTAGACGAGCTGAGAAAGTTCTTCCGGATCGAGCTCGAGCGCGGCCTTGGCGGTCAGTTCGCGGTGCTGGTAGAAAAGAGCCAGGATGTCCTTGTCGTCCTTGTAACCGAAGGCGCGGAGAAGGGTCGTGACGAGGAACTTGCGGCGGCGACGGCGACGGTCGAGGTAGACCCAGAGGAGGTCGTTCTGGTCGAACTGGACTTCGATCCAGGTGCCGCGGTCAGGGATGATGCGGAAGGCGTGGAGCATCTTGCCGCTCGTGTGAGCGGACTCCTCGAAACAGATGCCCGGGGAGCGGTGAAGCTGGGAAACGACGACGCGCTCGGCGCCGTTGACGATAAAGGAACCACGATCGGTGATCATCGGGATTTCGCCCATCAGGATTTCTTCGTCCTTGAAGGCGCCCTTCTCACGGAGGCGGAGCTTGAGCATCACCGAGATCGCGTAGGTCGTACCTTCGCGGATGCACTCGAGTTCGGTCTGCTTGGGCAGCACCAGGCCGTACTCGAGGTACTCGAGACGGAAGTTGCCGTTGTTGCTCTCCACCGGGAAGGCTTCGCGGAAGACGGCATCGAGGCCGACGTTCTTGCGGGCGGACGCGGTCTGGTCCAACTGCAGAAAATCGTTGAACGAGAAAATCTGGTTCTCGATCAGGTTGGGCGGAGGGATGACTTCGCGTAGTTTACCGAAGTTTTTGCGCTCTTGAGGCATGGCTGGTGAAGGTGGGCTCGGAGTGTCGGGTTGATTCGGTGGTGCTGACTGGTTTGCCTGGTTGGGTCGGACTGGGCGGCCGTTGGGAAGAAAAAGCGGGGAGGGGTCGCCGGACCCGGGAGGGTGCTACCCTCCCCGCTTTGCAGAGATGCGTCGGAAGACGGATTACTTGACCTCGACCTCGGCGCCGGCGGCCTTGAGCTTGGTCTCGATGTCCTTGGCTTCGTCCTTGGACACGCCTTCTTTGACGGGCTTGGGGGCGGTGTCGACGAGGTCCTTGGCTTCCTTGAGGCCCAGGCCAGTGATGGCGCGGACTTCCTTAATGACATTGATCGGGGTAGCGCCCTTGGCCTTGAGGATGACGTCAAACGTCGTCTTCTCTTCGGCAGGAGCGGCGGCGGCGGCGCCACCAGCGGCGGCGACGGCGACAGGAGCGGCGGCGGAAACGCCCCACTTGGTCTCGAGGTCCTTCACGAGGTTAGCGACGTCCAGAACGGACTGGGCGCTGAGCCACTCGATGACTTGGTCTTTGGTGATGTTGCTCATGGTATCTTGGTTCCTTGAATGGTTAGCGTCCGATGAAGGACATTTGAGGGCGCGAGGCCCCTAACCGGGGTTCTTTGGATGTGTGTTGTTTTTTGGTTTGGATTCCCCCCGCTCGGACGCCGCCACATGGCGACACCTCCGCGAGGAAAGGGGTTAGGCGGCCGTCTCGTCCTTCTGGCGCTTGGCGTCCAGGAGGCGGACGAACTGCGAGGCAGGGGTGGAGAGCAGCGAGAGGAGCTGGGCGCGGATACCGTCGAGGGACGGCAGCTTCGACAGGTATTCCACTTCGGCCTTGGTGAGCAGCTTGGCGTCGAGGACGCCGCCCTTCACTTCGAGCTTGGAGAAGTCCTTGAAGAAGGTGACCAGGATCTTAGCGACGCCGGTCGGGTTATTGCCGCCGGTGACGAGGGCCGTGTGACCGCTCAGGTGACCCGAGATGTCGGGGAGATTCGCCTGCTTCGCGGCGATGTTGAGGATGCTGTTCTTGACGACGTGATACTCGGCACCGTGGGCACGGAGCTGATTACGGACGGAGGTAGCGTTCTCGACGGTGACGCCGGTGAAGTTGGCGAGCAGCAGGTAGTTGGAGCTGGCCAGCTGGGCGGCGACTTCGTCGACGAGGAATTGTTTTTCAGCGCGCATGTTCGTGGATTCTCTTTTGCGTGGTTAGGTTAGGCGGACGCGACGGCGGCCGAGTAGGGCTTGAGGTCGACGGCGACGCCGGGGCTCATGCTGGCGCTGATGGTGATCGACTTGATGAAGCGGCCACCGGCGAAACCGGCGGGCTGGGCCTTCACGAGAGCGGACAGGGCGGCCTGAGCGTTCTCGGTGAGCTGAGCGGAGGTGAAAGACTTCTTGCCGATGACGATCACGATGTTGCCGGTCTTATCCATCTTGAATTCGACGCGGCCAGCCTTCACTTCCTTGATGGTCTTCGGGATGTCATCCGAGACCGTACCCGACTTCGGGTTGGGCATGAGGCCTTTCGGACCGAGGACGCGGGCGACCTGACGGACGTCCTTCATCGCGGAGACGGTGGAGATGGCGACGTCGAAGTCGAGGAAGCCACCGTTGACCTTGGCGATCAGGTCGGCGAGGCCGGCGTAATCAGCACCAGCGGCGAGGGCTTCGGCCGGATTCTCGGTAAAGGCGAGGACCTTGATCTTCTTACCCGAACCATTCGGGAGGGAGACGGTGCCGCGGACCATCTGGTCCGACTGCTTGGGGTCGACGCCGAGGAAGGCGGAGATCTCCACGGTTTCGTCAAACTTGGTACCGGGCATCTTCTTGATGATCTCGGTGGCCTGGTTGACGTCATACTTGGCCTTCAGGTCGGCGACCTGGAGGGCGGCGCGGTAGCGCTTGCTGGTTTTTTTGCTCATAGCGACTTTTGGTCTCCTGCGGGATGCAGTGGTGGGTGTTGGGTTTGGGTTGGGTTAAATTAACCGATGACTTCGATACCCATCGAACGCGCGGTACCGGCGATCATGCGGGCGGCGTTGTCAGGATTGACGGCATTGAGGTCCTTCTTCTTCAGCTCGACGATTTCGAGGAGCTGCTTCTTGGTGACCTTGCCGACCTTGTCGCGGTTCGGGACCTTGGAGCCGGACTCGATCTTCGCGGCCTTCTTGAGGAGGACGGAAGCGGGCGGGGACTTCAGGATGAACGTGAAAGACTTATCCTGGTAGACGGAGATGATGACCGGGAGGATCATGCCGGCCTGGTCCTTGGTCTTGGCGTTGAATTCCTTACAGAACGCCATGATGTTGACGCCCTTCGCGCCGAGCGCGGGGCCGACAGGAGGAGCAGGGTTAGCGGCGCCTGCGGGGAGCTGGAGCCTGATTTCGCCGATTACTTTCTTAGCCATGGTGGTTGATTAGATGGTTGGGTTGAAAAAAGGATCAGTCGCGGTCATCGCGTTCGACCTGCCAGAACTCGAGCTCGACCGGAGTGGAGCGGCCGAAGATGTCGACGGAGACCTCAAGCTTGCCGCGGTCGGCATCGATCTTGTCGATATTGCCGGCGAGATTGGCGAAGGGGCCGTCGGTGATCTTGACGCGTTCGCCGATGTTGAAGGTGATCTTCGGGACGACCTTGTCCGCAGCGTCGGCGACCTGCTGGAGGATCGTGTTGATCTCCTCGGTCTTGAGGGCGATGGGATTCTGTCCGCCGATGAGGCCGATCACGCCGTCGGTCTTGCGGAGGAAGCTCCAGGGGGCTTCGAGCAGCGAGCCTTCGTCGTCGTAGAGGCGGGCGCGGACGAAGAGGTACGAAGGATAGAGCTTCATCTCGCTCTCGCGCTTCTTGCCGTTGCGGAAGTCCTTGACGGTCTTGACCGGCATCAGGATCTCGGCAACGAAGTCACCCATCTCCTCGTCCTTGATAGCCTTGTCGAGCAGGCGCTTCACCTTGCTCTCGTTGTTCGAGAGGGTCTGGAGGGTATACCAGCGGAAATCAGAGGGAGAGGACATGGGGGTTAGCGAACGAGCTTGGTCGCGAACTGGACGAGATTGGAAAGGGAGAAGTCGCAGAAGAAGACGACGGCACCCAGGAGGGCGACGGCGGCGATGACAACCAGCGTAGAGTCGACAAGCTCCTTGGCGGTGGGCCACGAAGCTTTGACGAAGACCTCGGTGATGGTCTCGTTCCAGAAAGCGCGAAGGCGTCCGAGGAAGCTGATCATGGTGCTGGTGGTGATGAGGTGAGAGTGGCAGGGCGGGAGGGAGGAGAACCCACAACCAACGGTTTTGAGACCGCTTCTCTGCCAATTGAGCTACCGTCCTGTAATGGTGATTAAAGAGACGAATGCCGGGGCCCTTTTTAGGGGGCCTCGGCACCTTGGTAGGTCGTTTGGCGTCAGGAAATCACTTGACGATTTCGAGGATCTGGCCGGCGCCGATGGTCTTGCCGCCTTCGCGAAGAGCGAAACGCTGGCCCTTTTCCATCGCGACGGGCTTCTGCAGCTCGATCGTGATTGTGACGTTGTCACCAGGCATCACCATTTCCACGCCTTCCGGGAGGATCACGGTGCCGGTGGCATCGCAAGTACCGAAGAAGAACTGCGGACGGTAGTTATTGGCGAACGAAGTGTGGCGACCACCTTCATCCTGCTTGAGGACGTAGATCTGGGCCTTGGCCACGGTGTGAGGCTTGATGGAACCCGGCTTGGCGAGGACCTGGCCGCGCTCAATCTGGCTCTTTTCGATACCGCGGACGAGGAGGCCGACGTTGTCGCCAGCCTGGCCCTGGTCGAGCTCCTTACGGAACATTTCGACGCCGGTGACGGTGGTCTTGAGGGTGTCACGGAGACCGA
Organism: Opitutales bacterium; assembly: GCA_964203605.1. Classification (GTDB taxonomy): domain Bacteria; phylum Verrucomicrobiota; class Verrucomicrobiia; order Opitutales; family UBA953; genus UBA953. Next base: position 356,466 of record CAXNMQ010000001.1, read on the forward strand.
CGATTTCGATTTCTTCGCCGACCTTGATGACGCCGCGCTCGATACGACCGGTGGCGACGGTGCCGCGGCCAGTGATGGAGAACACGTCTTCAACGGACATCATGAAGGGCTTGTCGGTTTCGCGCTTGGGCTCGGCGATCTCGGTGTCGAGAGCGGCAAGGAGGTCCTGGATGGACTGTTCGCCTTCCGGGGTGCCTTCGAGAGCGGCGGTGGCGGAGCCACGGACGATCTTGGCGGTGTCGCCTTCGTAGTTGTACTTGTTGAGGAGGTCGCGGACTTCCATCTCGACGAGGTCGATCAGGTCAGGCTCGGAAAGGTCGACCTTATTGAGCCAGACGACGATCTTCGGCACGCCGACCTGGCGGGCGAGGAGGATGTGCTCCTTGGTCTGGGGCATGACGCCGTCAGCAGCGGAGACGACCAGGATCGCACCGTCCATCTGGGCGGCGCCGGTGATCATGTTCTTAACGAAGTCGGCGTGGCCCGGGCAGTCGACGTGGGCGTAGTGACGGTTGACGGACTCGTACTCGACGTGCGAGGCAGCGATGGTCACGGTCTTGGTGGCGTCACGGACGGTACCACCCTTGGTGATTTCCGCGTAGGACTTGTTCTCGGCGAGGCCGCGACGGGCCTGCACGGCCACGATAGCGGCGGTGGTGGTCGATTTGCCATGGTCAATGTGGCCGATGGTGCCGACATTGACGTGAGGCTTGGTGCGATTGAACTTCTCTTTGGCCATGTTTTTGGTGGTGAGGAGGTGGTTAGGTTTGGTGTGTGGAAAGTGATGGAGCCCCCGACTGGAATTGAACCAGCGACCTCGTCCTTACCAAGGACGCGCTCTGCCAACTGAGCTACAGGGGCGAACCGTCGACGTACAGAAGACGCGAAGGGAAGGGTTTGAATGACCATCGAAAACCCCACCGTCAAGCGGATTTTTGCAAGGGTTTTACACCCCTTCTAGCCCCCTTACGGACCCACGATCAGACGGTACGCCCCCGGGGGAAGTTGCTTGGCCCAATCGACCTCAGCCGCCCAGCGACGGATCGCCTCATCCAGCGGCGGTGAGCCTGAATGTCTCACGCCACTCCCGAGCGGGGCTTTACCAAGGGAGTCTACGCTCAAAATTACCTCAAATATTGAATTAAATGGGTTATTTTTTAGAATTAAATCGTCTTTAACTCCTTTTTTGTCATTAAAATGGGTGATTTTCCCACTAATAATAGGCTTACTTCTCCCACTCATCGGATAAACCTCGAAAAAAGCGGCTCGCGCAGGGAGCCCTTCGCCGGCGTAACGATGGGTTCCCAAAGTGGTAAAAGGGGCGGCCTCCGCCAACGGGACTGCTTTGGCCGGCACAGGAGTTTCCCCGCGCGGAACCTGGAGGGTGGACTCCTTCCCGAGGGGCCGAGAAGGGTCGAACTGGAGGGCGGGGTTGAATTTGGCAAAGGGGGCATCCTCTGGCTGGCCAATCTCAACGCTCCCGACTCCGCCCAAAACCGACTTGGCGGGAAAGTACACTGCCGAGGTATCCAGTAGCACGACGCTCTCCGTCCGAGCGTCGCCCGGCTCGACCAGGCGCACCCCATTGGTCAAAGGCTCGGCTGGATCATTACCCCCGGCACCTGGTTTGAAGACCAGGAGGGCAAGCAGGAAGAGCCCGAGCCCGCAAAGGAGCGCGGTACGGGTCAGCGGGGGGACGCGACCGCCGGTCAGATTACGGAATGTGGAGAGCGTCCGCATGCTCAACGGTCGAGCGCGCGCTCGGCGACCGTCACGCGTGCGAGTGAGCCGCGGCCTTCCCGGATAAAGTTGACCATCAGGACTTCGCCCGGCTTGCGGCGGGAAATCGCCAGACGCAGCTCGTTCCAATTCTCGAAAGGCTTTCCGTCCAAGGCCACGATGATATCACCGACCCTCAGGCCAGCCTTAGCCGCGGGCAGGCCGTCACTGATGAGCGAGACGCGCACGGCACCGTTCTTCCCGAGATTGAGCTTAGTGGCTTCCGCGAGGGAGATGTCTTCGCCTTGAACTCCAATGAGCCCGCGGACGACCTTGCCGCCGTTCGCCAGATCCGTCGCGACGGAAACGATAAGATTGGCCGGGATGGAATAGCCGAGGCCGATACTGCCGCCAGTGCGAGATTTGATCGCGGTATTCATGCCCAGCAGGCGGCCTTCGAAATCAATGAGAGGCCCGCCGCTATTGCCTGGATTGATCGCCGCATCGGTCTGGATGAAATCCTCGAAAGCCATGCCCATCCCCTGCTTACCGGAGCGTCCGAGCGCGGACACGATGCCGGAGGTGACGGTGATGCCGGCATCGAGAGGATTGCCGATGGCGAAGACGACATCGCCGACGCGGGCTTTCTCGCTATCAGCGAACTTGGCGAACGGCAGGTTGCGACCCTCGATCTTCAACACGGCGATGTCGCTACCGGCGTCGACGCCGAGGACCTTGGCCCGGAATTCCCGGCGATCCTGCAGCTGGACGATGACGGTGTCGGAAACGGTGGAACGGTCGGACTTCAGCACGACGTGCCGGTTAGTGATGACATAGCCCTCCGGATGGATGATCGTGCCGGAGCCCAGCCCGGTCGGCATGAACGTCTCACCGGTCTTCTCATCCTTCAAGACACTGTCTTTATCGATCCGGCCCCGATAACGATCCAAGACGGACTGAGGGATGACTTCGGCGGTCCGAATGCTGACGACCGCCGGCATGATGCGGGCCAGCATATCAGCGTAGCTCGCGGCAGGCGCGGTGCGGTTAATCGGGCGGACATCCGTATCAAAGGAAACGCCGGCGAGGGCCATGGCCGGCAACAGGACAAGCGCGGTGAGATGACGAATCATGACTCCGTCATCCTACCCCTCAGGCCGCCCAAAGCAAGCGACCTCAGCGGGCCATCGTGAACCCGCCACCCGGCTGGTTCGGCTCGGCCTCGTCGCGTTCCTTATTGAAGCGCATCGAGAACAGGCGCGTAACACCCTTCTCCTGCATGGTCGCCCCGAAGATAGCGTCGGCCGCGGAGACGGTGCGCTTATTATGGGTGATCACCAGGAACTGGGAGAAACGGGTGAACTCGCGGATGATGTCCGTGAAGCGGTTCACGTTGGCGTCATCGAGCGGAGCGTCGAGCTCGTCGAGCACGCACAGCGGCGAAGGCTTCACCATGTAGATGGCGAAGAGCAACGCGACGGCGGTCATGGTCCGCTGGCCGCCAGAAAGCAGCGAGATGCCGCGCAGCTTGGTGCCCGGGGGCTGGGCGATGATTTCAATGCCGCTTTCGAGCGGATCCTCGGCCTCGACCATGGTAAGATCGGCCGTGCCGCCGACGAAGAGGCGTTCGAAGGTGAACTTGAAGTTCTTACGCACCTGTTCGAAGGTGTCAGTGAAGAGCTTGAGCGAGGTCTGGTTGAGCTCCTCGATTGCCTTGGTGAGTTCTTCCTTAGCCTTCCAAAGGTCATCGCTCTGCTTGGTGAGGAAGTCGTGGCGGTCACGCAGGGAGGAATACTCCTCGACGGCGACAAGGTTCACGGAGCCCATGCCGGCCATGCGGTCGCGCAGTTCAGCGATCTCGCGGACGAGGGGCGGCCAATCGGCGGACTCCATCGAGGTGAGGTCTTCGGCGGTCGGTTCGCCTCGGCGGACAACGGCCTTCGGGGCCGGGCGGGAGCCTTCTTCATCGGTCTCCTCGAGGTCGTCGAAGCTGGAAATACCTTCAGGTTCGCCGTCGGAGAGCCAGAGCTGCAAGCGCCAGTCGACTTCGGCGACATCGAGCTGATGGTCGGACTGCACCTTCTCAACGATGAAGCCGCACTGTGAAGACTGCTCAGCAAGAGAGACTTCAAGGCCCTTGAGGCGGGTGTCGGCAACACGCAGGCGGTCGCGGTCGACCGAAAGCACGCGGTCTTCCGATTCGACGGCCGCATCAGTCTCGCTGAGGGAGCCTCGTACTTCGTTGAGTCCGGAGTTGGCGGTCTCGATTTCGCCGGCGAGACGGGCGGAAGTCTCGCGGGCGGTGGCGGCCTGGGCCTTAAGCTCGCCGATGAGTTTTTCGTTCTGCTGGGCCTCGATCCGACGTGAATTCAGACGCGCGACGGCCTCGGCACGGCGCGATTCGAGGTCGGCAAGTTCGCGGCCGACGAGTTCGAGGCGCTGACGCTGTTCGGCGTGAGCGAGGCGAGCTTCACCCAAGGCGTTACGGCGGAGGTCAGATTCGGCGCGCGAAGACTCAAGCTGGACTTCGCCAGAAGTAATCGTCGCACGGAGCTCCGCGACCTGGGCGTCCTTGGCGGTGAGGGTGACCTGGGCGCGGTCGCGACGCTGCAGTGCTTCCGACTTCGAGTTATCGATCTCGGCCAGCTGGCGCTCTTCGCGGCCGATACGGTCATCAGCAGTGGTAAGGACCTGGCGAGCGGAGCGCTCATCGGCCTGGGCGACGGAAAGTTCCTGCGCGGCGAACTGCGTGGCATCGCGAGCGGCCGAGACATCGAGTTCATTGGCGTCCATCGCGGACTGGATGCCGAGGGCCTTCTCGTTGAGCGTCGTCAGCTGGTCGTTCTCAGACTCAAGGCTGGCGCGGACGGAACGAATTTCGCTTTCGCGGGAAAAGACGCCTGAACCGGCGTTAGCGGCGGCCTTACGAGGCTTGCCGGCGTAGACGAGGCCGCGGCGGTCGACGAGGTCTCCTTCGGTCGTCGCAACGAGGAAAAACTCGAATCCCGGGTTAGCGCGCCACCAGCTGATGAAATCGCCGAGGGACGGGCAGACGTAGCAGCCATCAAAAAGATTAGCGACGAGGCGGGCGTGGTCCGGAGACTTCGCCTGCACGGCGGTAGTGGCGGGACGGAGCCAGCCGGGAGCGGCGGAACCGGAGCGGGAAGCCGGCGGAGCTTCGACTTGGAAGACCGCCCGGCCCAGCTGGCGTTCGCCCATCTTGGCCACGATGCCCGGCAGGAATTCGGCGGAGTCGAGGGCGACGGCTTCAGAAGCGGCGCCGAGAATGTTCTCGAGCGCGGCCGCGGCGGAGATGTCGACGACCGTGACAAGGTCAGCGAGGGCCGAAGCCTTGCCCGAGCGGAGCTCTTCGGAGAATTCACCGCGGAGGACGGCTTTGGCCGCCTCGGAGAAGCCTTCGAGGCGCGACTGCATCTGCTCGAGCAGGCCGAGCTGGGCGGAAAGTTTGGCAACCTTACGATCCTGCTCGGAGATCGTCTGCTGGAGCGCGCGGAAATCGTTCAGCAAGTCGCGACCCTTCTCGGTGGCTTCCTGTTCGGCCGTACGGGCCGCCTGGAGTTCGCCATGGCGGGTCGTGACGACGGCGCCGCACTCGGTGACGCGGCGTTCGAGCGCTTCGCGCTCCTGCTTCGCCTGACTGAGGGAGGCAGAGAGATCGACGTGCCGAGACTGGTAACCACGCAGATCGACTTCAAGATTGGTGACATCGCCACGGGCGCGGGTCATCTCGCCTTCGGCGATTAGGATGTCCTGGCGGGCGCGGCGAAGAAGGTTCTCCGCCTCGACGACCTGGCGGGCGACTTCTTCGACTTGCGCGGTCTTCTCGCGGTAGGCGGCGTCGGTGGCGGAAACGGAACCGGCGGCAGTCGACTTGGCGTCGGAGCTACCGCGGAGACGCATCTCGTATTCGGCGAGCGAGAGCTCCGTTTCCTGGGCTTCGCGGCGGACTTCACCGAGACGGGATGAAAGGTCGTCCGAGCGAAGATCAGAAGTGCGGGCCTCGTTCTCGGCGTTCTCGCGCGCGGTGCGGAGTTCGAACAGAGCCTGCTGCGCGAGCTGGACCTGCTCAGCCAGTTCAGTACGGCGGGCACGCATCTGCAGCAGTGCGGCCTCACGGTCGCGCAGGCCGTCGGTCAGTGCGACGACCTCGCCGCGACAGGCGGTGGCGCTGGTCTCGAGCGCGGCAACCTGGGAGCGACGGTCACCGAACTGCTTGGCATGCCAGGCGAGGTCGAGGTGCGTGAAGCGGTGACGCAGGCGACGGAAGCGGAGAGCCTTGGCAGCCTGACGGCGGAGCGTGGCAATCTGACGTCCTACTTCGCTGACGACGTCGGTGATGCGCGCGAGATTGGTGTCGACGCCGCCGAGCTTATTGAGGGCTTCGCGCCGTTGGGCCTTGTAGCGCGTGATGCCGGCGGCTTCTTCGAAGAGGTAGCGGCGCTCGGAGGGATTAGCGGAAAGGATCTGGTCGATCTGGCCCTGCACCATGAACGAGTAGGACATGCGGCCGATACCGGTATCCATGAACAGTCGCTGAATGTCCTTCAGGCGAGACGGCTTACCGTTGATGAAATAGTCGCTGGCGCCTTCGCGGTGAAGGCGACGCATGACCGAGACTTCGGCGAAGGCCGTACCCAGTTCCTTTTCGCAATCAGCGAAGATCAGCTCGACCTCGCACTGCGGGAGAGGCTTGCGACGGTCGGTGCCTGCGAAGATGACGTCCTGCATCGCCGGGGCGCGGAGGGACTTGGCGGACTGTTCGCCCAGGACCCAGCGGATGGCGTCGACGATGTTGGACTTGCCGCAACCATTGGGTCCGACCACGGCCGTGACCCCGGGACGGAGCTCGATGCGGGTCCGGTCGGCGAAGCTTTTGAATCCGTTGGCGACGATTTCCTTGAGGTACATCGAGGGGTGAACCGCACGATTGCCCTGCCCTACCCCCGCCGCAAGCGTCTAGTGCCCTCCAGGAAGGCCCACTTATTCACGGCTTTAAATACCCTTGGTTTCGGGGTTGACGAAAGGCCTCCCCCCTTGTTCTTTCGACCCTCCAAACGCTCACATGTCCGTAGAAATCAAGATCCGCAAAGGCGAGACCGTCGACAAGGCTCTCCGCCGCCTCAAGAAGAAGATCGACCGCGAAGGCATCATCAAGGACGCCCGCGCCAAGCGAGGCTTCGAGAAGCCGGCTGAACGCCGTCGTCGCAAGAAGAAGGTCAAGAAATTCGGCGCCTACCTGCGCAAGAAGTGGGACAACGTCTAAGCGTACGTCCTGAACCAAGCACCTGAAGGCCCGTCATCGCGACGGGCCTTCTGCTTTGGCGGGGTCACCCGCCCGTCCGGGCCACAAAAAGGGCCGAACCCGGAGGTTCGGCCCTTGGTCTCGGCAAAGCCGGTGAGGCTTAGCGGAGGAACAGCAGCTCCTGGTAGGACGGCAGCGGCCAGTATTCGTCGGCGACGATCTCTTCGAGGGAGTCGGCGGCGGCACGGACCTTGAGCATGGCCGGGAGGACCTTGTCGCAGGAGTGCTTAGCCTGGGCGTGCGTATCGGACTTGGTGACGTCGCGGGCGGAATCGAGGGCGGCGATGGCTGCGGCCAGTTCGTCGGCGAGGCCGATGACTTCCTTGCGGAGCTTGCCACCGGACTTGGTCTTCTCGACCGGGGTCAGGTCAGCGGCGAACTTAAGGGCGGCCGGCAGGAGCAGGGTCTTGGCGATCTCGGAGACGAGCTTCGACTCAGTGTTGATCGCAAGCACGTAGGAGTGCGTGTAGATCTCTTCGCGGGACTCGAGTTCGGCCTTGGAGAGGACGCCCTGGCGCTCAAAGACCTCGATCGACGACTTAGAGACGATCTCAGGGAGAGCGTCAGGGGTCGTACAGAGGTTCTTGAGACCGCGCTTGGCGGCTTCCTTGTGCCACGCTTCGGAGTAGCCGTTGCCGTTGAAGATGATTCGGCCGTGCTTGGTGAGGATGTCCTTGAGGACGCTCTGGAGCGCGGAGTTGAAATCGGAGTTCTTCTTGAGGGCGGCGGCGAGTTCGTCGGCGAGCTTGTCGAGCGAGTCAGCCATGATCGTGTTGAGCACGGTCAGGGGGCCGGCGACCGAGAAGGCCGAGCCGACGGCGCGGAACTCGAACTTGTTACCGGTGAAGGCGAACGGGCTCGTGCGGTTACGGTCACCAGCATCCTTCGGGAGGACGGGCAGCGTGTCGACGCCGAGGGTCATGTGACCACCCTTGCGTGAGGACGAAGCAGAGCCGCTCTTCTTCACCTGCTCGATGACTTCGTTGAGCATGTCGCCCAGGTAGATCGAGATGATGGCAGGAGGAGCTTCGTTGGCGCCGAGGCGATGGTCGTTGCCGGCCGAAGCGACGGAAGCGCGGAGCAGGCCTTGGTGAAGGTCGACCGCACGGACCACTGCGGCGCAGAAGGTGAGGAACTGGGCGTTCTCGTGCGGGTTGTGGCCGGGCTCGAGGAGGTTGCCGACGCCGGCACCACCGATGGACCAGTTGACGTGCTTACCGGAGCCGTTGACGCCCGCGAAAGGCTTCTCGGCGAGCAGGCAGACGAAGCCGTGCTTGGTGGCGACGCGGCGGAGCAGCGTCATCGTGAGCATCTGGTGGTCATGCGCGACGTTGGCGGATTCGTAGATCGGAGCCACTTCGTACTGGGCCGGAGCGACTTCGTTGTGGCGGGTCTTGATCGGGATACCGAGTTTGAAGCACTCGCGTTCGGTTTCCATCATGCAGGCGAGCACGCGATCAGGGATGGTGCCGAAGTACTGGTCTTCGAACTCCTGGCCCTTAGCCGGCTTAGCGCCGAAGAGGGAGCGACCGCAGGTGTAGAGGTCGGGTCGGAGATGGAAGAGGCGGGAGTCGATCAGGAAGTACTCCTGCTCCGGGCCGCACGAAGCGGAGATGTAACCGTGCTTCTTACCGAAGAGCGCGAGCACGCGGGTAGCGGCCTTGTTGACGGCAGCCATCGAGCGGAGGAGCGGGGTCTTCTTGTCGAGGGCTTCACCCTTCCACGAGACGAAGGCGGTCGGGATGCAAAGCGTCGAACCGTTTTCGGTGTCGAAGATGTAAGCCGGGGAGGTGACGTCCCAGGCGGTGTAACCACGAGCTTCGAAGGTGGAGCGGAGACCGCCGTTCGGGAAGGAGGAGGCGTCGGGTTCGGCCTGGATCAGCGCCTTGCCGGAGAACTGGGCGAGGGTGCCGTTGCCGTTAGGCTCGAAGAAGGTGTCATGCTTCTCGGCGGTGAAGCCGGTGAGCGGATAGAAGACGTGAGCGTAGTGCGTTGCACCGCACTCGAGCGCCCAATCCTTGATGGCGGCGGCGACGACGTCGGCGGCAGCGGCATCAAGCTTGATACCGGCTTCGATGCTGGCCTTGAGGGACTTGAAGACTTCCTTCGGGAGGCGCTTCTCCATCTTATCGAGGGAGAAGACATTCTGGCCGTAGATCAGATCGATCTTCTCATTGCGGAAGTCGAAGCTGCCCTGGAGGCGAGGCTGAGAAGCAATCGCCTCGATGGCGTTGCGGCGGGCTGGGTTGGTGCTCATTGATTGGGGGATTGGAAAGGTGTTTAATTACCAACAATTTCAAAGCACCCACTGTGCCACGGTTCAATAGGTAACCATTCACAGGGGGTTTTGTGCTTTTTTAGGCAATTGTGCCTATTTTTAGACAAACCCGCCCTGCTCACTTCCAGACATAGGTCGTCCGCAGGAAATAGGAAGTGTCCGTCTTCACTTGGGTTGGGAGGGGTTTGGACCTGTAGTCGTTAGACACCCCCACTCTCAAAGAAAGCGGCCCGGCGTTCCGCAGTACATTGAGACTCGTCTCGTGACGGACGTAGAAGTCACCGGTCGTCAGGAACGAGGGCACGAAATTGAGCGAAGTGTCCCAGACCGCCCATCCGAGCTCTCGCGAGAAGACTAGTCCGATATCCGCCGAAGGCGCCGCCAAGGAAGATTGGCTTGGCGAAGCGTACCGTTCGAAGCGGTGCGCCAGACCGAGCCGTGCGTCGAGCTTGCCCTTGCCATCGGTATGTAAGCGGAAGCCCCAACCAGCCGCGTTCACGGAGAAGAAGTCGATCAGGCGGGCATTGTCATAACCGGTATCACTGCGCGCGTACCAGAAGACCACGTCGGTCGGATTGGTCTCATAGGAAACCGTGGCATGCAGGTCGTCGGCGGAAGCCAAATTGCCCGACTCGGCGCGCAAAAGCCGCACGCCGGCGATCACGGTGTTAGCCTTCGTCACACCCTTGGCCGAAAAGCCGGCGCTGAAGCCTGACCCCATCACGACTCCGTTCCGGCCTGAGATATCCACGTCGGCTTGCGTGGTCCATTGGCGATCCGCGGCGATCTCCGCGGGGCGCAGAGACGGATCGCGCCATAGCTCCAAGGCAACGTCCAGCGGACTGGTCTCCACCCCGCCTTGTGAAGCCACGCGGCCGCCGGCGGCGTTAGCTGGGCCGCGTGACACCACGCCGCCGGAGCTGACCAGCACGGCATCATCAGTGACAAATGATTCGACCAGCGCCAACTGCAGGCGCTGCACATTGGCCTCGCCGAGTGCGGGCACACGCATCTCGAGCACGCCGGAGGCGATGCGCTCGATGCGTCCTTTTAAGAAAGTGCCGTCCTTCATCGTGACGGTGTCCGCCAGGCACGAGGCGGTTAGAAGCAGAAGCAGCAAGGCCCTCATGGGTGAATAGACAGTCGCAAGGACGCAGGGTTGCCAACCCTATCGTTCGCCCTTGATAATGGAGCCATGGTGCTCGACGCAGTCATACTCGGAGCCGGACCAGCCGGATTGGCCGTCGCCCACGCCATGACCCGTGCCGGTGCGAAGGTGAAGGTGATCGAGCCCGCCGCCCGAGTCGGCGGATCCATCCGGACGATCCGCGAAGGCGGCTGGCTGGTGGAGACTGGCCCCAATACGCTCCAGCTCGAAGGGGAAGGCGACGAGGCCTTGCTCGCTGCGTATGGCTTGGCGGAGGCCACGCAAACTGCCGATATGCGGGCGGCCAAACGCTTCATCTATGCCCACGGTAAACTCCACGGCTTCGGCGGTAATCCGCTCGCGATTCTCACATCCAGCCTCCTGAGCTGGTCCGGAAAAATCCGCCTGCTCTCCGAACCCTTCCGGACGAAGGGCGGCCCAGCGGGCGAGACCGTCGAGGGATTTGCTTCCCGGCGCTTCGGCCCCGAGGCGGCCGCGATGCTCATGGATCCGGTGGTCAATGGCGTCCATGCGGGAGACCCATCGAAACTGGTGATGGCGGACTGCTTCCCCCGTATCCACGCCCTCGAACAGGAATACGGCTCCGTTCTCCGTGGCCTGCGGCGCGCACCCAAGGTGACGCGTAAAGTCGTCGGATTTCCTCACGGAATGCAGCAGCTGGCCGACGCGATGGCGGCGACAATCGGCGAAGAAAATGTGCACCTCCGCAGCGTCGCCACGCAGATCCGCCGCGACGCCAAAGGGTGGAACGTCGCCTGGCGGAATGCCGACGGCATCGAGGACGGCGCTTGCGCTAAACACCTGATCGTCACCGCACCCCATTGGCATTGGGCTTCCCTCCCCTTCGACGAGTCCGTCACCCGCATGTTGCGCGACTGGGAAAACGCGTCCGTGCCAGCCGTAACTGTCGTCGCCCGTGGCTATGCCCTCGCCGATGTCCCGCATCCACTAGACGGCTTTGGCTACCTCACACCAGGTGCCGAGAAACGCGACGTCCTCGGCTGCCTCTTCCCGACGTCGGTCCTGCCGGCCCGCGCACCCGCAGGCCACGCCCTGCTCTGCTGTTTCATCGGCGGCGCCCGCCGACCTGATCTGGCCGCTTTGTCCGACGAAGCCTTAAGTAAGATCGTCGACGAAGAACTCGCCGGGACACTCGGCATCAAGGCGGCGCCGTACAAGCAGTGGATTCAGCGCTGGGAACGGGCCATCCCGCAATACGATGCCGGTCAACGGCGCCGCGAAGAAGCGCTCACCCAAGCCGAAGCCGCGCACCCCGGTCTCCATTTCCACGGAGCGTTCCGTGGCGGCATCGCTCTGATGCACGTCATCCGGACCGGAGACGCCCTCGGTCTAGCCCTGGCTAAAGGTTAAGCCTTCAACCGTTCGGATTCCGGGTCAGGCAGACCACGGACGACCCAGATTGCAGGCAACATCAGCAATGCACCGCCGATGTAGACCCAGAAGTGCGAACCGAAGTGGAAATACAAAAGCGCCGCGGTGACGGGGCCGATGACGCGCGCCAGTGAGCCAGCCGAGCGCAGGATGCCAAGATTGCGACCCTGCTCGGAAGCATCGGAGTAGAGCGAGACGAGTGCCGACACGCTCGGTAGGATCAGGCCCGTCGCAAAGGAGATCAGGCCCAGTCCAAGATAGAAGGTCGTCTCGGCACCATCGCCAGCGACGGCGAGCGTCGCCGGAATCCAGGCGACCACGAAAAAGGCGACGGAGGCGATTAGCATCCCCAGCATGATGACTTTGCGCTGCCCCAGTCGCTTGACGAGCTGACGGGCGAGGCCTTGGGCGAAGATCATACAGGCTCCGTTGAAAAGGAAGAGCCACGCATTGTCGCGCGGGCTGTAGACGAATAGCGCAAAGGTCAGGAACACGATCGTGTTCTCCATGCCGGTGAAGGCGACCTGGTAAACCAGATTCGCGAACGAGGTGCGACGGACGGCGGAAGAACGAACCGTGGCGAGGTCGAAGATTGAAGGACGCTTGGCATCGGCCGCGGCCCGACGCTCCGGCGCCAAGGTCTCCGGGAAGAACTTCGCGACCAGGAGGAAGTTAAGCACGCAAAGCGACGCCGCAATGGCAGCGGGAACGGAGAAGGGATTAAGCCCGAAGGAACCGGTAGTCGTCCCGTGGGCGAACTGGACAGACGACGCCAAGCCGCCGATGACGGGACCGAAGACGAAGCCCAGGCCGATGGCGATGCCGACCACGGCCATCCCCTTCGTGCGGTCCTTCTCATCAGTGATATCCGCGGCCGCAGCGCTGGCGACGGCGATGTTGCCAGCCATCATACCCGAGACGAGACGCGTCAAGACCACGACCCAGAATTGGGCGGCGAAGATCCAGAGAAGATAGGAAAGGGCGTTGCCAGCCAAGGTGATGGTCAGGATGCGACGGCGTCCCAACCGGTCGGATAACGCGCCCCAGATCGGCGAGAAGACAAACTGCAGCAAAGAGTACAGGGTGCTCAGCAAGCCTCCGAAGAGGACCGTCTTCTTGAAGACCGTGTCTCCACCCATCCACTCCGCAGCGGAATTAAGCGAGCCAATCAGCGTGCCAGCGGAGCCTTCAGTCCGGATATAGTGGTCGAGCAAATGGGGGAACAGCGGGATGATGATGCTGAAGCCCACGATATCCATGAACACGGTCAGGAAGATGAGCCCGAGGGTGCGACGCTGGGTGGAGGCGACTGGGGCGGACATGTGCCCCAAGATGGGGCACTTGCCGACCTGCGCAAACAAAACAGCGGCTTGCGAAGGCTGGCCCACGGGGGGAAGATAGGCTTATGCGGATGCTCGCCATCATCGCCCTGACGCTCGGCATCGCCAGCGCCCGGGCGGCCACCGACCCCAAGCTGCTTCTCATCGAGCAGACGCTCGGCGGCTTCAGTGATAAGGATTACGCCGCCGCGGTTGAACGTACCCTCGGCGAATTCGAGAACCGCACCGGCGTCGGTCTCCGTCCGGCCGACCTCCGCCGTTGCGGCCTCAAGCTCTCATCCGAGAGCGGTGCCGGCCTAGCCACGCCCAAGCCCCTGGTCCGCGCGATCACCGCCGCCCTCATGCGGCGCGGCTTCGCCCAGAACGCCATCACGATCTGCGACGCCAAGGCGGATAGCCTCCGTCAGGCAGGCTTCCTGCCGGGCCTTTCCACGCAGAGCCAGACCTTCGAAGGGTTTCCTGTCGCCGCCTGGGATACCTTTGCGCCGGATTGGGCCAAGGAAAGCCAGCTGCGCTATGTGAACCAGGTCCTCCCTCGTCCGGGCACCCAAGATGTGGCGTGGGGCGATGCGCGGGTGAGCGTGCTGCCAAAGACGCTGATCGACGGGGTCGATTTCTGGATCAACCTGCCCGTGCTTACCGACAGCAAGTCTCTCGGCGTGCACGGAGCGATGGCATCAGCCTCCCTTGGCAACATAGCCAACTCCGAGCGCTTCCTCGACAATCCCTTCAACGCCTACAAGGCAGCCATCGAAGTCTGCGCCATCCCGAAGCTCGCTAAGCGTAACGTGCTCACCATCCTTTCGCTCGAACGCTACCAGGTACTCGGCGGACCTAACTTTGATGCGAGTTGGAGTCGTTCGGAGAAGACGCTCCTGAGCAGCGCCAATCCAGTCATCATCGACTTCATCGGACTCCAGAAGATCAATGCAGGACGCGCCGCCAGCGGCATCGAAATCATCCACCCCGAACCGCCAATCTTCACCGGCGCTAACGCCGGCGAGATTCGCCTCGGCACCTGCCGCCCCGCCGACATCACCCTCGTCCGCCTGCCGGCCCCTTAGGCGGCCAGCCGACGCAAGTTGTCCGCGCCGGCGCGGAACGCGGCCAGCTGGAAGCGCCGATAGACAGGCAGGCCGCACCAGACGAACCAACGGCTCGGACGGACATGGTAAGAGACGGTGAGGACGAGCACGTCGCCTTCGCGCTTCACTTCGGCCCGCCAGACGCCCCTTCCGTAATGACGGCGCGTCGTGACATATCCCAAGGTAACGCTTTCCGCGCCGGCTTCGACGACGTCGACCTCGACGATGGCAGGCAGCATCAGGGGCGGCAGGCCGGGCAGGTTCGTCACGAACAATCCAAGGCCCAAGCGGTCGCCGACCCGCACCGCGCGACCTTCGTCCTCGAACTGGGTCCGACGGACCATCACTTGCTCGGGGTAAAAACGATAACCCAGCAAGGCTCCCTTCACCCGTGCAAAGGCATCCGGCGACCAAGCACCCACCACGACGCGATGCGTGTCGGCGAAGGTCGCCGTCGCGCGATCGCCGGCCTCGACGGGCGTAGCGAGATCAGGCGCCGGCGCGGCGACGTCCTCGAACGCCGGCGCTTGAGCCGCGAGCAACAACGCACCGAGCAGGTTGAGTGAGCCATGCACCGCCGCCATCTGCGGGATGGTGAGATAGTCCCAGCCGAAGGCGTGCGCGGCGGTGTAGCCGACGCCGAGGAGGAAGCCAGGGACAAGGCAGACGTAAGGCCACGGACCGCGCCTGACGGGCATAAACGCGGCCCAGAGCAAGAAGCCCGCGGCGAAGACCACGGCGGCCGCGACTTCGACGGCTCCCGGACGAAGCGGGTCAGTGCGTAAGGCGAAGCACAACGCGGTGGCCGGAGCGCCGGCCACATACAGCCATAGTCCGAGATCGCGCCAACGGCAGCGGGCGAGCGGGCGTTCGCTGGCGGCCATTGCCAACGGCAGCACCCCGAAGGTGATGGCGAAGTGCACGGTGGTCAGCGTCGCAAGCGGATCGGGGAAACCGGCGAAGGTGCGGTCATAGCGCGACCAGATCCAGGCCGCCGCGGCGACCAACGGACCGGTGGCGGAAAGCATCTCCAGGTAACGACGTGACGCCGGCGCGAGGTCGGTGGCAAGGAAGCGGCGGAATCCGTACGCCCAGAGCCAGAGCGCGAAGAGGAACGCCGGGGCGGCACCCAAGGCAAGAACGAGCCCCGGACCTTCGGTGAGATTCTGCGCGGCTATCCAGAGCGCCAAGCAAGGCCAGGCCGACCAGTTGAGCCAGCGCGGGAAACCGCGATCCAGATGCTGCGTCCAGACCAGCGCCATCCAGAAGCAGAGCGCCGCGATGATCGTAAACCAATCGACGGCAGCGAGGCGGTCCATCCCGTCAGCCTAGGGGCGCAAAAAAGGCGGTCAAGGGAGGTCCCTCGCCGCCTGATGCTTCATAAGGTCTGCTTCAGAGCTTCAGGCCCAACGCTTCCGAGGCGGTGGCGCGCTCTTCGAGCAGCTCCTTCTCGGTGATCGCGATCTTCTCCTTGGAGAAGGCGTCGAGCGGCAGGCCCTGGACGATTTCCCACGAGCCGTCGGCCTTGGTGCGGAGCGGGTAGCCGAACATGATGCCCGGCGAGATGCCGTAGTCGCCCTTGGACAGGACGGCCACGGAATGCCAGTCGCCGGCCGGGGTCGGGAAGTGCAGGCTACGCAGCGTATCGAGCGCGGCGTTGGCGGCGGAAGCGGCGGACGAGGCGCCACGGGCCTTGATGACGGCGGCACCGCGCTTCTGGACGTCGGAGACGAAGGTCTCCTTGAGCCAGGCGTGGTCGGTGATGACCTGAGTAGCCGGCTGGCCGCCGATGGTGGCGTTGGTGAAGTCAGGATACTGCGTCGAAGAGTGGTTGCCCCAGATGGCGACGTTCTTGACGACGGAGTTGTGCGCGCCGGCCTTACCCGCGAGCTGCGACTTGGCGCGGTTCTCGTCGAGGCGGGTCATCGCGAAGAAGTTCTCGGCCGGGCAGATTGCCGGCGGAACGAAGTGCGATGAGGGCGTTGGTGTTGCAGGGATTGCCGACGACGAGGACCTTGACGGACTTCTTGGCATTGCGCGCGATGGCTTCGCCCTGGCCGATGAAGATCTTGCCGTTGATGCCGAGGAGATCCTTACGCTCCATGCCGTCCTTGCGCGGGCACCGCGCCGATGAGCAGGCACCAGTCGGCGTCCTTGAAGCCTTCGTTGAGATCGCCGGTGGCGACGACGTCGGTGAGCAGCGGGAAGGCGCAGTCCTGAAGTTCCATCACGACGCCCGCGAGGGCGTTGAGGCCGGGCCCGACTTCGATCAGGTTCAGGGCGACCGGCTGGTCGGCACCGAACACGGCACCGGAAGCCAGGCGGAAGATGGCGGCGTAACCGATGTTGCCGGCGGCGCCGGTGACCGCGACGCGAATGGGGGACTTGGTAGCCATAGAGGGACGCCTATCTAGTTAGGCTCTCCCCTCGGAGTGAAGCGGAAACTATAGCCCGAGCTCGCCTTGCATCAGGTCATCGGCGGCCGGAGCCGAGATGCTATCCCGGACCAACTGGGAGAGGGGGGCGGACGAACGCCCTTCCAACCCACAGAGAGCCCGCAATACCAAGGCCGCAGCCAAGGCATCGTATAATGCACAGTGATACCGACGGCGGTTGGGCGGACAATGCTCCGCGGCCAGCGCATCAAGGCGTGGGGCCAGACGCAGGACCGACACGAGCGACGAGAGGCGGAAGTCGCCCAAGGAGGGGGCCCAGGCCCGGGCGAGCCGGCAAGTATCAATCCACGGACCCCATTCGGCGACGGAGGCTTCCTCGCCAACGAACGACGGCACAGCGGAGGGGCGCAACCAGGTGCCACGTAAGAGCCCTGACTCGACGGTGGCGTTATGCGCCGCAAGCAGACCGGTGCGACGGAGAGAAACCCACTGATCCCACTCGGACTCGAACGGAGGCAACCCCTTCAGGTCTTTGGCGCACAAGCCATGGCACTGGGTGTCGATCGCGGGCACGGGAACGCGCGAAGCGTGCAGGCTCGTCGACACAGAGACGATTTCTCCGCCCAGAATCGTGGCCACCCCGAACTCGACGACACCGGTGCGCGCACTTCCCTCGAAGTCGATGACATGGATGGGGACCGATGACCAAGGCGCGGAAGAAGTGCTCATGGGGTCAGCGCCATTCGTGTCTGGGATAACGCCCACGCAGTTCCTTCTTCACGCCTTCGTAGGAACCCTTCCAGAAGGCGTCGAGATCGGTGGTGCGCTGCTGCGTGCGGCGGGCAGGCGACTGAATGCAAATGACCATCGGCACCTTGCCGAGGCACACCCGCAGCTTGCTGCCCGGGAAATCATAGAGCTCCTGTACGGTCGCCTCGATCTCCGCCTGGCCGTCGGCGGTGTACTCGATACGAGCAGGATGTTTCTTTCGCGGGAGGATGAGCTTCTCCGGGCAAT
The DNA here is from genome assembly GCA_964203605.1 of Opitutales bacterium. Classification (GTDB taxonomy): domain Bacteria; phylum Verrucomicrobiota; class Verrucomicrobiia; order Opitutales; family UBA953; genus UBA953. Next base: position 374,184 of record CAXNMQ010000001.1, read on the forward strand.
AGGTCTCGAGCGCCATGGCCTGCTCATGTGTCAGCCAGCCGCGGACGACGCCGAAGACCGGTCGGTCGCGGATATCGCGATAGGCCACGGCGCCGGTGCAGACTTCTTCAATCACCATGCGACGCGCAGCATCATCGAAGACCGGAATACCTAGTTCGGGACAATGCTTCGAGAGGAAGTTCACCCGGCGAATCCACGCATCCACTGGCGCGTCCCACTTCTCCAGTTCCAGCCGGCCGGCGGCGACTTCCTCGGCGAGGATACGGCTGGCGGCGTCGGACGGGGCGTCATCGCGCTCCTTGGCTTCGAGTACCAGGTCGCGGAAGCGCCGTTCGACGCGCGTGACGACGCGACGCTGGGTGGCGTCATAACGGACATGGTTGACCGTGGAGAATTCGGAGGGGAATAACTCCTGCAACCAGGACTCCTCGATGGCGGTCGCCAGAGAAAGATAGGTCGTCACACCCCCGCGCGCCTGGATCTCATCGACTTCCGCCGCAACTAACAGCTTGGCATTACGGATGGAGGATTCGCGGCGGAGCTCGCCGGTACGACCGTGCACCAAGGCGCAGCGGAGGGTGCCCGCATCGAGCCTAACGGCGAGGCGGTCAGAGAAGCCGAGCAGGAGGCATCGGCGGATCGCGGCGGGGTCGGCGATGCGGTCGCTGACGGGAAGCCCCTGCCCTTCCGCGAGGCGCAGGAACTGACGGGCGGCCTGGTCGGCCTGGCGCGCGGCTTGGCCGTGCACGCCAAAACGATCGCAGGCGTCGGCGTCGAACTTTAGGTCGATTGCCTGCTGCAGCAACGCGAGGCGCGGGAAGAAGTCGGAGCCGTCTTCCTGTTCGACAGAGTCTCGGGCGTTCTCGGTGCGGTCGTCGACCTTACGGAATAAGATGTCGCGGCCTTGGGCGAGGCCGGCGATGCGGCAGACTTCGAAGACGCAATCCAGCTCGCCCGCAGCGAGCAGCATGCGCGCATAACGCGGGTGCGCCGGGAAGACCGACATGCGGCGTCCAATCGGCGTCAACTTGCCCTGCGTATCGACGGCGCCAAGATCCGCGAGAACGGTCAACGCGCGCTGCAGGGCCTTGTCGTCGGGCTTCTCATACCAAGGGAAGGTCGCCGCGTCGCCCCAGCCGGAAGAAAGCAGCAACAGGATGGTCTCGGAGAGGTCGACTCGCTTGATTTCCGGGACTTCGCGGAGCGGGCGGGCTTCGTGGTCGGTCTGCGACCAAAGTCGGATGCAACGGCCGGGGCCGGTTCGGCCGGCGCGACCAGCGCGCTGCTCAGCAGAGGCCTGCGAGACTGGCTCAACGAGTAAGGTGTCGATACCGCGATGCGGGTCGAAGCGGGCGATACGGGCGAGGCCGGCGTCGACCACGGCGCGGACGCCGGGAATCGTCAGCGAGGTCTCGGCGACATTAGTCGCCACGATGACCTTGCGGCCTGGGCTCGGCTTAACGGCGCGATCCTGTTCTTCGGGAGGCAGTTCGCCGTAGAGTGGAAGGATATCGACGCCACCGGATTGGGGAAGATTCCGCACCGCGCCGATGGTGCGCATGATTTCATATGACCCCGGCATGAAGACCAGGATGTCGCCTTCGTCCTCTTCCTGCAGGACACGACGCACCTGTTCTGCCGCGGCATCCCAGATCGGCCGGGTCGAATTGCGCGGCATGTGGGTATACTCAATCTGGACGGGATAAGCGCGACCGTCCGCAGCCAAGGTCTCAGCCGAACCAAGCCACTTCGCGACAGCCTCGGTATCGAGCGTCGCGGACATCGCCATGATCAATAGATCCGGGCGATGGGTCTCTTGGAGGCGGCGGGCGAGGGCCAACGCCACATCGGAGTGGAGATTGCGTTCGTGGAATTCATCGAAGACCACCGCGCCCACGCCCTTGAGTTCGGGATCCGATGCCATCTGCCGGAGCAAGAGGGCCTCGGTCACGAACTTGATGCGCGTCTGGGCGGACTCCACGCGTTCGAAGCGAATCTGGTAACCCACTTCACCCCCAAGCCGGACCTCGCGTTCCTGCGCGATGCGCGCGGCGAGGAGGCGGGCGGCGATGCGCCGAGGCTGCAGGACGACGATCTGGCCCTGCACGAGATTCAGGTCGAGGAGCATCTGGGGGATGCGGGTCGACTTGCCCGACCCCGTAGGAGCGCGCAGGACTATCCGACGCACGCGACCGCAGGCGGCGACCAGGCCGTCCTGAAGGGTATCGATGGGCAGGGGTTGCTTCATGTCACGTCGAGGGTGATGAGGCGGACGCTCGCCCCACCCTCCCGCACCGTAATCCGGGCGACCGTCACGGGAAGGTTAAAGCGCCGAGGGCCGGCGCTGCCTGGGTTGAGTCGCAGTACGCCACCGTCCTGCTCGATCTTAGGGACATGCGTATGACCCGTAATCACGATGTCGGGCCGGAATGCCGCCTCGTCCACCGCTAGATGTCCGTGATGCAATAGGATGCGAAGCCCAGCAACGACCTGCAGCGAGGTCAGCGGGAGCGCCTCGTCGTCATCGCAATTACCTGCGACCACATGGCAGGGTGCAATCTCAGCGAGCTGCGGCACGATGAGTGGACCGCAGACATCGCCAGCGTGGAAAATCACGTCGCATCCTTCTAAGGCGATGAGGGCTTCGGCGCGAAGCCGGCCGTGCGTATCGGAGATGACGCCGATTTCGGTCGACGGCGCCACGGTCAGAGCGGGCGACGCAGCTTACCGGCCGGGATCGGACGTAGGGCCGTGAAGTCCGCCCCGATGGTGTCCTTCAGTTTGTCCTTAAGTCCGGGCGGCAGTGCGTTCACTGCCTCGACGAATTCTTTTTCGCCTGGGAAAGCGGTCTTGCCGACTTCAGCAACCGGCAGGCTGGCGAGGGCGGCTTCGGGGAAGACGAAGTCGGCGCGGCGGTCAGAGTGGCTGGCCTCGGCCTCGGCGGCTTCGACATCCAAAGGCGGCAGAGAATCCTCCAGCATGCCCGAGTCCTCGATCGGCACGTCAACGACGCGCGAAGGCGTCGGCGCGACGGCGGGAGCAGTGGCGACGGGCGCGACCGCATCAGGCTCAGGCGCCGTCAGTACGGCCGCCGTGGTCCTTATTTTTTTTTGGCCGGGCTCCCGAGGGAGACCAGCTGCGGCGGCGGCGATGTCTTTGATGAGGAGGTCTATCGATCGCGACCTACTTTGCTCGATTGCCTTGAGCAGCGTCACCTCGAAGTTGGCCCGAGGCGAGAGACCTTGGCGGATACCGTTCTCCCCTTCTTGCAGGCATTCCAGGAGACGGACGAGCTGCTCCGTGGCGAGCGGGAGCGCCGAGCTGGGCGGAGTTTCCGCCAGAGCGGACCGAATCAAGGGTGGCGGCGCGGACGCGGACCTGGAGATCGGCGAGTACGCGGAGCAGGTCTCTTCCTTCGGCATGGAAGGCATCGCAGAGCGCGAGGACCTTCTTACCGTCGCACGTGGCGATGCCGTGGCAGAGGTCGGTGACCTGCTGGACGGAGGCGAGTCCGTAGATGGAAAGCACGTCAGCCTCGGTGATTTTCTTGCCGGAGAACGAAATCACCTGATCGAGGATCGACTGGGAGTCGCGCATGCCGCCGGAAGCGAGGCGGGCGATCGCCGTGAGGGCGTGCTGGTCGGCCGTGACGCCGTCGGCCTTGACGATGCGGGCGAGCTGGGCGGCGATGACTTCCTCCGAGATCGGGTGGAACTCCAGGCGCTGACAACGGGAGGTGATGGTCGGCAGGATCTTGTCCGCCTCGGTCGTCGCCAGGATGAACTTAACCCAGGGCGGCGGCTCTTCGAGCGTCTTGAGGAGCGCGTTGAAGGCGTCCTTCGAGAGCTGGTGAACTTCGTCGATGATGAAGACTTTGAACGGGCAGTTGCTCGGGGCGTACTGGCATTCGTCACGGATCTTCTTGGCGTCGTCGATGGAGCGATTGGAAGCAGCGTCGATCTCGACCACGTCGAGGCAGTTACCCTGCTCGATTGCCAGGCAGACCGGATCCTCGAGGGAGAAGTCCGGCTTGGGGCCGCCGGCGCAGTTCAGGGCCTTGGCCAGGATGCGGGCGGTCGTCGTCTTGCCGGTGCCACGCGGACCGATGAACAGATAGGCATGGGCCATGCGCTTCGTCTCGAGCGCATTGCGGAGGGTCCTGACGATGTGTTCCTGCCCGACGAGTTCGTCGAAGCAACGGGGACGCCAGCGGCGCGCGATGACCTGGAAGCCGGGTTCAGACACTGGCAACTAGGTAAGGACGGGCCAAAGGGGGTGTCAACGGGGCAAACCCCGGTTTATTCCCATTCGATAGTCGCCGGCGGCTTGGACGAGACGTCGTAGACCACGCGGTTGATGCCCTTCACTTCGTTGATGATGCGGGTCGAGGCACGCTGCAGCACGTCGTACGGCAGGCGGGCCCAGTCGGCCGTCATCGCGTCAGAAGAAGTCACGGCACGGAGGGCGCAGACGTTGTCATAGGTTCGACCGTCGCCCATCACACCGACGCTGCGCACCGGCAGGAAGACCGCGAAGGCCTGCCAGACCTTGGCGTATTGGCCGGAGGTGCGGAGTTCGTTGATGAAGATATCGTCGGCCTTACGGAGAATCTCGAGGCGCTCCTTGGTGATTTCACCGCAGACGCGGACCGCGAGACCGGGGCCCGGGAACGGGTGGCGCCAGACCATGTCATGCGGCAGGCCGAGGGCTTCGCCGAGGGCGCGGACCTCGTCCTTGAAGAGTTCGCGCAGGGGTTCGAGCAGCTTCAGCTTCATGTGCTTGGGCAGGCCGCCCACGTTGTGGTGGCTCTTGATCGTGGCGGCTGGGCCGCCGTTGGGCGAAAGGGATTCGATGACGTCGGGGTAGAGCGTACCTTGGGCGAGGAAGTCGACCTTACCCTTCTTCGTGCGCTGGACTTCGGCGATGGAGCGTTCGAAGACCTTAATGAATTCGTGGCCAATGATTTTGCGCTTACGCTCGGGGTCGGTGACGCCCTTGAGTTTGCGCAGGAAAGCCGCGGAGGCGTCGACGACACGGAGGTCCACCTTGAACTTGCCGCGGAACATCTTCTCAACCTGAGCGCGTTCGTTGAGACGGAGTAGGCCGTTATCGACGAAGACGCAGGTCAGTTGCTTGCCGATAGCGCGCTGGATGAGGGCGGCTGCGACGGAGGAATCGACGCCGCCGGAGAGACCGAGGATGACCTGGGACTTGCCGACCTTCTCGCGGATCTCGCGGACGGCCGTCTCGACGTAGTCGTCCATCTTCCAGGTCGGCTTGCAGCGGCAGATGCGGAAGAGGAAGTTGCGGAGGATGTCGATGCCGCGCTCGGAGTGGGCGACCTCGGGGTGGAACTGGATGCCGTAGAAGCGGCGCTTCGGATCTTCGATGACCGCGCACTCGGAGTTCTCCGTCGAGGCGACGGCCTTGAAGCCTCGCGGAAGGCGGGTGATTTTATCGCCGTGCGAATTCCAGATGCGTAGCGGGGACTTCAAGCCCTGCAGCAGTTGCGAGCCCTTACCGAAGGAAAGGACGCCATGCCCGTATTCGCGATGGGAGCTGCTGGCCACGTTGCCGCCGAGCATCTGACCCATGAGCTGGACGCCATAGCAGATGCCGAGCACGGGCAGCCCCATCTCGAAGACGCCCGGATGCGGGTGCGGCGAACCCTTGGCCTTCACGCTGTCAGGGCCGCCGGAGAGGATAACGCCCACGACGCCGTCGGCGCGGAGGGTCTCGGCGGTGACGCCAAAGGGATAGATACGGGAGTGGACGTTGCACTCACGGATGCGGCGTGCGATGACCTTGGTCAGCTGCGAGCCGAAATCGAGAATGGCGATGGACTGGGTGGCCATGGTGGGAAAGTGTGGAGGATTCAGAACTTGAGGCGAACATTGTTCCAGCCGCAGTGGGGGCAAACGGCCTCCTCGCGAAGGCGGGGACGGACGTAGGTCACATTGCAACGGACACAGGAAAATGCGGAGTTGATGCGGCGGTGGTCCGACAGAAGCACGTCGCGGCGATCGTACCATGCCTGCAGGCCAAACAGGACGACCGCACCCAACCCGGCCAGGAAAGCCAAGAAGACGGCGAGATCGACGGACTGTAGCATGGTGGGCGTTGGGTGGTTAAAAAGGCGAGACGCGCCAGCCGGGGGGCGGACGCGTCTCGGGTTCAGGCCTGGGCGATAAGCTTAGGCCTGAGCAGAAGCAGCCGCCGCTTCCTTCTTGGCCTTGGGCTTGCGAGCCACCTTGGCCTTCGGGGTCATGGCCGGGGACTTATCGTCCTTAGCCACGAGCTCAATGAGGGCCGTCTCAGCCGCGTCACCCTTACGGGCGCCGAGCTTGTAGATGCGGGTGTAGCCGCCGGTGCGACCGAGGAACTGCTGCACACGCTCCTTGAACAGGAGCTGGGCGGCGTCTTCGTTACGCAGCTTGGCGATGGCCAGGCGGTAGTAGTGCAGCTTCACCGACTTGTCGGCGGACTGCTCAGCCTTCTTCGCGTAGGTGATGATCTGCTCGGCGAAAGGACGGATGGCCTTGGCACGGGAGAGCGTCGTGGTGATGCGAGCATTCGTGAATAGCGCGGAGGCGAGATTCGCGACGAGCGAGCGGCGGTGAGCCGTCTTGACGCCAAGGACGTGACTGTGTTTGCGGTGACGCATGAGTGTGGGTTCCGGTCTGGGTTAGGCGTTGACGCCCTTGTCGAGGAGACCCTCGTTGATTTTCTGGCCGAGGGACAGACCCAGCTGTTCGAGCTTGGCCTTGATCTCGTTGAGGGACTTCTTGCCGAAGTTGCGGTACTTGAGCATCTCTTGCTCGGTCTTCATCGCCAGTTCACCGACGGTGTTGATGTTGGCGTTGTTGAGGCAGTTGGCTGCGCGGACGGAAAGCTCGATTTCGTTAACGGACATGTTGAGCAGCTTGCGGAGACGGTTGGTCTCTTCGCTGATCTCCTTGTGACCGGTCTCGAACTCGACGGAGTCGGCGGAGACGGTATCGAACACTTCGAGGTGATGGCGCAGGATGGCGGACGCTTCCTTGAGGGCTTCGTCCGGGGTGATGCGGCCGTCGGTCGAGATTTCGAGGACGAGCTTATCGTAGTCGGTCTTGTCGCCGGAGCGGGTGGATTCGACGGAGTACTTCACCAGGGTGACCGGGGAGAAGAGGGAGTCGACGGGGATGGAACCGATGGCCTGCTCGGCCTTCTTGTTCTCCTCGGCGGAAGCCCAGCTACGTCCAACGGTGACTTCGAGGTCGGCGTAGAAGCGACGCTTACGGTCGAGGGTGCAGATGACTTGGTCAGGGTTGACGAGGGTGACCGTGGCGCCCTTGGTCTCGAACTTGATGTCCGAAGCCTTCACGGGGCCGGACTTGTTGACGTCGATGGTGCCCTTGAAGGCTTCGCGCTTATTGGCCTCGGTGCGGATGCGCACCTTCTTGAGGTTGAGGACGATTTCGGTGACGTCTTCGACGACACCTTCGATCGGCTGGAACTCGTGCTGCACGCCTTCGATCGTCACCGCGGAGATCGCGGCGCCTTCGATGGAGCTCAGCAGGATGCGGCGGAGCGAGTTGCCGACGGTGTGGCCGAAGCCAGTCTCGAAGGGCTCGGCGAAATACTTCGCGTAGGTAAGGGTGGCGGAAGACTCCTCCTTCTTGAGGGTCTTGGGGCGTTGGAATTGTCCGAGTCGCTTGGTCATGTCTGTGGGTCCGGTTGGTGTTGGTTCTGTGCTGGGATCAGCGGCTGTAGAATTCGACGATGATCTGGACGTTGACGTCAGAAGGCAGTTCTTCCTTGGCGGGCTCGCGGACGATCTGTCCGTTGAGCTGCTCAGGGAGGACGACGAGCCAGGCGGGAGCGGAACGACCCTGGCCTTCTTCGACGGCGCGGGTGGCGAGCTGCTTGGAAGAGGTGCGGTCGCGGACTTCGATCTTCTCGCCCGGCGAGGTGGCGTAGCTGGCTACGTCGACCTTATGGCCGTTGATGCGGATATGTCCGTGGGCCACGAGCTGACGGGCAGCGGCGCGGGAGTTGGCGAAACCAAGGCGGAACACCACGTTATCGAGACGGGTCTCGAGAATACGGAGGAAATTGTCACCGGCGACGCCGCCCATGCGCTTGGCGCGCTCGAAGGAGAGGCGGAACTGCTTCTCGGTCAGGCCGTACATCATGCGAAGCTTCTGCTTCTCATTGAGGCCGACGCCGTATTCGGAGACCTTGCGGCGGGTCGTCTTGCCGTGGATACCCGGAGGGTACGGACGACGCTCCTCACCCTTGGAGGTGGGGAAAATATTCTGACCGAAGCGACGGTTGAGCTTCGTGGTAGGACCGGTGTAACGAGACATGGTGTATTAGGATTTGGTAGAGGTGGCGGATTGGAGGACCCGCCCGGTTTGCCATAGCCGGACGGTGATGCGGAAAGCAGGGACGATTAGACGCGACGGCGCTTCGGAGGACGGCAGCCGTTGTGAGGAATCGGAGTGGTATCGAGAATCGAGGTGACGTTCAGGCCGAGCACCTGGAGGGCGCGGATGGCGCTGTCGCGGCCCATGCCCGGGCCCTTGACGCGGACGGAGACGTCCTTGAGTCCGTGAGCCATGGCGAGCTTGGCGGCTTCGGAGCAGACGACCTGAGCGGCGTAAGCGGTGGACTTGCGGGAACCGCGGAACTGGTGGCGGCCGGCGCTACCCCAGGAGATCACGTTGCCGCTGGGGTCGGTGATCGTGACCTTGGTGTTGTTAAAGGTAGCCAGGATGTGGCAGATGCCAGTGGTGATGTTCTTCGAGCCCTTGGCGCGACGAACCTTCACTTCACCGAGCTCTTCGCCGAGGAGTTCCTTGGCGGTGATCTCCTTGCGCTCGGGGGCGGCGGCTTCGGCCGGAGCGGCCGCGGCAGCGACGACTTCGGGGGCGGCGGCAGCGTCGGCGGCAGGGGCCTTCGGCTTCTTTGCCTTGGGGGTCTTGGGGGCTTCTTCGCTCATCGTAAAATAGTGTTAGGAGAAAGGTTGGCTTACTTGGAAGGAGCCGCGGCGACGCCGACGGTCTTACGCTTGCCCTTACGGGTACGGGCGTTGGTGCGCGTGCGCTGACCACGGACCGGGAGGCCGCGGAAGTGGCGGAGACCGCGGTAGCACTTGATCGCCTGGAGGCGCTTCAAGTTCTGCGCGATGTCGCGGCGAAGGTCACCTTCGCACTTGTACCCCATGCGTACGATGTACTCGACGATCTTGTTCAGCTGCTCTTCAGAAAGATTCTGAGCGCGCATGGCAGGATCAAAGCCGAGAGCATCGCAAATCTCAGTGGCGCGGCGGGGGCCGATACCATAGATATAGCGGAGAGAGATCTCTACTTTCTTGTTGTTGGGAATGTCTACGCCGAGGATTCGTGGCATGGTGTCCGTGCTGTTTGGAAGGTGGGAAAGAGGTCGGAACTTGGAGGTTCTGGTGGGATTTGAAAGCAAAAAATGCGGTTTAAACGAGGGTCAGGATTTCCGCCCCATTTTCGGTCACTAAAACGGTGTGTTCGAAGTGCGCGGAGACCTTGCCGTCGGCGGTCCGGGCGGTCCAGCCGTCCGAAGCCATGACGATCTTGTGGGAGCCTAGGTTTACCATGGGTTCAATGGCTAAAGCCATGCCAGGCAGTAACTTAGGTCCAGTTCCAGCCTTGCCATAGTTAGGAATCTGGGGTTCTTCGTGCATCTTTCGACCGACACCATGCCCGACGAAGTCCCTCACGATACCATACCCTCCGGGGGCAAGCGCCTCCTGGATGGCCGCAGAGATGTCCCCTACCCTGTTGCCGGGCTTCACGGCAGCGATGCCGGCTAGGAGGGACTTTTCGGTATCTAAGCAAAGTTGACGGGCCTGAGGGTCGACGGCACCGACCATGACCGTACGGGCGTTATCCCCGATGAACCCATCGCGGCGGACGACCACATCCAATGAGACCAGGTCACCGTCGCGGATGATACGATCAGCGGCGCCGATGCCATGGACGATCTCATCGTTAAGGGAGATGCAGACGTAACCCGGATAGCTCAGGCGGCCGACCACGTAACCGTGGCAGGCGCTCTCGCAGCCATGTCGAGCCATCAGCCCACGAGCGGCGGAATCCAGTCCAGCGGTCGAGATACCTGGGACGACGAGAGTCGACAGATCGTGTAGCACGCGCGCGGCCGCGGCACAGGCGGCACGCATGCGACTCACGTCCTCGGCCGACTTCAAATCAATCATCCCGGGAAAAGCTTAGCGAGCGAACGCACCCCAATGATTCAGCCCCCAAGCGACAACGCCGAGGACGAACAGGAACAGGCAGACCTTCTCGAGAGAACCGAGCGCAGAAGCTTCGGCATCGGTGCGAAGGCCAGAGGCGGGCACCGGAATGCCACCAATGCGACCCTTCTTCAGGAAGCCTTCGTAGTTTCGCTGCAGGAGATAGGTCTCCACTTGGCGCATCGTGTCGAGCATCACGCCGACCGTGATCAAGCCACCCGTGCCGCCGAGGAACGACGCAAGACGCATCGGGAAGTTGAACTGGTAGATGAAGAGATCCGGCATCAGCGCGATGGTGAGCAGGAAGATCGATCCCGCCAGCGTGAGCCGCGTCATCACGAAGTCCAGGAACTGGGCGGTGTGCTCGCCGGGCCGGACGCCGAGGATGTAGCCGTTGTTTTTCTTGAGGTCGTCGGCGATCTGCACCGGACGGAACATGATCGAGATCCAGAAGTAGCTGAAGCCGAAGATCAGCACCGAGTAGAGGGTGTAGTAGAACGCGTTGCTTCGGTTGAAGAAGTCGGCCAACTCGCTGAGGAAGCTTAGCGTCGGGAAATAGGTCGCCAACGGATTGAGCAGCATGGGCGGGAAGCTCATGATGGCGCCGGCGAAGATGACCGGCATCACGCCCGCGTAGTTCACCTTGAGCGGCAGGTAGTTGGTCTGCGCCCCGTACATCTTGCGACCGACCATGCGCTGGGCGTACTGGATCGGAATCTTGCGGACGGCTTGATTGATGGCGACCATCGCGGCGGTGACGACGACGAAGAGAAGAATCATGCCGGCGGCCTTCTCCCAGCCGTGGGAGTTGACGGCGGCGGCACCGATCTTGCCGCCGAAAGTCATGTCGACGAAGGAAGTGAGAGCGCCAGGAAGATCGGCGAGGATGCCGATGGTGATAAGAACCGAGGTTCCGTTACCGATGCCGCGCTGGGTAATCTGCTCGCCAAGCCAGAGCATGACGATCGATCCGGAAGTGAGAAGACAAACGCCGAGGCAGACAAAGAGCGTCTTGCTCTCCATGACGACAATGGTGCCGGTGAAGTTGCCCAGACCGAGTGCCTGACCGACCTGCTGCGGATTACAGAAGGCACCAAGGAGCAGCGCAGACTGGACGAGCGCGATAAGGATGGTCAGGTAGCGAGAATACTGAGCGACCTTCTGGCGGCCAATCTCACCTTCCTGCTGCAGCCGCGCAATCGACGGAACGACCGCCGACATCAGCTGCATGATGATGGAAGCGCTGATGTAGGGCATGATGCCCAACGAGAAGACCGCGCCCTTGAGGAGCGCGCCACCCGTGAACATGTTGTACATCGCCACCACTCCGCCCGACGACTTGTCGGCCATGGAGTGGTAGTAATCCATGATGTCCTTCGGATCGATACCCGGCAGCGGGATGTTCGCGCCGATACGGGCCACGAACACCATGGCCACGGTAGCAATCAGCCGGGCCCTGAGCTCAGGAATCCTCCAGCAGTTGGCGAAGGCCGAGAACATCGAGGACAGGGGCGAGCCGAGGCTCACTCAGCGGCGGTGGCCGACTTCTTGATTTCGATGAGGACCGCCTTGCCGCCAGCTTTCTCGATCTTCGCTTTCGCGTCCTTGGAGAAACGGTGGGCCTTGACGGTGACGGCGCGCGTGAGCTCGCCAGTACCGAGAATCTTGAGGAGAGGGGCGGACTTGCGCAGGACGCCGGCAGCGACGAGTTCTTCGAGGCCGAAGGTCTTACCTTCGAGCTCTTCGAAATCGCGCACGTTAAGCACGGCGTACTCGATGCGGTTGACGTTGTTAAAGCCGCGCTTGGGCAGACGACGGTAGAGGGGCATCTGGCCACCTTCGAAGCCGGGGCGATGGCCGCCGCCGGAGCGGGCCTTCATGCCTTTGTGACCACGGCCAGAAGTCTTGCCGTGACCGGTACCGCGGCCGCGGCCGAGGATCTTATGGCGGTGAGTGGAGCCCTTGATTTTGGGCAGAGCGTCGAGTTTCATATCTGTGTGTTCCGCTTAGGCGCGGAGAGCCTTGATTTGTTCGAGAGTACGGAGCTTAGAGAGACCGTCCAAGGTGGCCTTCACGATCGCCTGGGGATTGTTGGATCCCATGGACTTCGAGAGGACGTCCTTGTAACCGGCGACTTCGAGCACGGCGCGGACGCCGCCGCCGGCGATGAGGCCGGTACCAGGGGCAGCCGGACGGAGCATCACGACGCCGCCGTCGGCGTGGCCGATGACTTCGTGCGGGATGGTGTTGCCACGGAGATTGACGCGGACGAGGGCGCGGTGGGCGCGGTCAGTTCCCTTGCGGATTGCATCAGGAACTTCCTTGGCCTTGCCGTAACCCACGCCGACGCGGCCCTTGCCGTCACCGGCCACGACGAGCGCGGCGAAGTTGAAGCGACGGCCGCCTTTGACGACCTTCGAGCAGCGGTTGATGTGGACGACCTTGTCGTTGTATTCGGAAGCAGGGGCGTCGTTGCGGTTATCGCGACGAGGACCACGGCCTGGGCCGCCAGGGCCGTTGCGACGGCCGCCGGGACCACCAGGGCCACCAGGACCACGACGATCGCCGCCGGGACCGGAACGGCTAGGGGCGCCGGGGGCGGCGGGGGCGGAGGCTGCGGGAGCCGCGGCGGGGGTGTTTTCTGCGCTCATGAAATTAGAAGGTCAGGCCAGCCTGGCGGGCGGCTTCGGCGAAGGACTTGACGGTGCCGTGGTAACGGCGGCCGGCGCGGTCGAAGACGACGGTCGTGAGACCGGCGGCCTTGGCCTTGACGCCGAAAGCAGCGCCGAAGGTGGCGGCGCCACCGACGTTGGCCTTCAGCTTCTGGCCGCGGAGATCCTTGGAGGTGGAGGCGAGCGAGACGAGGGTCACGCCCTTGTCGTCGTCGATGGCCTGGGCGTAGAGATGCATGTGGGTCATCTTGAGGGCCAGACGGGGACGGGCGGCGGTGCCGCGCACCGTCTTGCGGATGCGCCAGCGGCGCTTCTGCGCCAGGAGATTCTTCTTCTGCAGTTTCATGGAATGTGTTCGGTTCAGGCGGATTAGGCCGTCTTCTTGCCTTCCTTACGGCGGACGAATTCACCTTCGACGCGGACGCCCTTGCCCTTGTAAGGCTCGACCGGCTTGTAGAGCTTGATCGAGGAAGCGACCTGGCCGACCATATGGCGGTCGGCGCCGGTGATCACCAGCTTGGTGCCATCGGTGACGACGACGTTGACGCCGGTCGGAATGGTGTAGCGGATCGGGTGGGAGTAACCGAGAGCGAGGTCGAGGACGTTGCCCTTGAGGGCAGCCTTGAAACCGACGCCCTCGATCAGGAGGGTCTTGGAGTAACCGGTGGCCACGCCCTCGCACATGTTGCGGATGATGGCGCGGACGGTTCCATGGAGAGCGCCAGCGGTGCCGGGCTTCTGGACCTTGCCGGCAGCGTCCTTGACCTCGGTGAGGTCAGAGACGTTGACGATCTTGGCGTCGACGACGACGCCGATCTCCTTCGGGAAGGGTTTCGAGAGTTCGCCCTTAGGTCCCTTGACGACGACGACATTGTCCTTCACGGACACGGTCACCTTGTCGGGGATGTTGACGGGCTGCTTACCAATTCGGCTCATTGAGTTGCTTGTTTTAAGGGTTGGACGGATTACCAGACCTTCGCGAGGAGCTCGCCACCGACCTTCTGGCGGCGGGCTTCGGCGTCAGTCATGACGCCACGGGAGGTGGTGAGAATGGAGACACCCATGCCGCCGATGACTTTCGGAACGGAAGAGTATCCAGCGTAGACGCGACGGCCAGGGGTCGAGACGCGCTCGATGCTGGTGATGGCAGGAACGCCGGCGACGTACTTGAGGGAGAGTTCGAGGACGGGGAGGCCTTCGCGCTCGGCCTTGCGGGCGGAGGCGACGTAACCGGCGTCAACGAGGATCTTGGCGACGCCTTCGCGAAGACGGGACCACTGGACGGTGATCACGGCCTTGTTGGCCTGCGAAGCGTTGCGGATGGAGGTCAGGAAATCCCCGACGGTGTCAGTAGAAGCGGACATGGTTTTGTTTTTGCTGTTGGATTACCAGGAGGCCTTGGTGACGCCGGGAATCTGGCCGTTGAGCGCGAGCTCGCGGAAGGTGATACGGGAAAGGCCGAACTTGCGGATGAACGCACGCGGACGACCGGAGATGGAGCAGCGGTTCTTCTGGCGGACCTTCGACGAGCTGCGGGGCAACTTGGCGAGGGCACGCTGGGCTTCGTAGAAAGCTTCCTCGGTGACCTTGGGGTCGGAGAGGGTCTTCTTGAGTTCGGCACGCTTGACGGCGTACTTCTTGACGAGACGTTCGCGCTTGAGGGCGCGCTGAATGACGGACTTCTTGGCCATGCTAGTAAGGGGTGGTAGGGTTAGGCCTTGGCGGCGGTGGCGGTAGCAGCGGCCGCGTCGGCGGCGCTGGAGCGGCGGAACGGCATGCCGAGGAGGCGGAGCAGTTCGCGGCCTTCGTCGTCGTTGTTGGCGGAAGTCACGATGATGACGTCCATGCCGATATTGGCCCGCTGGGAACCGTCAGCCTGGGTCTCAGGGAAGATGGTGTGGTCGGCGATGCCGAGCGAGTAGTTGCCGCGACCATCGAGGCGGTTCGAGGTTCCGCGGAAGTCGCGGATCATCGGGAGAGCCACCGCGGTGAGGCGGAGGTAGAATTCCCACATGCGGGCACCACGGAGGGTGACCATGCAGCCGAGGGTCATACCTTCGCGCACCTTGAAGGCGGCGACGGACTTAGAGGCCTTGGTGATGACCGGCTTCTGGCCGGAGAGCTTGGTGAGGTCCTTGACGACTTCGGCGATGTGACCTTTGTCGGCTTCGGCCTTGAAGGCGGAATTGAGGACGATCTTCTTCAGGTTTGGGACCTGATGGATGTTCTTGTAGCCGCGGCTCTTGATGAGCTCGGGGACGACCTTCTCGAGGTAGTACTTCTTCAGATAAGGAACGGATGCCATTTTCGTGTTAATTCTCGGGTGGTTTCGTCAGGATTACTTCTTAGCGGCCTTGGCCGGCTTCTTGGCGCGACGGGCGTCCCAGAGGGAGCCAAGCATCACGTTGGAGCGATGGATGGGGGCCTCACGCTCGGTGATGCCGCCCTGTCCGTCCTGGGTGCGCTTCAGGTGGCGCTTGACGAGGTTGAGGCCCTCGATGGTGACGCGTTCGTCAGCACGGTTGTAGCTGACGATCTTGCCACGCTTGCCTTTTTCGGCGCCGGAGATGACGACGACTTCGTCACCCTTCTTGATGTCGGTCTTGGACATGGTTGTTCAGAGTACCTCGGGAGCGAGGGAGATGATCTTCATGAAGTTCTTGCTGCGGAGTTCGCGAGCGACGGGCCCGAAGATGCGGGTGCCCTTGGGGTTGCCGTTCTCATCGAGAATGACGACGGCGTTGGTGTCGAAGCGCAGGTAGCTGCCATCCGCGCGGCGGATAGGGGCGACGGTGCGGACGATCACGGCGCGGCAGACGGAACCCTTCTTCACCTGGGCGTCAGGGGTGGAATCCTTGACGGAGCAGATGATGATATCACCCACGCCGGCGGTGTCGGTCAGCTGGCCGAGACGGCGGATCATGCGGACCCTGCGGGCTCCGGTGTTGTCGGCTACTTCGAGCCGGGAAAGCATCTGAATCATTGTAAGAAAGGTCTGGAGTGAGGTGGGGCCGATTAGTCGTCGATGGACTCGGCGGCGACCTTCGCGGCTTCGACGACGCGGACGACGCGCCAGCGCTTGAGCTTCGAAAGGGGGCGGGTCTCCATGATCTCGACCTTGTCGCCAGGCTTGCACTCGTTCTTTTCGTCGTGGGCGTGCAGGACGGTGCGGCGCTTGACTTCCTTCCCGTAGACGGGGTGAGGAACGGTGTACTGGAAGTTCACCTTGATGGATTTGTCGCCCGAGCGGGAGGCGACGAGACCTAGGAGGGTCTTGCGGTTGGAGCGGTCTTCGGACATCGGGAAAGGGAGTTAGGAGATGGATTACTTCTTCTTCGCCGGGGCGGACTTGCCGGAAAGAATCGTCATGCAACGGGCGACGTCGCGGCGCAGGGCGCGGAAACGGGAGGAGTTCTCGACGGCGCCGGTGGCCTTCTTGAGGCGGAGGCTGAGGAGTTCTTCGCGGGCTTCGCGGATACGCTTCTGCAGTTCGGCAGGAGCCAGGGGGCGCAGGGCCGTAGCGGCGGTGGGCTTATCTTTCCGGTAGGTGGACATCGGTGAAAAGGGTCAGTTATGGGTGGTCGGGGCCTGATGCATCAATACTTTTCGAGCTCTTCGCGGGCCACGAAACGGCAGCGGAGCTGGAGCTTGGTGTCGGCGAGGCGCATGGCTTCGCGGGCGACCGTGATCGGCACGCCGCCGACCTCGAAGAGCATGGTGCCCGGCTTGATGCAGGCCACGTAGTACTCGACGCTACCCTTACCGGAGCCCATTCGGACTTCGGCCGGCTTCTTGGTCACCGGGGTGTGAGGGAAGATCCGCATCCACATCTTGCCCTTACGCTTAAGCGAACGGGAGATGGCGATACGGGCGGCTTCGATCTGGTTGGCCGGGACGCGGCCGCGATCGAGGGACTGGATGCCGAAGTCGCCGAAGGACAGAGTGTTGCAGGCCGTGGCGTTGCCACGGATCTTGCCCTTGCGGTGCTTGCGCCACTTGGTGCGAGCGGGTTGGAGATTGGCCATGTTGGTCTAGAAGGTGGAGGGTTGGAGGGATGGCTTAGAACTCGGAGTCCTTGGAGCAGATCCAGCACTTGATGCCGACCTTGCCAGCCAGGGTGCGGGCCTCGGTGAAACCGTAGTCGATGTTCTCGCGAAGGGTGTGGAGCGGCACGCGACCGACGCGGGCGGACTCGACGCGGGCGATTTCAGCGCCACCGAGACGACCGCCGAGGCGGATACGGATGCCATCGGCGCCGTTGGTCATGGTGGTCTGGACAGCCTTCTTCATGGCGCGGCGGAAGGAGATGCGGCGCTCGAGCTGCAGGGCGATGTTCTCGGCGACGAGCTGGGCCACGAGGTCGGGGCGCTTCACTTCGTTCACCTCGAGGATGATGTCGTCGATGCGGGCCTTGCCGGCGACCTTCTGGATCTCGGCACGGAGGTTCTTGAGCTCATCGCCCTTGCGGCCGATGACGACGCCCGGGCGGGCGGTCCAGATGCGGACGCGGACCTTCTGGCCGGCGCGTTCGATGAAGATGCGGGGCACGGCGGCCTGGCGGAGCTTCTCCTTGAGGAACTCGCGGATGCGATAGTCCTCGAGGATGTTGGCCGGGAAGTCGCGCTTGGTGGCGTACCAGCGGGATTCCCAGTTGCGGCGGACGGCTAGACGGAAGCCGATCGGATTTACTTTCTGGCCCATGTTTCGAAAATTACTTGGTGGCGGAACCCAGAGACACGCGGATGTGGCTCATGGATTTGTGGATAGGGTGAGCGGAACCGCGGGCGGCCGGCATCGAACGCTTGATGACCGGACCCTGGTTAACCGTAGCGGAGACGATCACGAGATCGCTGCTGGAAAGGTTGTGGTTGTTCTCGGCATTGGCGATCGCGCTGGCGAGGGTCTTGCCCAGAAGGCGGGCGGACTTGCGCGGGATGAAGCGGAGAAGCTGGACGGCTTCTTCGGCGGGGAGGCCTTGGATCTGGCGCGCGACTTCGCGGACCTTCTGGGGCGACATACGGGCAAAACGGGTGGTGGCGTGGACTTCCATGACTTTGGTAAAGATTGGGTTAGATGCGGGGATTGGCGCGGGGGGTGACGAGGTCGCCGGCGTTGATGCCAGCGGAGTTGTCGAGGGAGAGGATGAGGGCGACCGAGCGGTGGAGACCGGCTTCGGCAATGACGAGGGCGCCGAAGGCGCGTCCGTCACGGCTCACGTTACAGACCGTACCGGGGCGGAAGCCGCGGTCGTGTCCGCCATCCAGGACAACCAGATCCGTCGCGCGGGCGGTGATGACCGCGACGACCGGAGCCTTGCCATCCGCTTCGGCCGCACCAAGCGCACGGACTTCCGCGCCGACCGCGGTGGCGGTGACGAGAAGAGCGGACATGGTGAGGACGTTGCGCACGGTGTGGATTACTGAGCTTCCTTGCGGGAGGGCTGGGTGTGCTGGCGGAAGGTACGCGTAGGAGCGAACTCTCCGAGCTTATGGCCGACCATGTTTTCCGTCACATAGACGGGGACGAAGGCCTTGCCGTTGTGGACTTCAAGATTGAGACCGATGAAGTCCGGGGTGACCGTCGAGCGGCGAGACCAGGTCTTGATCGGCTTACGGCTGTTGGCCTTCTGGGCGACGGAGACTTTGTCGACGAGGTGGGCGTCGACATAGAAACCCTTTTTGCGGGAGCGTGCCATGTTATGAGAGGATTAGGAAGGGTTAGACCTGCTTCACCTTGCGGCCGTTGCGGCGCAGGATGATTTGGTTGTTGGAGGCCTTCGCCTTGGTGCGGGTCGGGAAGCCCTTGGCGAGCTGGCCCCACGGAGACTTGAGGTGTTGACGACCGCCGCCACCCTTCTTCTTACCGCCGCCACCGCCGTTCGGGTGATCGACAGGATTCATGGACATACCGCGCTGACGAGGACGGATGCCCTTCCAGCGGCTGCGGCCGGCCTTACCGAGGCTGGCGTTATGGTGGTCGACGTTACCGACGATGCCAACGGTGGCACGGCAATCGGCGTTCAGGTAGCGCTGTTCGCCAGAAGGCATGCGCAAGATGGCACGACCATCCTCGAGACCCAAGAGCTGGGCGAAGCCGCCGGCGGAGCGGGCGAGCTGACCACCCTTACCGGGTTCGATTTCGATGCAATGGATGAAGGTAGCCGGAGGGATCAGGCTCAGCGGCAGGGAAAGTCCCGGGGTGAGCTGCTCCTGCGCGGTGTTGGTGCTGACGACCGTGTCGCCGACCTTGAGGCCATCCGGAGCGAGGATGTAGTTCAGGGTCTTGTCGGCGTACTCGATGAGGGCCAGGTGGGAGGTGCGGTTCGGATCGTACTCGATACGGAGCACGGTGGCCGGGGAGTCCAGGCGATCACGACGGAAGTCGATGGCGCGATAGAGCTTCTTGTGACCTCCGCCACGACGACGGGAGGTGATGCGGCCGTAACAATTACGGCCCATCGCGCGGTGCTTGAACTCGGTGAGTGAGCGCTCGGGGCGACCGGCGTGCAGGCCCTCGGTCTTAACGCGCACAAGGAAGCGCGTACCGGGGGTGATAGGACGATGAGTGATGATGGGCATGGCTTTGCTGCTCCGAGATTAGGCGAGGGAGATGACGTCGCCCTTCTTCAGGGTGACGATGGCGCGACGAGAATTCGTCTCGGTGTAGATCGAACCACCGGAGAGACGGCTGCGGCGCAGCTTGCCCTTGCGGATGAGGATATTGATTTTCTCGACGGTCACCTTGAAGGAGGCCTCGACGGCCTTCTTGATCTGAGCGCGATCGGCGCCAGGGAAGACCTCAAAGACGTACTTGTTGGCTTCGGCGAGGCCGGAGGCCTTTTCCGTGAGGATCGGGCGGCTGATGATTTCAGAAGCGGGCTTCATGGGATGACAGGCTTAGTTTTTGGCGCGCTCGAGGACCTTGTTGAGGCCGTCTTCCGAGATCAGGATGCGCGGGGTGCGCACGAGATCGAGAGCGTTGAGATTGGAAGAGTTGGAGAAGATGGCGCGGCTTAGGTTGCGGCTGGCGCGGACGACGCTGTCGGACCAAGTGGTGTCAACGACGAGGAGGCGCTTGCCGGCAGGGCTCACGTTGGTGAGCACCTTGGCGAAGAGCTTGGTCTTGGGCTGGGCGACTTCGAACTTCTCGATGACCGAGATGCCACCGTCGGCGGCGAGCTCAAAGAGCGCGCGCTGGAGGGCAATCTTCTTGGCCTGAGCGGTGATGGTCTTGGACCAATCGCGAGGGCGAGGGCCGAAGACGATACCACCCTTGAACATCTGGGGGGCGCGCTTGTCGCCGTGGCGGGAACCGCCGGAACCCTTCTGCGGCAGGACCTTCTTACCAGAACCAGCGACTTCGCCGTAATCCTTGGTCTTGGAGGTACCCTGGCGCTTGTTGGCCTGGTAGGAGACGATGACCTGCTTGAGCAGGGCGACGCCCTTGGAGCCTTCGAAGGAAGGAATATCGAATTCCTTTTCGGTGAAGGCGGAGCCGTCGGACTTATAAACTTTGAGCTTCATATCGCTGAGATGCTTGGTGGGTTACTTGGCGGCGATGGCCTTCTTGGCCGGACGCACGAGGACGACCTCACCGTTGGCGCCGGGGAAGCTGCCCTTGATGAGGAGGAGGTTCTTTTCCGCGAGGACTTGGACGACGCGGAGATTCTGGACGGTGCGCTGCACCTGGCCCATGTGGCCCGGCATTTTCTTACCCTTAAAGACGTGACCAGGAGTCTGACGCATGCCGATCGAGCCGATACGGCGGTGCATCATGTGACCGTGGGAGTCAGGCTGGCCATCCATGTTGAAGCGCTTGACGACGCCCTGGAAACCACGGCCCTTGACGGTGCCGATGACGTCGACCATCTCGCCGGCGGTGAACTTCTCGACGGTGATGACGTCGCCGACCTTAGCCTGGGTGGCACCCGGCTGGCGGATTTCGTGAAGATGGGTGTGAGGAGCGACGCCTGCCTTGCGGAGGTGGCCTACCTCGCCAGCGGTCATGCGGCTTTCCTTCTGGGGACCGAAGGCGATCTGGACGGCATCGTAGCCATCCTTGTCGACGGTCTTTACCTGGGTGACGGGACAGGGGCCCGCTTGGACGACCGTGACAGGGACGAGGTTGTTGTCCGCGTCATAGACCTGGGTCATTCCGATTTTCTTACCGAGTAGCTGGTGTTTCATTTTTCTAAGAGGCAGGTGGCGTTTCCGCCGTTTGGTCATTGCTGACCTGCATTAGGCTTAGGATTCCTTACGGAATCTTGGTCCTGATAGAGGGGCTTGGACGTCCTGCGTTGGGTTGGAGGTTAAGGTGGAGGGTTGAAGAGTTAGACTACGATGTTGATGTCAACCCCAGAAGGCAGGTTGAGCTTCTTCAGTTCGTCCACGGTCTGGGCGTTAGGCTCCATGATCTCGATCAGGCGCTTGTGCGTGCGGATCTCGAACTGGTCCATGGACTTCTTGTCCACGTGGGGGGAACGGTTGACGGTAAGGCGGGAGATATCGGTCGGCAGCGGCACGGGGCCGGTAACGCGGGCGCCAGTACGCTTGGCGGTGTCGACGATCTCATTGGCGGACTGGTCGACCATGCGGTAGTCGAAGCCCTTGAGCTTGATGCGGATTTTGGTGCGGGCCATCGGGAAGGGAGTGTTGGGGGTGAGATTAGGTGCGGGCCGGGGCGCGGGAGGAGGTCTCGACGACCTGCTTGAGAATCTGAGCCGGGACCTGCTCATAGTTGGCGGGCTCCATGGAATACGAAGCGCGGCCCTTGGACAGGGAACGGACGTCCGTGGAGTAGCCGAACATTTCGGCGAGCGGGACGCGGGCCTCGATGTTGCAGAGGCCACCCTTTGTTTCCATGCCTTGGATCTGACCGCGGCGTCGGTTAAGGTCGCCCATGATGTCTCCCTGGTATTCTTCCGGGGTGACGACTTCGACCTTCATGATCGGCTCGAGGAGGATCGGCTTAGCGTCCTTCATGGCTTCCTTGAAGGCGAAGATTCCGGCCATCTTGAACGCCATTTCGTTCGAGTCCACCTCGTGGAAGGAACCGAAGACGATACGGGCTTTGAAGTTGATCACCGGGTAGCCGGCGACGGTGCCGTTGTTGGCGGCTTCAAGGATACCTTCGGTGGCAGGCTTGATGAATTCCTTGGGGATGACGCCGCCGACGATTTCGTTGACGACTTCTTCACCCTTCTCGCCAGCCACGCGCGTTGCGGGCGGGTTGGGTTCGAGCTTGATTTCGACGTGACCGTACTGGCCACGGCCACCCGACTGGCGGATGAACTTACCCACGCCTTCCGAAGCCAGGTTGATGGTTTCGCGGTAGGAAATCTGGGGCTTGCCGGACTTGGCTTCGACGCGGAATTCGCGCTTGAGGCGGTCGACGATGATTTCGAGGTGGAGCTCGCCCATGCCGGAGATGAGGGTCTGGCCCGTCTCAGGATTCGAAGTGACGCGGAAGGTAGGATCTTCTTGGGCGAGACGCTGCAGGCCGATGGAAAGACGCTCTTGGTCACCCTTGGAGTTAGGCTCGATGGACATCGAGATAACGGGCTCAGCGAAGGTGGTCTTCTCGAGGATCAGGTCGTCTTCGGCGGTCAGGGTGTCACCCGTGATGATTTCCTTAGGTCCGATGATCGCGCAGATGTCACCGGAGTAGGCGACGTCGATTTCTTCACGGTCCATCGCGCGCAGGAGCACGATACGCGAGATGCGCTCGTTCTTACGGGTGCGAGGATTGTAGAGGGCTTCGCCCTTCTTGAGCTGTCCGCGGTACACGCGGTAGAAGACGAGCTGACCGACGTGCGGGTCAGACCAGAGCTTGAAGCAGAGGCCGGTGACCTTGGCCTTGTCGTCCGGACCAATGGTGATCTCCGTGTCGCCGTCGTCGATGAACGCCTTCTGGGGACGCATGTCGATGGGGGAAGGGAGGAAGTCGACAACGCAGTCGAGGAGCATCTGGACACCCTTGTTCTTGAAAGCGGAGCCGGGGATGACGCCGATGAAGTTGAGCGAAAGGGTGGCCTTGCGGATGCCGGTTCGCATTTCTTCGATGGTCACTTCCTGGCCGTCGAGGTACTTGGAGGCGAGGACGTCGTCGAAGTCGGCGAGACCTTCGATGAGCTTGGTACGCCAGATCTTGGCTTCTTCCTTTTGCTTCTCGGGAATCTCGATCACGTCGAACTTCATTCCCTTCGGATCGGTCTCGTCGTAGAGGTAGGCGGTGTTCTTGATCAGGTCGATCATGCCCTTGAATTCTTCGCCCTGGCCGATTGGGATGAAGAGGGGGTGGGCGTTGCCCTTGAGCTTTTCGCGGATGTCGTCGACGGCGCCGAAGTAATCAGCACCGGTACGGTCCATCTTGTTCACGAAGGCGACGCGCGGGACGCCGTACTTATTCATCTGGCGCCAGACGGTCTCAGACTGGGGCTGCACGCCGGCGACGGCGCAGAAAACGGCGACAGCGCCATCGAGCACGCGGAGCGAGCGTTCCACCTCGGCCGTGAAGTCCACGTGGCCCGGGGTGTCGATGATGTTGATGCGATGGTCGATGTTCGCGAAATGGCCTTCCTTGGTCTTCCAGCCGGCGGAGATGGCGGCCGCGGTGATCGTGATGCCACGCTCGCGTTCCTGTTCCATCCAGTCGGTGGTAGCGGTACCGTCATGCACCTCGCCCATCTTGTGCACCACGCCGGTGTAGAAGAGGATGCGCTCCGTGGTCGTCGTCTTGCCGGCGTCGATGTGCGCGGCGATGCCGATGTTACGCGTGTGCTCGAGAGGGAACGCGCGAGACGGAGAATTGAATTCGGAAAGTTTGGCCATGGTCGGAACCGTTAAAGTGCTTCGGAAATTACCTTCTGATTACCACTTGAGGTGGGCGAAGGCACGATTGGCCTGGGCCATCTTGTGGGTCTCTTCGCGCTTCTTCACCACGTTGCCGGTGTTGTTGTAAGCGTCGACGAGCTCAGCCGCGAGGGCTTCGGACATCGTGGTTCCCTTGCGGCCGGCGGCAGCAGCGGCGACCCAGCGCAGCGCAATGCTGTTCTGGCGCTCAGGAGAGACTTCGACCGGCACCTGGTAGGTGGCACCACCGACGCGACGGCTCTTCACTTCGAGCTTCGGACGGCAGTTCTCGAGGCCACCGAGCAGCAGCTCGACGGGATTACCCTTCATCAGCTTTTCGCTGACCTTCTCGATCGCACCATAGACGATACCCTGGGCGATGGACTTCTTGCCGGACTTCATCACGACGTTGATGAGCTGGCTAATGAGGGGGGAGCCGTAACGGGCGTCCGGGAGATGGGCGCGCTTGGCTGCTTTGCGACGACGAGACATATTCTAAGGGAGTTGGGTTCGGAAACGGATTAGGCCTTCTTTTCCTTCGGACGCTTGACGCCGTACTTGGAACGAGAGCGACGACGCTTCTCGACGCCGGAGCAGTCGAGGGGGCCGCGGACGATGTGGTAGCGCACGCCCGGAAGGTCCTTCACGCGGCCGCCTCGAACGAGGACCACGGAGTGCTCCTGGAGCTTATGGCCTTCGTCAGGGATGTAGGAGATGACTTCCTGGCCATTGGTCAGGCGCACCTTGGCGACCTTACGCTGAGCCGAGTTCGGCTTCTTGGGCGTACGGATCATGACCTGCACGCAGACGCCGCGGCGGAAGGGCGAGTTATTCAAGGCAGGCGACTTCGACTTGGCCTTGGGTTGGACACGCGGTTTACGGACGAGTTGGTTGATGGTAGGCATGGACCTCGGTAAATTGGGAAAAGAGTGTTTGGGCATAGGGGTCGAGGCCCCTCATGCAAGAGGAAAGTGCGGGGATTTTAAGGTTTCTTTACTCATCTCCCTACCCCGCCCTCCTTTCGTCTTTTTTGGCGGGACAATTCCGACGCCCACGCCATTACTCGAAACCCCTCCCATGCCGTCCCCCCGCCTGACCTTCGCCCTCCTTCTCGGGATGTCTACCCTTTCGGGTCTGGCTCAGAGCCCGTCGCCACCCCCAGCCGCCCAGAAGAGCCCAGCCCCCGCCAGCAAAGAGGCCGAAGAAGATGCTGAAATTATCGTTTTGGCCGGTCTCCCCCACCTCAAGGAAAAGGAAGCCATCCTGAGTTATGCCCGCCAAACCTACATTAAAGCGGATTTGATTAAGGATAAGCCCCTGCTGCAAATCATCCGCCTATCCCTGGCTAAACTCGAAGATCAGCCCGAAAATGCGGCCAAAATCCGCCAAGAGCACCTCATCCAACTCGCGGAATACTTCACCAAGCAGGCGATGGCCGCCCAGGACGCCGGTCAGATGGCTGACGCCCAGCGCCTAGCCCAGGTAGCCATCCGCTGTAATCCGGGTAATGCAAAGTCTAAGTTGTTCTACGCCAACTTTTTACATAATATCGCTGGCCGAACTGATGACGGGATTCAGACCCTTAAGCATGGCCTAGAATTCCTCCCGGTGGACGACCCCCTTACCAAGGACTACCTAGAGCGCTATTTCCAGCTACTCCAAGCCCGGGAACGGGACCAAGAAGTCATCGACGGGAGCCTGAAGCTGATTCAGGTCACGAAAAACATGCCCACCTACATGCGAGACTCGCTCTCGATGTCGGCCGCCACCTCGCTCTACTGGACCGGTAAATACCCCGACGCAGTCAATATCATCAACGCCAGCAGCCTAGATACCCAGCCGAGCGGCCTCCTCCTCAAGGCCCGCGCGCTCTTCGAAGGCGGCAAGACCCAGGAATCCCTCAACCTGCTCGAGGCGAAGACGTCGGCGTTCAAAGGGGCCGGTCGCGACGCGGTCCTTTCGCAGCTCGCCCGCTTTCATATCCTTCTCGGCCAGCATAAGATGGCCCTAGAGGTGACACAGGAACGCATCTCGGCCGACGAGAAGGCGCCCTTCCCTCACATCCAGAAACTCCAGCTGCTCGACCGTCTCAGCCTCAAGGACGAGTTCGACAAAGAGCTCCGCCTGATCTTCGCGAACTACGCCGGTAACTCGGCGCCGATGATCGCGCTCGCCAACTTCGCCGCCGAGAAGGGCTACGCCGAACTCACGGGGGCGCTCGCCAACTCCGCCGCCCAGCACGGCCTCGAACGCGCAACCTTCGCCGCACTCCACCTCGAGGCGATCCTCAATGGCCCCGAGCCGGGCCAAGTCATCGTGCAGTATCAGCAGATCGTCGCCGCCGATAAAGCTTTCTTCAAATCCAACGAAGCCATCGTGCAAGCGCTCATCGCGATCGCCTACCACGCCCGCCAGAAACCCGACGCGGTGATCGCCAAACGCGACCGCGATATCGGCGACCGCTACCTCACGGAATTCCTCAAGTCCAAGGACCTCGGCCCCGAAGCCTACCGCTCCGTCGGCCGCCACCTGCGCTCGATTCGTGCGGGCGACGCCGCTGTGCGCGTACTCGAAGCCGGCATCACGCTCTTTCCCCGCTACTCACAGCTGCGCGCCGACTATATCTCCGCCCGCATCCTCGCCGGCCAGACGGAAACCTACGGCACGCGTAAGTCCGTCGCCGATGAACTCGAGCTGCTGCTGACCCTGCGCCGTCCTTCGCCCGCCATCTGGCAGGAGGCCGTCGCCTGGCTTCGCTCGGAGTCCAAGTTGCCCGCCGATCGCCAGCGCAAGCTCGAGGCGGCGATGGCCCCGCTGATCCGCAGCAACCTCGACCCCGAGGCGCTCGCTGGCCGCTGATCGTCCGATGACGCTGCTACGCCGACGCGACGAGCTCATCGCGGAGCTTGAACCTTTCGCGGACCACCACGAGCGCTTCCAATACGTGATCGACCGCGCCAAGGCCGCCCCGGCCCTGCCGTCCGACCTGAAGCTCGACGCGTTCCTCATCGAAGGCTGCACCTCCAACCTCTGGCTGGTGCCATCCCTCGAAGCCGGCGTCTGTCGCTTCCGTTGCGACGCCGATTCACTTATCACCAAGGGCGTCGCGAGCCTGGTCTGCGAGTTCTACGACGGCGCCTCGCCCAAGGAAGTCGCCGCCACCGACGCCGACTTCCTTTCTGCGGTCGGCATCACGCAGCACCTTTCGCCCAACCGCCGCAATGGCCTGACGAACCTCGTCGGCAAAATCCGCGCCTTCGGCCGGGCCGCCGCCGCGTCCTGATAAGGCCCATTGGCGCGGCTAAAGACCGGAGATATGCGAGGTTGGGATTTGCGCCGGGAACGAAGGCGGATGAGATGACGGCATGAGCCAGCCGGAAGCCTCCGCACCCGACCGCCGCCTTCTATGGCTGTGCCTGCTCACGCTTGGCTGGTCCGTCCTGGTACTCCAGGCCGGCGGCTTCACCACGAGCATCCGCGCCGGCATGGCCTTCCTCGACTGGCCTCTATCCAACGGCTCCATTAACCCTCCGGGCTGGCTCACGGAGATCGACAAATTCGCCGAGCACTCCCACCGCCTCGCGGCCACGGTCCTCGGCTTGCTCTGCATCGCAATCGCCGTCGCCCATGGCTTTCGCGAAAACCGACGCCCGATCCGCCTCGCGGCCTACACGCTCGTCGGCTTGGTGGTCCTCCAAGGCTTACTCGGCGGGCTCCGCGTACTCCTTGATCAGCTGAACATCGGCGGAGATGGTAACTTCAAGGCGGCGGCCTTCGCGGTCGGTCACGCGGTCAACGCGCAGCTCACGCTCGCCCTCCTCGCCATCATCGCCCTCGCCCATACAACTGCCTGGCATCAGGCTGGCCGCACCGCACCGCGCTCCCTTTTCCGTGCCGGCGCCGCCGCCGCCGCGCTGACGCTCTCGGTCATCGTGATCGGTGCGGTGATGCGTCAAGGGCACTTCACGCTCTGGGTCTCCTCCCCTTCCGACGGTCTGTTCATCCCCTCCATCGGCACGGGCGTCGTCTGGTGGGTCAACCTGCTCCACCGCGGGGGCGCCCTCCTGGCTGGGACGGCGGTGCTCTTCTTCGCCGTGCAGCTGGCCCGCCAAGGCTTCCCGCTCCTCCGCTGGGCAACCTTGGTCGTACTCGTCTTCCTGCAGGTCCTCCTCGGCATCCTGAGCATCCAGCTCCCGCTCAACCCGCACGTCCGCACCGTGCACCTCGTCGTCGGCGCCGCCCTCTTTTCCTCCCTCTGCGCGGCGGTGATGCTAGCCAGACGCTCGACGAAGGAGTCGGCCGTCTGAGCCGCGGTGACTGATTTACCTTTAACCCGTCGCGCAAAACCGCCACGACAAGACCGATGAGCGAACGCGCCGGATCCGTGCCTGCCGCCTACTGGGAGCTGACCAAGCCCCGGCTGTCGTTCCTTTCCGTCCTCACGGCTCTCGCCGGTTACTTCTGCAGCGAACCGAGCCAGGCCACCAATCCGAAGGTGCTGGTCTCGCTGGCGATCGGCACCGCCCTCGCCGCCGGCGGCTGCGGCGCCATCAACATGTGGTGGGAGAGCGAAGCCGATGCCAAAATGGATCGGACGCGTAACCGTCCCATCCCCGCCGGCATCCTGAAGCCCGGCGCGGTGCTCCTCTTCGGCCTGCTGCTGCTGACGCTCGGCGTGATCCTCGTCTGGGTTGGCACCGACCAGCCGCTCGCGGGCGCCCTGACGGCCGCCACCGCGATCTCCTATCTCTTACTCTATACCCCGCTGAAGTCGATGACGTCATGGTGCACGCTTGTCGGCTCACTGCCCGGGGCGATTCCTCCGATCATCGGCACCGCCGCCAAACTTGGCCACATCGATACGATGGGCTGGCTGCTCTTCGCTCTCTTGTTCTTCTGGCAAGTCCCCCACTTCATGGCCCTCGCGGTGATGTGCCGGGAAGACTACGCCCGCGGCGGCTTCAAGGTCGCCACGGTGAATGACCCCTCCGGCCACTCCGCCGCCATCTGGGCACTGCTCTTCATCATCCCGATGCTTTTTGTCGCCGGTGCTATCGCCACAATCTTCTTTCCGGGATGGAGCAGTCCCTATGTCTGGATTTCCTTCATTGCCGGCGCCTGGTTCTTCAAGCTCTGCCTCGATTTCGGTGTCCCGAGCCGCCGGGCGGAAGTCGCTAAGCCTCTTTTCCTCGCCTCGATCCTTTATCTGCCCGTCGTCCTGTTGACTCTGACGCTGAACCGGATTTTCTGAGGCCCATGGATGCGCGCGCCGACAAGGACCGCCTGCGCGCGGAACTCAAGGCCCGCCGCACGGCCCTCACACCCCGCGAACTGCAGGTCGCCGGCGACGCGGCCGCCCGTCTGGTGACGCAGCTCCCGGAATGGAAGCAGGCGAAGACGGTCTGCCTCTACGCCTCCTTCGGCGGCGAACTGCCGACGGACGCCCTGATGTTACTCGCGCTCCTCGAAGGCAAACGCCTCCTCCTCCCGCGCGTGACGAACAAAACGAGCGCTCGTCCTCCACGAGGTCACCGACCTCGCCGCCCTCCAGCCTTCGCGTCTTGGAATCCGCGAACCGAAGCCCACCGCGCCAGTCGCGACGCTGGCCGAAGCCGAGCTGGTCCTCGTGCCCGGTCTGGGCTTCGACGGCGCTGGCCGACGTCTCGGGTTCGGCGGTGGCTTCTACGACCGCCTCCTCGCCAAGCCGCCCCGCAAGACCTTCCTGCTCGGCCACGCCCACGCCTTCCAACTGGTGTCGCGCCTCCCGGACGAGCCGCATGATATTAAAGTTAAGGCGGTCGCTACCCCGCAGGGCGTGATTCGCTGCCGAGTACGTTAGCAGGTTTGCCAAGCGAGTGGAATCGTGTCCGATGGAGGGTCCGATGTCCGCCCCCCGACCAGACGCCATCCGCCTCCGTGGCGTCCGCCAGAACAACCTGAAGGGGTTCGATGTGGACATCCCCGTCGGCAAGCTGGTCGTGGTCACGGGCCTGAGCGGAGCCGGCAAGTCGTCCTTGGTCTTCGACACGTTGCACGCCGAAGGCCAACGCCGCTACGTCGAGACGTTCAGCCCTTACGTTCGCCAGTTCCTCGAACTACTCCCCTCGCCGGCCCTCGACTCCGCGGAGAACGTCCGTCCCTCTGTCGCCATCAAGCAAGGCAACGCGGTCCGCACCTCGCGCTCGACCGTCGGTACGATGACGGAGCTCTGCGATTGGTTCAAAGTCTGGTTCGCCCACCGCGCCGATCTCATCGACCCAGCCAGCGGCCAGGTCATCGTCCCGCGCGGCCCTGACGCCGCCTGGCTGGATTCCCTCGCGCGCTTCATGGGCCAATCCATTTCGCTCGCCTTCGCGGTTTCAAAACCGGAGACGCTCGGATGGAAGACGATCGCGGAAGAATTCGCCAAAGCGGGCTTCAGCCGAGCGTTCGCCTCCGGCCAGCGGATTCGCTTAACGGAAGACGAGATTCCCGCCGACGCGACCGAACTCCTCGTCATCCAGGACCGCGTCACGATCGCGGCCGACCAAGCCTCACGCTTCCATGAAGCGGCCCTCGCGGCCTTCCGCCTCGGCGGCGCCCGCCTCCGCCTGCTCGACGACCAAGGCCAGGAGCTCTCCCGCTACAGCGAAGCCCTCGAGTCACCGGTCGACGGACGTAAGTTCCGCCCGGCCTCGCCCGCGCTATTCTCCTTCAACTCACCCGTGGGCGCCTGCCCGGAGTGCCGCGGCTTCGGCCGCGTCATCGGCCTCGACTGGAATAAAATCATCCCGAACCCGGCGCTGACGCTCGCCGAAGGTGCGATCGCACCCTTCCAAGGCAACGTCTACGGCGAATCGCAGAAGGACCTCGTCCGCGCCTGCCGCAAGGCGGCCATCCCTCTCGACGTGCCATGGAAGAAGCTTTCCGCCGCGCACCGTAAAATCGTCGAGAACGGCGAACCCGGCTACGTGCAGGGCGAATACGATTCGAAGTGGTATGGCATCCGTGGCTTCTTCCGCTGGCTGGAAGGGACGACCTATAAGATGCACGTGCGCGTCTTTCTTTCCCGCTGGCGCGCCTACGAATCCTGCCCGAAATGCCACGGGCGCCGCTTCCGCGAGGAGTCGCTCTTCTGGCGCTGGCAGGGCAAGTCCCTGCCCGAACTCTACGCTTCGCCGGTCTCGGACCTGCGCACGCTACTCGCGCCCCTCGCACCAAAAGATTCGCGTCATCCGGCCGACCACGCGCTCGAAGCTATCCTGGCCCGACTCGGCTACCTCGAGGCGGTCGGACTCGGCTACCTCGCCCTCGACCGACTCTCGCGCACGCTCTCCGGCGGCGAAGTCCAACGCGTCAACCTGACCTCCTGCCTCGGCGCCTGTCTCGCAGACACGGTCTTCGTGCTCGACGAGCCGAGCGTCGGCATGCACGCCCGCGATCTTTCGCGCATGGTCGGCATCCTCCGCAGTCTCGTCGACCAAGGCAACACGGTGGTGGTCGTCGAGCACGACGAATCCGTGATGCGCGCCGCCGACTGGCTCATCGAGATCGGCCCACGCCCCGGCGCCGAAGGCGGTCATCTTCTCTACCAAGGCGTCCCGAAGGGCATCCTGAAGATCAAGGATTCTGCCACGGGCAACTGGCTCTCGGGTCGACGCGTCTCCGAGCCGCGCACCCCGCGCCCGATCGGCGATACGACCCCGCGCCTCCGTGTCAGCGGCGCAACGGTGAACAATCTCAGCGGCTTCTCCTGCTCGATTCCACTCGGCCGTCTGGTCGGCCTCTGCGGGGTCTCGGGCTCCGGCAAGTCGACGCTCCTCCATCAGGTCATCGGCCGACGCGATCCGGAATCAGGCGACGAAGCCAAGGAACTGAAATGGGTGAAGTTCGATAAGGAGCCGGCCGAGGTCGCGCTCGTCGACCAATCTCCCGCCACACGCACGCCGCGCTCCAACCCGGCGCTCTATGTCGGCGCCTGGGACGCGATCCGCACACTGCTCGGCAACTCGGCCGAGGCGAAGGCCGCCGGCCTCACGCCCTCGCACTTCTCCTTTAACGCCGGCGAAGGTCGCTGCGAACGCTGCGGCGGCGCGGGCTGGGAGACGGTGGAGATGCAGTTCGTCTCCGACGTCGCGCTCCCCTGCCCGTCCTGTAATGGTAAGCGCTTCCGCGACGAGGTACTGAGCTTCCACTATGACGGTAAGTCCGTCGGCGACCTGCTCGCGATGTCAGTGACCGAGGCGCGCAAGTTCCTGGGCGAACGCACACCGGCCTCCACCCAGCTCGCCTGCCTGGAAGAAGTCGGCCTCGGCTACCTCTCGATGGGCCAGCCGCTCACCACTCTTTCCGGTGGCGAGGCCCAACGCCTCAAGCTGGTCCGCTACCTTTCCAAGATTGATACGCGCAAACCTGGCGCGCTCCTGCTCCTCGACGAACCGACGACGGGCCTGCACCGCGAAGACGTCTCGCGCGCTCGATCGGCCTGCTCCATCGCCTCACGGAAGCCGGCCACTCGCTCATCGTCGTGGAACACCACCTCGACGTGTTGAAGTCCTGCGACTGGATTCTGGAAATGGGTCCCGAAGCCGGTCCCGCTGGCGGCCACCTCGTCGCCGAAGGTACGCCCGCCGAAGTCGCCAAGGCCGGCACGGTCACGGGTCGCTTCCTCGCACAAGGTGACGACGCCTTCGCCTCCGCGTCGACCACGGCGAGCAAGCCACGTCCGACCTCCATCTCCCTCCGCGGCGCCCGCGAACACAATCTGAAGGACGTCTCGCTCGAGATCCCGCACGGCTCGCTCACAGTGATGACTGGCGTCTCGGGCTCGGGTAAATCTTCCTTGGCGTTCGATATCCTTTTCGCTGAAGGCCAGCGTCGCTTCCTGGAATGCGTCTCGGCCTATGCCCGCCAGTTCGTCGAACAGTTGCCGAAGCCTGACATCGATTCGCTCACGGGCCTGCCGCCCACGGTCGCCATCGAGCAACGCGTGACGCGCGGCTCAGCGAAGTCCACGGTCGCGACGGTCACCGAAGTCGCCCAGTACCTCCGCGTACTCTTCGCCCGCGCCGGCGTATTGCATAGCCCAACCACCGGCGAACCGCTCGAGGAGATGACCGAAGATGCGGTCGTCCGCCTCGTCGCCAAGAAGGCGAAGTCGTTGAAGAAAGGCTCGCTCCTCATCGCGGCCCCGCTCGTCCGCTCCCGCAAGGGTCATCATCGCCCGCTGGCCGAATGGGCCGAAACGAAAGGGCTCCGCCTCCTTCGTTGCGATGGCAAGATGCTCAAGGTCGAAGGCTTCGAAGGCCTCGACCGTTACTCTGAACACGACGTCGACGCAGTCTTCGGCGAGATCCGCGCCGACGGACTGATCAGCCTGCCCGATGAGACCCAAGAATCCGGCGAGAAAGCCCTCCGCACGCTCGTCCGCCAGGTGCTGGCAGCGGGTAAGAACGCGTGCGTCCTCCTCGGCGCCGACGGCCATCAAGTCGCCTATCTGTCGACATCGCGGAGCGATCCCGCCACGGGCGAATCGTTCCCTGAAGTCGACCCGAAGCATCTCTCTTGGAACTCCCCTCGCGGATGGTGTCCTGATTGCCGTGGGCATGGACTCGAAGTCACGACCTTCTCCTCCGACGAAGAGGAATCCATCAACGAGAACGCCATCGCGGATCGCGTCGGCGAAGAAGTCTGCCCGACCTGCCAAGGCGAACGCCTCGGCCCCATCGGTCGCTCGGTGAAACTCCCCGGCCCGAAAGGCCGCTCGCTCTCGCTACCCGGATTGCTCCGCCTGCAGCCCGACGAGTCCCTCGCCTTCCTTTCTGGCCTCAAGCTCGAGGCCCGCGAGAAAGCCATCGTCGGCGCACTGCTGCCCGAAATCGGCGCCCGCCTCCGCTTCTTGGATTCCGTCGGCCTTGGCTACCTCGCACTCGACCGCGGCGCCGACACGCTCTCGGGCGGCGAAGCGCAGCGTATCCGACTCGCGGCGCAGTTGGGCTCGACGCTTTCCGGCGCGCTTTACGTGCTCGACGAACCGAGCATCGGCCTGCACCCGCGGGACAATGATCGGCTCATCGGCTCGCTGAAAGATCTCCGCGATCGCGGTAACACGGTCCTCGTTGTAGAACACGACGAGGACACCATGCGTGCCGCCGACCTGGTGGTCGACATGGGCCCGGGAGCTGGCGTCCATGGCGGCACGATCGTCGCGCAAGGCACGGCCGCCGCGCTCGAGAAACGTGCCGACTCCGTCACGGGTCGCTTCCTCAAGGAAGCCATCCCTCATCCGCTCCGCGGCGCTCGCCGCCCCATTGCCGGCAAGGGCGCGCCCGCCGAATGGGTCCGCCTGAAGAATGCCTCGCTCCGCAACCTCAAGGGCTTCGATGTCCAGATCCCCGTCGGACGACTCACCGTCGTCTGCGGCGTCTCGGGTGCGGGTAAATCCACCCTCATCACCGACCTCCTTGCTCCGGCAATCCGCGCGGCCGTCAGCAAGAAGAAGGATGGCCTGACGGGCAAGGAAGCCCTCGCTGTCGTCTCCTATCAGGGCAAGCCAGCCTTCACTAGTCTATCGGGCCTCAAAGGTTTCCGCCAGTTGGTGGTCGTCGACCAAGAACCGATTGGTAAGACGCCCCGCTCGACGCCGGCGACCTACATCGGCGCTTGGGACCTCATCCGCGAACGCCTCGCCTCACTCCCCGAAGCCGCCATCCGCGGTCATGGCGCCGGCTTCTTCTCGTTCAACACCTCAGGCGGACGCTGCGAAGCTTGCTCCGGCGCCGGACGCATCAAGCTCGAGATGAGTTTCCTGCCCGACACTTACGTGCCGTGCGAAGAATGCGCGGGCACGCGCTACGGCTCGGCCGCCAAGGCTATCCGTTGGAACGGCAAGTCTGCGGCGGACCTCCTCGCGATGACTTTCGAGGAAGCGGCGGCGTTCCTTTCCTTCGACGCCAAACTGGGCGACCTCTGCGGTCTGATGGTAAAGACGGGACTGGGCTACCTCACGCTCGGCCAAAGCAGCCCGACGCTATCCGGCGGCGAAGCCCAGCGACTCAAGCTCGTCAGCGAACTGGCCCAAGGCCTCCCGACCTTCCGCGAGCGCTCGCGCGGCGAGATCCGTCCGAACCTCTACATCCTGGAAGAGCCGACCATCGGCCTGCACCAGTCCGACTGCCGTCGCCTGATCGAACTACTCCATGCGCTCGTCGACCAAGGCCACACGGTCGTCGTCATCGAACATCACCCTGATGTGATCGCCGAAGCCGACTGGGTCCTCGAGATCGGCCCCGAAGGCGGCAACGCCGGCGGCGAACTCGTCCACGCGGGCGACCCCGAATCTCTCGCCAAGCAGAAGAAGTCGCCGACCGCCCCCTCGCTCCGCCTTACGCTCGAACGCGGACTGATCAAAAAGCCCGCGGTTTAACACGCTGGTCCCTGCGGTTCCCTTTGACCCAGACCCGCTGAGGGCTATTGCTACAAGCCGAAGTCCGATGTCCACCCGTCCCATCCTCCTCGGCGTCAATATCGACCACGCCGCGACGCTCCGCCAAGCTCGCTACCGCGGTATGCACATGTCGCCGCATGCGGAGCCCGACGTCGTGGCCTTCACGCGCGAAGCCCTCGCTGGCGGCGCCGACGGCATCACGCTCCACCTGCGCGAAGATCGCCGTCATATCCAAGACGCCGACGTCCATGCGATCGCCGCGATCCCAGGCATCCGTCTCAATCTCGAGATGGCCTGCACCTCTGCGATGACGGCCTTCGCCCTGAAGCTCCGCCCCGCCGCCGTCTGCCTCGTCCCGGAATCCCGCGAAGAGGTCACGACCGAAGGTGGGCTCGACGTCGCCGGCCAGCTCACCCGCGTCCGCGAGACCACCCAAGCGCTGAAGGCTGCGGGCATCGAGGTCTCTCTCTTCATCGGACCCGACGCGCCACAGATCGAAGCCGCGGTTGCCGTCGGCGCACCGGTTATCGAACTCCACACGGGCGCCTTCGCCAACGCGTGGAAATCCCCGGCCGCCGAAGCCGAACTCGCCCGTCTAAGCGTCGCCTGCGAACAGGCCCATGGTCTCGGTCTCATCGTCAACGCTGGCCACGGTATCAACTACGACAATATCCGGGCGATCCTGACGCTCCCGCACCTGCACGAGCTGAACATCGGCCACTCGATCGTGGCCCGTGCGCTCTTCACGGGTATCCGTGGCGCGGTCGCCGAGATGAAGAACCACCTGAAGGCATGAACCTTGAAGGCGGCAACGTGATCGGTGTCGGAGTGGATCTCACGGAGGTCGACCGCATCCGCTCCGCGCACATGAAGCACGGCGAGTCCTTCCTCAACAAGGTCTTCACGCCCGCTGAACAGAAGCTCTGCCTCGCAAAGGCCGACCCTTATCCGTCCCTGGCCGCCCGCTTCGCCGCCAAAGAGGCCGCGAGCAAGGCCTTTGGTACCGGCATCGGCGCGGAACTCGCGCTCACCAGCGTCGGCGTGCTCAACGGCCCCGAAGGCGAACCGGTCGTCGAACTCGATGATAAAGCGCGCGCCTTGCTCGCCGCCCGCGGTGCTTCCCGCCTGCTACTCTCGCTCACGCACACCGACACGCTGGCGCAGGCCTTTGTGGTGCTGGTCCGCTGAGACCATGAGCAGCTCCGAACGCCTGCCGGTCCTTTCCTGTGCGGAAGCCGCGGCCGCCGAAGCGGCGTTCATCGCCGGCGATGTAGCCCTTTCCTGGAAGCTGATGAACCTCGCCGCGCGCGGGGTCGCCGACGAAGCGGTCTCGTTACTCGGCCGTAAGCCGAAACGGATTCTGGTCCTCGCCGGCAAAGGTAACAACGGCGCCGACGCCTTCCTCGCTGCGCTGCATTGCGCCCGACGCGGCACGGAGATTGTCGCCGTCTTCGCCGAAGGCGGTCCAGCCCGCGCCCAAGCCCAGCGCGCCTGGTCCGCCCGCAAGCCTGGCGTCCGCATCGGCGTGGTTGCCGCCGCGAACCTCCGCCTCCTCGCGGCTCACGAGTTCTGCCTCATCTTCGACGGTATCCTCGGCCAAGGCTTCCACTCGCCCCTCTCGGCCGAACTCCGCACCTTCCTTCGTGCGTCCGAGTCGCTCCGCGGACTCCGCATCGCGGTCGACCTTCCCAGCGGACTGGGCGATGACGCCACTGGTCCGGCGTTCCGCGCCGACCTTACGGTCTCGATTGGCTGCCTGAAACGCCCGCTGCTCGCACCTAAATCCGCCCGCTTCGTCGGCCGGCTCCGCGTCCTCGACATCGGCCTGCCGCTCGGCGAGACCGAAGAAGCCTGCGTGACCGCAACTAGCCTCACGCCGCTCCGTCGTCCTCGGCGCGCGCGCAGCGATAAACGCCACCAAGGTCGTCTGCTGATCGTGGGCGGCTCGGACCGGATGCCCGGTGCGGTGCTGATGAACACCGCCTCCGCCTTACGTGCCGGCGTGGCCCTCGTCACGACCTGCCTGCCGGAATCCGTCCGCGCGAAAGCGGCCGTCGCCTATCCCGAAGCGATGTGGCGCGGACTCCGCACCGAACGCGACGGACGCCTCGCTGCGGCCAACCTGAAGGAGATCCGGACATTGCTCGCCGACAAGGATGTGCTGCTCATCGGCTCTGGTATGGGCGAGAAATCTGCCAAGCTTATCGGCGCGGTCGCCACCCGTTGCTCCGCCGATCTCGTGCTCGATGCCGACGCGCTCCGCCCGTCTGTCATCGCCGCATCGAGGCAAGCCAAGGTCCGCGTACTGTTGCCGCACGCCGGCGAATTCAAACGTCTCAGCGGCCGCGACGCCTCCGTCCCGGCGGCCCGCGCCTATGCGCGCAAGACGAAGACGATCGTCGTGCTCAAAGGCCCGCTGACCTGCGTCACCGATGGGACCCGCGTGATCCATATTCCTTTCGGCGGCCCCGTGCTCGCGCGCGGCGGTTCCGGCGACCTGCTCGCCGGCATCGTCGCCTCGGTGCTCGCGCGACGCCATGAACTCGGACTCACGCCCTTCGATGCCGTGGTGCTCGCAACGACCTGGCACGCGCGCGCCGCCGACTGGCTGAGGGAAACCCATGGGGAAGAAGCGGTGAGAACTACCGACCTCCTCGCTGGGCTGTCCCCTGTCTTGCGCGGCTGAAGACGTCCCGCTGGCTGGCGGGATGCTCCCCATCCCGACCGACCCGCTCGCGCAACGCGTCCTGCTTAACGGACTCAAAGGCGTCG
Source organism: Opitutales bacterium (assembly GCA_964203605.1). Lineage (GTDB taxonomy): Bacteria > Verrucomicrobiota > Verrucomicrobiia > Opitutales > UBA953 > UBA953. The sequence goes on from CAXNMQ010000001.1 coordinate 412,176, forward strand.
GACCAATCACGGTGCGACGACTGCGGGACGCATTCGGCGGCGATCTCTCGGTCGCACTCGGTGCCCCGGCGGATCAGCTGGCCAAGGTCCAAGGGATCAGCCGACCGGTCGCCGCGGCGATCGCCGCACGGGAATTCGGCTGGGCCGCTGAGATGGGGCGCGTCCGCGACTTGGGCTTCCGGTTGCTGAGTGAGGACGATGAAGCCTGGCCGACGTCTCTCGCCAAGCTTTGGGATCCGCCGCTGGTGCTCTACGCCGAAGGCACGCATTTCCCGGGCGATCGCTCTGTGGGCATCATCGGTTCGCGTCATTGCACGACGTATGGCGCCTCACTCGCCCGCAGCTTCGCGCGCGACCTGGCGAAGCAAGGCTGGTGGATCGTCAGCGGACTGGCCCGCGGCATCGACACCGCCGCACACGAAGGGGCCCTCGATGCCGATGGACGGACGGCGGCCGTGGTCGGTCACGGACTCGATCTCACCTTCCCGCCGGAAGCCGTCCGCCTGCGTGCCCGCATGAAGACCGAGGGCTGCGTGCTTTCGGAATTTCCGCTCGGGTCGGCCCGCGGACCGACAGACCTTTCCGCAGCGCAACCGCATCGTCGCCGGATTGGTGCGGGTAATGGTAGTGGTCGAAACCGACGTCGACGGCGGCAGCATGATCACCGCCCGCTTCGCGGGCGACCTCGGCAAGACCCTCTGCGCCGTGCCCGGCCGCGCCGACAGCCCATCGAGCCGCGGCTGCCATGCCCTCATCCGGGATGGCGCCACGCTCGTGTCTTCCGTGGACGACATCCTCACTGAGCTGGGCGAAAGTCGCGGTAGCCCCGCGCTGGCGTTGATCGAAGACCCGCCCGAGTTCGCTCGCTGGCTACCGCACTTCGCCGGCGGAACGGCGCATGACGCCGAAAGCCTATCCGTGCTCGCGGACTGCGCGGTCGCCGAAGCCGCGGTGAGCCTGACGATGATGGAGATCCGCGGCGTGCTCACCCGACGGCCCGACGGACGCCACGAACGCGCCTGACTTAGCGATGAGGGACGTTGCCTTCGTTCGCCGGCACCGGCGCCGTGAGCGGATTCCCGAGGCAACGATCAATCACCGCCTTCGGCTTAGCGAAGCAGTCCCGAAGCGAACCCATGAGGGGACGCCAACCGTCGCCGAACGCCGCAGGGTAGGCCGTCGCCCGCAGCGATGCATGATCCGCCTGCCAGAGCGCGCGCACGCAATGCCAGCCTTGCGAGACGAAGACAACGTGATCGTCGGGATAATAGGCCTTCGCCCGCAGGACCGAATCCAATGTGCGCCAACCATACGGGTCTTCGACGATCGGACACGTCACGCCGGCCGAGCGCAGTTGCGTAGCCATCACGCGCGCATGGACGTCGGTGCCAGAGGTCACGATGAGCTTCACGCGACCCGAGCGCGCGAGCTCCAGGGCAGCGTCGATACGCGGCCGATAGGTACCCGTGCGTTCGCCGGTCGTGCCAACGAATTCATCCGTCCCCAAGATGACCATCACGGATCCGACTGGGACTTCCGAAGGTTTGCCGACCAACCGACCCCACCCGGCCGACCAGACCCAGAGGTTCGAACCGACGAAGAAAAACGTCGTCAGGGCAAAAAGTACCCCCACCCCGCGCTTGAGCCATCGAGACATAGAAACGACCATTACGCCCAAAATTCCGTTGGCAAGGGGACCATTCACAGGAGTTTGCTTAAATTTAAGCACCTATAGGTTGCTGAAAGTCGGTATTAGGTCATTTTGAGGGGGAGTCCACCAATGGCACGGATTCTGCCTACTTTTACTCAACATGAGCGCCACTCCTTCCGCAGCGAACGCCAAAGTCCTCGTCATCGACGATGACAAGGACCTCCGCTACTCGCTCCGCCGCGCTCTGGCTGGTCTCGGCCATACGGTCATCGAAGCGGACAGTGGCGAAACCGGCGTCGTCGCGGCCAAGCGCGAACAGCCCGACGTGATCCTGCTCGATAACCGCATGGGCGGCATGACCGGTATTGAAACCTTGCAGATGCTCCGCGGCGCCCAGCCGCAGGCGATGGTGATCCTGATGACCGCCTTTGGCACCACGCAGACCGCGATCGAGGCGATGAAGTTCGGCGCGTACGACTACGTCATGAAGCCGTTCGACCAGGCGAAGCTCATCACGCTCGTCGACAAGGCCCTCTCCGCGCGCCGCGACCTCGCGGCCGCCACGAAGTCCACGCGCACGCTCGTCAATCCGGCCGACTACAAGGAAGGCATCGTCGGCAGCTCCGAACCGATGCAGGAAGTCCTGAAGTCGATCGGCCAGGTCGCCGCGAGCGATGCTACCGTACTCATCACCGGCGAAAGCGGCACGGGCAAGGAACTCGTCGCGCGCTGCATCCACCAGCATTCGCTCCGCGCCAAGGGCACGTTCCTGGCAGTTAATTGCGCCGCCATCCCCGAGAACCTCATCGAGTCCGAACTCTTCGGCCATGAGAAGGGCGCCTTCACGGGTGCAGCCAACCAGAAGCTCGGTAAGTTCGAACTCTGCGACGGCGGCACCATCTTCCTCGACGAAATCGGCGACATGTCCTTGCCCACGCAGACCAAGGTCCTCCGCGCCATCCAGGAAGGCGAGATCCAGCGCGTCGGCGGTACGGTCACCGTCAAGATCAGCGTGCGTCTCGTCGCCGCGACCAACAAGGACCTCGAAGCGATGGTGGCCACCCGCCAGTTCCGCGAAGACCTCTACTACCGCCTCAACGTTTTCCGCATCCGCCTGCCCGCGCTCCGCTACCGCAAGGGCGACGTACCGCTCCTCGTGGACTACATGCTGCAGCGCCAGGCCGCCGCGAAGAAGATCAAGCCGAAGCGCCTTTCGAACGAAGCGCTCGACGCCCTGCTCGCCTACGACTGGCCGGGTAACGTGCGCGAACTCGAGAACGTCGTGCAGCGCGCCAACGTGCTCGCCAAGGGCGAGACGATCCTCCCGAAGGACCTGCCTCAGGACGTCCTGAATCCTCGCAAGATCGCCGTGGCTCCCGTCGCTGCGATGGTCGCCCCGGCCGCTGCCTTGCCGGAGGCCGCCGCCCCCGTCGCCGGCCTCATCCCCGCCTATGATACGATCTACAAGCAGTGCCGGGTGAACGACGGAAAATCCATTCTCGCCGCCATCGAGATGGAGATGATCCGCCGAGCCATGGAAGAGACCCGCGGTAACCAGCTGCGCTCCGCGATGATCCTCGGCATCAACCGCTCGACGCTGAAGAAGCGCCTGCTCGAGATGCGCGAGGCCGGCATCAAGGTCTTCACTTAACCTTTGCCTCGGGGCGGCCGGCCGGTTGAAGTAATGGCCGGATGCGAACCCCCGCTTTCGGCTGGCGTGACTACTGGCGCATGCTGACCTCAGGTCGGCCATGGCTACCGTGGCGCTACTTCCGCGAGGCCCATGCGTTCGACCTGCGACGGGGCACCGATACGCACGCCCGCATCCCGAAGGCAGACTTCGGCGCCGAGCCGCCCGGCTTCGCCGAAGGGACTTTCTACATGGCGTCCTGGACGAGCGAGATCGACTGGGCCTTCCGCGAGACACGCACCTTGCTAGGCGAGGACTTCGACGCGTTCGCGTTCGTCGACGTCGGCTGCGGCAAGGGCAAGGCGGTGCTGCGCTGGACTGAGCTCCGCGCGGCCGCCGGCTCGGCCCAACGCGTGCACGGCTTAGACTACCACGCGCCGCTGGTCGCGATCGCCCGCCGCAACCACGAGAAGCTTTTTGGAAACCCTGGACTCCTCTCCGCCGCGGGAGCCGAGACTTTCGATTTCGCCCCGCTCGGAGGCCGCGTACTCTGCTACCTCTACAACCCCTTCGGCGCCGGCCTGATGCGCCGCTTCCTGACCCGGCTGCGCGAGCTGGACGTGGTGCTGATCTACAACCACCCCGCCGAGGAGGCAACGCTACGCGAACTGGGCTACGTCGCCTTGCGCACGAAACGCGGCGATTGCCCCAATGCGCATACGGTCATCTACGCCAACCGGCGGCAGCCCGCCAATTAACCTTTGCCAGAAGCCGGGAATGGGTTTGGTTAAGTGCTTCCCCATGAGCACCTCACCCCTCCGCACCACCCTGCTGGCCACGGCCGCGCTCTTCCTGAGCTCGTACGCCGCGTTCGCCGGCGAAACGATTCAGATGTTCGACGGCAAGTCACTCGCCGGCTGGAAGGCCTCGAAGAACTCCCCCGAAGGTACCTACAAGGTCGAGGACGGCGTCCTCCAGATCCGCGGCGGCCAGGGTCACCTCTTCTTCGTCGGTGCCGATGGTAAAGCCAACTTCACGAACTTCGACTTCAAGGCGAAGGTGAAGACCTACCCGACCGCTAACTCGGGCCTCTACTTCCACACGGCCTACGAGGACAAGGGCTGGCCCTTCGCCGGCTATGAGTGCCAGGTCAACGCCAGCCACAAGGACATCAAGCGCACGGGCGGCCTGTACGCCGTCCGCGACGTCCTCAACACTCCAGCCGCCCCCGACAATGTCTGGTTCGACTACCGCATCCGCGTCGAAGGTAAGCGCATCCAGATCTGGATCGACGGCAAGCAGACCGTCGACTTCACCGAGCCGGAAGGCTGGACCCCGCCGAAGGGCATGGCCGGCCGCAAGCTCGGCAACGGTACCTTCGCGATCCAGGCCCATGACCCGGGCTGCAAGGTCGACTACAAGGATCTCGTCGTCGAACGCCTGCCCTGAGCAGTCGGACGATGAAATCAAAAGGCGGACCGCAACGGTCCGCCTTTTTTGCGCCCGCAATTTAGGCGAGCGCCCGTTCAAGTTCAGCGATGAGCCGTGCGCGGACAGGTTCGGCCAAAGCCGATAGTCGACGTTGCTCGGTTTCATATTCGCTCCGGCCTTCAGCGGTCTCGATCGCGATGGGCTTTAAGCCGATGGCGGAGAAGTCATAGGGGCTGGCGCGCATATCGACTGTACGCGCGACGTGCGCGAGCTCGAAGGCGTCCGCGGCGAGCTCCGCGGAGACCCACGGCTGCGCCTTCATCGCCCACTTAAAGAGATCCATGGTCACATGCACGCACCCGGGCTGCTCGTTGTCGACGCGCGCTTCGAGAGTGGGCGCGATCTTGTTCAACGGCCTCGCGCCGGGCGTGAAGAAGCGGAAGGCGTCGTAATGCGTGCAACGCACGGGCATCGAGCGGACGACGGCGTCCGTGCCCTCCGCGCCTAGCCGCAAAGGCCAGGAGCCATGGCGGCGCTGTTCGGCCTGGCCATAGACCATCGCCCATTCATGCAGGCCGAAGCAGCCGTGAAACGCCGGGCGCGTGGCGACTGCCCTACAGAGCCTCAGGCTGAAATCCAAACGGCCAGCCTGCGCCGCGTCGGGCAAGGCCACCCGCACGAATCCATCAGAGCCTCGCAGGAAGCGGCGGTCAGCGACAAGCTCGTCCGCCTCGGCCAGCGCGATGCCGGCGCCCGGCGTCCAACGGCGGACGGCCGCGAAGCGGAACGGATAATAGGTGAAGAGAAAATCTTCGACGGGATCGCGCTCGCCCTTTTGCGCCCGAGACCGACGGGCCTCGACGAGTCGATCCGCACGGGCCTCATGCGCCGCGCGACGGGCCCGCCATTCCACGGAACCGAGCACGACCTGACTGGCAGGCACGACGCTCAATCGAAGCGACGATGGTGGGCGGCGACCTTCACGTACTTCTCCGCCCAACCGGGCAGCTTCGCCTGCTCCTCGGCCGTCAACGCACGCACGACCTTGGCCGGCGAGCCCATGACGAGCGAACCGGGCGGCACTTGCGTACCCTTGGTGACGAGCGAGTTGGCGCCGACGATTGAACGCGCACCGATAACGGCGCCGTCGAGGATGGTGGCGTGCATGCCGATCAGGCACTCGTCACCGATGGTGCAGGCGTGAATCATCGCAAGGTGGCCGACCGTGACGCGGGCACCGACCTTGGCCGGCAGACCGTCAGCGACATGCACGACCGCCCCGTCCTGGATGTTGGTTCCTTCCCCGACCTCGATCGGGGCGATGTCGCCGCGGAGGACGGCGCAGGGCCAGACACTGGCCTTGGGGCCGACGGTCACGTTGCCAATGACGACCGCCTTGGAATGGACGAAGGCCGTGGCGTGCACGCTGGGCCCCTTGGACAGATTGCGGGTCAGCTCCTTCGAGAGGGCCTCATCCGCGTCGAGCCGGTTCCTCGAACTGACCTCCTTGGTAAAACGGGTTCATGACGGGAGAATTAAGCACCTCCCCCCGACAGGGAAGACCGAACCAGCTCACCCCCTGTCTTTTAGCCCGTTTTAACCCCAAAAATGCCTACCCCTACCCCGACCCCCACCCCTACCCCTTTATCATATCCCTACCCCCACCCCTAATCGCCCGACAATTCCCCTTGCCAACGCCCCTTCACTCCGTTTGCTCCGACCTTCCGACAGCCATGAAGGCCACATTTATCACCTCCGGTCGCCAATTCACCGTCACTCAAGGCGACATCCTCATCGTTAACCAGTACCCTGGTAAGAACGAAGGGGACATCCTCACCTTTGACCAGGTCCTCCTCGTGGGCTCCGGCGTCGACGCCAAGATCGGCACCCCGACCGTCCCCGGCGCGAAGGTCACCGCCAAGATCCTTGAGAACAAGCGCGGCGACAAGATCGACATCTTCAAGCACCGCCGCCGTAAGGGCTACTACCGCCGTCGCGGCCACCGCCAGGAACTGTCGGTGATCAAGGTCGAGTCCATCTCTGCTTAACCCTTAACGTCCTACCACCATGGCAACAAAGAAAGGCGGCGGCACTTCCTCCAACGGCCGCGATTCCACCTCCAAGCGCCTCGGCGTGAAGCTTTACGGCGGCGAATTCGCCACCGCAGGTTCGATCATCATCCGCCAGCGCGGTACCCGCATGAATGCCGGCCGCAACGTCGGTATGGGCCGCGACCACACCCTCTTCGCCAAGGCCGACGGCCTCGTCAAGTGGGACGCCGAGCACCGCAAGGTTGAGATCGTTCCGACGACCTCCTCCGCTTGCTCGATCAAGTAAGCTGCTTCGCCAGCCTCCCGAGAAGCCGACCGTCTGGTCGGCTTCTTTGTTTTACGGACCATACGACGACGCTCCCCTCCCCCCAGGAGTGGCCCAGGTCTTGCGTCGGCCTTTGGACCGGCGCCTAGCCGGCTCGGTGGCGGATGATTTCCAGCGTAGACTGGAAAAGCGATCGGGTGGAATCGTCGTACACGCGGTCGTGCACGACGTAATCGCAGACGCGCTCAATCGCCTGAGGGTCAGCTCCGCAGCCACGCAGTTCGACTGCGAGCAGCTGAAGCTTCTCAAACGACATGAGCATGACGTCGGCTTCGGTTTCCTCGCGGAAACCATATTCCGGATCTTCATCCATCTCCCGGCGAGGGGTGATGTTCTGAGTGAGGTGCATTGGGGTGCCCCTTCAGACTAAGCCCCGCCTCAGCTAAGCAAAGCCCCGCGATGTAAAGATTGGCTGACCCGCCCGTGCCAACGAGGTGACGGCCTCAGGCGTCGACCCCGGCCTGTGCGGCCTGACGGAACTTCCACGCCATGGCCAACGACACGACAACGAGCCCAGTCGCCAGCGCGATCCAGATGCCCACAGCCCCGAGGCCAAAGAAACCAGCCGGAATGCCGAAGAGCCGGAAGCCGGCGGGGAACGCCAAGGCGAGCGCGAATGGCAGGCAGAACAGCCAGTAGACGATGAAGACACTCCACGAGGCCCAGGCGGCCCGATTGACCGACCGGAGGAGGTACGCCGCCACGACCTGCACGCCGTCGAAGGGCGCCCACACGGCGGCAAAGATAAGCAAAGTCGAAGCCAGCGCGGCGGTCTCGGTCCCGGCGACGCCATACGTCGCCATGAGGAGCGGACGCAGGAGGACCATGCCGAGACCGTAGACTGCCATGATGAGACCACCCATAATCAAGGCGCCGATACCAATGGCCTGCACCTTGCGCGGATCCTTGGCGCCATAAGCTTCGCCCACGCGGATACCAGCGGCGATGCCGAGGCCGAGCGGCAACATGAACGCGGCCGAGGCGGTACTGATGGCGACCTGGTGCGCGGCCTGCGCGGTGGCGTTGATCCAGCCGGCCATGACAGGGACAATCGCAAAGATGCCGACTTCACTGAGGCTATGCAGCCCCGCCGGCCAGCCGGTCTTCATGAGTCGTTGGAATACAGCCATCTGGAGACCGTCGGCCCAGCGCACCTCGCCGCGGCCCGGCGTATACCATAGGCCGATGAGCATCACGAGGCGGGCGACGAGCGTGGCCCAACCGGCGCCAGCGAGTCCCATCGCGGGGAAGCCCCAATTGCCGAACATCCAGAGCCAATTGAAGAAGATGTTAGCAAGGATGCCGATGCTGAGCCAGACGAGCGAGATCCAGGGCTGATGCTGCGAATCGCGATGGCCGCGCAAGGCATGGAAGACCAGTCCCGGGCACCATGGCCCACGACATGAGGATGAAGAACTCCTGGGCCTCGGCGGAGACGGCGGGCGACGAGCCGAGCAGCGGGATAAACTGAGCCGCCCAATGCGAGGCGATGGCGGCGACGACACTGATGGCGACGGCCAGCACCATGCCGTGGCGCAGGATGGCGGGCGACGATTCCTCGACGCCGGCGCCATTGTCCTGCGACTGATACACGGCGATGGCGCCGACAACGCCGATGCCGAAGACATACGGGATGTAATTGAGGTTCGAAGCCAAGGCCGATGCCGCGAGCGCGGTCTCGCCAAGGTGGCCGGCCATGGCGACGTCGACGACGAACATCAGTCCATACCCGAGCATCCCCAGCATGATGGGAATCGCTAGCTTGAGCGTGGGGCCGATCTCGGCGCGGATAGTCGTGGGCTGTTCCAAGGCCCCCAAGAGGAAAGGATTACCCTCCCGTTGCGAGTCAGTTCTTCGGCACGCGGTTCAGCGTGTAATACGCATCCGCATGATCCAGCACTTCGCCACCAGCCGAGCGGAGTACCATCGGCATGCAGTTCGTGGATGTAAAGTTCGCGGAGGCCGTCGACCTTGAGACGCACGCTAAGGCCGTCGGAGGCGACCTTGGCCGAGACGATGCCGTTGGGAGCGGCCTGGATCTCGTCGCTGCCGTACGCGCCCGAATAGAAGAGCGTGTAGTTGGTCATACGGTACGAGGCGACGTCCCCGGCCCGGGCGACGTCGACGGGCTTGGTGAAGGTGAGTTCGAAGCCATCGGGCTTGGCCTTCATCTCCTTGATGGCGAAAGGCACGGTGCCGTTGTAACGTAACCGTTGCAGTCCGTAAGCCTTGGTGCCGAGCGAAGACCAACCACGGCTGGTCATGCCGACCATGAGCGAGCCGTCCGGCGCGAAACTGAGCCGCACGATGCCCGAGGCGAAACCGCCGACGAACGGGAAGCACGCGCCCTGATACTCTCCCTCGACCTTCTCCAGGAAGACACGGCTGATCTTGGCGTCCGTGAACTCGGCCACGAACATCTGCCCGTCAAACGGACCGAACTTGCCGCCGGCATCGCACGTGGCGAGGTCGGTGCCACTACGGCCGACCTTGTTATAAGGCATCCACACTGCGGGCGGGCGCATCTCGGGCAAAGCCTTGAGGGCTTCGGGATACGGAAGCTTCTCAGGGATCTTCGCGGAAAGCTTGAGCGGCGACTCGGGGCGGTTCTCGGAGGCGATGCCTTCGGGGTTCAGGAAGAACGCGCCTTTGCGCAGATGGTAGATCGGGGTAGTCGGAATCCACGTGCCCTGCTGGTCGACGCAGAACATGTCGCCGGCGAGGTTCGTGCCGAGGCCGCACGGCGAACGCATGCCGGCCGCCATGGGGATGAATTTTCCGTCCTGACCGAGGACGCCACCCCAACCGCGCCACGGGGCTTTGTTGTCGGCGTGGTCGCCCATATCGACGTTGAGCGTGACCCAGAGCTGTCCGAGTCCATCGCGCTTGGGGCCGTAAGCATAACCGTGATAGGAACCAGAGACGTTCCAGCCTGCGCCGGCGGTAAGGTATTCGTCGGCGACGCCGTCGCCATTACTGTCACGCAGGCGCGTGGTCTCGGTGCGCTGGGTGACGAGCAGGTCCTTGCCGTCCCGCAGCAGGCCGAGCGGCTCATGCAGACCAGAGGCGAAGAGCTTGTAGCTGACTTTAGTCGGCTTGGGATCGAGGACGCCGTCGAGCACCCAGACCTCGCCCTTGCGGATCGAAAGCGCGAGTTTGCCGTCGGCGGTCCAGTCCATGCCGCTGACCTCAAGTGCGAGACCGTCACCGGGCTTCCAATCCTTGGCGCGGGTATCAGCAGCGGTGCTCGCCGTGAGGATGTCGGCGATGTCGTAGGACGCCGCGGAAAGCAGAGGCGGCGGCAAGGAGGGCTACAATCGTGGCTTTCATTTCCAGAGATAGGTAAAGACGCGACGGCCTTGAGCGGAAGATTCCTTCACGTCGACGACCATTCCCGCAGGATGCGTGATCGTCGGGACGAAGTCGCGCGTGGGCGCCCAGATGACGGTGCGGCGAAGGCCATTCTCAATGCCTTCGTAGGTCTCTTCGACCTTCACCCCGCCCTGCTCGTTCAGGAACGTGGGGTTGCCCTTGGCATCGAGACGATAGCCAAGGAAGCGGCCAGTGGGCTTAGGCCAGGCAACGACCTCCGTGCCGATGGGCTTCTCAAAGGTCGGGAAGCGCGAGAACCAGGTCAGGTAGGCGTCGAAGAAGCGCCCCTTCCAGGCGAGGGCAGGGCCACCTTTGTCGCCGTCATAGGCGAGGTGCACGCCGGTCGGGAAACCGACGAGGATAGCGCGAACGCCCACGCCGTCGGTGAAGGCACGCTGCACGACGGGTCGGTCTTTCGGTACAATCTCGAACTCGCCGTTGCGATTCTGCGGGAAGCCCTCGGGCTCTCCATTGGCGCTCTCGGCGAACTTGTAGATCGCGGCGATCTGCTTGTCGGTATCGCCACCGAGGATTTCCTGATTAAAGGATTTTCCGCCTGGCCAGAAGGACGGCATCAGCGTGCCCGGTCGATAACCGGCGGGATTGATGAGATACTCGACGCAACCAGCTTTCCTGCAGTCGGGCGGCGATATTGCTCAAGTCAGGCCCTTGGACGCCAAGAGACGGGCGATCGCCCCAACGGTGACAGGTGATGCAACCCGCACCGCCCTGCGTGCCCAGTAGCTTGCGTCCAGCGGTGTCGTCGCCGCCTTCGAATTTCAAAGCGGGTCGCGCGTCAGCGACACCGAGGAGCTTGGCCAGATCTGCGACGGACGCGCCATACTGCGGCATCTTGGTCTTCAGATAGGGACGCACGCGGGTCTCGTCTGCTTTGTTGTGGCTCGTGAATAGTTCGGCGGGCTTAGCATCAACGCGCGGGGCAAGCACCTTGGCCAGCCACTCGGGGCGGAGCTTGCCGCCGATGCCGGTGAGGGGCGGCGGGTAGCGACCGGTGTCGCCGAGATTATGATCGCCCTGGAAGTAAGGCTTACGCGCGGCATCAGGTCCGCCCTTGCCGTCACGTTCATGACAAGCGACGCAGTTGAGGGCATGCAACGTCAGGTCGGCGGCAAGCTTAGGCGAAGCGGACTCATCCTTCTTCGCGAGGAAGAGCTTCAGTGAGGCACGCTGCGCGTCGGAAAGGGCATAGCGGGGGCCCTTAGTGTGATCGGCGTCTAGGCAACCCCCTTCGTTCTTATTCAGGGCGACGGGCTTCGCCGCGGCATCCTTAGGGAGGTCGTGACAGGCGGCACACTGGCCGGCGATGACCGCCTTGCGCCCAGCGATGGCGAGGTTCTTGTCCGCGACGATGGAGACGACGGGTTGATCAATCCGACCATCGCTGCCCTGGAACTCGAGCAGGTAGCCGGCGATGTCGATGGAGTCCTGACGATCCATCGCGGTCTTCGGCATGCGCCCGTCCGCGCGCACCTTCAGTGGGTCGAGGATGAACGCGCCGAGGCTATCGAGGCTATACTTCGCCTTGAGGTCGGCGAAGCCGACGCTGCGGTGCGTAAACTCGGAAGCCTTGGGCACGCCTTCGGCCGGGATGAAATCCTTGCCGGGCGCGTGGCAGGCGACGCAGCCGAGCGTGTTAAACAGTTCGCCGCCGCGGGCGCCGTTCACGTGCATGATCTTCGCCGCGGCTTTGGAGGCCGCTTTCGGCTTCAGCGAGGCGAGATAGTGTTCGATGGCGACAAGGGTCTTATCGTCAGCCTTCGCCAACACCTGCGGCATGACCGTTCCGGGATGCACGGACGCCGGATCGGCGACGAACTTGCGGATCCATTCGGAACGGACGCGCTGGGTGACCGTCGCGAGCGCGGGCCCGCGCAGCGCCGGCAGGCCAGTGGCCCCGCCGTGGCAATTCACGCAACCGAGCTCGTTGTAAAGCAGACGGCCGCCCTCGGCCGTCGGTGCCGACGCATGGAAGCGCTCGAAACCGGTGACGAGAGGTTCGGCGCCCAGCGCGGCGGCGCCGAGCAGGATTACGAGGCGCAGCATCATGCGGTCTCGCGGATGCACTTCTCCACGTAGGCGCGAGACTCGTTGATGAGGGCGGTGACCTCAGGGGTGGTCGGCATGACCGGGATGCCGCGCGGCGTGGGGTGCATGAACAACTCCACCTGACCGTTGAAACGGATATCCCGCAGCGCCTTCACGATGGGGCGGTAGTCGAGTTTACCGCGACCGGCCATCTGGCGGAGCTCTTCTTCCTTGGAGGCCTTCTTGAAAATGCCTTCAGAGTGTTCTTGGAAATACATGAAGGGCAGATTGCGCGCCCCGAGATCGCGGAGCAGCGCGGGAATCTGGTCAGCCCACTCATGGAGGTGGTGCGGCGCGAAGGCCACGCCGAGCGCGGGGGACTTGTTCAGCTCGGCGAAGGCACGGAGGGAGTCCGGATGATGCAGCGCCTGGTTCGAGTGGTTCTCAATGGCGATCCGCATGCCCAGCTCTTCGGCCTTGGCGGCGTGGGGCTTCATGTCTTCGAGGAACTTGGCGATGGACGCCTTGGCGGCGACGCCGGACGGATTCTTCGGTCCGGTGCTACCACAGACGACGGTCGTGCCGCCATGCTGCTTTACCCAGGCCATCTCGTCCTGAAGTTTGAACGGGCCGAGCGGATAACGAGTGCTGACGCCCACCTTCACGCCATGCTTCTTCAGCAGAGCCGCAAAGGCCTCGTCGCCGAGCGCCGTGGCCTGCTCGCGCTGGTCACCGTGCACCTTGCACCAGATATCGATCGACTCGCTGCCGGTCTTGGCGACTTCGGGCAGAATCTCGGCGAGCGGCGCGTAGCCGTACATCGCAGAGGAGAGCACGTAGCGGAGACGGAAGGACTCCGTTCCCTGAGCCCGGAGGGCAGGGGCGGCGGCGACCGCGGCAGCGGCGAGACCGGCGGAGCGGAGGAAATCGCGACGGGAAAGCATGGCGTTTATTTCTGGTCGCGCTGGGCTTCGAGCATCTTGATCCACGGGCCGACAAAGGCGCCGTTGTCATGGAAGGTACGGCCGCTGACCATGTGGCGATCGATGACGACCGGGGCGTTCACGAAGATGCCTCCGCAGACCTCGAGGTCGAACTTGCACTTCGGCACGGTGGCCATGCGCAGGCCCTTCACGATACCGGCGCGGGCGGGAATCTCGACGCCGTGGCAGACGCTCATCATCGGCTTCTTATTCTCCCAGAACCAACGGGTGGCGGCCAGGAGCGCCTCGTCTTCGCGGATATACTCCGGGGCACGGCCGCCGCTGAAGAAGATACCCGCGTACTCCTCGGGCTTGATGTCCTTGAAGGCGATGTCGGAGTTAATGGTGTAGCCCTCCCACTCCTTGGTGATGGTCCAACCTGGCTTCACCTCGTGGAGCACGGTCTGGTAGACGCGCTTCTCGGGCGTCGCGAAGATCGGCTGGAAACCGGCTTCCTGCAGACGGTAGACCGGATACATCGTGTCGAGCAGCTCGGTGGCGTCACCGATGACGATGAGCACCTTTGGCTTCTTCGCGTTTTCCGGCTTGTCGGCGCCCGAGGAGATCGAGGCCTGGTTCTTGTTGTCGATGATGCCAGCGGCGGAGACCAAGGCGCAAAGGCCGAGGAGGCCAGCAGTGAGGAGGCGGAGTTTCATGGGGGTAAGGAACTATATCCTTTCTTGCCCGAAAAGTCATTACAGGTATGATGCACTAAAAGTAAGGTTTCTGGTCAAAGCCCATGCCCTCCCCCGCCCATCGCCGCGCCCCGCGGGTCGCCCTGCTCATCGAGACTACCCGCAGCTACACGCGTGAGCTGCTGGCCGGGGTCCGGAGCTACGTCGCAGCCCACGGGCCTTGGTCGACCTACCTCGAACTCCGCGCCCTCGATTCCTCTCCGCCGACCTGGCTGAAGGATTGGGACGGCGACGGCATCCTGACCCGCACCTTTAGCGCCGAGACCTCCAAGTTGGTCGCCGCGACGGGGCTCCCGGCCGTCGAACTACGCTCCACCCACTTCGCCGGCGGCCGACCGTTCGTGGGCTGCAACAATGAGGATATCGGCCGCATGGTGGCCGAGCACCTCTACGAACGTGGCTACCGGCACTTCGCCGCCTACAGCCAACGCAACGAGGAATTCTTCGTCGAGCGGGTCGACAACTTCAAGAAGGTCGTCCGCGCCTACGGACATCGCTGCCTCGAACTTCCCGAAAATCACCCCGAGCGCGTCCCGGACTGGGAGCAGAGCCAGTCCCGCCTCATTCAATGGATCGCGCAGTTGCCCAAACCCGTGGGCATCTTCGCGACGACGGATCAACTCGGCGTCCGCCTGCTCGAGGCCTGCCAGACGGCAGGCGTCGCGGTACCAGAGGAAGTCGCCGTCGTCGGCGCCGAAAACGAGGAGACGCTGTGCAGCTTCACCACCCCGCCCCTTTCGAGCGTCCGCTTCGACGGACAGGCGGTCGGTTTCGCCGCCGCTGAACTGCTCGACCGCTTAATGCAGGGTAAGTCCTCCCGGACGAAGCCAATCCTGCTTGCGCCAAAGGGCATCGTGGTCCGCGGCTCCTCTGGCGAACTGGTCATCCGCGATCGGCTCGTCGCGCGCGCGGTCGCGCTCATCCGCGAAGGCGCCACGCGCGGGCTCGACGTCAACGAGCTCGCCACAAAACTGGGCGCCTCGCGCAGCACGCTCGACCGACGGATGAAGACGGTGCTCAAGCGCTCACCGAAGGACGAGATTCTCCGCGTGCGCTTCCGCGAGGTGGAGCGCCTCCTCCGCGAGACCAACCTCACCATCGACCTGATCGCCGAGCAGACGGGCTTCACGCATAGCCACTACCTGCAAGCGACCTTCAAGGCCCGCTATAAACAGACGCCGGGGAAATTCCGTCGCTCGAAAGTCCTGATCAACGGTTCAGCCCGACGACGTCCTCGGGCTCGGCCCAGGCAGTGACGGTGGCCTTCGAGCCGACCCGCTGGCGCGGATTAGCCTCGGAGACCTTGAGGACCACGCCCTCCTTGGTCTTGAAATCGTGCAGCGAGACATCGCCCTGGAAGAGCGAGGCCACGATGGAGCCGGCGAAGGCGTTCTCTTCGGGTGCCATGAAATCGAGCTTCAGGCACTCGGGTCGAACACAGACGACAATCTTCGCTCCGGGGGATGGAGGGCTTTCGGGCGTCGCGAGGGCTCCGCGCACTTCGCCCACCGCGGTCTCGGCGACGAACTCACCCGCGCCGACCTGCGTGACCTTGCCGGGGATGAGGTTCGCGGAACCAAGGAAGGTGGCGATCCAGCTGTCCGCCGGGCGGCGATAGAGGTCAATGGGCACGCCGGCCTGGACGATACGGCCCTCGTGCATGATCGCGAGGCGGTCAGCCATCGCGAAGGCGTCCTTCTGGTCGTGCAACACGCAGAGCACCGTCACGCCGGTCGCGCGCACGAGTTTGCGGATGACGTCGCGGACCTCGAGGCGTGAAGCGGCGTCGAGGTTGCTCAGCGGCTCATCGAGCAGCAGTAGCTTCGGACGCAGCGCCAGCACGCGGGCGAGGGCAACGCGCTGTTGCTGGCCGCCGGAGAGTTCCTGTGGGCGACGTGCGGCCCAGCCATCGGCTCCGACGAGCTTCAGCGCTTCGAGGGCACGCGTCTTGATCTCGGCGGCGGAGAGCTTTTCGGCATCGAGCGAGAACGCGGCGTTCTCGAGAACGGAGAGATGCGGGAAGAGCGCGTAGTTCTGGTGGACGAACCCGAAACCGCGCTCGGCGGACTCGGCAAAGGTGATATCGCGATTGTCCAGCAGCACCGTGCCCCCTTGAGATTCGATCTGCCCAGCGAGCACCTTGAGCAGGGTCGTCTTACCACTGCCCGATGGACCCAGCAGGCAGCAGAGCGTACCCGCCTCCACGACGAGATCGACCCCCGCGAGGACGGGCGTCGTGCCGAGCTGGCGGCGCAGGCCGGTGAGGCGGAGGGTGGGCACGGCCGGAACCTAGGCATAAGCCCCTCCGGGGAGCAAGGTCGCCCGCCGACTGTGAATGATTTCCCCGAATGCTTCGCCTTCCCACGCTTGCCACGGGGCCGGATTCGGGCAATTTGACGACTCCCATGCGTAACGACGACGAAGACGAGGACGAGAAGACCCCAGCCGCCCCCAAGGACGGCGGCCCGAGCGCCATGCTCATCCAGAAGAAGTTCCTCGAACAGCGGAAGATCTTCCTCTGGGGCGCCGTCGAAGACGCGTCCGCCCGCGACATCGTCGAGAAGCTCCTGTACCTGGACGGCATCGACCCCGGCAAGGAGATCACCTTCTACATCAACACCCCGGGTGGCTCCATCACCTCCGGCATGGCCGTCTATGACACCATCCGCATGATCAGCTCCCCCGTGAAGGTCGTCGTCACCGGTATGGCCGCCTCGATGGGCTCCATCCTCCTCCAGGCTCCCAAGGAAAAGGGCAACCGCCTCCTCTTCCCCCACTCCCGCGTGATGATCCACCAGCCGCTCATCATGGGCCGCATCCAGGCCACCGCTGTGGACATCCACATCCAGGCCCAGGAAATGGAACGCCTCCGCTCCGAGCTCAACGAGATCCTCGCCAAGGCCTCGAAGCAGAAGATCGAAAAAGTCACCAAGGATACCGACCGCGACTTCTACATGACCGCCGAGGAGGCCATCGAGTATGGCCTCGCCGACGCGATCGTGAAGAAGCTCTGAGGACGGCCTGCGCGCATGGGCATCGGCGACCGGGCCTATATGCGATCGACGGGTGCCCCGCGCACGCCGATCTCTCTGACGGCATGGGCCGTCGGCATCCTCGTCGGCTTCTTCATCCTTAACCTGATCCAGGAATCCGCGCACGCGGACTTCCTCGGCTGGATGGTGCTCAGAGAAAGCGCCCTGCAGCCTTGGCAGTGGGTCACGCATGCGCTCCTGCACGATGGGTTCTGGCATCTCCTCGGTAACGGACTCGTGCTTTGGTGGACCGGCGCGACGGTCGAGCAGGAGCACGGACCGGTCACGCTCCTAAAGGTGCTTATCGGCGGCGCACTCATCGGAGCACTCACTTGGTATCTCACTGGCCTCGGCGGCAGTCAAAACGGCGCACTCCTCGGTATCTCCGCCGGCGTCTACGCGCTGATGCTCGTCGCGCTACTCGATAAGCTCGATCACCAGATCACCCTGCTCCTGTTCTTCTTCCTGCCCGTCACGCTCAAGGTCCGCTGGCTCCTCATCGTGGTCTCGCTCTTCACGGTGCTCGGCTGGGCCTTCTCCGAATTCCCGGGCCGCCACGACTGGCCCGGCTGGAAAGCCGCCTGGACCGACAACATCGCCCACTCGGCCCACCTCGGCGGCCTGATCTTCGGCTGGCTCGCTTGGCGTTATCTCAACCGGACAAATTGGGCTCCTAGTTACGCTCAGGTGCAGGAACCCATGCCAACCGACGCACCTAGCCCCGCTTTCGAGACCCCGACTGAGGTAGAATCCCTCATCCCGCCCGCTCACCTCCGCCCAAGCTCGTGCGGAAATGGACAGGCTGCTGGATAAGATTTCGGCTGGGGGATTCGGCTCGCTCACTGCAGGCGAGAAACGTAGGCTTGAAGAACTTAGCGCCCGCCTACGCTAAGTTTCCCCACCCCACCCTTTATGCGCCTCAGACTTTTCCTGCTGCCGATCCTTCTGGCAGCGCTGGCCTCCGCCCAGACCGCCGGCTTCACCACCACGCAGTCGATGCAGAACGAGACCCGCGCCACCGCGGCGCTCCTCGAGAAGCTCCACATCAGCAAGAAGGACATGGGCTCGGTCGACATGAACTCCGTCGTGAAGACCTACTGCGAAAACCTCGATGGCGCGAAGATGTACTTCACGGCCGAAGAAGTGGACGAGTTCGTCAACCGCTACGGCAAGACGCTCGATCTCTACCTGCAGCGCGGCAACCTGACTCCGGCCTTCGAAATCTACGCCCTCTTCAAGAAGAAGGTCAACGAGCGCACGGTCTCGAACCTCGCCGCCCTCGACCAACCGATTGACCTCACCCAGCCGGGCACCTTCCCGGTCGACCGCAAGAAGGCCGAGTGGCCCGCCAACCAGGAAGCCGCCGACGCCCTCTGGGCCCGCCGCCTCCGCCTCGATATGCTCTCGGAACTCCTCGGCGAAGACCGCACCAGGCAGCCAGCCAAGACCCCGCAAGGACCAGGCCCTCCCGGAGATCACCCCCGAAAAGACCAAGGAAGCCGCCGCCCGCCTGAAGAAGCGCTACGACAAGACCCGCACCTACCTCAACTTCGATCAGCACGAGGTCGAGGAGCTCTTCCTTAACTCCTACTCGAGCCAGTATGACCCGCACTCGACCTTCTTCTCCCAGCAGTCGCTGGAAGAGTTCGAGATCGCGATGCGCAACTCGCTCGTGGGTATCGGCGCTACGCTTTCCGACGAAGATGGCTTCTGCGTGATCAAGGATATCCTCCCTGGCGGCCCGCTCGATCTCTCCCGTCAGGCGAAGCCCGGCGATAAAATCATCGCCGTCGGCCAAGACACCAAAGGCGAGATGGAAGACATCGTCGGCATGCGCCTCTCGAAGGCCATCAGCCGCATCCGCGGCAAGCAGGGTTCCTCCGTCCGCCTGCTCGTCGACATGGCTGGCGGTGGCCGCAAGACGATCGTCCTCAAGCGCGACCAGATCAAACTCGTCGGCCAGATGGCCTCGGCCAAGCTTGTCGAAGTCACCAACGGTAACGGCACGGTGATGATCGGCGTCATCGACCTCCCCTCATTCTACGGCAAGAACCCCGATGGTTCCGGCTCGAGCCCCTCGGCCGATATCGAACAGTTAATCACTAAGCTGAAGCCGCTCGGCATGAAGGCACTTATCATGGACCTCCGGAAGAACGGAGGCGGCCTGCTCAATGAGGCCGTTGATATCTCCGGACTCTTTATTCCGAAAGGTTCCGTCCTCCAGGTCCGCGGCAGCGATGGCCGCTCCGAAGACTATCGCGATGAAGACGAGAAGGTAGCCTGGAACGGCCCGCTGATCGTGCTGACCACCAAGCTCTCGGCCTCCGCTTCCGAAATCTTCGCTGGTGCGATGCGTGACCACCGCCGTGCCATCGTCGTCGGCGACACGAACACCCACGGCAAGGGCTCGGTCCAGAGCATCCTCGATCTCAGCCGCTTCGACAAGAACCTGAAGTCGGCGGTCAAGGTGACCATCCAGAAGTGGTACGCCCCCAGCGGTTCCTCCATCCAGCTCAAGGGCGTCCCGGCCGACATCGTCGTGCCGTCCGTCTACTCAGTTCTCCCCGTCGCGGAAGCCGACCTCGACCGCCCCCTTCCCTGGGATTCCGTCACGCCGACGCTGACCAAGGCCGACGAAGGCGAATGGCTCAAAGCCAAGCTTTCTACCGACCTGATTGCGCAGCTCTCCGCCAGCTCCGCGCGCCGTCAGTCCGAGCTCCCGGAATTCCTCACGCTCTCCCGCACGATCGATTGGACGAAGAGCCGCCAGGTCCGCAAGGACGTGTCGCTCTCGCTCGAGCAGCGCAGCACTGAGCGCAAGGATGACATCGAATTCCGTGAGCAGATCCGCCGCGAGCTCTCCGATTACGCCAAGAAGGCTTTCAAAGTCCGCGACGTGAAGCTCGATGCCGCTGTCGAACAGGATAAGAAAGACGGCGCCAGCGCGGCCGCGAAGAGCAAGAAGGCTAGCCGCATGCGCGACCCCCTCGAAGACGACGATTGGCCGGACTACGATATCCAGTTGCAGGAAGCGGTGCGCATCGCGACCGACTGGACCGCCCTTCTCCCCGGTGCCTCGGTTGCCGCTGCCACCTCGGCCGCCCAATCGCAGGATTTGAAGAAGAAGTAAGCCTGCGGCGGGGATCCGCTGGCATGGTGAACTGCTGCGAAGCAAATAGAGGCCGCCCACCCAGGCGGTCTTTTTGTTACACGTTCAACGAGGTAGGGCCGAGCATTCCTGCTCGGCCGCGGCCGGCCAAGGATGGCAGCGCTATCCCTGCCCCTACCCCTACCCCTATTGAGATTTGCCGACCCCCATCCCTCCCGACAACTTAACCGCATGCTCTCCCCCGAAGCACTGGTCTATGGCACCCTCTTGGTAACGGGCTTCCTCATTCTGCGTCGCTCGCGTCGCGCCGGTCTCGCCCTGCGTCGCCAACACGGAATCATCGAGGGCCAGCCGGTCCAACTCCACACGCTCACCAACGCCCGCGGCATGGAAGTCTCGGTCAGCGAATTCGGCGCCACACTCACCTCGATCCGGGTTCCCGATGTCCACGGCCGCTTGGACGAAGTCACCCTTGGTCTCCACTCGCTGGCAGACTACGTCGCCAGCAACCCCTTCCTCGGCAGCACCGTCGGCCGCTACGCCAACCGACTCGCGAACGGCCAACTGACCATCGACGGTCGCACCCTCGCACTCGCGCAGAACAATAACGGTAATCACTTGCACGGCGGCCTCCGCGGCTTCGATAAGCGCGTCTGGAAATCCGAAGCCATCCGCACTGCCGACGCCTCTGCGGTCCGCTTCACCATCGTCAGCCCCGACGGCGAAGAGGGCTACCCAGGCGCACTCAGCGTGACGGTCACCTACACCCTGCCCGACGAGTCCAACGAACTGACCATCGACTTCGCAGCGACGACCGACGCCCCCACGGCCTGCAACCTGACCAACCACGTCTTCTTCAACCTCGCCGGCCAAGGCAGCATCCTCGACCACCGCCTGACGCTCCGCTCCGATCGCCTCGTCCCGGTGACGGCCGCGCTCATCCCGACGGGCGAGTTCATGGATGTCTCGAATACGCCGTTTGATTTCCGTCGCGCACACGCGATTGGCGAACGCATCGGCGCCCCGCATGACCAGCTGCGCCGCGGACGTGGCTATGACCACTGCTACGACCTCGGCACCGATAAGGCCATGAAGTCCGCCGCCTTCGTCACCGAAGCATCCTCCGGCCGCACGCTCGAAGTCCTCACCGACGCCCCTGGCCTGCAGCTTTACACCGGCAACTTCCTCACTGGTACCGTGCAAGGCCGCTGGGCCAAGCCCTTTGCCTTCCGTCAGGGCTTCTGCCTCGAGCCCGGCCTCTTCCCGGACTCGCCGAACCAGCCCGCGTTCCATCGCCTCGGCTACCCCAGCGGCATCCTGCGCCCTGGCGAACAGTACGCCCAGAAGCTCGTCTTCCGTTTCGGGGTAATGAGGTAGGGTCGGGACTACGTACTGCAATCAAAGGTAGGGCTGACCACCCTTGGTCAGCCGCGGTTGAGCGAGGGCGCTCAACCCTACCCGATACACCCGAGCCAATCATCCGGTCTCCGGTTTCCCTTTGAGTTTAAAATTTCAGCCACACCCAAGCTTGTCCGCTTAAACCCCCTTCGCGTCTTCGCGTTCCTGCGATGCCGTGCTGTCGGCCCAGAGCTGCTGGGTGACCTTGAGGAGGACGTAGCCGCTGACAGCCGTGACGGCGGTGAGCACCCAAGCCATGGTGAGGCGCTTAGGATCGCCCGACGCATAGAGGAAGTTACCGATGGCGAAGAGCGAAGCCCAGATCAGCGCGCACCCGGCGATCCAGCCGACGAAGGCCGAGCCGATGCGGTTCTCTTGAGCGATCTCGGTGTCGCTGATGCCGGCCGCAGCGCGGATATCCGTCCAACCTGGACCGGCAGGCTTCACCTTCTGGCAGAAGGAAATCAGCGTCGCGCGATCCGTCTGCGGACCGACATACGCGGTGATGAGCCACGACAAGCGTGGTCAGGCCGACCTGGATGATGGTCGTGGTCGCGAAGTCGGCGTGCGGCATGAAGAACGGCACGGCCACCGAGGTCACGAGCGACATCACCATGGCGACGACTTCGCACCAGGCGGAGACGCGCCACCAGAACCAGCGGGCGATATAGAGCAGGCCGGTGCCGGCGCCGATGGAGAGCAGGACCTGGAAGGCCTGCTGGGCCGAGGTCATGATGAGGCTGAGCAACGCGGCGACGACGTAGAGGAGCACAGTCGAGAGGCGGCCGACGTTCACGTAGTGAGCCTCCGATGGCGTCCTTCTTGATGAAGCGACGGTAGAAGTCGTGCACGAGGTACGACGAGCCCCAGTTGAGGTGCGTCAGGATGGTCGAGGAATTCGCGGCGATGAGGCCGCCGATCATCAGGCCGACGAAGCCGACCGGCAGGAACATGAGCATCGCCGGGAAGGCCGAGTCGTGGCCGATGAGCGCGGCATCGGCGTTCGGGAAGGCCGACTTGATCGCCGCGAGGTCGGGGTAGACGATGATCGAGCACAGGGCGGTGATGATCCACGGCCACGGACGGAGCACGTAGTGCGCGATGTTGAAGAAGAGCGTGCCGCCGAGGGAATCCTTCTCCGACTTCGAAGCCAGCATGCGCTGGGCGATGTAGGAGCCACCGCCGGGCTCGGCGCCCGGGATACCAGTTGGCCCACCAGCTGATGGCGATCGGCAGGATGAAGATCATCAGCGCCAGTTCCGACATCGTGAAGTTCGGGAGCATGTCCAGGATCGGCTGACCCGTGCCGTCCGACACCGACATCACGGGCACGCCGTCGGTCGTGACGACCTGCTGGGTGGAAAGCTTCTCTACGAGCAACTTCAGGCCAGTCCAGCCGCTGGCGCTCGCCGGCCAGACGGCGGCCGACCTCGACGAGCGAGAACCAAGCCGCGGCGAAGACGGCGGTCATCTTGATGAAGAACTGAATCATATCGATGACCAGCACACCCCAGAGGCCGGAGTGCGCGGCGAAGACGACGTTCAGGATCCCGCAGACGACGATGGTCTGCCACGCGGGCATGCCGAAGAGGATGTTGGCGATCTTGCAGGCGGCCAACGTCACCATGCCCATGATGAAGCAGTTGAAGAACAGCCCAAGGTAGAGGGCGCGGAAGCCGCGGACGACCGAGGCGGCGGTGCCGGAGTAGCGATGCTCGTAGAACTCGAGGTCGGTCATGACGCCCGAGCGGCGCCACAGGCGGGCGAAGAAGAAGACCGTGGCCACGCCGGTGAGCACGAAGGCCCACCACTGCCAGTTGCCGGCGACGCCGTATTTACGGACCTGCTCGGTCACCCAGTTCGGGGTGTCGGACGAGAACGTCGTCGCGACCATCGAGAGGCCGGCAAGCCACCACGGCACCGAGCGACCGGAGGCAAAGAACTCGGCGGTACTGCCGCTCGAGCGCTTGGCGAGAAAGAGCGCGGGCACGAAGCAGATCAGGATCGAAGCGACGACGATGACCCAATCAATCCAGGTAATATGCATGGCGGGGTAAGGGGTTGCTTACTTCTGTTTCACCCTGCCCTGCGTGGCAACCGCGTTCCCTTTACTGATATGACCACTTCGGAGCATTAGGCCTGAGGTAGGGGCGCGACTGCGTCGCGTCCGTTGGCCGACGGAGAGACGGCGCCCTCGCGGCTTAGCCGCGCTTACTTCTTCAGCAACTCCGGCTCCGTCCACGCATCGGTCCGGCCCTTGGTCTCGGCGCGGATCTTCTGGACGAGGTCGAGCGGCACGGGCGCGGCCTCGTGGTCCCACTCGCGGCGGATATACGTCAGCACGCCGGCGATCTGCTCGTCGGTCAGGAACCCGGCGGCGGGCATGTCGTAGCTGTAAGCCACGCCCTTCACCTTGATAGGGCCGCGGAGGCCGTGCATGACGACCTTCACGATACGCTCGGGGTCACCCAGCACCCACTCCGAATCAGCGAGGGGCGGCGCAAGGCCTTCGAGGCCCTTACCGGTCGGCTGATGGCACGCGGTGCACAGGCCGGCGTAGGTCTGCTTGCCGGAATCAAAGAGCAGCTGCTGCTCATTGGTGAGGGCCTTCACGGTGGGGACGACGACGCCGGGCTTGCCCGGCCAGACGACGGTGCTCTTGAACCAGGCGAGGACCTTCATCATCGCGGCGTCCTTGCTCTTGGAAAGCTTAGCCAGCGAAGCCGAGGCTCGGCGGCGAGCTTGATCGGGCGCTTGGCGGTGACGGTCGGGTGCGCGGTGAGCGAACCAAGCAAAGTCACCTGCTGGGACCGCAGCGGCAGCGCGGCGATGATGGCGAGGGCCTGCTCAATACGTTCCGGCTTACGCTCGGAGAAGACGCAGCGCAGCAACGCGGCGGGCAAGGTCTTCGAATAGGCGGCGGGCTGCTTGAGCACCGCGGCGAAGTTCTCGAGCTCACGGCCAGCGAGGCCGCTGATGAAACCATCCTGGATGGCGATATGCTCCGCGGCGCGGTGCGCCAGCGCGGCGGCGACAAGGTCGACGGCGAGGTCCTTGGCTTCGCCCATCGTGAGGACGAGCTGGAGCTGCACCTCGGGGACGGCTTCACTCGCGGCGAGTTCGTTCCAGCGGGCGATGACCTCGGCGCGATGCGGGCCAGCGACAAGACCTTCCGAGACGCGCAGAGCGGCGGCACGGACGCGCGGATCAGCGTCGGCCAGGCCAGCCGAGACGAGCGCCCAGTCGGTCACCTTGAGTCCATGCTGGGTCCAAAGCGCATGGACGCGCCCCATCGCCGTGGTGGCCTTGAGCCCGAAGGCGGTCAGCGCGGGAGCAACAGATTTATCGCCGCTTTCGACGAGCAGACGCTGAGCGGTCTCGCGGCGCCATTCGTTGCCGCTACCGAGTTCGGCGATGAGGTCGGCGGGCTTGAGTCCGGCCAGGCCCTTCAGCGCCGTGGTCTTGTGGCCTTCGGGGACGACGCGCCAGAGGCGGCCGAGGTGGAGGGGCGCGATGAGGCCGCGGTCTTCACCCTGCTTGCGCAGGTAGGTCGTAAGTGAGATGCGGTGTTGGATCACGCCATGGTGCATGTCCACGAGGTAGAGGGCGCCTTCGGGTCCGGTGAGCGCGTTGACGGGGCGGAAGCGCTCGTCGGTCGAGGCGACAAACTCCTGCTGATCATAGAACGGCGTACCCTTGACCAAGCCCTTGTCGGGATTGAGCACCAGTCGCTTCACGAGATTACCCGCTGGCTCGCAGATGAACGCGTTACCATAGGCATCGGCGGGAAAGAGATCCGAACGATAGATCCACGGACCACAGGCCGCGGTGCACTCCTTGAGCTTGAAGTCGCGGAGCATCTCGGTCCGGTAGCCGCGGTTGATGCCCGGGTTGACGCGGTTCGGCCAGACGAGCTGCTCCGCCGCGGCCTTGGTGTTGAGGCCCGTGGTGCGGCCGAGGGCCGGATTGCGCAGCAGGTAGCCCGAGTTGACGACGTCGACGCGCAGGAGGTCGCTGTTGTTATTGGAATACAGGCGGCCGAAGTCGTCTTGCGCGAGGCCCCACTGCCCACGGAAGTTGCTGGTGCCGCGAACCCACTTACCGTCGTCGAACTTGAAGCGCGCCGTGTAGGCGCCGACGTAGAGCCAACCGTCGTGACCCCAGAGCAGCGCATTCGGAGCGCGTTCGGGATTGGCGAGCTGCGGGCGGGCCGGGTCGACGCGTACGCCGAAGTCCGTCGCGACCTCGATCTTCTCATCGGCCTTACCGTCGCCGTTTGTGTCGCGGCAGAACCAGAGATGCGGCGGGGCACCGATGAGTGCGCCGTCGCGATGGAGGATGAGTGCGCGGGGCAGGATGATATTATCCAGGAAGACCGTGCGCTTATCCATGCGGCCATCGCCATCGGTATCCTCGAGCACCACCACGCGGCCCTTCGCCTGGTCTTCCGTCGTCCCGTCAAAGTTCTCCATGTAACCCGTCATCTCGACGACCCAGAGGCGACCGTCGGGTCCGAACTGCAGGACCGTCGGGTGGCGGACCAGCGGGGCCTCGGCGACGAGCTCGATGCGGTAGCCCGGGGCGACCTTGAAACTGCGGAGCGCTTCCTCGGCCGTGAGCGGGGGCGAAGGCGGGATCAGGTTCGCCGGCACGATCGGCACCTGCGGCTCACCGGCCTTATCGCCGACCTGCGCGCACGCGGCGGCCGCCAGGCATAAGGCGGCCAAGGAAAAGGTGCGACGGGGCATACGCATACAGACACCAGATAACCCGCTGCGGTTGCCGGGTCAACCGACCCTATCACTTTCCCCGGACTTTAAACGACAGGTCGCGGACATATAGCCAGCCCGGGCACTCCCCACAGCCTGCCCAAGCGCTTTACTCATCATAAAATCCCCATACGCCGCTCATTGTTTTTTCGTTCGGCTCGTTAGTCTAAGACGAGCCATGCTTATACGTCTCGGCCTTTTATTCATCCTGTCCACGTGCCTCTGCCCAGGGGCTTTCCGGGCCAGCACAAATGTCTTTGTCTCCATCGAAGCGGACACCGACGAGGATGGCCTAGACGACGAAATGGAGCTGCTGCTCGGCACTAATCCCGACGACACCGATACGGATGGCGATGGCTGGGATGATCTGATCGAAACCATCCAGGGGACAGACCCGTGCGATCCCCATGACTACCCGAAAGAATTTACCACCGAGGGCTACGACGCCCTTCCCTCCAATCCTGCGCTACGATTAAAGGTTCAAGAACTACTGGCATCGAGACGACAAGGGGCAACTACCAGCACCCCCGTCGCCCATAAAGAGATCGCCACCTTCTCCTTGCGCTACTTCTACCAAGGAGAGAACCAGCCTAACCTTGCCGCCGAGGTCATCCGGTCGGACCTCAAGGCCGGCTCATTCTTGCTCATCTGGCGTCACCACGTGCGCTGGAACCCATTGGAGATTGAACAACGTTACACCGTTTCCGTCCGGAGTGATGACGGGAGGACGCTCGCCGAATGGAAGACGCCCGTACCAGTGGATACCGAATGGCGCTACGTGGGCTTACCCTTCTCACTGCAGCCAGCCGACGAGGGAAGGCTGCTCACACTGAGCCTCATTCCGGAAGGAGATGGGAATCTGGATTATTCGCTGGCCGATTTCATAGCCGCGCCTGTGGGCCTCGAGGCTGATGTCGATCGCGACGGAACCATCGGCGGCAACGAGAGGCCGGCAGGCGGTAAGCCGATCCGCCATTGGATCAATGACGATGATGACCAAGGAGAATACCAGAAGCGTTCTGACGTGCCCGGACGACCTTCGGGTCAAGCTGACTTCGCGCATGCAGGCATCGATGGCATGAGCGATCTCGTCGACTTCCTGCCCATCAACCTTAACCTGTCGCACATCACCGGACTACTTCGTCCGTCCGATGGATTCCGCTACTATGTAACCCACCCCGAGCGGGCCATCCAGGTCGCCCTGACCAGTCTATCGCCTTCGAAGGTGGGGGCTATTCACCGCGACGTAAACCTGAAGGTCTTTGGTCCTAGGCTGAATGGCGATGTTGCATCGGCAGAAATCCTCGAACCTGACGCCGATGGCCGTATCGAGATTCCGTCTTCATTCATCAACCGTATCACCGCCTTCGGACATGGCGTCATCCTCACGGAGGGAGCCAAAGCCAGCCGGAGGCCCTTGCAACTGGAGATACGAAAATCCGGAAAGACCGTCGCGACCATCGAACAGCCCATGACGATCGTTTCTGTCGAGACGATGTACCGGCATGTGAACCTCACCCGCGTACCCTGCGATTACTCTGGACGCCCCGCCGTGGTCAAAAAGATCGCCCGGCCGCACCAGATCGGCGAGCCCACCGGCCTGCCCGACATCGAGACCAATGGCCGGTGGGTGGTGCTGATTCATGGTTACAACGTGCCAGCCGACAGCGCGCGCGGCTGGCATGCCGAAACTTTCAAACGCCTTCATGTCCTCGGCAGCAAATCCCGGTTCGTCGGCGTCACCTGGAACGGCGACACCGGGCTGGATTATCACAAGGCAGTGTACCACGCGTTTCAGACCGGGGATGAGGTGCCGAAGACGCTGGGCTTCCTTGATGCCTCTCGTACGCTCCTCATCGGCCATAGCCTGGGCAATGTTGTCGCCAGCCAAGCAGTGCAAGCGGGCTTCACCCCAGCGCACTACTTTCTACTCAATGCTGCGCTTCCAATCGAAGCACTCGCCGGGAGAAATAACGCCCAACACGCAGGCCGTGGAGATGACCGAAGAATATTGGCGGCCCTACGCGACGGAAAGCTCTATGCCGCCGACTGGGCTAATCTCTTCGCGCCCGGCGACTTTCGGCGCACCATCACCTGGGAAGCATTGCTTCGCGCGCGTGCGGACGCTCGGCATCGCCACGAATTTCTATTCACCGGGAGAAGACGTCACCAACTCCCCAAGCAGCATGGTCTCAGCCTCAGTCCTCGCGACCCTCTGGTCCGGCCGTGCCATCGACTATGGCGCCTGGAAAACCCAAGAGCTACTCAAAGGCGCAGGATGGACTCGTTCCATCGCAGCGGTAGCCATGGAAAGAACCCAAGGCGGGTGGGGGTTTAATCCGGCATGGCGGGGTCGCTACGTACCCAACGGGCCGACCAAGAGCACAGGGGGATACTACGAGCGGATGGATCCGATAACGGCCGGACGCATCACGTCGGCCCAACTGTCTCAGGATTCTTTCTTCCGCCCGCTCTACGAAGGTTGCCTGCGCGGCCCGCGCCTGCTTGCACCCTCTCCTATCCTGGATTGCTCCAACATGCGGTACGACCTCCTCGCCCGAGCGATTCCCGGCGATAACTTTCGCCGCTGGCGCCGCCGCCGGTCCCCCCGACGGGCTCCGGCGCCCAAGTCGTAAATTTTAATCTGGAGACCCTCGGTCGCACCGACCCCAGCCGCTGGCCGAGCGAGGGCCATGGCGCCACCCGGCTGGCCGGCCGATGGCTTCACAGCGACTTCAAGAACGTCGCCCTTCCTTACGTCACACCGTTCTACACGCAGATGATCAAATCTGCAGCTCTCCGATGAAAATCCGCCTATACCTCCTGCCCTTTCTCGCGCTCACGCTGCTGGCCCGGGATTACACGCTGACCGTCGTCGACGAATCAGGCCAGCCGATGCAAGGCGTCGCGGTCTCGGCCTTATTCAGTCGAATGAACGATCCACGCTTTGCCAGCATGCGGTCGTTCGAAGGAAAGACGGATGACCAAGGCGTCTTCCGATTCAAGGCCGGTGACGAGATGTGCCTCGATCGTCTACGCGCAGCGAAACAAGGTTACTTCGACGCAGACGTGACTGAAGTCCACGGCATGGGGAAGGTACCATCAGATCTTTCGCACTTCATCACCCTGCCGTATGAAACCAACGAAATCCCTCTCCACTACAAGGAGGTACAACTCCGCACACTGAAAGGCACCTTACCAAGAAAGACCTGGGTGGGCTTTGATTTCGCCATCGGGGATGTCGTCGCTCCCTGGGGCCGCGGTCAGGTGTCGGACATCCGCTTCTGGGTCGAGGGGGAGCAGATCGGGTGGACCGCGCCCAGAGGAGACCGTCGAGAGATTCCGGAAGGACAAAGACCATGCCCGCTTCTCCGAAGCCGAGTTCAACGGGATGTATGGTTCCTTTCGCGGCACCACCAAGGTCAGCTGCGGTCAACCAGGCGACGGCGTCATGCGCTCGCCCGCTTTTTGGCCTTACTGCCAGCTTAAGATGCCCGCCCTCGCGCCCACCGAGGGCTATACCTCCGTCATTGAAATCCCTTACGCGACCCTACCCTATCCGAGTTTTCAAGATGACTATGTCGGCTACTATCTGCGGGTCCGCACCAAGCTCGGTCCGGATGGAAGAGTGATCTCCGCCCACTACGCCAAGATCCAAGGGGCGATTCGATGTGGCTATGGGGCGATCACCTTCCGCTATTATTACAATCCGGTGGCGGATGACCGACGGCTGGTCATGGACCGAAAGAGTAACCTGCTGCAGCCGCCCGCGGGCACTACCGGCGTCGAACTGACCCGTTACGACCCCTATGAGCGCTGACGGCGGGGCTTACGGCTTGCCCGTCGGCCAAGACGATAAAGAATGTCACTAGTCCCACACCTCCCCTTGTCTTTCCCAACCGCCAACCGCTAACCGCACCCACCTTTTATATGCGCACCCTCTCGACGCTTACCCTCCTCGCCGCCGCCACGGCCGCCCTTCACGGCGCTGGCTTCACCGACATCCATCCGGCGGCCAACCCGAGCAATAGCACGTGGACCAATGGCGTTTCCAGCGACGGCCTGGTCTCCGTCGGTCGCTCCAACATCGGCGGGGGCGCCAAGGGCCTACAAGATTATCGGTGGCACCTACACGCAGCTTAACAACCTCAGCGGCGGCTTCGGCTCCTGGGCCACCGCCGCTTCGTCCACCGGCTCACTGATCGTCGGCACCTCCATCGACTTCAACGGAGCCGAACAGGCCGTCTCCTGGACCGGCACGACCGCCACGCAACTGGACTCTCTTCTAACTCCATTGTTCCTGCTCTCGAGCGCCCGCGGTGTCTCCGCCAACGGCGGTACAATCGTCGGCAGCGGGTTTGGTTCCACCAGCGGATTATACGAGGCCTTCTACTTCCAAAACGCCACCCTCACGAGTTTATCGGGCGCCTTCGGTGGCGCACCCTACTCCAACTGGGCAGCCGTTTATTCCTTCGCCAACGGTGTCTCGGCCGATGGCAACCTGGTGGTCGGCACGGTGGCCGATAGCGATCTCAGCGCGCCCCAAAATTACGCATTAGGCTTCGTCTATAAAATCAGCACGAGCACGCTGACGACCGTCGACGCCGCCGCGAATGTCCCGGCGTTCGCCAACGCCGCCCTGTCGCTCACCCAGTTGACTGCCATCTCGGGCGACGGCACCGTCGCCGTGGGGATGGCTTTTTTGAATGCCTCACTCAGCGATGCGCAGGCTTTCAAGCACACCCTTGCCGGGGCAGGTAGCACGACGGCCCTCGGTAATCTCGGCGGGTGGTCGATCGCCCGAGCCATCAACCACGACGGCTCGGTGATCGTCGGTCAGAGCCAGAATAGCTCAGGCCAATCGGAAGCCTTCGTCCATCAGTCCGGCGTGATGACCGGCCTCGGCTTCCTCGGCACGGGCGACGAATCCGACGCCACCGGCGTCTCCGCCGACGGACACGGTGATCGTGGGCTACTCGCGCATCACTTCCGGCGGCGCCTTCCGCCACGCCTTCGTGTATGCGAACCAGACGATGCTCGATGCCGATGAGTGGCTCCGCTCCCTCAACGGTCCAAGCAGCCTCCTCGCGATGACGACTAGCCTAAATTCGCAGCCCCTCGAAGGCGCCCACCATCGTCCGCTGATGTCCTACGACAACATGGGTAAGCAGAGCCAAGTCTGGGCCACCGGCGATTTCGGCACGTCCTCCCGCCAGTCCGATCGCCACATGACCTCCGGTGAGATCGGCGTGAGCCAGACGTACGGCGACTTCGTCCTCGGCGTCGCCGCAGGCCATGCCTCGCTCAACCAGGACCTGCTCTTCGGCGGCAACGCCCATATTTCCGGCAACTATCTCCTCGCGGAAGCCGACTACCGCCTTCCTGACCGGGAAAGCATCGTGTCGCTCGTCCTCGTTCACGGCAACTACGACGCCGATACCACCCGCGGCTACGTGACCGGCAGCGGCAATGACACTTCCACCGGCAGCACCGGGCTGAAGACCTCCAGCGCCCGCCTTCGCTTCGACGGACCGGCCCAACAGTTCACGGGTAGTTTCTCGGCCACGCCCTTCATCTCATACACCGCCACCCGCACGACCGCCGACGCCTATGCGGAAACCGGTGGCTCGTTCCCGGCCAGCTTCGGCGCTCAGGAACACACCGCGCAGGAAGGCCGCCTCGGCGTCACGGCGAAATACGTCGCCTCGCCCAGCACCACCCTGCTCTTCACCGCGGAGTGGATTCACCGCTTCGATGATGCCGGCGACGGCCTCACCGCCACCAGCTCCACGATGGGCACGCTGACCGCCGCCGGCATCGCACCGACCGCCGACCAGGCCCGCTTCGGCTTCGACATCGATCACAAGCTCTCGGCCGACACGCTCCTGAACTTCTCCGTCCATGCCGCTGGTATCGGCCCGTCCTCGGACGTCTCCGCCGCCCTCAGCCTCCGTCGGGCGTTCTGAGCGCGAAGCTTCGCTTCGCGAGGGGACACGTGGGCAAGTTGACACGTTGACAAGGATCAGGACAGGCCGCCCACCCGGGCGGCTTTTTTATGGGTAGGGGCGCGACTGCGTCGCGTCCGTTCGCCGAGATAGAATCGATGAGCCGGGCAAGCAATCGGACCAGTAACGTCTGTCCGTCCACGGACGCCACGCAGTCGCGCCCCTACCCAAGGATCCACGGCTAATCTTCCGTCGGGCGTTCTGAGTATGGCAATCTAAGTTGCGCGAGCGCCGAGCCTTACTATCAACCAGAACATGACTAACGCCCGCTGGCTTATTTCTTTTGGAGTTTTCCTCTTTCTCTGCGGCCTCGCAGGCTATCTTTCCAATCCCGCCGCCGCCAAAACTGCCCTCATTTCCGGCTCCCTCTTTGGTGGTCTCTCGGTGGTCTGGGGACTTCTTCTGGCCAAGGGATTCAATTTTGCCAAATGGATCGCGCTGGCGATGACCCTGATGCTTTGCGGCGTCTTCGGTTGGCGCTCCGTCGTCAGCTGGCAAGCCGTGGCGGATGGCGCCCCCAAGGTCTTTGCCGCCAGCCTTATCACGCTGATGCTCCTTGGGTCCATCGCTACCGTCGGCAAACTCCTCCGTCGCTAAGCGCCTGGAGGCGGATGCGATGTCATCGCATCCCTACCCCCGCGCCGTCGCGTCGATCAGTAACCAGGCCCACGTGGCGACGACCCCGTCAGGGCGCGCATTGAGGCGGTCGTAGTCGCGGATGAGCGACTTGAGTTCGGTGGGCGAGAGCCGCGGGTCGCCGGTCACGCCGCTGCGATGCAGGTTTCGCAGGAAATCCAAGGCACTCGGGTAAATCTCTTCGGACTCGAGCACGCCATGCGCATGGACGTCGAAGTTCGCGGCCTTGAGCAAGGCGAGCCACTGAGGCTCATCGCGCCAGCGCACAGGGCCTTCGCCGATGAGGTCGCGCAGTTCGTTCAGGCAAGGATCGCACGGGACGCCAAGCGAGCAGTCGTCCGCCAGCCGGCAACGCCGCACGCCAATGACGCAACACCGCCGCGGGATCAGCCGCCCAATGCAGCAGGCCGGTGGAAGCGAGTGCGCCGGCTTTCTCGATGGGACCGAAAGCATTATGCACCGACCAATTCGCAGCCGGCACGGCCTGACGGCCGAGCTCGACCATCGCGGGCGAGGCATCCGTGGCGTCGACGTTCACGCCCTGGGCGAGCAATGCGGAGGTCAGGAAGCCAGTGCCGGCGCCGAGTTCGGTGACGCGGACGCCGCGGCGGAACGGCGCGAAGGCGGCCAACGCTTCGGCGAAGCGCTTCTGCGGCGCGGCGTGCGCATCGTAACTCTCAGCTCGTTCATGAAAACGCATGGGATTAGGGGGCAAGGAACTCGCGCAGGTCATGCCCGAGTCCCTCTATAATATGACAACCGGCGATGGCTTGGCAAACGCCCGCGGCATCCAAAAGCGTGTCCTGGTCGCCCACATAAGCTTCCCAGCCGGGGCTAAGCCCCTGACGTCCGAAGGTGATCAGTGAGATGCCCGCGGGCTGGGACAGGAGGTCCAGGCCGGCCTGCAGGTATTCCTTCTCGTAGGGCAAGGCATCACCGACCATCGGGGCCAGACCGGCACGCTTGCGGAAATCAGCCAAGGCCGCCGGGGCGTCGGTATCGATCCAGCGACGGAGATACTTCACCTGGGTCTCAGAGTGCTTCCCGCACTTACCGTGCTCGGAGCAGAACGATGTGAACGGGGCGAAGAGCAGCACCTTGGCCGGGAGCTTCACGCCGCGGGCGCCAGCTTCGAGCACGAGGTGCGCGCCGAGCGACCACGCGATGACGGCGTCACAGTTGGAAAGATTTTCGGCGGCGCCGACGACGGGCGGGTAGATGAGGTGTTCGGCTTCGGGCGCATGGGCCACGGCGATCGCCTTCATCTCCTCGAGCGAGACGCCCCATCCGCCGATCCAGCCGATCTTCATGCGGAGACGCCCTTCAGGGCGGCGACAAAGGAAGACAGCACGGTGGGCGAAAGGCCTCGGCGGAGCGAGATGCGGATACGTCCGGTGCGCACGGGCACCGTGGGCGGACGGATGGCGGAGACCATGAAGCCGGCGGCGCGCAGCGCGGTGGCGTATTTCAGGGTGACGTCGGAGTCGCCCAAGATGAGCGGGATGATTGGCGAATCGCCCGAAGGCACGGCGAAACCGGCTTCCAAGAGCCCGTCGCGCCAAGCATGGGAGAGCGCATGGAGTTCAGCGCGTTCGCCCGACATCCCCTTCACGCGTTCGACCGCAGCAAGCGCGGCGGCGGCGCAGGACGGAGCGAGGTAGGTCGAGTAGACGAACTCACCCGGCGAAGTTAATCAGGGCGTCACGGACTTCGGGGGCGTGGGAGAGCACATAGGCGCCCTGCGAACCGAGGCCTTTGCCGAGCGTACCGACCACGATGTCCGCGGCGGCAAAAGCACCCTGGGCTTCCTGGAGGCCGGAACCCGTAGAACCGTACCAGCCCGTGGCATGGGCTTCATCAAGCACCCAGCAGAAACCAAAACGCTTCCGCAGCGAGGCCAGGCGCTTCAGGTCGGGGCTATCGCCGTCCATCGAGTAGACGCTCTCCGTGACGACGAAGATGACGCCATCCAAGGCCGGCTCTTCGTGGAGCATGAGCTCGAGCGCATCGAGGTCGTTATGGGCGAAGCGACGGAGACGTGCGCCCGAGGCCATGATGCCATCGAGCATGCTCGCGTGCACGAGTCGGTCGGCGAGGATGAGGTCGCCCTTCTTCGGCAGGCCGCCGAGGACGGCGGAGTTGGCCGAGAAGCCGGTGTTCATCACGAGCCCGTGCTCATAGCCCTGCCAAGCGGCGAGGGTGTGCTCGAGCTGCTGATGGATCTCGGTGTAACCCGTGACGAGCGGCGAAGCGGACGAAGACGCGCCCCACTCCTGAAGCGCGGCGACGCCGGCGGCGACGACCGCGGGGTCGCGAGACAGGCCGAGGTAATCGTTATCGGCCAGGTTGACGCGCGTATCGGCCGAGGCGCGAGCGGTCAGCTTGCGGCGCAGCGACGACCCTTCGCGCTGGGCGAGGGATTGACGCAGGCGCTGCAGCAGGGCTTCGTTCACCGCGGCAGGAAATGGAAGCGCGCGGACTTCTCACCTTTGCCCGATTCCCCGAGCAGCGGGATCCAGGACTCGGCCAAGCCGGCACGGTTCGCCGCGGCGACTTCTTTCGAAGGCTTCTTGATGGCGTTGAGCCAGACACCGATCGGGCCGTCGTAACGGCGACGCAGGTAAGAGATCGCGAGACGCGCCTGGTTGATCGCACCGAGGCGATCCTCGACGACCACGATGGCGACGGTCGGCTTGATAGCCGCAGCGAAGTCCGCCCAGTCCTTACCCTTAGGGTCAATCGGTACGGCCACACCACCGGCGCCTTCGACGACACGGCACGGCGCATGCGGGACGGCTTCGATAGAGTTTCAGCAGGAGAGCGAGGTCGAGTGGCTTACGGGCCTTCTTCGCCGCGGCGAGCGGGGCGATCGGGGCGGGGAGCGTCAGCAGCGTGTGCGCTTCAGCCCACTTGCCTGCGGCCTTCTTGGCGTCGGCCGGACGACCGGCGCCCGCGCCCGACTCCACCGGCTTGATGACCTGCGTGAAGCCATCGCGAGCAAGGCGACGCGCGAGCAGGCCGGCGACGTGGGTCTTGCCCACGCCGGTGTCGCTGCCGGTGACGAAGATGAGGGCCATGTTATTTGCAGCCGCAACCGCCGTTGCCGCAGGATTCTTCAGCGGCGTTGGCCGCGGCGAATTCCGCGACGTTCGGCCATTCGGCTGGCTTAGCGTCCGCCGGGGCGAGGTCACCGCGGTGGATACGACGGGCTTCATCCGGATGCATCGGGTGCAGGCCGAGACGCTTCATCAGGTTCATGTCCTCTTCGATATCAGGGTTACCCGTCGTGAGGAGTTTTTCGCCGAGGAAGATCGAGTTGGCGCCGGCGAGGTAGCAGAGGGCCTGCGTCTCATCGTTCATGTTGGCGCGGCCGGCGGAGAGGCGGACCATCGCCTTCGGCATCAGGATGCGGGCGACGGCGATCGTGCGGACGAACTCGATCGTATCGACGAACTTGCGGCCCGCGAGCGGCGTGCCTTCGACGGCCACCAAGGCGTTGATCGGCACGGAGTCGGGCTGAGGGTCGAGCTGGGCGAGCTCGACGAGCATCTTCATACGATCGTCGACCGTCTCACCCATGCCGAGGATGCCGCCGGAGCAGACTTCGAGGCCGGCCTTGCGGACGTTCGAGAGCGTCTGGAGGCGGTCGTCGTAGGTGCGGGTCGTGATGATCTTCGAGTAGTGCTCGCGGGAGGTGTCGAGGTTGTGGTTGTAGACGTCGCAACCGGCCTGCTTGAGCCGCCCAGCCTGGGCTTCGCTGACCATCCCGAGGGTGCAGCAGACTTCGAGGCCGAGTTCCTTCACGCCCGAGACCGTATTCAGGACGCTGTCGAACTGCTTGCCATCGTTCACGCGGCGCCAGGCGGCGCCCATGCAGAAACGGGTCGCGCCGCCGGCCTTCGCCTTGCGGGCGTCGGCGAGGATCGCCTGGGTCTCCATGAGGGCTTCGGTCTCGAGGCCGGTCTGGTTGTGCACCGACTGCGGGCAATAGGCACAGTCTTCGGGGCAGGCGCCGGTCTTGATCGACTTCAGCGTGCAGAGCTGCACGCCGGCCGGATCCTGGTTGGCCTGGTGGACTTGCTGAGCCTTGAAGATCAGCGTGTTGAGCGGCAGGTCGTAGAGCGCTCGGGCTTCGGTGAGGTTGGGCATATGATTTAGAAGAGAGTATGGAGTTTAGAGTATCGAGTATCGGGGGAAGGTAGGGTCGGCACTGCGTGCTGACCTAGTCTGCTTTGAGGTTCGGAAGGACCTCGTCCATGGCGAGGCGGACGGCGCGGACGAGGTGCTTCACTTCGTCGGCTTGGATGGAAATGGGCGGGACGAAGAGGATCGAGTCGCCGAGCGGACGAATGACGAGGCCGTGGCGACGCGCGGCCAAGGCGACGCGATAACCCGCGCGGGTATCGGTCGGCCAGCGATCGGCGGAGGCGGGCTTGAATTCGACGGAGCCCGTGAGGCCGAGCTGACGGAAGGTGCGCACGTGGGCGTGGCCGGCGAAGGCGGCTTCCATCTCACGACCGAGGAGCGCGGCGCGCTCGGCGACCTGGCCCGAGGCCAGCATCGGCTTGAGTTTGCGCAGCGAAGCGCGGGCGACCGCGCAGCCGAGCGGGTTGCCAGAGAAAGTGTGGCCGTGGAAGAACGTCTTCCCTTCGGAGAACGGGCCGAGGAACGCTTCGTAGATCTTTTCCGACGTCAGCGTGGCAGCCAGCGGCAGGTAGCCCGCGGCGAGGCCTTTCGCGAGGCAGAGGAAATCGGGGACGACGCCTTCGGTCTCGGCGGCGGTGAGCGCGCCCACGCGGCCGAAGCCCGTGAAGACTTCGTCGAGAATCAGGTGCACGTCGTGTTGACGACAAAGGGCGGCGACGGCTTTGACGAAGCCCGCCGGCTGCTGGACCATGCCGGCGGCGCCTTGCACGCGGGGCTCGAGGATCAGGCAGGCCGTCGTGGCGGCATCGCGCTCCAGGATTGCCTTTAGCGCGGCCAGCGAAGCGGAGGCTGTCGGAGCGGGCGACCTTGCCGGCGCATTCGGAATGAGCCGGGGCGGGGAATGTCTGCGCGGCGAAGAGCCAGGGATTGAAGCGACGGTGGAACTCGGAGCGTTCGCCGACCGCCATCGTGCCGAAGGTGTCGCCGTGGTAGGCGCCTTCCATCGAGATGACCCCACGCTTGGCTTCCTGGCCGACGAGCTGCCAGTACTGGAACGAAAGTTTCAGGGCGACCTCGATGGCGTTGCTGCCGTTATCGGTGTAGAAGCAACGCGGCAGGGCTCCGTTGGTCAGCCCCGCGAGGTCTTCGGCCAGTTCCGTCGCGATCGGGTGGTTCAGGCCGAGGAGCGTCA
Organism: Opitutales bacterium; assembly: GCA_964203605.1. GTDB lineage: Bacteria > Verrucomicrobiota > Verrucomicrobiia > Opitutales > UBA953 > UBA953. The sequence goes on from CAXNMQ010000001.1 coordinate 450,647, forward strand.
CGTGGGCGATTTTCTCGGACTGCTCGCGCAGGGCGCGGTTCAGGTCGGGGTCGTTGTGGCCGTGGACGTTCGTCCAGACCGACGCATTGCCGTCGAGGTAGCGCTTCCCTTCCCCGTCGATCAGCCAGCTGCCCTCGCCGCGGACCAGGTGCAGGCGGGGGTTGTCCTGATATTCCCGCATCTGGGTAAACGGGTGCCACCCGAAGCGCCGGTCGGCGGCATCGAGGGCGTCCTGGGCGGACGAAGCAGCTGCGGGGGCAGTCGGCACACCCCTTATCTAGGGCCCCCCGGGGCCATTGTTAAGCCCGAAGTAGGGGCGAGGTTTACAATGACCGTAGACCCTGGGTGATAGCGGTTAGCGGTTGGCGGTTAGCGGTGGGGAATCAAACCCCACCACCTGAAGCTTTTGCATCTCCCCCATACTCAATACTCCATACTCGATACTCGCTAAGGCATTCAGCCCATCCCCTCCGCATTGACCCCACCGGGAGACATAGCCAAACTGAATTCACCCCGATGCGCCTCACCCCGTTCATCAAAACCCTGCTGCCCTGCCTGCTGATGGCATGGCTAACCTCGGCGGCCACTGCCGAAACCAAGGCGCCGCCGTCGCGTTCCGCTCAAGCCATGGCCCTCGTGGATAGCCTGCATGAAAAGAAACTGCCTCAGCCGAGGCCCTTCGGCGAAACCGAAGGAGATCTCTTCGAGGCGATGGCGGGGGGCCTCGTGCCGGCCGATCCTGCCTTCTGCGAACGCATCAAGCTGGTCGAAGTGACCGACGGCCTGCTGCCGGTGCTGGACCAACCCTTTCCCCTCTCCATGGTCAGCGGGCCAATCGTCGAAACGCGCGGCAATCTGATCGCCGCCCGGCTCTTCGCCTTGCGCGGTCACCTGCTCTGCCAGCAGGGCAAGGTCGCCGAAGGCCAGGCTTGGCTGCTGAAGCCGCGGCTGCTGGCCCGTCGCAAGGGAGGAGACCGGAGCCTAATGCACACCCTCACGGCCATGGCGCTGGAGGGTATCGGCCTGCAAACACCGGCCCTTTACGCTGAAACCTGGTCCAAGGCCGACCGCATGGCCTACCTCAGATCCGCGGAGACCCTGAAGCCGCTGGCCGATCTCGGCACCGCCATCCGCAAGGACAACGAATTCCTGCCCGAAAACCAACGTATACCCGCCTTGATCGCCGAGTTCAAATCGCTCGACGCAACACAGCAACAAGCCGTGATCAAGGAGCGCTTCGGTCCGCTTTTCGGCACGACCATCGAACATCAGGATATCCTGCGGCGCTTCCAAGGCCTAGTGACGAATCTCACGCCGGACAGCTGGTTCGCCCTGACGGAAAAAATCTCCGGCGAACTGGCACCCTTGACCATCGAGAAGGCGCAGGCTTTCACCGCACGCAACGCCGCCGCCTTGAAAGAAGTACTGGCGGAGGAAGCCAAGCCCAGCCTTCAAACCACGGCGACCGCGCCCTCGGCCGAAAAAGCCGAATCCCTCTATCGCGTGCTGATCGGTCCCGGCGTCGAAGGCACCGCCCGCTCCCGCCTGAACTTAGTGAATATGGCCAAGCTGCTTGAGATCCTGATGCAGAAAGGCGCGAGCTTCGACGCGACAGACCTGGCGACCGTCACCGACGCCTCCGGCAAGCCCGTGCGGATCGGCACCTATGAGGGCAGCAAAGCCGTCCTCGCCTCCGACGGACGACTCTTCCTTACCCTCGGTCCGATCAAGTAAGATTGGCCTAAATAGCCGGGCACCCGGAGCTGACGGCCGATGGCTGAAATGCCGACACCCGAATGGCTGACGCCCCGATGGCCGTCACCCGTCACCTTGCATTAAGGCAATTAGGACAGCACGTGGTGCTGTCCCTACCTCGATACACGCGGATGCGATGTCATCGCATCCCTACCCTCACTTCAACTTCAGGGCCTCGTTCGTCTTCGTGACAATCGCGTCCGCAATCATCTTATAAGCGGGGCCTGACCAATGGTATTCGTCGCCGGCGGCCAGGTCCAGGCGGGCAGCGAGCGGGGTATACATATCGATGACCTCAACGCCCTCTTCCTTCATGACTTGTTCGGCGAGGCGGTTGATGCGCAGGACGACTGGGTTCTTATCCCCGAGCGCTGTGACCGGCTTGCTGGGTTCGGAGCGGCGAGCGGTATGCGGGGTCGTGGCAATCCAGAACAGCTTGGCCTTGGGCGCACCCGCCTTGAACCCGCGCACGATGGCTCGGGTGGTGTCGATGATCTGCTGATCCGTCGCCTTCTCCGGCGTCCATGCCAAGGAGTGCAGCCCGTTGTTGAAGAAGATGAGGTCGAAGTCGGCGACGGACGCTCCCTGCTTGATCAGAGTGTCGACCTTCGGGTTGATGCCGCCGACGAAGCCACTCCAGTGGTACGCGTAGACCTTGCCTTCCAGCATCGGCAAGAGTTGCCCGCGGTAACCGCCCGCGATCGAGTCCCCGTAGAAGAGCAGCTTCGGGCGCTTGAGGTCCACGATCGTGGGCGCATCCACCATCCAGCCCTTGCCGGCGATGCCGCCCCGTGGCTCAGCGGTCACCTTCTCCTTGGGCGATTTATAAGCGTAGTCAGGAGCCGTAGACCTTCAGCGCGGTGATCTTCGCCGAGGTGAAAGGCTTTTCGCGCGGGAAGAGCCTCTTGCCCACCCACATCGGTTCATCGTTCGGCAGCAGCAGCACGAAATACTGGCCGGTCGGGGCTTCGTTCAGGTAATACGTCGGGCTGCCCTTCCGGACCGCGACCGTGAAGGCATAAGGCGTGTTCGGCTGGAGCTTGAGGCGCTTGTCGCCGATGTGCATGCCATTGATGATCGGACGGTGGGCCTGGATGGTCGGGAAATTGAGGAAGGTGAGCCCAAGCCCAGTGTCCTCGCCGTCCTTCTTCTGCTTGAGTAGCACATGCATCGTCGTGCCTTCGGTGAGTTCGGGGAAGGTGATCGTCGCTTGGACCGTGAAGTTCTGCTGGTCAGGGAAAGCCGAGGGCGGGATGCCGAAGTAGTTTTCGCCGCCGACGGTCACGCTGCCGTCCGCCGCTTGGACCGCGCCATGGTTGAGGGCCGCGGGGATCTTGTCCTTCGCCAGATCCCAGAGCGGCGCCTGCGCCGAGAGCGTCACGGAAAAGACGGGCAAGAGCAGGGCTGAAAGCAGTCGTTTCATAACGATGATACAAAGCCCGTGCTGACCCCTGTCGAACCCAACCTGAAACCTGAAAAATGGGCTATGCACGCACTTGCCGCCGGCGGTCACTCGCGCCCGCCGGCGGCGACGAATCGACTCGCCGCCAATCGGCAGTGCGTCGGCAGCACATAAAGGTCACGCTCCATACCGCTGGCCTTGGCGGCCGCGCATAAGCGACGGAGCAGCCGGGTGGTTTCCGACGCTGCTCTCAGGGAATGGAATCCGAACAGCGCCGCCGGGCCACGCGTCCAGCCCGCCGTCAGCTCTCGCTCGTCCCAGACCGCATCGCCACAGAGCAAGACCAGCACCGGCCGGCCGGCCAGCTGGGTCTGGAACAAGGCGCCGTAATGACCGAGGGCGTGACCGGGAAGATCGACCGTCGCCAACGAGCCATCCCCGAAGACATCTCGGCAGGAGCCATCCAGCATGGAAAGGAAAGGCCAACGGCCCACGGGCAAAGCCATGAGAGGCGTCGCTTCCACGTCGCGAAGTCGCGCGGAGAAGGACGCTCCCGGTCGGCCAGGAAGGCCTGCGGGAAATTGGCCGGCCAAGATACCCTTGAGCGGAGCGCATGCGGAAAGGGCTTCTTGCCGGACCGCCTCATGCGAAGAAAACGGCCGCCAGACCGTGGCCTCCGGAATATCGAGCAATCCACCCGTGTGATCCGCATGCCAATGCGAAAGCAGCAGCTGATCGACCTTACGACCCGCGAGCCGTTCGCGCACGGAATGACCAGCAGGAATCGTGGCGGGCGTGGCCCAGCGATAGACCGCCGCCAGCCGCGGCGCGGCGCAGTCATGGAAACGCGGAGCGTAACCGACATCGAAGAGCACGCTTCGTCCGGGTAGCTGGAGCGATCCAACATAGGCGCGATGTTCGGCCTTAGCCCAACCGGCCTGCAGGTGTGAGCAGAAGCCGCGGGCCTCGAAGGATCCGGTATTCCACCATTCAAAATCCCAACTGACGTCCAAGGCCTCGCGGCCGGGCGCGGGACTCATCGGGTGCCTCCTTGGGGCCGCATGATCGAAAGTTCGGGCAAGGTGCCATGCTGGGTGAACTCCGCCAAAGAGGCGAAGGCTTTCTCGACCGAAAGGAGCGGCGCGTAGCCGAGATCCCGCCGAATGGCGTCGATACAAAGCGTCCGGCTGCGGCACAGGAGCTCGGCCGTATAAAGGCTGACGCGAGGCTCGACCCGCAGGGGCCGGCAGATAAAATCCCCCGCTCGGCCGATACCCCTGAGCAGGCTGCCGGGGAGATGGAACGGCCGGAGCTCTTGACCGGCCGCCTGCCCGGCGAGCTGGATGAGCTCGCCCAAGGCACGGTCATCCCCGTCGGAGACATTCCAGATGCCATCACCCACGGAGGCGGGCGCCTCGGCGGCCAGCAACACGGCATGGGCGAGGTTCGATGCGGCGGTCATCGAAGCCAACGCTCCGGGCGCCGGTAACGGAAATCTCCCGCCTAACCGACGGGCGACCTTCAAGATACGCGGAAGCACCCCGGAGTCGTAAGGCCCGTAGACACCCCGCGGCCGGATGATACGAATCGCCGGCCCTTGGCCTCGTCGCGCCCAGAGCATCGTCTCGCTTAACGCCTTGGAGTCCGCGTACGGGTGGATGCCCGGAGGCGTGGCCGGAACTCCGTCGGTCAGTCCGAGCTGATCGCGGCAAGCGAACAAGACCGAAGCGGAGGAGACGGAGACGAACGTGCGGGCCCCGCGTTCGCGCGCGTGGGCCCAGGCGGCGGCCGTCCGATCGACGTTCGCCGCGACATAATCCGCCCGAGAGCCGACCAGGTCGACTTTGCCGGCGCAATCGATGACCACATCGAACGGCTCGCCGAGGGGATGCCCTTCAGGGTGGAAGACCGGCAGACGGTCCGGCGAGACGCGGCGGGCCATCTCCATCACGAGCGCGGCCGCTTCTGGACTGCGACCCGTGAAAACCGTGTCGTATCCGGAAAGCAGAGAGCGCCAGACCACGTGCCGGCCGACGAAGCCGGTTCCTCCTCGCACAAGTATTTTCATGTTTTCGCGGACACGACGGTGAGCTCGGTGGCGCCGATGAGCAATCCGGCCCCCGTGCCCAAGACCAAGATACGGTCACCGTGGCGGAGTTGTCCTGAACGACAGAGGGAAGCAAGTCCCTCGGGAATCGAAGCGGAGACCTGGTTGCCGAACTCCTCGAAACGAACCGGCATGCGGTCAGGCGAGATGTGCAGCCTTCGGCGCATGAGTTCGATGGCTTCGCGGCTGGCCTGATGGGCGACGACCCAATCCGCGGCGGCGGGCTCAACGCCGCCCATGGCAACAAACCGTTCGATGAAGCCTTCCATATGACGTGAGGCGGCTTGGAAAAGAGCCTTCCCGTTCATGGAAAACTTCCCGTAGCCATCGGTGCCAAACGGATCCTTCGTGCCGCCCCCGCGGATCACGCAGGCCTCGGACGTCTCGGTGTGGCTCTCGATCAGCTGGGACTTGATTGCCAAGAGCAACTCGCCCCTTTGCGGAATCCTGTCCGGCACGATCCAGGCAGCGGCGGCACCGGCCCCGAACAGAACCGCCGAGTGCGGCTCAGACCAGTCCAACGCCATGAGTGGATCTTCGGAACTGGCCACTAAGGCGGGCTTGCCGGAGGCATCGACACATGGCCCGACCAACTGGAGCGCGGCGAGAAAGGAGAGACAACTGGCGTTGACGTCGAAGGACTGCACCGAAGGCGACAGCGCGAGACGGGCGTGCACCGTGGCGGCGTTGGTCGGCATCGCCCGCCAAGGCACGGCTTGGGCGCAGATCAACCAACGGGCCGTACGCAGCAGCGCCGGCTCCAGGTCGAGGCGAGAGACGGCATCGCAGATGAGCTCGATCTGCGAGACGCCGCTAGGGGCGCGATGCCGCGTGCGACCGCCGCCGGCGGCAAGAGCGGCCTCGACCGTCCAGCCGGCGCGTGCAGCCAACTCGGGGATCGACTCGGGGATGGTCAGTTGCTGAGCGGCAACCTGTGCAATCATGGCCATGGGATTAAGGGGTGGGGTGAGAGGATGGCAGAGCCACTATAATAGCTCTTTGAGACGCCAAAGGGTTAATCGAAAAAACTGATACGTTTCATCGCCTAAAGGTGGACTTCGATTTCGGTATCTGGGAGTTCAGGCAAGGGTTCGCCCGCGAGAAGGCTTCGGATATGCGGGCCCAGCAAGTCCAGCGGACTATGGAGTAGCTTGGCCGGCGGGGCGCTGACTCCCGCCGCCTTGAATCGCTCCACGTTTGCCGTGGTCAATTCGAGGATTCGCTTATCCTGATTCAGGATGACGCGGAACACCCGACGGAGGATGATCTCCTTCAGGAAGCGCGGCAGCCAGTCGCGCCGAGACGCGATGCGGGCGTGGATATGAATGTGACCATCCTGCGAAGGAGTCAGCCAGGCGCTGATGAGCAGGCTAATCTGACCCTGCTTGTCCCGATACTCAATCTCCGCCAAGCCTGGCATCCGAAATCGTCCGTAGCTCCAACCGCGTTCTTTTTCGAACAGACGGGAGACCCAGCCCGACTGCTGACCTTCCTCCGTGTAACAAGCCTGGATGCCATCAGGCAAGGCTTCGACTTTGGCCCGAATCTTCTGGCGCTTGTGATCGTTGCGAATCCAGCCGGCATGCACGAAGTGCGTGTGAAATGCGTCCAAGAAATTCTCCGCGGCTTCGGCGAGCGAACAACGGGCCGTATCGGTGATGAAAAAAACGTCGAGCGGGTTGGGGCCAGTCTGCGGGCCCGTCGGCTCCACCGCCGGGAGCGGTCCGGCTCGGCTGATCCAGATAAGCCCTCCTTGTTCGCGGACATTTGCCGCCGGGAGCAACGGGCCGGACACACAAACCGGCTGGGCACCTGGCACGCGCGTACAACGGCCCATGCTGTCAAAGCGCCAACCATGGTAGGGACATTCCACTTCACCGTCGCGAACCGTCCCTTGGCTAAGCGGAGCCGACCGATGCGGACAGCGATCCGGGAGGGCGGCCGGCGCACCCTGTGCCGTGCGGAAAAGCACCAGAGGGGCCCCAAAGAACACGCGCGGAAGGGGCGCGTCGGGCTTGAGTTGCTCCACCGTCGCGACCGGCCACCAATGATGATCTGTTCCAGGAATAGGTTTCATAACTTAAAAATTTTCATGACCGGAACTCCGACCGACCGCGTCAGGATGCTGAGCAGCCCCCAGACGATGCGGCGGGACAGCGGCAGATGCTTGACATAAATCATGCTGACCTCGATTCGGGGCTGCCCACCTCTCATGCGCTTGAATTGAGAGGCGCCGGAACTAAAGTTCAGGAGAATCCGGCGCGCGGCCGTTTCTTGGAAGCACAGCTGCGTGAGTTGACGGTATAACCCAACCTTCATGGGTAGCCCCGTATCGTATCCGACGATCGGAGCACTGAGGGTAGAATCGGTGGCGAACCAGCCAACGACTCCGTCAATCCTCCCTTCGGGACTTTGCAGCACCTGAAGCTGGAGCCACCCCTCCTGGTGCCCGCGACGCAGCCATTCGGCTTTGTAATGAGGGTTCAGGTGGCAATATTTCTCCAGGTAGAGCAGATTGTAAAGCTGCTCAAGTCTTTCGAAGTCCTCGTCCTTCAGATCGTAGCCATGCAGAAGACGGTAACGACTCCGTCTTAACAAGCCTGCGTCCATCTGCGAGTTATGGTGTGACAGAAAATCCGACCTAACCCCGGCATGTCCGTCGAAGACATAAACTTGGCGGCTGGGAACCGAGACATAGCCGAGCCGCTTCAGCCGGGCGATAAGCGGCCCATTAAAATGTGAATTGAGCGAGCGAAAAGCGAAGGCGTGCTGCGGATAGTTCGTGAGCATCAGCTGCGTGATCTCAGGCAGGTCGTCACCCTTCCAAGCGGCCGGGTAGAGATTGGTGGAGAGCAGCCAGTTATTGATAAACACCACCCGGTCGGCCTGAATGGAACGGAGCAGCGAAGTCGCGATACCTACCAGCCATGAAAGCGGCAGCCTAAAACGCCTCATCTTCATCCGGTTAACCTCCTCTTGGGCATAAGCTCCATACGCGGCTAAAGGCGAGACGACGTAACAGTTACCTCCGGGCCTTTCGCCGTCATTGACGCTGACAGGAAACTGATGGGCGCCCGTGTCCAGCAGAAGCAACCGGGTCTCGACATTTCCGATAAGTGCGCGACCGTTCGACGCCCAACTCCGAACGTAGCGAGCAGCAGGCGAATCGGCTACGGCTGCAGACGCCTCGCCGAGCTCGGACGGATCAAACAGCCTCATGGCTCCAACGCCTCCAGCGATTGGCCATCCCACTCGATATCGGCGGTGGAGGCGGCAAGGAGTCCGCACCGACGCCTGATCGCGCGTATGGCGATTTCGGTAAGGCTGAGGACTTGGGCGGTGAGTGGGCCGTGGTCGCCGTCGCGGAGAATCACATCCTTGGCCTGAGCGAAATCCCTCCAGAATGAGGGCTTCCAAGCTTGGCGCGGGCCGGCGAAGAGGAGCACGGCGAGAGCCACCATCCTTGGCCCGGCGGCCGGGGTCAGCACTGGCTCGGCGGACTCCGACCCGAGGCTGTTAATCAAGGCCTCGGCCTGTCCCTCGAAGAAATGCACGCCACTGGTCGCCCGCGGATTACACTCCAAGACGTGGAATATCCCGGCGGTATCCTCGATGAAGTCAAAGCCGACCTGGCCGGTGTATCCCGTTGTTTTTCCGAAATGCTCGAGCATGGCCCGGACCGGCGCCGGATCCGTGGGCTCAAAATAAATCCCCGCTCCTTTACCGGCCCGGTACCGTGAGTAGTAACAAGCATGGGCACGGAGCTGACCTCCCACCAGGATGCTGAAGCTGCTATGTTCCTTCCCGGCGATGAAGCGTTGGGCGACCCATGGCCGAGCCGGCTCGGGTGCGACGCGGGAAAGGGCTCGAGCCGTTGGTCGGATCAGCGTCTGCGAGGCGAACCGCGAATAGGCGGGCTTGAATACCCATTCATCGGAATTTTTCAGGTAAGGAAGAAGCGCCGTCGGCGTCTCCAACAAGCGGGTTTCAGGCGCGACGACAGGCCAATCCTTGGTCAGCGTCGGAAAGCGCCCTTTGTGATGGAGCTCGTCCAGCAGGGAGAAATCGCTCGTGAATACGCGGCACACTTGGCGGAGCTTTTCCAATCCATGCGCCAGATAGAAAACCTCCTCACAAGTCGGCAGCAACAAGTCGATCTTCTCCGCCTGGATTGCCTTCAGGAGTGCCTTGACCCAAGCGTTCACATCACGACGCGGCTCGGGAAGGCGTAAGAACGCATGCGCAGATCGGCTCGATCTGGCCAAGGGCCAGGAAAGTGAATCTGCGACCGTGACGTGCCAACCGGCGCCAGCGAAGGCCCGAGCCCACTCGAGGCAGGAGGGCGCTCGTGCGCCCAAAATCATCACCTTCTTCAAAAGATTAGGCACGTCAGCGCTTTATGCGAAAAGGGTGCCATGGGATAGGTTAATACGGCGGGAAGGTGAGATAGCCAATGTTTTAGGTGTATGATAATAGCAGTTTACAGCCCGGAGGGTTAATCGAAAAACCTGATGGCGGGTATCGGGCATGAACTCGCACACCGCCAGCTGGGAGCAAGGCTCGCCAGCTCGGTGCCTGGGCACAAAAAAGGCGCCGGGGTGCGGCGCCTGATTCGTCGATGTGCCGTAAGGCTTATTCGAAGTCGTAGATCTTGACGGAATCCCAGTAGGCCTTGCAGTCGGCGATGAAGGCCTGGTGGATCGGGTCGATCTGGTAGGCGTCATGGTCGGCGTGGTTCTTGAACACGAAGAACTCGGCGAAGTCGTAGGAGGTGTCGATGATCGGGCGGACGGCGTGGGTGCTGGGGATGCCGACGTAGCCGCTGTGGATGGACTTGATGGCGAGCAGGCCGCGGAGCTTGGTCTCGAATTCCGCGCGCTGGGCAGAAGTGATGTCCTTTTTCAGGTAGAAGAAGACGATGTGGTGGAACATAGGACGGCAAGGTTTGGCCAAGTCCCGGCCGAAGGAAACAGCAAAGTGCGCCGGCCAAAGGCGTCCTTGCCTCAGGCGGACCACGAGACACGCTGGCGCCCTCGCATGCAGTCCCTTGTTCCTCTCTTCCCGGAAGTCACGCCCGCCCAGTGGGAGCAGCTGACCGCCATGGCCGCGCTCCACCGCGAGTGGAACGAGAAGATCAACCTGGTCTCGCGCAAGGACATCGAGAACCTCGAACGCCATCACTACGCCCCGTGCATCGCGGCGGTGAAGTTCCTCAAGCTCATGGACGGCTGCCGCGTCATGGACGTCGGCACCGGCGGCGGCTTCCCCGGCCTCATCCTCGCCGTCCTCTACCCCAAGGCCCGCTTCACGCTCGTCGATTCGGTCGGCAAGAAGATCACGGTCGTCACCGACATCGCCGAGCGCCTCGGCCTCAAGAACGTCGACGTCAAGAACGCCCGCGCCGAGACGATGAACCACGAGCATGATTTCGTCACCGGGCGCGCCGTGGCCGACCTCCGCACCTTCGTCCACAACACCCGCCAGCTCCTGTGCAAGGGCGCGAAGCATTCCCTGCCCAACGGCATCCTCTACTGGCAGGGCGGCGACCCCGCGGTCGAGGCGGAGCTTTCCTTTTTGAACCCGGTCTTCAGTTTTGAACTCCGTCCGCTCCTCTGGAACGACGAGAAATTCGAGGGTAAGCGGATCGTGCTCTACCGCAGCCAGGACCTCCTCCGCTGCAAGAAGCCCGACCTGCCGGGGATGACACAATAGTCCCGCCCCGTGCCTTGACCCTTGGGCGGCAACCCGCACGGTAAGGGCGATGTCCCGTCAGAGACTCCCACTTAACCCGGCCGGCGAGCGCCTTGAGGCTCTCCTGCGTCAACGCATCGTCTACCTAGACGGCGCGATGGGCACGATGATCCAGCAGCTCAAGCTGCAGGAAGCAGACTACCGCGGCGACCGTTTCGCCAGCCACCCGGGTCAGCTCAAGGGTAACAACGACCTCCTGGTCATCACCAAGCCGGCCGTCATCCGCGATATCCACCGCGCCTACCTCGACGCCGGCGCGGACATCCTCGAGACCAATACCTTCAACGGCACGTCCATCGCGATGGAAGACTACGCGATGACGGACCTCGTCCGCGAGTTGAACACGGAAGCGGTCAAGGTCGCCCGTGAAGCCGTCGATGCCTTCAAGGCCGCCAACCCGGGCAAGGACGCCTTCGTCGCCGGCGCTATCGGCCCGACGAATAAGACGCTGTCGATGTCCCGCGACGTCAACGATTCCGCCAAGCGCGACGTGACGTTTGTCCAAGTACGCGATTCCTACCGCGAACAGGTCGACGCCCTGATCGACGCCGGCGCGGACCTCCTCCTCTGTGAGACGGTCTTCGACACGCTCGTCCTCAAGGCCGCCCTCTTCGCGATCGACGAAGCCTTCGAGGCCCGTGGCTTCCGGATTCCGGTGATGATCTCGGGAACGATCACCGACCAGTCCGGCCGCACGCTCACCGGTCAGACGACCGAGTCGTTCTGGAACTCCGTCCGCCACGCCCAGCCGATCAGCATCGGCATGAACTGCGCCCTCGGCGGCGAACAGATGCGCCCGCACATCGCCGAGCTCGCGCAGTAAGGCCGACATCTTCGTCTCCTGCTATCCGAACGCCGGCCTGCCTAATCCGCTTTCCCCGACGGGCTTCCCCGAAGGCCCGGAAGACACCGCCGCCATCCTCGAGACCTTCGCCCGCGACGGCCTGGTCAATATCGTCGGCGGCTGCTGCGGCACCACGCCCGCCCACATCGCCGCGATCCGCCGCCGCACCGAGAAGTATCCGGCGCGCGTCCCTGGTGCCGTCCCCCCCGCGCTCAAGCTCTCCGGCCTCGAGTCGCTGAATATCGTCGGCGGCCCCGGCACCTTCGTGAACGTCGGCGAGCGTACCAACGTCGCCGGCTCCAAGATCTTCAAGGGACACATCGAGAAGGGCGACTACAAGGCCGCCCTGCGCGTCGCCAAGCAGCAGGTCGAAGCCGGCGCCACGGTCATCGATATCAATTTCGACGAAGGCATGCTCGATGGCGTCGCGGCGATGACGAGGTTCCTGAACATGGCGGCGACCGAACCGGACATCACCAAGGTGCCGTTCATGATCGATTCGTCGAAGTTCGACATCATCGAGGCCGGCCTGCGCTGCGTGCAGGGCAAGGCCATCGTGAACTCGATCTCGCTCAAGGACGGGGAGGAGAGCTTCGTACAGCGCGCCCGACTCTGCCGCCGCTACGGCGCCGCGATGATCGTCATGGCCTTCGACGAGAAGGGCCAGGCCGCGACGCTCGCCGACAAGATCCGCATCTGCGTCCGCGCCTTCGGTATCCTCACCGAGCAGGTCGGCGTCGACCCGCAGGACATCATCTTCGACCCGAACATCCTGACCATCGGCACCGGGATGAAGGAGCACGACCGCTACGCGGTGGACTTCATCGAGGCCGTCACGGAGATCAAGCGACTCTGCCCCGGCGTCCGCACCTCGGGCGGACTGTCCAACGTCTCCTTCTCTTTCCAAGGCAACAACAAGGTCCGCGAGGCCATCCACTCCGTCTTCCTGTACCACGCGGTGAAGGCCGGGCTCGACATGGCCATCGTCAACGCCGGCATGCTCGAGGTCTACAGCGAGATCGACCCGGAACTCCGCGATCTCGTCGAGGACCTCGTCCTCTGCCGCCGCGAGGACGCCACGGACCGCCTGCTCGAAGCCGCGCCGCGTTTCGCCGCGACGAAGACCGAAGGCGCCGACACCTCCAAGAAGAACGAATGGCGCAAGCTCGGCGTCGAAGCCCGCCTCGAACACGCCCTGGTCAAGGGCATCGACGACCATGCCGTCGCCGACACCGAGGAAGCCCGCGTCAAGCTGGGCAAGCCTCTGCTCGTCATCGAAGGCCCGCTGATGGACGGTATGCGCGTCGTCGGCAAGCTCTTCGGCGAGGGTAAGATGTTCCTGCCCCAGGTGGTGAAGTCGGCCAAGGTCATGAAGACCGCGGTGGCCCACCTCGAGCCGTTCATGGCCGCCGAGAAGGTCGGCGGCTCCACCCAGGGCACGTTCCTGATCGCGACGGTCAAGGGCGACGTCCACGACATCGGCAAGAACATCGTCGGCGTCGTGCTCGCCTGTAACAACTATGCCGTCACCGACCTCGGCGTCATGACGCCCACCGAGAAGATCGTCGCCGAAGCCCAGCGCCTGAAGCCCGACTTCATCGGCCTGTCCGGCCTGATCACGCCCTCGCTCGACGAGATGATCACCGTCGCCCAAGAATTGAAGCGCGCGGGCATCCACACTCCCTTGCTCATCGGCGGAGCCACCACCTCCAAGGAGCATACCGCCATCAAGCTCGCCCAGCATTACGACGGCCCGATGGTGCACGTCGGCGACGCCTCGCTCGTCACGACCGTCTGCAGCGACCTCCTCAACCCCGCCAAGCGCGAAGGGTTCGTCGGCGAGCTCAAGACCACGCAGACCGAGATGCGCGAAGCCTACGAGAAGCAGCAGCCTGCCGTGGTCATCCCGCTCGCCGAAGCCCGCCAGCGCCCGCTCGTCACGACCGCCCCAGTGCAGCCCGCGCCGCGCAAGCCTGGCGTCACGCTCTTCGAGCGCATCGACCCCGCCGCGGTAGCCGAGATCATCGACTGGACGCCGTTCTTCATCACCTGGTCGCTGAAGGGCAGCTTCCCGAATATCTTCAAGTCAGGCAAGTATGGCAACGAAGCGCGCAAGCTCTTCGACGATGCCCGCGTCGAGCTCGACGACCTGATCCGCGGCAACCGCTTCCATCTCCGTGGCGCCGCCGGCCTCTGGGCCGCCCGTCGTGTCGGCGATGACGTCGAGGTCTACGGTGACGAAGCCCAGACCAAGCGGATCGGCCGTTTCCACTTCCTGCGCGACCAGCGCCAGCGTCCGAAGGTGACCACCTGCCGCTCGCTCGCCGACCTCGTCTCCACGCAGAAGGGCGACCACCTCGGCGCCTTCGCCGTGACCGCCGGCCAGGAGATCGAAGACTACGCCGCCTCCTTCAAAGCCAAGGATCCCTTCCGCCAGATTCTCATTCAGGCGCTCGCCGACCGCCTCGCCGAAGGCTGCGCCGAGTGGCTGCACCGCGAAGTCCGTAAGGAGCTCTGGGGTTATGCGCCGAACGAAGCCCTCACCGTTGAAGAACTCGTCGACGAGAAATACGCGGGGCGTCGTCCCGCCGCCGGCTATCCCGCCTGTCCCGAGCACACCGAGAAGGCCGAGCTCTGGCGCCTGCTGGACGCGGATCGCCTCGGCTGCACGCTCACCGAATCTTACGCCATGAACCCGGCCGCCTCCGTGTCGGGCCTCTACTTCGGCAATCCGCAGTCCATCTACTTCGACGTCGATAATGTCGGCCGCGACCAGGTTGAGGATTACGCCAAGCGCAAGGGCTGGACCATCGAGCAGGCCGAGAAGTGGCTGCGCCCCGTGCTCGGTTACAAGACCTGACCATGGAAGCGCGCGAACGCGAGAAGCTGGTCACGATCGTCGGAGCGGAAGATGCCGCCGCGGTCGAACGCTTCCTCGGCGACTGCGCCCTGTGCACGTTGGTCGAGGCCGCCGACGGCGCCGACAGCGACTGGCCCGAGTGGGCGCGCGCCGCCGCCGTGCTGCAGCGCTGGCTCGAAGCCGCCGGCCGCGACGCCGACGCCGAACGTAAGCTCGGCTACCTCCATTGCACCGTCGACGCCCAGAAGGTCGTACCGACCGCGATCCGCCCCGCCCTCCCGCAAGCCGTGGCGCGGATGCTCAAAGACTACGGGTTTGCGGAGTGAGGTAGGGCATTACCCTTGGTAGGGTCGGCACTGCGTGCCGACCTAGCTGCAGAATCGGACAACCCTAGGTCAGCACGCAGTGCTGACCCTACCCGACACAAAGGGTCATTCCCATGACTTGAGGTACGGCCATTTCTCGGAGCTCTCCACCATGTTGGCACGGACTGGATTCTGCAGGATGTAAGCGCGTTTGGAGAGATACTCTGATTGCCCCCGGAGACGGTGGTCGAATCCATCCGCCTGCCACAAGGTCGGGTATCCATAGGAAGTCGTACGCTTGAACCAACCAATCACCTTTCCGATATCATGCTCCCGAGGGATACGTACTAGGGCATGCACATGATTAGGCATGGCCAACATCAGAAGAGGCGCCCACTTCCCGCGAGCACTCAGATGCTCCGCTGCGTGCACTAAGGCCATCCATGCCTTGTCACAGTTGAAATGAGAGACGCCCCGATGCTTATGACACAAGGTCACAAAGAGCGTGTTCCGGTCATCGATCCAATCCGGCCGACCATGCGGGAGATACTTCCTAATTCGATAATCCATCTAACGAGGCTAAGTTGGGTACCAGAGCAGCCAACTTGTCCTAACCCCCGAAGGATTACCCTTAGTCACAGGTAGGGTCGGCACTGCGTGCCGACCTAGCAGAAGAACCGGACGACTAGGTCAGCACGCAGTGCTGACCCTACCAAATGTGAAGGGGGGGCGATAGACTACTTCCCTTTCGCTACTTCCGCGCGGGCTTTGGCGAGGACGTCGGCGAGTTTCACTTCGGCGCCGTTCTGACGCTTACTTTCGTCGGCGGCTTCCATGAAGGTATAAAGTTCGAGGGTCTCTTCGGCGGAGACCTGGGCCTTACCCGTGCGGAACATCTTCACGACGGATTCCAGGAGGACTTCATAGCCGTCGAACTTACCGATGTCGGCTTCGCCTTTGTCGCCGATGGCCTTGCCGCCGTAGGGTCCGCCCTTGGCCTTGCGATCCGCTTCGCGATAGATGCCCACGCGGCCGTCACCCCAGTTGCCGGTGACCTGGATTAAGCCCGCGGCGGACTTGTCGCGCTTCACGGAGAGGCAGCCCGTGCCCATGACGGTGTAGAGGCTTTCGCAACCATGGACGCCATACCAGTAGAGATCAGGGTGGTGCGGCTCGAGGCTGGCCGGGCTGGTCGTGTAAGCTGTCTTGACCTTACCAATGGAGCCTTGGGCGACCGCCTGGGTGCTCGCGGCGAAGCGAAGGGATGAGGAACAGAAATAGACCACGCCGGCTTTCTTCGCGGCTTCCTGGAGGCGGATGACGTCGGCGAGCGAGCCCGCAATCGGCTTATCGATGAAGACCGTCTTGCCGGCCTTCAGCACCGGCAGGATTTGCTCGAGGTGCACGCGGCCGTCATTGGACTCGAGCATCACGAAGTCGACCTGCGCACAAAGCTTCTCAATCGAATCGACGATCTCGACGCCCATGCCCTTGAGGCTCGCGGTGTATTCCGGGACGCGCTTGGTGCTCTCGGGGATGTCCTTGCTGCCCTGGGCGAAGGCATGCGTCACGCGGAAGCCCGAGAACTTGGCGGCATCGGCAGGATTCTTCGGACCCTTGTTAAAGACCGTGGTGAACGCCACGACGTGTCCGGTATCGAGGCCGATGATGCCAATCTTCTTCGGGGCCTCTTCGGCGAAGAGCGAAGAGACGAAGACGGACGCAACGGCGACCATGCGGGTAAGACTGGGGAGGGTCATCCCTCTTTGTAAATCAGCGGACCCGTGCTGACAAGCCCCTGGGACCTCGGTTAATGCTGACCTTCGAGCAATTGCCAGACTCGCCAGGCCATTAGTACGCCCAGTGCCAGCCATAGTAGACCGAGCACACGATCGACCCAACGAATCGTCGCCGCGTCCTTTAGTCGAACCCGGAGACGGTCGCCGATGAAAGCGTAGAAACTCATCACGCCGATCTCCGATCCCAAAGTGCAGAGCAGGAACACGCCCGTCGTCGACCAAGCGAAGGCATCGGTGGGCACGTTCGCCGCTTGAATGATGATGAGGAAGAATGGGATCGTCTTCGGGTTCGAGAAGTTCACCCACGTGCCGCGCAGGAACAGTCCGAACGCCCCGCCCTCCAGCCCAGCGGATTCCGGCAAGCTCGAGCGCGGGCGCGCGAGATGGGTGAACGCGAGATAGAGGAAGTAAGCCAGCCCGGAGACGGCGATGGCCGTCATCGCATAAGGCACATGCTGCGTCGAGCCAGTGCGTACCGAAAAGCGCGAGGAACAGATGTGGCGTCTCGCCGACCGCGAGGCCGAGCGTGTGCCAGAAGGCGCGGCGCTTACCGTAGCGGAGTGACGTCTCGATCGTCGACAGCGCCGCCGGCCCGGGCGAGAGGCTCGCGGTCAGGCAGGAGGCGATGAGCAGGCCGACGTTCATCCGCGCTTAGCGGAGGGACTGCTTCCAGCGCGCGATCTCGCGGGCGACGGCCTTGGGGCCGGGCATGCCCGTGTTCTCGCGCGCGGCGAAGCCACGCTGGAGGCTGAAGACCTCGCGCCAGCCCTTCGTGAACGCCTTGTCGGCGGTCAACGCAGCGGCGTCGGAAAGCTTGTCGAGCGGCACGCCGGACTTCTCGGCGAGCGCGACAAGGCGACCGACCGCATGGTGGGCGTGGCGGAACGGCATGCCCTTGCGGACAAGCCAATCGGCGAGGTCGGTGGCGAGGAGCGCGGGATCGGAGGCAGCGGCGAGGCAGCGGGCCTTGTGGAACTTCGTGCCCGCGAGCGTGGCATCGGCCACGGCGACGGACAGGATGAGCTGGTCGGCGGCGTCGAAGAGCGGCGGCTTGTCGTCCTGCAGGTCGCGATTGTAGGTGAGCGGCAGGCCTTTCGTGAGCGTGAGCAGGTGCGTGAGCGAAGCCTGGAAGCGCGCGGCCTTACCCCGGAGGAGCTCCATCGAATCAGGGTTGCGCTTCTGCGGCATCAGCGAGGAACCCGTCGAGAATTCGTCGGGCATGCGCGCGAAGCCGAACTCCGCGGAGGACCAGAGCACCATGTCTTCGGCGAGGCGCGAGAGGTGGACGCCGCAGAGGGCGGCAGCGAAGCAGAACTCCGTGGCCGGATCGCGGTCGGCGACAGCGTCCATCGAATTGCGGGTGACTTGCGGGCGGCCCTTCGCGTCGACGAAGCCCAGGAGCTTCGCCGTCACTTCGCGGCGGATCGGGAGGGTCGTGCCGGCGATGGCGCCGGAGCCCAGCGGGCACCAGTTGGCGGAAGCCTTGGCGGCGGCGAGGCGGACGCGGTCGCGGCCGAACATCTCGGCGTAGGCGAGCAAGTGGTGGGCGGCCGAGACCGGCTGGGCGCGCTGCAGGTGCGTGTAGCCCGGCAGGATCACGTCGGCGTTGGCTTCGGCGAGCTTCACCAAAGTCTTGAGCAGGGAGACCAGGGCTTCATCGGCGGCGTCGCACTGGTCCTTGATCCACAGACGGACGTCGGTGGCGACCTGGTCGTTACGAGAGCGGGCCGTGTGCAGCTTGGCGGCGGCCGGAACGCGCTGCGTGAGCGCGCTCTCGATGTTCATGTGCACGTCCTCGAGGTCGCGGCTCCACTTGAATTTGCCGGCCGCGATCTCCTTGGCGATGGCGTCGAGGCCGCGCAGAATGGCGTCACGCTCCCGCTTGGTCAGGATACCAGCCTGGGTCAGCATCGTGGCATGGGCCTTCGAGCCGCGGATATCCTGGGCCCAGAGACGATGGTCGAACGAGACCGACTCGCCGAAACGCAGCATTAATTCGGCTGGACCGGCGCTGAACCGGCCGCCCCAGGTGGCCTGGGCTTTCTTCCGTGCGGACATGACCAAGGAATGCCCGCGGGAAGGCGGGCAGGCAAGCAAGGATGCTCAGCGGCGAGCCTGAGCGGGAGCAGCAGGAGCCGGCGCGGGCTTCGGCGGCGTGGCCATATTGCGAGCACCGTCGAGGCGGATAACGATCTCACCGGGCTCGGCGACGCCCATACGTTCGCGGGCCTGGTCACGGACGAATTCCGGGTCGCGACCGAAGCGTTCGACATAGCGTTCGGTCTGGGCGCGCGTGCGTTCGAGGGCGGCGTAAGCCTGCTCCTTCTGCACCTCGCTGGCACGCATGCCGGCGAGGCGGGCGGTCTCATCGCCGTAGGTCGAGTAAGTGAACGCGAGCACCGTGCAGAACAGGATGAACGCGGCCCAGAGAAACAGCTTCTCCGTCTGAGGGTTTCGGGACTTGGGCTCGCTTTCCATGACGACCGCGGGAGTGAAAGCGGAAAACCCATACGGAGCGAGGGGAAAATCGCCGGCCTACTTCGTCGCCTGCTGAGCCGCCAGGGCGAGGGAGCCGCTGAATTCCATGAAGGCCCAGACGATAACGCCCGTGATGGAGACGTAGAGCCAGACCGGGAAGACCCAGCGCGTGAGCTTCTTGTGCTCCTCGAACCGACCCTGCTTGGCCAGCCAGACGGCGCGGACGATGAAGGGGGTGACGACAATCGCGAGGATGACGTGCGGGATCAGGATCAGCAGGTAGAGGGATTTGAGACCGGCCCAGGCCGAGGTCGGGTCTGGGGAATAAGTGATGTTGGTGCGGCCCAAGGCCACCCACAGATGGACCTTCGAAGCCAAGTATACCGCCAGGAAGATAGCGGAGGTCAGGACCGCGGCGCCCATCGCCTTGCCGTGGCCGATCTTATCCCCGGCCTTAATCTTCACGAAGCCAATCAGGAGAAGGACCGTAGCGAGGGCGTTCAAGCCGGCGACGGAACGGGAGAGGAGTTCGGTGGTGGAGGCCATGGGGCCAAGAAGAACCATTTTGCGGGAAAAGCCAACCTCAGGCCGCCCTTAATCTTCACTTAAGCCGATTCATGGTATACTATTCCCCACCCCGATGAACCCATCCCTCCTCATCCTCTTGACCGCCGTCAGCCTAGCTGCGGCCGACGCCCCCAAGGGCCCTCCCCTTAAGGAAGCCGACGCCAAGCCGCCCGGCCAGAACAGGGTCACGATTACCGTGAAGGGTGACAAGCGTGTCATCGAGTCCAACGGTATCCCGGACCATAAGGTCGCGACCTTCCCGAACCGCGGCAACCCCAACGCCATCTCCGAACAGAAGTATCGGCTCGAGGTGCCAGTCCGCCCCGCGCTACGCGAAGGCGCCGGCGGCCGGATGATGTCGGCCTGGGGTGTCGCCCTGAACGGCGTCGTCTTCGACCCAGGCACCGCTGAAGTCTATAACGACGGCGACCGGAGCAGCCCGTGGCATTACGAGGCGCTGATGAGCAACACCGAGATGGGGACGACCCCGAAGATCAAGGTCGGCCTCGGGCTCGACCAGAATCACGGGCACGTCCAACCCAATGGCGCCTACCACTATCACGGCATCCCTACCCTCCTCTTCGAGCGCCTCTCCGGCGGCGAAAAGAAGATGACCCAGGTCGGCTGGGCGGCGGATGGCTTCCCGGTCTACGCGATCTACGCCTTCGCCAAGTCCGAGGACCCCAAGAGCGAACTCAAGAAGATGAAGAGCAGCTACCGGCTCAAGACCGCCGACCGCGGCGGCGACGGTAAGGAAACCCCGACGGGCAAGCCTGACGGCTCCTTCGGCTTAGACTTCGAATACGTCGCCGGCTCCGGCGACCTCGACGAGTTCGGCGGGCGCAGTGGCGTCACCCCAGAATTCCCAAAGGGCACCTACTACTACGTGATGACCGAGGAATACCCTTTCATCCCGCGCAAGCACAGAGGCACGCCCGACCCCTCGTTCAGCAAGCAGCGGATGGATCCGCACGCCAATCTCGGCGGCCAGGGCGGCCCCGGCGCCAAGGGCGGTAAGAAGGGTAAGAAGGGTCCGCCGCCCGAAGGCGCGCCGAAATAATCGGCCGACCCAGCGTTCGCCGCACGGTGAACGCCAAGGTAGGGGCGTGGCTACGCCGCGCCCTTTCCTCGGAGGGAGGGCATGACGTAGTCCTGCCCCTACCTTAGGCCACCATCCGGCGGCCTCCTGACATCGTGAAGTTTCACGCGCCCTGCTTAGGGTCGAACTTCTTCTTCGGCTCTTCGGCCGGCGGCTTACCGGCCGGCTTGGCGCCCGGATTTCCGGGCAGGCTGAAGCCGCGACCTTCGACGAGCTGGAGGCGACGACGAATCTCCGCAGGCAGCTTGTCCACGGAATCCTTCTCCGTGATGTCGCACTCGAAAGTTATCTTGCCGTCCTTGTCCTTGATCACCGCACGCTTCTTGCCGTCTTCCTGCTGGATCGTGACCGAGCCCTCGGCGTCGGAAGCCATGGACGACGAGTAGCTCTTCGCCCCGCCCTTGAAGCCGAACATCGTCATGGGGCCGAAGCTGAACGAGAAGGTGTCCGTATTGGTGATGCCCCCGCCAGACTGGGCGCGCAGCTCATCGACCGAGGGGATCGATGAACGGGAGCGCGGCGCGGGCAAGACGCCGGCCTGCAGGTCTTGGAGCTGCTTGAGGAGCTCCGGCGGAATCACGCCGCCGGGGCCGACGATGGTCACGCCCGGCGGAAGGCCGCGGGCCGCGGCACGGGCTCCATCCTTGGCTTCGGCGCGCGGCTCACGATCGGTCCGGGCGGCCAGCGTGAGCTCGACGACCATGGGCTCAGGGCCCCGCAGGAGCGTGAACTTCACCTTTTCGCCAGGCTGACGCGTGCGCACGAGCGCACGGAATTGGTCGGCGTTGAAAAGCACCTGGTCATCGAGGCGCGTGAGGATATCGCCTTCCTCGATCTTGCCGACGGAGGGACCTTTCGGGTCGATGAA
The DNA here is from genome assembly GCA_964203605.1 of Opitutales bacterium. Taxonomy (GTDB): domain Bacteria; phylum Verrucomicrobiota; class Verrucomicrobiia; order Opitutales; family UBA953; genus UBA953. The sequence continues at coordinate 472,482 of CAXNMQ010000001.1, forward strand.
GCCGACGACGATGCCGACACCGGCGGGCACGGAGGCGACCGCTTCATCGCGCGGGCCGACATTGAGGCCGGCGTAGGCCACACCGGCGGCGGCGGGCCTGGCGGCGGAACTGGCCGGCTCCTTATCCTTGGCGTCCGCCGTCCCGAGGAGGCCGGCAAGCAGGAGCATGTGGAGGGGAATCTGGCGGAACGTATTCATGAGGGTCCTTTGGGAGATAAGCGTAGGTGAATGCGGGATTTGTTCAATTCGTCTCCAGCCGCAGGAATCCCAGCTGATCGTTGGGACGATAATCGATCAGGTGCGTCTGGGTCCGCGCGTCTTCCCAGCGGGTGGTGTCCTCCCAGCGTACGCGGACCGGGCGGGCGTATGAGCCGTCGTCCATCTGCACCGGGCGGAACAGCTGAACCTCCGGGCGCGAACGATCGGCGCGAACGAGCTGATACTGCGGGGCCTCGGGCTCGGCGACGCCGCCGAGGAAAACGAAGGCGGCCACGAGCGCGGCCGCAAGGGCGGCGAAGCCGGCGGACCACGCGATGATCACGCCGCGGCGCGAGGCGGGCGCGTCGAGCTCGCGGGCGAGGCGGGCCGTCACGGCGGGGCCGGGCGGTCGCGGGCGGAGCGAGGCGAGGGCCTGTTCGATATCGTGGTCAGGGTCAGTCATGGGTGCGGGTGGTAATGTGTTTACGCAGGGCCTCCATGGCATAGCGCCACCGCGAGGCCGCGGTGTTTGGAGAAATCGAAAGCTGTTCGCCGATCTCATCGAAGGTAAGGTCGCCCCAGATCTTCAGGACCACGACCTCGCGCTGCTCGGCGGGCAGGAGCTTCAGCGAATCAGAAAGCGCGTGCAGGCGTGGGTCGGCTTCCGGCTCGAACCAGGCCACCGTCTCCATGTCGTCGCCGACCACTTTCTCGCGCGCTGTGCGGCGATCACCGCGACGCAGGAGATCGAGGGCGGATCGGCGGATGGAAGTCACCACGAGAGCGTTCGGATTGCCCGGCAGGTGACGTTGATGTTTCCAAAAGCGAACAAATGCCTCCTGCAGGACATCGTCCGCGTCGGCCTCGCACCGGGTCCACTGACGCGCGATCAGCCGGAGCCTGGCGCCGTGTTCGGCGAACCAGGCCCTCCAGTCTTGGCCAGAATGTGCGTCGGGCATGTTCAGGTTATCTCAGGAGCGAACCAGCGGGCGGTTTTCGTCTGCCAGCAGGGGTGTATTCTGGGCGGGGGGCCAAAATCGTCAAAGCAGTTGCGAAACGCCCCCACCCTATCTAACTGCGAACCAGATGCCCACCCCCCCTGCCCAGCGCCCCGAGGACGGATTCTTCCGTGCCCTGATCCGCTGGTTTGATGCGGACCACATCCCAGAAGGCGTCCAAGCCCTGCAAAGCACCCCCAAGAAGGTCGATTGGCTGCGTTCCATTCCCTTCATTATCCTCCATCTGGCCTGTTTCGCCGTTATCTGGGTCGGCGCTAGCCCGATCGCCGTCTGGACCGCCGTCGGCCTGTACTTCTTCCGGATGTTCGCGATCACCGGTTTCCTGCACCGGTACTTCTCGCACAAGACCTACTCCACCTCGCGCGCCTTCCAGTTCGTGATGGCCGTCTGGGCCGCCCTGGCGGTCCAACGCGGCGCGCTCTGGTGGGCCTGCACGCACCGCCACCACCACAAGCATTCCGACGAGGAAGACGACAAGCACTCCCCAGTAGTCGACGGCTTCTGGTGGTCGCACATCGGTTGGATCACCGCGAAGAGAAATTTCCCGACCGATTACTCGAAGATCTCCGACCTCGCGAAATACCCCGAGCTCGTCTTCCTCAACCGCTTCGACATTCTGATACCGCTCCTTGCCGGCGGACTGATCTACGGCGCGGGCGCCTGGCTCGGCGCCGCTGGCTACGATACGAATGGCCCGCAACTCCTCGTCTGGGGCATCATCTCGACCGTCGTGCTCTTCCATGGGACGGGCTGCATCAACTCCCTCGCCCACGTCTTCGGCACCAAGCGCTTCAAGACCACGGGCGACGAATCCCGCAATTCGCTCATCCTCACGCTCATCACCCTCGGCGAAGGCTGGCATAATAACCACCACCGCTATCAGGCCACGACGAAGCAGGGCTTCTATTGGTGGGAGTTCGACCCGACGTATTACGGCCTTAAGGTGATGTCATGGATGGGATTAATCTGGGGCCTCAAGGGCGTGCCGGCTTCGGTCTACGAGGAGGCGGAACGCACCAAGGCGGAGGCCTCCTCTTCGCGTGCGTGAGCGGATCGCCATCGTTGGCTCCGGCGTGAGCGGCCTCGGCTGCCTTCGCTTCCTGCACGCCCATCACGACGTCACCGTCTTCGACCACGACACCCGGCCCGGCGGCCACGCCCACACGATCGATGTCACCGAACCGGGCACTGGGCGCGCCCTGCCGATGGACACGGGCTTCATGGTGTTCAACGAGGTGACCTATCCGCACCTCTGCCGCTTGTTCAAGGAACTCGGCGTGAAGCCCAAGCAGACCTCGATGTCCTTCGCGGTCCGCCATGATCCGACCGGACTCGAATGGTGTGGCAGCTCGCTGAATCACCTCTTCGCCCAACGGCGCAACCTCTTCAGCCTGCGTTTCTGGAAGCTCCTGCTCCAGATCAATAAGTTCAATAAGCTCGCCAAGACCGAGTGGCAATCCTCCGAGGCCGAGACGACTTCCCTGCGCGACTGGTGCGCCCGCAAGGGCTTCGGCCAGGACTTCCTCGACCTCTACCTGATCCCAATGTCGGCCGCAGTCTGGTCGACGCCGGCGGATAAAATGCTGGGGTTTCCCGCCGCAGCGCTGATGCGCTTCTTCCATAACCATGGCTTCCTCGGACTGGACACCCAGCACCAGTGGCTGACGCTCGAGGGCGGTTCACGGACTTACGTCGAGGCAGTGCTTAAGGCTTACCCGGCCGATTTCCGCTTCGGGCAAGGCGTCACCTCCGTCCGGCGCGACGGCGAACAGGTCATCGTGACGACCCCAAAGGGCGAAGAACGCTTTGATCGCGTGATCATGGCCTCGCATGCGGATACCACGCTGAAGCTGCTGACCGACGCCGACGCCGAGGAGCGCCGTCTGCTCGGCGCCTTCACCTATAACCAGAATGTCGCCATCGTGCACACCGACATGGCGCCGTTACCGCGCTCCGCGAAGGCTCGCTCCTCCTGGAACTACCGCACCTGGGCCAAGGACGGTGGGCTCGTGACCTCCACTCACTACTGGATGAATTCGTTGCAGGGTCTCACGGACAAGGGCGACTTCGTCGTCACGATCAATCATCCCGAACAGGTCGACCCGGCGAAGATCATCCGCACCATTCCGACCGAGCACCCGCTCTTCTCGCTCGAGGCCGTGGCGGCTCAGGCCGAGGTCCCTGCGCTCAACGCCCGGACTGGCGCCCGCACCCACTTCGTCGGCGCGTGGCAACGGTACGGCTTCCACGAGGACGGCTTCTGGTCGGCCCACCGACTCTGCTCGCAGCTCCTCGGCCGTGACGCCTGGGCGGCCTGATCAGAAGGCGATCTTCTGGGCCTGGCGCTCAAAACCTTCGGCCTGGAAAAGAGGCTCCGGATTCATCTTCACGATATCAGCCACATAACGGTCCGGTACGCGCTCAAGGCGGGTGTTATAGAACGTCGCGATATTATTGTGATAGGCCCGGGCCAGCGCGATGCGATCCTCGGTCTCGACAAGGTTCTTGCTGAGTTCAGCGAAGACCTGCTGGCCCTTGAGCTCGGGATACTGTTCGACCACCGCGACCAGCATCGGCCCAACTGCGGAAGGCCGGGCTCCGGCCGCCTGCGCACGGAGCGCCGCGACCAGCGTCTGCACCGATGCCTCATGGGCGCGAAAGCCCTGCACACAGGCGACCAGCGGCGGAATCAGGTCGGCCCGCCGCTTCAGCTGGATATCGATCAACGATGACGCCTGCCGCACGCGATTGCGCAGGCCGGTGATACTGTTGAAGACCATCCAGACCCAGCCGGCGCTGGCCGCAAATAGGTAGAGGCCGAGGCCAATAAGCAGCCCGATCGGCGCGATTTCGGGACGGGCCCCGGCCATAAGGGCAGCGCCGAAGCCAGCGGCACAGGCGGCGCCGACGACATGCCAAAGGATGAAGGCGGTGGCTTTCCCTTCGCTGATATCCTCCGCCTTGCGCGGCGTGATGATGAACATGTCCGCCTTATCCTCGTGCTTGATCTGGGCGGCGACGATATCAGGGCGCTCGCTGGCGCGGCCGCGGACAAACAGGGGCGTGCCGATGACCAGACCGTACTCGGTGAAGCTGCGTTCGCCCGTCGAGCCTTCGACGGCATCGTCGGGGCCTTTGTCGTAGTAAAGCGGGTCGTCACGATCAACGTGCTGGTCAAACATCGTCAGCGTATCCAGATCGGCGCCTTCAGGGTTGACCCAGACATAACCGGTATCGTCCTGGATGTAGAAGCCGCCCGTCTCACCGCCGGAAGCGACCGTGTCACTTCCCGTGTCGATTACCGTCCGCGTGCGGGTACGGCCCTTGTCATCCGTATAGGTTTCCTGCCGGGCGCGACGCCAATGCTCGTCCACAGACCAACTGTAGAGCACGCACGGCTTCTCGGCTAGGTAGCTGATGAAAGGATCACGGCGGACGCAGACGCCCTCCACCTCGACCTCCCCGACGAATACCCCCAGGGCTTTCGAGACCGGCGTGTCGTCGAGCAGGCGACGCTTGCGACCGGCGTTCAAGGCAAGGAGCAAGCTCCCGCCTGAGGCGAGGAGGGCGATGAGACCAGCTCCAGAGGCATCTTGGGACACGGGCATCGTTATGCCCGGGGCGGGCGGTTTAGCAAGGTTTCGGCGAGGGGACGCTTGCGCCTGACCCCGAACCTTTCACCCTGCGGACAGATGCCCCGACTGTACGACGCGGAAGTGATGCACGCCCGGCTCCGGCCGAAGCGTCATGACTTCACGCATGCAGCCTTTGCCCTAGCCATTGATGCCGCAAGCCTGGCGACGGTGCGGGGCGGAGGCTTCATGTTGGGGCGAAGCCTTTCGCCGTACTGTTTCCGTGATCGGGATTTCCTCCCCGCCGCCGAAATCTTCCAGCCAGAAGGTGTCGCGCAGGATTTCGGTCAGGCGGGCGATACACTGGACGGGCGCTTCCGGGCCTTCGTCGCGGCCCAAGGCGAACCACTTCCAGTCCATGCCGAAATCACGCTCGTGGCGATGCCCCGGGCGTTTGGTAAATCCTACAACCCCGCCGTCTTCATGATGGCGACCGTGGACGGCGCACTCGCGTGTGGCATCGCCGAGGTCCATAACACCTTCGGCGAGCGCAAAGCCTGGTTCCTCGGCAAGGCTTGCTTGAAGCAGGACCATGACGGCGACGCCTACCTGCAGCTCCGCACCCCCAAGCGCTTTTACGTCTCTCCCTTCTCGAAGCTCGATACCGAATTCGAATTCACCCTCCGCGTGCCCCGAGCCAAGCTGGCCATCACCGTCGACCACTACGAAGACGGCGAGAAGACCCTCACGAGCGCCTGGACTGGCAAGCAGGTGCCGTTGACGGACCTCCGCTTGCTCTGGCTGACCGTGAAGTCGCCCCTGCTGATCCTAAAGGTCATCACGCTGATTCATTTACACGCCGCATGGCTTTGGCTGGTGAAGAAACTTCCCTTTCGCCGAAAAGGGGCTGACATTCCCGACCAGCGAAATCTCCGGCACCCTACCCCCGAACTTACTGGACGACATGACTAAACCTTCCCTCGCCCGCCGCCTCGTCCTCGGGGAACTCGCGAAGCTCTCCAAGGGCCGCCTCTCTCTCCGCCTGCCTGAAGGCACGGAGCTCACGCTCGGCGACCCGCAGGCCAAGGCAGGCGCACGCATCGAGATCTCGGACGAGAACGCCTTCCGCCGCATCATGCTCGCGGCCGACATCGGCCTCACCGAAGGCTACATGGAAGGCGAATGGGATTCCCCCGACCTCAACGCCCTCATCGGCTTCTTCATCGAGAACATCGACCAGACCCCGGGCATGTCCGGCTCGGCCCGCAAGGCCATCGGTGTCGGCCTATTCCGCATCGCGGACCGCATCGGCCACCTCCTGCGTCCGAACGACAAGAAGACCGTCCGCCGCAATATCTCGGAGCACTACGACGTCTCCAACGATTTCTTCCGCCTCTTCCTGGATCCGTCGATGATGTATTCGTCGGCCCGCTGGGAAGGCACCGACTCGCTCGAGCAGGCGCAGACCAACAAGAACGACTCGCTCTGCCGTTTCCTCCAGCTCAAGCCCACGGACCACGTCATCGAGATCGGCACCGGCTGGGGCGGCTGGGCTTTGCACGCCGTCAAGAAATACGGCTGCCGCGTCACCTCGCTCACCATCTCGAAGGCGCAGCACGACCTCGCCGTCGAACGGATCCAGGCCGCCGGTCTGTCCGACCGCATCACCGTGAAGCTCGAGGATTTCCGCGACCACCAAGGTCTGTATGATAAGTGCGTCTCCATTGAGATGATGGAAGCCCTCGGCCATAAGTACCTGCCCGCCTTCTGCGCCTCGATTGGTCGACTGCTCAAGCCGGACGGCATCGCCGCCTTCCAATACATCACCTGCCCGGATAGCCGCTATGCGCAGTTCCGCGATGGCGTGGACTTCATCCAGAAGCACATTTTCCCCGGCTCGCTCCTCCTCTCGATCAATCGCGTCGGCGACCTCATGACCAGCGAGAGCGGTTTCCAGTTGGACCGCGTCGAGGAATTCGGCCGCGACTACGCGCGCACGCTCGATGCTTGGTGCCAGGCCTTCGAAGCGAACCTGGACAAGGTGCGCGGCATGGGCTTCGACGAGCGTTTCATCCGTAAGTGGCGCCTCTACTTCCGCTACTGCCAGGCCGCCTTCGAACACCGCAACATCGGCGTCGTCCAAGCCGTGTACGTCCGCCCGAACCGGAAGGACGCCTAAGCAAAAAGGGCCGCACGTCGTGCGGCCCTTTTCTTTACGTTCGACCGGTCTCCGATCAGTAAGCCTTCGCCATCACCACGCGGCGGGGGCTGGGCTCGCCGGTGACGACGCACTTGCCCGGCTCGTCCTTGGCATCGAGCGGGATGCAGCGGATGGTGACCTTGAGCTCATCCTTGAGGCGCTTCTCAACGGCCTTGGAGCCGTTCCAGTGGCACATCGCGAAACCGCCGTGGATTTCCGGACGCTCCGGGGTCTTGGCGGTGAAGTAGGCCTTCAGTTCCTCGAAGGTGTCGATCTCGCGGGTGTTCGCGGCGCGGTGCGCCTTGGCGCGGGCGAGGAGGTTATCCTGGATGGACTGCAGGCGCTCGACGACGGTGGCGACGAATTCGGCGCGCGGGATGCCGGCCTTCTCGCCGGTGTCGCGACGGGCGACGAAGACGGCGTTGGCCGCGAAGTCGCGCGGGCCGACTTCGACGCGCAGGGGGACGCCCTTCTTGATCCAACCCCAGGCCTTGTCGCCGCCGCGGATGTCGCGGTTATCGACGGTCACGACGACCTTGCGGTCGTGGAAGCGCTGGGTGGAGAGTTCCTTCTGGAGCGATTGGCAATAGGCGAGGATGTCGGCCTTGGTGGCGTCGTCCTTGTAGATCGGGCAGATCACCACGTGCTGCGGGGCGAGGCGGGGCGGAGCCACGAAGCCGTCGTCGTCGGAGTGCGTCATGATCATGCCGCCGATGAGGCGGGTGGACACGCCCCACGAGGTCGTGTGGGCGAACTGCTGGGTGCCCTTCTCGTCCTGGAACTGGATGTTGCAGGACTTGGAGAAATTCTGGCCGAGGTAGTGCGAGGTACCGGCCTGGAGGGCCTTGCGGTCCTGCATCATCGATTCGATGCAGAGCGTGTCGACGGCGCCCGGGAAGCGTTCGCCTTCGGTCTTGCGGCCCTTGATGACCGGCATCGCCATGTGGTTCTCGGCAAAGTCGGCGTACACCTCGAGCATCTTGTTGGTCTCTTCGACGGCTTCGGCCTCGGTCGCGTGGACCGTGTGGCCTTCCTGCCAGAGGAACTCGGCGGTGCGGAGGAAGAGGCGCGTGCGCATCTCCCAGCGGACGACGTTGGCCCACTGGTTGATGAGGATCGGCAGATCGCGGTAGGACTGGACCCACTTGGAGTAGGTTTCGCCGATGATGGTCTCGGAAGTCGGGCGAACGATGAGCGGCTCCTCGAGCTCGCCGGCGGGGATGAGCTTACCATCAGGGCCCATTTCGAGACGCGAGTGGGTGACGACGGCGCATTCCTTGGCGAAGCCGTCGACGTGCGCGGCTTCCTTCTGGATGTAGCTGACCGGGATGAAGAGCGGGAAGTAGGCGTTCACGTGGCCGGTCTCCTTGAACTTCTCGTCGAGGTCGCGGTGGATGTTCTCCCAGAGAGCGTAACCCCACGGCTTGATCACCATGCAACCGCGGACCGGGCTGTTCTCGGCCAGGTCGGCATGCTTGATCACCTGGAGGTACCATTCCGGATAGTCATCCTGGCGGGTCGGGGTGATGGCGGTCTTCGGTTTGGCGGCGGGCTGCTGGGACATAAGGTCAGTAAAGAGGCAAGGGACGCGGAAGGGCAAGAAAGGAGGGCTGCGCCTCACAGGGCCAGAGGCAGGGCCAGGGCTAGGGCTAGACTGAAAACGAGGAAGGCCGAATGTGAGGCAGATTGGATGAGCAGTTACCATCGGCCTTCACTATCCCTGGCCCCAGCCCTAGCCCTAGCCCTGCTTCATTCAGGCTTTCTTCGCCTGCCAGAAACGCGGGCGGCCGCTCATGTCAGGCAGGCCAGCGGACTCGGCGTAACCGAGCTGGGCGGATAGCTCCGCCAAGGCGGCATGCTGATCGATGCCGGTCTCACAGATCACCCAACCTCCGGCACGAAGGAACTTCGGAGCATCGGTCAGGATACGGCGCAGGTCGGCGAGGCCTTCCTCGGGCGCGATGAGCGCGGACTTCGGGTCGAACTCGCGGACTTCCGGATCGGCTTCGGCGACTTCGGCTTCGGTGAGATAAGGCGGGTTCGAGACGATCAGGTCGTAAGCATCGGTGACGGCGGCGAACCAGTCGGACTCCGCGAAGTCGACGCGCTCAATCAGGTTACACTGCGCGGCGTTCTCGCGGGCGAGCGCAAGCGCGTCGGCTGAACGATCAACCGCGTCGACCTTCCAAAGCGGACGCTCCGAAGCGAGGGCCAAAGCAATGGCGCCGGAGCCCGTACCGAGGTCGAGCACACGGATGGCCTGGTCTTCCGGAAACAGGGCCAAGACCAGGTCGATGAGCTCCTCGGTCTCCGGACGCGGGATGAGTGCGCGCTTATCGGACTTCAGGACGAGATCGCGGAACTCCACCTTGCCGATGATGTGCTGAAGCGGTTCGCGATTGCCTCGGCGGACCGTGAGGTCGCGCAGACGCTTCACTTCCTCGTCATTGAGCAGGCGTTCGAACTGAAGATATAGGTCGAGCCGTTTCATGCCTAGGCCCGCGGCGAACAAATGCTCGGCTTCCACGCGTGGCTTTTCTAGGCCTTTGCGGGCGAGAAATTCCGCGGCTTTCTTCAGCGTATCGAGCAGGTTCTGCATCAGCGGGCGGACGCGCGGGTCAGGCGATCATTATAGGCAGCACCGATACCGGCGGGAGGAGCGAGCTCGGCGTGGATCGTTTCGTAGCCACGTCCGTCGAGCTGGCGGAGCAGGTCGAAGAGATTGCGCGCGGCTTCTTCGGTGGAGCCGCTTTCGGAAAGCAGGAAGACATCGGCGTTGCCAGGTGGTGCGGCGCGGCGGCCGATGAAGAGAATCGCCGAGCGTAGGTTCGCGATGACCGGCAGAGTGCCGTGCGGGAAGAGCGCAACGCGGGTGGCGGGGCTATAATGACGCTCCAACATGCCCGGGGCGTCCTGCGCGGCCTGCTGGCTCGCGGCGCGCGTGACTACTTCCACTTCGCCGAGTAGCTCGCGCAAGGTCTCCAGCGGAATCGGGCCAGGGCGAAGCAGACGAGCGCGGCCGGGAACGGAAAGGTCGAGGATCGTGGATTCCACGCCATGAGCGCAGGCGCCGCCGTCGACGATCCATGGGCAGCGTTCGCCGAGGGAATCGCGCACGTGCGCGGCCTTCGTGGGACTCACGTAGCCGAAAGGATTGGCGCTCGGCGCGGCGAGCGGACGCCCCGAGAGGCGAAGCACCTCGCGGAAAAGCGGATGGGCCGGGATACGCACGGCGACCGTATCCTTGCCGGCGGTGACGAGATCGGGGACGACCGACTTGCGACGAAGCACGACTGTCAAAGGACCCGGCCAGAGGTGAGCGAGTTTCGCGAGACGCGGATCAGGTTCGGCGACTTCGGCGAGCGCAGCTTGGTCGAGCACGTGGACGATGAGCGGATCGAGGAGTGGGCGGCCCTTGATCGCGAAGACTTGGCTGAGCGCCGCGGGATTGGTCGCATCGGCGGCGAGGCCATAGACCGTCTCAGTCGGGAGGGCTACGCAGGCGCCCTGACGCAGGAGCTCGGCCGCACGTGCGAGGTCGGCGGGAGCGGCGGTCAGGAAACTGGAGGCGGACGGAGACAAGGGAGACGGGACTTTACGGGACGAGGCGGCAGGAGTCCCGTCCGATTTACCTCGGGGTGCCGGCGGGGGCAACCTCCCAGACCGGCAACAAAAAGGCCGCCTGAAAAGGCGGCCCGGAAAAGTCGTCGCGAGGACGATTACTTCATCGTGATCATATTGCGGGCGCGCTTAACGGCCTTGGCAATATGACGCTGCTGGCGGGCGGTGAGGCCGGTCAGTTTGCGGGGCAGGATCTTGCCCGTCTCGGTGACGTAGCGCGTCAGGGCCTCGGGTTCGGTGAAATCGAAGTCGAGGGGGTTGCGGGAGCGCTTGAGCTTACCTTCGGTGGTCATGGGAGGTTTGGAAGTAAGAGGAGCAGGGCCGAGGGCAAGGAGAAATGGGGGGTGCGCCAAAGGCGCAGGGGTAGGGGTAGGGATAGGGGTAGGGGTAGAAATGAAAGAAATAGCCGCAATTTGCCTCTTTTCTAAAACATCCTAGCCCTAGCCCCAGCCCTGTCCCTAGCCCTAGTTAGGCCCTTTTGACCGCGATCAGGAACTCTTTGTTACCATCCCGGCCTTCGATTGGAGAGGGAATCACGCCGAGGACCTGGGCGCCGGGAAGCGACTGAATGGAGGCGGTCAGGCCATCGACCACGCGGGCATGGATGACTGGGTCCTTGATGATCCCCTGCGCCTTGTCGGCCTCGGCCCGCGTCGCCTCGAACTGCGGCTTAATCAGCGCGATCAGATGCCCGCCCTTCCCTGTCCGCTCCCAGGCGGCCGGCAGCACCAGCCTCAAAGAGATGAACGAGAGATCCATGACCACGATTCCGTAGGTCCGGTGCGGCAGCTCGACGGTGTTGATTTCCCGCGCGTTGAACTTCTCGAGATTCTTAATGCGCGGATCATTGCGGAGCTTCGAGTGGAGCTGAGCCGTGCCGACATCCACACACGTCATGCTCACCACGCCGCGCTGGAGTAGACAATCCGTGAATCCACCGGTCGAGGCGCCGACGTCGAGCCCGTGGAAGCCTTCGACGGAAATCTTAAAATGGTCGAGCGCCCCTTCGAGCTTCTCGCCGCCGCGTGAGACGAAGCGCGGAGGCTGATCGACAAACAGCACCGCATCTTCGGGAAAAGATTGTGAGGGCTTGTTGACGACGGCGTCCGGACCAGAGCGGACCTTGCCAGCGAGGATGAGGGCTTGGGCGACCGAGCGGGTCGGGGCGAGCGCAAGCTTCAGCAGCAATTCGTCCGCGCGCATCCTGCCGGGCTTCGCGGCCATCGGTCAGTCGAGGAAACCCGTAAGGGGCGAGGTCGGTTCGGCCTTGTCGGAACCGATACCCAGGCCGGCCTCACGGGCGGCGCGTCCGGCTTCGACCGCGAGGCGGAAGGCGCGGGCCATTGCGATAGGATCGCCCGAGGAAGCGATGGCGGTATTCACGAGGACGGCATCCGCGCCCATCTCGAGGGCTTCGGCGGCGTGCGAAGGCGCGCCTAGTCCGGCGTCGACGATGACCGGCACGCGTGCCTGTTCGATGATGATGCGCAGGAAGTCACGGGAGAGCAGGCCGCGGTTCGAACCGATCGGCGCGCCCAGCGGCATGACCGCGGCGGCGCCGACTTCTTCGAGGCGCTTCGCGAGGACTGGGTCGGCGTGAATGTAAGGCAGGACCGTGAAACCCTTCTTCACCAGTTCGCGACAGGCCTCGAGGGTCTCGATCGGATCGGGCATCAGATACTTCGGGTCCGGGTGGATCTCGAGCTTCAGCCAGGAAGTGCCGAGGGCTTCGCGGGCGAGCTCGGCGGCGAAGATCGCCTCCTTGGCCGTGCGCACGCCGGACGTGTTCGGCAGGATGAGATGCTTTTTCGGATCCAGCGCGGACAGGATACCGTCATCCTGGACGCCGAAGCGCACGCGCTTGATCGCCATCGTGACCACCTCGGCGCCACAGGCGTCGAGCACGGCCCGGAGCTGCGCGGCGGAAGCGTACTTGCCCGTGCCCGTGAAGAGGCGCGAAGCGAAGGTACGGTCGGCGATACGGAGCGAGGACATCGTTGCTTGCACAATCCGAACGGAGGCGGGCTTGTCCAGCCCTCGCATCTGAAACCTAGGCGGACACCGCTTCGACCAACGATTTCGCGGCCGAAACAGGGTCGGTCGCCAAGGCGATGGCGCCGCTGACGGCGATGCCATGGGCGCCGAGGGAGCGAAGAGCCGGCCAATCCTCGGCGGTCACGCCACCGATGGCGTAGCATGGCAACGGCGCAGCGGCGGCGATAAGGGCCGCGAGAGATTCGGCGGTATGGATCGCGGCAAGCTTCTGTTTGCTGGCCGTGTGGCGGAAAGGGCCGACGCCGGTGTAGTCGATGCGCACGCCGGCGAAGCGGGCGAGATGCGCGGGTTCGTTGAGCGTCACGCCCACGATGGCGAAATCGCCGAGCAACGCGCGGGCCGCGGCGGGCGAGGCGTCGTCGCCACCCAAGTGGACGCCGTCCGCTTCGGCGCGGAGCGCGACCTGCGGCGAATCATTGACGATGAACGTCGCACCATAGTCGCGGCAGAGTTCGGCGATCGCAGCGGCTTCGGCGATCCAGACGTCTTCGGAGAGATGCTTCGCGCGGAGTTGGATCCAGCGCACGCCGCCTTCGAGGGCCGCGAGAGCCTGCGCCCGATGCGTGAGCGGCGAGGCGTCGAGCGTCAGGAACTGCAGGCGCGGGAACACGGCCTAGTACTTGCGCTTCAACTTACGGGCTTCCTTGCCGTACCAGGCGCGCTCGAGGTCGAGGAACGCGCGCACGGGGTCGGGCTGTTTCCAGACCGAGCCGATGAAGGCGATGCCATCGAAGCCCATCGCGCGGGCCTGCGCGGCGTTCTTCGGGGTAATGCCGCCGAGCGCGTGCACGGGGGCGCCGCCTTCAGCCTTCCAGCGCTGGAGGATGACCTCGTATTCGCGGAGTGTGCGGCGCGGGCGATGATCCTTCTTCGAAACGGACTCGAAGATCGGGGTCAAGAAGACGTAACCGCAGGCCTTGTCGGTGGAGCGGAGCTCTTCATAGTCATGACACTTGGCGCTGACTGGGGCGTGCTTAGGCCATCGGCGCGGGATGCGTTCGCCAGGGTGCATCTGGAAGCCGCCGAGTTTATTCGCTTCGACCAATTCCGGCTCTTCGCCGAGGACGATGCGCGGCCAGAAGGTCTCGGGAATCGCGCGCAGGAACTGTTCGTAGTGGCGACGATCCCAATCCTTACGGACCTGGACGTGCAGGCGGCCGAGGCCGGCGTCGAAGAGCCGGCGGACCTGCTTAGTATCCCAGCTGCCGTCGTTGGGGGTGAAGAGCACGAGATTCTCCGGGGCCGTGGCTTCCGGCTCGCTGACGAAGAGTCCTTTGATGAATTTGAACATGAGAGGGGGGTTCAGCCGCCTTGGGCGGCGCGGATGACGAGGATGCGGGCGCCTTCGGCGAGGGCGTGGGCGGACCAGCGGGAACGCGGGACGACCAGTTCGTCGACCGCGGCGGCGACGGCCGGCTCTTGGGCGACGCCCAGCTCGGCGAGCAGGTCCGCCAGCGAACGGGCGGCGGTCTCCTTGGGCTCATCATTGACGGTCACGCGCATGTGAAAAGCACCCTGCCCCGCGGGGGGCAGGCTGGCAAGCGGAGGTTTGGGGTTGCGAGGGCGGGCAGGCGGGCTTGGCTGAAACCCATGAAGACCCTACGCCTGTGCCTGCTCTCCGCCGTGGCCATCGTGGCCGCCCTGACCCTTTCCTCCTGCAATAACAAAGAACAAATGAAAGACTCCCCCGCTGCCGGCACCCCTCGTGCCATCATCCACACCAACTACGGCGACATGACCGTCGAGTTCTGGCCCGACGTTGCCCCGCGCACCGTGGAGAACTTCCTCAAGCTCTCCCGCGAGAAGTTCTACGATGGCTCCGCCTTCCATCGCGTGATCAAAGGCTTCATGATCCAGGGCGGCTGTCCGAACTCCAAAGTCGGCGCCCGTGGAAAGCCCGGTACAGGCACCCCAGGGTACACTATCAAAGCCGAATTCAACAACCGGACAACACGAAAAAGGCGTCCTTTCTATGGCCCGGGGCGGTTACGATGTCGGACAGCGCCGGTAGCCAATTTTTCATCTGCCTTGCCCGTGGCATCGTCACCTTGATAACCAGTATACAGCCTTCGGAAAGCTCGTCGCAGGCGAGGAGGTTCTTAATAGAATCGGAAATGTCACGCTGCGTCAATGAATGCAGAATCCGGCAACCGCGAAACCCCCACCGAACGTGTGGAAATCACTAGCGTTGAACTGGTTGAGGCCAAGTAATCGTTCCCTCTTTACAGTCCTTCCCAGCCGCCTAGCCTAACGTCTCCCCATGAAAACCCTCAGCATCCTCGCCCTCCTCACCGCGGCTACCGCCGCCCAGGCCTACACCCTGGACATCAACGTCGGACACTCCAAGCTCGACGACTACGATGGCGTCAACGTCATCGGACTCGGCGTCGGCTCCCACCTCAACAATGAGTTCCACCTCGGCCTGAACGTCGGTCGTAAGAACATCAGGAGCGACGTCGCCCTCGTCGACGCCAAGGCCACCAGCGCCACCCTCGACCTGACCTACAGCCTATCCCCTGTGGGCGGCATCCGTCCGTTCATCGGCGCCGGCGTCGGCGCGGTCCGCTTCAAGGGCGACAGCATCTTCACCAAGAACGCCTTGGCCACGAAGCTCTTCATTGGCATCGCCTTCCCGATCACCCAGAACGCCGAGTTCTCCATTTCCGCCCAGAGCTCCAAGTTCCACGGCGTCCAGGAACTTCAGAACGGCCCGAAGACCACCGTCGGAAGCGTGGACGGTATCGCCGCCCTTCGCTTCAACTTCTAAGCGGAGTTTAAGCCCAAACAAAAGCCGCCCAATCGGGCGGCTTTTTTATTGGCCGGATTTCAGCCGAGCTCAGGGAGTAAGTAGGCCCTGCTCCTTCATCCACACCCCGAGCAGGTCGGTCCACTGCTTCGCGGCCACGCAGCGCTCGGAGGCGCCCCAGCCATGGCCGCCCTTGGCCCAGACATGGACTTCGGCCGAACCGCCCATCGACTTGAGCTCCTTGGCGAAGGCCATCGAGCCTTCGGCAGGATAAGGATCGTCGGCGCTGTGCGCAAAGAAGGCCGGCACGGGCTTCGTACCCTTGGGCGGAATCACGCCCTCCGGGCCGTCGCGCAGGGTGCTATCCGGCTTATCCTTCACGAAGAGATAGGCCGGGTAGACCATCACCGCGAAATCGGGGCGGGCGGCATCGGCTTCGGCCGGAGAATAGGCCACGCGGGCGGCGAGATTGCCACCAGCAGAGAAACCGAGGATGCCGACCTTGGTCGGGTTACCGTTCCACTCAGCGGCACGAGCACGGATAATCTCGACCGTCTTGCGCGCATCCATCACGGGCACAATCCAAGGTTTCTCTGGGTCGCGACGTGGCACGCGGTATTTAAGCACCACGGCGGCGCAACCGAGGGCATTGAGCCTTTCGGCGACCGCGACGCCCTCGTGCTGTTCAGCGAGTCCGCCATAACCGCCGCCAGGACAAATGATGACGATCGGGGAATTCGGCTTCGCGGCCGGCCAGGGCACGAACTCTGGCGTAAAGACATCGGTGCGACCCAAAGTCTTAGGATTGATCGTACCCTTGGGGTCGGAGCCCGGCTTGAGCTTCAAGGTTTCGGAGGGCGGAGCTGCCATTCCAGACTGCCACAGGGGCAAGCGGTTCGGCGGCGAGCGTGATAAACAGGAGACTGGCGAGGAGCGTCGGTTTCATGGGATTGAGTTATTCGTGGCGAAGGGCTTCGATCGGGTCGAGGCTGGCGGCGCGCAGCGCCGGGTAGACGCCAGCCACGAGGCCGACGACGACCGAGAAGGCGAGGCCTTGGGCCATAATCACCCAGTCGACCGTGGCGACCGCCCCCGTGGGCAAGGCCTGCATCAGGATATAGTTCATGAGCGCCACGATACCCATCGAGACCGCGAGGCCGATGAGGCCGCCAACAACCGAGATCACCGCAGCCTCGGAGAGGAACTGCAGGAAGAGGTCGGACCCACGCGCCCCGACGGCCTTACGGACGCCGATCTCGCGGATGCGTTCATTGATGGAGGCCAGCATCACGTTCATGATGCCAATGCCACCGACGAAGAGGGAGATCCCGGCCACGCCGCCGAGGGAGAGCTTGAAGGCTGCCTCCGTCTTACGGAAATCCTCGAGGACCTGCTCGTTCGTCGTGATCGCGAAGTCGCGGAGACCCTTATGACCAGCCAGTATTGTGCGCTCGGTCTGCTCGACCGCGTCGCGCAGGAGATCGGCGTCGCCGATGCGCAGGCCAAGGCCACTCAGACGGTCGTTACCGATGAACTTCGCCTGAGCCGTCGAGACGGGGATGAGCGCCCCGCTATTGCGCCAGCGCCAAGAGCCACCGGAGCTACGCGAATTCGCGGAACGGATCTGCATGCCGCTGCCCTCGATATTATTGAGTATCCCGATGACCGTGAAGCGGCGGCCGCGGATCTTGATGACTTTACCTACGGGATCCACGTTGGCGCCAAAGAGTTCCGGCACGACGGCCGAGCCCAGGACGATGACGTCGTTCATGTTGAGCACGTCGAGGTCGCTGATGAAGCGGCCGAAGCCAGGGTCGACCCAACGCTTGGCGACTGGTAGGTAGTCCGCCGTGACGCCGGTGACGTAGGTGCTCGTCTCGCTTCCGTCGATGATCAGGCGCTCGAAACCGACGCGGGCTTCCGGCGAGATGTTATCGACGAGCGGCACCGTCTTCCGGATGCGCTCGACATCGCGCATGGTGATGCCTTCGGAGAGCTCAGCCAGATGCTCCTGTTCCTTGGGTAATTGCTCGCGCGAGACGGTGATCTTCTCGATGCCACCCATGGCGTCGACGAACTGGCGGAAGTTGCCGACCATCCCTTGGACGACGGTGACCATCGCGACGAGCGAGGCCACGCCGAGGATGATGCCCGACATCGAGAGGAGCGAACGGATCTTGTTGGCCTGGAGTTCACGCAGGCCGTTGATGATCGCGGGGCGGACGCGGTCGAAGAGCTTCATTTTGTGCGGTCCTCCTGGACAAGACCAGCGCGCATCGAGATGATCCGGTGAGCATTCTCGGCGACGGAAAGGTCGTGGGTGACGAGTACGACGGTGATGCCCTCCTTGATGAGCGATCCAAGGAGATCGAGGATGCGATCGACGTTCTTCACGTCGAGGTTGCCCGTCGGTTCGTCGGCGAAGATGATCGAGGGCGAACCCACGATGGCACGGGCAATGGCGACGCGCTGCCGTTCGCCACCAGAAAGCTGACTCGGGCGATGGTCGAGACGATGCGACATCCCGACGCGCTCCAAGGCGACGGCGGCCGCCGCGGCATTGGCGGCGGGGTCGGAGTTCTCACGATACAGCATCGGCAAGGCCACGTTCTCGAGAACCGTGAGGCGGGGGAGCAGATTGAAGGATTGGAAAACAAAGCCGACCCGGTTGGAGCGATACCAGGCTCGTAGGTCGGGCTCGAGTTTGGCGACTTCCTGTCCGTCGAACACGATACTGCCTTCGCTCGGCGTGTCCATGAAGCCCAGGATATGCATCAGGGTCGACTTACCCGAACCCGAGGGGCCGAGGATCGCGACGAACTCGCCTTTCTGGAAATCGAGGTCGACGCCCGCGAGCGCATGGACGGTCTCGTCGCCCATGACGTAGGACTTGCGCAGGCCGCGGATGGCGATGAGCGCGGACATTTTCAGCGGACGGACGGGGGGCGCACGGCAGCGGGGCGGATGAGGCTGACGACATCCCCCGGGGCGACGCCTTCCTTGATCTGAGACCAGCCGGCATCACTGAGTCCCACCTTCACCTTATGAGCGTCCCATTCACCGTCAGCATTACGGACGTAGACCAGGCGATCGGCTCCGTCGATGAAGACCGCCGAGACCGGCACGGCGGTGCACCCCTTGACGCTGTCGACGGTCACGGTGACGTTGGCGCTGATCCCTGGGCGAACGCCGTCACCGGAGGAGAAGGAAACTTGGGTCGGGAAGACGCGCAAATCAGGCACCTTGAGATCAGCCGTACCGAACGGGGTCATGAAGTTAATCTTACCGGGCTTACGCAGGCTAGGGATGGAGTCGAAAGTCACCGTCGCATCCTTGCCAATCTCGACGCGCGTGGCGGCGAACTCGTTGAGATTGACGTCCACCCGCAGGAGCGAGGTATCGGAAATCGTCATGATGAGCGTGCCGCTATTGATCGACTGGGCGCCGATGACGATCTGGCCCTCCAAGATGGTGCAGTCGGAAACCTGGCCGTCATGCGGAGCGCGAATCACCGTCTTGCGGACGTTCTCGGAAGCCTTGTCCAGACGGGATTGGGCAATCTCACTCTGGAGCTTCGCAACCTCGTAGGCCGTCTTGGCGTCGAGCATCTCGCGCTCCGAGACAAAGCCCTTGGCCTGAAGGGCCTCCGAGCGGCGGAGGTCGCGGGTAATTTTCTCCAAAGTGAACTTCTGCAGCTGCAAGGTGCGACCGGCTTCATCCGCATCGGCCTTGGCGAGGACCGGGTCAAGTTCGGCGAGGACCTGATCCTTCTTCACCATGTCGCCCGTCTGGACGTAGAGCTTCTGGAGCTTACCGCTCACTTCCGCGCGAATGTTACTGTAAATCACGGCACGGACGAAGCCCGCAGCTTCGACTGTCTCGAGGATATCGCGCTTCTCGGCCTTGGCTTCGAAGGCGGGGGCGAGCGGCTGACGGCCGCCGCTTTTCTTGTTAGGCCAGAAGGTGAAAGTTAATCCGCCGATGACGGCGAGGATGGCAAGGGGCTTGAGAAATTTCATGGGGTGACGGTCAGAGGGGGGAGTGGGTCTTCGGAGCCAAGGCCAGCACCGATCTTCTGCTCAATAGCGTCCATCGTGAAGCCGTGACGAGGGAGGATAGATCCGTCGAGGCGGGCGACCTTCGCGGAGGCCGCGCGGGCGTCGAGGTGCGACTGCACCCAGTTCAGCTGAGCGGAATCAAGGGCGGCCTGAGCTTGGAGCACGCGAAGGACATCGGACTGACCGGCATCATAGCGCGCGCGCTCGCCCTCGTAGGACTTGCGCTGAAGTTCAAGGGAGGACGTGGAGGCGTCGACGCGGGCGCGGGCGGCTTCGAGTTCGCGCCAAGAAGCGCGGGCGCTGAAAACAATATTCTGGCGGGCATCCGCAAGGCGGAGTTCGGCCTGCCGGCGGGCGCGGACAGCGGAACGCAGGTTGGCCTCGGACTCACGAAAGCCTAGCGGGAAACTCAGCCGGAGTTCGGCGTAATTATTCCAGCCGGACTGCTGGCGATAGCTGTCGTAGCCGCCGGAGACGCCACCGCCGATATTGCCATTGCCGTAGCGCGAGCTACCCACGGACAAGTTGAGGCTCGGGTGATCGTTCTGCTCGGCCTGCGCGACGCTGGCTTCAGCTTGCACAATATTGGAAAGCTGGATGGCCGTACCGAAGTCGAAGTCGGCGACCGTGCGGATCCAGGGAGCGAAAGCCTGCGGGGCTGGCACGGCGGCCGTCGGCATCTCATCGACAAGCAAGGCCTGCTCGACCGCGGCGGCGTCGCCTTGGCCAAGGAGCCGGCGCAGATTCATCTCCGCGCTGTCGAGGGATTGACGGGCGTTGAGCACGGAGACCCGCTGACTCGAGACATCGGCTTCAGCCTGCAGTTCTTCGAGCACCGTCGCGTCGCCGAGCGAGCGCTTGGCGCGGATCTGGGCGAGCAAGGATTCCGCCGAGCGTTGGCTCGTCTCGCGCAAGGAGACCAGGGTGCGGGCGCCGGCGAGGGACCAATAGGCGACTTCGGTATCGCGGATGAGATCGAGGGAGGCCGCGCGCAGAGCGAGGCGATTGCGATAGGCCGCCTGACGCGACGAGATCAGCGCGCTGAGGTTCACCGCGCGCCAGCCGCCGGCGAGGAGTGGCTGCGTGTAGGCGACGTTGGTGCCAAGCTCGTAAGCTGAAGCCGTGGCGTTGTTACCCGACTCCGTCCAGAGGCGCGTCAGGCCGGTGCCGACGGAGAGCGCACCCCCCCAGGAAAACTTCTGGCTCAACTCCACATCAGAGTCATGCCAGCGCGTGGCCGGATTGCCGACCGAGAGATTGGCGGCGGTGCGGCTTCCGTTGATGCGGTTAGTCCAAGCGAAAGTCGGGTCAAAGACTGACTCCGAGACCTCAACCGCATCCAGCGAGCGAAGCGCCTCGAGGCGTGTGACCGTCAGGCCGAGATTAAAGAGGAGGGTTCGGTCGATAGCCTTTTCCAAGGAAAGGGGGCCAGCCTGGACCGCGGTGGGGGACGTCGACACGGGCACGCCTAGCTCGGCCCCACGAAGGGAGGCCGCCGCCAAAAATGCCATGGTGAGGACAAAACGCATGAATGAGGGGTAGTACCTCATAATGGAGAGATTGTTCCCACTGCAAAGCAAAGCGGCGCACCTTTCGGTGCGCCGCGAGGAAAGGACTGGAAACCGCCCTTACTTAGCCTTCAAAATCTCGACGAGCTCGACCTCGAACTCGAGGACGGACTTGCCGGGGATTTGGGGCGGCCGACCTTGGTCGCCATAGGCGATGGCCGACGGGCAATAGAGGACGATCTTACCACCGACACCGATGAGCTGGACGCCTTCGGTCCAAGCGGGGATGACCCCGCTCAGAGGGAACTCGCTCGGCTCATTGTTACGGGTCTTGGTCGAATCGAAGACATTACCGTCGATAGTCTTACCTTCATAGAGGCACTTCACGGTGGAAGCAGCGGTCGGCTTCACGGCGGAGCCCGGAGCGAGGATCTTGTAGCGGAGGCCCGAAGCGGTCTTCGTCACCGACTTGTCGGCGTCGATCTTGGCGAGGAACTCCTCGTTCTGCTTGCCCCACTTGCCGGCCTTGGCGTTGACGCGTTCCTGGAACATGGCTTCGGCGCCTTCACCGAGTTCGGCGGGGTCGAACTTCGGCTTGTCGCCGCGCATGGCCTGGCGTACGCCGGCGAGGAAGAGTTCGATCTCCTCGTCGGTGAGCTCGAGCTGCGAGTTCACTTGGGGCATGGGGGATTGGCTGGCGATGGAGAAGCCAAGCATGGTCCAGGCCTGTTTGACCTGTTCGGGGGTGAGCGGTTTCACGATTTTTGCGGGGGGAGGAGTGGGGATCGCCGCAGCGGCGGCGGGCTTCGCCTCATCGGCGGCATGGAGAGATGCGACGGCGACGGCCAGCGCGGCGAGGACGGGGTATTTCATGGGAGAGGGAGTTGCTAGACGATTCAGGCCTTCGGGGGAAGCACCTTTGCGTGCTCCTGCAAGGAACTGACCGTGAGGGGGTGTTCGCGCAGGGAGCGGATGCCCAGGACGGCCGCGCGGGCCGCGTTCATCGTGGAGGCCATGTACACGCCACGCAGCACGGCTTCGGAACGCATCGCGTTCTCATCCTTACGGGGGAGCATACCGGCGGCGGTGTTCACGATCATCTGCAGCTGGCCGTTCTTCAGGAGGTCGAGCGCGTTCGGGCGGGCGCCTTCGGAGATCTTGCCGAGCTTGATGACCTTGACGCCGGCGGCTTCGATGGCCGCGGCAGTACCACTGGTGGAGTAGATGTTGAAACCAAGGGAGGCCAGGTCGCGGGCGACGGCAACGGCGCCATCCTTATCGCGGTCCTTGACCGAGAGGAAGGCACTACCAGCGACCGGCAACGCGGGCTGCGCAGCCATCTGCGCCTTGGCGTAAGCCATGCCGAGATCGTCGTCGCAACCCATGACTTCGCCGGTGGAACGCATCTCGGGCGAGAGCGCGACCGGGGCGCCGGGGAAGCGGCTGAACGGGAAGACGGATTCCTTGACGGACCAATAAGGCGGACGGATCTCGCGGGTGAAGCCGAGATCCTTGAGCTTGGCGCCGAGCATGCAGAGCGAAGCGAGTTTCGCGAGCGGCACGCCGATGGCCTTCGACACGAACGGGATCGTGCGCGAGGCGCGCGGGTTGACCTCGAGCATGAAGACGATGCCGTCCTTGATCGCGAACTGGATGTTCATCAGGCCAATCACCTTGAGGCGCTTGGCGAGCGAATGGGTAATGCGACGGACTTCGTCGACGAGGGCTGGCGACAGGGAGTGCGGAGGTAGCACCATACCGGCGTCGCCGGAGTGCACACCCGCGTGCTCAATATGCTCGAGCATGCCGCCAATGACGGTGGTCTCGCCATCGCAGATCGCATCGACGTCGAGCTCGATCGCGTCTTCAAGGAACTTGTCGAGCAGCACCGGCTTGCCGGGAGCGACATCGAAGGCCTCGCGCACGACGGACTTCAGTTCGTCCATGCCGTAGACGATGAACATGCCGCGGCCGCCGAGAACGAAGGACGGACGGAGGAGGACCGGGAAGCCGATCTCTTCGGCGGCCAAGTAGGCTTCTTCGGCCGAGAGGGCGGTCTTGTTAACGGGCTGGCGGATGCCGAGCTCGATGAGGATGTCCTTAAACTGCTGGCGGTCCTCGGCGAGCGCGATGCTGGCGGGGGAGGTGCCGACGACCGTGACGCCGGCGGCTTCCAGGTCCGCGGCGAGGTTGAGCGGGGTCTGGCCACCGAACTGGACGATCGCGCCGATGCACTGCTCGGTGCGGTAGATCTCCAGGATGTCCTCGAGGGTGAGCGGCTCGAAGTAGAGGCGGTCGGAAGTGTCGTAGTCGGTCGAGACCGTCTCGGGATTGGAGTTCACCATCACCGTCTCGTAGCCGGCGGCGCGGAGCGCGTAGGAAGCGTGGACGCAGCAGTAGTCGAACTCGATGCCCTGACCGATACGGTTCGGGCCGCCGCCGAGAATCATCACCTTTTTCTTGGCGGACGGGCGGACCTCGGACTCGTCGCCGTAGGTGGAGTAGAAGTAAGGCGTGAAGGATTCGAACTCCGCGGCGCAGGTGTCGACGAGGCGGAAGACCGTCTTGATGCCGGCGGCGTTACGCTGCGAGTAGACAGCGGTGGGCGAGATGCCAGTCGCATGGGCGATCTGGCGGTCGGCGAAGCCAGCTTCCTTGGCCTGGCGGAGCAGGTCGGTGCCGACGGACTTACCGGCGGCCTTGAGGGCGAGCTCGATGTCGACGATGCCACGCAGCTGGCGCAGGAACCACGGGTCGATCTTGGAGAGGTCGAAGATTTCCGTCTCGGTCAGGCCGGCGAGCATCGCGTAGCGGACGAAGAACGGACGCTCCGGATTCGGGCGGGCGAGGCGCGCGCGAATCTCGGTGAGGTCGGTGAAGGCGGCGTCGCCGAACTTACCGCCGCAGCCGAAGCCCCAGGCGCCGATCTCGAGGGAGCGGAGCGCCTTCTGGAAGGATTCCTTGAACGTGCGACCGATGGCCATCGCCTCGCCGACGGACTTCATCGCGGAGGTGAGGGTCGTGTCGGCGCCGACGAACTTCTCGAACGTGAAGCGCGGGATCTTCGTGACGACGTAATCGATGGTCGGCTCGAAGCAGGCCGGCGTGGACTTCGTGATGTCGTTCTGCAGCTCGTCGAGCGAGTAGCCCACGGCGAGCTTGGCGGCGATCTTCGCGATCGGGAAGCCCGTGGCCTTGGAAGCGAGGGCGGACGAACGCGACACGCGCGGGTTCATCTCGATGACGATCATGCGGCCGTTGGCCGGGTTGACGGAGAACTGGATGTTCGAACCACCGGTCTCGACGCCGACGGCGCGGATGACGGCGAACGAGGCGTCGCGCATCAGCTGGTATTCCTTATCGGTCAGCGTGAGGGCGGGGGCGACGGTGATCGAGTCGCCCGTGTGGACGCCCATCGGGTCGAAGTTCTCGATCGAGCAGATGATGACGCACTGGTCCTTATGGTCGCGCATCACTTCCATCTCGTATTCCTTCCAGCCCAAGAGGCATTCCTCGATGAGGACTTCGTGGACAGGCGAGGCGTCGAGGCCGGCCTGGGCCATGCGCTCGAACTCTTCCTTGTTATAAGCGATGCCGCCGCCCGTGCCGCCGAGCGTGTAGGACGGGCGGATGATGACCGGGAACTCGCCGCCGATGAGGGCGATGGTCTCGCGCGCGGCGTCGAGGGTCTTCACGACACGGGAGCGCGGGACGTCGAGGCCGATCTCGAGCATCAGCTTCTTGAAGATTTCGCGGTCTTCGCCGCGCTCGATCGCGTCTTCCTTTGCGCCGATGAGCTCGACGCCATACTTCTTCAGCACGCCGGTGCGGGCGAGCTTGAGCGAAAGGTTGAGCGCCGTCTGGCCGCCAAGCGTCGGGAGGAGCGCGTCGGGTTTTTCCTTGGCGATGATGCGTTCCACGGATTCGACCGTGAGGGGTTCCACGTAGGTGACATCCGCCGTCTCCGGGTCCGTCATGATTGTGGCCGGGTTGGAGTTCACCAGGATGACGCGGTAACCTTCTTCGCGAAGCGCCTTGCACGCCTGGGTGCCGGAATAATCGAACTCGCAGGCTTGGCCGATGATGATCGGTCCCGAGCCGATAATGAGGATTGAGCGGATATCGGTCCTCTTAGGCATAGTGTTCCGCGGACTGTCAGCGACCGTTGGAAGGGTGGTCAAGTGGGGACTTCTAACAATTGCGGGCGCGCCGCGGGAAGGCGCTTGCAGGGTTGTCCCGGGCGGGCATTCATCGGGGCGTGGACATCATCAGGATAGCTGGCATCAAGTCCTTCGGACACCATGGCGCCCTGCCCGAGGAGAAACGTCTCGGCCAGCGGTTTACCGTCTCCGTTGACCTAGAGATCGACACCCGCCCGGCCGCCGCCGCCGACGATCTGAAACTGACCGTCAATTACGCCGATGTCATCCGGACGGTCGAAGCTCAGCTGACCGGCAAGCCAGTCTACCTGATTGAGACCCTCGCCCAGCAGATTGCCGCGCGTATTCTGGGCACTTTCGAGGTGGTCAAGGCCGTCACGGTCGAGGTCAACAAACCCTTCGCCCCGGTGGCCGCCGAGTTCGACGCCATTTCGGTGAAGATTCGCCGAGAGCGGGCGTGAAGGGGGCCCCCCAGCACACTATCCTCGGCCTAGGCAGCAACCTCGGCGATAGGGCTGATATTATCGCCCAAGCCATCGAGCTTCTGGGCAAACTCCCCGAAACCCGTATTTTGGCTATTTCGGAGGCCGTCGACTCGGATCCGGTAGGGTATGCCGATCAGCCTAATTTCTTAAACCTTTGTCTAGCAATTACTTGTCAATTTAACCCCGACGAATTACTGGTAAAAACCCTCGAGATCGAGCGTGAGCTCGGCCGAGAACGGACCGCTCACCGCAACGGACCCCGGACCCTGGACATCGACCTCCTCTTCTATGAAGGGGGCGCATGGGATAGCCCGACGGTCACCCTCCCCCACCCTAGGTGGTCTTCCCGTGGGTTTGTCGTGATACCCCTAAGGTAATCTCCTTCAGGACCCTGTCCTCGCCAAGCACCCCGCCTGGACTTCGCTCGCCGCGGAGGTCCGGTCCCTGTCCCTCGGAGGCCAAGGCCTCCGCGCATGGCAAGGCCCGACCCCCTGGAGCAAGACTCCCTGACCCTCGACCGCTTCGGACACTGTCCGGCGCTCTGGCTCGCCCTTCCCCTCCTGCTCGGCTGCTCGATTGATGCGGCCACGGGAATCTCACCCGGCCCTTGGTTGCTCGGCGGCGTGATCGCCGTCGTGATCGGTTGGTTCGGCCGACGCCAGGCCATCATCGCCGGAGTCGCGATCGTGATCGCGGGCACGGCGATTGGCGCGGCGTGGCATCAACTACGAATGCCGCCGCAGACGCCAGCCATTGTCCGACGACCGTTCGTCGAAATACCGATCCTCGTCGAACGGGCGACACCGCGTAAAGACGGAGACGGCTGGACCGGGCTCGGCTGGATCACTGATCGCGACGGCGGCCTGTTCCGCCGACGCGTCGCGCTCTCAGCGCACGGAGTCTGTCCGGCCGAAGGTGTCGAACTGATGATCACCGGCGGCCTCACGCCAATCTCAGCCGCCGCAGACGGCTACGACGCCTGGTTACGTTCGCAAGGGGCGACACTCAAGCTGCGCGGCGGCCGCGTGCTCGGCGAACTGGCTCCGCCGTCGAGCTTCGCGGTCTGGCGCCAAGCCCAGCAACGCCGGCTGGACGCCTGGTTGCGGAACATGCCATGGGATGATCCTGACGGCGGTGCGTTGCTGGCCGCCACAATGCTGGGGCGGACCGCATTACTACCGACGGACGCAAAGGAAGCGTTCGCGGCGACCGGCACGCTGCACCTGTTCGCCATCAGCGGCCTACACATTGCCGGCATGGCCGCGGCCTTGCTCTGGCTGGCCAAACGGGCACGTCTGCCGGAACTCCCCTCGGGCTTGGTCATCCTCGCGCTACTCTGGCTGTATGTGCAGGTGACGGGTGCGTCGCCCTCTTCGGTGCGCGCTTGGATCATGGCGGCGTTCCTCTGGGGTGGACACGCGAGTGGGCGCGATACGCCGCCCTTGCAGTCCCTCGCGCTGGCCTGCGCGGTCACGCTCATCCTCTCGCCCGAAGCCTGCACCGACGCCGGCTTCCAATTGAGTTATGCGGCGGTGCTCGGAATTATCGCGGCCGGCGGGCCGGCGGCACATCTCTGCGCGCAACCGACGGAAGAAGAGCGCCTGACGCCAGCCGAAGTTCAGACCTCGATGCAGAAGCTGCGTTGGCGCACACGTAAGTTCCTACTCGGCGGCCTGTGCGTCTCGCTCGCGGCCACGCTCGCAGGGGTGCCGCTCACGCTCGGACTCTTCGGTTCGGCGAGCTGGGGCGGCGTCTTCGTCAACCTCGTGCTCGTGCCGCTCTCGGAGATTCCGCTGATGCTCGGGATGGCCTCGGTCGCGTGCAGCGTCAGCGATTGGCTCGCGTGGCCGGCGACATGGCTCAATGGCCTCGCGGCCGCGCTGCTCCACCTCATGACCTGGATCGCGCAGGTGTGTGCGCTCGTGCCATCGATCAATCTGGAGCTGGCCCTCCCCCATCGCTGGCTCGGCCCGCTCGGTGGCGCACTCCTTGCCCTCGCCTTCCTGTCTCAGGCCCAATCCAAAAGCCTAGGACGCCTACTCGGAGTTCCCGCCATGGTATTGGCGGGCTGGCTGATTCTCGTCTTTCTTCTGCGCGCCTTATCCTGACCTTGCCAGTCTCCGGCTAGAGATAAAAGTCCCGGCATGTCCCCGTCTTCGCTCCGCTCGCTCGTCGCAATTGCCCTCACCGCGCTGGCCGTCCCCTCGCCCGCCGCTCCGCAAGAATGGTCGGGCATCTACCCCGAGCTCGCCTATTTTAATAACGAAGGCGAATGCGGTACCGGTGCCGTGGTGCCGTGGGCTGACCGCCTTTGGGTCATCACCTACGGACCCCACCTGCCGTATGGCTCGAGCGACAAGCTCTACGAGATCACACCCGACCTGCAGCAGATCGTGCGCCCCGAAAGCGTCGGCGGCACGCCGGCCAACCGCATGATCCACAAGGAGTCCAATCAGCTGATCATTGGACCCTACCTCATCGGCGCCGAACGCGAGGTGCGCATCATCCCGCCGAAACTCATGCCTGGTCGCCTGACCGGCAACGCCCGCCACCTGACCGACCCAGCGAACAAGATTTATTACGCTACGATGGAAGACGGCCTCTATGAAGTCGACGTCCGCACGCTCGCGGTGAAAGGCCTCATCAAGGAGATCATGAACAAGCCGAAGCCCGGCCAGACCGCGGAGGTCAGCCCGGCGACGATTACCTCCACGTTATCCGGCTATCACGGTAAGGGACTCTATTCCGGCCAAGGCCTGGTCATCCTCGCCAATAACGGTGAACGCAGCCCCAAGGCGCTACTCGACCCGACCATCGTCAGCGGCGGCCTCGGCTCGTTCAACGGCGAAGGCAACTGGTCCCTCATCCGGCGCAACCAGTTCACCGAAGTCACCGGCCCCGGCGGCCTGACCGGCAACGCCGATCCGGCGAAAGATCCGATCTGGACCGTCGGCTGGGATTTCCGCTCGGTGATTCTGATGGTCATGGAAGATGGTAAGTGGACGAGCTATCGCCTACCCAAGGGCAGCCACTCGTATGACGGTGCGCACGGCTGGAACACCGAATGGCCGCGCATCCGCGACATCGGCGAAGAAGGTTCCCGCCTGATGACCATGCACGGCCTCTTCTGGAAATTCCCTGCGAACTTCTCGTCGAAACATTCCGCTGGCGTCACGCCGCGCTCCGCCTACCTCAAGGTCATCGGCGACTTCACCCGCTGGCAGGACCGCCTCGTCTTCGGCTGCGACGACACCGCCAAGTCCGAGTTCCTCAATAAGCGTCCCGCCAAGGGCGCGCTCGCCGGCCCGGGCCAGTCGCAGTCCAATCTCTGGTTCACCGCACTCGACGCGCCGGATAAGCTCGGCCCGGCCATCGGTCGTGGGAGCGTCTGGGTGGACGAACCCGTCCAGGCCGGCGTGCCTTCGGATCCTTTCCTGCTGGCCGGCTTCGCAAAACGCGCCGTGCAGTTACAGCATGACGGCGCCGCCGCGACCAAGTTCACGCTGGAGATCGACGAACGCGGCGACGGCCAGTGGAAGTCGTGGCGCGAAGTCTCACTGAAAGCAGATGAAACCACGCAGTGGGTCGAGATTCCCGCGACCGTCGCGGGTGCATGGATTCGCGCGAAGGCCGATCGCGACGTCGCCAAGGCGAGCGTCACCTTCCAGTACGCCGCGAAGGATGAACGCGTCACCGAGCGCGGCACGCTCTTCAAGGGACTCAGCAAGGCCGGCGACTCCTCCTCACAGGGCGCGTTCCTGCTCACGCGCGGCGCGAACCTCCGCACGCTTTCGGTGCTGGCCGCGACCGTGACGCCCGACCAGACCACGATTGGCGAAGCCTACGAACTCTCCGCCGACCTTAAGCTCACCAAGCAGAAGGACTCCGCGGTCGTCGCCTACGTCCAGAAAAACACCCCCGTCCCGCAGGGCATCATCACCGCCGACGAAGCCTCGGTCATCTTTGAGGAAAGCGGCGTGCGCTGGCGCCTGCCCCGCTCGGCTTCGCCGGCTCAGGACACGCTGCTCGCCCGCAGCGCGCTCCGCAAGGCGCGCGAAGTCTGCACCGAACGCGACATGCTCCAAGCCCATGGCACCTTCTACGAACTCCCGGCGTTGAACGCCAAGGGTGCCATCCGCATGCGCCCGATCGCGACCAGTGATACCGCCGTCCATGACTATTGCTCCTACCGTGGACTGCTCGTGCTCAGCGGCGTCTCGGCTAGCGCCGCGCAGGATGACCGCCACATCATCCGCTCCGACGACGGTAAGGCCGCCGTCTGGGTGGGCGCGGCCGACGACCTTTGGCAGCTCGGCAAGCCACGTGGCTTCGGCGGTCCGTGGAAGAGCAGCAACGTCACCGCAGGGCAAACCGTCGGACCCTTATCTCATGACCGGCTACGATAAGAAGCGCATCACGCTGGCCAACCATGGCGAGGTCGAGACGACCATCACGCGTGTCCGAGCTGCTCGATGCCGCGGGCGATGGCCGCTTCTGCAGCCTACCAGAGTCTTCGAAGCTCGCCGGCCAGGCGGCAAAGGAGTCCACGCCTTCGAGTTCCCCGATTGGATTAATGCCTACTGGGTTCGGACGGTTTCGTCGGCCGACGACCAGACGGTATCCTATCCGCGCAGCTGACCTACGAATAGTCGCAACCATCGGCGGTTTCCGCGGTTCTACATGGGACAACCCCATGTCGCTCCGCCTCCTCGCCCTCCTCGCCTTCGTCTCTCCGCTCGGCGCGGCCGACGCCCCCGCCACCCTGCTCGCCCAGCCGGACAAGGAGATCGTCAGCGACGCCCTGACCAAGGACGCCAAGGGAGCCGAGTGGAAGATCGCCAAGGGCAAGTGGGAGCGCACCGCGGAAGGCATCCGCGTCGAAGAGCTTCCCGCCGACAAGCATGGCGCCGCCGGCCGCGTGCTGACGAAGCTGCAGGATTTCGTCGCCGCCTTCGAGTTCCGCCTCGATGGCGCCAAGACGATTTCGCTCAGCATCAACGACGCCAAGGAACATGTCGCTCGCGTGATGATCACGCCGACGTCCCTCCGCGTGCAGAAGGATGATCATGATCATGACGGCCCCGAGAAGAGCATCATCTTCCTGAATCAGGCCCAGGCCTTCGAAGCCGGCACCTGGCACAGCGTCGTCCTCGAGATGGTTGGCGACACGATGGTCGCGACGATTGACGGTAAGATCAGCGGCTTCGGCAGCGACGACCTCTTCAAGGCCGAGAAGGCCAACCCTGGCTTCACGTGCGCCGGCCAGTCCGCCACCTTCCGCAACTTCGTGATCTGGAGTGCCAAGGCCGAACCTAAGCCCTCTTGGAAAGAAACCAGCGTCAAGATCGCGGAAGCCATGAAGGCCGCGCCGAAGCCCGCCGCACCTGGTGCCGGCAAGGGCAAGGGCGCCGCGAAGGGTAAAGGCAAGGGCGCCGCCGCGAAATAACCGCCCAGCAGGCTGATTTAAAGTCGGGGAGCCATCTCCCCGCTTGCACCGAGGGAGGTTACGACCAAGTTCGAACTTCCCTCTTTCATGAACGAGCCCTTCGACACCATCGAGGAAGCCCTTGCGGATATCGCCGCCGGGAAACTCGTAATCGTGACCGACGACGAGAACCGCGAGAACGAGGGCGACCTCGTGATGGCGGCTTCGAAGGCCACGCCCGAGACGGTCAACATGATGATCCGCCACGCGCGCGGTCTCATCTGCGTCCCGACCGTCGAGCATCAGCTCCGCCGCCTGGGCATCTCCCAGATGGTGCCGGAGAATCGTGAATCGCAGCGCACCGCCTTCGCGGTGGCCGTCGACGCCGCCGAAGGCATCTCCACTGGCATCTCCGCCTACGACCGCGCGAAGACCATCGCGATCCTCGCCGACCCGCAGGCCAAGCCCGAGGCCCTCGTGCAGCCCGGCCACATCTTCCCGCTCCTTGCGCGACCCGGCGGCGTGCTCCAGCGCGCCGGCCACACCGAAGCCGCGGTCGACCTCGCGTCCCTCGCCGGCCTCCACCCGAGCGGAGTCATCTGTGAAATCTTGAACGAGGACGGCTCGATGGCGCGCCTGCCCGAGCTCGTCGAACTCAAGAAGAAGTTCGGCCTGCACATGATCTCGATCGCGCAGCTCATCGAGTTCCGCCACCGCCGCGAACGCCTCGTCGAGCTCGTCGCCGAAAGCCCCTTCCAGTCGGCGTGGGGCGAATTCAAGCTGAGCGTCTACCGCTCGCTCCCCGATGGACGTCAGCACCTCGTCTTCACCCTCGGCCAGCCGGACGAATCGCCGACGCTCGTGCGCGTGCAGCGCGAGAACATGCTCGGCGACCTTTTCCGCGGCAGCGCGTTCGGCGCCGGCACCTCGCTCGCCGCCAGCTTCGAAGCCGTCGCTAAGGCCGGTCGCGGCGTGATCGTTCACGTCACCCAGCCTTTCGGCGGCGTGCAGGCCGACCAGTCCGGCATCCGCCTCGGCGCCATGGACGCGCGTGACTACGGTATCGGCGCCCAGATCCTTTCTCACCTCGGACTCCGCCGCATCCGGCTCATCACGAACAACCCGCGCAAGGTCGTGGGGCTCGGTGGTTACGCCCTTGAGATCGTCGAGCAGGTTCCGTTCTAAGGGTTTTCGGCCGTTTCCGCTTGCAGACGGGTTCGGAAGCGACTCCATCGGCCCCTCTGTTCTTCTGCCATGAGCCTAGACAAGCCCACCCCTGACGCCATCGACGGCGCCGAACTTCGCTTCGCCATCGTGTCGGCAGGCTATAATGCGGAACTGGTCCAGGCCCTGAAGAAGAACGCCATCAAAGGCCTCCGTGCCGCGGGCGTCCCCGCCGCGTCGATCGTCGAGCTCGCCGTCCCCGGCTCGGGCGAGATTCCCTTTGCCGCCTACATGTCGGCCATGACGGGCGACTACGACTGCATCATCGCCCTCGGCGTCGTCATCGCCGGCGACACCCCGCACCACGAGATCATCGCGAATTCGACCGCCCTCGCCTTGCAGGATGCGGCCATCCGCTCCGAAGTGCCGGTGATCAACGGCATCGTCGTCACCAACAACCGTGAACAGGCCGTGGCCCGTTGCCAGGGTTCGCTCGATCGTGGCACCGAATTCGCGCACGCCGCCCTCACCATGGCCCGCCACCGCATCACGCTCGGCGAACGCCTCGACCAGGTCGAGGAAGAGGAACGCAAGCGCGGCGGCCAGGAACCTTTCGCCCAGAACTGAACGATGGAAAACGACTCCCCCATTTCCGCCTCCGCGCGCGCCAAGATCCGTATCCGGATCAAGGGCGTCGACTACCGCATGGCGGACCAGACTGCGGCCGACATCATCGCTAGCATCGCCGGCACGGGTGCTCGTATCTCGGGCCCCTTCCCCCTGCCTTCACAGGTCGAAGAGCCGCGCACCGACACTCCGCGAGGAAATCCGCAGCCATCGTCGCCTCATCGAAATCATCGGCTCGAGCCCGAAGACCGTCGATGCGTTCCGCCGTCACAACATTCCGGCGGGCATCGAGATCGCCATCGTCGCTCCCGACGAACCAGTCGTACCGGATCCCGCCGCGCCGCCCGCCAAGCGCAATCGCCGCCATGACAGCCGCGTGGCCGCCATGCAGTTCCTCTGCTCCTGGGAAGTCCAGCGCCACGCCGACATGGTGACGGGGCTCTTCGACTTCTTCTCCGAACGCCCGCAGCCTCGTGAATATTACGCCTTCGCCGAAGAGCTCATCCAGGGTGTCATCCG
The DNA here is from genome assembly GCA_964203605.1 of Opitutales bacterium. GTDB lineage: Bacteria > Verrucomicrobiota > Verrucomicrobiia > Opitutales > UBA953 > UBA953. Next base: position 505,839 of record CAXNMQ010000001.1, read on the forward strand.
CGACCTCGCGCTCATCGACGAGATCATCGGCAAGTACGCCAAGAACTGGGCCTTCGGCCGCATCGCGCGCGTCGACCTCGCCATCCTGCGCATCGCCATCTTCGAACTGATGCGCCGCACGGACATCCCGCCAGTCGTCAGCATCAATGAGGCCGTCGACATCGCCAAGGAGTTCTCGACCGAGGAATCCAAGCGCTTCGTGAACGGTATCCTCGATAGCTATAAGGAAGAACTGGGCCGCGACCCGCGTAAAGCCGAGGGGGGTTGAACCATGGCGGGCTTCTTCGAACGACTGAAGTCCGGCCTGAGCCGCACGGCCGAGGCCGTGGCCAACCTACTGGCCCGTCCGATGGACGCCGAGTCGGCCGAGCAACTCCGCGAACGACTCATCGCCGCCGACTTCGGTCCGGCCACCGCCGACGAAGTCGTCGAGGCCGCGCGCTCCGCTTGGAAATCAGAAGCTGCCCTGCGCAAAACCTCCCCCGCCGAAGCCGCGGCTGAAAGCATCGTCCGCGCGCTCGGCGGCGAGACCGTCGCCGCGCCCGCCTTCTCCAAGCCGCACGTGATCATGCTCCTCGGCGTGAACGGCGCTGGCAAGACGACCACCGCCGCGAAGCTCGCTTGGCGCTGGCGCGAAGAAGGGAAAACCTGCCTACTCGGTGCATGTGACACGTTCCGCGCCGCCGCGGGCGAGCAACTTTCCGCCTGGGCCGACCGCCTGGGCGTCGAGGTCGTCGGCGGAGCCGCCGGTGCCGATCCCGCCGCCGTGGCTTTCGATGCGGCCAAGGCTGGCGTCGCACGCGGCGTAGACGTCGTCATCCTCGATACCGCGGGCCGTCTCCACACCAAGGCCCATCTCTTGGAAGAGCTGCGCAAGGTCGTCCGCGTGACGGCTAAGGCCCACCCCGGCGCACCGCACGAGAAGTGGCTCGTCATCGACGGCTCCTTAGGCGCCAACTCGATCGAGCAAGCGCGCATCTTCCATGAAGCCGTCGGACTCACCGGCCTGATCGTGACCAAACTCGACGGCACCGCCCGCGGCGGCGCGCTCGTTGCCGTGGTCCGTGAGTTGGGTGTGCCCGTCCGCTTCATCGGCGTCGGCGAGCAGCCGGCCGACCTCCAGCCCTTCGATGCGCGAGCCTATGCCCGCTCGATCGTCGGTCTGGCCGAGTGAGGTTGTCTTGCCAGCGAGGGCGCCTCGCCTCAGCGTGAACCCATGTCGGCCGAGACCGTTACCGTCGAACTAGGCCAGCGCTCCTACCCCGTTCGCATCGGGGCCGGGATGTGCCAGGAAGCCCTGGCCGTGGCTGAACGTCGCGTGGCCTCCGGTCAAAAGTGTGTGGCGATCACCTCGCCTGGCGTCGCCGCGGCCCAATCCGGCTTCGCCGCGCAACTTGCCCGTCTCATGCCCGTGCTCGCGACGGCGTCGGATGGCGAGACCGCCAAGTCGGCCGCCGAACTCGCGCGCGTCTGGGATTTCCTCGCCGCCAACGGCGTTGCCCGCGATGGCGCGGTCTTCGCGCTCGGTGGTGGCGTCGTCGGCGACCTCGCCGGTTTCGCGGCGGCCTCCTACCAGCGCGGCGTCGATTTCTACCAGATTCCCACGACTCTGCTCGCGATGGTCGACAGCTCCGTCGGCGGCAAGACCGGCATCAACCTCGCCGCGGGTAAGAACCTGGTCGGCAACTTTCATCAGCCTACGGCCGTCTTCGCCGACACCGACCTGCTGGCCACCCTGCCGCCGCGCGAGTTCGCCGCGGGCATGGCCGAAGTCATCAAGCACGGCATCATCGCCGACGCCGACCTCTTCGGTCTCCTGGAGCAGAACTCGCCGCTCGCCTGGAATCATCCGCTTCTGCCGCGCGTGATCCGCCGCTGCGTCGAGATCAAGGCCGGCGTCGTCGCTGGCGACGAACGTGAGACCAGCGCCCAAGGCGGCCGCGCGCTCCTCAACCTTGGACACACCTTCGGTCACGCCATCGAGGCCACCGCCGGCTACGGTACGTATCTGCACGGTGAAGCCGTCGCGATTGGTCTCGTGATGGCCGCTCGCCTTTCGGCCGAGCTCAAGCATTGCACCGCCGCCCAGGCCGAACAAGTCGAGGCGACGCTCAAGCTCCACGCCCTACCTACCGCGCTCCGTACGTCGCTGCCACTCGAACCCATGCTCGCCGCGATGCGTCGCGACAAGAAGGTCCGCGGCGGCAAGCTACGCTTCGTCCTGCAGGACGGAATTGGCGCGGCCTGTACGTCGGATTCCGTGCCGGAAGAAGCCGCGGTCCGTGCCCTGCTGGCGGGCGGTGCCGCCCGCTGAGTTCCGTCCGCTTGACCCTCCGCGTGGGTTGGCTTTGGATACGGTATGACCCGCCTCCTCTGCGTCTGCCTGCTGACGGCCACCGTCATCCTGCGTGCCGCCGAGACGCCTGAACCTGGCCAGACCTATTTCGGTCGTAATCAGTACATCGAGTATATCGCCGGCAGCCTGCCCTTCGTACTGTCGGCCGCACATGGCGGCCGCGATAAGCCCGCGGAACTTCCGGACCGCGCGAAGGGCACCTTCGCGTTCGACACTAATACGCAGGAACTGGCCCGCGCCATCGACGACGAGTTTGTCGCGCGCACCGGCCAGCACCCGCATGTGGTCATCTGCCGCGTCACGCGTCGCAAGATCGATTGCAATCGTGAGATCGTCGAAGGTGCGGCCGGCCATCCGCTGACCGAACAGACGTGGAAGGATTTCCAAGGCTTCATTCAGACCGCGCAGAAGGCCGTCATCGCGAAACACGGCAAAGGATTCTACATCGATCTGCACGGCCACGGCCACGCTGATGCGCGCCTCGAGCTGGGCTATGCGCACGACCGCCAAGAGCTCGGCCTGCCGGACGCCGAACTCGCCAAGCCAGAGTTCATCAAGAAAGGCACGCTGCAGTTCTTCGCACTGAAGAATCCTTCCGCCTACCCCGCGCTCCTGCATGGCCCGCAGAGTTTCGGCGCCCTGATGGAGAACGCCGGCTTCCCCTCCACGCCGAGCCTCGGCAAGCCCGTCCCCGGCGAACCTTACTTCAACGGCGGCTACAACGTCCGCACCCACACCGCACCCGGCACCGGCTTCGCGGGGTTGCAGATCGAGAGCCACTCCAAGGGCGTGCGCGACACCGACGCCAGCCGGCGCAAGTTCGCGGCGGCCTTGGTCGACCAGCTTGCGACCTACCTCGACGCCCAGATGGGCCTCAAGCTGCCGCTGAAGCCCAAGGCCAAATAGGCCTTACTGCTGAGGACCCACGGCCGGCTTAGCCGCGCGCCAGTCACCCTTAAGCAGACGATCGTCGTTCTTCTCGTTGGCCGAGCGCACGCGGTCCTCGAGTGAGCCTTGGCCAGCCGCCTGACCCGAGACGGCCGCAGCGGCGGGCGTCTTCTCGGTGACGAACGAACGGTCGCCCAGCGGACTGGCGCAGCCGGCGAGCAGGAGGAGGGAGAGCAAGGATAGGGTCTTCATGATAAGGTTATTTGGCTCGGCGCTTGGCGTCGATCTCGAGCCAGGCGCGCAGCGCGAGGGCCGACTTCCGCGCGCGTTCGCGGGCGGCGGCGAGGTCGTCGGCATCGGCGACCTCAGCCTTCGTGAACGAATAGAACTTCACCTTGGGCTCCGTGCCGGAAGCGCGGACGGCGATGCGGCGGCCATCGGCCAGCTCGGCGAGAATAAACTCCTCGGGCGGAACGCGTTCGCCTTCCGCATCGAGCACCTTATCGCGCTCGTAATCCGTGACGCGGACGACCTTGGAGCCGTCGATGACGGCCGGCGGCGTGGCGCGCCAGGAGGCGACGATGCGGCGGATGCAGGCGGCGCCCTCAGCGCCTTCGAACGAAAGGTTCAAGAGATCCTCGTGGTGGGCTCCGTAGCTGAGGTGCAGCACATCGAGCGCGTCGAGGAGCGTGCGGCCGCGGGAGCGGAGCAGCGCGGCGAACTCGCAGAGCATGACCACCGTGGCGTTAGCATCCTTATCGCGGACGGCATCGTCCGCGAGGTAGCCGTAGCTTTCCTCGGCGCCGAGCAAGAAGAGCGTGGAGTGGCGCAGCGCCAGCGGGGCGCGACGACGGAGAGGGAGCGCGGCGGCATCGGGGCCGGCACCTTCGGCCAGGCGGCGGTTCCAGTTCTCGAGCTTGCGGGCGATCCACTTGAAACCGACGAGGGTCTCGACACAGCGGATGCCATGGCGGGCGCAGATTGCGGCGACCAGCGGCGTCGTCACCAGCGATTTCACCACGGCGGCGTTCGGCGAACCGGCTTCGGGCAGGATCCCGGCGTCCTTCAAGGAGGAGAGGCGGAATTCGGTCAGGAGGGCGGCGACTTCGTTGCCATTGAGCAAGCGATGTCCACCCGCGGGCAGCGGGCAGGCCACGCCGACGCGGTCGGAATCGGGGTCGGTCGCGAGAATGAGGTCGGCGCCAATCTCGTCGGCGAGCTTCAGCGCCAACGCGAAGGTGCTGGCGTTCTCCGGATTCGGGGAAGCGACGGTCGGGAAGCGGCCGTCGTGCTCGCGCTGCTCCTCGACGACGTGCGGGTCGATGCCGACGCGGCGGAGGGCGGGCACGACCATGACGTCGCCGGTGCCATGGACATTCGTGAAGACGACCTTCGGCGTGTGGCGCGAAATGACCTCGGGGTCGAGGACGACGCCGGCGAGGCGGGCGAGATAGGCGTCTTCGGCGGCGGCGGGCACGGTGAGCACGCGGGCCAGATTCGTCTCGAGGTAGGGAGCGACATCGGCAGGGCCGAGTTTGGCGACTTCGGCGACAATCGTGGCATCATGCGGAGGGAGCACCTGCCCGCCGTCGCCGAGGCAGCACTTGAAGCCGTTATCGTGCGAAGGATTATGACTCGCGGTGATGACTACGCCGGCGTGGGCGCCGAGATGACGGACCGTGAAACTCAGCTGGGGGGTCGAGCGGGCGCCGACGAAGAGATAGGCTTCGCCGCCGAGCTCGCTCCAGGCACCGGCGATGAGCTCGGCGAAGTGACGGGAGAAATGGCGGACGTCGTGCGCGACGACGAGGCGGGCCCCGGGCTGGGTCGCCGAGACATGCTTCCAGAGTCCGATGACCGCGCGGAGGACGTTGATGTCGTTAAGGCAGGCCGAGCCGATGGCGGCGCGGACCGGGAGCCCCTGGGAGTCGAGCTCGTTGGCGGCCGAGACGCGGCCGACGGTGCGACCGCGCATGCCGCCCGTCCCGAAAGCGATACCCTTGTAGAAACGGTCCTCGATCTCCGGCCAGGCACCGCGGTCGCAGAGATCTTTCAGGGAATCGATGGCGGCGGCCGGTAGGGCGCCGGAGCGGAGCCAATCCCCGGCGTTGGCCAAGCTAGAGGCGGAAACCTGCCCCTTACCCTGGGCGGCTTGAAGAAGCGAAAGAACGGCGGCGGAAGCGCTCATGAGTCCACCCATACTTACCCTCCCGGGGGCGGGGACAAGCCCGTAGCGGGGGTTGACACAAACGGTCCTTTGCCAAGGGTTGACCCCCCATGCCTGACGACCGTTCCAACAAGCAGCCCCCGGCTGGCGACGACCGTAATCTCGTCGTCGTCGACGAGGATTTCGTGAATGCGGACACCGAGGACCGCCTTTGGCTCTTCTGGGAGCGCAACAAGGATGTCATCGTCAAGGGCACTTTTGGTCTCGTCGTAGGCATCTTGGCCTTCCTCGCCTATTTCTTCTGGAACGAAAGCCGCCGCGAAGAGCTCGGCGAAGAATTCACCGCCTGCCAGGACGAAGCCGCCCGCCGCTCCTTTGCTTCACGCCACCCGGGTGAAGCCCTCGCCGCCGTCGCCATGACCGACGTCGCCGACGACCTCAAGAAAGCCAGCAAGTTCGTCGAGGCCGCCAAGGCTTACGACGAAGCGTCCCGCCTCGCCGGCCTCGCTGGCAAAGCGCCGGCCATCACCGCGCTCGGTACCCGTGCCCGTCTCTACGCCGCCCTCTGTCGCCTTGAAGCTGGCGAAGCTGGCGCGGATAAAGCGATTGCCGCCGTCGCCGATGACGTGAACGCCCCCGAGACCCTCCGCGGCTTCGCCATGCTGACTCTCGCCAACATTGCCGTCGCCAAGGGCGACACCGCCGAAGCGACCAAGTGGCTCAACGCGATGGACAAGAAGCTCCGTGCCGGGCACGTCTGGAAGTCCGACAAGGAAGCGCTCGTGCAGTCTGAACCGTCGCTCGTCGCACCGGCTGCACCGGCCGCCAAGTAATCCATCCGGCACCGGCTCCCCGCGGGGTCGACGAGTCCTATTCTCCTTGCCAATAAAGGTCGTTCGGCGTGTCTTTCATTGACCCGTTCGCATGGTGCCGACGAGTCGTAACCCATCCTCCCGGAGCCCGACACATGAACGAAGCAGCGCCCCTCCCGGAAGCCGCCGTCGTGGCGGAAAAGCTGACTAAGCGCTATGGCTCCCTGACCGCGGTGGAAGACTTGAGCTTCTCCGTGGCGCCGGGCGAGATCGTCGGCTTCCTGGGCCCGAACGGCGCCGGCAAGTCGACCACGATGCGGATTCTTTCGGGCACGATGTCCGGGACCTCCGGCCGTGCCACTATCTGGGGCGTCTCCGTGGCCCTCGACCCGGCTGGCGCCAAGCGGCACCTGGCCTACATGCCGGAGAATAACCCGCTTCCCGAAGACATGCGCGTCGAAGAGTACCTCACGCTCCGGGCCCGCCTCAAGGACGTCGACCCCTCCCGGGTCAGCGAGCGCGTCCGTAAGGTCATGGATGACTGCGACCTCACCCGCCGCGCCTCCGGCCGGCTCATCGGACAGCTCTCGAAGGGTTTCCGTCAGCGGGTCGGTATCGCCGACGCATTGCTCGCCGAACCGCGCGTCGTCATCCTCGACGAGCCGACCATCGGCCTGGATCCCCATCAGATCCTCGGTATCCGCGACCTCATCCGCTCGTTGCGCGGCAAGATGGCCGTACTTATCTCGAGCCACATCCTCCATGAGGTCGAGCAGGTGTGTGACAAGGTCGTCATCATCAATCGCGGCCGCCTCGTCGCGCAGGGCCGCACGGAAGACCTCCGCCGGGAGCTCCTTCCAGAAATCAGCTTCACCCTCGTGACGCGCGCCGACGAAGGCACGCTGCTCGCCGCCTGTCGGAAGATCGAACCGGCGGCGTTCGTGGCCGCTCTGCCCTCCACTGATGGCTGGAACTCCTTCCGCATCAGCCTGCCCACGGGTTCGCCCGCCCGCGAGACGCTCGCCGGCGCGCTCATCACGGCTGGCATCAGCCTCCGCGAGATCGCCGAAGACCGCTTCGGCCTCGAGGATATCTTCCTTGCCGCCACGCGGCGCACCCCGGGAGACTCACGTCGTTCCTGATGCGCCACTTCCGCACCTTGCTCGCGCACGAACTGCGCTCCGCCGCGCTCTCCTGGAACACTTGGGCGGCGGGCGGACTGTTCCTGGCGCTCATGGGGGGCATCCATTTCTTCGCGCTCATCGAAGCCAGCCGCGCGCCGAGTGACCGCACGCCCGTCGAGTCCACGCTCTGGTTCTTCTGGCTGCCGCTGCTGTGCGTGCTGCCGCTGCTCACCATGCGCACCTTCGCCGAAGAGCGCCGCTCGGGCACCTTGGCCGCGCTGCTTACCACGCCGGCGAGCGCCACCGCGGTCGTGTGGGCAAAGTTCCTGTCGACGTGGATCGTGTGGGTCGTCTTCTGGCTCCTGTTCACCCTCTTCCCTTTCTTCACCGTCCAACGCCTCGGCACGCCCGGCGACGCACGCCTTGGCGACCCTTCGATCCTTTGGGGCGGACTCTGCTTCATCGCCGTCAGCGGCCTGCTGCACGTCGCCATCGGTATCCTGTGCAGCTGTGTCACGCGCTCGTCGGCGCTCGCCGCCCTCCTCGCGTTCATCTGCCTGCTGGCCATGACCGCCGCGGGCGGTGCGATGGAATCGCTCCCGATCGAAAGCTGGGAATGGCTTGGCTGGCTGCGTGAACCCGCGGCGCACCTGCGCACCTTCGGCCACCTGCAGGATTTTGCGGCCGGGATTCTGGATTCTCGTCCGATCGTGCTGTACGGGACCGGCACCCTGCTCTGCCTAGGTTTGGCGGTATTGTCCGTGGAGGGACAAGAGTGAGATGGCTCCCCTCCGCGACGATTTCGGTTCCGTCCGGCCCATCCGCCGGCTCAACCGCCTGACGCAGGCCCTGCTCGCGATCGCGCTCGCAGTGGTCGTCAACTTCCTCGCTTCACTACCGGAGTTCCGTCTCCGCCAGGACATCACCTCGGACCGTCGTCACTCGCTTGCGCCCGAATCGGCTGAGACCGTCCGAGCCGCCGGGCGCCGCAGCCCCGTCGGCGTCGGTCGCAACCAAGGCTGGGTGAAGGCGGTATTGGTCACCAACGACTCGTCCGAGCCTGCGCAGGTCGTGCGCTCTCGACTGCTGAAGCTCCTCGACTCCTACGTCGTTGAATCGAGCCGCAGCGGTCCCGCTTGGTTCGCCATTGAACTCGCGGGCGCTGGGCGTAACGCACCGCTTCTCTCCGAGCTCGCGGCGCGCCATGGCGCCCCTGATGCTTCCATTGCGCTCATCCTGAGCTGTGGCCCGCGCGCCAAATATATCAGCTACCGCGAACTCGTGACCAAGGAAGGTGGCTTTCGGGGCGAAGAGGCCGTGACCGCCGCGCTCATCGAGGTGACCGAAGATAAGGCCGCCATCTGCTACGTCACCATGGGCCACGGCGAGCTCGGCATCGAGGACGCGCTCCCAGAACGCGGGATGTCCCTGCTCTCCCGCCAACTGCGCAACCGTAACTTCGAGGTCCGCCAGCTGAACCTCGCCACGGTCGCCGAAGTGCCGCGGGACGCGGCGATGGTGCTCATCGCCGGACCGACCACGCCCTTCTCCGCCTCCGAGAACGCCCGCCTGAAGAACTATCTTTACGAACGTAACGGTCGCGTCCTCGCGATGCTCGACCCGGGTCGGGAGCATGGCCTTGAGCCGACGCTGGCGGACTGGGCGATCTTCTCGCCCGACGCTGAACTCCAAGAGCCTGACCCGGCGCGCCGCACGACCGACGGCGACATCGCCCTGATCCGCCTCGAGGAGAAGGAGCACCCACTCACCAAGGTCCTCAAGGAACAAAACCTTCCGCTCATCGCCTCGCGGATTCGGCCAGCGCGCTTCGACGAAGGGAGCGCCCCGGATAGCACGCTCGGAGTCTGGCAACTCGTGTTCTCCTCCGACGCCGCCTGGGGCGAAACCGACCTCGTCCGACGACCGGTGAAATTCGACTCAGACCGCGACCAGGCTGGTCCCGTCTGCCTCGCCGCCGCCGCCGAGCGCGCCACCGGTATCCGGAAGGGCGTAGGCGGCGTGGGTGGCCGTCTTGTCGTCATCGGCACCTCCCAAATCGCCGCTAATCAACGCCTGAACCGCGGAGGTAACCGCGCCTTCGTCACGCAGTGTGCTGCCTGGCTCACCGACCGCGACCGAGCGATCTCCCTGCCGGCCCGCGCCGAGGGCGAATATCAGCTCAACGCCACCGCGTCCGACTTCTGGGCCTTGGCCCTCCGTTTCTCCCTGATTCCGCTGGCCATCCTCGCAGTGGGGCTTGCGGTTTCCGTGTGGCGACGCAGAAGTTGACGTGCCTATGCGGATCTCCCGCACCACCGTCATCTTGCTGGTCGCCAACCTGATCGCCTTCGGCCTCGTCTGGAGGGCCACGTCCGGCCATCAGCCGACGGCCATCGGGCAGACGCAGCTCTTCCCGTCGACGCCGACGAAGCTCATCCTGAGCGAGGGCCCTGAACGCATCGTGCTTGAAAAGCGCAGCGCCGGCTGGCGTCTGACCGAGCCGTTCGACTGGCCGGCTAATATCTGGACCGTCCAACGCCTGCTCGACGAACTGCGTTTCGTCAGCGCCGAAACTGGGTTCGACGCGGCCGAAGCCAAAGCCAACGGCTCCAGCCTCAAAGACTACGGCCTCGAAGCCCCGCGCTGGACCCTGAAGGTCACCGCTGAAACTGGCGCGACCGTCGAAGCGAAGATCGGCGTGCAGCCCTCGACCCGCCAGCACTTCCTGCTTACCGACGACGGTAAGCGCATCATCCCTCTGCCTGAGGCGATGTCCGCGGCCTTGGCCACCAAGCCCGAGAGCTATCGCGTCGACAAGATCTTTGAGGTCGCCGACTTCGAAGCACGCGCGGTCTCAGTCCGCCACCGCATGAAGGATGGCGAAGTCGTGACCGCCCTGACCTCCGAAGCCCGCCCGCGCATCGGTCGGCGCGTCCAGCTTCCCGAATGGCGTTTCGAGACCCCGTATGACGCGCTCGCGGACGCGGACGCGACGACCCGCGCCGTGGCCGATCTCACGAACCTGCGCGCGAGCAAGTTTATCGCCCTCGCCGACGACGTCACCGGGCTGACCACTCCGACCCTCCGCCTCTCGCTCGAAGGGAATTCCCGCCGCCAGGTGCTGCTTGTTGGCAACCCGGCACCGGGCCAGCCCACGATGCTCTGCGCGCGGCTCGAGGAAAATAATTCCGTCTTCCTCATCGAGGCCCGCCTGCTCAACGACTGGTTCGCCGCCCGCGAGACACTCGCCGCCTCCCGGCCAGCCGACTTCGATCCGGCGCTCGTCACCGGCTTCACTATCGCCACCGGAGGCCGCACCATCACGTTGCATCGCCTAGAAGGCACCGCCGCCGAGGCCCGCTGGGAAATCCCGGTCGCACCCGGCTCCACGGCCACCAAACGACGGGAGGCCGACGCTAAGATCGTCGGACGTTTCCTTGATGCGGTCGCCCAACTCCGCGCGACCCGCCGCAAATCCGCGGGCGGCACGAGCGTACCTGCCGTGATGGCGCAGGCGAATCCAGGCACCGCGTCCATCCAGACCTTGGAACTTGAATTCGGCACCGAACGCATGCTGCTCAGCTTTACGGACGATCCGGACCGAGGCGCGGGCACACGCGTCGTGCACGCCAAGGGCTCGCCGCTCGCGGCGATCTGCGACGTCTCCTTACTCAACGGCGGCCACCAAAACGTCGAGCCACAGGCTTGGCGAAAGCGCTCTCTGGCGGAGCTTCCCCAGGGAGCCCGCGTAAGCGGCCTCCGCCTCACCGCCCGCGGCGACGGCAAGGTCCTCGGCGAAGCGCGCCTCGGCCCCGACGGCAACTGGGCCGGCTCCGGTCGACTCGACCCCGCTAACTCGCGTCGGCTTGCGGTCGGCCTCGCCGACGTGCGCGCGGCGGAATTCCCTGGACGCGACGTCGGTTCGGGCGGCTGGAAATTTGAAATCCGGGTGACCGACCAAGCGGCCACCGGCGGCGGCGCGGCCAGCGAAACATTCCGGACCTACCTCTGCTCGGCACCTTTCAGCACGCGCGCGCTGCTCATGCGGGACGAAGCTGACGACGACGATTTTATCCTCGAAGCTGGCCTCGCCGAAATCCTGATTCCGCTCCTGGCCGAACCCGGCAGATGAAACCAAAGCCGGCAAGTTCCCCTTTCCGCAGGTTCCTGCGCGGACTGACGAACACCTGCCTGCTCCTGTTGCTCCCAGTCCAGCTGACGCTCTGCTGGGTCGCCAACCTCGATCACCCGACGAAGTTGCCGGACTTCCTCACGGAGCGCATCTCGACGCAGCTCGCCGAACATGGCCTGCGCCTGCAGGCCCGCAATTACTGGATGATGCCGGACCTGACGTTGGCGGCCGACGACCTGTCGCTCGGCGTCGACGGCATGTCGGGCGATGTCTTCACCGCCGCGCGCGTGGAAATCGCGCTCAATCCTGCGCTCCTCATCGCCGGCCAGATCGAGCCGACGCAAGTACGCGTGTCGGATGCCCGTCTTTGGTGCCCGGCCTCCGTCGCCCACGGCGGCGTCCGCCGGCCGTTGATCGACACCCTGACCCTCGATATCACCAAGGAAGGACGCTGGCTCAACCTTCGGTCGATCCAGGCGCGGGGCGGCAAGATCACCTGCCATCTCTCGGGCGAAGTACCGACCGGGCTCCTGCGCGCCGAGGAAGATAGCAAAGGTCCGATTCCCCTTTCCCGACGGTTGGCCGACGCCTTCGCCTCCATCGAGACGGCCATCGACGTCGCGGAGCGATCCGGCGGAGCCTCCGTCTCGCTGCGTTGCCAAGGCAGTAGCGACGGCAGCGCGGAAGTCTCCGTCCTAGCCGTGCTGGGCAACGATTGGTCCGATAGCGGACTCGGCCTCATCCAAGTGCGCGGGCTCAATCTCCGCGGCACCGTGAAGGTAGCCTCCGACGGCCGAATCGCCGACTGGCGTCTGGACGGCGGCGCGCAGGAAATGGCTTGGCGTAATATCACCGCGGAGCGACTTGACCTGCGTGCTCGGGGTAAAGGCCGCCGCGAAGATACGGTCGCCGAACTGACACTCGCCCAAGCCAAGGGTGCCGGCCTCGAACTTCGGCGCGTAAAGCTGGACGTACGCCCCAGCTCGGACGATGGCCACCGAATCGCCTTCGACATCCTTTCCAACGACTCGACGGCCAACGGCTCAGCAATCATCGCCCCGCATGGAGCCGTGACGGCCATGATCGACCAGGCCCACCTGTCGGGTGCAGAGATCAGCGCGCAGCCAGAAATCGGCCGACTCCTGCTCACTGCCGGCGTCGACCTGCGGGGCGATGTTCTCTTGCGCGAGGTCTCAGCCGAAGTCTCAGCGAAAGGCGAATTTAGCCGGGCCTCCGGCGAGATCGCGCTCTCTGGCTTCCGCGGCCTCGGCCTTTCGGCGGAGGCAATCTCGCCAGACAAGGCCCTGCCTTTACGCACGCACTTTGATTTTGACCCTGCCCGCGCTGGCGCCCCGCTCCGCCTGCGTGACCTGCGGCTGGCTTCGATTACCGGATCAGCCGACTGCGAACTCAAGGCCGGCGGTGCATTCATGCTCCACCTAAACGGCGAGATGGACCCCGTATGCCTCGATCGCGTACTCGGCGAATGGTGGGTCTCGCTCTGGAAGACGTTCTTACTCCGTGAGCGACCCTACGCCTTCATCGACGTCGAAAGCCATTGGGGGTCGATGAGTAGCGTGACCAAAGGCCGTGCCGTCTTGAAACGTTTCGATTTCATGGGAGCGCCTTTCCGCTACGTCGAGGTCTCCGTCGACGCCGACCCGAAGCAGACCACCATCGGCCTGCATCGGCTGAGTGGCGGCGATACTGAAGCGGACGGTAGCCTCGATGGATCCGCGACGTGGGATTGGACCAAGCCGCTCGCGCTCGCCGGGCCGGTCGTGCGCGCGCAAGGCAACCTCCAACCTTGGATCGCCGCACGTTGCGCAGGTAAAGATTTCGGCGAAGCCCTCCGCGGACTCTCCCTACCCGTCGACCGTCGCTTCACCTTACTGCTCACGCCCGGCGCAAAAGGCCCGGACGTGAAGACCTCCATCGAGTGTGCCGGCGCTTTCTCGGCCTGGGGCGTTGCCGGAAGTTCACTGCAAGCGAGCACGGAGAATATCGACGGCGGTATGCGCGTGCGCGCAAAGCTCGGACTCGCCGAGGGCGAAGCTAGCCTCTCGCTGGATGGCGACCCACTGCGCCAGACCAAGCTCACGCTCGACCTCAAAGGCTGCGACCCCGCGCAGATCGGCCAGTTACTGAGCGACCTGAGTGCCCCGCCGCCAAAGGACGCTGCGCCGACTCCCGCCACCAAGGTGGCCTCGGCCGGTAAACTGGACCTCGATTTCGCTGGGTATCTCGACCTTGAAAAGCCCCGCCTGCTCAAGGGGCTTGGCCACTACTCGCTCACGGATCCGGGACTCAAGAAGGTGCGGCTACTAGGAGACATCTCCAAGGTCTTGGAAGTACTCGGCGTGGGCGCGACAACCTACGAACTCAGCCAGGCGAAGGGCACTTTCGGCTGTGTGGGCGGGCAGGCGTACTTCCCTGACCTGGCCATCACCGGCCCCCAGGCCCGCCTGGACCTAGCCGGCGAAATCGACCTCCAGGCCTCCACCCTGAACTTCGAAGGGGACTTCTCCCTCCCCCGCAAAGGCGGGCTCAACCCGCTGGATCTTCTCAACCTCAATCGTGCCCTGATCAGCTTAACGAAAATTAAGCTAAAAGGGCCCATTTCTAAGCCAGAAACCAGTGCGATTCCGACCCTGAAAGATATCATTAACTCACGGAAGGACAGCAAGTTAGGTAAGATTCCCGACGGAATTCAGGAATGAGGGGTTGATTTACCCCCCTCACACCCTGTATCAGAGAGGGACACCCCCTCACGGAGGACATTACCTTGGACCTAATTAAGATTAAACAAGTCGTGGATTTAATGAAGAAGTCGGACCTTTCCGAGTTCGAGATCCAGGACCAAGACTTCAAGCTGCGCATCAAGCGCGACCTCCCTGGTCGTGCCCCCCTCGCAGCCCAAGCCGCCCCTGTAGCGGCCGCCCCCGCCCCCGTGGCAGCGGCGCCTGCCCCTCAGGCTGCCCCCGCCCCTGCCGCCCCTGCCGCCGCGGACCCCAGCATCAAATTGGTGACCTCCCCGATGGTCGGCACCTACTACTGCACCCCTTCCCCTGAGAACCCGCCCTTCGTCACCGTAGGCTCCCCGATCAAGGCCGACTCCGTCGTCTGTATCATCGAGGCCATGAAGGTGATGAACGAGATTCAGTCGGAAATCTCCGGTACGGTGGTCGAGTGCCTGGTCGCCAACGGCACCTCGGTCGAATTCGGCCAGCCTCTCTTCCGCGTGAAGGTCAGCTGAGCGCGAACACCCGAGCATGAACAAGATCCTCATCGCCAATCGCGGCGAAATCGCCCTTCGCGTCATTCGCGCCTGCCGAGAGCTGGGCATCAAGACCGTCGCGGTCTATTCCCAGGCCGACGAGCAGTCGCTGCACGTGCAGCTCGCCGACGAAGCCGTCTGCATCGGGCCTGGCCCGAGCAAGGATTCGTACCTCCGCGAAGATCGTATCATCTCGGCCGCCGAGATCACCAACGTCGACGCCATCCACCCTGGCTACGGCTTCCTTTCCGAACGCGCCGGCTTCGCCGAGAAGTGCGCCGCCGCCAATATCAAGTTCATCGGACCCAGCCCTGAAGTCATCCGCAAGATGGGCGACAAGGCCGTGGCCCGCCAGACGGCCGCCGCCGCCAAGGTGCCCTGCGTGCCTGGCACCGATGGACCCGTCGACAACCAGCGCGAAGCCATCAAAGAAGCCCAGCGCATCGGCTTCCCCGTCATCGTCAAGGCCGTCGCCGGCGGCGGTGGCAAGGGCATGCGTATCGTCCATAACGCCGCGGCTTTCGCGAAAGAGTTCGAAAGCGCCCGCGCCGAAGCCGAGAAGGCTTTCGGTGATGCTCGCGTCTACATCGAGAAGTACATCGAGCAGCCCCGCCACATCGAGTTCCAGCTCCTGGGCGACGAACACGGCAAGGTGATCCACCTGGGTGAACGCGACTGCTCCGTGCAGCGCCGCCACCAGAAGCTGATCGAAGAATCTCCCTCCCCCTTCCTGACCCCGAAGCTCCGCGAGGAGATGGGCAAGGTCTCCGTCAAGCTCGCCGAGACCATCGGCTACCAGAACGCCGGTACGATCGAGTTCCTCGTCGATAAGAACGGTAAGTACTACTTCATGGAGATGAACACGCGCATCCAGGTGGAGCACGGCGTCACCGAAGAAGTCACCGACATCGACCTCGTCCGTCGCCAGATCCTCATCGCCTGCGGTGAGAAGCTCGAGCTCTCCCAGAAGGACATCAAGATGACCGGCCACGCCATCGAGTGCCGCATCAACGCCGAAGACCCGGCCCGCAACTTCGCCCCGAGCCCCGGCACCATCGGCCTTTACTACACGCCCGGCGGCCACGGTATCCGCGTCGACTCGCATTGCTACTCGGGCTACGTCATCCCGCCCCTCTACGACTCCATGGTGGCCAAGCTGATTTCGGTCGGCGCAACCCGCCAGAAGGCCCTGGACCGCATGCACCGCGCCCTCGGCGAGTACATCATCCGCGGCATCCACACCACGATCCCGGTTTGCCGTGCGATCATGAAGGACCCGGCCTTCCGCCAGGGCGGCGCGACGACGAAGTACCTCGAGGACTTCTTCGAACGCACCCCGAAGGAACTCTGGTCCGCCGCCCCGCTCACCTAAGCGGCCCTGCCGCCGACGATGAGCGCCCCGCAGCGCCCGACCCCCGCCGCCACCGCCCGCCTCAAAACGGGCGGTGACTGTTTACGCTTTGCCAATCGTCTGTTCAAGTCGGCCGGCATCGCCCATGGCCAAGGCTTCGTGAACGCCGAGGAAGAATCCCTGACGCTCATGGGCCATGCCACAGGCTTAGCCTGGGAGAAACTCCCTTCGTGCTTCAAACGCGCCCTGACAGCCAAGGAGAAGGCCTCCTTCCTCGCACTGGTCGAACGCCGCGTCTTTGACCGCGTGCCTACCGGCTACCTCGTCGGCGAAGCCTGGCTGGGCGGCCTCCGCTTCCACATCGACGAACGGGTCATCATCCCGCGCTCCTACTTCGTCGAGCTCATCCCCGAGGCCATCCCGCAGTGGCTCCCGCCGGTCGCCCAGATCACCGACGTAGCCGATGTCTGCACGGGCTCAGGCTGCCTCGCCATCCTGCTCGCGAAGCGCTTCCCCAAGGCGCACGTACATGGGACCGACCTTTCGGCGCCGGCACTCGAAGTGGCGGCCCTGAACGTCGCCGCCCATAAACTCGCGAAGCGTATCACGCTCCATGAGACGGACACGATGACGTCTCTGACCAAGGGCCCGAAGTTCGATCTGATTCTCAGCAATCCGCCTTACGAACCCGAAGGCATCTACCGTCGCCTGCCCGCCGAGTTCAAGAAGGAGCCGAAGGGCTCGCTGGTCTCGGGCAAAGACGGCCTCGACGTCATCCGCAAGCTACTCACGCAAGCGCGCGAAGCGCTGAAGCCGCACGGCATTCTGGTCATCGAGGTCGGTGGGCTGCAGAAGGCGATGCACCTCGCGTGGCCGAAGCTACCCATCATGTGGCTGCCGACGGCCGACGGAGCCGATTGCGTCTGCCTGATCCATGCTTCGGATTTGCGACGTGAGCTGCCGTCACCAAGCGCGCGGCGCGGGCGCTGATTCGAGCCGGTCCTGCGTCACCTTGGGCAGCTTCGGGAAGAAATCTAGTCCGGTGAGTTCTTCGAGTCGGCGGATGCTCACCACGTAACGCGTCAACTCGACGTCGCGCCACTTCTCTTCGTGAGGTACGAGGTAGGCGATGGCGCGGATTCCTCCGGCGCTCTCATCGTATTCCGAGATCAGCATCCAGAAAGACGTCGGCACCGGGATGCGGCCAACCTGCTTCGCGGACGGCGAGGAGATGACCGGACCGAGCTGGACCCAAACGGTGCCGTAACGCGCGACGTAACGCTTCATGATCCGCTGCTCCATATCCTTCCAGAGGCCGGCGTTGAGCGCGTGGAGCTGAGGCACGATATTGCTGAGGAGGAACGTCTCCCGCTGCGCCTCCTCACCGTAGCAGACCGAGATCGCGTAGTTGGGCGCGAGGTGGCCACGGTCGTAGCCCGAGCGGACGTATTCGGAAGTCGTCACGCGCGCCGTCGGTGCGTACGTCGGACTTGAACGAGGAGGGCCGTTCGAGATACACGTCCTTATAAGGAAACACGCGGTAAGAGGACCAGCGGGGCAAAGGCAGCGCATCATCGTAGCCGACCGAGTAGCCGCGATTGACGAGGCGCTTGAGACCCAGGCGATCGGCAGGCTCTCCGTAGGGGGCGGTCGCGTCCTTATCCGGCGTTGGCGCGGGGATGATGTCGCCCTTCACCACTTCGGTGCCGTCGGCCAAGCGATCCAGCGCGTCGACGACCTTACGGGGCGTCGTGCCGTCTTCGCGCACCGTATCGACTACGTTCAGCACCCGTTGCTCGATGGCGATCTTCTGCGTTCGTTCGGAGAGGACATAGACCAACCCCAGCACGCCGACCGAGAGCAGGACAAGCAGGCAGACCCAACCGACGAAGCGGAGAAGATTCCGAATCATGTCAGCGCGTCAGGTAATAACACTGCCAGGCCCAGTGGACGACGAGCGAGGCCACGAAGGCGATGCGCAGGCGACGAGAATAGGCGGGGTCGACGACCAGACGTAGCCGAAGCGAATCATGACGGAGCCAGAAGACCGCCGAATAAATCGTCCAGAGTGTAGCCAATATGACGATGATGAAGAATCCCGGGTGAAAAAGGAACGCCTGCCCCAAATCCAGGTTCACCAGATTACGCGCGCAGCGCGTGCCACCGCAGCCGAGGCACGGCAGCCCCGTCAAGCGCATGAAGATGCATTGCGGCAACTGCAGGCCGGAAAGGAACCATCCCCACGCGAACACCGCGCCGCCCAAGAATGCCGCCGGCCAGACGAGCTCGTGGTTGAGCTCGCCCGGATAGGCAGGTCTGCGGATCAGCCGGAGCACCGATCAGCGCGTGGCCGCGGCACCACCAGAGAAGACGCTGCTGGAAGAACGCAGCAGCAGCAGCAAACGACGAACCAGACGAAGCTGGAGATGCCGAACTGAACCCAAGGATTCACGCCGGTGGCCGCGCCGAAGCACTTGAAGTAGATAATCAGCGCTGGGATAAAGAATAGGGAGCTGATGATAATCTGGGCGCCGACATTGAACCAAAACAGCTGCAACGGAGCCATGAGCAGGATCAACCCACCGGTTGCGAGTAGCGTCGCCGCCGTGGTGCGCTCAACGGAAACTTGAATCCGGAAAACGCGTTGCCCGACCCAGTGCAGCACGGCGAAGAAAGCGTAGAGCAGCGGAGCGAAAGCCAGCCCTCCGATCGTGGAAGCAATCGTCACGCCCATCGGCGCGGGCGGAGCCTTGAGCATCTGCTCAGCAAGCGCCTGGATCGTGGGAGAGGAAAATCCTTGGAGGAATTCGGCGATGCTGCGCTCAGGATCCGGGGCGAACGCGAGCCGAACGGCTTGAAACGGGAGACTGATCGCGAGAGCTACATAACAGAAGATGAGCCAATCGCCGAAGGCGAAGCGGCCGGTCGAAAGCGAAGCCGGGTTCACAATGGCCAACTTGACCGTCGCGAAGAATGAACTGAGCGACTTGCCCTGCTCCCAGGGAATCGTCGAGACGACGGGCGCCGCCGCGATGGCGGCCCCCGGTGAAGGTGGCACGCCGGCACCGCGGAACTCGGACCAGTCGCCGAGCGGCGTCCAAGCCGGCATGCCGTCGCGCCAGGCGAGGTCGGAGGCGAGAAAGCGACCGGAGGAAAGCCCGGCGATGATGTCTTCGGGGGCGAAGATTCCGAGCTGGGCGGAATTGCGAGCGACGTGGATCTGCATGGTAAATTAACCGGCGAATTTATTGGCGAGAGCGGCGAACAGCAGCGCGTACAGTCCGCACACGCAGAGGCAGGGGATCACGATGAGCGAGATGACCACCTTCCACCACTCGATCCGGTGGACCTGCGAGTGCGCGATGATGGCTGCGACGAGCTGCCACGGCATGACGACGTAGTTAACGCAAGGGATGAAGGCGAAAGGCATGAAGGCCCCGTAAGCATAGGCGTTAGCACGATAGGTTTGCGCAAAACTGCCAGCGGGCTTCCAAGGCAAGAGCAACACATGCGTGAAGGCGGCGCCGATGAAGTTGAATAAAGGCACGAACAAGAAGAAGACGGCCAGCGCCGCGGAGATCACCAAGGCGGCCGCGAAGAAGCCGACGTCGTTGATCCAGGTCATGAAGGCGTCATTCCGGCCACCTTGCCCCTTGGCGGCCAAGGCCATGAAGCCGAAGAGCGCGCCATACAGGATGCTGCCGCAGAGCCAGGCCGGCAGCAGCGACCAGTAGGTGAAGGAGATCGGGCGCGCGTAGCCGCCGTCGCGCAGGTTCGCGAACGTGCGTACCGGATCGAGCGCGACTTCCTTGATCGTCGCGACGTAGTGGGCGAACGAAGAGCCTCGTTCCCAGGAAGGCATCGCCGGCGCAGGTTCGCCGGACCCGGCAGGCTGGGCGTGCGGCGAGGGCGGCGGTACTCCGACGCCGCGGAACTCGGACCAGTCGCCGAGCGGCGTCCAAGCCGGCATGCCGTCGCGCCAGGCGAGGTCGGAGGCGAGGAAGCGACCCGCTTGCAGGCCGGCGATGATTTCTTCGGGGGCGAAGATTCCGAGCTGGGTGGAATTCCGGGCGACGTGAATCTGCATGGTGTTGAGTAGTCGCTAGGCCAGCCTGCCGCAAACCCAGAACATCTGGATACGGTTAGCCCGCCTCCCCGAAAAGGGCGGCGGGCTGGGAAAGTGGTGAGGAGGGCGGGACTCGAACCCGCGACCGGCGGCTTAGAAGGCTGCTGCTCTGAATCCAGCTGAGCTACCCCCTCATGAAAGTGACCGTATGACGGCCACCCCAAATGGGCAAGCCGTCAGCAGACTAGCAGATCAGGTCTCTGAAATTGCTGAAATCCGCCGAAAGACCGCTCGGCATGCCCTTGTTGATGACCGAAACGGCATCATGGGAATGGAGGGACTCGAGGTGCGAACAGGCGATGACGAAGTCGCGCACGCGGGCATCGCCGTCGAACTGCTCGTAGACGACGCGGGCGGCGTCCTCGACGAACTTGGAATAGGCCCCGTTGAGTTCGGCAAAGGCCTGCTCGTCCTCGCGCTTCACCATGACCTGGGTCTCGGTCTGGAGGCCTTTGAGGCAGAGGTCCTTCATGTCCTCGATGAAGAGGGCACGGCCGGGCGAGACCTCGGCGATCACGCGGGCCTTGGAGCGCTGCGAGTGCGGGATGCCGTAGGCGGAGCGCTCTTCGCGGGCGTGCTCAGTGAGCTCGGCGGAGCAAGGGCAGGCGGACGAGTAGACGAAGTCGAAATGGACGTAGCGGCGGAGGCGGTCGAGGTCGTCGATGGTACCTTCCAGGACGGCGCGGTAATACTGCCAGCCTTCGAGGCCCGAGCGCAGGGACTTCTGCATAATCGGGTAGCGCAGCTCGACCATGATGCGGGCGCGGCTGCAATCGAGGTCCTTCTTGTAGCGGACGAGGATCTCCTCGAGGAGCTCGTGCGAGAGCACGCGGTCCTTGAATTCGTAGAAGGTCCGCATGATGCGGGACATGTTGATGCCCTTGCGGTCGGCCGCGAGGGACACCGAGCCAGTGACCGTGCACTCGAGCGTGATCGGCTTGCCGTCGCGGGTGGCGACGAGCATCGGCAGGCGGAAGCCGGAGATACCGACGTGCTGGATCGGAACGTTGGCGCCCTGGATCAGCGAAGCGTCCTTGTTCTGCATGTCCGGCAACGTGGCGCGGTACGCGTCATCGGCCCGGAAACTGCGGTCGTAGCGACGGGAAAGATCCCGGCTGCGGGGCGGATGGTCGGCGCGACTCATGGCGGGAAGGTTGGAGGAAAAGCCCGGGCGGGCAAACGGGCTGCTAGGAAATTGCCCCCTGCGCTGGAGCCACCTGCCGGATTTGAACCGGCGACATTCTCATTACGAATGAGATGCTCTACCAGCTGAGCTAAGGTGGCGTCGCAGAGGAACGTTGAACATGAGCAGCCCGGGGCGGAAATCAAGCCTTGGCGACGTGGGAATGCCCTCGCCAGTCCCGAAAGTAACCGCAAATTAGCCCGAAAGCCCCATGCGAGCCGCCATAATTGCCCGCCAGTTCGACGTCCAGGGAAGGCTCGTGACCGTCGAGCCCTACGGCTCAGGCAACGTCAACGACACCTATCTGGCGGTCTTCCGCACCACCTTCTCGGAGCAGCGCTTCATTGTGCAGCGCATCCGCAAGGCGGTCTTTCCTAACCCGGAAGTGATCATGCAGAACATGCGCGTGCTCACGGATCATTGTCACGCGAAGCTCGAAGCCGAGGCCGAAGGCGCGGACCGCATCTGGCAGCTCCCGAAGATCATCCAGACGAAGACCGGCGAAGATTGGGTGACGGACGTCGACGGCGATCTCTGGCGCGCGATCTCGCAGATCGCCAGCGCAGACGCTTACGAAAAGGTGCGTAATCCAGAACACGCCCATGAGGCGGGCATCGTCCTCGGCCATTTCCATCGCATGGTCAGCGACCTGCCAGCCGAGAAACTTGGCTATGCGCTACCCGGTTTCCACGTCACGCCCGGCTACCTTTCCAAGATGGACGCAGCGCTCGCGACGCCGGACGGACAGGAACGTCTGCATGCCTCCCAGGAGGCCAAGCGGGCCGTCCGCTTCGTCGAGACGCGCCGTGCCCGTTGTTCTGTGCTCGAGGATGCGCGCGCCCGCGGAGACCTCGGCCTACGTACCACGCACGGCGACCCTAAGGTCGGCAACATCATGATCGACGAGGCCACCGGCCGTGGCACCTGCATCGTCGATCTCGACACCGTGCAACCGGGGCTGGTCCATTATGACATCGGCGACGCCATGCGTTCCGTCTGTAACCCCGCGGGCGAAGACGCCTCCGAACTCGGTTCCGTCATTTTTGATCTCGAGCTTTTTAGCATGATTTACAGGGGTTATCAGGCTCATGCGAAGGACTTCCTGAGCCAGGCTGACCACCGCCATCTCTTCGACTGTATCCACCTGATCCCACTCGAGCTCGGCATCCGCTTCCTCGCGGACCATCTCGCGGGCGACGTCTACTTCAAGGTCCGTTATCCTGGCCATAATCTGCGGCGCGCGCTGGTGCAGTTCAAGTTGGCCGAGAGCATCGAGGCCCGCGAACCTTCCATCCGTAAGGTACTCGGCGAATCCTGATGACCACCGACGTCCCTGCTCTCTCCGTGACCGTCTGGGTCGCCCTCGTCATCCTCGGGGTGCTGATGGCCCGCGGTGCCTGGCGCGGCTATCGACGCGGCCCGATGCGCCAGCTCGCCGGACCCGTGGCGCTCGCGACCGGTCAGCTCGTCGGCTGGATCTTCGGCTCGGATCTCGGGCATGCCTGCCTTCAAGGCACCTCCTACCCCTGGCTACTACGGGGCTTCACGGGCGTGGTCATCCTGACCTGTCTGACCGGCCTAGCCTGCTACGCGCTCTTCTGGCGATTGGGACGACAGCCCGAAGGCCAGACGGAAGCCGAGAGTCCGGTCTTAGGCTCACTGGTGGGATGCTGGACGGGCCTGCTCTACTTTCTCATCGGCGTCGCCGTACTGGCGACCGTGGCCTCGGTTTACGACTTGTTCGAAAAACCCGGCGTTAGCCGACACCACTGGTCGGTCGAGATCCGGAACGAGTTGGCCGGCACCGCGTTCACCGCCGACCTGAAGGACTGGTCGCCCATTCCTGACAAGCAGCGGACCCTCATCCGCCAGACGAGACGCCTGATGGCCGACCCAGAGGCCCGTCGCCGGCTGATGGCCCAGCCTGAAATCCGGGCCCTAGCCGCCCACCCGACCCTTTATCAGGCATGGGAAGATAAGAAAGTTCGTGAGTTGTTGAATAACAATGACTTAACTGGATTTATTGACCACCCAAAGGTGCGGGCCGTCTTGGCCGACGAGCAACTCCAGAAAGACGCCGAAAAGGTGGATTTGACCAAGATTATCGAACAATCGTTACAGAAGCCAAAAAAGTGAAGGGGTGACCATTTTTTGGTAGTCCAGAGGGTTGTTTTGCCTATGTTCAAACCTCCCTCCCCACTCACATGAACAAGTTCTCGTTCCTCCTGGCTGCTCTCTGCGTCTCCCTGAATGCTCAGGAAGCCAAGCCCGCCGAAACCAAGGCCCCTGCGGCTCCGGCTCCGGAGATCAAACTCGCTGGCGGCGCCAAAGCCGAACAGAAGACCTACTTCGCCGAAATCTGGGTCGGCAAGAGCATCCCGGAATGCCTCAACTTCCAGAAGAACATCCAGGTCCTCAGCCAGCAGGTCGAAGAGCTGAAGCGCCTCCAGATCTTCCTCGATAACGCCCTCACCACCCCCGAGAAGGAAGCCCGCGGCCACGATATCGCCGCCAAGACCGCCAAGCTCAAGGGCGACAATGAGTCGATGACCAAGCTCTATAACGGCTTCAGCATCGAACGCCCCTATCAGTTCACCGCCACCAAAGCCGTGATCGCCACCCCGATCTCCAACGAAGAGTTCGCCAAGGTCTCCAGCGCCAAGGATTTCAAGGCCGACTCCATCATCTCGACCGGCGAGAAGAAGTTCCAGATCCGCGACACCATCTCCGGCCAGGGCGAAGTCGAGACCTTCGGACTCTCCCTTAAGCGCATCACCGATGCCAAGGCTCAGCTCCAGCAGCTCATCGACGTCCAGCCCAAGCTGACCAATGAAGCCGACAAGAAGAAGGTCGAGAAGGCCATCAAGGAAATCCAGGACGACCTCTCCCTCAACCTCGACGAGTTCAAGAAGGCCCGCGGTTTCGATTTCAACGCCGAAGCCATCACCCTCCCTTCCGAAGCCAAGCTCTCCGTCCAGATCACGGAAGAAGAGAAGAAGGCCATCGAAGCCAAGGCTCCGACGGCTTCCGACAAGAAGTAAGCCCCTTACCCCACCCCCAACCCCGCCCCTAACATGTCCGCCACCGAAACCCCCACCGCTCCGGCCGAAGCCCCCAAGGGCCCGGTCATCGAGCTCATCCCGCTCGGCCAGAACCTCGGCCGCGTCGTCCTCACGATCTCCAACCAGGGCTCCCTCGCCCGCTTCCAGCAGGAACTGCAGACCCTCGGCCAGCACTTCGGCCGCATCCAGCAGCTCCAGCAGCGCGTCCAGTCCGCCCTCACCACCGTCGAGCGCGACGCCCTGAGCAAAGTCGGCGAAGCCGAAGTGAAGGATTTCGCCGAGAAGGACGCCGTGTTCGCCAAGGTCTGGGGATTCAACGTCCCGGCCGTCGCCAACCGCCAGGCTACCTTCGTCAACACCGCCCTCCGCCTCTTCGCCGTCATCTCCGAGGAAGAAGCCGCCAAGGCTCGCTCCTCCGCTGACTTCAAGGAAGAGCAGCTCGTCATCCGCGGCGACCGTCGCCTCCTGCAGACCGCCGAAATCCGCGGCCTCGATCTCGTCATCCAGTTCGACCAGTTCGCCAAGGTCCTCCAGGCCCGCCGCGACGCCGTCATTCAGCTCACCGAGCTCCTGAAGCGTTCCACCAACGACGAAGAGAAGACCCGCATCCAGACCCAGCTCGACCAGACCTTGGAGCTCCTGAACAAGGGCAACAAGGAGATGGCCGAAAGCGTCGGCTACTCGATCACCCACAATTACGAAGTCGAAGTCCTCGAGTCCAAGTTCGTCATCCTGCTCAACCAGGAAGAAGTGAACCAGATCCAGGGTCTCATGGCCAACGCCCAGCAGCAGCAGGCTGCCGCCGCGGCTCCGGTCGCCATCGAAGCCCCGAAGCTCGAGAAGAAGGCCGATAAGAAGAACTAAGCCTCGAGCTTAATCTTCCCACCAAGGCCCGCCCTCACCGGCGGGCCTTTTTGTTGGTTAGAATAACTCGCCCTGCTGCGCGTCGGCCGGCGGCTTGACCTTGGGCTTAGGCGCTTCGCTCAGTGGCGCGGACGGCTCCGGGGCGGCCGGAGCCCGTCCATGCTTGGCCTGATAGCGGCGCAGCGTCGAATGCATCTCCATCTCGGAGAGGAATGCTTCCACTCCGACGATATCTTCCGCGACGGGCTGGCCGGGCGAAAATTCGAAGTCGGTCTGGAAAGTGACGAGCTTGAGGTTGCCGCGGATGCGCTCGGCTTCGGCCTTCACCTGCTCGCGGAAGCGCTCGGGCTGCAAGGCATCGCCCGCACCGAGCACGCCCTCGAGGTTACCGTATTCGGCGAGCCACTTCACCGCCGTCTTCGGGCCGACACCCTTGAGCCCAGGGATATTGTCGGAAGCGTCACCGACCAGCGCGAGGTAATCGGGGATGCGCTCAGGCGGGACGCCGAACTTCTCGGTGACCGCGGCCGGATCGAGGCGGCGCCAGCCCATGGCCGGGTTCGCTGTCGGCGGCGGCGCCAATTGGATGACCGGCCCGCCCACGCACTGACCAAAATCCTTATCGGCGCTTACGATGATACACTGGTCGCCGGACGCGGAGAGGATCCGCACGGCGGTCGCAATCAGGTCATCGGCTTCGACGCCACGTCGTTCGAAGACCTGAAAACCGAGCAGGGCGGTGAGGCGCTTGATCTCCGGCAGCTGCTGGACGATTTCCTCCGGCGTCTCATCGCGCTGAGCCTTATAGTCCGGCAACGCGGCGAGATGGCGGTCAGAGCCGCCAAGGTCAAAGAAGACGGCACAGCGGTCCGGCGTCTCCCCTTCGCGGAGGTCCTGGAGCGACTTCATCCAACCGTGCAAGGCCCCCGTCGGGAACTGGTCGCTCTGCCGACGGAGATTAGACCGCTCCATCGCGAAGTGGCTCCGGAAGACCAAGTTGAAGCCGTCGATGAGCAGCCAGCGCATGGCGAGGAGTGTCGCTCCACCCGGTCAGGCCATCGAGAAAAAAGCGGGCCCGCCGAATGGCGGGCCCGTTATCAGCGAAGCGCGAGGCTTGGCTTACTTGGCTGGCTCGGCGACGACCGGGGTCGCTTCCGTGGGCGCAGCGACTTCGACGGGTTCGCGATAGACCGCACCACCCGGGGAGATGAGTGTGGGGTTCGAGAAGGTCGAGCCAGCGCGCATGCCAGGGTGGCTGCTACGCAGAGTGGCGCCGCCCGGAGAGACGAGGTTGGCAGTCACGAACACCATCAGGCTCTTCTTCTGGATGCTCTTACCGCTGGAGCGGAAAGCCGCACCAATGAGCGGAATGGAGCCGAGGACCGGGACCTTGTCGTCGATGGTCTTCACTTCTTCGCGAGTCAGGCCGCCGATGACGACCGTAGCCCCGTCGAAGACCGTGACTTCGGTGGTCACTTCGCGGGTGCTGAAGATCGGCTGGAAGAAGCCAGAGGGCACGGAGACGGTCACTCCACCAGAGATAGCGACCGAGGTTCCGCCGTATTCGACAAAGCCTTCGAATTCGGTCACCTTCGGCTTGAGGTTGAGAGCGATCGAGTCGTCGGCCGCGACGGTCGGGGTGACTTCGAGGGTCACGCCGACTTCCTGGATGGTGAAGTCCTGAGGCGTACCAGCGGTGATTGCCACCGCGGCGCCAGTGGTCGCGCCGCCGTTTCCGTTGCCTCCGCCGCCGCTCGTGCCGACATTGGACTGAGTATCACCATAAGCCTGCGGGTAGCGGAGGAGCTGGGCCACCTTGATGACCGCAGTCTTGCCGTCGAGGACCGTGAGGCTTGGGGAGGACATCAGGTCGCTACCGGCGTTCTCTTCGATCGCCCGGATGGCCAGACCGAGGGTCTCAGCGCCGATGATACCGACGTTGGCGGAGTAGCTCTGGTTAGTATTACCGAGGTTGATGCCTCCTGGGAAGTTCGGAGCAGGCTGCGGAATTGCCGGGATGCCCGTCACGTTGAGGCTACGCACCGAAGAGTTATTGGTGGCGAAGACCGAATTGATCGAGCGGAGATTGGTACCAGCCCTGACCGTCGCCGTGGGATCGATTTGATTAAAGGGAGCTGGGAGAGGATTGGGGAGGAGGGCGTTGGCCTGATTGATAGTCGGGGTCAGGCTCCAGTTCACGCCGAGTTCGTTCAGGATCTTCTGTTCGACTTCCATGAACTTAGCTTCGATGTGGACCTGCTTGATGTCGGAGTAGCGACGGATGATGTTCTTCACTCGGTCCAGATTCTTGCGGCTCTGGTACACGATGAGGTTGGTACCGTCGTACGAGAGGGTGGCCGGGAGTTCGAACGCCACGCCCGAACGGGTGAGGAAGTTCTTGATCGCGACTTCTTCCGGACGCTGGCCATCGCCCGCACCGGCGCCACCGGCGGCGGCACCACCGAAGGGGCTAGCGGCACCACCACCCGCGGCAGCACCGGCGCCACCACCGGCGCCGAGGCCAGTCATCTTCAGCACGGCCGCCGTGGAGAGCGGGTAGATTTCGGTCTCGAGGAGGCTGTCGCCGGTGTCTTCGCGGACTTCGACGATACCACCAGAGCCGACAGTGAAGCTAAAGCCGACGCGCTTACAGGTGTAATCAAGAGCCTGATAGACGGAGACGTTGCGGAGCTGGAGGCTGACCGTAGGATTCTTGTTGGCCGTGTCGATGAGGACGATGTTCACGCCCTTCTGATCCTTGTCGTAGGTGGCGGCCTGAGTCTGCAGCAGGATGAGCGCGCGGTCGAGCGGCTGGTCGCGGACGAGGAAGCCCTCGGGGAGCTGGATGGACTTCATCTTCTCGATCACCGGGTCGTTACCGTTGGCGGAGTCGACCTTGACGTTTTCGCGGTTGAAGACTTCGGGGAGCTTCCAGGTCTCGTCGAGGAGCTCGAGGAGCTTGCCCTTGGTCACGCCACGGTTCCACTGGCCGGAATTTTCCGACAGCATCTGACGGATGCGAATCTGGTAGGCCTTGGATTCGGAGTTGTTGGGCTGGTACTGGAGGACTTCGCGGTAGGAATCGAGGGCACCCTGATAGTCGCCGTAAAGGTAGCGGGCACGGCCCCGGACGAGCAGCTCGTTGACCTTGTCGTCCTTGACGCGAAGGCCGGGGGAAGTCTCGTCGACATTGCGGTAGGTCGGATCGTTCCGCTTGGAGGCAAATTCCTTCTGCAGGCGGATGACTCGGGCGTCATCATTGCCCTTGAGTTCGGCGTACTGGGCGATGACCGCGGTGGCCTTGATCATATCGCGGGCTTCAATGGCGACGAGGGCGCGGCGGGCGAGGGCGGAGCCTTTGGCTTCCTTGATGCGCTCCTTGAGACCGGCGTTGGAAAGGCTGGCGGTACCGAGGGCGCGATCCGCCGCATCGAGGTCGGCCAGAGCCTTGTCGATGGACTCAGCCGTTCCCTGACGGATCAGGCTTTCGGCAGAAGAAACCACGTCTCCCTGCTTGCCGATCGAGTCGGAGTTGGCGCGGGCGAGGCGATTAACTTCGGCCTTGGCAGCGGAAGGGCCGCCGGCATCGCGGGCGACGCCGACTTCCTGCTTAGCGAGGGAGATGGAGTCGCGAAGAGTCTGGGCGGCAGGGGTGGTGTTCTCGGCGAGGGCACCAGCGGCGACGTCAAGCTGTTCGAGGGCACCCTTGTGGTCGCCAGCGGCACACTTCTTACGAGCGTCTTCGATGACTTTGCTGACCTGGGCGAAGAGCTTCTCATTAGAAGCGGCTTCGTCGGCCGGGACCGATGGGGGCATCCGGCTTCGGGGCGTCGGCGGCCTTCTTGGCGGCTTCGGCTTCGGCGATAGCGGCGTTGACGGAGGCGAGGCCTTCCGTGGCGCCGACATCCTTGGCGTCGATGGCGAGGATCGCCTCGAACCTGGCCTTGGCGGCCTGCAAGTTGCCTTCATCGCGGGCCTTCAGCGCCTCGGCGAGGAGCTGCGGCTTACGCGCGGCGCTATCGCCGTCTTGGGCGATAAGAGAGCCGGCGGCGAGGGCCAGAGCGAGAGCGGCCCAGGCGAGCTGCGAACGGTGGAGATTTTTCATGGGGTGGTTGCGTTAAAAATTATTGCTTGGGGGTGGTTGCCTTAGTGGCGGGAGAGGGGGTCTTCGGCTTGACGACGGGAGGCGGAGGAGCCGGGACGGTAAGCGTCTGCGGATCAGAGGTAAGTTTCTTCGGCTTCTTGGGGTTAAGAGCGAAGGTTTTGTCAAAACTCACGCTCTTGTTAGGCAAGTCAATGTCTTTGACCACGTATTGGGCCCCATTGTAGGTAAACTTATCCCCAACGGCGTGCAGCGTGAAGGTCCAAGTCGGGTCGGAAGTGGAACTGATGATAATGTCCGTGCGCGCGGTAAATTCCGTCGGCTTTTCGTCGTTGATTTCGACGATCTGACCGAATTGGCGGTCATCGACCGTCAAGAGGTTGCGGGTGAACGGGATGCCGTCGGCATCCTTACCCTTGACGACCTTATAGGACTTGAGGGTGAGGTAAGGGGCGTCGGCGATGGGCATGTTCAGCTTACAGCCGTCGAGGTATTGCTTCGTCTTCACGTTTTTCAGGTCGAAGAGGCGTTCTTCCTCTTTCTTGCCAGGCGCCAGCGTGGACTGGATGAGCATGAAGGTGTAGGTCGGGTGCCCGGCCGAAACCAGTGCGATACCAAACGGAGGCATCTCCTCGGCCTTGCGGCTCCGCGGAACGTACTCCTTGATCGCCGAATCCCAAACGACATCGATCGTCGTGAAGAGGTCGTAATCCCAGTTGTCGTCATTCTCTTCCGGCGTTGGCCAATCCAGGACGTTGTCCTCCAGAGAGGCACGAGGGGTAGACGGGTAGGCTTCACCACGAGGGGCGGCTTCCTTAAGCAACGTGATGGCGGCGGCCTTGCCGGCCTCATCGGGGACGACGGGCGCCACCAGGCCCGGAGTGAGAACCACCACGGCCCCGGCGACGAGCAGGAGCGCACCGAGGATGACGAGGATGATGTCCTTGCGAGAATTCATGGCCGGGATGCTTTATTTCTTGGGTTCACCCTCGGCGCTAGCCGCAGGCTTCTCCTCGGGGATGGAAAGATAGTCGATTTGCACGACAAAAGAAGAGAGCTTGCGAGGCACGACGAGGACGCGCTGATCCACCAGTGAAGCGGCTGGCTTGGAGCCGCTGACCGCAACAGGTTCTTCGGCTCCGAAAAAGCCGCCGAGCGCGGACGGGGCGGCGGCGACAGAAGCGGCAGCCCCTGGCAGCGCGGCCGGGGCGACGCTGCTGGCAAGCAACTTCTCGAAATCCTTGGGCGCCAAACCGACGTCAATCGTCGTGATGGCGACCGGGCGGCCAGAGTTGCGAATCTTGTTCACGAACGTGCGGAGGGTCGGCGTGTAAGCGACGAAACGGACGCGAAAGGAAAGCGAGTCGACCAATCCATTACGGTCGAAGGTCCGGGAAGGAAGGAACTCGTCGATTTCGTTCTTAGAGCCGTCCGCGTCGGGGGCGTAGCTGCCGGCGCCAGGCTTACCTTCGGGAATCAGGACGAATGTCTCGATGGGCTCGCGGTCGACGGACTCGATGAGCAAGGGAGAGCCGGCCGGGCGGGATTCGGCGAGCTGACGGACGATGAAGTCGATGATCTGGCGCTGCTGGTCGACCTTCTGGAAATCGCGCTTCGGGGAGGTTCCTTGATTGTGGATGTAGCGATAGAAGCCGAAGGCGGTCGGATCGTTCGGCATCAACTTGATACCCTGGTCGGCAGCAAGCTTACGCCAGCCGTCGACGGACTCACGCAGGAGCGCGCTGAGTTCGGCGGAATTGGCCGAAGCCTTGCCCTTGATGACGAGATCGGGATTGCCGGCAATCGCGGCGCGGAGCGAGGAGAGATGCGCCTCGAGCTCCTTGACATCGGCGGCCGCCGCTTCGACGTTCTTATCATTAAGCGAGACGGACGCGGCGCCGGGCACGAAGGTGTGGCCGTTGAGCAGAGCGAGCTGATCTCTGCGGGCTCGGGCCAAATCAAGGGCGGACTTGGTGCTGCCTTGGTAGGCGAGGAAAGCCAAGGCGCAGCCGACGATGAACAGCGTGGCGATCGCGATGAGCGCGAGGTTGAAGCCGAGGTTTTTCTTAAAATTCTGCATGGCTTAGAGGGCCTTGTCCTTGTGGATGACGAGGGTGAGGGTCGCCTTGGGCGTCATCCGGATTTCCGTCTTATTGTCAGCGGCCTTGATGGTCTGCTCGGTGACGACGATCTCGTTCTCCGGGACGGCGCTGACATAGGGAGACTTGCGGACGACCTCAAGCAAACGGCCGATGGCCGCCTTTTCCGACTGCGATTTGTACTGCTTAACATCGAAGGGCACTTCGGCGAAAAGGAAGCGGACGGAAAGCATGACCTTGGTCACCACGACCGGCGCAGGCGCGGGCTGTCCGTCGACGGCCGGAGCGGCGGGAAGGGTCTCGTACTTCACGTGCATCTCTTCGATCCAAGTGTTCTTGAGTGTGCCGACGCGGGACTGGAGATCACCGAGGAAGGCCGGCCAGTTGGAACGATTGAGGACGACCTGTTCGATCTCCTTGGTCTTGGCGGCGAGTTCGGCGGCCTTCGTGCGGGACTCTTCAATCGCGTTACGACGGACGGTGAGTTCGGTCTGACGGGCTTGGACGATGCCGGCCTGGGCTTGATTCCAGCCCTCGGCGGAGGCGAAGGCGAGCCAGACGCAGAAAGGAGCGGCGGCGGCAAGCAACGCGGCGACGACCAGGCGAGGCTTACGTGCATCGAAGGCCTGCTGGGAAGCGATGTCGCGCGGGATCAGGTTCACCCCGATAGGCTGCGGCAAGGTGAGGCGCGCTGCTTCGCCGATCACTTCCGTGATTTGATACTTAGCGCGCGCGAGCTGCTCCGCGTTGGTACCGGCTCCCAGGGTGATGACCGAGGAGGGGTCGAAAACTTCGACCGGGAGGCGCAACGTCTCGCAGAGCTGTTCGGAAAGGCCAGGAACCTGAGAACCGCGACCCGTGATCAGGATGCGGGCGGGCTGGCGACCGTTGGCGCCACGGCGAACATTGATCAGTCGACGATTGATGTCCTGCGCGAGACGCCGGATGAAAGTCTGCGAGTTGGCCTGCAGGATGGCGACCTGCGGATCGGACTCGGTCAGCTGGACGATGCCGGAAAAATATCCCACCTTGATGGCTTCGGAGACCGCGAAAGGTTGACCCGTATTATCGGAGACGCCCTGCGTGAGGAGGTTGCCGCCGATGTTGGTGGCCGACTGAATATTGACGCCGCTAGGGCCGACGAAACTGAGCGTGGTCGAACGGGCGCCGACGTTGATGATGAGGACTTCCTCGGCGCCGGAACCGCCAGCGAGACGGAACGCCTGACTGTCGAGCAACGGGGCGGCCTGAATCGACATCGGACGCAGTCCGGTTGAAGTGACCATGTTCGCGATCTTAGTCGCGATCTCGGTGCGCAGGGCGAAGAGAAGGACTTCCGCTTCGACGCCGTCGGAGGCCATCAGCTGGCTGTCCCAAATGACTTCGTTCAGCGGATAAGGGATAGCGTTCTGAGCCTCGAAGGCGACAATCTGGGCCTGACGGGCACGTTCGACCTGCGGGACCTTAAGTGGCTTCTGTAAGAGCAGAAAAGCGGGGGCGATGACGGAGACGCGGCCCTTGAGCTCGTGGGTATTGACCAGACTCGCTAAGGCGGCGATCGCCGCGTTCAACCACTCGTCGTCGCCGGTCAGGCCGGGGGCGATTTCTTCGACAAAGAACTGCTCAAGTACCAAGCTGCCCGCTTCGACGGAGAACTGGGACACCGAGACATTCGAAGCGGCGAGATTAACAATAGTTGCCTTCTTCTGGCTCATACAAAAACAGGGAGGGAGGGGGGATTAGCGGGACCCGTCTTCCCGGATGAACTCGGGGGAAGGCGAACCCTGCGGCAAAGCGTCGAAGATGGCGTAAGGCACCAGGAACTGCGGGCGAAGCATGCCGGTATTGGCGTTGGCGCCTCGGTCCGCGAGGTCACGGGCACCGTCGAAGTCCTTCTTCGTGACGAACATCTTGTGCACGGCGCCCAGCATGTCCGGATTCAGGCGACCGGCTTCGTTGAAGAGAGGGACTTCCGTGCCAGCGACGTCGAGCTGCACATAGTAATAGTCGGGCTGCATCTTGAGGCGGTCACGCTTCACGATATCGCCAGGCAGGTAGAAGTAGACGGAACGGGGAGAACCGACCTCAAGGGTCAGCACGGTCGCCGAGGAGCGGTAGTAGGAAAACTCGGTCGCATCCTTGGCCGTAAGTGGCTTGAAGATCTGGGTGACGGTCACCTTGACCTTGTCCACCCACATCTTGTTGGCGGCCCGCTTGCTGGCCTGCTCGGCTGGAGCGACCTTAGTCTCGGGATTGAAATTGGCCTGAAGTTCGACCTGCATCCGAATCCAGTCATTCTTCTGTCCGCCGATCTTGACCGGGTCGAAGTGAACCGAGCGCACGATGACCGGGCTTTTGCCAGCGTTACCAGCCGCCGTGGGCGCCTGAGCGGAAACGAGGGGTACGGACAGGCAAAAAGCCATTAGGCTGGCAAAAACAGCACGTGCTTGGGGCATGGGGAGGCAAAATCTGTTGCGTGTGGTGGGCTTAGGCAAACGCAAAAACTGGCAGGCTGGGAACATTTGTTAAATGCAAACTTCTTGCATCTGGCGCCGAGCCCTGCGAGTCTGGATTTAAGTGCTTCGTCTCCTTGCAGCCTTGATCATCTCCGCGACTCCCTGGTTCGGCGGGCAGGCCCATGCGCAAGAAAAACCGGTCGTCGTGTCCAGCTTCAGCGTCGTTGAAGAATGGGTTCAAGTCATTGGTGGCAAAGGGCTTGAATCGATAAGCATTATTCCACGCGGGAGCGAGGCGCACGGCTTCCAGCTCAGCCCCCGCCACGCGAAAGACCTACGTCGGGCGTCTTTAATCGTCGCGATGAGCCCGGAGTTTGAACCCTGGCTCGCCGCCTGGGCCAAAGCCAATGGGCGCTCCGACTCGATTCTCTGGCTGCATGGGGGATCCGGTGCCCACGCAGAGCACGATTGCGCCGATATCCCGCACGCCTGGACTGACCCCATCGAAGTCAAAAAGATGGTGAAAGTGCTCGCTGAAAGGCTGAACCAAATCGAAGGGGTTTTAAATACACAAATTGCTTATGAACAGTATCTTAAAGAGATAAACTCTGTAGATAAAGAGCTGAGCCAGCTGTTCCAGCAAATCGCTCCGGAGAAAAGGGTCTTTATTTCTCATCACGCCAACCTCGGGCAGTTCGCCAAGCACTTCGGGCTAACCGTTGCCGGCACGATCATCGCGAGCGGGTCCGGGGAATCCGCTGATCCTTCCGCCCGCCATTTTTCCGGGCTGCTCGCCTTGATCCGAAAACAGAAAATTCACGTCATCGTCACGGACAAAGGGCAGAGCGATGCCTTTGCCCGGAGGTTGACCGAAGACGCCGGCCTCCCTCCCCCGCTCTCCCTCTCCTTTGAATACCTCGAGCCGATCGGTCAACCCGGTGACACCTGGACCTCGATGATGCTCACCAACGGCAAACGACTTCATGAGGCCCTGCTGAAATGAGCCGCAACATCACCGCGCTCTCCCGCCACCTCGGCGAGGCGGCCTTCTCCATCCTGCCCTCCATCCCTTATGCGCAGAAGGA
This sequence comes from Opitutales bacterium, assembly GCA_964203605.1. Classification (GTDB taxonomy): domain Bacteria; phylum Verrucomicrobiota; class Verrucomicrobiia; order Opitutales; family UBA953; genus UBA953. The sequence continues at coordinate 540,923 of CAXNMQ010000001.1, forward strand.
GCTGAACGGCTGCCCGGGCATCGCCGTCTCAGCCAAGCAACTCTCCGCGGCTGCCCGCCTCGACGGACCAGTCGCCTTCCATGACGCGACCTTTGAAATTCCCTGCGGCTGCCGGACCGCACTCATCGGCCCCAACGGTTCCGGCAAATCCACCCTCCTCCGCGTGCTCGCCGGACTCACGCCGATTCGCTCGGGCGAAGTGCTGGTCGCCGGCGAATCTCCGCGCCTCGGCCGCAGCCGCCTCGCCTACCTCGCCCAGCGGCCCCACCTCACCGAACTCTTTCCCCTCAAGCTTCGCCGGCTGGTTCAGATGGGCACCTACGCCCACCATGGTTGGTTTGAGGAATGCCGTCATGGCGACGAAGTCATCGATCGCGCGCTCACGCGTCTCGGCCTGGCCGATCTCGCGGAGCGCCCAGTCCACACATTATCCGGAGGCCAATTACAACGTGCGCTCATCGCCCGCGCTGTCGTCCAAGGCGCTGAGATCCTCCTGCTCGACGAGCCGTATGCGGCCCTCGATCAGCCGAGCCGCGAGATCATCGACCGTTTCCTCTTCGAAGAAGGCTCGGCCTTCACCGTCGTGATGGCCACGCACGACCCCGCCGACCTCGGCCGCTTCGATCGCATCCTTGAGATGCGTGATGGTGCCGTCTCCACCCGGCACGCCTGCTCCGGCCACGACCACCGCCATGCTTGACCTCCTCTTGCAGCCATTGTCGGAACCGTTCTTCGTGCGGGCCCTGCTCGCCATCGTACTCAGCGGCACGACCTGCGCCTGCCTCGGCGCGTACGTCGTGCTCCGGCGCATGGCCTTCGTGAGCACCGCGCTCACGCACTCGATCTTGCCCGGCGTCGTCGGCGCGCTCCTCCTCGGCCTCTCACCTTACCTGGGCGCGCTCGTCGCCGCCCTGCTCACCGCGACCGGCGCCGCTTGGCTGGCCTCGCGCAAAGGTACGAGTGAAGACAGCGCGGTCGGCGTGATGCTGTCGGTGATGTTCGCCGCGGGTATCGCGCTCATGCAGCAGGCTAACTCCTGGCGCGACTTCGCCGGGCTGCTCTTCGGCAGCGTGGTCTCGGTCGGCCGCGAAGACCTCATCGTCATCGGCGTCACCGCCGCCCTCGTGCTGTTCGGGCTCCGGGTGCTGCACAAGGAGCTCGAACTCGCCTCCTTCGACGAAGAATACGCCGCCCTGCTCGGCGCCCGGCCCGCGCTCATGCGCGCCGTGCTCCTCGTACTCGTCGCGCTGGGCTCCGTCGCCTGCGTGCGCCTCGTCGGCGCGCTGCTCACGACCGCACTCTTCGTCATCCCCGCCGCGACGGGCGTGCTGCTCGGACGGACCGTACCTCAGGTGATGGCCTGGGGCGCCGGCTGCGCCCTCCTCGGCGGGTTCGGTGGCCTCTATCTTTCTTACTACGCACCGGCGGTACCGTCGGGTGCCGGGATCGTACTCTGCTGCGCACTGCCCTACCTGGCCGCGCGCCTCTTCGCCCCGCGTCGCTGATCAGAAGCGCGGCGGCCGCAGCGATAGCGGCAGGCCGAGCACTTCGCGGGCGACGAGCGCCTGACGGAGGGCGGCCGTGCCGCGAAACTGCAAGCGCGACTGCGCTCGCGCCGGCCGCGTGACCACGAGCGACGTGTCGTCAAGATGAACAGCGGCGACGGGGGCCGAAGGCTCCGGCTCCGACTCCGGGGCGAGACGCGGTGGCACGTTGCGGATGCGCCGAACGCGCCGCGGCACGGGCGGGGGCACGGCGATCGGTGACGGCTGGCCGGCCTCGGCCTTCAGCTTGCCGGCGACCCAAGCCGCGAACGCGAACACGCCGATGACGATCTTGATGAAGAGTGCCAGTTCCATGCTCAGGCCTTGGCGCCAGGTGCGGGACCGTCACCGGCGATACCCTTGCGCATCTCGGTGTCGGAACGAAGGTTCTCCAGGCGCTGGAAATCCATGTAGCCCATGCGGCCGGAGCGCAGCGCGTCGGCGAGGGCCTGCGGGATCTGGGCCTCCGCTTCGACGACGCGGGCACGCATCTCTTCGACGCGGGCACGCATTTCCTGTTCGAGCGCGACGGCCGCCGCACGGCGGATTTCGGCCTGAGCCTGCGCCATATTCTTGTTAGCATTGGCCTGGGCCTCTTGGAGCATCGCGCCGATGTTGTCGCCGACGTCGACGTCCGCGATGTCGATGGACATGATCTCGTAAGCGGTATTGGCGTCGAGTCCGCGCTCGAGGACGGTCTTAGAAATGCGATCCGGATTCTCGAGGACGATCTTGTAGCTCTCGGAGGAGCCGATGGTGGTGACGATACCTTCGCCGACGCGCGCGATGATGGTCTCTTCCTGGGCGCCACCAACGAAACGGTCGAGGTTGGTGCGGACGGTCACGCGGGCCTTCACCTTCACCTGGATACCATCCTTAGCGACGGCATCAATCGTGGTGCGGCCGCTGGCGGGATTAGGCACGTCGATGACCTTGGGGCTGACGGAAGTGAGCACGGCCTCGAGGACGGACTTGTTCGTACCGCGGGTGGCGATGTCGATCGCGCAGGCGCGATTCCAGTCGAGATGCAAGCCGGCCTTCTGGGCGGCAATGAGCGCCTGGACCGTCTGCACGATATTGCCGCCGGCGAGGTAGTGGGCGTCGATTTTCTCGACGTCGACCGTGAGGCCAGCCTTGGTGGCGGCGATCTTGGCGTCGACGATCACGGCGTAGGGAACGCTGCGCAGGCGCATGCCGACGAGGTCGAACAAGCCAACCTCGGCACCCGCGAGGCGGGCGCGCACCCAGACAGCGAGGAAGGAGAGCAGGAAGAGGACGAACAGGAGCAGGGCGGCGGCTCCGATCCAGATGATGATATTAGGCATGGTATTCATGAGAGAAAAATGGGGTCAGCGGGAGCGGCGGACGGTCACGCGGCCAGAACCGGCCTCGGTGACGACGACGGCGGCGTGGCGTTCGACGAAACCGTCGAGCGAGAAGGCCTCGATCAAGGTACCGTCGATCTCAATCGTGCCGGAAGGCGCGAGCACGGTGGCGGCCTTGCCGGTCTTGCCGACGTAGACGGCGTACCCGGCGGCGGCAGGCACGGCGGCACCCTCGTTGCTACTGACGTTGATCATCGAGCGACCGATAGCGGTCTGCGGCAGGAGGCGGCGGAAAGCGAAGAACTCGAGCGTCAGGACGACCAAGAACACGACGCAGAACACTGCGCAGGTGAGGCCACCCGCCTCCGCCGAAAGATAGATGCCGGCGAAGGAGACGACGGCGCCGAGGAAACCTAGCACGACCGTCGGAAGAAAGAATTCCACCCCGATCAAAACCAAACCAGCAACGAGCAGGCCGATGGGCAGGATCAAGGAAACCTCTTCAGGGGAGGCGGCGAAAAGCATCATGCGGCCAACGATGGCGGCCCCCTTTCCTCTTTCCAATCTTTTCTGGCCCGACCGCCTTACAATAAGGTAAAAAACCTGTAATATCCGTAGGACGCTTGCGGGCCGAGCACCGCCCGCCCTACGCTCGACCATGGCCAAGAAACCACCCGCCCCCCGTCGCACCCCCATCAAGGAAGCGCACCACGTTCTGCAGGACGCCCTCCTCAAGGCCGGCGATGGCGGCGGCAAGGACAGCCAGCTCAATAAACACGGGGAGATTGCCAAGTCGCTCGGCGTCTCTCCCTCGATGCTCTACAAATGGCGAGAGCCGGCGGAAAAAGGTAGCGGCCAACCCAACCCGCTCCACCGCACGGCCCTGCTGATCGACCTCACCGGTGACACCCGCATCGTCGACTGGCTCGCCCGACGCGCCGGCGGCCAGTTTACCCCGTTCGAAGGCGAAAACCCGGGCGGCAATCTGGACAAAGCCGCCAACGCGCTCGTCCGCGAATTTGGCCTACTCATCGCCGACGTCGCCGACGCGATGGAAGACCATCGCATCACCGCCGACGAGACCCAGGAACTCCGCGAAAAATGGGACCGCATCCGCAAGCGCACGGAGGCCTTCGTCCGTCGCTGCGAAAAAGGCGACTTCCGTCCGAAAGACTGAGCGATTTCGCTTTCACGCCCGCCGAAGAAAGGTAACCAGAAGCCATGGCCGAATTCACCATCCGCCCCTACGGCGACCCGATCCTCCGGGCCAAAGGCGATCCTGTAAAGGAGTTCGGTCCCGCCCTGCGTTCGCTGGGCGAAGCGATGCTAAGCGCGATGAAGACCGCCAAGGGCATCGGCCTCGCGGCCCCGCAGGTCGGACTTTCCTTGCAGCTCTTCGTCATGAATGTGCACGACGAGGACTTCCTTCCTTTGCTCGACGGCAAACCCCGCCAGCCAAAAGAGATCATGCCGATGCTCCTCGCCAACGCGACGGTGAGCGTGCCGGCCGGCGAGCCTGACACTTACACCGAAGGGTGCCTCTCCTTCCCCGGCATCACCGGCGACGTCGAGCGCGTCGAGCGGGCCATCGTGCGCTACCGCGACGCCGACGGCGCGCCGCACGTCCTCGAATGCACCGGCCTGCTCGCCCGCTGCGTGCAGCACGAGCATGACCATTGCCAGGGCGTCCTGTTCATCGATCGGATGACGCGGCCGCACCAGCTGCTGACCGCGGCCAAGGTGAAGAAGCTCAAGCGCGCGACGACGATCGAGATGAAGGCCGCGCGCAAGGCGCAAGACTGATTACTTAGCCGCCGCGGGGAGCGCCAAGGTCAAGGTCAGCTGACCGACGTCGACCCCTTCGCCGACGGTCGGAATGCTTGAGACCTTAAAGGCGATTGATCCGACTGGAGCCGTGTCCGTGACGGCGAGCCACTTGGCCCGGACTCCATCGGAGCCGGCGGGGCCACCGCCTGCGACGATCACCACGTACGGTGCCGCGGCGATGCCGAGCCTGCTCTGGGTGACCGAAAGATGGGCCAGCAGGGCGGAGGCGAGCGGGTTGCTCGCGCGATCAAAGCCGAGCACCCAGTCGCCGGCTTCACTGAGGCGAGGGAGGAAACTGCGGTCGTCACGCAATGCGACCTGACAGATGCCGGCGGGGGCCGCGGCGACACCATGCTCGGTGAATGCGACCTCTGAAGCGATAAGGCGCATGGTCTGCGCGTCGGCCAAGCGCAGGAAGAGCAGCCCGCGCTCGCCTTCGGCGGCCACGGCATAATATTCAGCCCAGACGACGGCGACCTGCTTCGGAGCGGTGGCTGGCTTGAGGCCCTTAGAGAGAGACGGCGTGCCCTTGTCGATAGCGGGAATATAGCTGTAACCTTCAGCCGGAACGGCCGCGAGCGACTTATCGTCCGCCCTGGCCCACGCGGTGCGGATGTCGGCGGTCATGTCCGCTGGTCGATTGAGCTTACCATCGCCAAGTAGGCTAATCGAACCGATGAAATGCACCTTGGCGTAACCCAGATCGCGGGCCTGCTTCTGCAGTCGGACGACGGACTGGCTCACGGCGACATTCCAAGCCGTCGGCGCAAAATCGGCGGCGAAGGTGACCGGCTTGGTCTTTTCGGCGGCCCGGACGGCGGCGACGGCCCGCAGCCGGACTAGCGAAGGCAAGGCCTGCTGGATCTGCGCATTACCTTCGTCGATAATCTTCTGGGCGCGGATTTTAACCTGCTCCGGCGTCTCGGAAAGACTGCCGACCTTCGGGGCGTTAGCCGGCAAGGTGTCGACGCTTATCTTCATGATGCTCTGGCCGGTCTTGACGCGGGTTTCCCCAGCCGAGTTCGCGCGCATGGCGCTATTCCACTCGGCGAGCTCGTTGGACTTAAGGTAACGTCACCACGTCCGCATCCGGGATGGCCGGAGGGGGTGCCACCTCGCCGGCGGCGACGAAAATCAGGGAGGCGAGGAAGGCGTACATGGGGCGAAGGATCAGGACTCGTCGAACTTCCGGGCGAACAGCGCTTCCATCTCTCCGAGGAGGGCGGCGCCATCCTTGCCGCGGACAGAGAAGCGGAGCTTCGAGTTCTGGCCGGCGGCCAGCATCATGAGTCCCATGATGCTCTTGCCGTTCACGGACTCCTCGTCCTTGGAGACGGTGATTTCGACGTCCGGATAGCGGTTAGCCAGACGGACGATTTGGGCAGCCGGGCGGGTGTGGATGCCCATCCGGTTCTGCACAGTGAATTCTCGGGCCAAAGCCTCGTGGGTTTCTTCCATATAAGGGGTCTATCCTGAGACGAACGCAGGATAGAGGAAAAGGGAGGGTGGCGGCAAGGCGGGTCAAGGCAAATTGAGCCGAAGGGAGGGGACGCTTGACCTTCCCCGCCAGACCCCTCCAATCAACCCAAACGAACTACCGTGGCCAAGCCCGCTGTCCTTACCCACCCGGAATCCCTGAAGCGCCCTGCCGGCCCTTCGGAATACGCCAAAGATCCGGTCAACGCATCCATGTCAAAGGCCGAGAAGATCGCCCTTTACACCAAAATGGCTCGTATCCGCCATTTCGAGCAGCGCTGCATCCGCATCTACCAGCAGGGTAAGATCGGCGGATTCCTCCACCTTTACGTGGGCCAGGAAGCCGTCGCCGCGGGCACGATCTCCCTTCTCGGCAAAAACGACCATATTATCACGGGTTACCGCGATCACGGCCACGGCCTGATGGTCGGCATGGGCATGAACGAGTGCATGGCCGAGTTGACCGGCCGCGTCACCGGTTGCTCCCAAGGTAAGGGCGGCTCGATGCACTACTTCGCCCCCGACAAGAACTACTGGGGCGGCCACGGCATCGTCGGCGGCCAAGCCCCCCTCGGCACCGGCCTCGCGTACGCCGTCAAGTACCTGGGCCTCAAGGGCAGCTGCCTCGCCTACATGGGCGACGGCGCCGTCAACCAAGGCGCGGTCCATGAAGCCTACAACCTGGCCTCCCTCTGGGACCTCCCGGTCATCTTCGTCGTCGAGAACAACGGCTACTCGATGGGCACTTCCCAGGAACGCTCGACCGCCCACCCGGGCTGCCTCGCGAAGCGCGCCGAAGGCTACAACATGGCTTGGGACGTCATCAACGGCCACGACGTCTACGAAGTCCGCGCCAAGACGGCCATCGCGCTCAAGCGCGCCCACGAGGAATCCAAGCCGACCGTCCTCGAGATCTTTACCTACCGCTACTTCGGCCACTCGATGGCCGACCCGGACAAGACCTACCGCGATAAAGAAGAAATCAAGGAGTACCGCGAAAAGAAAGACCCGGTCCTCGCCTTCGAACAGGAACTCCTCAGCGAAAAGGTACTGACCCCCGAACTCTCCCTAAAGATCAACGAAGCGGCGATGGCCGAGGCTGATAAGGCCGCTATCTTCGCCGACGAGTCGCCGGATCCTACCGTCGCCGACATCACGAAACACATCTACTGGGAAGAGGACAACCGCGGGCCGAAGACCACGAGCCGCGGCACCATCATCTTCGAATAATCCTTCTTCGCACACACTGTCATGGCTGTCATTTCCTACCGCGAAGCGCTCCGCGCTGCGATGCGCGAAGAACTCAAGCGCGACGACAAGGTCGTCATCATGGGCGAAGAAGTCGCCCAGTTCAACGGTGCCTATAAGGTGACCGAGGGCCTCCTCAAGGAGTTCGGCCCGAAGCGCATCGTCGACACCCCGATCTCCGAAGCCGGCTTCATCGGCCTCGGTATCGGTGCCTCGATGCTCGGCATCCGCCCGGTGATGGAGCTGATGTTCTGGTCCTTCTCATACGTCGCGTTTGACCAAATCGTGAACAACGCCGGCAACATCCGCTACATGTCCGGCGGCCTCATCAACTGCCCGATCGTCATCCGCGGTCCCGCCAACGGCGGCACCAACGTCGGCGCCACCCACTCCCACACGCCCGAGGCCATCCTCGCCTCGCACCCGGGCATCAAGGTCGTCTGCCCAGCCACCCCGTACGACGCCAAGGGCCTGATGAAGGCCGCCATCCGCGATAACGACCCGGTCTACGTGATGGAGAACACGATTCTTTATAACGACAAGGGCGAGGTCCCTGACGAAGATTACATCGTGCCCCTCGGCGTCGCCGACGTGAAGCGCTCGGGCACCGACCTTACCATCGTCGCCCACGGCCGCGCCGTGATCACGAGCCTCAAGGCCGCCGAGATCCTCGAGAAGGAACACGGCGTCAGCGTCGAGGTCGTCGACCTCCGTTCGATTCGTCCGCTCGACGAGGAGACCATCCTCGCCTCCGTCCGCAAGACGCACCGCGCCCTGCTGGTCGAAGAGAACAAGCCCTTCTGCGGCGTCGATGCCCAGGTCGCCTACCTCATCCAGTCGAAGGCGTTCGACGAACTCGACGCCCCGATCCATCGCGTTTCCTCGATCGACGCTCCGCAGATCTACTGCAAGCGCATGGAAGACTTGCAGATGCCTAACGTCGAACGCGTCGTCGCCGAAGCGCTCAAAGTGCTCGCCTAACCCCCTACCCTCTTACTTTTCAAATCCGATGGCTGAAATTATCGATATGCCGAAGCTCTCCGACACGATGTCGGTGGGGACTTTGGTGAAATGGAATATCAAGGAAGGCCAAGTGGTGGCCTTCGGCGACATCCTCGCTGAAGTCGAGACCGACAAGGCGACGATGGAACTTTCCTGCACCGTACCTGGCACGATCCTCAAGATCTACGCCCCCGCCGGCCAGCAGCTGCCCGTCGGCGCTCCGATTTGCGCCATCGGCAAGAAAGGTGAAGCCGCCCCTGAGCCCACCGCCGCTCCGGCGCCGAAGGCTCCCAAGACCGCCGTCCCAGCCATTCCCGAGAAGGCCGAAGTGAGCTGCGTCCCCGCCGCTCCCGCTTCCTCCGGCTCCGTGACTCCGCAGTCCGACGCTTCCCGCACCAAGGCCTCGCCTTACGCCAAGCGCATGGCCGAAAAAGCCGCGCTCAATGTCGCCGCTCTCGCCGGATCCGGCCCTGGTGGCCGCGTCGTGGCCCGCGATGTCGCCGCCGCCGCTTCGGCTCCGGCCGCTGCCGCTCCTTCTGGCCCGCTCAACGTCGCGGTCGCTCCGCCCGCCGACGGCAAGGGCATCCAGCCTGACGCCGACGTCCCGGTAGGCGGCATGCGCCAGACGATCGCTCGCCGACTCTTGGAGTCTAAGATCACCGTCCCGCACTTCTACCTCGAAGTCGAAGTCGACGCCGCCCCGCTCATGGCGATGCGCGAATCGCTGAACAAGCGCCTCGCCGAAACCGGCGCCGACGCGATCAAGCTCTCGGTCAACGACTTCATCCTGAAGGCCTCCGCCGAAGCCCTCCGCCGCGTCCCCGCGGTCAACGCTTCCTGGGCTGGCACGAGCATCCGCACCCACGGCGCGGTCCACCTCTCCTTCGGCGTCGCCCTCGAAGACGGCCTGGTCACCCCGGTCATCCGCGACGCGCACGCGAAGACGCTCAAGGACATCGCCATCGAAGCGAAGGCGCTCATCGGCAAGGCTCGCTCGAAGAAGCTCACGCCGAGCGAGATGTCGGGCTCGACCTTCACGGTCACCAACCTCGGCATGTTCGGCGTCACCGGTTTCTACGGCATCATCAACGTGCCCAACGCCGCGATTCTCTCCGTCGGCGCGACCATCAAGAAGCCTGTCGTCGACGCTCAGGACCGCATGGTCATCGGTCACCGCATGGTGATCGGCCTCTCGGGCGACCACCGCGTGGTCGACGGCGCCAACGCCGCTCAGTTCCTCCAGGCGCTCAAGCAGCTCCTTGAAGAACCGGCGCTGATGCTGATCTAACCGGAGCGCAGGCTCCTTCAAAACCCGGGCCCACCAAGCGCCCGGGTTTTTTGTGTCCGCGTCAGAACGTACGCACCGACGACAGGCCGCCGTCCACGTGGAGCACCTGGCCCGTCATGAAGCGTGCATGCCCGGAGAGCAGATGCGCAACGAGCGCAGCCATGTCCTCGGAGCGGCCGACCTGCTGCAATGGGTGACGCTTGGCCGCGGCTTCTTTCTTCAGGTCCGAATTGAGCAACGCGCCGGCGAGCGGGGTGTCCGTCAGCGACGGCGCAATCACGTTGACGCGGATGGCCGGCGCCCATTCGGCGGCGAGGCTCTTGGCGAGGCCTTCGACGGCGCCCTTCGCCGCCGAGATGCTGGCGTGCATGGGCATGCCCTGCGCGACGGCGACGGTGGAGAAGAGCACGACGGACGCGTTGCCCGAAGCCTTGAGCGCGGGCAGCGCGGACTGGAGCGCGGCGATGGCGCCGAAGAGGTTCACCTGGAGGTCGCGCTGGAAATCCTCGGCGGTGAGGCGGTGGAACGGCTTGAGCGAAATCGAGCCAGGGAAGTAGACGAAGCCGTCAAGGCGCTCGGGCCACGTGAGCGGGCCAGGCGCAGCGGCGTCGAACGACTGGGCCTCAATCCCGAGGTCGGCCAGTTTCTCGGGCGAGCGGCACGCGGCGTACACCATGTGTCCGTCGGCCTGGAGCTGCGCGACAGTCGCGCGGCCAATGCCAGAGGTGCCGCCGATGATCGCAATGTGCTTGGACATCCCAGTAAGGTTGCGGAGCGGTCGCCGAGGTCAAACGAGACGCCTCTTTTCTAGGCACGAAAAAGGCCGGAGGCGAACCTCCGACCTGATGCGGGCGACCTGAAGGTCGCTTACTTCTTCTTGGGGGACTTGCGCGGGGTCTTCTTGTCGAGGTTCGCCTTGAGCTCTTCTTCGGTGAACTTCGTGGCGACGCCGGCGGCAGGGACTTCAGCCTTCGCGGTCCAGACGATCGCGTTGAGGACGAGCGTGCGCTGGCTGTCGTTAGCCCAGCCGGCGTGATAATGGCCGCCGGTGAAACCAAAGCCACGACCGCCGTCCTTGCGCTCGACCGCCCAAGCGACGACCGCGGGCTTCTTCTCCTCGAGGACCAACTTCTTCACATCTGGGTTACCAGAGTGCGGTCCGTCGCCGCGGCTCATGGTCTCGGCGGGAGCGATGGCGGACAGGAGCGGCGTGACGCCTTCCATGCCGTCGCGGAAACGCATGTTGAAATACCACTCGTCGTTGGAGCCGAAAGGCTTCACGCCGCGGCTAGCCGGGTGATCAGGGATGACCTTGAAGTCGGCGGTCCAGTGCGGGTTCACGGACCAGTGCTGCTCGAAGTAGCCGCCGAGCCACTCCTTGAGTTCGAGGGCGCCCTTGCCCTTGGAGGAACGGCCCGCGGGAGCTGGGCTCACAGGCTTGCCGTCGACGCTCAGCCAGCCGGCGCGCTCGTAGGCGGGCTCGACGGCGTAGTGGAGGCAGACGAAGCCGGTGCCAGCGGCCATCTTCTTGGCGAGCTGATCGAGGTGAGGGAGGGCCGGGTGGCCGCCACCGCCATCGGAGTAGATCACGATCGTATCAGCCTTGGCGACGCGCTCGTCAGAAGGCCATTCGCCGTTGAGGGAAACATCGACGTTAACCAAGTCGGCGGCGGACTGCTTGAGGCCGGACGCGAGGAGCTGGATGCCAGCGTTATGCTCGTGCTCGCCCGGGGCGTGGCTCGGCTTGCCGGCGATGAGGAGGACGTTCTTCTTGTCCGCGGCCGAGACGAACGCGGCCGAGAGCAGGAGGAGGCTGAGGAGGGATTTTTTCATGAGAGGTTATTTGATCTCCTTGAGGACGATGTCCTTGAACTGGACGACCATGGGCGGACCGGCGTGGAGCTGAAGGGCGAGGAGGCCCTTCTTGGCGCCGACGGCGGTCTCGTCAGTGACGTCGACGGTCTGGACGCCGTTGATGAAGTGCTGCAGGTGGCCGCCCTTGGCGACGACGCGGTATTCATTCCAGGCCTCAGCCTTGATCTTGGCCTGGATCTCCTCGGTCTTGCCGAGCGAACCGGTGACCTCGATCTTCGGCTTCTTGGCGTCGGCGCCTTCCTTGACGACGACCTTCTCGCCGCGCTTGGCGAGGATGCCGCGGCCCTTCTCTTCATAGAGGATCCCGGAGTAGGTCTTACCCGCTTCGAAGTCGCCCTGGTAGCCAGCGATCACGAAACCCTTTTCGTCGACGAGCTTGCTGCGGTACTGGACGCCGGAGTTACCGCCGACGATCTTGTACTGGAACGTGAGCTCGAAGTCGGCGACTTCGCCTTCCCACACGAGGAAGGTGTTGCCCTTGGTGGGCTTCTCCTTGGTCGTGCGGCCGGTGATGACACCGTCTTCGACGGACCAGAAATCGAGGCCCTTCCAGCCGGCGAGATCCTTGCCGTTGAAGAGTTTCTTGTCCTCGGCGGAAACCGACACGCAAAGCGCGGCGAGGGCGAGGAGAGGGGTAAGCAGTTTCATGAGTGGTTGGGCGGAAGGGTTACTTCTGCTTGCCGAAGAAACGGTTCAGGTTCTTCAGGCCCTTGACGGCGATATCGTCGCGGTGCGGCTCCATGGCGCGCCAGATGGCGGCGGCACGGGCGATCACCTTGACGTCGGTGGTGAAGGACTCGATGACGACGTCCTGCTTGTAGCCGATTTTCTTGAGGGCGCCGACGATGGGCTTCCAGTCGAGGGAGTCGCCACCAGGGGTACCGCGGTCGGTACCGCAGGCGTGGAAGTGTCCGAGGTGCTTGCCGGCCTTGAGGATGGCGGCGGCCTGGTTCTTCTCCTCGATGTTCATGTGGAACGTGTCGAGGTGGAGCTTCACGTTGGGCAGGTTGATCGCCTTGACGAGGCGGAGGCCCTGGTCGCAGGTGTTGAGGAAGTCGGTCTCGAAGCGGTTCAGCGGCTCGATGTCGAGCTCGATGCCCTTCTTCTGCGCGTACTTGCCGATGACCTTGAGATTCTTGACGACGAGCTTGAAGTGCTTGGCCTTGGTCTTGTCGTCATGGGCGCCGATGAGGCCGACGACGGAATAGAGCGGGCCGATGATGCGCGGGCAACCGGCGAGTGCCGCCTGGTCGATGAGCGCCATGATGTACTTACGGCCGGCGGCCTGATCCTTAGCGGAACCGCGCAGGTCGCGGCCGGGGCCCATGCAGGCGCAGATGGAACCGATGGCGATGCCGGCGCTGGCGGCGGCGGCCTTCAGGAACCTCGGGTCGGTATGCGACGGATCCTCGATCGGGATCTCGACAGTGTGGAAGCCCCAGTTCTTGAGCTTCTTGAAGAGGTGGACGCTCTCGTTGGTGAACGGAGAGGCGTAGAGGAACGTATTGAGGCCGAAACGCATGGGTGTGTGGTGATGGGGGAGGAGCGGAGTTTTGGAGGGGGTCAGGGGGCGGTCAAGGCTGGGCGTCGTCCGAGGCCTATTAAGGGACGAGTTCGCCGAGAATCAGCAGCGCACCCGGGAAGAAATGGAGGGGGGCGAAGCGTTCGGGCTTATCGATCTGGTTCTTGTTCTTCGCGAGGACGGCCGCCTTGTCGATCGGGTCGGCCAAGAGCTCCAGTCGGACGGTGTGGACGCCTTCTGGCAGGCCAGTGCCGACGACGAAATTACTCAGGCGCGCGTAAGTGCAATAAGCGTCGATGCGCTGGACGACGAAAGGCTTACCGCCGTCGAGCGTGACGGCGACCTTCCCGCCGGCCGGGCCGACGACGTCATAGACGGCGCAATGCGTGCCCTTGAATTTGAATTCGATGCTCTGGCCAGGCTGCGTGAGTCGGACCATCGCGGGCAGGCGATTAGCCCAGGCCTTGGCGTAATCCGCCGTCTTCATGTCCGCCGGGAGGAGTCCGTCCGACAGCTTGGCGGCGGTGATCGGCACGAGCGTCGCGCGCTCGAAGTTCGCCGGGTCGAGTGCGAGGTTGCTCACGTGCGGCGTCGGCGTGTGGTTCGCGATGGCGAGCGCGGGCAGCGAACGGACGATGGCCTGCGTATAAAGCACTTGGCCGGTGGAATCATGCGGATGCACGCCGTCCCGTGCGAAGACGAACTTGTCACCGAGCGCAGCCTTCTCGGCGTCGGTCTGCGGCAACGGCGCCTTCCAGAGGAGCTTGCCGGCCTTGGCCAACCTGGCGACTTCCATGCCGAGGGTGATCGTCGGGATGCCGTAGAATTCGGCGACCTTCTCCATCGCGCTCGCGGAGCGCTGCAACTTGCCCTCGAGCATGGGCGGGGAAAGCGCTTCGGTCAGGGTGTAGACGAAACAGATATCGGTCTTGGGATTGGCCTTCCAGGTCTGTCGCACGATGCCCTCCATGCAGCGGATGATGCGCTGAGGGTCGGTACCGCCATCATTCACGGCGAACTCGACGAAGAGGAGGTCTGGCCCTTTCGAGAGCACGTCCTGCTGCACGCGGAAGACGCCGAGGTCCGAACCGGTGCCACCGATGGCGGCATTAATCTCCGTGAAGGTCGCCTGCGAGTAGGCCTTCTGGAAATGGGCAAGGGTCTGCACGCGCCAGCCCCTCTGCGCGGTGATCGAACCACCGAGGTAACCGATCTTCAGCTTCGGCGCCGGCCGTCTGGGCTTTGAGGAAGAAATTCGGCAGGCCGCCGCGGGCGCGGACCTCCTTGCGCGTCGACCAGTGGGTAGTCCTTGTCGGCGGCGTGACCGAGGATAGCGGCGCACAGCGCCAAGGCGGAGAAAAGCAGTCTCATGGGGGTATCAGATTAGACGGAGAGAACGCCTCAGGGTTCCAGCCTATTGGCGGCTTCCGGCGAAAAAATGAAAGTCCGCCTTCCTTCCGCGACCGAGGCTCGTAAGTTCGACGCATGGATAATGTCACGCACGCCGCCCTCGGCATCGCCGCCGGCATCGCCGTCCGCCGCGCCGGCGCTTCCCTGCCCGCCGCCGCCCTCGCGGGCCTGCTCGCCGGCGAAGGCCCCGACCTCGACGTCTTCATCCGCTCCGCCGGCGACCCACTCGTCTCCTTCCGCTGGCATCGCCACTTCACGCACAGCTTCGCCTTCGCGCCTGTCTGGGGTCTCCTCGCCGCCTTGATCTCGGCTTGGTTCTTCCGCCGGCGACCGGACGCGCATTGGCGCGACCTATTCCTGCCCGGCCTGGCGGGTGCGTTATCACACGTACTCTGCGATGCGTGCACGAGCTATGGCACAATGCTGCTCTGGCCTTTTGACTTCGGCCGCTACGCTTGGGATTGCATGCCAATTATTGACCTCATCGCCACCCTGCCGGTGTTGGTGCTCGCGATCCTCGCCTGGAAGAAGGCCGCGCCCCGACTCGCCGTCTACGGCCTGGTCTGGTTTACGTCGTATGCGTTGCTCGGCGTCTGGCAGCATGCGCGCGCGGAGACTGCGCTGCGCCAGTGGTTCGCTACACAACAGCTCACCCACCGCGTCGAACGCGTCGCGGTCAAGCCGACCGCCCTCAATCTCGTTGTCTGGCGCTGCGTGTGGCTCGAAGGCGGCAAGTGGCATACAGCTGCCGTGCGCGTTATGCCTTTCGCGGACCCGCAGGTGATCGTCGGCGAAAAGCGCGTGGCTTTGACTCCAAACAGTCCCGGCCTGCCCGCGGCTGGCTCGCCCGCGGCAGTCATCGTCGCCGACTTCTCGCGCTTCACGCAGGACTGGAACAGCTTCACGGCCGATGGTCCCGCCGTGCTCATCGGCGACATCCGCTTCGGCATGTTGCCCACGAGCGCGCGCCCACTCTGGTCCGTCCGCTGTGAACCGAACGTGCCGAGCACCGTCGTCATGGATCGCTCCCTCAAGCCGGGCGACTGGGGGCGTTTCGGCCAGATGATCGCTCGGCACCCATCCTGATTTCGTCAGCTTGAGATAAGGTCCTTGGCCTCGCTCCCCCTCTGAGTGATTCAGCGTAGCTCGTAGCGATAGCTCGCGACGGCTTCAGACTCAACCGGCGTCCGATTGCGCGAAGCCGGCGCAAACGTCGACGCGCGCGCGGCCGCCAAGGCGGCTTCGTCGAGCAGACGGCTCCCCGAACTCTGCGTCAGCTCGACCTGCCGCACAGAACCGTCCGCTGCGAGCGCGATGCGCACACCGACGACGCCTTCGACGCCGGCGCGACGCGCCCGCTCGGGATAGGCTGGCTCCTGACGAGAAAGGAAAGATGGCGGCACGAAGACTTCGGCGACGGGGGCCGGCGCGGCGGCGAGGACTTCGCCCTTGGTCGCGACGGCGACCGCCACCGCGGAAGTCGGCACCGACGCGATGGTCGGCGCCGCAACGAGTGGCGCGGCGGAAGGAACCGCGACGGGGACGTTGATCGCGACGGGCAGACCGGCGCCGAGGGCCACGCCACCCTTGGCTTCGCCGGGCAAGGCGACCGGCTCGGTCACCAGCGTCACCAGAATCAAGCCGCCTTCGCGGGAGGCTTCGCTGACGCCGAGGGCGCCGCCCATCCAGACCGCGGCGACGGCCGCGAGGTGGACGCCGGCCACGGCGCTCCAGATTAGAAGATGTCGGCGGCTTGCGGGCACGCTGGCAGGGTCAGGGCGACGTCGCATGCCGTCAAGAACGGGCCGTGTCATTTCGCGAGGTCCGGAGGAATCATCCACAGCAGGCTCCAGGAACCATACGGGCGGAGGCGCGTCGGCTTGGCCGTGCGCTCCAAGGCCAGCAGGCCAGATTTGCGGAAACGGACCGCGGCACCGCCATCGGCCAGGCCCAGCAGCAAGGCCGTCAGTTCAGCCAGATGCGGATTATGCCCGACGAGCAGGCGGCTACGGCGCGACTTGGCGAGCAGCACCGCCGTCTTGCGCGGATCGTGCTCGGGCTCCAGTCCGCCCAGGACCTTGAGCGGTAACGGCGAACCCGTCGCGAGCCGGAGTAGCTGGGCTGTGCGCACCGCGCGGACAAGCGGACTATGCTCGATCGCGTCGATTTCCTCGAGCGGCACCCGACCCGCGCCCTTGGCGAGCAAGGCGACCTGCCGCTGCCCCTGCGCGGTGAGGTCGCGCGAAGCGTCCGGCGTCCCGGGGACGGCTTCGGCATGTCGGAGCAGGTAGGCGCGCATGTCGGCAAGTTGGACAGGTAATAATATTAACGCAAATCGGTCTTGCTCACGGGCGCGGTCCGTCAACCAATCGCGCGTGCGCTTCGCCGCCATCGCCACCCTCCTTCTGAGTTTGTCGTTCCCGGCCGAGGCGGTCGCCGCCACGCCCTATTCAAAGGCCGGCATGAGGGTCGACGGCACGATCTGCGTCGACGCCGCGACCGGCGCGGTACTCTCCGAAGAGAAAGCCGACTTTCCGGGCCATCCGGCGAGCGTGACGAAGCTCATGACGACTCTCCTCGTGCTCGAGGATATCCGGGCGAACCAGACGACACTGCGTAGCCGGGTGAAGGTCACCAAGGCCGCCGCCGACATCGGGGGCTCGCAGATTTGGCTGGCGCCGGGCGAAAGTTTTACGGTCGACGAGATGCTCTACGCGCTGCTGCTGAAGTCCGCTAACGACGTGGCCGTGGCCCTCGCCATCGATCGCGCGGGCAGCGTCCCCGCCTTCGTGGCCCGCATGAACCGCCGCGCCGCGGAGCTGGGCATGACCCGCACGAGATTCGTGACGCCCAACGGCCTCACCTACGGCAAAGGCCCGCATGACACCACCACCGCCCGCGATGTGGCCAAGCTCTCCGTCACGCTCTGCCGGTTCCCGGAAGCGCTTAAGTACACCAGCACGAAGCAGTATATCTTACGCCGGCCGGGTAAACCGCTCGAACTCCTTAACCATAACCACCTCCTGGACTCTTTCCCCGGCTGCGATGGATTGAAGACCGGGTGGACCGTGGCCGCGCACGCCTCCATCGTGACCACCGCCAAGGATAAGGATATCCGGGTGATTGCGGTCGTGCTCGGCTGCCAAAGCCCGGCCGGAGCCAAGGCCGAGCAACGCCTCCGCGACAGCCTAGCGGCCGACCTGATGACGCAAGGCCTCGCTAAATTAAAGAAGCTCGAGGCCGAGAAAGCCCTCCAGCTCGCCCAGACGCCGGCCCGAAAAACTCCCGTAAAAGCCAAGAAAGACGAGGGTTTCTGGGATTGGCTGGTGGATTTGTTTAGCTTCTAACCCCCGCCCAAAGGGGGGTATAAAGAAGTAGTGAACATTTGTTCATTTTGCTTGCAAGGCTCCCCGCCCTCGGCACCTTCCCTTACGCATACCCAACGCTATGTCCGCCAAATCCGAACCCACCGCTAAGGAAAAATCTGCCAACCAGGCAGCCGAGAAGAAGACCCTCGATCTGGCTCTCTCCGCCATCAACAAGCAGTATGGCGATGGCACCCTGATGCGCATGGGAGACGCGACCAAGATGCAGGTCTCGTCCGTCTCCACTGGCTCGGTCGCCATCGACCTTGCCTTGGGCGTCGGCGGCCTCCCCCGCGGCCGTATCGTCGAGATCTTCGGCCCGGAATCCTCCGGTAAGACGACCCTCTGTCTCTCCATCATCGCCGAGATCCAGCGCCAGGGCGGCAACGCCGTCTTCGTCGACGTCGAACACGCCCTCGACCCTCGCTACTCCAAGGTGGTCGGCGTCGACCTCGATAACCTCCTGGTCTCCCAGCCTGAATCCGGCGAAGACGCCCTCAATATCGTCGAAACCCTCATCCGCTCCGGCGCCGTCGATGTGGTCGTCATCGACTCCGTCGCCGCCCTCGTCTCGAAGCAGGAACTCGACGGCCAGATGGGCGACGCGACCGTCGGCGTCCAGGCCCGTATGATGAGCCAAGCCATGCGCCGCCTCACGGCCGCCATCAGCCGCACCAATTGCATCTGCATCTTCACGAATCAGATCCGCGAAAAGATTGGCGTGATGTTCGGCAGCCCCGAAACCACCCCCGGCGGCCGCGCCCTGAAGTTCTTCTCCTCCGTCCGCATCGACATCCGTCGTATCGGCCAGATCAAGGAGCCTTCCGGCAAGGTCATCGGCAACCGCACCAAGGTGAAGGTCGTGAAGAACAAGGTCGCCCCTCCCTTCACGGAGTGCGAGTTCGACATCATGTACACCGAAGGCATCTCCCGCTCCGGCTCCGTCCTCGACCTCGGCATCGAACACAAGATCCTCGAGAAGAAGGGCGCCTGGATCGCCTATAACGGCCAGCTCATCGGCCAGGGCCGCGAAGCCGCCAAGGACTACCTCATCAAGAACCCGAAGGTCCTGGAGGAAATCCAGAAGATCATCATGGAGAAGGTCCAGGTCGTCGGTGGCATGACCCTCGGCGTCGGTGTCGCTGAGAACGTCACGGCCGAATAATCAATCGTTGTTGGCTAGCCATAGCCCGGGCCGCACGAAAGTGCGGCCCGTTTCATTGGTAGAGTCCGCTCAGCGTACCTCTTCGATCTTGATCGAGGAGTCGACGGGCTTGACGACGGACTTCAACGCGGCGGCGAGGCGGTCGAACTCGACCTGCGAGCTCTTCACGACAGCTTCCATATCCTTCTTGGCCTCCGGACTGCGGAAGAGGGTCTTGATCTGCTTGGTCTCGTAAGCCTGCTTGTCGCCGACGGCCTGCCAGATCTTGGCGAAAGCCGGCGAGGTCGGATTCAGCGGGAACTCGGCCGCGAGGTTCACGCCCTTGGCCAACTGCGCGGCGGTGAAGACCTTGGAAGTCTCGCCCCAGGTCACCTTGACCTGAGCAGTCTTGGCGCCGGCCACTTTGAGGGTCAGGCGGTTAAGCTTCTTCTGGAAATCGGCCAAGGCCACGCCAGCCGCGATGGTGTTATCCTTGGTCACATCGCCCACCTCAAAGGAGAAAGGCAGCCGGAAGCTACGAAGGGATACGACGCCCGCCTCGAACTTGACGACGCGCTGCCCTTCGCGGGCCGTCGCCTTTCCGGCCGCAAGGTCGACGTTGATCTGGCCAACATCACCACGCAGGCCAAGTCCCTCAAGGTAAGCGGTCGCCATCATGACGTGGCCGGCCCAACCGGGGTGCACGCCGTCATTGCCCTCGAGCTTGAAGCCGTCGCCATACTTGGCACGGGATTCGTGTCCTTTGACGAGCATCGGCCAGTAGACGTCGGCGAAGGCCACCTGCTCGGCCTGGGCGACCTCGATGTTGATGTTCCGGAAATTGAGCAGCGCGAGGTTGAGGGTCCTGCCAGGTGCCCTTGGCGGACTTCACCCACGGCGGGACGGAGTGGATCGTGCCCGACGAGCCAAGCACGACACGGGCACCAGAGTCCTTGAACTTGCGGACGATGGCGGTCTGGTTCGCGCGATAGGTCGCAGCGATGGCCTCGTCCTGCGGAACATAACGGAAGTCATTCATGCCGTAGCACGTCGTGGCGATGGTGGGCTTGAAACGGAGGACGTCATTATCCATCCGCTTAAGGAAGCCGCCGGCCTGCTCGCCACTCCAGCCATGCTGGCGGACCGTCACATGCAGGTCGGATCGCGCCGCGGTGATGTACGCCTCCATGATGCGGCTATACATCTTCTGCTCGGTGATAGAGTCGCCGCAGATCGCGAGACGATCATCCTTCTGCAACAGGAGGGCGGCCGTCTTCGGCGCCTGCAGGCCGACGTAATCGGCCGGGACAATCTCTGGACGGGCTTGATATTGCTGGCAGCCGACCAGACCAAGGCAAAGGAGTAGGAGGGCGCAGGGGTATCGCATGAGGAGGTTCTAGCCATCGACGCCGGGAAATCACCTCTCTTCTCTCCCCTGCTTGCTTTTCAGCGGAGAATTTCGTCATGTTAACTGTCCCCTGCAGTGTTCGACACCCGCGGCAGCCTCCCTTCCCTACGAACATAATATACGGGAGGTGCGACCCGACCGGCCTCGTCCGAGCCGTGGCAACGTACCGCCCACCTAAATCCAGGAATAAGTGGAGCTCCAATCGGAATCGGCACAGGCGGGGACCCTTTCAAGATGACAGAGGACAGATGACAGGCAGGGATGCGATGCGATCGCATCCGCTTGTCCCGAGGTAGGGTCGAGACCGCGTCACGACCTAGCTGCCGCGGCCGACCAAGGATGGTCAGCCCTACCTCAAGACCGTCTCACAACCCAATGGGAAACCGGAGTCCGGAAGATGAGCTAGGGGTTAACGCCCTCCGCTATGCATTCCGGTCTCCGGTCTCCCCTTGCGTTCGTACCTTCCCCTAACCGCCAACCGTATCCGCTTAAACCAGGCTTCATCCCAAACTCAACTGACCGCCTTCGCAAAGACTCGGATTACCGAAGGTCTTCATGGGATGACCGAAGCCCTTGGCGATGGACATGAGCACACGGTTATGCGGCTCCTTCTTAAACTTGAGGGCGCGACCGGTCTTGAACCCAAGGCCGCCACCGATGAGCACCCACGGGATATCTTCATGCGTGTGGCTGTTGCCCTTCCCGAGCTCGTTAGTCCAGACGATGGTGGTGTTGTCCAACATGTTGCCCTTACCGTTCGGCTCCGGGGTCTCCTGCAAACGCTTCGCGAGGTAAGCGATCTGCTCGGCGAACCAGATATTGATCTTGGTCAGCTTCTCGACCGAGCCGGTGTTGAGGTCGGGGTCGTGCGAGAGCGAATGATGGCTCTCGTCGACGCCGATCCACTTCATGCGTGCCTGGCCGACGGAATTGGTGAACTGGAACGTCGAGACACGGGCCATATCGTTCTGGAAGGCGCTGATGAGGAGCTCGGTCTGGAGGCGCGTGATCTGCGGGATGCTGTCATTGTCCATCGGCACACCCGGCTCGGGCGGGTGCGGCACCTTGAGCGCCGCCTGCGACTGGCTTTCCTTCAGGCCGCGCTCGAGTTCGCGCAAGGCGGTAGCATGCTGATCCAGCAGGCCCCGGTCGCTCTTGTCGACGGCGTTGGCGACCTTGGCGATGTCGTCCTTGAGACCGTCGAGGACGGAACCGAGGTTCTCCCCTTCCTTCATCGATCCGTAGAGCTTGTCGAAAAGTTCGTAAGGGCTCGAGATCGGGGCGACGGGCTGGTTGGCGCCAGCATAGCTCCAACGCGTCCAAGGATCCGCACGATTGCCCACGGCGACGCCGATTTCCAGCGAGCCCATGCGCGTCTTGGTCGCGGGATTGGACTGCAAGTAGGTACGCAGGACTTGGTCGACGGACGGGCCGCTAGCCCAGCCGGCCGGCGCACCGCCGCCGCCCATGATATTGCCAGGGAAGAGCTCGATGCCGGTGAGCAGGCAGCTCATACCGCGCATGTGTGAATCGCCGTCACCGCGGACACGGTTGTTCACGCCCTTGAGCGTGAGCAGCTTATCCTTGAACGGCTCGAAGGGCTTCATGATCGCCTTGAGCTTGAAGTTCGCGCCTTCCTCGTCGGGCCAGAAGGCCGGCGGGACGATGCCGTTGGGCGAGAAGACGAAGATGACCCGCTGCCGGCGGCCGGTGATCGGCTCGGCGGCTCCGAGCGAAGCAAGGCCGCCCAGGAGCGGTAACGCGGCGGCGGAGAGGCCGAGGCTGCGGAGGAAATCCCTACGATGTTGGAGCGACATGGTCTTAGCGATTGGAAGGGGTGGTGGTGACGGTCGGACGGAGCGCCGCGACGACGGCGACCTCGACGGCGAGGTTGCGGACGTGGAACTTATCGGCGCGGAACTGGGAGGTCAGCTGACCGAGCAACTCGGGCGAATACGCCGCGGGCGGCTGCTTCACCATTTCCTGGAAGAGGTTGCGGACGAATCCGGTCTGGCCGGAAAGGCTTTCGGCGGCGTGGACCGCGACGTCGCGGGCACCGGTGAGCTTGATGACGTTGCCGTCCGAGGTGGTGTAGTCGGAGGTCGGATCGACCGGTTTCTTGTTGTCGGTGGCGCGCACGCGGCCAACCGCGTCGAACCGCTCGAAGCTGAAACCGAGCGGATTGATCGTGACGTGGCACGACATGCAGGCGGGCTTGGAGGTAAGCTCGGTCACCTTCTCGCGCATGGTGAACGAGGGGTCGAACTTATCGTCCATGAACGCGATGGCCATGGGCGGGGGCTTGAGCATGAGGCCGAGGATGTTACGGGTCACGAAGACGCCACGGTGGATCGGCGAGGAAGACTTGGTGTAGGAGAATGTGGCGAGGACAAACGGGTGCGTGAGCACGCCGCCGCGCTGTTCTGCATCCATCTTGACAGGCTGGAAGCCCGCACCGGCCTCGACCTTCTGGCCATAGAACTTGGCGAGGCGCTCGTTCATCAGGATGGTGTCGCTCAGTAGGAGCTGGCGGTAGTCGGATGCTTCGGACCAGACGACACTCTCGGCGAAGAGATCCAGCGAGGTGCGGAGGTCCATCACGACGCCTTGGTCGAAGCCGGGATATTCCTTCTGGTCCTTGGCGATCTCGGCCCCTTCTTCGACGTGCAACCAGTGGTGGAGGAAGTCGCGCAGCTTCGACTTAGCACGCGGGTCCTTCATCATGCGCTGCGCCTGGAGCCGGACCTGGGCGGCATCCTTGAGCTGACCAGCCGCGGCGGCCTTCAAGAGCGCGGCGTCGGGGACGGAATCCCACAGCGTCAACGCGAGGCGCGAGGCGACGGCGTAATCATCCTGCGGGCCGATGCCGGGGTACAGGAAGGCGGGATTGGAGAGCGTGAAGATGAAGGCGCGCTTGGCGGCGACTTCCGGGGCGACGCCGGCGGCGTAGATCGCCGTAAGGTCAGCCTTCTGCTCGTCGTTCAACGGGCGGCGGTACGCCATCTGGGCGAAGCGCAAGGTGAAGGCCTTGAGCTTTTCGCCGCGGTCAGGCGCGTCAGCCTTGGTACCCGCGAGAGTGAACAGGTGCGGACCAATCATCCCCGAGACCTGCAGCGCGCCTTTGGCGATGGCCTCCGTCCACTCTCGCGAGACCGAAGCGCCGCGCTCGTAGCCGATGCTGCCGTCGTCCGGCGGCAGCGGCACGGAGATCACGCTGACCGGAGAAGAAGATTTCGGCGAAAGGTTCGTGCGGGGAATCACCGTCCAGGCGCCGCCGGGCGGACGCCATTCGAGCCTCAGCGAAGCGGTCTTGTCCTTATACTTGAAGAACTCGAGCTTGAGCGGGTAGCTGCGTCCGCCGAGGAGGAAGATCGGCGAGGAGGCCGTGCGCGTCATGGCCGAGCTCACCCAGATGTCGATGAGGGCGTTCTTTTCGCTGCCGTTCTCAGGAGCGTTAACGTAGAGGCGGACGCCGTTGGGCGACGTGACCCGGAACTCATACTCGCCGGTGTCCGGCACATGGACCGAACCGCTCCAGTTGATGGAGAACTGCGCGGCGAAGCTACCCTTCTCGGGGGCCTTATCGCCAAAGTCGAAATCAATGACCGGATCGACCTGCTGCTTGTAGGTGACTTCTGGGCGATTCTGGTCCGGCTTCTTGGGATCGCGCTCAGGTCGTTCGCGGTAAGTGCCGGCCAGCCCGCCCGTCTCGGTCGTGGCAGTCGCGTTGCGGAGCGAAGCGAGGAGGTCCGCGATGCTCTCGCGGTACTGGCGGACGGTGAGGTGCGCGAGTTCGATACGGGGCGGATGATTACGGGCGCGGGCCTCGCCGGAATAGAAAGCCTTGTGGATGTATTCGGCGGAGGCGGTGGCGTCAGCGAGCGACAGGGTGCCGGGGTCGTTCTCGGGCATCTCGCGGGCGATGTACTTAGCCAGCGAAGCGATGGATTTTTCTCCGACGAGGGGTTCATCGGCCTTGCCGGCGACGCCTTGGCCGACCGGTCCGTGACAACTCATACAGTCTTGGCGGTAGACGACTTCGCCGGCGCGCGGAGCGGCGAGATTCTTCTTATAGTAGCGCTGGCCTTGGCGGCCGGCGAAAACCAGGGAGGCGAGGACGACGAGCGCGGCCACGACCTTGATGGACCGGGAAAGGGGCATGGGGTTGTGACCCCTAACCTCACGGGGAAGTTCCTCTAAATCAAGCCCGCCTCCCCAAAACTGAACCACCCTTTACCCGCCGGATCGGCCTCCGGGCGACCGATGACCACATGATCCAGTAACTCCACCCCCACGACCCTCCCGGCGTCGGCCAGCTGCCGGGTCACGGCCCGGTCCGCCGGACTCGGCGTCGGATCTCCGCTGGGGTGATTGTGTGCCACGATCGCCGCCGACGCGGCATGCTTCAACGCCTGCCGGAAGACCTCTCGCGGATGCAGGAGCGAACTCGTCGCGGTCCCGGAGCTGACCTCATGCAATGCGAGCAGCCGGTTGCGCCGGTTCAGGCAGAGCACCCAGCACTTCTCGACCGCGAGGCCGGCCGCGAATGGTTCGAGCCGCGCCCAGACCTTGGCGGGGGCGTCAAGCTTCTCGCCGGGATCATGCGCGCGCTCTCGGATTCTTCGCGCGAGTTCCATCGCGGCGGTGAGCTCGGCGGCCTTCGCGGGACCGAGCCCGTGGACCCGCCCGAAGTCGTGCGTGTCCCAGGTTGCCAACGCCGCCAGCGAACCAGACTCCGCCAGCAAGGCCGTCGCGACGACCGGCGCCGGCGCGCCCTTGGTGCCAGTGCCGATGAGGAGTTCGATGAGCTCGGCATCGAGCAAGGCGCGCGGACCGAGCCGCACCAGCCGCTCACGCGGACGATCCTGAGAAATCATCCTGCCACGCTGACGGCGTGACGGCGGCGCTCAAGCGGACCTACTACCCAGCGGTTCCACCCAGGCGGCGGTAGTGGGCCAGCACCTTGCCATAAGCCGGCGTCAGCGCCTCGAGGGACGCGACGTTCAGACCCAGGTCCTTAATCAGGCCGTCGCGCAGGCCGTAGATCCAAGCGTGGACTTCGACCTTCTGCCCGCGGGCCCAGGCATCCTGCATGACCGTGGAATGACAGACGTTGGCCGCCTGTTCGATGACGTTGAGCTCGCAGAGCGTGTCCAGCTTCGCAGGGCCGAGCACGGACTCGACGACGATGGCGTGCTTGTGGTGCACGTCGCGCACATGACGCAGCCAATTATCGACCAGGCCTACATTACGGCGTTCGAGCGAGGCCTGCACGCCACCGCAACCGTAGTGCCCACAGACGATGACGTGCTCAACTTTCAGGACGTCCACCGCGTACTGCAGGACCGAGAGACAATTCAGGTCGGAGTGGACGACGACGTTGGCGACGTTGCGATGCACGAAGAGCTCGCCAGGCAGCAGGCCGACAATCTCGTTGGCGGGGACGCGGCTATCGGAGCAGCCGATCCAGAGGTAACGGGGATGCTGCTGCTTGGACAGGGTCTCGAAGAAAGCGGGGTCTTGGCGACGAACGCTCTCCGACCATTCGCGGTTTTTCCCGAACAGGTTTTCGATGGAAGACATCGAAGGGACTTTCATTGGGAAATGCCTCGGGCGAGCAAGCGAATAGGGCAATTTCGCCTTTTAGGCCGCCATGATGGATGCTATCGGCTGAGCTTCCGTACGTGCTACGGAGCGAAAAATGGGTGTTTATCGGCCTTTACGACATCCTCGGGCTGCCTTCTTCGCCTTCCGTCCGGACGGGGGTTGAAACTCCGCCCGGCACGTGGTGTATTATCCATAACATGAAGACCAGCCTCCTCGCCTTGCTCGCCGTCGCCGCCCTCGCTTCGGCCGCCACCACGAAAGAAAAGGCCCCCACTTCCAGCACCGGCACCGTCGTGGTCGACAAGCCGAAGGCCACGACCGACAAGAAGAAGCCCAAGAAGGAAGTCCCCGCCGCGGCCGCGCTCGCCGAACCAGTCTCGCTCGTTGCTGAGTCCGTCGACGCCGCTACCCAGATCGCGATGGAAGCCGCCAAGGTCGCCCTGGACGAAGCCGCTAAGCTCGCCGCCATCGGTACCGATAAGGCTGCTTCCCCTTCCAACGCCAAGCTCGCGGAAGCTGCCGTCGTCGCCGGCGCCACCGCCGCCAAAGAATTAAAGAAGGCCAAGAAGGAATCCGATGCCGAGAAGACCGAGAAACCGGAAGCGAAGAAGCCCGACGCCGAAGCGCCGAAGCCTGCCGCGAAGCCGACGGCCAAGAAGGCTGCCAAGGAAACGACCTCCCTCTAAAAAGAGCCGCCTCCCTTAAAAAGCCCCGGATGACGGGGCTTTTTCATGCCTAGCCGCGAAGCCCTTGAAACTTCCCCCGGCTTTCGCTGTATCATCCTTATCCCCATGAAGCCCGCCTTCCTCGCCCTCTTGCTCACCGCCAGCCTCGCCGTGGCCGCCGAGCCCGCCAAGGAATCCCCGGCCGCTCCGGAGCCGAAGCCTTTCTTTGACCCCGCCGCGCCAGCCCCGACGGTCGATCCGACCAAGCCCGTGCCGGAGCCTTCCATCCCGACACCAGAAAAGAAGAAGCCGGTCGTGACTGAAAAAAAGAAGAAGAAGGAGAAGAAGTAAGCCTGCGTCGGGGCTAGACTCAGGGATAGGGCTAGGGACAGGCTAGGTGATGCTGGCCCTAAGCCCGTCTCTGGCTCTTTGCTTCCCGTTCACTCGACCAGAATCTCGCGCGGGCTGGAGCCATTCTCCGGTCCGACGTAACCCTTGTCATGGAGGATATCCATGATGCGCGCGGCGCGGTTATAGCCGAGCTTGAGGCGGCGCTGCAGCATCGAGACCGAGGCGCGGCCGGTTTCCTTGATGATGGCCCAGCTCTGCGCGACGAGCGGATCTTCGCCTTCTTCGCCCTCTTCGCCCTCCATGCCGCCGGAGGCGCCCTCCTCGATGGCCTTGATGACATCTTGGGCGAACTCGGGCTTGCCGTTCTTCTCCGCCAGGAACTCGACGATCGCGGCGACTTCCTGCTCGCCGACGAAGGCGCCCTGCACGCGGTTGAGCGTGGCGCTGCCGGGAGGCACGAAGAGCATGTCGCCGCGGCCGACCAGCGTCTCGGCGCCGCCACGATCCAGAATGGTGCGCGAGTCGATCTGCGAGGCGACCTTGAAGCCGATACGCGTCGGCAGGTTGGCCTTGATGAGGCCCGTGATGACATCCGTTGACGGACGCTGCGTGGCGAGGACGAGGTGAATGCCAGCGGCCCGAGCCAACTGGGCGATACGGGCGACGGACGTTTCGACGTCCTTGGCCGCGACCATCATGAGGTCCGCCATCTCGTCGATGATGCAGACGATGTAGGGCAACTTCTCGTTCTGGACGCGCACGCCGTCATCGATCACTTCTTCCGCCGCGGCGACCGCGGCGGCTAACTCGTCGGGGCTGAGCGCCAACTCCTCCTGCTTAGGAAGACCCGCCTCCTTGGCGAATTTGGCGTTGAAGCCGGTGATATTCTTCACGCCGCACTTGGCGAAGATTTTGTAACGCTGCGACATCTCGGCGATGATCCACTTGAGCGCCGCCGGCACGCGCTTGGCGTCGGTCTCGACCGGGATCAACAGGTGCGGCAGGTTGTTGTAGATCTGCAGCTCGACGACCTTGGGGTCGACCATGATGAAGCGTAGGTCCTGGGGCGTGCAGCGGTAGAGGAGCGAGACGATGATGGCGTTGATGCAGACGGATTTGCCCTGGCCGGTGGCGCCGGCGATGAGCGCGTGCGGCATCTTGGCGAGATCCTGGATGACGGGCTTGTTGGTGACACTGTCCACGCCCAGCACGACCGGTAGCTCCATGGCGGCCTCCGCCCAGGCTTTGGACTCGATGATCTCGCGCAGGAGCACGTCCTTGCGGTTCTTGTTCGGGATCTCGATGCCGACGGTACCCTTGCCTGGCACCGGCGCGAGGATGCGTACAGCCTCGGCCTCAAGGTTCATCGCAATATTATTTGAGAGATTAGCGATCTTCTCCACGCGCACGCCCGGCGCAGGCTTGATCTCATAGCGCGTGATCGACGGACCCTGCTGAATGCCGACGTCGACGCCGTTGACGGGGTCGACGGGCACGCAATCAACTTTGAACTGCTTGAGCGTCTCGATGAGATCGGCGGCGCGTTTGCGGAAATCCTCCGGCTCGGCCCGGGAGTTGGCGGACGGCTCGTTGAGCATCTTGATCTCAGGGAAGACGTAGTCACCGCGCTTCTTCAAAACCTGGCTGGCGCGGGCCTTCTCAATCTTGTCTGGCTGGACAACGAGCACCTTGCCGGCGTCGGGGCCGAGCGGCGCAGGCTGCTTGCGCGGGGGCTTGGCTTCGACTTCTTCCTCGTCCTCTTTTTCCGAGACCGCCTTGGGTTTCTCTGGCTTCTTGTCCTTGCTCTCCAGCTCAGGGGAAATGCTGACGTTGTCGGACTGGACGAGGTCGGGGCCGGTTTCCACCGGAACTTCTTGCGGGATGTCGACGGCGACCGGGGCGACCTTCGTGGCCGCCTTCGGGGCCTCCTTGGGCTGGGGCACCGCGATGGCGGTGCCGACGACTTCCTGCTGCTTGCGGCGGAGCTCGGCGGCGATGGCAGCACGGCGGCGCTGCTCTTCCGCGACGGTCGCGGCGGCGGCCTTACGTTCGGCGTTCCAGGCGCCAAGGCCATCGCGGATCTCCGCAATCCAAGAAGAAAGCGTGGCCTTCGGATCGTCGGCGAGCGCACCGAGGAGACAGAAGCCGTAAGGGAAGACGAGAATCCAGGCTCCATAATCACCGAGCACCGGATGGAAGACGGTGGAGAAGAGCATGCTGCCGAGCACGCCACCCGGTCCGCGCGGATCGAAGGCGACGGAGGCATCCTTCGCGGCGCCGAGCCATAGGGTGAGGATCGGGGCGAAGAGAACGACGCAGAGCACCATCAGCGTGACCTTGACCGGCCAGAGCGTGTGGGCGCGCTGGTTGAGCGCGAACCAAGCCGCGGCGAAAAGGAAGAACGGCACGAAGAAGCCGGCGTAACCGAAGAGACTGAACAGGATGACCGCGACGGTCGCACCGAAGGCGCCGCACGGATTATGCTCGGTCGTCGCGTTTGATTCGGCCGGCAGGCTGAAGGTCTTCTCCAGCCATTCCGGGATGAGATTCTGGTCCGCGGGAGTGTGGAACAGCATCGCGACGAGCAGGAACGCGCCGACGAGGGCGAGCACGACGGCGAGGATCGGTTTGCTCTCGCTGGCCGGGCGGGCGAGCGTGGTGGAGCGTTTGCGGGCGGGGGCGGGCATGATTATTCGCCGAAGAGGGTTCCCTGCGAGGCGGCGTCCGCGGCGCCCGGAGGCGCCGGCTCGGTGTGCAGATGGCGAGGCGGACGGGTGACGCGGGCCGCGAGGGCGCGCGTGCGTTCCTGCGCGAGGCGTTCGACCATACCCGCGAGGGCGTGGCGGATCCACTTGGGCGTGAAGGCGGCGGCGGAATAATCGCACGGGCCGTAGCCATGCACGCGGCCGGCCTGAAGCAGCGCGTCGTTCTGGGCGAACTCGGCCTCGCTCTCGGGCACGTAGACCGCGAAGGCCTTGCCGCCGTTCTTACGCAGTAACGAGAAGACGGGGACGTCACTTGGTCCATCCGCGACGTAGATCATGTTCTCAAACGGTACGCGGCGATCCTCGGTCAGGACGACGGCGTTGACGTCGATATCGGCGTTCTTGTTCGAGCCTTTGTTGATCTCGAAGAGGAAGCGGGTCTTGATGGTGTTATCGACCATCGCGGCGACCTGGGTGATTTCGGTCGGCAGGTCCAGCGAGAGCTCGTCCTGTTTGGTGAAATGCGGCGGGAGCGGGTGCTCGAGGAATTCGCAGCCGTAGATGCCGTCGCAATGCGCCGCGAGCGAGGTGCCGCGGATCATCTCGGCGAGGCCGGTGCTGATGACGTAATGCTCGAGGACAACTTCGACGTTATGCTTCCGGCCGAGTTCGCGGACGTGCTCCTTGAGCGCGGGGAAGAACTGCGGGAGGCCCGGGCAGAGCTCAATGTCAGCCCCAAGCTCACGGAGGCGGGCGTTGGTGAGGCCCTTCATGAGGCCAGACTTCACGTAGCTGAGCAGGTGGTTGAGGTAGACGGAGTCCTTGGGCGTGCGGATGCCTTTGCGGGCATAAAGCGCCGGAAGCTGGTTCGTTTCCTTCCAGAACTGCTCCTCATCGACCCCGAAGGCCTTGAAGAGCGGGGTCTGCATATAGCCCGGGCAAAGGGTCTTATCGAAGTCCCACACACAGGTGAGGACGTGGGTGCCGCGGAGCGCGGGTTCCTTGGGCTGCATGTCGGTCGGAAAAGGGATGAAGGTCGGGCTTGCGGAGGGGAGCCTGCCGCACTCCATTGAATAACGAACGGACGTCTCCTGTCCAAGCCCGATTAACCCTCTTAACAATGTCCGCCAGCCCCCTCCGCCCCGACCTGACCGGCTTCCGCCGCCGCCTGGCCGAGCTCGAAGGCCTACTGGCCGACCCGGCGACCTTCGCCGATAACCGCCGGGCCGCCGCCCTCGGTGCCGAGCTCCGGTTCACGTCCAAAGCCGTCAAGGCCGACGACGCCCTGGTGGCCCTGGAAAAGGAGCTGGCCGAGTCCCGCGCCCTGGCCGGCGAGGCCGACGCGGAGATCCGCGCGATGGCGGCCGAGGAGATCGCCCGGCTGGAGCCGGCCGTCGAGGTGGCCCGCGAACAGCTGATCCGGTCCATCATCCCGGTGAATCCAGATGATTCTCGTAATGCTCTTGTAGAAATCCGGGCCGGCACGGGCGGGGAGGAAGCCTCCCTCTTCGCCGCCGAGCTCCTCCGCGCCTACACCCGCTTCGCCGAGAAGAAGGGCTGGAAGTGCGAGCTGATGTCCCTCTCCCACTCCGACCTGGGCGGGGTCCGCGACGCGGTCCTGCTCATCGAAGGCGAAGGCGCCACCGCCCTCCTCCGCCACGAGGCCGGCGTCCACCGCGTCCAGCGCGTGCCCGCCACCGAGGCCTCCGGCCGCGTCCATACCTCCGCTGCCACGGTCGCGGTCCTCCCCGAAGCCGAAGAAGCCGAAGTCGTCCTGAAGCCCGAAGACCTCGACATGTCCGTCGCCCGCGCGAGCGGCGCCGGCGGCCAGCACGTCAATAAGACGGAATCCGCGGTGCAGATCATCCACAAGCCGACGGGGCTGATGGTTTATTGCGCCGACGAACGCTCCCAGCTGCGCAATCGCGTGAAGGCCCTCCGCGTCCTGCGCTCCCGCCTCCTCGACCTGACGCGCGCCAAAGAACGCGAGGCCCGCGCCGACGCGCGCAAGACACAGGTGGGTTCCGGCGACCGCTCCGAACGCATCCGCACTTACAACTTCCCGCAGAACCGCATCACCGATCACCGCATCGACCTCACGGTCCACGGGATCGAACAGGTGCTCGAAGGAAATCTCGACCAGCTCGTGGACGCGCTCTTCGAGGCTGACCTGCGCGAGCGCGCCGAGGCGATCACTCGGCCGACAGCCTGAGCAGCGCGACGTCTTCGCGGACCAGGAGATCGCCCTTGTCGGCGTGGCCGTCATCGACCCAGCCGTCGGCGACCCCGAAGGCGCGTTCGTAGGAACGACCGGGCTCCGCCGGCGTGAAGACGACCGCCGGACCGCCCGAGGGGGACTTGGCCTGGAAGACCCACTTGCCGGAGACCTGACACTTGGCGACCGCCGTGGTCATCGGCTCGAGATTGAAACCGCCGAACTGTCCGCCGGGCGCCGCGAGGTCGCAATCCATCGGCCACGCGCTCTTCTCAGCCTGATACTGCAGGAAGATGATCCGAGCCTGCATGCAGACCTGCGACACGGAATTAGCCTTCCGATGGTCAAGCACGACGAACACCAGGGCGACCACGAGGCCGATGAGCAGGCCCCAGAAACCAAGTCGGGCCGCCGACAGCCAGAGCGGCTCGAGGGGCGGGCGCAGGATGGGTGCTTGGGGGGCGTTCTCGGCGGCGGACATTGGCCATCACGATGCCCGGGGCGACCCGGCCAGCAAGCCCGGAGGAAGTGCGTTTGTTCCTTGGAGGGGAGCCGCTTACCGCCTTGATTGATGGCCATGGACGCGGACCACCTCCAACGCTTCGCCGGCATCGGCCGTCTCTACGGACGCGCCGGCATGGAACGCCTCGCCCGCTCATCCTTCCTCGTCGTCGGCCTCGGCGGCGTGGGCTCCTGGACCGTCGAGGCGCTCGCCCGCTCGGGTGTCGGCCACCTCTCGATGGTCGATGGCGATGCCGTCTGCATCTCCAATACGAACCGCCAACTGCACGCCGTCGCAGGTAATGACGGTAAGCCGAAGACGGAGGCGATGGCCGAACGCGCCCGCTCGATTCACCCTCAGATCCGCACGACGCTCCACCAGCGCTTCCTTTCCCGCTTCAATCCGCACGAGGTCCTCACGGATTTCGACGGCGTGGTGATCGACGCGATGGATGCGCTCTCGCCGAAGTGCGGCCTGATCGCCGAAGCGGTGAACCGTAAGTTGCCCGTGGTCACGGTCGGCGGTTGCGCCGGCCGCCTCGACGGCACGCGGATCAAGGTCACCGATCTCCGCGATTCGCGCGACGACCCGCTGATGATGCTGGTCCGCAAACGCCTGCGTCAGAACTTCGACTTCCCCCGCGGCAAGGCGCCGTTCGGCGTCTCGTGCGTGTGGTCCGACGAACCATTCACGCAGCCGACGGATTGCGAAGGCCTCCCAGGCGGTGAGATTCCTGAAGGTGAAGACCTGCACCCGAACTGCGAATGGGGCTACGGTACGGCGTCGCATGTGGCCGGCGCGTTCGGCCTCGCGGCCGCCGGCGAAGCACTCCGCCTCTCGCTGCTACGCCCCGAATAAGCGCGCGAAGTTCGCGGACGTCAGCGCGGCGGACTCCTCGGGCGTCACGCCCATGGTCCGCGCGAGCTCCTCGTTATTGCGCACGAGGTTCGACGGATGGTTCTGCTCGGAGCCTTCCGCGTCGGGCGCGAGCTCACGCACGCGAAACTCCGGCGCAGGACAGAGCGCGGGCGCGTCGGTCTCGACGAGGATGCGCTCGCGCGGGATCGCCGCGGCGAACTGGATACGGAGGTCAGCCTTGCGCGGGATAAGATGGTGCGCACTGAAAGAGAAATACGCCCCGAGCCGCGCGAGCTCGGGCACGAGCTCCACGGGGCCGTTCCAGCTATGCAGGAGAAAGCCGCGGCGCGGGAGCGCGGTCGCGCGCAGGATATCCATCAGCGGCCCGATCGCTTTGACGCAGTGGATGGTGAGCGCGCGGTCGAGCTCGACGGCCAAAGCGAGCTGCGTCCGGAACGCTGCCTCTTGGGCAACGGGGTCGTGATCCTTTACCCAACGGTCGAGGCCCATCTCGCCGACGCCGGCGGTCGGATGCGCGAGCAGGACCGCGCGGAGCTCCGCTTCCCAGCCGGCGGGCGCGGTCGGGACATCCCACGGATGCAGGCCGAACGAGACGCGGTTGCGCGGATCGCGCCGGCCGAGGGCCGCCACGTCCTCCCAGTCAGAGGGCGCGCTGCCGTTGATCATCGCCTGGCCCACGCCGTCCGCCCGGGCCTGTTCCACCGCGGCGTAAGGCACCTCGGCAAACTGATAATGGCAATGCGCGTCGCGGAGTTCCATCAGGGGTCTTGGATGCTGACCGCGCGAGTCCCCGCCTCAACGACGAACCACCTTGCCCTGCCGCCCCGCCCTGCCCTATCTCCGTGGCAGGATGAAGACGCCGCCCTTGCCCACCGAAGCGCTGATGACCGTCACTGGCCTACCCTACCCGCTCCAAGCGAAGGGCAAGGTCCGTGAAGTCTTCGACCTCGGCACGCATTACCTGATCGTGGCGACCGACCGTCTCTCGGCTTTCGACGTCGTGATGCCCAACGGCGTCCCGGGCAAAGGCATCCTCCTCACGCAGATCAGCCTCTGGTGGTTCGACCAGGCCCGCCTCGTCTTCCCGACGCACCTCGTGCCCGACCACGCCAACGCACTGGCCAAGGCCCTGCACGGCCACGAACACCTGATCCCGCGCTCGATGCTCGTGCGCAAGCTCAAGCCTCTCCCGGTCGAAGCAGTCGTCCGCGGCTACCTCGCGGGCAGCGGCTTCAAGGAATACCAGAAGACCGGCGGTATCCTCGATCACCCACTGCCCGAAGGCTTGCTCGACGGCTCGAAGTTGCCGCAGCCGATCTTCACGCCGTCCACGAAGGCCGCCGAAGGCCACGACGAGGCGATCACCCGCGCGCGCTGCGGCGAGGTCCTTGGCGAAAAAGTTTTTCGCACGGTGCAGGAAACCTCCATTGCACTCTACCGCATGGGCGCCGAACGCGCCGCCAAAGCCGGCGTCATCCTGGCCGATACGAAGTTCGAATTCGGGAGCGCTCCCGACGGCTCACTGGTGCTCATCGACGAAGTCCTGACGCCCGACTCTTCCCGCTATTGGCCGGCCGCCACCTGGCAGCCCGGCCGCGCCCAGCCCTCTTACGATAAGCAGTTCGTCCGCGATTGGCTCGAAACCCAGCCGTGGAATAAGACCGCGCCGGGCCCGACACTGCCGGCCGACGTCGTGCAGAAGACGCAGGCGCTCTACGCGGAGTGCCTCGAACGGCTCACTTCGTAAGAAGTTGACCGGTTGCCAAGGTAGGGTCGGGACCGCGTCACGACCTAGGTGCCTCAATGGAGGGCGGTTAAGTTCGCTCAAAGGGAAACCGGAGACCGGATGATTGGCTGGGGTTATTAATCATGCCCGAAGCAAACCTCCCGGTTTCCGGTCTCCCTTTGGCTCTTCCTCTGAATCGAGGTAGGGACGTGATCACTATCGCGTCCGCCCTCAATCCTGAGGCCACCATGCGGCGGCCGAGGACAGCACGTAGTGCTGTCACTACCCGCTATGTCGCGGAACCGCGGTCGACAGGCAGGGTTGGACAGGTTACCAAACAGACCATGAAGCCGACCCCGCTCCTTGCCCTCCTGCTTACCTCCGTCGCGTTCGCCGCGCCGGAACCGAAGTTCCGCCTGCAGGAGATCGATAAGGTCGAGATCGGCTACGGCCTCGCGATCGCCGACGTCGATGGCGACGGCAAGCCCGACATCGTCCTGGCCGACAAGACCACGGTGCAGTGGTATCAGAATCCCACCTGGAAGAAGCACGTCATCGCGGCGAATCTCACGAAGGAAGATAACGTGTGTGTCGCGGCGCAGGATCTCGACGGCGACGGCAAAGCCGAGATCGCCATCGGTGCGGGCTGGAACCCGTCCGATACGGTGAAGAGCGGCGCAGTCTTTTATCTCATCCCGCCCGCTGACCGGACCCAGAAGTGGGAAGCAGTGAAACTGCACCACGAACCGACCGTCCACCGCATGGCCTGGGTCGAAGCCGCTACGGGCCGCTGGGACCTCGTCGTGCAGCCCCTCCATGGCGTCGGCAATAAGGCCGGCGTCGGCGCGGGTGCCAAGCTGCTCGCCTATCGCAAGCCGGCCAACCCGAAGGACGAATGGAAGACCGAGCTCGTCAATGATGCTGGCCACATCACCCATAATCTCGACCCCGTGCGCTGGCAGAAACATATCGCCCAACAGATCCTGGCCGGCTCCAAGGAAGGCATCTGGTTCAATTCCTACGCCGACGGCGCCTGGCAGAAGACGCAGCTCACTACCGAACCCATCGGCGAACTCCGCGGCGGCCGCCTGCCTTCCGGCAACTTCATCGCGACGATCGAGCCTTTCCACGGCACGAAGTCGGCCATCTATACCCGTGACGGCACCGGCGCTTGGCAGCGCAACCAAGTCCTCGATGGCTTCAAGGACGGCCATGCGGTCGCCTGCGCCGACTTCCTGGGCACCGGCTCCGACCAGGTCATGGTCGGTTGGCGCGGCGCCGACCCCGGCGTCCGCCTGCTCACCCCGCTCGACGATGCGGGCAAGACCTGGCGCACGAGCGTGATCTCGACCAAGGAGATCGCCGTCGAAGACTTCAAGGCCGCCGACCTCGATGGCGACGGCAAGCCCGACCTCATCGTCGCCGGCCGCCAGACCAAGAACCTCATGATCTTCTGGAACGCCCGCTAAGGCGTCCAAGATAGGCATGAAAAAGCCCTCGCGAGAGGGCTTTTTGCTTTCAGGAAATAGTCCGACTAGGATTTGAACCTAGACAAGGAGAATCAGAATCTCCTGTGCTACCATTACACCATCGGACTGTCCTGAGTCGTCTGACGATGGGACTCCCCGGCCGTTCGTCAAAAAGAAAGAGGGGCGAAAAAACAGCGGAAACACGCAAGGGATAGGGGTAGGGGTGGGGGTAGGGGTAGGGACAGCGTCACGATGGTGCTGCAATGGGTAGGGATGCGATGACATCGCATCCGTCGGGGTTAAGGGCGGACGCGATAGTAATCACGTCCCTACCTCATACACCGCTCAGGCCCTCCAGCCCTCTCTTACTTCTTCTTCGCCTTTTTCGCCTTCTTGACGGACTTCACCTTCGGCAACAAGAGCCTCAACTGCTTCGTGGCCTCGTCTCTGTCGATCTGGGTAGCGGCGATCGCAAAAGTCAGGCTCTCCCATTTCGCCGAATCCGGCTTCGGCTCGACGCCGTTGAGGCGCAAGAAAACCAGGCAAGCACCCAATGCGGTCCGCTTATTGCCATCCAAGAACGGGTGATTTCGGCAAAGATAGAATAGGTAAGCGGCAGCGACCTCGGCCAAGTCGGCGAAAGGAGAATAGCCGCCAATCGTGACCTGCGGGGCCGCCACGGCGGATTCCAAGAGCGAAGGCTCCCGGAGTCCATCCGCGCCGCCAAAGCCCTCCAACGCGGCGGCATGGATCTCCTTGACGATATCCACCGTGAGGTGGAAGCAATTCTCGGGCGTGACCTTCACGCGAGCTTACGCATGGTGCGGGCGTAGTCCTTCATCACGCCCCGGATTGTCTTGGTGACGTCTTCCTTGGAGGGACGGGGGCGCAAGGGCGTGATGGTGATCGTGCCGCCTTCGTGGACCTCGACGTTGACGTCGTCGCCGACCTTGAGGCGTGCGAGCTCCATCAGGGCGGCGTCGAAGACGAGTCCCTGGGAATTACCCAGCTTGGTGAGCTTTTTGTGCATAGGTAATACATTGTATTACACCCTGCCAAAGTCAAGTCGCCCATGCTAGGCAGAAATCCCCAGCCAACCATCCGGCTCCCGGTTCCCCTTTGAGCTCTGGCTCTCTGCCTTGGGTAGGGTCGAGCATCCCTGCTCGACCGCGGCCGACCAAGGATGGTCAGCCCTACCTCATGAATCTCGCGACCCTGCCCTCCGGCCCTCGTGCACTCCGGCCCTCCGGACCTCGCTTACTTCACCCTTCCCGGCGCCCTCGCCACGACCACCTTCATTCTCCGTAAAATCTCACGGAGGCGTTCGCGGGGACAACCGAAGTTGAGACGCACATGGCCGGGGCCGCCGAAGTCGGCGCCGTTGCTGAAACCGATACCGCCCTTTTCGAACTCGGCATGCGCGTCCTCGAAACCGAGGGCGGTGATGTCGAACCAGACGAGGAAGCTGGCCTGCGGGCGCTGACGCAGCACGACGCCGGGCATGGACTTAAGTTCCTGCTCGATGAGGTCGAGGTTACCGCGGAGGTAATCCACACACTCGAGGCGCCACGGCTCGCCGTGCTCAAACGCGGCCTGAGTGGCGGCAAGACCGAAGACGTTCTGATCAAGCGAGAGGCCTTGGATGATCCGGCGGAAGCGCGAGCGCAGGCCGGCGTCGGGGATAATCGCAAAGCCGCAGGTGAGGCCGGCGATATTGAAGGTCTTGCTCGCGGCCATCAGGGTGACGGTGCGGGCGGCGAGATCTTCTCCCATCGCGGCGAAGACGATATGCTGGGCGGCCGGATCGAGCACGAGGTCGCAGTGGATCTCGTCGGAGCAGACGGTGAGCTCATGCTTGCGCACGAGGGCGGCGATCCGGTCGAGTTCGCCCCGATCGAAGACGCGGGCGAGCGGGTTGTACGGATTGCAGAGCAGGAGCACCTTGGCGTGCGGCTGCGCGCAGGCGGCCTCGAGCTTGGCCCAGTCAAACGTCCAGCGTCCGCCCTCGAACACCATCTCGAGTTTCAG
The DNA here is from genome assembly GCA_964203605.1 of Opitutales bacterium. GTDB lineage: Bacteria > Verrucomicrobiota > Verrucomicrobiia > Opitutales > UBA953 > UBA953. The sequence continues at coordinate 579,504 of CAXNMQ010000001.1, forward strand.
CGGGTTGCGCTCGGACAGCACCGGCGCGGTCATGAACGGTGGGTAGACGGGAACGGTCGTGACCACGGACTCGCCGGGCTTGCTGGCGCAGCGGATGGCGGCGTGGATGCCAGGGACGAGCGAGCACATGAACGTGATCCACTCGGGCTTGATCTCCCAGCCATGACGACGACGGACGTGGTTGACGATGGAAGCGAACACGGCGTCGCGCTGCGCGGGATAACCGTACACGCCATGCGCGGCGCGGGCCTGGACGGCTTCGATGACGGCGGGCGGCGCCTTGAAGTCCATGTCCGCGATCCAACAAGGGATGATATCCTTATCGGCATACTTGTGCCACTTGGTGCTGTCGGTCCCGGAGCGTTCCGGACAGCTGTCAAAATCGAAAGCCATAGTCTGAGGAGAACCTTGGATTGAAGCCGACGACGGGCAAACGCAATCTGCCACCGCCTTATGACTCGCTGGCTGACTGAGCTCGACCGTGGGTTCTTCGACCTGGCCTTCCCCCGGGACTGCGCGGTCACGCAGGAGCCGATGGACGATGACGCTCGCCTGCACCTCTCGGCCGCCGGGGCCGACCAGCTTACCCGCATCCACGACCCGCGGTGCCTGACCTGCGGTCACCCCTTCGAAGGCATCCTCGAAGGCGACCGAGCCTGCCCCCATTGCCTCGACCTCCAGCCGGCCTTCGCCCGGGCGGTCTGTGCCTTCCGCGCCCGCGGCCCCGCCCGCCGGATCATCCATCGTATCAAATATGAGCGATGCCCATTCCTGGCCGACGACCTTGCCCACGCCGCCCTTTCGGACGACGTCTTCCGGCGTCACCTGGCCGGCTCGGTGCTCGTACCAGTCCCGCTGCACGCCGCCCGCAAGTTTGATCGCGGCTATAATCAGGCGGAACGCATCGCCAAGGTCCTGGCGGAACATGTCGCCGGGTGCCGGGCGGAGCTCCTCCTGCGTAAACAACATGAGACCATCTCCCAGACCCGGCTCGGCCGGCAGGAGCGCCGGAAGAATGTCGCCGGCGCCTTCGTCGTCGCCGACGGAATGACCGTCGACCCCAATACTCCGCTATGTCGTCATCGACGATGTCCTCACCACCGGCGCGACCCTGCATGCCTGCGCCGTGACGCTGAAGCAAAGCCGGCGCGACATTGGTGGATGCCGCAGCTCTCGCGCATGGGTAGGGACAGCACCACGTGCTGTCCTAAGTGCAAAAGTGCAAATCGGCCTGCGGCCTGTGCAAAGGTGCAAATGTGAAGACATTTTCGGGTCTCAGGTCTCGGCCCTCAGGTCTCTGGTACGGGTTATCAGGTACAGGTGCGGGTGCAGGGGGAAATTCAGATCCTGAACCTGTACCCGAACCTGAAAACCTGAACCTGGCTCCCGAGACGGCCGAGACCCGAAAGTGTTCCCCTACCCCCACCCCAAACTTGCATCTCACCTTTGCACTTTTGCACGCGGCAAAGCCGCAGTTGCACCTTTGCACGGTCTTGGCTCGGCGGCTATGCCGCCAGCGCCGCATCCAACTCTTCCTCGCTGAACGCCCATCTTCTTCACGACGAACTCCCGCATATCCGGCGCCAGCGGCGCGGTAAAAGTCCGCGTGATGCGCGGCGGGAAACGGAACTCGAGCTTGGCGGCGTGCAATGCCTGGCGGCCCATCTCGAGCGCGGCGCCGAGACGCGGCGTCCAGCCATGCGCGACGAATTCCATGTAGAGCGAATCGTCGCCGCCATAGAGTTTGTCGCCGATGACGGGATACCCGAGCCAGAAGGCGTGCGCGCGGATCTGGTGCTTGCGGCCGGTGTGCGGCTGCACGCGCGCGAGGGTGTAGCCATTACGCACGAGCACGGGCTCGAAGAACGTCGCGGCGGGCAAGGTGCCGGGGCCTTCGCGCACGGCGGTCTTCACGACGACCTGGCTGGTCTCGTCGGGCCCGAGCGGTTGGTCGACCATGACGGGCTCCTTGAGCTCGCCCTTGAGCAGCGCGTAGTAGGTCTTGATCACCATGCGGCGCTCCATCGCGGTCTGCGCGGCGGAGGCGGCATCATAATGCTTGGCGATGAGGATCACGCCGCTGGTCTCGCGGTCGAGTCGGCTGACGAGGTGCGAGACGTCCATCTGCTTCCATTCCTTGACCGCGCCGACGAGCGAGGACCATGGACCGTCCTTCGACGGGTGGCAGACGAGCCAACCGGGCTTGTCGAAGACCATGTAGTCATCGTCTTCCTGGATCAGCCACTTCGGCAACTCCGCCGGATCGACCTTCGGCGTGGTGCTGCTCGGCGGCACGAAAGAATAGTCGGTCATCGCGCGGAAGGTAGGCGATCCTGCCAACTGTCGGGGAGCCCGTGGCCGCGTAGGCGCGCGAGGACTTCGCCGACGAGATAAAGCGAACCGAGCACGACGATGGTTCCGCCTTCAGCGGTGCACGCGGCCGGCGATGGGAAGAGTTCCGCGACCGACGCGCGGTGGACGTCTCCGCGGAAATCGGCCGGGACGAGCGCGGCGAGTTCCTCGACGGAGCACGCGCGTTCGTTGTCGGGACGCACCAGCACCAGGCGTCCGGCGGCCCTGGCGGCAGCGGCCACGAGCGGACGGGCGCGATCGACGCCAAGCGCGCCCACGATGACGGTCGGGGAATCTAAGGCGGCGAGCAGTGGGGCGACGGCGCGGATGCCTTCTTCATTGTGCGAGCCGTCGACAATGAGGCGGCGGCCGTCGATGAGGCGGAATTCCTGCCAGCGGCCGGCCCACTCGATGGAGCGCAGCGCAGCGCGGGCCTTGGCGTCGTCGATCGGCAGGCGCGTCGCCAGCTCGCATGCGAGCAGCGCGGCACCGGCGTTACGACGCTGGTGTTCGCCGACGAGGTTCGTCTCCGGGCAGGCCGTCGGCAAAACGATCGCGGACGAAATGGAGCGGGGCGCCAACCTCACGGGCACGGGCGACGATGACCGCTTCGGCTTCGGGCGGAACATCGCCCACGACGCATGGCACGCCGGGCTTAATGATGCCCGCCTTCTCCGCAGCGATGGCGGCAAGCGTCGGGCCGAGGTATTCCTGGTGATCGAGTCCGATGGACGTGATCACGCAGACTTCCGGCGCGCAGACATTGGTGGCGTCGAGGCGTCCACCGAGGCCGGTCTCGAGAATCGCAACATCGACCTTGCGTTCGGCGAACTCCAATAGCGCCGCCGCGGTGATGAGCTCAAAGAAGGTCGGGGCGTTTTCGGAATCCTCGGCGCGGATGGCTTCGTAATGCGGGTGCAGGCGTTCGGCGAGGGCGACGACCGCGGTATCGGAGAGCGGTCTGCGATCGACCTGGATGCGCTCACCGATGGCGACGAGGTGCGGGCTGGTATAGAGGCCCGTGCGGCGACCCTGCGCGCGCTGGATCGCTTCGATCATCGCGGAGGTCGAGCCCTTGCCGTTGGTGCCGGCGATGTGGAAGCATGGCTGGGCGCGCTCGGGATTACCGATGCGCGACGGAGAGTAAGCGCATGCGATCCACGCCGAGGCGCGAACCGAGGTTACGTAGTCCCGTCAACCAGCGGAGCGTCTCTTCAGGAGTCATCTCCGCGGCGGTCGCGCTCAGGCGCGGCTCTTCACGGCCTTCACCTTCACCTTACGGTGGGCGAGGGCGCGGAGGAGGCTGGCGAGCTTCGACTTCATCTCCTTACGGTGGATGATCATGTCGATGAGGCCGCGCTTGAGGAGGAACTCGGAAGACTGGAAGCCTTCGGGCAGATCTTGATTGGTCGTCTCCTTGATCACGCGGGCGCCGGCGAAGCCGATGAGCGCGCCGGGTTCGGCGACGATGACGTCACCGAGGGTCGCGTAGCTGGCCATGACGCCGGCCATCGTGGGATTGGTGAGGACGGCGATGTAAGGCAGGCCGGCCGCGCGGAGCTTCGCGAGGGCGGCGCTGGTCTTGGCCATCTGCATCAGGGAAAGGATGCCTTCCTGCATGCGGGCGCCACCGGAGGCGCAGACGACGACGCACGGGCACTTCAGCTTGATCGCGCGCTCGATGGCGCGGGTGACCTTCTCGCCGGCGACGGAGCCCATCGAGGCGCCCATGAACGAGAAGTCCATGATCGCGAGGGAGACCGGGAGGCCGTCCATCAGGCCGTGGCCGCAGACGACGGAGTCGCGGAGGCCGGACTTCTTCTGGTGCTGGGCGAGGCGCTCGGGGTAGGAACCGCCGGCGGTGAATTTGAGGGGGTCCTTGGAGACCAGCTTACTGTCGGTCTCCTTCCAGGAGCCGTCGTCGATCAGGAGGGCGATGCGGCGCTTGGTAGACAGGCGTTCGTGGTAGCCGCTGATCGGGAAGACGTTCCAGTTGGCCTCAAGGTCCTTGGTGTAGACCATCTCGCCATCGAGGGGACACTTGGTCCAGAGACCGGCCGGGATATCCTTCTTCTTAGGAGTCGGGGTGTGCGTGCGCTTGCGGAAGACGGCCATGGTGAATGCCCTAGAGGTTTAGGACTTTACGGCCCTGAAGAAAGGGAAAACACCCTCCAGCCCCCTAAGTGGGCCTCAAGCCGCCGGATTTGACTTAAGTTTCGCGAAAAACCGCCATTTCCGCTCCTGGCGACGCGGTGAAAGCCTCAACATCAACATCTTCAAGGTCGTAGAGATTCGCCCGACGCCGAGCAGGCGGAGTGCATGCTTTGACCATTCACCCCAAGGGTCACAGCGCAGGGAGCTCGCCTCTAGGGCCCAAGTGCGGTCTTCTCGAAGGGCGGCGAACTTCAACCGCTGCGCCCGCGTCCAGGAAATCAGCCGGGCATCCCGGGCCAGCGCGATGTCCTTCAGCCACTGCCGGGAAATCGTCGCGTGTTTCTCCATCCATTCCAGGTGTCGGCGACGCCAGCCGGCGTCCCCCAGCTGGGAAGTAAAGTTGGACAGGTTACCCGTATGCTGCCGCCAATGGATGAAACAGGCTGGGTCGCGGTAAATCTCGCCCAACATTAGCGCGCGGACCCAATAGCAATTATCTTCCCCATGTTCGCCGGCGCCCATCGGGCCGAAAAAGTCAAAGAGCCTGCGACGATAGGCCGCAGCGGCTCCGAACGGAGACGAGCCGGCATAGATTCGGGTCAGTCGGCAATCGTCATAGGAAAAAAACTGGGGCATTGCTTCCGAGACCGGGGAAGCAAAGGGACGGCCGGCTTCGTCAATCTTGACGCAGTCTCCATAGACGAGTTGGACCGACGGCTGATCGGCGAAGGTACGCAGCGACCGGGCGAGACGACAAGGCATAGAAACATCGTCCCCCGCCATGAGCACAAAGGCCTCCCCTGCCGCCATCGCCATAGCGTCGTTTACCGCCGCAATCAGGCCCCCGTTCTTATCTTTATAAAGTTTCTTGATCGTCACGCCGGGCGGCGTCTCGCGGGCCAGAGACTTCCTCAAGGATGGCACGGGTGCGGTCCGTCGATGCGTCATCGACGACGACGAGTTCAAACGTCGCCACATCCTGCCGAAGGGCGGAAAGCAAGGCCTCTTCCACGAAGGCCTCGTGGTTATAGGCAATGAAGAGCAATGAGGCGGAGGGCCTCGGGCAGGTTTCCGAAAGTCCCATACTGCCTTAGCGCGGACCGCGGTCGGTGCCGGCGAGACGCTCGAGGAGTTTCTCGTAGGCGTTCACGGCGCGCTCGGCCATGACGAGTTCGAAATTCTCGTTCGGGGCGTGCAGGTGCGACTCGGGCGTGAACAGGCCGATCATCACGGAATCGAGCCCGGTCTCGCGGCGGATGTCGCCGATGATGGGCACGCTGCCGCCTTCGCGGAGATAGAGCGGGCGCTTGCCGAAGGCTTCGCCGATGGCCTTGTCGGCCTCGCGGAAGGCCTTGGCGAGGACGGGATTCTGGCCGGCCGGGGTGTTCGGGCGGTCAGGCGGGCAGACGAAGTAGGCCGCATTGCCCTGCATCTCGATGAGGTCGACGCGCACGCCTTTCGGAGCGCGGGCGTGGATGGCCGCGGCGACCTTGCGGTGCACGTCGGCGGGATCTTGGCCAGGGACGAGGCGGCAGGTGATCTTGGCAAAAACCTTCGACGGGATGACGGTCTTGGAGCCCTTGCCCTGGTAGCCACCGCCGATGCCGTTGAACTCGAGCGTCGGGGCGAAGCGCACGGCTTCGAGTCCGTCGAGGCCCGGGGCGGGATGCAGTTCGTCGACGCCCAGGGCGCGACGGTAGCCGTCTTCGCTCAATGGCAGCTTGCGGAGTTCTTCGCGCTCCCAGCGGGTCGGCTGTTCGACGCCGTCGTAGAAGCCTTCGACCGTGACGGCGTTATCGGCGTCATGCAGCGAGGAGCAGAGTTCGGCCAGCGCCTGGATGGGATTATAGACTGCGCCGCCATGGAGGCCGGAGTGCAGGTCGGACTTCGGGCCGGTCAGGCCGACTTCGAGCCCGACGATACCGCGCAGGGCCGTCGTGATGACGATCTGGTCGGACGACGGCGAGGCGGTGTCGGAAAGGATGACGCAATCGGCCTCAGCGAGCTCGGCCTTATGGTTATGCAGGAATTCCGGGAAGCTCGGGGAGCCGATCTCTTCTTCGCCTTCGATCAGGAAGGTGATGCGCAGCGGCAGGTTCGGGCAGCGCTTGAGCAGGCGGGCGAGCGCGACGACCGCGACGAGGTGCGGACCCTTGTTGTCGGCGGTGCCGCGGCCCCAGATCTTGCCGTCGCGCACGACCGGTTCGAAGGCCGGGGAAGTCCAAAGATTCAGCGGATCGGCCGGCTGCACGTCATAGTGGCCGTAGAGGACGATGTGGGGCCATTCCTTCGGGCCACGACGGCGGCCAAGCACGATCGGGTGGAGAGGCGTCGGGACGACTTCGACCTCGAGCCCCGCCTGCTTGAGCAGCCCGCAGATATGTTCACGTGCACCGTCCATGCCCGCCTTGAAGGACGGGTCGGTGGACACGCTCGGGTGCTTCACGTAATCGATTAATTCGCGGACGAGATCCATGCCTTCATTAGGCAAGGAAGAGAGCGGAGGGCAAGAGAGAGGCGGGCGAAGGCCGTGCAAAGGTGCAAATGCGGCGGAGCCGCGTGCAAAAGTGCAAAGGTGTTTTGTTGAGGGGTAGGGGCAGGGGTAGGGGTAGGCCAATCCTTTCAGGTCTCGGGTCTCAGCCGTCGGGAGCCAGGTTCAGGGTTCAGGTCGTCAGGTTCGGGTACAGGTTCCGGACCTGAATCTTACCCCGTACCCGCACCTGTACCTGACAACCCGTAACTGAGACCTGAGGGCCGAGACCTGGGACCCGAAAATGTCTTCACGTTTGCACCTTTGCACAGGCCGTAGGCCGCTTTGCACTTTTGCACCTCTCTTTCCTACCCCTGCCCCTACCCCTGCCCCTACCCCTATCATTTTGTCTTCCCCCTTCCCTCTCTCTGGGAACAGTAAAGGCATGTCCCCCGCGGAACAGTTGAAGGTCATGAAGTCCCGCACCGAGAAATTCATCGGTGAGGCGGAGATCCTCAAGCGCCTCGAGGCCGGCAAGACCCTGCGCGTGAAGCTCGGCGTCGACCCTACCCGCCCGGACCTGACCTTCGGCCACATGGTCGTCTTCCAGAAGCTCCGCCAGTTCCAGGAGCTCGGCCACCAGGCCGTCCTCATCATCGGCGACTACACCACCCGCATCGGCGACCCCACCGGTAAGTCCGAGACGCGCCCGGTTCTTTCCGAACAGGAGATCGAGGAGAACGCCAAGACCTACCTCGAGCAGGCCTACCAAATCCTCGACCCGAAGAAGACCGAGGTCCGCCGCAACAGCGAGTGGTTCGGCAAGATGTCGTTCCTCGACGCCCTCCAGCTCAGCCGCCGCATGACCGTGGCCCAGATGCTCGCGCGCGATGACTTCGCCAAGCGCCACGAATCCAATACCCCTATCTCGATCGTCGAGTTCCTCTACCCGCTCCTCCAGGGCTACGACTCCGTCATGCTCAAGGCCGACATCGAGATCGGCGGCAGCGACCAGCTCTTCAACATGCTCGTCGGCCGCGACCTGCAGGAACAGGACAAGATGGCCCCGCAGGCCGTGCTCGGCATGCCCCTGCTCGTCGGCCTCGACGGCGAGAAGAAGATGTCGAAGTCCCTCGGCAACTACATCGCCTTCAATCACGGCGCGAAGGATATGTTCGGCCGCATCATGTCGGTGCCCGACGCCACCATGTGGGTCTACTACGACCTCCTCCTGCTCTCGTCTCCGGAAGAGATCGCCGCGCTCAAGGCCGGCCACCCGATGGAAGCCAAGAAGCAGCTCGCCACGCGCCTGACGGACAAGTTCCACGGCGCGGGCGCCGGCGCCAAGGAGCGCGCCGAGTTCGAGAACGTCTTCTCCAAGGGCGGCGTCCGCACGGACATGCCTGAGTTCACCTGGGCCGCCGTCTCTGGCGGAGCGACCGAGATCGGCATCGTCGACCTCCTCGCCGCGACGAACCTCTTCCCCTCCAAGAAGGAGATCCGTCGCCTCATCGAGGGTGGCGCGGTCAAGATCGGCGACGACAAGGTCTCCGACCCGGCCCAGAAGGTCGCGCAGCCCGAGGGCGAGCTGGTCATTCAGGCCGGCAAGCGCACCTTCGTGAAGGTCAAGTAAGGGCCCGGATTCGGCCCGCGGGGCCGCTGTGCATAAGTCCGCGGATAACCTCGCGGATTAATGCCTTCCCCTGCCCTCCGACGGCTCCCTATTATCGCCGTCCCGCATGGCCGACCCGGAAACCATTAGCCGAGACTTCGTGCACCTCCACGTGCATACGGACTACAGCATGCTCGACGGCTGCAGCCGCATCGACCGCCTGATGGAGCGCGCCTGCGATATGAACATGCGCGCGGTGGCGATCACCGACCACGGCAACCTCTTCGGCCTCTTCGATTTCTGGAACGAAGCCAAGCAGCGCTCCAAGGGCGACGTGAAGCTCAAGCCCCTCCTCGGCTGCGAGCTCTACCTCGTCTGGGACCACGCGCTCACCGACAAGCCGGATCGTCGCGAGCACAAGTATTTCCACATGGGCGTGCTCGCCCGGAATTTCAAAGGCTACCAGAACCTCACCAAGCTCGTCTCCGACGCGCACGTGCGCGGCCTGCACTACAAGCCGCGCACCGACCTCGAGCAGCTCGCCAAGCACGCCGACGGCCTGATCGGCTTCTCCGGCTGCCTCCAAGGCGTCATCCCACAGGCCCTCCTCCGCGGCGACTACGAAGCCGCCCGCAAGGCTTGCGGCAAGTTCGTCGAGATCTTCGGCCGCGAGAACTTCGTCATCGAGCTCATGGACCACGGCCTCGAGGAGCAGAAGCGCATCATCGCCGACCTCCTCAAGCTCGCCGGCGAGTTCCAGCTCCGCGTCGTCGCCACCAACGACGTCCACTACGTCGACGCCAGTGATTCCGTCGCGCACGACGCGATGCTCTGCATCCAGACCGGCGCCCGCCTGGCCGACGAGCGCCGCATGCGCTACTCCGCCACGGAGTTCTACCTCAAGAGCGAAGCCGAGATGCTCCGCGTCTTCGGCGAGGTCCCCGAGTCCATCAAGAACACCGTCGCCATCGCCGAGATGTGCGACGTCAAGCTGCCCGTCGGCCAGAACAACTACCCCGTCTACATCTTCAGCGAAGGCGTGAAGCCCAAGGCCTCCGACAAGATCGACGAGATCCTCGACGGCTACGAGCAGCTCAAGAACGGCCTGCTGGTCTCCGCCGGCAAGCCGGGCGACTTCGTCATCGAAGCCGAGAAGCGTAAGGCCATGCGGGCTAATGGCTCCTACCTGCTCGAGCAGGTGAAGGCCGGCCTCAAGGAACGCTACGCGGTGGATTACGACGACCCCAAGGCGTGGAAGGACGAGAAGATTCCGGGCGCCGGCAAGACCAGCCCCGCCGAGCTCTGCCGCCGCGTCGACTACGAGATGGGCGTCATCGCCGGCACGGGCTTCGTCGACTACTTCCTCATCGTCTGGGACTTCATCGACTGGTCGCGTCGCCATGACATCCCCGTCGGCCCGGGCCGAGGCTCGGGCGCCGGCTCGATCGTGGCGTATTGCCTCAAGATCACCGACATCGATCCGATCCGCTTCGGCCTGCTCTTCGAACGCTTCCTGAATCCCGAGCGCGTCTCCGCGCCCGACTTCGATATCGACTTCTGCATGCGTCGTCGCGACGAGGTCGTCGGCTACGTCCGCAAGAAGTACGGCGAAGACCGCGTCGCCAACATCATCACCTTCGGCACGTTCGGCGCCAAGATGGTCGTCCGCGACCTCGCCCGTATCCGCGACCTGCCGTTCATCGAGACCAACCGCCTCGCCAAGCTCGTCCCCGACGACATCAACATCTCGCTCGAGGACGCCTTGAAGAAGTCCAACGAGCTCCGCGAGGAGGTCGCCATCAACCCCCAGGCCGCCAGCATCATCGAGACCGGCCGCGTCATCGAGGGCATGGTGCGCAACTCCGGCAAGCACGCGTGCGGTATGATCATCGCTGACCGCCCGCTCACCGACATCATCCCCGTGACGATGCAGGAAGGTGACCTGACGACCCAGTACGCCAAGGACCCCGTCGAGAAGCTCGGCCTGCTGAAGATGGACTTCCTGGGCCTCAAGACGCTCACCATCATCGACGACGCCCAGAAGCTCGTGCGCAAGCATCGCCGCCAGGCGGACTTCGACATCGAGAAGCTCGGCTTCGATGACGCCAAGACCTTCGCGCTCCTCAACGAGGCGAAGACCATCGGCGTGTTCCAGCTCGAATCCGGCGGCATGCAGTCGCTCTGTCGCAAGTTCCGCATCTCCGCCATCGACGAGATCGTCGCGCTCATCGCGCTCTACCGTCCCGGCCCGATGCAGTTCATCGGCGACTACATCAAGGGCAAGGACGACCCCACCTTCGTCAAATACGCACACCCACTCCTCGAGAAGGTCGCCAAGGAGACCTACGGCATCCTGGTCTACCAGGAACAGGTCATGGAAGCCGCCCGTGTGATCGCTGGCTATACCCTCGGTGGCGCCGACATGCTCCGCCGCGCGATGGGTAAGAAGATCCGCGAGGAGATGGAGCAGCAGCGCTCCATCTTCATCGAAGGCGCCAAGACGACCAACAACATCGACAAGAAGAAGGCCGAAGAGATCTTCGCCACCCTGGAGAAGTTCGCCGAGTACGGCTTCAACAAGTCGCACTCCGCCGCTTACGCCATCCTTTCGTATCGCACCGCCTACCTGAAGGCCAACTACCCGGTCGAGTTCATGGCTGCGGTGCTCACGTCCGAACAGGGTAATGCCGACAAGCTCGCCGAATTCATGGGCGAAGTCGAAGCCCTCGGCATGAAGGCCCTCGGCCCGGACGTGAACCAGTCCGACACCGACTTCACGCCCGTCATCAAGGACAACGCCATCCGCTTCGGCCTCGGCGCCATCAAGGGCGTCGGCGAACAGGCCGCGCGCAATATCGTCGCCGAGCGCGAGAAGAACGGACCTTACAAAGACTTCGGCGACTTCGTCGGCCGCCTCGGCGAGTTCGACCTCAATTCCCGCACGCTCGACTGCCTCGTCCGCGCCGGCGCCTTTGACTTCACCGGCGAAGACCGTCGCCACCTCGTCGACTCCATCGAATCCGTCCGCCGCCACTTCGCGGGCGAGCGCAAGGAACGCGCCAGCGGCCAGGGTTCGCTCTTCGACATGCTCGGGGCGGAGGACGCCGGCGCCGCCCGCCCGACCGACCTCGTCCTCCGCAAGTCGGAGAAGATGCCCAAGCTCGAGATGCTCAACAGCGAGAAGGCCCTGCTCGGCTTCTACCTCAGCGGCCACCCCCTCGCCGACTACCATGGCCTGGACGAAGCCATCGCCACCCTGACCGTCACCCCGGACCGTATCGAGCTCGACAAGAAGGAACGCCACACCGTCCGCGTCTGCGGGATCGTCGGAGCCCTCGAGAAGAAGATTTCCAAGAAGGATAACCGACCGTGGGCGCTCTTCACCGTCGCCTCCCGCTCCGTGACGATCCCCGTGATGATGTTCTCCGACGCCTACGACGCCGCCGCGCAGATCAAGGACGGCGAGCTCCCGCTGCTCATGGACGGCTCGCACGTGATCGTCGACGCCCGTCTCAACTTCCGTGAAGAACGCGGCGAGTGGTCGCTCAGTGCGCACGCCATCACCCCGCTGCGCCGCGCCCCGGGCCTCATCAAGAAGATCCTCTTCGCCCTCAAACCTGGACCCGACGCCGGCGACTTCCTCGAGAAGATCGTGGCGCACACCCGCAAGGTGGACGGCACCACTATCGTCCAGGTCGGCTTCATTCAGCCGGACGGCCGCGTGCTTGTCGCCGAGGCCGCCCGCGGTATGACGACGCGCTTTGACACCGAGACCTATGGCACCTTCGGCCGCCACCCCGCGTGCGCCGGCGTCCAGATCGAGCCCATCGCGCCGACCCAGGCGCCCGCAGCGCAAGTACGGCCCGCGGGCCTGAGTACGCTCAGCGGCCTCGGGCAACGACGTACCTCAGGCCGAATGGCGGCGGAGGACCGAGACCTGGCCGCGACGGGCGACGACCGTGAAGCCCGCCTTTAAGATTTCGGCGAGGACCTCTGCATGCGGAATACTGCGCTTACCCTCCTTGATGTCATGGCACTCGACAATGATACCGTCGAAGTGGTGCAAGGCTTTGGCCTGATGCCGGGCGAGCTCCCACTCCATCCCTTCGATATCCATCACCAGCCAAGCGGTGGACGGCAGCCGGTGCCGGGCAATGGCTCCCGCTAGTGAGACTGCGGGAACGCGAATCAGCGACTTCGCGGATTCATCGGCGACCGTGCCACCTTGAGTGTATTCCGGGGACCAATCGAAGGAGACCTCATCGACGCCCTCGGCGGCGATGGCGCAGTGCACCAACTCCCAAGGCGCTGCGGGATGATTATGGGCCACGACCTGGCGGGCGATATCTCCCAGCGGGCCGACGGCCTCATAAGAGATTAAGCGCTCCGGCTTCCGGCCAAGGATGATCGAGGAGACGACGCCCAGGCTTGCGCCCAGCTCCAGCACGGTCGCCCCTGCGGGCAGATAGGCCTGAATATAACGGGCCTCTTTAGCTTCATACGAACCCGCGTCGAGTTGACCGAGGACCACCTTAGAGGGCACGAGGCGTAGAGGGACAACCACTCCAAATAGACGGGGGCTTCCTTGGTAGCCGCAGGCACGGGCTAATGCCAATAAGCGCCATTTCACCGAGGCGATGATTCGCATGTCCTGACCCAAGGCAGTTTCTTGATTTAGGCAATAGGAATGGCATGCGAACTCTCCAGCCGCGGCACAGCCCGCACGACTAGAACTTCGAGAAGTTGAAGAGCACCACGGCCCGCAACGGACCCGGGAGCAACTTCTTGCCGATCGTCTTAGCGAGGAAGCGCAGCTTCCACATCAGTCCGCGCGGCGAGACCCGCCAGAAATACCCGACAGCCTGGCCGATGGCCTTCCAGCGGGCGTTCGGATGCGTGCAGTGAAATTTCACCGAGGCCTGTGCATGGACGTCGTCGACCAACTGACGGAGGCGTGCCACGACTTCCGGCGAGGCGAGGCCGGCCTGCTCGGCGTGCGCGAGGTCGGCTCGATAGCCGCGGCGATGGACCTTCTGGCCAGCTGGCCAGGCCGCGGCGCGACGCAGCTTATCGCGCCAGCCGAGGCCCTTGGGCTTGCTGCCGTGGGACATGTTCGCCCCGTGCCAGCGCCAATCGAGGAGGATCTCGGAATCGATCGCGGCGGATCCGAGCAGGAGCGAGCGCAGGATTGCCGGGCCGTCCTCGCCGCCGGTCGTACCGGGCATGGGCGGAAACTTGCGGAAGACGTCGCCTCGGTAGCTGCCAGTCGCACCGCAGAACTGGACACCTTGGTAGAGATGGAAACCTCGGGGATCAAACTGCCGAATCAGGACGCCCTGATGGTGATACCAGGTGGGGCGAAGCACCCCGCCTACCGCGTCGACGACGCGAGCATTAGAATAATGCGCCGTGCAGTCCGGATGATCGCGGAAGAACTCGGCGATTCGACGCAGACGGGTCGGGTGGCTGACATCGTCACCGGCAGCAGCCACGAAGATGTCGCCCGAGGAAGCGGCGACGCAGCGATTGAAATTCCGGATGACGCCGACGTTAGGGGCAGGCGGCAGGAGGACGATGCGCGCGGAGCCGCGATAGGCGGCGACCTCTTCTTCGATAATGCGGCGGGTCGTATCCGGTGAAGCGTCGTCGCCGATGATCACCTCATAATCCGGCAGGTCCTGGGTCAGCACCCCGCGCAGGGCCTCACGGACATAGGCCTCCTGCTTGTAGGCGAGGAAGATGACGCTGATTGAGGGCAGACTCATCGGGATGCGAGGTCGGCGAGAATCTCACGGGCGATGACATCCGCAAAGTGATCTTGCGAGAAGGGTTTCGCACGCTCCGAGAGTAGGTAGGCGCGAATGCGCTCCTGATAGCCGCGATAGGCGGCGTCATCGATCGTACGCAGGAAGGCATCGAGTGCAGCCGGAGTTTCGTAAGCGCGACCATCGATGAAGCAATCCGTCGGGACCAGGTCGGCGATCTCCTTCGGGCCGACGTAGACCGGCACGCAGCCGGCGCGGAAACAGTCGAACAGCTTCTCGGTCACGTAACCTTCGAGGTCGCGGCAGTTCTCATGGGCGAGGCAGAAGCGGGCGCGCGTGAGCAGTTCTATCTTGTCGTCGACCGGGCCGCGCCACGTAGCGTAAGGCGACCTCGCCGAGAGGAAGCGGCCAAGGATCTTACGCAGCTGATTGCGGACGCGGCCCCAGCGGCCGGGCAGCGCGGCGGGCCGCTCCCAGCCGCGGCCATAGAGATGGAAGTCGGTCGGCGCGTGTCGCTCATACCAATCGAGGATACGGACGCGGGCCTGGTATTGGTCGCGCGGGTCGACGACCGTCAGCGCCTTGTTGGAGGCAACCAGCACGCAGAAGAGCGGGCGCTTCTCGGGTCCGTTCCAAGGTCCGACCTCGAAGCGGTTCGGGTAAAGAAGGCTCACTGCGCGCGGGTCGTCGAGTAACTCGCCATCCCAGGCAAACCACTTTGCATAACGGGTCAGCGCCGAGCGGTCGCGGTTAAGCGGACGAATCAACGGGTTCTCGTAAAGGTAGACGTAAGCGCGGGCGGACGGATCCTGGCGGCGGCAGTTGATGTGGAGCTCGAACTCAACCGGGCGACCGGCGTTCACGTCCGGCGTGTTGAGCTCGATGCCTGCCGCGAGGAAGCGTTCGCGCAGCTTGGCATACGGCAGATAGAATTCCCCGTTGTTCTCCCCGGCTCCCGGCGTGAACAGGGAGTTGTCCGCGTAATCGCGGTAGAGGACAGAGGCATACTTCATCGGCGCAGGGCGGCTTGGACCTGCTCCGCAAAGTATCGGGCCGAGAAGATCCGCCCAGCGGAATCGGCGGCGGCCTGCTGGCGGGCGGCGAGTTCGGCCGCGGGCATCTCGGCGTAGGCACGAATGGCGGCGGCCAGCGCTGTGACATCTCCAACCGGCTCGACCAGCGTGCCATTGCGGCCTTGCTCGATGAGGTCGGGTGCGATGCCGATCGGGAATGCGATGAGCGGACGACCGCAGGCCATGGCCTCCCCAGCCATCATCGGTCCGGTCTCGTTCGTCGAGGGGCTCACGAAGAAGTCAGCTGCTTGGTAGGCTCGGGCTAAGGCGGCGTCGCCGCGCTGCGGGCCCATTTCGGTGAAGGTGATATGGCGTAAGCCGCTGGGTACGAAGCCACGGTCGCCAATCACAGCGACGTGCAAGGCCACCCCTTGGGCATCGAGTTGCTTCAGCGCTTCAAGGAAGAGGCCGAAACCCTTATACACCAATCCTGGGTCGAGCGCGCGGACGAGCACGATGCGGCCTTCCGTCGGTAGGCCGAGTTCGCGGCGCGTGGCAGACTGATCGGCGGCGGGCTTCAGCACGGTGAGGTCAAGCGGGATGGGGAACGTCCGCAGCTCGAGGCCACCCAGGGTGAAACTCTCCTTCGCCTGCCGAGCGGACCAGCCGCTCGGGGCAAGCACGACGGCCCCCAACTCTTTCCAGATTCGGGCGCGTCGCGCAGCCTGAACCGAGGACACATCCTGCGGGTCGGAGGAAGACAGTAACGGGCATGCGCCGCAGCCGGTCTGATATTTCTGGCAGCCGAGGTTGGAGTGGCAGCCACCCGTGGCGTGCGCCATGTCGACCTGCCATAATGCCACCCGGGCGCCGAGGGCTTGGGCGATCTCGCGGACGGTCTCCGGGCGGACGAAGCCGCCGGACCAATGGACGAGGACGAGGTCCCATTTCGCCGAACGCGCACGGGCATGTCGGATGATCGGCTCGGCCGGGAAGTTCGCTTCCGCGTCGAAATCATAGACCCCGACCGGCTTGACCCCGAAGCGCTTCACCTTGGCGATGGCCCGGCCCAAGCCCCCAGACGAGCTTCTGCCACGGATTGAGCAAACCCTTCGCCGCCACCATCGGGACGTCCCGGCGCTTCTGCTTCAGGACATAGGCGACGGATTCGACTCCCTGGCCCAGCAGGGCCTGATGGATCCGGACGAAGCCATCGGCCGCGCCGCCGCCGGTATCCATCTTGGATAGGTGCAGTATCTTCATCCTTGGCTTCGGGGATATGGCACCCGCGACGAAGTGACGAACCAAAAGCACGACGCCTAACGGGTTGAAAGATGCCGGGGCTTCGCAACGATGCCCGCCGATGGCCCCGCTCATCTACGTGATCAACCTCGACCGCGACGCCGAACGGATGGCCTCGATCCGCGCCAACCTCGAGGGGCTGGGCCTGCCGTTCGAACGCCTGTCCGCCGTCATGGGGAAGGACGTCCCCGAGTGGGAGAAGCTCGTCGACATGTCGGCCTACGCCTGGCGCAACCGGCTGGACACCCCGCGGGCCGGCGAAGTCGGCTGCTATCTGAGCCATCTCAAGGCCATGGAGACCTTCCTGCGGACGGACGCCCCTTGGTGCGTGATCCTCGAGGACGACGTCGAAGTCCTCCCCGCCTGCGCCGCCGTGCTCCGCTCGCTCGCCGAGAAGGACGACTGGGACCTCGTGAAGCTCTTCAACTTCCACTCTGGACTGCCCGTGAAGAAGCGCGCCCTAGGATCGGCTCACCACTTGGTCGCGCATCTGACCCGCACGACGTCCTCCGCCGCGTACGTCGTCAATCGCCGCGCCGCCGAGACCTTGATGCAGTCGATGCGGCCCATCACCGAGCAGGTCGACCATGCCCTCGATCGGCCGTGGGAGACCGGCCTGCGCGTCCGCGGCATCCGCCCGATGCCCGTCGTCTTGGCGCCCGTGGCCGCGACGACGAGCACTATCGATTACCAAGGGCGCGGCAAACAAGGCCGCACGCTCGGCAAGTCACTCAAACTCTTCCTCTCCCGCGCCAAGAAAGAGATCAGCCGTTTCGGGTATGGGTTGTTTGATGTGGTGAGGTGAGCGTACAGCGAACGAACAGTGCAAAGGTGCAAAGGTAGAACCAACTTCAGGTGACGGGTGACGGGCACGGGCGTCGGCAACTCAGGCGTCGGCATCTCGGCCATCAGCCGCGGGAACCCGGAGCCGGCTGCCGAAGGCTGAACGGCTGACACCCGAAGGGCTGATGCCCCGGTGCCCGTCACCTGACACCTTCAGGAAAAATGACCGCCGCATCCTATCCGGTTTCCGGTCTCCCCTTGAGCGCTGCCTCTTGCCTTCACATTTGCACCTTTGCACAGGCCGCAGGCCGATTTGCACTTTTGCACCTTAGCCTCTTAGCCTCTGGCTAAGCATTCACCACCGCGATCACAGTCGCCACCTGCTCGTCGGTCATCACCGGGCTGACCGGCAGGGAGACGACTTCGCGATGCAGGGCTTCGGTGAGCGGCAGCTTCAGGTGGCCGAGCGACTGCGCGTAGGCCTGCTGATGGTGCGGGGCGATTGGGTAATGGATGGACGGTGTGCACGCCATGGTCGAGCAGGCGCTGCTGGAAGGCGGCGCGATCAGGGACGCGGACGACGAAGAGGTGCCAAACGTGCGAATCCTCGCCGGCGCGGACGGACGGTAGGCGCACGGCGGGGTTCTTGATCTCCCGACGATAGCGAGCGGCGATCTCGCGGCGGCGGGCATTATCGGCGTCGATGTACTTCAGCTTCACGCGTAGTAAGGCGGCCTGCAGTTCGTCGAGGCGGTCGTTCGGGCCTTGGACGAGGTTCTTGTATTTCTCGTGCGATCCGTAGTTACGGAGCGCGCGGACCATGTCGGCCAGCTTCGCATCCTTACAGGTGAGCGCGCCAGCATCGCCGAGCGCGCCGAGGTTCTTGCCGGGGTAGAAACTGAACGCCGCGGCATCGCCCCAGGCGCCGGCCTTTACGCCTCCGATGTGGGCGCCGTGAGCCTGGGCGGCGTCCTCGAGCAGGAGCAGCCCCCGCTCGCGGCAGAGCTGCGCGATCGCCGGCATGTCGGCCAGCTGGCCGTAGAGATGGACCGCCAGGACCGCCTTCACGTCCGGCGTGAGGGCTGCCGCAAGCTTAGTCACTCCAAGGTTGCACGTATCCTCGTCGGGCTCGACAAGCACGGGGCGGAGACGGTTCTCCGTGATGGCGAGGATCGACGCGATGTAGGTATTCGCCGGGACCGCGACGCCGTCGCCGTCCTTGAGCAGGCCGAGCTCCTTCCAGCCGCGGAGGGCGAGGATGAGCGCCGAGAGACCGTCGGAGGTGCCGACGCAGTGGGGCGAGCCGACCCAGGCGGCGAACTCGGACTCGAAGGCCTTCACCTCTTCGCCGAGGACATACCAACCCGAGTCGATGACGCGGGCCGCAGCGGCCTTCAGTTCAGCCGCATGCCGGGCGTTGATGGCCTTAAGGTCTAGGAACGGGACGTTCATGTCAGAGAGCGCGGACGACGCGGGCGGGATTACCGACGACCAAAGTGCGCGGCGGGACGTCCTTGGTGACGACGGCGCCGGCGCCGACCATGGCGCCTTCGCCGATGGTGAGCCCAGGGAGGATGGTAGCGTTGGCGCCGATCGAGGCGCCTTTCTTGACCAAGGTCGGGAGCAGCGTCGCCGCGGCATTGCGCGAGCGCGGCTCACGGTCGTTGGTGAACGTCGCGTTCGGGCCGACGAAGACATCGTCCTCGAGCGTCACGCCGTCCCAGAGCTGGACGCCGCATTTGACCGTGACGCGGTCGCCGACGACGACCTGGTTCTCGATGAAGCAATGGGAGCAGATATTGCCGTCGCGACCGATGACGGCGCCGGGCAGGATCACCACGTATTGCCAGACGCGAGTCCCTTCGCCGATCTGCTTCGACTGCACGTCGGAACTAGGATGAATGAACATGGCGGATAAATTGTTCGCGGTCGCGGATATAGTCGGCCTCGTCGTATTCGGCGTCGGCGAAGACCATGAGCACGCAATCGGGGGAGAAGTCATGCATCTCGCGCCAGAGGCCCGGGCCGATGAGCAGGCCCTTTGGCGGAAGAGTCGAGCACCACGCTCTCTTCGCGGTGGCCATCGAAAAGGCTCAGGCGGACGGAGCCGGCGACGCAGACGCAAAGTTGGCGGAGTTGCTTGTGCGCATGGAAGCCGCGGCTAACTCCCGGCTTCGTGCCATGGATCCAGTAGACGCGGCGAACGGCGAACGGCAGCGCCCCGCCGAGCTCGGCGACGGACAAGGCACCGCGGGCGTCGCCACGCTGCGGGATATCAACGAGCTGGACGAGGGGGACGCTCATGCGATGGGTTTGGCCGTGAGCCAGCGGGTGACGAGCGGGCGCATCGGGCGTTCGACAAGGACATGCACCAAGCAGGCCAGTATGATCGTCACCACGAAGCACAGGCCGATCGCCGGACGCAGGCCGAGACCCATGGCGTTAGCCTTGAACCATGGGATCGTCACAAGCTGGACGAGATAAAGCGCGAAGCTGGCCTCACCGAGAAACACGAAGACCGGGTGGCCGAAGATCCGCGTGGCCAGCCCCTCGGAGGCACGGGTGAAGTAGGTGAAGGCAAGGATGAGGCAGGGCAAGGCGACGATGCCGTGGGCCACCCAGGGGAATGTCTTGGCGAAGATTGCGAGATAAACCACCAGGCCGAAGATCGCCCAAGCGGCCTTACGCCCCGAGGGGGTCGTCGCGGTTTCGCGCAAGGCCAGCACGCCGGCGAAGACGCCGGCTACGAATTCCGGGAGACGGAAGATCGGCACCGAATAGTAGAAAACGGTCTGGGTGAACAAATCCATCGGCTGGATGTATTTCCCCATGATGGCGAAGAAGAACAACAGGCCGACGGCCCAGCGAATGCCGAGGGTGAGCGCCCGGTCTGACATATTGCGGGCATGGAAGAGGATCAGCGGGAAAAGCGCATAGAAGAATACCTCGACCGAGAGGGACCACGTGCCGTCGCGGCCGTGCCCGCCCATGAACATCTGCGGGAACCAAGCATTGGTGAGCGTGAGATCGGCCAGGCCGTGGGCCGCCGCCGAGCGTAGCGGCTTATCCCCAAGTTCCCCGGCGAATCCGTTGAGCAGCCAGCCGGAAACGAGCACGAAGAGGTAGACGGGGTAGATGCGAGCGAAACGGCGGACGGCGTAGCCACGGAAATCAGCCAGCGGCTCCGTGCCGACGGCGGCCTGGGCGAGGATGAAGCCCGAGAGCACGAAGAAGAACGCCAGCCCGACGGCGCCGGAGTGGAGAAACTTGTCGACCGGCGAGATCCCGAAATCGCCATGCCAGATGTGCAGGTGAAACAGGAAGACCCAGAGGGCCGCGAGGAAGCGGAGCGAGGTAAGCGCGGGGATGTGCTTGCGCATCGGTCAGCGCTTCTGGCCGACCAAGGCCTTGAGGTAGACGCCGTAGCCAGACTTGGCGATGGGCTCAGCGAGCTTGAGCAGCTGGGCGTCGTCGATGTAGCCGCGGCGCCAGGCGATCTCTTCGATGCAGCCGATCTTGAAGCCCTGGCGGGCCTCGACGATCTGCACGAACTGCGAGGCCTGCAGGAGCGAGTCGAAGGTGCCGGTGTCGAGCCAGGCGGTGCCGCGCGGGCAGGACCTTCACGCTGAGCTTACCCTGACGGAGATACTCGCGGTTGACGTCGGTGATCTCGTACTCGCCGCGCGCCGAGGGCTTGAGGGCCTTGGCGATGCCGACGACGGAGTTGTCGTAGAAGTAGAGGCCGGGGACGGCGAAGCTGGACTTGGGCGCCTTGGGCTTCTCCTCGATGGAGATGGCCTTACCGGCGGCGTCGAACTCGACCACGCCGAAGCGCTCGGGGTCGCTCACGTGATAGGCGAAGACGGTGCCGCCCTGCGGCTGGCGGCAGGACTTGAGGAGTTCGCCGAAGCCGGCGGAGTAGAAGATGTTGTCGCCGAGGACGAGGCAGACGTCGTCGGAGCCGATGAACTTCTCGCCGAGCACGAAGGCCTGGGCGAGGCCGTTCGGGACGGCCTGCTCGACGTAGTCGAAGCGGCAGCCGATGCGCGAGCCGTCGCCGAGCACCTCGCGGAAGCGCGGCAGGTCCTGCGGGGTGGAGATGATGAGGATCTCCCGGATGCCCGCCAGCATGAGCACGGAGAGCGGGTAGTAGATCATCGGCTTGTCGTACACCGGCAGGAGCTGCTTGCTCATGACCTGGGTCAGAGGGTGCAGACGAGTGCCGGAACCGCCGGCGAGGATGATGCCTTTCATGAGAGTCAGATTTTGCCGAGTCGCTCGAGGCGATAGGAGCCGTCGAGGATGCCTTGGATCCACGCGGGGTTGTCGAGATACCAGCGGACGGTCTTGCGGAAGCCGCTCTGGAAATCCTCCTGCGGAGCCCAACCGAGCTCGGCGCGGGCGCGGCGCGCGTCGATGGCGTAGCGGAGGTCGTGGCCGGGACGGTCGGTGACGTAGGTGATCGCGGAGTCGTGCGGCTTGCCGTCGGCGCGCGGGCGGAATTCGTCGAGCAGCGAGCAGAGCAGCTTCACGAGGTCGATGTTCCGACGCTCGTTGTCGCCGCCGATGCAGTAGGTGCGACCCGGGCGGCCCTTCTCGACCGCGGCGAGCAGCGCGCGGGCATGGTCGTCGACGTACAGCCAATCGCGGATGTTCTCGCCCTTACCGTAGACCGGGATGGCCTCACCACGCAGGCACTTCAGGATGACCACCGGGATGAGCTTCTCGGGGAACTGATACGGTCCGTAGTTATTGGAGCAGTTCGTCACCACGACCGGCAGGCCGTAGGTATCCATCCAGGCGCGGGCGAGGTGATCGCTCGAGGCCTTGCTGGCGCTATACGGGGAATGCGGATCATACGGGGTCGACTCGTTGAAAGCCGGATCCGTCGGGCCGAGGGAGCCGAATACTTCATCGGTCGAAACGTGCAGGAAGCGGAAGGCATCCCGAGGCGGCACCGGATAGGTGACCGCCAATGGCCCAGGGCGGCCTGCAGGAGCTGGAAAGTGCCGGTGACGTTGGTGGCGATGAACTCGCCCGGGCCGTCGATCGAGCGGTCGACGTGCGATTCGGCGGCCAGGTGCATGACCGCCTCCGGCTGGGCGGAGGCGAAGGTCCGGCGCATGGCCTCGGCGTCGCAGATATCGGCCTGGACGAACGTGAAGCCCGGCTTGCCCTGCAGGTCGGCGAGGGAGGACAGATTACCGGCGTAGGTGAGCTTATCGACGACCGTGACGGCATGTCCGCCCGCGACCAGAAGTCGGGTCAGATTCGACCCGATGAAGCCCGCGCCGCCGGTGACCAAAATACGCATAAGCAGTGGTCAGTAATTTCGGGGAATAAGGGGGGTGAAGCCAGAAAAAAGCCTTCGGCACTACTAGAGGCCCGGAGGCCCAGAGGCTCGGTTGACCAGAGAGAGACATGCTGACGAGAGGCTCGGAGGCCCAGAGGCTCAGAGGCCCGGAGTAGAAACAGGTTTCAGGCCACAGCCGTCTGGGGTCGGGCGAAGGCACGGACCTAGGACCCGAAATAGAATCACCTGGTCAACTGAGCCTCTGGGCCTCCGAGCCTCACGGCTCTCCTTGCCCCCTTGCCCACTTATCCCCTAACTCCGCCCATGTCCCAACGGCCGCTTGGTTTCGGTATCTGGGGAACCGGCATGATCGCCGAGTTCCATGCGAAGGCGCTCGCCGAGATCGCCGGCGTGAAGCTCGTCGCGGCCTACAACCGCTCGCCCGCCAAGGGACGCGACTTCGCGACCAAGCACGGCATCACCTTCGCCGAGACGCCCGAGGCGCTCCTCGCCAATCCGGACGTAGACATCGTCTGCCTCTGCACGCCGAGCGGCGACCACCTCGCCCCTGCCCTCGCCTGCGCCAAGGCCGGCAAGCATGTCGTGGTCGAGAAACCCCTCGAGGTCACCCTCGCCCGCTGCGACGCACTCACCGCCGCCTGCGCCCAGGCCGGCGTGACGGTCGCCGGCATCCTGCCCCGCCGATTTGGCTCCGGCGCGGTCGCGCTGAAGGCCGCACTCGAAGCGGGCCGCTTCGGCAAACTCACCCTCGCCGGTGCGCTCATCCCTTGGTGGCGCACGCAGGCCTATTATGATTCCGCCGCCTGGCGCGGCACGTTCGCCCTCGATGGCGGCGGCGCCGTGATGAACCAAGGCATCCACACCATCGATCTTGCTGCTCTGGTTCCTCGGCGCACCCAAGCGCGTCTCCGCCACCGCCGGCCTCGTCGCCCACGATGGCATCGAGGTCGAGGACATCGCCGCCGGCTGGATTGAATTCGCCAACGGCTGCCGCGCGACGCTCGCCAGCTCGACCGCCTGCTGGTCCGCCACGGGCTTCCCCGCCGAGATCCGCATCCACGGCACGACGGGCGCCGCCGTCCTCCGCGACGACAAGCTCACCGCCTTCGAATTCGAAAAGCCCCTGCCCTCCGATGCCGCGGTCATCGCTCCAGCCACCGAAGGCGGCGGTGCCGGCGCCAATGATCCGAAGGCAATCGGCCATGCCTGGCATCGCTCTAACCTCGAGGAAGCCATCGCCGCTATCCGCGCCGGCAAGCAGCCCGCCGTCAACGGCGCCGAAGGCCGCAAGGCCGTGGAGCTCATTCTTGCCCTCTATCAGTCTGCGCAGAACGGCGGAGCCCCGGTGGAGCTTGCGTTAACGGAGGACCCAATTCTCCTTAAGCATGCCGTGAAGAAATCTCTGTGATTTGAGCGTTGGTACGGAGCTCAGACTCGGACATACCAGTCGTCGAACTCCGAAAGACCTTCGTATTTACGGACGTAGCCTGCAGCCTTGAGTAGCGCATGAATTTTCTCACGAGCCGAAGTAAAATTATGCTCACAAGTGATCGTCTTAAAGGGGTACTTTGCGAAGTCGACGCTTTGGAGAATTTCGAACTCGCTTCCTTCGGTATCGATCGAGAGGTAATCCAGCTCCGCCGGAGCATGGTGTCGGACCAGCAGGTCGCCGAGTGAGACCGTCTTCACCCGATAGCGCTTGGACGACTCTCTCGCCTTGGCATGTCCATCGACGTCTTGAAAGCCGGCGAGCGTGCCGAGCTCTGGTTGAGCCGACTCCAAAAATTCCAGCTGGTCGCCAGTCGATTTCCAGACGCAATCTTCCTCAATGATGCAGCTGCGGTTCGCAGATAACGCAGCGTGCCAGCACCTTGCAGGCTCGGCAAGGATGCCTTTCCACCCGAAATGCTTCTCGAGTAGCCACGTGTTGCTCAGCTCCTTGCCGCTGGCGGCGCCGAATTCTACGAAAAAGCCGCCGCGTTTCAAACCAAGTTCGGAAAGCACGAAGAAGTCCTGTCGCAGCTGCGCCTGAGAGTGCGGAACCATTTTTAGGAGCTCGGTGACATGGGCCGGGGGCATCGAGGCCAGGAACTCTAAGCAACGGCCATGGGCGGCGGCGGCGTTGAGGCTGGCCAGCGAACTACTCCTGACCACTGAATAACCCATTCGGCGGAGGATACGTGAGAAGATGCGCTTCATAAAAAGGTTCAGAGGTTCGTACCGCGGAACTCCTCCATCGTCGCGGCCTTGTCCGAATTGATCCCGGTCCGGGCGAAGACCTTAAAGAAAGTCATGACGACAATCTTCATATCGAGCCAGAAGGTTCGATGGTCGACATACCAGACATCGAGGGCGAACTTCTCCTCCCAGCTGAGCAAGTTGCGGCCGTTGACCTGAGCCCAGCCGGTAACACCGGGCTTAACCTCCATGCGCCGGGTCTGGAAAGGGCTGTAGCGCGATACGTAGCGCATAAGCAGCGGACGCGGGCCGACGACGCTCATGTCGCCGAGTAGCACATTCCACATCTCGGGGAACTCATCGAGGGTGGAGGACCGCAGGAACTTGCCGAACGGGGTCAGGCGCTGCTCGTCGGGCAGCAGTTCGCCGTCAGGGCCGCGTTCATCGGTCATGGTGCGGAACTTAACCATGCGGAACGGGCGGGCACGCAGACCGGGGCGTTCCTGGATGAACAGTACCGGGGAGCCAAGCTTGAGGCGCACGAGAATCGCGACGACGAGCAGGAGCGGCGCGAAGCCGATGAGCCAGCCCGCCGAGAAGACGATATCGAACGCGCGCTTGAGCATCAGCGAGTCGAAGAAGCAGGAAGGTCAATCAGTTGCACGGTGGCCTCTTGGATGAACGCGCCGCCGGTGAAGGCGATTTCATATTCGAGCGCGGTCGCCCAAGCCGGCGTCATCGCGGGGACGACGGTCTGGCGCGGGTGGCAGACCTGGGTGATTTCGGACGAACGTCCGTCTCCTTTGAAGCGTAGGGTCACGCTCACCTGTATTTCAGCGACGTTGAGGCGTTCGGCCCAGGTCCAGAGCTGCAGGCGAACGAGCTGACCAGCGCGGAGGGCGGCCGGGACGACGACGGGCCCGAGCTTTCCGGCTGGTGCAATTAAGCGAAGACCAGCGGGCAAGCGATCCACTTTATTTTTGGCATGCGGAGCTAGGTCGAGAGCGTCCTTGTCGTCGGGCGAAGCGAAGTCGTGGCGATGCGCAACGGGCGCTTCGGACTGCTGGGCGACGCGATAGGCGAGCCAGCCGTTCGGGACGTCGGTCTCGGCCCAAGCTTCGAGCGGAGCGGGATCGCCTTCGACGAGATAACGCTCCGACCACTGCGTGCGCGGGTTCTCGGCCGGGAAGGTGCTCCAGCGAACCGGCTGACCGTAAGCACCCCAGACGCGATTGAAGGCGGACTCCTTAGCCGCATACGCGGACTCGACCGCGGTGAGATAGCGAAGGGCCGCGAGGCGTGCGCTGTAATCGGGCACGATCTGACGAGCCTGCACAGCTTCACGGTAACCGAGATAGAGCGCCCAGGTCTCAGCGAACTGCTGGAGGCGCCAGGCTTGGCGGCGAAGGCTGGGAGTCTGCCTCACGGCCAAGATCTGCGCGTCCTGCGCCGAACGGATGGCGGCAGAGATCTCCGCGACTTCGCCTGCGGAAAGGACGAGCGCCCCGCGCTGGTCACGGAAATGGCGGAGGAAGGCATCCTTGCCCCCAATCTGCGCATCGCGGCGCCAGCCGGACTCGATGTGCGTATACGCTTCGAGCATCGGCGCGGCGGCGGGGCCGTAGGCGGCGTCGAACCACTTCTGAAGGAGCGCACCCGCGTCGGCGTTCTTGTTCTCGAGCAGCTTCGCGGCCAGCCAGAGCTTGGGGGCGTCGAAGGCCCAGAGCGGATAGGCTTCGGCATACCAACCGGTGGCTCCAGCGGTGTGCGTGGCCCGGATGGAGCCGGTGAGTGCGGTGAAGTTGACCCGTGGCGAGGCGACGTCGGCACCATAAAGGTAATCATAGACGCCGAGGCGCTTCACGCCGGACTTCGCCCAGGCGGCAAGATTAGCGCGATCCTGCGCGACGAATTCTGGGGAGCCGTAGCCGATACGCTCCGCGCACACCCATGGGAAGATTTCGGGGCGCAGCTTAATCGTCGGTGCCCGCAGCGTCTGCATGTAGGCGAGCGCGCCGATGGCGTGGCTCTTACCATCGTTGTCGCCGCCTGGAGCCCAGACGGAGTCGGCAACCTCGTTTAAGAAGCCGAAGACGTAATCGGTGCGGACCGGACGATCGCGGAACCAGCCCTCGGAGGGCGCACTGTCGTCGAACTTGAAGGTGTCGTTGACGCCCATCGCGACGGAGAACGCTTCCGGATTCTTGCGGAAGAACTCGCGGGCATAGCGGGCGCCGATCTCCGGGGCGCGAGGATTATCGAGGTGCGGATTAGGGTCTAGGGCGTTGCCCTTCGGTTCGACGGGCTTGCCGCCCACCAACGGGAAGAGCATCGGCTCCTCCTGCCAGACCTTCCGATCGAAGACGCGGTAGAGGCCGTGGGAGAATTCCGGGGTGCGGCCATAGCCGACGGAGAACGCCCAGTCGGAGGATAATTCGTTCAGGCCGCTCAGCTGACGCCAACGGAAGTCGGGCGTAAATTCGTCGGGCAGCGGGAAGCCCACCTGATAGCGTGGCTTCCATTCAGCGCCCTGCTCGCCCGGGAAGGCGAAGAAGATGCCAAGGTGCTGTTCGCAGAAGCGCCCGACCGCGATGCGCGTGGCGGCGGGATTATTGCCGACGAGGTAGACCGACTGCCCGACGACTGCGCGGCGGGCCGTGTCGCCCTCGGCGACAGGCGCGGAGATGCCGGCGAACTTCGCGCCGACGGTCTTGCCGACATAGATGGCGAGCTCGGGACCGCGGACGCCTTTAGTCTCGTGCACGATGGCCGGGCGGACGCCCGAGACGCGCTCGCACCAATCGGCGAGCGTGCGGGCGGCGTGTAATTCATCGATCTCCGGCTCGGCCGGCAGGACAATCGGCGCCCAAGCGCCGGCGTCGAATAAACCACCGGCACGCGCGATGACGGAGAGGAGGAGAAAGCAGATGAGCGCCAGGGGACGGGGCATGGGGTGAAACTAGGGGGCAAGGGGGCTGCTTGGCAAGGGAGGCATCGAGGGTAGGGACAGCACCACGTGCTGTCCTAAGTGCAAAGGTGCAAATCGGCCTACGGCCTGTGCAAAGGTGCAAAAGTGGGATTCACACTAGTTGATTGGTTGGCAAGTTGGCCCGTTGACAAGGGATGCATACAAAAGAGGACTGAATGGAAGAGACGCGGGGCGGGTGGCGGGTGGCAGCCCGGGTGGCAGCTGGCGGGATCTGTGTTCCCAACCGCCAACCGCTACCACCTGTCACGGGTAGGGTCGGGACCGCGTCACGACATAGGTGCCTCGAGGTAGGGTTGAGCGGCCTCGCTCAACCGGTAGGGATGCGATGACATCGCATCCGTCGGGACCCAGGGCGGACGCGATGGTGATCACGTCCCTACCTCGTGAAACAGGCACAAAAAAGCCGCGCTGGGTGCGCGGCTTTAGGGTCAAGCTGAGTCAGGTCTTGAGAACAAATAATTGACGCCGCCGTAGTCACGGATGCCTGAAGTGAGCCATCGCTCGACGTCGGGCCGGGTCACTAGCCGGCGATCGCGATCAAAGGTGTGACAGTCGTAGCCGGCGGCCCAGAACAGCTCGAACAATTCCATGAACCGAGGGTTGATCTGGCCTTCCTGATTCTCGCGGAAGGAATGCTCCATGATCCAGGCGGGCGCCGTCGGACGGGCCAGCAGCTCACGCGCGCCCGCCAACACTGCCAACTCATGACCTTCGACATCGATCTTGATGAGGAGACGATCGGACGAGGGGCGTGAGCGCATCAGCCGATCCAACGTCTCCACGTCCACTTCGCGGGCATAAGTACTAGCCATCCCGCCCCAATTCTTGAGCAGGCTGGCGCCTTCGCCGCCGCCGTAAAGCAGGCATTTTCCCTTCACTTCGCCGAGGGCAACGTTGAGGGCCTCGGCTTTTGCGTAACGGTTATGAACCAGGTTTTCCTGGAGCCGACGGAAGTTGAGGTCGTTCGGCTCTATGGCAAGAACCGGCACGTCTGCATGACAGGCAATCAATGTATAGAGGCCGCAGTTAGCGCCAACATCGACGAAGAGATCCCGTCCGCGCAGCAGTTCACGCAGCGTGTCGACTTCGCCCGAAGCGGTGCGTGACTCCGGCATACCGGCGACCCCGATGAACTCGAAGCCCAGCGCCGTTGGCCGCATCCGTTGAGCCGCAAAAAGCTGGCGGTCGCGTCGGAAGCGGTACCAGATCGTGAAACGCGGGAAGAGTTTGTTGATAACTTTTTTGATCATGGATACAGAGGGTCAGTTGCGGCTTCGCCACGGTCGGTGCATCGAGCCGCGGATGAAGGAGAAGCGTGATTGTTGATTTTTATTTATCAGCCTTGCTGACGCCGCCTCAGCCGTGGCCGAGCCCGTTCCACACCACTGCTCCGGCTGAGTCCAGCCGGATGAACTCCGGCGGCAAGATGTCTTCAATCTTAGCGCCATGGGCACCGGCGTTGGTGAAACGATCCGGCCCAATGCAAATATTTCCGCTCATACCGCCGAGCCACCGGGCCCAGAGGCTGAAGCTGCTGTTAGCGACGATGGCATGCTTGCACCGCGACATGAGCATCATATCGACCCAAGATGCGTCGCCCACGTTCCCCTCGATTACCATCTCTGCCTCACTCCCGAACTCCGAACGGCACCAGGAGGGATCATCCGAAAAGAAGAAGAAAGCCGCCCTAGGGATGCGCGAGCGCACTAATTCCAAAGCTTTCCGGTAATATAGCTGGGTACAAATTCCCCCTAAAGCATCGACATGGCTGGGAGTCAGGTAATCGCCTCGCCTGACATGTACGGCCACTGCTTCGGCTCCGCTTATCGCTTTCAGGGCGTCCGAGGCAGAAGGCGGAGCCGGCTGTCTGAACACGAAATTTCTGCGAAGTTGTGTCTCTATTGATCTGCTATACTTGAAGGAGGGAAAATATCCTTGAACGAAACCTCTGAGGTCTTCCGAGATGAACTCGTCCTTATATTCGAGCGTTTTCTCGAAACTCCAATCCTTGCCGGACAATCTGGTGACGGCCTTGGCTGCGCGTGCGAAATTATTCGGGATCTTGGGAAACTTGTCGCACATCTCGAAGACTTCTTCGACCCTGTATCTCATTTCCGGATCGACGTTTGCAAAACCGCACAGATCGACGCGCACACGAGCCGGGAAGCGATTCTGCAAAGCCCATGCGTGCGCATACTGGAACATCTGGTTGCCCAGCCCGCCCTGAAGACGGTGAATACGTTCGACGCCGAATGTTTTTTCGAAACAGGCCCAAGCCCATGACTTATCCGAGCTCGTCGTGTTGACGGCAGGGTTGGGCAGCAAGCGGTTACGCGCTCTTATAAGTAACTGCTTCATGTTCGAATAAGCCAGTCCGCCTGGGGCCTTGGTGTTTTTCCCAAGAAGGCGTGCTCGAAAGATTCCGCCAGATATCTGCCAACATTGTTCGGTGAGATTTTCTGGGCATATGCCCTCGCCCGGCGCTTCTCCTCTAGAATGATGCCTGGGTTGTCTAGCCGGTGCGCCAAGAGTGAGTTTAGGACATGCACATTCCCCGAGGGGAAGACATCGCCAGCTCCGCTCACGCGGATGATATCGCGGGAGCCCGCCGCATCGCTTACTAATGCCGGGATGCCCGCCTGTAAGGCCTCGCTGGTCGCCATGCCCCAGCCGTCATAACGGCTTGGGACGACGCAAAGGTCATGCATAGACAACGCGGAGACCACGGCATCCGAGGCGATCAAGCCGTGGAAGTGAATTCGTGAAGCCAATCCGAGTCGCTTAACCGTTCCTTGAAGTTCTGCCTTAGCTGGGCCATCACCGTATACTCCTAGCGACCATGCCCGGTCGCCCAATGAGACCAAGGCTTCGATAAGGAGGTCGAGCCCTTTGTATCCGGCAAGTCGCCCGACGAACGCGATCTTGAACTCGTCGGAAGAAGTCTTCGCGACGCTGATCTGGGGGGCGTCGCACTGATAGAGATATGGGTAGACCTGCGACTCCTTGAAGCCGATGGACCTGAAGAAATTCTCCGCTAACGAGCCGATCGCCATCACGGCTCCGATTTTCGCCCTTACCGGGTAATAGTGATAAATTGACTTCAGCGTGCTCGGGAGCCGTCGCCACGGCGACTTCAAGGCGGTTTCGACGATCAACGCAACCTTCGGGCGCGGCTGACTCATGATGATTCGGGCGGCGCGTGTCACGGCAGGATAAGCACCCACTCCTGAGAACACATGGATTGCCCCCGGGTTATCTGAAGCCAACTCATCGACCTTCTCCCGCCAGCCTACGGATGGCAAAAACACGTCACGCAGATGCGACCGGCGGCTTGCTTGCCACCCGTCCCCGCGACGGTCCGAAGAGATGTCTTCAGCCCATACCCCATAAACAGGCGCGCCCCAAGTTCCGGCGAAAGCATCCAACGCGCCCGTCTGATGATGGGCTGGCATGTTCTGCCAGAAGAAAACCGCGGGCTTAACCATGGCGCATTTGGCGTTTACGCTCACTCAGCCAGATCCGTAGAGTGAGCACCTGCTTGTATAGGAAAGGCGTGACGAAAAGGGTGAATAGTTTCACCGCTTTGGCCGTGCCGATGCGGCGTGACGACCAGGCAAGCGCGACCTGCCCCGCGCGTACCAATAAAGACCTGGTCCGGAGCAGGCGTTGCTCGACCATGGAGTAAGCCGTCTCACGACGCAGGAAATCATCCATTTCTCTCGGCACGATGCGGCCCTTAGCCCGGACATTCGCGATGTCCGCGGCGAGTTGCACACAGGACGCCGCGCGGTCGCCGGCGAACCGTAAGTTGTGCTGGACAAGCTCAGCCGAGGTCTGCGCCTGCGCTGGGCTATGCAGATTACCGTCGTGCGTCCGATAACGGACCAGCTTGCTGGACAGGAAGCGGCCTTCACCCAGCATGAGTGCGCGGATGGGCAGGATGACGTCTTCCCGTAGGATTCGGGGCGAAAGCTCGGCGAACTCCCGGAAGACATCCGCCCGGTAGGCGCATGAGGCCCCAATGATGGGGACATCCGTGCCCAGTATCATACCCAGCATGGAGAGCGCGGCATCCCCATGACCTTGACCTTGACGCCCTTCGACCAATTTACCGAGATTATTGATGACGCTCACCGCAGTGTGAGCGAATACGACGCGCGCATCGGCGAAGACCTGCATGGTCCAGGCGACGCGCTCCGGCTCGGAGACGTCATCTCCGGCGCCGAAGATGATGACCCGCCCCGAAGCTTGGCGCACCGCGGCACTAATCACCGCAGGTATCCCCCCATGATTCTGGGTATGGTTGATACGGATAACAGAGATGTCGGACGGGAAATCCAGCAGGGCTTCGTCGATTTTCTGACGAGTACCATCAGGTGAGGCGTCGTCGGTGATGATGAGTTCGAGCGGCCGATAGGTTTGTCGGGCCACGGCACGGATGGCCTCCGTCACGAAAGCTTCGTGGCGGTAAGCGAAGAGCGCATATGTGGCGAGCTCGGGCATCAGGTTTGGAGTGAGTTAATCACGTCGATGAGTTGGTCAACATGGCCTTTGCTCGTGGTGGACCCAAGTGGAACCGACACCGCCTTAACGTCAGGCGTGAGCGCGGCAGTGAGGTTCAAGGCATCCTCATCGGGCTCGACGTCCATCGGATGAAGACGGTTCGCCATGTTAGCGAGGATTAAGGCGATGAAGATATTGGCCGGAACCCTAGGTGTAGACGACGCCGCTCGCGCGGAGGGTTAAGGGGTTAGCCGTTGGCGGTGCTCTCTTTTCGGACCAGCTTCATGTAGACGTAGCCGCATGCAACGATGGCCAAGAACAACGGAAGGAGCCGAATGATAAAATGGGTGGAGATTTCGATCACCCACTGGGAGGCGAGCAGGGCGAGAGCGGCGGCGCACAGCCACCGAACGGTTTCACCCTGCAGCCAGCGCCCGGCGCGGGCCCGGACATACCAGACGGTCAGACCCGCAAAGCATAGGCTGCTGAGGAAAAAGGCGCCGGCCGCACCTGGTAGGCCGTACGCCGGGATTAGGAATAGAGCGCTTAGGGGCATGGCGGCGCTCCCCAATAACTTCAGAGTCAAAACCTTACTCGGCTCGGCCCGGGCGGTCAGCCAGTACGCCAGAGGCCAACCAAGTAGGTTGAAGAAGATCGCCCATACGAACCAGACCACTAAAGGCACTGCCGGAACGAAAGAGGCGGCATAGAGTGTGACGATCAGCGGCTTGCTGACAGTCAGGATGCCAACCAGCCCTGGAAGCGCCAGCAATAGTCCGGCCTTAATCTGCTTCTCTGAAATCTCACAGGCTTCTTCCTCAGTCTTGGCAGCGGAGACCCGGGGGAAAAAGTCGGTCCCCATGGCACCAAAGACGAAGCCGGGCAAGATACCCGTGACCGTCAGGGCCGCATGATAGTAGCCAGCGTCAGCGAGTCCGCTCTTCAAGTCGTCGGCATGCGCACGCAAGATTAGTATCCGCACAAAATAGACCGCAATCTGACCGAGTAATTCGCCAACCATATACGCTCCTCCGACTTTCGCCATCATACGGATATCCTCAGCCATACTTTCAGGCTGAGATGAAGAGGGGCAATGCTGGGCCGCCGCACGCCAGGTGACAAAAGCGAGGGATAGCGCCGCCAGTAGTACGCTCCAGGCCATTCCTACCTCACCATAGAGATAGATGAGCGGGGCCCCGAGCAACAGGCCCAGCACCGCAGCCACTATCTGATTCTTCGCTACGCTCTTGACCTCTCCCGCGGCCAATAACAACGACGACCACATTGTCGTCATCACAACGCACGGTATCGCAAGACCGGCGATAAACATCATCTGGTCATAGTGTGCCGACTGGTAGGTCAAGCGACTGACTGGGATGAATGTGGCAAGCATCACGAAGAGCGCGAGCCAAGCCAGAATCACCCCAAATCTGCGGACCGTTGCGAGCTTGGCTATCCGCGCTTCTGCTTCGGCGGAAGAAACGAGTCGTACACCCGAGATACCGATACCAACGCCACAAAGCGTCGAAACGTTCAAATTATAGGACGATATTATACCCATCAGCCCGACACCGCTAGGGCCGATAAATACAGCGATAAGCTTATTACGCGCAAAGCCAGCCAGCATCATCACAACCTGTGACGCGCCCATAAGCACGCTGGAGCGAAGAATTCGGGCGAAGGGCATGGTGTATCGAGGGTAGGAGGCCCTGAGGGCCGGAGGATTCGAGGACTGAAAGCGGTGCAAAGGTGCAACAGGAGCGGCGCTCCTGTGCAAAGGTGGAATCAGGCTTGGGTCGAGGTGACGTAGGCAGCGAAGAAGTTGCGGCGGTAGGCGGCCCAGGTGTGCTTTTCGGCTTCGACGCGGGCGGCCTGTCCGATTTGGAAGAGCTCGTCGCGGTGCGTCAGGGCCCAGTCGAGTTCGCGCTGGATGGCTTCAGTGCTGCCCGGCGCAATGAGCAGGCCGTTCTGACGGTGCGTGATAAAGTCAGCCCCGCCGGTGCTGGTCGTGCAAAGCACTGGTACGCCGCAGGCCATGGCCTCGAGGATGACAAGGCCAAAGCCTTCCGCGATAGAAGGTAACGCCACGAGATCGCAGCGCTTGATATCGGCCGCAAGCGCGGCATCGGAAAGCCCCCCGCGAATTTCCACGTCGACGGACTCAAAGCCGCGGATGAGGTCACGATCGACCGAAGTCCGCGTGTAGATGATGAGTTTGGCCGAACCCTTTGGGAGAGCCGCTAAGGCGCCTAGCAAGTAACGCGCGCCTTTGCGCTGCGAAAGGGCTCCGATGAAGCCCACCGTCAGCGGCTTGGCCAAAGTCGCGAGGGTGCGGGCGGAAAAGACGTCGAGGTCGACACCGTACCCGACGACATGGACCGGCGCCTTGGTTCCTGCAAATTCGAGAGAATGCTTAGTGAACGAACTGGCGCAGATCACGGCGTCCGCCTCGGCGAATGAGCCGTCGGCGTCCCCGTAGGCCGGCGACATCTCAGCCTCGCGCATGAGCGAGGCGGCGGCTTCCGGGACCAACGCGGCTTCCCGGATAAAGAGGTCGCGAAGGAACTTCGCCTGCGGGTGAACCTGGAAAAGGATGCGCTGGAGCCCGGAGCCAACCAGAAGTCGGAATGCAGGCTCGGCGTAATAGCTGTAAGCGATGAGTGGAGCCTTACGCGCCAGCGCGACCTGGGCGGCCTTGGCACTCAGCAGTTTGTCGGCGGCGGCGAGGTGCGGTGAATCTTTGCGCTTATCAATTCTTGCGCCCAGAGAGCGGATAAAAGAACTCCAAGAGGTGACGACTTTGTCCGTCGGTAAGCCTTCTGCATGCCGGGCGGCGGCGAATCGACGGAAGGGGCCTCCGAGTAAAGGGAAACGGGCCCACGAGGCGGGGCAGTAGGCATCGGTCACTAACGCTCCCAGCGCGCCGTGTTCCTGCAGCGCCAAGGCTGACTGGTAATGGTCGCGTGAACCTGCGAAAGCGATGACCGCCGATGGAGGAGAGAGGGACAAGGGAGGGGGATAAGGGGCAGCGCAAAGGTGCAAATCGGAGCAGAGCTCCTGTGCAAAAGTGCAAAGGTGAATTTTGGATTCGTTGGCCGGTTGACAAGTTGACCGGCGGACAAGGGATACAACGAACTAACTCAAGGGGAAACCGGAGACCGGATGGGATGCTGGGTTGTCTTGAGGTGGGGACGTGATTGCTATCGCGTCCGCCCTCGGTCCCAAAGGACGTGATGGCCATCGCGTCCTTACCCTAGGCTCAGGTTTGATTCACGATCTGGATCAAGTGGGCGACCTATTCTTCGTTGAGCATGGGACTCAGCGGAAGCGAGACGACTTTGCGGCGGATGGCTTCGGTCAGCGGTAAACTTAGGTGGCCGAGCTCCTTGGCGCAGGCAAGCTATTGATGAGGAGTTTCATTAGGAGTTTTTGGAGGAACGGAAGACAAGGTAGTGGCCGACAAGGAAATTGCCGATTGGTTGCACCGGGACCTGTAACAAGAAAGCGAGATCCGGACCAAGACCCAGGCCTTTTTGGAGCACCGTGAAAAGGAGCAGCGCGAGCAAAAAGAATAACGCCCTCGCGGCAAAATAGGCTCCGAGGTCCCGCTGCCAGGGGGTAGTAGAACCAAACGTCCACCATCGGTGCAGCAGGAAGGCCAGCGCGAAGGCTACGCCGAAGCTGGCAGCTCGCGCCCAGGACGGATTGAGCCCCGCGAGGACGAAAAACTTAAAGGCTCCGTAATCGCAAAGCGTGATGGGCACGCCAGCGACTAGGAAGCGCAGCGCACGTTGGCGGAGGGAGTTGCGACTCATCGTAGGTCGGATTGGTTAGGTAACCCGGGAGGTAGTTTTCGCGGACAACCGGCGATGCGAGCGTAGATCCATTCACTTACTCCCATGAGGGCGCGGCCAAGCATCGGAGGCAGACGACGAAGGCAGAGGAGACGCCACACCGAAAGGAACATCAAGGATGAGGTGCGGAAAATGCGCACCTTGGAGCCGGGCTGATCAGCCCAGGCTACGGGGCGCTCGCCGATGACCGCGCCGACCGAACGGGCGGCGAGCAGGAGATCGACATCGACAGCCATGTCGCAGGTGTCGGCCTGCGCTAAGATGGCCGGCATCAGCGAGGCACGGAAGAACTTAGCCCCGCATTGGGTATCACGCGTCCTTAATCCAAGTAACAGGCGCACGGTGAGATTGAAGCCGAGACTTGTGACACGGCGTCCGAATGGGCGTTCGGCCATCGCCCGGCGGCCAACCATAACGTCGGCCGCCGGTGCATCGAGTAGACTGAAGAGCGAGGCGGCAGGCGTCGCGCCGTCCGCGTCGGCAAAGCCAATCCACTCTTCGCCGGCGTGATAGCGGAACCCGGCGAGCAGAGCGCCCCCTTTGCCGATCGGCTCAGCGTATTCCATCCAGGACAGCTCGGCGGCCTCGTGCGCCACGCGTTCGACGACCGCGGCCGTGCCATCTCGGCATCCGTTCAGCACCACGAGGAAGCGGACGTCGAGGTCGGCGCGAGCGCGGGCAAAGGCGAGGTAGCTCCGCAAAGGCGCCTCAAGGCGAGCTTCTTCATTATAGGCCGGGACGATGATAAGCACCCGGCGACGTTTCGAAGGCGCAGTCATCAACGTGACGTCAGCACGCGGCGGAGGATAACATAGGGCCCCTGCGCCCCGCGGGGGGCGGCCGATTCAGAAACATAAACCTGCTCCCAGGCGCCCCCGAGGTGTTCGGTGAGAATCGGGCGATCGACTTCCGCCAACACCAGCCAGCGGACTTTTCCCGCGAGATCTGGATGGGCGGGGAGGAAGCGGTCATAGGGCCAATAGGCCTTCTGTCCAGAAGCGCGGAGGTCGTAGTATAAGGACATCGAGCCAAGCGCCACCTCATCGGGGGGTGCTAGGCGGCGGAGTTCGACCACGGTCTGCCTGCGATAGCCGGCCTGCTCGACAGCCATGGGCAGCTCCTTTAGTCGGACGTAACAAGAGAGCAGGAACAGCATGGCGATGACGCCGATGAACCAGCCGCCGCGGCTGAAAGTCCGGGTGACGCAGGGTGGCAGGATTGCGACCAGCAACGGCACCGTAATCATCCAGCTGAACGGCGCCTGCCAAAGACCGATTAGTTGGATTACGATGGGCACGCCGAGCAGGAGAGCGCATCCGAACCAGCCCGCCGCGGCTACTTCGTTGCGCCAACCTCGGCCGGCAAGGCCTTCCGCCAGCACCAATCCGAGGCAGGCAGGGATGAGCACGATGAAATCCTTGCTGACATAAAACTTATTGAGATGGAAAGAACGGCCGAAGTTCTCGCCGCGATTATCGAGAAACGCCTGCCAGACTCCGATATGACCATAAGCCCAGCGCAGAAGCAGGACGCCTACGACTAGGCCAGCGGCGAGGCATAGTCCCGAGACAAAATCTTCGCGAGTACGGCGCCAAAGGAAAAGGCCGGCCGCAGCGAGGGCAAAATAGCCACAGAACTGCAATCCTAAGAACACACAGGCCGGGCCAAGGAAAAAGGCTAGGAGGCGCGTCCGTCCATTGGCCGTCACAGGGAAGGCGTAACCAAGGAACCACGCGAAGAGCAGCAGAGCGAAGGCATCGTGGCGCGCATGGAAGATTGCGTTGCCCGCCAGCGAATGCATCATCATGCAGAGCGCCACTAAGGTAACGGCGGCCGTCCTACTCATCGGATGACGCGCCTGTGCCCAGCGCACGAGCAGGACGGCCCCGGCAAACTGAACGAGAAAGAAAAACAAATGGGCGGAGAATTGGCTAAAACCCGCCACTTTAAACCAGCCGGCCAAGAGCACGGATGTTCCCGGATTGCTGAGCCCCCAAGTGGCACCATACCCCAGCTGACTTATCCCATTGGAAAGAAAACCCTCGCCGAAGGCCAAGGAGGCGCCCGGTTCGACGTAAAAAACCTCATCGGTCCATGCGGGATTGAAGAGTACCGCAACTAACGAAAGTACGAGAGAGAGAACGGCAATCACGCCTAATGTGCGCGACCAGCGGACAAACAATTCCGAAGTGGCGACGGCGGTAGGAGCTGGAGCGAACGTGCTCATGGGAAAATCCCTCTGATGGCCAAGATGACGCGATTGCGGTCTGGCTCGCTCAGGCCGGCGCCGGAGGGAAGACAGAGTCCTTGGTCGAAGAGGCGCTGGCTGACCTTGCCGCCATGCATCTCGGCGGAAGCGAAGACGGGCTGGAGGTGCATGGGCTTCCAGACGGGGCGGGCTTCGATGTTCTCGGCTTCGAGCGCGAGGCGGACCTGCTCGCGCGTGACACCAGTAATCGCGGGATCGATGGTCAGGCAGGTGAGCCAGCGGGTTGACTGTCCCCAGGAGGCTTCGGGCTGCATGGTCACGCCAGGGAGACCCTTGAAGGCTTCGGCGTAGGCTCTGAAGTGCCCACGACGTCGCGAGACCTTGCCGGAGAGACGGGTGAGCTGACCAAGGCCGATGCTGGCGGAGATATTGCTGAGGCGGTAGTTATAGCCGATAGTGGAATGCTGGTAGTGCGGAGCGGCATCCCGGGCCTGGGTCGCGAGAAATTTAGCCTGCTGGGCAAGGTCGGCGTCATCGGTGACGAGCATGCCGCCGCCGCCAGTGGTGATGATCTTGTTACCGTTAAAGGAATGGATGCCGGCTAATCCGAAAGACCCAGGCGAAGCTTCGCCATAGGTCGCACCAAGGGCTTCGGCAGCATCTTCGATAAGTTTCACGCCGTGCTTATCGCAACAGGCCTTGATGGGAGTGATATCCGCCGACTGGCCATACAGATGCACGAGGACGAGGGCCTTGGGCGCTTTACCGGCCTTGGCTTTCTGCTCGATGACCGCACAGGCGAGCGCGGGATCCATGTTCCAGCTACGTTCTTCGGAATCGATGAAGATGGGCCTGGCGCCGAGATAGGTGATCGGCGCGGCGGAAGCGACGAAGGTCAGCGACGAGCATAGGACTTCGTCGCCCGGACCGACACCGGCGAGGCGAAGCGCAAGATGCAGGGCCGCGGTACCCGAGGAGACGGCAACGGCATGTTTCGAGCCGACGAGCATGGCGAAATCTTGTTCGAAGGCATCGAGATTGGGGCCAGCCGGAGCAATCCAATTGGATTGGAAGGCTTCGAGGACGAGTTCAATTTCCGCGCCGCCGATGTCGGGCGGGGAGAGGTAAAGTCTGTTTTGATTCATGTTGTTAAAGGCGTAATGGTGAGAGTCTAAATGCAGGACTCAAAGGGAGACCGGAAACCGGATAGTTGGCTGGGGTGCTTATTTAGGTGAAAGCAAAGGGCGAGATCCGTGTAGTCTCTGTGTGGGGCTATTATTTATCGGCCACGAAAGCGGCTTTATAACTTGTCTGTGAAATCTAATCATGAACCCCTTCAGGTCTTGGTCTTTGCCAAGTCTCTTTCTGACGAAGTCTATGCTCTGACCTCGCGATACGGATTTTCGGCGGTTTGCCGCCCTTAAGTCCCAACTGGAACGGGCGGCTTTATCTGTGACGAGCAATATAGCGGAAGGTGACGGGAGGCCATCGACCAAGGATGCGGTGCGATTCTTTGGCATCGCGATTGCTTCAGCCGCAGAGACCAAGATTCAGCTCGAACTGGCATCCAAGATGAGGGCGATTCCACACCCTAAGGCCGTTAGTCTTCATGAGGGCTACTCAAAGGTCTGCCGTATGCTCAATAAACTCAGCGAAGTGAGACTAAATCGAATAAAATGACCGCGCTAACATTCCGGTTTCCGGTTTCCCTTTGAGAGGGATATTTACTTCCATTTCCTATCCCCAAACACCCCGAGCGGAGCGAGGGCTTCCCATAATCCTTTGTTCGCGGGATCCGCAATCAATTCCTCCACCCTCTGGCCGCTGGATATCCGCACAAACATCTGCTCATTCTTCTGATTAATTCCATACTCCCGGATATCTTTCCAGACGAGGGGCAGGCGTTCAAGGCGGCCGATGAGTCCGTTGCGCCAACCA
>CAXNMQ010000002.1:0-605922 GCA_964203605.1 Opitutales bacterium
CGTCTGGTACCGTAAGGACGCCGACCGCAACGACCCCAAGAACCTTCACGTCTCCCTCACCGCCCCGGCCGACGCCGCCAACTGGGAGCAGGACCCCGACGTGCTCGATACCTGGGCCTCCTCCTGGCTCTGGTGCCTCGCGACCATCGGCTGGCGCAAGCCCGGAGAGACGACCGAAGAACTTAAGCATTGGTACCCGACCGGCGCCCTCGCGACGGGTCCCGACATCATCTTCCTCTGGGTCGCCCGCATGATCATCGCCGGGCTCGAACTGCACGGTCCGGAAAAGAAGACGCTCACCGACGACGAGATCCGCCAGCGCATCCCCTTCAAGCGCGTCTACTTCAACGGCATCATCCGCGATAAGCTTGGTCGCAAGATGTCCAAGTCCCTCGGCAACTCGCCTGAGCCTCTCGACCTCATCGCGAAGTTCGGCGCCGACGGTCTCCGCTTCGGCCTGCTGTCCATCGCCCCCAAGGGTCAGGACATCCTCTTCGACGAAGATCGCGTCGGCCAAGGTCGCAACTTCTGCAACAAGCTCTGGAACGCCGCCCGCTTCCGCCAGATGTCGGGCCCGATGGCCGATAACTCGACGCTCGCCGCCGTGGTCAGCCGCCTCAAGGCCGCGCAGCTCGACGATGACGACTTCGCCATCCTACAGGGACTTGCCGAACTGACCGACAGCACGACCAAGAACCTCGACGAGCACGAGTTCACGGCCTACGCACAGGGACTGTACTCCTTCTTCTGGGGCGACTTCTGCGACTGGTATGTCGAAGCCTCAAAGGCTCGCCTCAAAGATCCGACCCTCGTTGACAACTGCCTCGCGGTCCAAGACCTCGTCCTGCGCCAGTTCCTCCTGCTCCTCCACCCGGTCGCCCCCTTCATCTCCGAAGAACTCTGGCACCTACTGGGCTACGGCACGGAAAAGGACTTCATCCAGAACCACCACACTGGCTCCGGTGGCGACCTCTTGCGCGTCCTCCGCGAAAACGGCATCAAGCTCAGCGCCGCCAAGGTGGCTGATGTCGCCCTGCTCCGCGAGTTCGTCGCCTCCGTCCGCGGGCTCAAATCGCAGGCGAACCAAGCAACTCGCCGTGATTCAGTTATCACGATTGTCGCCAAGGACGCCCCGGCGAAAGCGCTTCTCCAGTCGAATCGCGACAAGCTCAGCAGCATGGCCGGCCTGGCCGAGATCACGTTCGCCGACGATGCCGGTGATCGCACCGGTGCACTCAACTCCCTCGGTACGGTCTTACTCGAGCTCTCGGGTACGGTCGATGTCGCCGCCGAAAAGATCCGTCTCGCCAAGGAACTGACGAAGCTCGAACAAGCGGTCGCCGCCGGTGAAGCCAAGCTCACTAACGACGCGTTCGTCTCGAAAGCTCCGCCCAAGATTCTCGAAGGTGCTCGCAAACAGCTCGACGACGCCAAGGCCAAGCGTGACGAGATTGCGCGCATGCTCGCCACACTAGGCTAAGATGATCGCGACCAGGCTTCACCCCGACAAACAAACCGCCGCGCAGGCGATTGCCCGGGAGATAGCCGACCTGATTGAGATACGCTCGAAATCGGGCAAGTCGACGGTGCTGGGACTCGCGACAGGCTCTACCCCCCTCCCGCTCTATGCTGAACTCATCCGTCTTCATCGTGAAGCGGGCGTGAGTTTCCGCTCGGTCATCACCTTCAATCTCGACGAATACGAAGGCCTTGGCCCGACGCACCCGCAGTCGTACCGATTCTTCATGGAAGAAAACCTCTTCCGCCATCTGGATATTCCTGCGGCTAACATCCACATCCCGGACGGCCTTGCGAATGACCCCGCCAAGAACTGTGCCGACTTCGAAGCCGCCATCCGCGACGCCGGCGGCATCGACCTGCAGATTCTGGGTATCGGTCGCACGGGACATATCGGCTTTAATGAACCGCCCTCGGCCGCCGATAGTCGCACCCGCAGGGTCCACCTTGATGAGGTCACCCGCCGCGACAACTCGGTCTTCTTCGGCGATCTTGCCCGAGTCCCGCACGGCGCTCTGACGATGGGAGTCGCCACGATTCTCGAAGCCCGCCGGATCGAACTGATCGCCTTCGGCGAGGCCAAGGCCGAGATCGTCCGGCGCGCGATGAAAGAAGCACCCTCCCCAAGCTGTCCGGCCACCTGGCTGCAACAGCATCCCGGCTGCACCTTCCACCTCGACGCGGCGGCTGCCAGAGCCCTTTGACCTGTCAGATGGACGCTGCCCCCCGCCATCGCTCCTCCATCGACCCAGGGCTTGTCCCGGCGGTGCTCTGGACTCGGGACTACCTGCGCCACTGCGATCGCACAGGAGGCTCCACCGAACTCACCATCGCCCTTCGCCGGGAAGATGGCACCGCCTCCTTATTCCGCACGCGAGTCCTAGCCTGCGGAGTCGACGATACCGCGACTTATCTGCACGTTGAACGCACGGTAAAGTTCCTGCTCTGGTCCCGCGGCGCCTCCGATATCCTGCTTTGCGGCCATGAAGCCGCCGGACTCGTCCTCCGCCTGCAGGCCGATTACTCGCCTAAAGGCTGCCGCGCTTTCGATGCGAATTTCTTCTGCAAAGTCTTCGAGCGCCCCCTCTCATTCCGCGAGGTGAGCGCATCCGAACTTCCCGACGCCTCCACCGCCCATCTGTCCCTCGGCCGCAACCTGGAAGGCTGCCGCATCGGCTTCGATCTCGGCGGCTCCGATCGGAAGTGCGCCGCCCTCATCGACGGCAAGGTAGTCTTCTCCGAGGAAGTGAAGTGGGATCCCTACTTCCAATCCGACCCGGCCTATCACCTCGCCGGTATCCGTCACTCGCTGGATCTCGCCGCCAGCCATCTGCCGCGCGTGGACGCCATCGGTGGCTCTTCCGCCGGTGTCTACGTCAACAACAAGGTACGCGTCGCCTCGCTCTTCCGTGGCATTACCGACGTGGGCGTCTTTGACTCGCAGGTACGGGATATTTTCCTGGATCTTGCCCAATCCTACGGCGTTCCCTTCGAAGTCCTCAACGACGGCGACGTCACGGCCCTCGCCGGGTCGATGTCCCTCGGACGCAACGCCGTCCTCGGAGTGGCGATGGGTACCAGCGTCGCCGCCGGCTATGTCGACAAGGCAGGCAACCTTACTAACTGGCTCAGTGAACTGGCCTTCGTCCCCGTGGACTATCGTCCAGACGGTCCCGCAGATGAATGGTCCGGTGATCGCGGATGCGCCGTGCAATATTTCAGCCAGCAAGGCGTGGGGCGCCTGCTGCCGCTTGCCGGCATCGAACTGCCCACCTCGATGCGCCTCCCCGAGCAGCTCGAGGAGCTCCAAAAGCTCCTACTCGCTGGAGACCCGCGAGCCCAACAAGTCTACGAGGCCATCGGCATCGCCTTCGGTTATGCGATCGCCCATTTCGCCAGCTTCTACGAGCTGAGCTGCCTGCTCATCA
The DNA here is from genome assembly GCA_964203605.1 of Opitutales bacterium. GTDB lineage: Bacteria > Verrucomicrobiota > Verrucomicrobiia > Opitutales > UBA953 > UBA953. The sequence goes on from CAXNMQ010000002.1 coordinate 3,447, forward strand.
TGGGACGGGTTACGTCCGGCCAAGGCGGTACCATCATCATCGAACAGGCCCGGATGGTCCTGCGCGATGAATTCCCCGAACTTCGCATCGACCTCCTGGTACCCGCGGAGAAAGATAAACGCCACGGCCAAGCTATCGCCGCCGCCTCCCTCCCCGCCTTGAGCCGATGATTCCACTCAACCCCCTCGCGCGCCTCGTGACCCCGGACGGCAAGACTGGCCCAGACGCCATCCGCCGTACCACCCACCTTGGTATCGGAGCGCACCAAGATGACCTCGAGTTCATGGCCTTCCATGGCATCCTCACCTGCTACGATCGGACCGATCGCTGGTTCGGAGGCGTGACCATCACCGACGGACGCGGTAGCTCGCGGGCCGGCCAGTTCAAGGACTGGACGGACGATCAGATCGCCGCCGAACGCATTCGCGAGCAGGAAGCCGCCGCGGTCATCGGCCAATATTCCTTCATCGCCCAGTTAGGCTTTGGCAGCGCCGCCGTTCGCGACGCCCAGCAGTCCGCCGTCCGCGACGACCTCCGCCGCATCTTCGAAGCGAGCCGACCTGAAGTCGTCTACCTGCATAACCTCGCCGATAAACATGACACCCATGTCGGCTGCGCGCTCCGCTGCATCGAGGCCCTGCGCCAATTGCCTAAGGCCGAACGGCCGAAGATGGTTTACGGCTGCGAAGTCTGGCGCGACCTCGATTGGCTCGTCGACAGCGAGAAGACAGCCATGCCCATCTCCGCACGCCCGGAACTCGCCCGCGCCCTCAACGAAGTGTTCGCCACGCAGATTGCCGGGGGCAAACGCTACGACCTCGCCGTGCTCGGCCGCCGCACGGCCAACGCGACCTTCAGCAACGCCCACTCCACCGACCAAGAATCTGCCATGCAGTGGGCCATGGACCTGACACCGCTCGTCCAGGACGACTCCCTCGACCCCGTCGCTTACACGGTCGGCTTCATCGATCGCCTTAAAGCCGACGTCACCGCGCGCATCCGCAAATCCCTCTGACATGAAACCCACCCTCCTCGTCCTCGCCGCCGGCATGGGCAGCCGCTACGGCGGACTCAAGCAGATCGACCCGATGGGACCCTCCGGCGAGACCATCCTGGACTACTCGGTCTTCGACGCCATCCGTGCCGGCTTCGGCAAGGTGGTCTTCATCATTCGTCCTGATTTCGAGAAAGATTTCCGTGAACGCATCGCCGCGAAGTTCGCCGGCCGGATCGACGTCGGCTTTGCCTTCCAGACCATCGATCAACTGCCCGCAGGCTTCTCGGTCCCGGCCGGTCGCGAAAAGCCTTGGGGCACCACCCATGCTATCCTCTGCGCCCGCGATGCCGTGACCGCGCCCTTTGCGGTGATTAATGCCGACGACTTTTACGGACGAGATTCCTACGCGACGCTCGGCCGCTACCTCGCCGGCCTCTCCAATGAGTCCACGGCATACGCCATGGTCGGTTTCACGCTCAAGAACACCCTCTCCGAACATGGCACGGTCGCCCGCGGCGTCTGCCAGACCGATGCCGGCGGTAATCTGACCGACATCCAGGAGCTCACGAAGATCGCTAAACTCGCGCACGGAGCTGAACACCGCGGAGACGACGGTAAGGTCGTGGCGCTGACCGGTGAAGAGCCTGTCTCGATGAACATGTGGGGCTTCACTCCCGCGATCTTCCCGCAACTCGAAGCCGATTTCCGCGCCTTTCTGACAGCCAAAGGCGCTGAGATGAAAAGCGAGGCTTACATCCCGATGTCCGTCGGCAGTCTTATTCGCGCCAGCCAGGCGACCTGTCAGGTGCTGCGATCTGATTCCACTTGGTTCGGCGTGACCTATCGCGAAGACAAGCCCATCGTCCAAGCGAGCATCGCCCAGCAGGTCCGTAGCGGCGCCTACCCCCCTTCTCTCTGGGCGTGACGATGACTACCGCCGCTGGACATGACGCCCTTGCCATCGCGCATCAATTTGCGCTCGTCGGCGAGATCGTATCGGCCTCCCCCTACGGCAGCGGCCATATCAATGATACGTACAAGGTCGACGTGAAGCCCGCGGGTGGACCAAGCCGCTTCGTGCTCCAACGCATCAACCATAACGTCTTCCGTCGTCCAGACGAACTCATGGCCAACGTGGAACGCGTCTGCGCCCACGCTTTCGCCAAACTCAAAGAGGCCGGTGAGCCCAACGCCGAACGCCGAACGCTCCGGCTCATCCCGACCCTCGACGGCAAGGCTTGGCATATCGACGCCGCCGGTAATCGCTGGCGCTGCTACCACTTCATCGAAGGCGCCACCGGCCATGACGTCGTGCGCTCACCGGAACAAGCTTACGCCGCCGCTAAGTCCTTCGGCGCCTTCCAATCGCTGCTCGCCGATCTTCCTGGCGGCCGACTCCACGAGACCATCCCAGACTTCCATCACACTCCGTCCCGTTTCGCTCGCTTCCAGCAGGCCTTGGCGCACGACGCCCATGGTCGGGCCGCAGCCGCCGTGCCTGAAATCGCCTTCGCCTTGGCCCGCGCCCACGAAGTCAGCGTGGTCGTCGAAGCCCTCCGCGACGGCACGATACCTGAACGCGTGACGCATAATGACACTAAGCTGAACAACGTTCTGTTGGACGACATCACCCAGGAAGGGGTCTGCGTCATCGACCTCGACACGGTGATGCCCGGCTCCGTGCTCTATGATTTTGGCGACCTCGTGCGCACTTCGACTTCACCGGCGGCCGAGGATGAGACTGACCTCGCCAAGGTTCGGATGCAGTTTCCCATGTTTGAGGCCTTGGTCAAAGGCTACCTCGAATCTACCCGCGGCTTCCTGACGCCAAAAGAGAGAGATCTCCTGCCTTTTGCGGGCAAGCTCATCACCTTCGAAATCGGCGTGCGTTTCCTCACTGATTGGCTGGAGGGCGATACCTATTTCAAGATTAAGCGCCCAACGCACAATCTCGACCGAGCCCGCACGCAGTTCAAACTCGTCGAATCCATCGAAGCCCAGCTTTCCGCCATGCAAGCGCTGGTCGCACGCGCATGAGCAAGCGCATCCTCATCACCGGCGGCGCGGGCTTCATCGGCTCACACCTGGCACGTCATTTCGCCGAGCAAGCTGAAGTCACGGTGCTCGATGACCTGCGCAGCGGCTATGCCCGGAACCTCGAGGGTGTCCGTTGCCGTTTTCTCCCAGGGTCCATCCTGGATGACGTCGCCCTCAAACAGGCGATCGCTGGCGCCGAGGAGGTCTATCATCTCGCCGCAATGGTCTCCGTACCAGAGTCTGTCGCCAAGCCGGCTGAGTGCGCCGAGCTGAACACCGAGGGCACCCGCCGAGTGCTGGATGCCGCCTTGGCCGCGGGCGCCCGCAAGGTCGTCCTGGCTTCCTCCGCCGCCATTTATGGCGATAACCCGACCACGCCGAAGCTCGAGTCGATGCCGCCGGAGCCAAAATCTCCCTACGCCGAGACCAAGCTCGCGGGGGAGAAGTTGCTCGAACAGTACCGCGTCGCCCATGGCCTCGGCACCACGAGCCTACGCTTCTTCAACGTCTTCGGCCCGCAGCAGGACCCTCGTTCCGCCTACGCCGCCGCCGTGCCCATCTTCATCGCCAAGGCTCTCCGTGACGAACCCATCGGTATCCATGGCGACGGCGGTCAGACACGCGACTTCATCCACGTGGCCGATATCGTCGGAGCACTCGCCTATGCGGGTCACTCGAAGGATATGTCGGGCACCTACAACGTCGGCTATGGTCAAAGCCAGTCCATCCTCGCGCTCGCTCAAGAGATCATCCAGTCTCACTGGCTCTAAATCCGCCATCGAACACCTCCCGCCCCGCGCCGGTGATGTCCGTCATTCGCTGGCCTCGACCGAACGGCTTCGATCCTCAGGATGGAAACCGCAGTCGTCCGTCAGTGCCGGACTAGCCGAGACGGTCCACTACTTCCGCCGGCTCAAGGCGTGACGACCAACGTCGTGCGCAGGAGTTCCTCCTGACCGTCGTTGAGATTCAGCCAGACGTCATAGGTGCCGGGCGGAGGAAGACGGAGATGAAAGGAAAGCGTCGGGTTAGGCGCATACTCATCGCCTTCGAGCGTGGGATGCATGTGGGCGTAGCCGGCCAGTCGGCGATCCGCGGAGAAGACGACCACATGGCCCAGCGCGCCCATGATCGGCTTGAGTTTAAGCGGTTGGCCCTCGGGACCGGAAAGCTTGATGCGCAAGGCGGCCGAGGTGTCGGCGACCGTCGAAGATGCCACCATCGTAAGGATGATATTACGGGGCGGCACCACGAAGGCGTCGAAAGTCACCTGGGGTGCCTTGACCTCGGTCTGCGCGAGCATCACGCGAGAGGTCCGGACATCCGAGAAATCGACATAGACCTCGAGATCGGAACCGCGGAGCTTCGCGGGCATGTCGAAACGCCAGAAGCCGTCATCACCGGGCACGGGATGAAGGTGGGCGTAGTCTCGATTGCCACCGACCTGACGGAGATGGAGGTGAATCTTCTGGGTATGCGATACGGCGACCTCATGGGCGTAGTACGGATGACCGTCGTCCTTGAGGAGCTGGATTTCGCCTTTGGCGCCGTCAGGCGAGAGCGTGACCTTGAGTTCGACCGGGAAGCGCAACGCCTTGGGCGAATAAAAATTGGCCTCCTCATTGAGCCCACAGAACTCGATGCCGTCGACGATGACCGGCTGGTGGTCGGCATGGAGAAAAGCGCACTGGGTGTCAGGCAAGGCCCGCAAGCCGAAGAAGCCCACGATGGCTAGGGCGCTAATGAGCAGGATCTGTCGCTGTGGCGTCATCGGGATTTCGTGCCAGCGGTGCCGGAAAGCTTGAGCAGGCGTGCGGCGACGTCTTCGGCGTCGAAGGAAGCCCCTTCGCTACGATAGGTAATGCGGCCTTCGGGACTGATCACGATCAGGGCGGCATTATGCACGATGGTACCGTCATCGCGCAGCGTTTGGATACCATAATGCCGCATGAGGTCCTTGATCTGGCCGGCATCACCGGTCAGGAAGCGGTGACGATCATGATCGATGCCGTAACCGTCGGCATAAGTGCGCAAGACGCCCGGGCTATCCGTCTCGGGGTCGAAGGTGATGGTGAGCAGGCGGACATTGGCGGCGCCAGGCAGCTTGGCCAGCGCATCGCCGAGCTGTTTCATGCTGCTGGTGGAGGCGGGGCACATGCGGGCGACCCGGCAGCTCGTAAAGACGAAGTTCAACGCGAGCGGGTGACCCAGGAAATCCTTCTTCATGACCAGACGGCCAGACTGATCCCAGAGCGCCATATTTGGCATGAGCTCGTTCGGCATGCGCGAGACCATGCGCCCCTTATCGACCGTCTCGCGGCGTAGCGTGTCCGTGACTTCGGCGACCCGACGCAACTCCTCGGCGTCGGCCGAGACAATCCCGCGGGCCTGAGTCTCCGTGGCTTCGGTCACGACCTCATAGCGGACCGTCCGTCCGACCCAGCCCACCTTGCGGTCTCCTTCAGAGAAGCGGCGAAGGAAGTTCGTCGAACCATCAGCATGGATAATCTTCGCCCAGCCATCAGTCGAGACGGAGATTACCTTACCGGTTTCGGGCGCGGCGGTAAGTCCGACTACGGCCAAGAAAAAGATGCAGGTGCGAATCATGTTAAGAGATGCTCTCCAGAAGGTCCAAGGAGCAACTCAACCATGCCGTGTCGAACGCCATAGTGCGAAAGATGGAAGGATTCTGCCCCCGTCAGGTCGGCGAGCACGCAAAGGGTAATCAAAGCCGCCGGCATGATGTCGGCCCGATCCGCCGGGATTCCCGGGATCTTGCGACGTCCGTCGAGATCGAGTGCGCACATGCGGTCACGCAGCTCACGAATACGCAGGACGGGCAGACGGCCGCCGACCGGAGGCTCCCCCATCGCCTCAAGATGCAGGGCGACAGCCGCGAAGGCGCCGCCGGCCCCGATAATGAGATAGTTTTCGGCTGCGTTGGCCGGAATGATGGTCTGGAGGACACCCATGAGATGGGTGCGAATCGAGGCCTGATCGAGTTCGTCGACGACACCCGCTCCGCCCCGGAGATAGCCGTTGGTCATGCGGACCGAACCCAAAGGAAAACTCCGGGCCAGCACGTAATGCTGTCCGCGAATGGCAGTGACCTCGAGGCTGCCGCCGCCGAGATCGAAGGCCATGATATTGGCATAGGCCTGATAAGCCGGATCCGTCCTCACCCCTGAGCCTGCCAGGCGGGCTTCGACCTCGCCGGAGACAATCGTGAGGGGCACGCCGGTGACCGCGCGTACCGTTTCCGCGAAGACCTGACGATTAGAGCACTCCCGGACGGCGCTCGTGCCGAGCACAGTGAAACGTGTGGCCCCCTTGGTGCGGGCAAAATCCAGCAGACGTCCGATTGCGGCGGCGGCGGCGGCCTGGGCCTCCGCGGTCAGCGGGTCGCCGGGATTAACGTCCTGTTGCAGCCGGACGGACTCGGTCAAACGACCGAGTTCGCGCCGATCCTGATCGTCCACGACGGCGACCTTGATGGAATTGGAGCCTACGTCGACGACGGCGATGGCAGACATGTTCAGAATAGAAATTGGCCCTTGAGGCCGCCGAAGAAATGAACGCCGTCCTGCGTCTCAAATTCCTTCGTCCGCGCCGCGATGAAATAAGTCGCGGAACAGGAATAAACTTGGAAGGTGGTTCCGACCGCGCACTGGAGCACGATCGGCGAACGAGTGACGCCACGGGATTCGCGGAAGTTCGTGCCGTCGGTCGCATAATTACGAACGATGACCTCGACCTGGGAATCAACGAAGGCCCAGTAGGAGAAGTTTGGACGGGAGGCCGGCGTCTGCAGTGCGTCAATGGGATCGTAACCATTCGAGTGGCGGATAAAGGAATGGCCCCACGATTTGTCCAGATTGACTCCCCATCGAAATTGGCCCCCCAGGACCACCGCGGTACGCACGGTACCAAGCTCTACAACGCCGCGAGCAATCAGGTCACGATACCCATGGCCGGACGAATCTAGGTCGAAGCGACGGCGGAACTCGCCGTCCACATTGATCAATAACTCGTCGGGCAATTGCGTACCCCAGCCGGAGGACTGCGGCGTGCCGATGAGGTCGTGGAACTTATTCTGGATCGTCGCGCCACCGGCCGAGGGTCCGATCACGCCGAGTTTAGCCTCCACCGAAAACATGCAGTCGCGGCGGCCACCTCGGTCCAAGATGGCGCCATACCCCCAGCCGACATACAGCGCACCCGAATAAGGCATGTCGTCGAGCGAGGGATTAGGGTTCGTCGTATCCGACGGCGTATTGATCTCCTGCGTGAGCGAGAAGAAGGTGTGATCGCCACGATTGATGGCGATTTTCAGACCTTGGGTGTAGTAACGATCCTTGTTCTGCGGCGTGAACTTGTCGTTCTCTTCGGTGAGCGAGACGACCCAGACGGACCTCGGAGTCGCCGGAGCGGGGACTTCGGCGGCTTGGGCAGCGGCGGCAGCCAAGGCAATGGCCATGAGACGTGAAATCGACATTTCTGAAACATCAGCAAAGGGCATCTCCAAGGGGGCGTCCACGCCTTTCTGACTTGTGAACATCGGCTCGCCCAAGTATTTGACAGTCAGGATGTCCCATGCTCCCACAGGCTTACCTTTTGCCCGGACGGAAGTCCTGGCCGATGGCACGGCCTTGGTCACCATCGGCGGCGCCTGGGAGCTGAATCAACCGCTCCCGCCCATCGTCATCAAGGGAGATCGGGCCAAGGTCGTGGCCGAAGGGCTAACCGACTTCGACGCGTCGCTCCCGGCATGGCTTTACGCCAACTTCAAGAATATCCGTCAGCTGGATATTTCCACCCTACCCGTCCGGCTACAGTCTCTCGTGCAGATGGCCGAAAAGGCCTCATCCGACCACGCCCAATCCGACCACGCGGGCTTACTCGAGACTTTTGGAAATTGGGGCGTCGAAAGCGGTGGCTCCTGGGCCCGCGCCTTTGAGCATATCGGCCACACCGCCTTAGGCTTCCTCAAGATGCTCGTCGGGCGGGCCAAGGTCAATTGGGGAGACTTCAAGCTCCAGCTGCAGACCTCAGGCGTCGACGCGCTACCCATCGTGGCCCTCCTCGGCTTCCTGACCGGGCTCATCATGGCCTACGTCGGCCTCATCCAGCTCCGCCAAGTCGGTGCTACGGTCTACGTCGCTAACCTCGTCTCCCTCGCCATGACCCGCGAGATGGGTGCGTTGATGACCGGTATCATCGCATGCGGACGCACTTCGACCGCCTACGCTTCGCAGCTCGGTAGCATGAACGTCAGCCAAGAGACCGACGCCCTGCGCGCCTTAGGCATCAACCCCATCGAGTACCTTGCCCTGCCCCGCATCCTGGCCGTCACGCTGATGGTGCCACTCCTCGCGGTCTTCGCCACCTTCATCGGTATCTTCGGGGGCATGATTGTCGCCTGCGCCGGCGACCTCAGCATCGAACAGTACCTGACGCAGGCCATCCGCGCCATCTCCTTCAAGAGTTTCCTGGTCGGCTTCATCAAGTCCATCGCCTTCGGCTTCATCGCCGCTTGGGCGGGATGTTATCGCGGCTCGGTCGCCAAGCGCTCTGCCCTCGGCGTCGGCGAGGCCGCCACCTCCGCCGCGGTGCTGGGCATCACCTTCATCGTGATCTTCGACGCGATCTTCGCCGTGATCTTCAACCTGTTCGACCTGTGAGCGACACCCCCGACATCCTCACCTGTACGGACTTGGCAATCGGCCACGGCAAGACCGTGATCATGGATCGGCTCAACCTATCCCTCGCGCCTGGCAAGATTCTCGCGATCGTCGGACCCAGCGGCTGCGGCAAGAGCACGCTCATGCGCGCCCTCGGCGGACTGGACGAACCGCTCGGCGGCAAGACCACGCTCATGGGCGTCGACCTCGCCGCGGCAGACGGACAGCAGCGCCAGGATATCTTGCGCCAGAGCGGCTTCCTTTTCCAAGGCGCCGCCTTGTTCTCCTCGCTCACCCTCCGCGAGAATATCGAGATGCCCATGCGCGAGTTCCTCAAGGCTCCCCGCAAAGACATCCGCCAGCTCGCCGAGTACAAGTTGGCCCTCGTCGGCCTAGCCGATGCCATGGATAAACTACCGTCGGAAATCAGCGGGGGGATGGCTAAGCGCGCCGGCATCGCCCGCGCCATGGCCCTCGACCCGGCCGTCATCTTCCTCGACGAACCCAGTGCCGGCCTTGATCCGCTGAGCTCGGGGCGCCTCGACGAGCTCATTCTCCGCCTCCGCGAGGCCTATGGCACCACCATCATCTTGGTGAGCCATGAAATCCCCAGCATCCTGCGAACCGCCGACTTCTGCGTTTATCTCGACCCCGACACGGGTACCATCGGTGGCTACGGGCCTCCAAAGGGCTTCCTTCAGGCTGGCAATTCGCCGAAGGTACACGCCTTCTTCACCCAAGCTCGTTTCGACTGACCATGCGTAGATCCGCCAACATGACACTTATCGGGGCCTTCGTGGTCGGAGGCATCCTGCTCATCATCGCCGCCGTGGTCCTGCTTGGGGCCGGTTCCTTCACCGGCGCCAAGCCTACGGCGATCGCTTATTTCGAAGATTCAGTCAGTGGCCTGGATATCGGCGCACCGGTCAAATTCCGCGGCGTCAGCATCGGCAAGGTCAGCCAGGTGCTCCTACGCACCTCGGGTCAATCGGCGTCCGACTACTCCGTCCCGGTGGTCATGGAATTCTCGCCCGACCTGCTCACCCGCCGCGGTATCGATCAGGCCCTGCTCCAGAAGCAAGGCCTGCGCCTCTCCATCGAGAAAGGACTCCGCGCCAAGCTGCAGCAGCAGTCGGTCATCACGGGCGTGCTTTACGTGGAGCTGGATTACCTTCCCGACACGGCCTACAAGCTGCATGACCCGAAAGGCGAGATGCCGGAGATCCCGACACAGCCTTCCAACCTCGGCGCGCTGACCAAGGCCGTCGCCCAGACGCTCGACCAGCTCAGCCGCATCGACTTCGTCTCGATCACCAAGAAGGTCGATTCGATCCTGACCCGGATCGACAAAGGCGCTTCGCAGATCGAGTTCGAGAAGATCAACGGCAACCTCGTCCAAGCCTCCTCTAATATCTCGAAGATCACCGGCGACCCGGCCATCGCCCGCGCGGTCACCGACTTCTCCGCCGCGATGCAAGGCATCGATGTCCTCGTCAAACGCCTGAGCGGCAAGGTCGACCCGGTGACCGACGACATCAAGGCGATGGTGACGGCCGGCCGCAAGGCCCTCGAGCGACTCAACGAGACCTCCGACAACCTCCGCACGCTCACCAAGCCAGGCTCGCCGGCCCGCCGCGACCTCGACCAAGCACTGGCCGACGTCTCGGACGCGGCCCAGGCGATCCGCTCGCTCGCTGACTTCATCGAACGCAACCCTGAGACGATCATCCAGGGTCGCAGCAAGTCGCCCGCTCAAGATGCGAAACCCAAGGAGGAGCCGGCTGCTAAATGAAATCCCGCGCCCTGCTGCTTGGCCTGACCGTACTTCTCAGCGGCTGCATCATCTTCGACAAGAAGAGCGAGGCGGTCACCTTCCACCAGCTCGCCTCGCCGGCCGCCGTCACCACACGCTCCGGCCCGACCCTGTTCGTCCCTCGCGCGATCATCCCTTCCGCCCTCCGCCGGCCTAACGTCGTACTCATCGACGACACGGGCTGGGTGCGCATCGAAGACGCTCACCGCTGGATCTCTCCGCTCGACCGCGCCGTCCCCGAAGCCGTCGGCCGCCACCTCACCTCGCTGACCGGATTACCGTCTTCGATGCAGTCGCCAGCCGAGGAGCATCTCGTGCTCCTTCTGACCGTCGACAAAATGGAAGTCTTTACTCCCGCCGGCCCAGAGCGCTCGATCTTCTCCATACCGGGCACGGCGCCGAATACGGATACGGCCACCCTGCAGGTTACGTTCCGCCTCGAAAAGTCCGATGGCACCCTCCTCGCGACCAAGACGCTTTCGCAATCCCGTCCGCTCAAGGAACGTACGCCGACCGAATTCGAAAAGGCCCAATCTGCGAACCTTGCCACGATCTCGGCCGAGATCGCCAAGCTCATGCCGGCCGCCTCCTCGTCGAAATGACCACGCCTTCCGCCCCTCGCCCTGACGGCTTCTCGGAAGCCACCGGCGAAATCTGCTACGACCTCCCGTCAGCCTACATACCGCACCCCGCGACCGGCTTGCTCCACCTGCCCCGCTTCCTCGGCAAGATTCGCAAGCACCTGAAAGGCGAACTACCGAAGTCTTATCAGCGCAATTTCTGTAAAGGCTTTGATCGCTTCCTCTGCCTCCATCTAGGCGTGGACCCCGAGCAGGTCATCGCCTGCGTCCGCGAGACGCAGACCGAAGCCGAACTCGACGTCCGGCTCAAAGCACTTTTCCCCGCCGACCTCCGCGTGGCCGCCTGGAACCGCGAACTGGTCCAGAAAGGCATGAGCCCGATGGGCCGCGAAGCCCTCGACAGCGCCAAAAGTAAGATGGGCGCGGTACAACGCACCGACGTGATCTCCTTCGCAGACATGATCGACTTCGACGAAGGACGCATTTTGTGAATACCAACGACCCCCATCCCAACCGCCTGGTCATCCGGGGCATCGCCGCGCTGCTCGCCTGCCTCAAACACCATCCCAAGGCGTTACGTGAGGTCGTCGCTACCGCTGCGTTCGCACCCAACCTCGCTGAATACGACGCCGCCTTCGCTGAACTCGGCGTCAAGACCCGCATCGTCGGACCGATCGAACTCGTCAAGACGGCCGAAGGCCCCTGCGACGACGTCTGCGCGCTCACCATGCGCCCCGACTTCGGTTTGGCTCGCATCTCCGACTTCGCCGAATGGCGCGAGTCCCGCGAAAGCATCGTCATCGCCGATGGCGTCACCGACGCAGCCGACCTCGCCGCCATCGCCCGCTCGATGGCCGCCTTTGGCCTGAAGCGCCTCCTGCTCTCTGGCGGCACCGAGAAGCTCTCCTTCCATCCGGAAGCCTGGAACCTCTCCCGTGGCGCCATGGAACAGCTGCGTCTCATGCGCGCCGCCGCCCTCGGCGGACTTCTGAAGCTTGTTGAAGACCGTTGCTGCGTCGTGGCGCTCTCGCCTGAGATCGGCCGCAAAATCGACCTCGCCGTGCCGGTCCGCGTCCCCGGCCGTCACCTCGCCCTACTCATCCCGGGCGGCAAGCTCGACCCCGACATCCAGCCACGCGTCGAACATTGCTACCGCTTCCCGGGCCTCATCAGCCAGCCCGGCCTGTCCCTTTCGGAGATTGCCCCGTTGGCCATCGCCTGGTTCGCCTCTACCCCCCAACCCCGCGCCGACGGCTTCCTGTCTCGCAAAAGGGCTCGCCACGCCAAGGACAAGGGTTCCAATCCGACCAGCTAATCCCCATGTCGCAGCCCCCGACCGGCAACGGCGAGAACGTCCTCTCGCTCCAGAACATCAGCCGCACGTTCTTCACGGCCCTCCAACGCCAGCATGATATGCTCGCGTTCAGCATTGCCGGACTGCACACGGCCGACCCCAAGGCTTACGAACACTTCTCCTCGGTCTCGCGCGTCATGCCCGTCCCGCAGGCCCACCTGCCGCCGGAACAGATGCTCGCCTATGCCCGCGGCCTGATGATGCGCACGACGGTCAATGACCTGCTGACGCTTTCCTCGGAAGCCATGGTGCAGTGCCACCTGCTGTGCTTGTTCATCCGCGAACAAGGCAAAAACCAGCGACGCGACCCGCTCATCGAGAAGATCATTTCGGACAAACAGAACGCCTTCCAAAAAATGACGCTGCAGGACCGCTTCACGGCCCTCGAAGAGAACTTTGGTATCGTCTGCGACCTGGAAGACGGCGTCTTCAGCCTCGCCGCCGCCCTGCGCGTCCTCGTGCGCGGTGGCCTCGTCACCAACGACGACATCACCCCGGACGGTTCCCTCACTTTGGAGTTCAAAGCGATGCAGGATTTCGAAGCCCCCGCCGAACCTGAAAAGGCCCCGGAAGCAGCCCCCGAACTTCCGCCGGGGGTCACGCGCCACGGCCTCACCGATGAGAATAAGCCCAAGATGGTCGCCCGCCTGACGGACACCACTCGCACCTTTAAGCCAGGCGAAATGCTGAACCTGACAGACTCCGAACTGCTCGGCCTGAACATCACCGTCGCCAAATTTGTCGACGGCCTGCTCCGCTCGGTTGATCACTTCGGCCGCGCTCAGCTCGGCGAAGGCGCCTAAGCGATGAAAGGGCCTGCGACGATCCCCCGCCGCGCCTGGCTCTGGGTCTTCGCGGCCTACCTGTTCCAATCTATTCCTGCGGCGGTCCGGGATGAAGCCCTGCCGGTGGCGCTCAAGGACCTGGGCTATGCGGACTCCCAGATCACGCAAGCCGTCGCGGTCTTCGGCTTAATCGTCGGCTGTAAGATACTCCTCTCCCCCCTCGTCGCCGGCTTCAACCCGCGGCGCTTCATCCTCGCGGCCGAACTGGGTATCGCCGCCCTGCTTGGCGTGCTCGCCTACTACGTGGGCGCCGACCAATTCTCAACCACCCCGATTATCGGTTGCCTCATCCTGCTCTCGCTCTTCGCGGCCGCCCATGACTTCGCCCTCGATGGTTACTTCGTCGCCTCCCTCGACGATAAGAGCCGCGCAACGCACTCTGGCATCCTCAACGTCGCGACGAAGGTCGGCGTAGTGCTCGCCGGCCCCGGACTCATCTGGCTCGTGGGTCGCATCATGGACTACGGGCCGCAGACCGCTGATGCCTGGTCGTGGGCGCTGGCCACAGCCGGCATCCTAGCCCTGCTGACCTTAGTGGCCAATGCTTGGGGGCTCGCGGCGGAGCCCACCACCTCCGCCGACACGAGCACCGTCCGGGAGCGCTTCCGCGAGATGCTCGCCGGGCTGAACTCGCTCCTCGTCGATAGGCGACTACTCGCCGTCCTCGCCCTCATCTTGTTCTATCGGGCGAGCGAAGTACACATGGCACGGATCATCCCGGTCTTCGCCACGAAGACCACTGCCGGCGGCTTAGGCCTTAGCAACGAAACCTATGCGGTACTCCGCATGCTGTCGGCCGTCGGCGGCTTGGCGCTCGGCGGCGTCATCGGGTCACTCGTGGTGGCTAGGCTCGGTTTGGCCCGAGCGCTCCTACCTCTCGGAATCACGATGCACCTCCCCTTGGTGGCCTTCGCCTGGCTGGCGTACGACGGAAGCCATAACCTTTGGATCATCGGCAGCGTCTTCATCGTGGAGTACATCGTTTACGGTGCTGGCCTCTGCGCACTGATCCTGGCGATGATGAAACTGGCGTCGGGCCCTGGAGCCCCCGTGCGCTACGCCGCGCTCTCTACCTTCGCCCTGCTCGCCAATTACCTACCAGGACTCTGGGCGGGCCACTTGGCCGAGCGTCTCGGCTACGCCCAATACTTCCTGTTCGCACTCAGCCTCGCCATCCCCGGCATCCTTTCGGCCTGGTTTGCGAAGCGGCACTTCGAGGACGCCTGATCACTCCTTCGGGAGGACGATGAGCTCTTGCTCGAATTGAGCGTCGAGGTAGCGCTGGGCGAATCCCTGCACGGCGGCTTCATCCGTCAGGCTCATGCGACGTTCCCACTCGGCATCGAAATTAGCCCCTAGGCCAGCCACCTCGCGCACGAGCGCCCCCTGCATCCGGGCGCCGGCGGACTGCCGGCCCTGACGACGGGAAACCCGCATGCGACGCTTGGCATCTTCAATCTCATTCGGGGCGAATTTACCCTTACGGAGGCGATCAAGCTCCAAGCGCATCTCTTTCGCGACCTCTTGGGCCGAGGCCGGCGCGGTGCCGGCATAAAGGTAGAACATACCTTGGTCGACGACTTCGACCCGCGTCGCACCGACGAAATAGGCCATACCCTTCTCTTCGCGCACCCGGCGGAACAACCCGCTGGCCATGCCGCTGAGCAGTTCTTCGGTCACGTTCGCAGCGACGACCTCGTCCGGCCCGAATCCACAATGAGGAAAAGCAATGGCGACGACGGCCTGTTCACCCTGCGCCCGCTCGAGGACCTTATTAGCCTTAGACGGAGCATGCTTGGGCAGGCCGCAGCGGCTCAGCGAAAGCTTCGGCAAGGAGCCGAAGCGGCGGTTGACGAACTCCATGACCGTCGGGCGATCGAAGGCCCCACTGACGCCGATGACGATATTGTCGGCGACGACCAGGGACTGGTGCAACGCCGCTAGGTCGGACGGCTGGATCTTCGCTAAGGTTTCCGGCGTACCGCAGGCGTCGATGGCGAGCGGATGCCCACCGAAATACTGGCGCTGGAGCTGCAATCGAGCCTTCTCAACGATGTCGTCTTCGGCTTCGCGGCAGGCGGTGATGATGGCGGCGCGCTCCAAGGCGAAAGTTTCGGGCAGGATCTTCGGACCGAGAATACCGTCGGCGATGAGTTCGGAGATCTTTTCAAAATCCGAGCTCAGGGCCTCGCCCCAGAGACCGCAGGAGACCTGTGAACCATGGTCGGCGAAGGTCGCGCCGATACTATCGACGAGGTGCGCCACCTCTTCTTTGGTCCGATGCACGTTATCGCGGGCGAACATCGTGCCGAGCAGGCCCGTGGTGCCACGCTTATCGGGCGCTTCATAAGCGAGGCCGCCGGCGAGGAAGACGCCGACTCCGGCCTTGGGGATGGTGGCGTCGTGCTGGAGGACGACGCGGACGCCGTTGTCCAAGGTGAAGGTCTCGAAGCGGTCCGGCGTGGCCGTTGCCGTGGCGCTCGCCGCCGAAGCATCCGCCTTCCCCCCACGCATGGTACCGAAAGTAACGTTGTCCGGGCGAAGCCACTTGCGGGCTTCGCGGGTGAGGTCCTCGGCACCCAGCTTGGCGAGATGCTCCACGCCGCGTTGCGGCCAGGATATATCATGACCGATGGTAGCCGCATGGGCGACGCGGCTGGTCAGCCCGTGGATATTCTTCTGGCCGTTGACCATGCCGACGACCGACTGGCGACGCACCTTCTCAAACTGGGCAGGCGTGACGCCTTTCTGCAGGAGGCCGTCGACGACTTCGGCGATCGCTTGTTCCACCACGGGGGCGGATGTACCGGCTTCACCCGTCCAACTGCACCAAGCGAGGCCTAGATCGCGAATACCGAAACCAGAAGCGTCGATGCCGTGGATAAGCTTACGCTTCTCGCGGAGCTCACTCCAAAGCAAGGAACTGTTCCCCGCGCCGAGTACACCGAGGAATAGGTCCGTAGCGAGGCGACCTTCGTCGAAGTAACCCGGGATGCGCCAGCAGGCGACGCCCTTGGAGGTATTGACCTCGCGGATGAGATCGGCGCGACGGACCCCGCCCTGCGGCGGCTCCTGGTGCGCAGCGATATCGATGAGGGGTCGGCGAGCGAAACGGCCGAACCAACGTTCGGCGGAAGCGAAGACTTCCTCCGGGGGCATGCTACCGCCCAGGGCCAAGACGACGTTCGTCGGGACATAGCGGCTGGCGTGATAGGCCCGCAGGTCCTCCGGGGTGATGCGCACAAAGAGGTCGCGATGGCCGATTACTGGTTGGCGTAAAGGATGCGAACGGACCGCCTCTTCCAAGACGGACTTGGCCAGCATCTGGTCATGCTCATCGTCGCACATCGCGATTTCGCGTAAAATGACTTCACGCTCCATCTTCGCGTCGGCATCCGTGATGAGCGGATCGAAGACCATGTCAGCGATCGCTTCCATCGCGGTCTCAAAACCTTCCTGCGGCGCGTCGACGTAATAGACCGTCCGGTCGAACGTCGTGTAGGCATTGGAAGAACCCCCGCTGCGATGGATGGCGTCAG
This sequence comes from Opitutales bacterium, assembly GCA_964203605.1. Lineage (GTDB taxonomy): Bacteria > Verrucomicrobiota > Verrucomicrobiia > Opitutales > UBA953 > UBA953. Next base: position 20,294 of record CAXNMQ010000002.1, read on the forward strand.
TGAGCTCACGGTTCGTGAAGCGACCGGTACCCTTAAAGACCATGTGCTCAAGGTAGTGAGAGATGCCTGAGCCTTCCCAACGTCCCTCATGGATACTGCCCGTGCGGACCCAGGCCTGGACGGTGCACAGCCCGATGCCGGGCCGATGGGAGTAGATAACCTCGAGTCCGTTGGCAAGGACCCGGCGCTCAGGCAAGGGGCCGGCAATCTGGGCGAAACTCAGGCCTTCGAGATACGACATGGGCTGGATGTATGCCCCAGCCTCGACGGGGTGCAAGTGCGACCAGTCCGTGCCCGGGCAAATGAGAGCCCGACCGGCCCCACTCTGACATTGAAAACAAAGGATGGCCTAGGTATTCCCAACCTTCGCCCGCCAACCAAGGAGGGCCCCTCCCCCTTCCTTCCGCTTTCCGATGTATATTCCGCCCGAAATCCGAGCTAGCCTCGACGAAGTCGAACGCCGCGCCGGCTACCTCTGGAAGTTCCTCGACGTCGCGGGCAAGCAAGCCGCTATCGCGAAACTCGAAGAGCTCATGACCGCCCAGAACTTCTGGGACAGCCAGAAGGCCGCCCAGAAGGTCATCTCGGAGTGCAACGGCCATAAGGTCATCGTCGCCCCCCAGGTCGCCTTCCGACGCCAGATCGAAGACGCCAAGACCCTTGCCGAACTGATCACAGAATCGCCGGATGGCACCGCCGACGCCGAGGTCGAGGAACTCCGCAAGCTCGGCACCGACCTGCTCGCCGCCGTCTCCGAACTCGAGATCGCCTCGTTCCTCTCCGGCCTGCACGACCGCTCCAACGCCATCGTCACCGTCAAGGCCGGCGCCGGTGGCACGGAATCCAACGACTGGGCTGACCTGCTCTACCGCATGTACACCCGCTGGGCCGAGCGTCGTGGTTTTAAGATTGAAGTCGAAGACATCGCCGAAGGCGAAGGCGCGGGCATCAGCCAAGCTACGTTCCGCCTCGAAGGTCCCAACGCCTATGGCTACGTCAAGGCTGAGCGCGGCGTCCATCGCCTCGTCCGTATCTCCCCTTTCGACGCCAACGCCCGTCGCCACACATCCTTCGCCTCCGTCGACGTGGTCGCGGAAATCGACGATGATATCGACGTCGAAGTCAACGAAGCCGATCTGCGCGTCGACGTCTACCGTTCCAGCGGCAAGGGCGGCCAGCACGTCAATAAGACCGAATCCGCGGTCCGCTTGACGCACATCCCGACGGGCATCGTCGTGGCCTGCCAACGCGAACGCTCCCAGGTCAAGAACCGCGCCCTCGCGATGAAGATCCTCCGCGCCCGCATCTACGAAAAGACCATCGACGACAAGCGCGCGGAGATGGAGAAATATTACGGCGAAAAGGGCGACATCGGCTGGGGTAACCAGATCCGCTCCTACGTCTTCCAACCTTACCAGATGGTGAAGGACCTCCGCACCGGGGTCGAAACGGGCAACATCCAGGCGGTTATGGACGGCGACATCGACGCGTTCATCAACGGCTGGCTCCGCGCCGGCGGCCCGCGCACCCGCAATAAGGACATTAAGATCGAGGACTAAGTCCTCCGCCCCCATGCCCACCCGGGACATCCTCCGCCAGAAGCTCCTCGATACCCCGCTCTTTGCGGAGAAGATCTGGAAGCTTTCCCCGGAGCCTTGGCCCATCACGGAAGCGCAGCTACGTGACATAAAGCGTATCGGTTCGGCTTGCCTGAGCTACCATCGCGCGCTCGAACGCCTCTACGTCCGTTCCTTCACCAACAAGAAGATCCTCCGCAACCGCGAGGTCTACGCGCCTTGGGTCGCCGAATACCTGGACCGCTACAAGCCCGCCGGCCTCATCGCGCATGGCCGCCACCGCGCCGTCAAAGGCCAGTGTCCCGTCGTCCTACGCCCAGACCTGCTCATCACCGACCAAGGCTTCACGATGACGGAGTTGGACAGCGTCCCTGGTGGCGTCGGCCTCACGGCCTACCTCAACGAGGTCTACGCCGAAGACTTCCCCCGCGTCATCGGCGCGAATAGCATGCCAGACCGGTTCATGGCCTCGCTCGCCCGCCTGACCCCGAAGGAGAAATTCCCGCTCGTCGCCATCGTCGTCAGCGACGAGGCCGCGACCTATCGCCCAGAATTCGAGTGGCTCGGCGAGAAACTCCGTACCCTCGGCCATGACGTGCACGTCATCGCGCCCGCCCAGATCATGCAGATGGGTGACGGCTCCTACATCCCCGTCGACGGCGCGCCTCGCCGCGTCGACATCCTCTACCGTTTCTTCGAACTCTTCGACCTCGCCAACGTCAAGGGCGCTGACGGTATTTTCAACGCGGTCGAAGCCGGCACGCTCACGCTGACGCCGCCGATGAAGGCCTTCCAAGAAGAGAAGCTGGGCCTCGCCCTGCTCCACCACCCTCAACTCGCCGAGTTTTGGAAAGAAAACCTCCCGGAGGATCATTATGAAGCCCTCTTTCGCATCATCCCGCAGACCTGGATTATGGAGAAGACCGAGCTCCCGCCGACGGCCGTGCTACATGCCCCTGGCTTTGCCGGTCGCCCCATCCGCGAATGGACCGAACTCGCCGAGGCCTCCCAACGCGAACGCAACCTGATCATCAAGGCCAGCGGCTTCCACGAGACCGCCTGGGGCGCGCGCTCAGTGACGCTCGGCAGCGACGTCTCCCGCGAGGAATGGCTCGAGGCCATCGAGAACGCCCTGAACCCCGAGAACGAGACCTTCCATGTCATGCAAGAATACCATAAGCCCTCGCGCCTGACCCACCCGGTCTACGCCGATGACGGCTCGGTGGTTCCCGCCGATGGACGCGTCCGCCTCTGCCCCTACTTCTTCGCCGATAACGATACGGTGGAGCTTTCCGGCATCCTTTCGACGTTCTGCCCCGCGGATAAGAAGATTATCCACGGTATGAGCGACGCGGCCCTGCTGCCCTGCCACCTGGTCTCCTAAGGCGTCTCCGACGCCTTGCATCCTGCTGGGTTTGAGCCCAAGGTAGGCCCATGAGACTCCTTGCCCTCGGCCTGTTCTCGCTGTTTGCCCTCCTTGGCGACCTAAGCGCCGCCGTCCGCACCAAGGTCGACCTCGTCAACCTGACGCCCGATATCCGCCCCGGAGAAAAGGCGCTCATCGCGATGCGCTTCCGCTGCGACCCGCACTTCCACATCTACTGGCAGAATCCTGGCGATGCCGGACAAGCACCGACGGTGGAATGGCAGGAACTTTCCGGCACGAAGGTCGGCGCCTTCATCTGGCCCGGCCCCAAGCTGATCGACCAGTCCGGCGTGATGAACTTCGTCTACGAGGACGAGACCTTGCTGCTCATGGAAGTCGCCGTCCCCAGTGACGCCAAGGGCACGCTGACCTTCAAAGGCAAAGCGGAATGGCTCGAGTGCGACGACACCGGATGCTGGCCGCACGACAAGCAGGTCGAACTGACCGTCAAAGTGGGCGCCGGTAACGTCCCTTATAAATACGACGCTAAGCTCTACCCCGCCCTTCGCCCACGCCTGTCTACCACGGCATCATCCGATGGTAAGGCGCTCACGGTTGTCCTACCAGCTGGAGATAAACTGACCAAGACTTGGTTCCCCGTACGCGGCTTTGTCTCACCCACGGCCACGGCCAAACAGAAGCTGGTTGGAGATACCATCGTCATCGAATTGGCCGACGCGACCGAGACCCTCGATTCGGGAGACCTGATCTTTACCACGCGGTCCGCCGATGGCGGGTTCGTCGACATCAAGGCCGTATTAGGCGCAGCACCCTCGAAGCCGGCACCCACACCGAACACTCCGACCAAGGCCGCGGGCGACTGGCAGCCCTGGTCTCCGGAGGCGCAGGCGAAGGCTCTCGCCGACGGCAAGATTGTCTACGTCGACTTCACCGCCCGCTGGTGCGCCACCTGCCAGGTCAATAAGCGCGTGTACACGCAAGATGACGTGGCCAAGGCGCTCACCCAAGCGGGCGTGGTGATGCTCAAGGCTGACTGGACGAAGAAAGATGCGGTCATTGCCAACGAGCTCGGCAAATACGGACGTACGGGGATTCCACTCAACGTCTTCCTGAAAACGGGCCAGCCCCCGGCCATCCTTTCCGAAGCCCTCACGGGCACCGAAGTCCTCTCGGCACTCTCCGCGGTCTCGGCTGGTAAGCCCTACCAAGCGGAGACCACGACGCACTCGTTCTTCATCTGGATGCTGCTGGCTTTCGGCGGCGGCACCCTCCTCAACCTGATGCCCTGCGTCTTCCCGATGATCGGCCTCAAGGTCCTCGGCTTCGCCAAGGAAGCCGGTGCCGCGCGTAGCAAGGTGATCCTCAACGGCCTCCTCTATTCCGCCGGCGTCATCGCCAGCTTCCTCGCCCTCGCGCTCCTCATCATCGGACTTAAATCCGGTGGCTCCTCCGTCGGCTGGGGCTTCCAGATGCAATCCCCCGGCTTCGTCCTCGGAACTTGCGTGCTCATGATCGTCCTCGGACTCAGCCTCGCCGGGGTCTTCGAGATCGGTGTCGGCCTGGGCGGCGTCTCCGCGGGCGAAGGCGACGGACGGGTCGCAACCTTCCTCTCGGGCGTGCTCGCCACGGTCGTGGCCACTCCCTGCACGGCACCCGGTCTCGGCGCCGCGTTAGGCTTCGCCTTGGACAAGGAACGCTCCACGGGCGAGACGTTGCTCTTCTTCACCGTCATCGGCCTCGGCATGGCGCTACCCTACCTGCTTCTTTCGATGTTCCCCCGGCTCGCCGCGATGCTCCCGCGCCCAGGCGAGTGGATGGAATCTCTCAAACAAGGCATGTCCTTCCCGCTGTTCGCCTACGCGCTCTACCTGCTCTGGGTACTCAATGCACTCGTGGAAGATGCCGCTTGGGTGCGCGACGCTTCGCTAGGCCTGGCGCTGATCGCCACGGCCTGCTGGGTGCTCGGACGCTGGGGCGCGCTGCACCGTAGCGACCGCGAACGCCTGACAGCCAAGTTGGTGTCACTGGGAATGTTTGGCGGTACGCTGGCCTACCTCTTCGCGACGCTGCCGTAAGCCGAAGCTTCCAGACCATAAAAAAGGCCCGCCGAACGGCGGGCCTTTTCTTTGGTTCAATCTGTCGCTCAGAGCGCGGTGGGGACGGGAGCCGGAGCAGCGCCCGCGGACGGAGCCGGGGCGGAGACCCGAGCGGCCGGGGCAGCGGAAATCGGTCCGGAGTAGTTCACGTCGACGATCACAGCCTTGCGGTCCTTGGCGCCGGACTGACGACCAGCGGCGTTCTTGTCCGCTTGCTGCGAACCGAGGGCCATGATTTCAGACCTGGCTTCGTTGGCACCGCTCTTGACGAGATACTCGCGGACGGATTGGGCGCGGCGATCGGAGAGACCGAGATTGTATTCTGCGGTGCCGAAATGGTCGGTGTAACCGGCGATAATGACATCCGTGGCCTTCACGCGACCCGCGACGGCGTCAATCTTGGCACGCTCGTTGGCGGAGACAGTGTACTTGTCGAAATCGAAGTAGACGGTCGTGAGAATGGCCTCGGGGGGGATATTGCCGGCGAGAATCTGGGCGGCGAGGGCATCGCGACGTGGGTTGGACGAACGGTGATCGATGATGTCAGGGCCACCGGGACCGCCATTGCCGGAAGCAAGCGGGTTGAAGCCGGAAGGGATGCGAGAGGTGCAACCGACGCTCAAGGCGGCGACAGCGAGAAGGAAGGTGAAACGCTTCATAGTGAGAACGGAGATAAAATAACAGAGGGCGGGAGTCGGCAAGCCTAGTCTCGCTCAGTAGCGCGGGACCTGGGGGTCGACCTTGAGCGACCAGGCGTCGATACCACCCTTGACGTTACTGACGCGGGTATAGCCTTTGGACCGCAAGAAATGGGTAACCTTCATGCTCCGGCCGCCGTGGTGGCACTGGACCAGGACCGGGACGTCCTGCGGAATCTCGGCCAATCGCATCGGCACGGTGTTCATGGGAATAAGTCGAGAGCCCTCGATTCGGCAGACGGCATACTCGTCCATTTCCCTGACATCAATGAGCTGGGGTGGATTAGGGCCGGACAACAGGCGCTGGGCTTCTTCGACGGTCACTTCAAGGGGGGTTTCGGACATGGGTTCAGGGGATTGGCAGGAAATAGGTGCATAGGCGGCCTTCTCGAGCGAACGGATGGCAGGAGAAGCACCGCAACACGGACAGGCCGGGTCGGCCGACAAGGCGATCAGTCTGGAAGTACCGGAGCCGACATCGACGACCAGCAGGCGCGAGGCCGAGCGTTTACCGAGCAGGACGGCGATGACTTCGGAAGCCATCCAGGAGCCGATCACCCCACAGGTCGCACCGAAGACGCCCGCCTCGGCACAGGTCGGCACGGAGGAGGCGTCAGGGATGACGGGGTAGAGACAACGGTAGCAGCCAGTCTTCGGGAGGAAGACGCCCACTTGGCCAGCTTCGCGCAGGACGCTCCCGTGCACGAGGGGTCGCCCACCCAGCACACAGGCGTCGGCCGCGAGGAAACGGGTCGCGAAGTTATCCGTACCATCGACCACGACATCATAACGGGCGACGAGGTCGGCCGCGTTCTCGACCGTGAAGCCCTCGGGATGCAATGCCACCTTGAGACCGGGATTAATCTCCCCGAGCGCCTCGGCGGCGGAAATGGTCTTCGGGAGCCCCAAGGTGTCGAAACCATGGATGATCTGGCGATGCAGATTCGAGATTTCGACCTTGTCCGGGTCGGCGATGCCGATGAGTCCGACACCGGCGGCAGCCAGGTAGAGGCCGACGGGGGAACCTAAGCCGCCGGCACCCAAGAGCAGGACCTTGGCCTCGCGCAGACGCAGCTGACCGGCCTCCCCTACCCCGGGCAGACGAATCTGCCGGGAGTACAAGGCCCTCTCATGGTCGCTCAGGCGCTGTTCCGCGGACATACCGACAGTGGAACCCCCGCATGGAGCGGTGTCAAACCGCCCCTTCCACGTGTCGGATTGAATAATCCGCCAAGGTGCCCCAACTTGACCCCGTGGCATCGGTCTTCCTCGGCATCGATTATGGCTCCCGCAGGGTCGGGCTGAGCCATGCCGACGAACTCGGGTTCGCCTTCCCCCTGCCCGCCGCAGTCGCGGAAAGCGCCGAAGAGCGTTTCGCTCAGATCGGCAAGGAGATCGCCCGCCTCAAGGTCACCCTGCTCGTCCTCGGCTACCCACTGTCGGTCGAAGGTGAACGCACCAAGCGCTGCGATGAGGTCGATGTCTTCGCGGCTGAACTCACCCGGCGCTTCGCCTTACCCATCGAGAAGGTCGACGAAGCCCTCACGAGCCAAGCGGCCGATGAGTTCGGAGGACGGAAAGCCCGTTCGGCCAATGAGCGCAAACAGCAGGCCCGCACCGGAGAGCGCGACTCGCGCGCAGCCGCCGTCTTACTCCAGGATTTTCTCAATAGCCGCGGCCTCGGCTCCTGATATGCCTCCCGCCAAGACCAAGAAACCCTTCACGCCGAAGCTCGAGCGCTTCCTGGCGACGGTCGCCTACGACGGCACCGACCACATCGGCTGGCAGGTCCAGACGGGGCGGCTTTCGATTCAAGGCGAGCTCGAGGCTCGCATGTCACGCATCCTCAAGACCCCGATCGTCATCCATGGCAGCGGTCGCACGGACTCCGGGGTTCATAGCGTCGGACAACGTTTTCATTTTGACGCTTTCTGGCCTCACCCCTGCAGCTACCTCGTCCACGCGATGAACTCGTGCGAGCAAAACGGTCTGCTCGTCACGCAGATTCAGCGGGTCGCGCCCACTTTCCATTGTCGCTGGCATGCTAACGGCAAACGCTATCGTTACGAGATCTGCGATGGTTACCCGCCGCCCTGGGAGGCGCGCTTCTGTCTGGGATTAGGAATGAAGACCGTCGACGTGAAGCTGATGCGACAGGCCGCCAAGCTTCTGCTCGGCAAGCATGACTTCTACGCCTTCGGAGCCAACCACGGTCAAGGCATGGAGAAGGAAAATCCGGTCAAGGACCTGCGCCGGCTTGACGTGCGCCGACGCGGCAAGCGGATTACCATCATCGCCGAAAGTAGCGGCTTCCTTTACAAGATGGTCCGCCGGCTCGTCGGAGGACTCCTCCGCGTCGGCGAAGGGAAAATGACCCCAGAACGCTTACTCACCTACCGGAAAGAACGTGCCATTACCTCGGAAGTGCCGACCGCGCCCGCCCGCGGGCTCTTCATGGAGAAAGTTTTCTTTAAGCCCGGCTCCTTTCAGAACCCGCGCGTCTTGCGCAGCTACAAAGACTCCGACAGTTCGGAATAATCCGCCCATTAATCCGCGGCCTGGGCGAAAAGAAATGCCTCTTCACACTCTGCGCACTTGCGGCAAAGCCCCTCTTCCGCCGCGAAGAAGGTGCGAAGTAAGCGGTTTTGAGTTGGAACGCGACGGCCTGACCGTCGTACTCACTTTCCCATGCGGCGAGTCTTCCTGCTCTGGCTATCGGCCCTCCTGCCGACACTTCTCTGGGCCCACCCGGAGTGGAAGGAAGCCTCCTGCATCGGCGTCATCGACGAAAAGAACACCTTCGCGCTGACGGTAAAGTTCGACGTCCCCTCATTTCTCCTAGGCCAGCTACCCAAGGACGCACCGATCAAGGACCTCGATGTGCTGATGTTCACGCCTGGGCGCCTGGCCTCGTCCATCGAACCAGGCCGTCAACAGTTCCTCGCCGGCCTCCGCCTCGAAGCCGACGGCAAACCCGTGGCATGGAAAATCGAAACATTCCCGACGGCTGAACAGATCCTCGCGCAGTCCGGCCGCCAAGGTGAAGCCGATCGCTATCCAGTGATGATGAATGCGAAGTTCACGGCGGCGGTACCCGCCGGCACGCAGAAACTCGTGCTCCGCTTCCCTGACGCCCTCGGCACGGTCTTCACGAATCTCCGCAAGGGCATGGAATTCCAGACGGTCATGGCGGTATCGAAAAACGAACCCGGTGAATTCCAGATCGGCGACGACACGGTTGCCACCGACAATCAGACCATCGTCGCACTCCTCGCCGACGGCTTCGGCCACGTGCTGCCCGACGGCTGGGATCATTGTCTGTTCATGTTGGCGATGTTCCTCGGCGCGGCCTCGCTCCGTCAGGCCCTCGGTCGCTCCCTCGTGTTCACGCTCGGACATAGCATCACGCTCAGCGCGGTCGCGCTCGGCTGGGTCGGTAACCCGGGTGCATGGATTGAACCCTTTATTGCGCTCACCATCGGCCTCGGCGGACTGATGGCCTATCGCGGGACCGCCACCAACCGTCAGATGCTCGTTGTCCCGGCCGTCTTCGGCTTGGTCCACGGCCTCGGCTTCGCCGCGGCGGTCTCCGATCGCCTGAAGGATTGGGATAATGGGAGCATCGTCCGCATCCTCGTCGGCTTCAATATCGGCGTCGAACTTGCCCAGATAGCGGTCATCCTGATGTCTGCCGCGTTTCTCTGGACCATCCTCCGCACCGGCCTGACGGAGACCAAGGTGCGACGCACCCTTTGCCTCGCGGTAGCGATCGTCGGCTTCGGCGTGATGGCCTGGCGCGTCGCTGGTATCGCCGGACTCGTCTGATCAGAGGCGACCGACGGGGCGCTTACCGGCATCGAGCTTCTGGCGCTCCGAGGCGGCGAGTTCCTGCAGCTCCTTCACGACCTCAGGATGAGCGGCGGAGACATCGTTCTTCTCACCCTGATCGGCTTCCAGGTCGTAGAGCGAAAGACCAATCTGACGCTGGTGCGTCGTGGCCGGCAGGCCGTCCCTGGCGGCTGGAATCATATCGACGTAACTGCGATACGCATGAGGGAGATGGAGCTTCCACTTACCCTTGCGCACGGCTTCAAGACGATCGCCGTAGTAATAGCTGAAGACTTCACGGGCCGTGGACTTCTCGCCCTTGAGCAACGGAAGGAAAGATAAGCCGTCGATCTCGTTCTTCGGCTTATAAGCGGCGCAGGCTTCGACGATTGTCGGGACGACATCGATATTAGCGGCGAGCGCATCCGTGCGCGTATCGGGCTTCACGACGCCCGGCCAGCGGACGATGAACGGTACGCGGACGCCGCCTTCGAAAGTCGTACCCTTGCCTTCACGAAACGGACCAGCCGAACCGGCATGGCGTCCAAAGTTCAACCACGGGCCGTTGTCGCTGGTGAAGACCACGATGGTGTTCTTATCGACGCCCTTGTCCTTAAGCGCCTTGAGCACGGCACCGACGGTGCGATCGATATCGGCCATGGTATCGGCATACGGAGTAACTCCCTTACCCTTGAATTCCGACGAAGCTCCGAGCGGGGTGTGCGGCATCGAGGTCGCGAGGTAGAGGAAGAAGGGCTTGTCCTTGCCGGCGCTCTCTTGAATGAAGCGTACCGCACGCAGGCCTTGCATCGAGGTCAACGCGTCCATGTCCGTCCAGTCACGAACGGAGGCCATCGGATAATCGTTAACATAGCGCGGCAGCTCGGGATACATCTTCCGACGGGTTTCGTCGCCGACAGCGTAGCCCAATGGCCACATGTCGTTCGAATACGGCAGGATCATCGAATCGTCGAAGCCGTGCTGAGTAGGGAGAAATTTCGGCGCGTCGCCCAGATGCCACTTACCCACCACGCTGGTACGATAGCCAACATCACGCAATAAGGTGCCGAGCGTCTGCTCATCGTTGCTGAGTCCGGTCTTCGCCTGCGGACCGAGCGCGGTGCCGCCCAAACCGAGACGATTCGGATAACAACCGGTCATCAACGCGGTGCGGGACGACGTGCACACGGCCTGCGTGGCATAGAAACTGGAGAAGCGCAGGCCTTCCTTGGCCAGGCGATCGATGTTCGGCGTCACGTTCTGGGTCGAACCGTAGCAGCCGGGGTCAGCCCAACCCATGTCATCGCACATGATATACACGACGTTAGGACGAGCGCCGAACAAGGTGCGCACAGAGCAGTAGGGCCAAGGTTGGGGTAAACCTCATGAGAGTACTACTAGGGGTATTACCCTAGGCGTCCAAGCACTAATGTCAGCCCCGACTGATTCTGTCTGAGATTAGACCTTCAGCCCCAGCTCGGCGCAGACAGCCGGGTGCTTGCGGGCCTTGTTGATGAACTCATCCACCCCGAAGTCGGCCACGATGAAGTCCCCATAGCGGAACGACGGGCACTTGGACTGGCCCGTGATGGCAACCAGCTGGCGCATCTGATGCATGTCGGCAATGACGTCACGGACATCGAGTTTCACGCCCTGGGCGGCGAAGTATTCCAAGGCCTGCGTGCACCAGGGGCAACCGGGCTTGGTGTAAAGGACGGGCAGAGGCTGCGGCATGACGGAAACCAAGCGGGGCCAGCCCAGGTTAGCAAGCGGAGAGCACCCGAGGCGTTGACAGTCCGGCGGCTCTTGCAGGAAATGACGCATCCCCATGGAAACCATTCACGGAGCCCCCAGTTACACCCTGCGTACCGCCGAGGTCGAACTGGCCGTCACCCAGACCGCCGGCCACCTCGCCCCGGTCACGTTCAATCTCCCGGGCCTCAAAGCCTCCCCGTTCTCGCTCTCGCCCTGGACGCCCACGCAGATCGACCAGTCGCTGCCGAACCTGCTCACTTACCTCCGCGGCGACTTCATGTGCCTGCCCTTTGGCGGACAGGAAAAAGGCCCGCCCCACGGCGACACGGCCAATGCGCCTTGGCAATTGGTCTCATCTTCCGCGACCTCGCTCAAGCTCACGCAGACCGGCACCGACACCGGCGCCACCGTCGCCAAGAACTTCACGCTCACCCCGGGCCACCACGCGATCTACTGGGAACACCTCATCGAGAACCTCGAAGGCCGCTGGAACTACGGTAATCACCCGGTACTCGATCTGTCACACGTTCCTGCCGGCGCGGCCCGCATCGCGACGAGCCCCTTCCGCTTCGGCTCCGTCTACGCCGGCGAGTTCTCCAATCCCGCTTCGGGTGAATCCGGCGCACTCAAGCCCTTCGCGGAATTCTCGACGCTCAAGTCCGTCCCAATGAAGGACGGAACGAACACCGACCTCACCCACTACCCCGCCCGCGCTGGCAACGATGACCTGATCATGCTCGTCAACGTCCCCGCCACCGAGGCCCAGCCCTTCGCCTGGACGGCCGTCACCTTCCCGGGCTACGTCTGGTTCTCGCTTAAGAATGTCGCCGACTTCCCCTCCACCCTCTTCTGGCTCTCCAACGGCGGCCGCCCCGGCCACCCCTGGGAAAAGCGCCACCTCGGTCGCCTCGGCCTTGAGGAAGTCTGTTCCCATTTCTGCGACGGCGTCGACGTCGCCCGCGAGGATCGCCTGGCCGCCAAGGGCATCCCGACCAGCCGACTTTTCCGCAAGGACGAGCGCGTCCGCCTCCCCCTGATTCAGGCCGCCGCCGCGGTATCCGCCGACTTCGGGCAGGTCCAGAGCATCGTCCCCGCGGGCCCCGAGGCCGTCCGGATTACGGGCGAAAACGGCCAGGCCGTTACCTGCCCCATTAATTGGCAGTTTTTGAAGTCGTAAGTCGGCTTACTCAATTCTTGTCCCTGCCCAAGGAGTCGCCTAAATCCGACCTCCCCGACCCTCCTTTCTCCCACCCATGTCCTCCCCTAAGATTGTCCAAGATCTCTCCACCAAGCAGAGCGGCGTCGCCTCTCTCGTGGAAAAGGAACTCGCCAAGACCGGCGGCCTGCTTCGCCTGGCTCCGTGCTGGGTGCCGCGCTCCTTCCTCCAGCCCGGTAAGCGCCTGAAGCTGCACCCGGATGACCTCTACGCCTTCGGCCTGAGCCGCGGTGGTATCGACGAGCGCTGGTTCGCTTCCACCACCGAAGCCGCCAACGACAACCGCACCGCCGACGAAGGCCTGTCCTACGTCGTCATCGGCAACACCCGTTTCACCCTCAAGCAGGCCGTCAAGGAATGCGGCTCCGCGCTCATCGGTTCCAAGATCTGGAGCAAGTACAAGAAGTGGCCCGTCTACTCCAAGTTCTTCGACAACATGGGTCCGATCCCGCACCACATGCACCAGAACGCCAAGCAGGCCAAGCTGCTCGGCCTCGAAGGCAAGCCGGAGTCCTACTACTTCCCGCCCCAGCACAACAACGTCGGCAACAACTTCCCTTACACGTTCATGGGCTTCGAGCCCGGTACGACCAAGGCTCAGGTCCGCGAGTGCATCGCCAACTGGGACAAGGGTGACAACAAAATCCTCGCGCTCTCCAAGGCCTACAAGCTCGAGCCCGGCACCGGCTGGCTCATCGACCCTTGCATCCTCCACGCTCCTGGCTCGCTCTGCACCTATGAACCGCAGTGGGGTTCCGACGTGTTCGGCATGTACCAGAACCTCGTCGAAGGCCGCGAAGTACCGTGGGCCCTTCTCGTCAAGGACATGCCGAAGTCCAAGCACAAGGACGTCGACTTCATCGTGGACCAGCTCGACTGGGACAAGAACGTCGACCCGAACTTCAAGGATAACCACTACCTCGAGCCGGTCGTCTCCGTCCAGGGCAAGGGCTACTCCGACAAGTGGATCGTCTACGGCAAGGTCGACAAGTTCCAGTACTTCACCGCGAAGGAACTGACCGTCGAACCAGGTGCCGAGTGCACCATCACGGACAAGGGCGCCTACGGCCTCATCTGCGTCCAGGGCTCCGGCTCGATCAACGGCCAGGTCCTGAACAGCCCGAAGCTCATCCGCTTCAACGAGCTGACCGAAGACGAATACTTCTGCACCGAAGCCGGCGCCAAGAAAGGCGTGACCTTCCGTAACACCTCCACGACCGAGCCGCTGGTCTGCCTGCGCTACTTCGGACCGGAAGTGAACCCGGACGCTCCCGCCATGGGCGCCTACAAGAAGGCCAAGAAGAAGTAAGCCTTCCGCACCCTCACCACCCCCTACCCCTAACCCCACCCCTACGCTCATGAAACTGCACAACGCGATGTGGCCCGGCCTCGTCGGCAAGGAGCCCAACACCGATCACCCTCCGATCGCTCTCGAGCAGATGCTCGACATGACCGTCGCCGCCAACGTCGACGGCCACAAGTTCGACGGCGTCGATCTGTTCCTGTTCCACCCGCACACCGACCCCGATATCTCCGAGGACAACCTCAAGAAGATGGCGGACCTCATCGCCTCCAAGGGCCTGAAGGTGGGCTCGCTCGTCGCTCCGGTCTGGGGTGGCACGGTGGGTGATTCCGCGATGGGTACCGACGAACAGCAGCAGAAGTTCCTGCTCGCGATCGAGAAGGCCTGCCGCGTCGCCAAGCTCCTCAACCAGCATGGCGTCCGCCAGTACGGCATCATCCGCGTGGACTCCGCCGAGTTCGGCGTGCAGAAGTGGCGCGAGAACCCGAAGGCTAATACGGCCCGCATCGTCGACACCTTCAAGAAGGCCGCGAAGATCGCCGAAGGCCATGGCGAACGTATCGCCGCGGAAGGCGAAATCTGCTGGGCTGGCATGCACTCTTGGAAGGCGATGCTCGACACCCTCGAAGGCGTCGGCATGCCGAAGACCTTCGGCTTCCAAGCCGACCTCGCCCACACCTACCTCTACCTGATGGGTTACAACGAACCCGAAGCCGCCCTCCTCCAGGAAGGCTACACCTCGGAACAGTTCTGGCCCGCCTACCGCGAGATGGTCGGCAAGCTCCGCCCCTGGACCCTCGACTTCCACGTGGCCCAGAACGACGGCACCGTCCACGGCACGGGCTCCCACGAGAAGACCGGTCGCCACTGCCAGGCCGATGATGCCAACGGCAAACTCGATATCGCCGCCTGCTCCAAGGTCTGGCTCGAAGGCGCCGCCGATCGCGGCATGAAGCACATCTGCTGGGATGGCTGCATGTTCCCGAACGCCACGCTCGAGAACCCGAAGACCTGGAACACGATTCTGTCCGCCATGGTCAAGGTGAAGAAGGCCCTCTGAGGCACTTCTCCCCCATACTCGATACTCCGCCAACCGCTTATCTCCTCGAACATATGTCTAAAGCCATTCGCATCGGTCTCATCGGTTACGGCTTCATGGGCCGCACCCACTCCAACGCCTACTCCCAGGTCGGTCACTTCTTCCCGAAGGACAAGCTGACCGCCGGCCACCACATCGTCCGCCAGGCCGTCTGCGGCCGCGACGAAGCCAAGGTCAAGGACTTCGCCGAGAAGTGGGGCTACGCCTCCTACGAAACGGATTGGCGCAAGATGGTCACGCGCACCGACATCGACGCCATCGACATCTGCACCCCGAACGACTCGCACGCCGAGATCGCCCTCGAGTGCATCAAGAACGGCAAGATGATCCTCTGCGAAAAGCCCCTCGCCCTCAACGGCACCCAGGGCGAGCAGATGGTCGCCGCGGTCGAGAAGTCCGGCCTCCCGAACCTGGTCTGGTATAACTACCGTTTCCTCCCCGCCGTGACGCTCGCGAAGAACATCGTGGCCGCCGGCGAGCTGGGCCGCGTGTTCCACTACCGCGCCAACTTCCTCCAGGATTGGACGATCTCCACCGAGCTGCCGCAGGGCGGCGCGGGTCTCTGGCGCCTCGACGCCGCTGCCGCCGGTTCCGGCGTGACGGGCGACTTGCTCGCGCACTGCATCGACACGGCCCGCTGGATCAACGGTGACATCACCGAAGTCTCCGCGATGACCGAGACGTTCATCAAGGAACGCGTCCACACCGCCACGGGCAAGAAGCAGGCCGTCACCATCGACGACGCCGCGATCTTCCTCTGTCGCTTCGAGAACGGCTCGATCGCGCAGTTCGAATCCACCCGCTACGCTCGCGGCCACAAGGCGCTCTACACGTTCGAGATCAACGGCGAGAAGAAGTCCCTCCAGTGGGACCTCCATGACCTCAATCGCCTCAACTACTTCGACCACGCCGTCCCCGGCGACCGTCGCGGTTGGTCGAGCATCCACACGTCGGACAGCGACCACCCGTACGCCGGCAACTGGTGGGTCCCGGGTCTCTGCCTCGGCTACGAGCACTCCTTCACCCACGCCCTCGCCGAGTTCCTCAAGAGCCTCGACGATCCGAAGGCCGTGAAGGCCTACCCGGACTTCCGTCACGCGCTCGGCACCCAGTACGTCTGCGACGCCATCCTGGAGTCCGCCAAGACGAAGCAGTGGGTTAAGGTGAAGAAGGCCTAAACAGCCCTCCAGCCGCCTTCCAGAAGCCCCGGATCACCCGATCCGGGGCTTCTTTATGCCCAGACAGAGACAAGGGCTCAAAGGGAGACCGGAATCCGGAATGAAGCTTCGGGTCATTAATCCCCAGCCAATCATCCGGTTTCCGGTCTCCCTGTACAGGCGTTCGACGCTTGACACTAGACTGTTACCATCTACTAACTGTGAGCAATTCACGCTATGGCCCGTAAAACCCACATTTCCTCGATGGTCTGCACCTACAAGCTGTATCTCCTCAACCGTCACCTGTTCATCGACCTCCCCGAAGGTCGCGCCCTGATCGACACGGGCGCCCCCTTCAGTTCCTCGACTTCCGGCCGCCTGACCTGGCAGAACCAGAACCACGGCGTGAACAAGGGCGGCTACATGGGCTTCACGTTCGACAAGCTGTCCGCCGAGATTGGCGCCCAGGTCGACGCGTTGCTGGGTATGGACCTACTCGCCCAGACCACCCTGCTCTTCGACGTCGCCCACCGCACGCTGACGGCCGGCGATGAGATGCCGGCTGGCTTCAAGGCTCAGGCCTACGAACTCGCTCCGATGTCCGACATCCCGCTCTTCCATGTCACGCTCAACGGCCACCCGGCCCGCGTGCTCTGGGACACGGGAGCGCAGTATGGCTACGTGACCGACCGCAAGTTCGTGACGGGCGCGAAGGCCCTGACCGGCTTCAAGGATTTCAGCCCGATGTTCGGTGATCTGCATATCCCGCAGTCTTACGTGCTACCCTTCACGCTCGCCGGCCATGACTTGCTCGAAACCGTCGGCGAAGCCCCGTGCGTGCTCGGTGGCGGCATCTCGCCGGTACCGATGGGCCCGTTCCTTCGTGCCCTTGATATCGACGCGATCATCGGCCCCTCTTGGATGCCGCGCGTGAAGGTCTGGCTCAACCCGCTGGATCAGACGTTCGCGATCGCGATCTGAGTCTGCCGATTATCCAATAAAAAGCCCCGGGCCGCATCGCTGCGTCCGGGGCTTTCTTTTAGGGGAAGCGAATTACTTCTTCGCAGAGGCCTTCACGGCACCAGGCGAGTAGAAGCGATTCATCTTGTCGAGGATGGCGTTCTCGGTCGCGGCGCGATCGATGATGCCGGTGTGACGGTAGATAATCTCGCCGCCAGGAGCCACGACGATGGTGTGCGGGATGGGGCCGGGCATCTCCTTATCGAGGACGGCTGCGAGGTCATCACCGCTGCCGGTGAAGAGGTAGCTATTGGTGGTGCGGCCTTCCTTCTTGAGGGTGTTCTCGACCTTCTTGCTGAGGCCAGCGGCCTGCTTGAAGAGAAACGCCTCGGCCTTGGCCTTGTCCTTGGGGTCATCCAGGGTGATGGTGACGAGCTCGAAGTCGCGCATGTCGAACTTACGGGAGATCTCGACGAGGTCAGGGAACTCCTTGACGCAAGGCGGGCACCAGGTGGCCCAGACGTTGATCATGCGGTACTTGCTGGAGGTGTTGGCACGCAGGTTGGCGATGCCGGCCTTATCGATCAGTTCGACGGTGACCGGGGTCTTGGCCCAGGTCTCGTGCTTGACGTCATGCAGGGCCTTCTTCTCGCGCCACTTGGTGGAGCAGCCCATGGGCTTGGTGAGTTCGAGTTCGACTTTCTTACCGGCGAGGATGGCGTCCACGGCGTTCTGGCAATCCTTGGACTTCACGGTGCTGTCGTCATAGAAGCGGGAGTCGTCGAAGCGGCCCTGGTAGCGGAGCTTGAGATTCTTATCGAAGACGAAGACGTGAGGGGTCGCGAGGCAGCCGTAGGCGCGGGCGACAGACTGGGTGTCGCCGTCGTAAAGGTAGTCGAAGGTCCACTTGTTCTTTTCGGCGTAGGGCTTCATCTCGGCGTAGGAGTCGCCGAACTCACCGTAACCGAGCTCGTCCTTACTGAGGCCGTCCGGGTGGTTGGGGTTGATCGCGAGGAGCTTCACGCCCTTGCCCTTGTATTCTTCGTAGAACTTCTGGAGGCGGCGCTCGATGCTGTGCGAGGTCGGGCAGTGGTTGGAGGTGAAGAGAACGACGAGCGCTTCGCCGCCGGTGTATTCGGCGAGCTTGTGCTTCTTGCCGTCGGTGCCGAGCAGCTCGAAGTCAGGAGCGGTATCGCCGCTCTTGAGCGTGCGGATATCGGGCGGGTGACCGTTGACCAGACCAGGGGCATCGGCGGCGCGGACGCCGACAACGGCGGCCAGGACGGCGAGGAGGGACATTAGGCTCTTCATGGGGTGTAAGGGGTTAAGGATTAGAGTCCCGAAATCCCGAGGTGTTCCAATCCGAAAATGGTCAGAACGCCCGGAAGTCCCGCCCAAGGTCCTCGGCCGAGCCGTCCTCGCAATCCACCAACGCCAACCGCCCTGCCCTGACAGCGAAGATAGCCAGCTGGCGGTAGCGCCGCCCAAACTCGACCGCCCCAGGCAGCCCGATGGGCACACCCCAGCCGGGCTCGAGATGGACCCCGTCCGCCGACCCTCCGGTGATCCGGTGCAGGCGATAGCCAGCTGCCCGGAGTTCGGCCTCTAAGGCCGTGTCAGCCTCGAGATTACGTTCGGGGGCCGTCGGCTGACCCATCCGGATCATATGCCGTGATGATCGCGAAGTCCGCCGGCCAATCCGCCGGCAAAGGCTCGAGCCGGAAAACGGCCTGCTTGAACTGCTCACGTTGAGCCGAGGTCATGTCCTCCTAGATACCCGCCGACGGTCAAAGGTGAATTCTTTTCGCAGAATACAGCCCCAGCCGAGGCGTGTGTGGGGCGCACGATGCCTACCATCGTTTTTATCGATGCACGCAGCCGTCACCATCCTGTTATGATGGTCGAGATACCCCATGAAACTCTCATGAGCCAAGCTCCATCAGCATCGCATGCAGGTAAGCCCCGCAGCCCATGAATAACGAACTTCAGACGGGCACCCCACCAGCCTGCGTCCGTTGCGGCAGCGCCTTATCAGCCGAATATCATTTCTGTCCGAACTGCGCCCAGGAATGGCGCCCGCAATCTCCGGCGCTGGGACCTACGCCCGAGCCGGTCTTCGACGCGGACACCCGCATTCGCCAGCGCTCTGGGGAAGTCTATGTGGTATTTTCACAGTACTTATTCGCCATGTTCATGGCCTTCATCCTGTGGATGCTGGCGGCGCGCAGCTTCGACGACGCCAAGTCAGCGGTCTATCCGTACCTGATCCTGAATGAAATCCTCGCCGGCTTGGTTACCCTCTGGGTCGCCTATCGCTATCGCTACATCATTCGGCCTTTCTTCAATATCGCAGGATTGATGACCCCGGCCTTCCTCATCGGACTCCTGCTGCTTCCGGTGATGATAGGCTTCAATTGGGTTTATAATGAAGCCCTCGGTGCGCTGATGGGGGATCTCCAAGGCGTCCTCAATATTAGTACGGATTACATCCGCACCCAAAGCATCCTCCATGTCGTCCCGACCGTCCTGCTGATGTGCCTGCTCCCTGCGATCAGCGAAGAGATCGCCTGCCGGGCCTTCATGTTCACGTCCCTGCGAAAAGCCCTGACGCTCAAGAACGCGGCCCTCTGGTCCTCGGTGCTCTTCGCCACGTTACATCTGAGCATCTACCAATTCCCAGTGTGGTTCGTCTTCGGCCTCCTGATGTGCTGGCTGACGCACCGGACCAAAAGCGTCATCCCGGCCATCATCATCCACTGCCTTTATAACTACTTTATGATCTTCCTCATCCCGGCGCATCACGTGGTCCGTTGAGCTGACCACCCCACCGTGTCTTTCGAAATACAAATTGTAATCCACGTGATCATGGGCGGCGTCGTCGCCATGATCGCCGACAACCGTGGGCGCAATCCGTTCGGGTGGTTCATCTTTGGCACGATGTGCTGCTACGGGATACCCGCGATCATCCAACTCTACTCCTCGCCGAACCTCCGGGAAATCGAGGCGAAGGAGATCAAAAATAACGAAGACAAGCGACGCCTGATGGAACAGCTCCAACAGACGCAGCTCAAGCTCCAGGTCTTCCAACGCATCACGAACGAACGTATCGACCACCATGATGGCGTCCTCGGACTCGACACCAAGGCGGGCGTGCCGCCGCAGGTCGCTTTGCCTGGGGCGACGCCGCATCAGTTGGCCCCGCCTCCCTTGCCCGCCGCCCAGCCGGCCCAACCTGCGCCGGCGATCTGGCATTATGCCATCGGTGACATCCAGCAAGGACCGGTGAACGCCGCCCAACTCGTCGACCTGCTCTCGGCCCGCACCCTCACCCGCGACACCTTAGTCTGGAACCAGGAGATGCCCGGATGGTTACCAATGAAGGATACGCCGGAATTCCGTAATTACCACTGATCATGCAATTCGAAAACACCTATCGACTCGAGGGCTTGATTCAAGCCCCCCTCCCACCTGGGCCCGAGGGACGCGTTGTGATCGAGAGATTGACCGCGGACTTCAACCGCAACGGCCTGCGCCTCACGTCGCTCTTCGATGATTCCCAGTTCACGTTGACGGCCGAAAACGTCACCCGTGACACCGAGGAGGTCCACCCGCTGGAGGTGGACCTGATGGTACATCATGCCTTGGAGAAGCTGCTCGCGGCCTACCCTGCCGGAACTACGCATGCAGGTCTTCTCGACCTTACGTAGTCGCGAGTATCGTCCCAGCCTCGAAGTGCAGTCCGTCTACCTCGTCATCTACCCCGGCCAGGTGAAGGTCGAGCGACGAGAGGTCGCCGCGGAAGTGGAGCCTCGCCCCGCTCCTTTGAGCGTGAAGAATCAATTCGCTTATATCGCGGCGGCGGTCGGCATCCTGGCTTTCCTCGGCTGGGCCTCGACGAGTTTGGTCGAATACCGCGACCTCGGGGAAAAGAAGCTGTCCACCATTCGAGGCACCCGGCTCGAGGACCTTCGGGTCGATGACAAATCGATCCATGACTTTGTTCGCGTCGTCGACGTCGACCTCGAGAAGCCTCCGGCATCGTTCATCGTCCTGACCTTGCGCAAAGGATCCAAGTGGCCGGATAACGTGACCCCGCTTCCGCCCGATAGTAAAGGCTACACGCCCGCCTACCGTGCGGCCTTCCGCGCCGCCATCGAAGAACGGGAGTTGACGGTCGTCCTGCGAGATGACCAAGGCGTCCAGACTATCAGCAAGGTTTCCCTCCGGGAATTCTTCGTGGACGACAAACAGGAGATAACTGTCCGGATACCTTTCGGCACGAAGGTCGTGCGCGACCTGATCCTGCGGCCGTAATCGAGAGACGACTGCCAGCGCGGGTCGATTTATTCCCGCCAGAAGTCGCCCTTGGAGCTGGCACGTTCCAAGCACCAGCCCGCACCCAGCCTGAAAACGCCTTTGCCAAGGGTCAAACAGTCGCCTTGCTCATCCTTATGCGCCCCCTGCTACTGACCCTACTGACGGCCCTCACCCTCGCCGCCCACGCCGCCCCGAAGCCGAACATCATCATCATCCTGGCCGACGACCTCGGCTACGGCGACTTAGGTTGCTACGGTCACCCAACGATTAAGACGCCGCATCTCGACAAGATGGCGGCCGAAGGCCTGCGCTTCACCCAGTTCTATTCCGCCGCCGAGGTCTGCACCCCGAGTCGCGCCGCCCTCTTGACGGGTCGCTACCCGATCCGCTCCGGCATGGCCCACAACCAGTTCCGCGTCCTGCGTGCTGATTTCCACCGGCGGTCTGCCCGCTTCCGAAGTCACGCTGGCGCAGACGCTCAAGGACGCTGGCTACGCGACGGGCATCATCGGTAAGTGGCACCTCGGCGTCTGGGCCAATAACCAGCCTCAGCACCACCCGCTCGCCCACGGCTTCGATTTTCACTTTGGACTGATGCATTCGAACGATATGAACCCGTCCGATAAGCCGAAGCCACCACGCGCCAATGCGCTCGTCGTCCAGGATCCGGAATGGTGGAACGCCGCCCTCTACCGCGGCCGCGAACTCCTCGAGCCGCGCACCGACCAGACCCAGCTATCGAAGCGTTACGCCGAAGAGGCCACGAAGTTCATCGGTGCGAACAAGGACAAGCCGTTCTTCCTGTATATGCCGCACACTTTCCCGCACACGCCGCTCTTCGCGTCGGAACGCTTCAAGGGCAAGAGCTCGCGTGGCATCTACGGCGACGTGCTCGCCGAACTCGACTGGAACGTCGGCGAGGTCCTCAAGGCCCTCAAGGCCAACGGCGTCGCCGACAACACCTTGGTCTTCTTCACCAGCGACAACGGCCCGTGGACGCTCATGGGCACCGAGACCGGCGGCAGCGCCGGCCTGCTCAAGGATGGCAAAGGCAGCACCTGGGAAGGCGGCATGCGCGTCCCCGGCATCGCCTGGTGGCCCGGCAAGATCAAGCCGGGCGTGACCGACAACGTCGGCACGATGCTGGACCTCTTCCCGACCGCCGCGAAACTCGCTGGAGCCAAGATACCGAATCGGACCGTCCGATGGACGGCACCGACCTTTCGTCGCTCCTGCTCGAGGAACGCGCCGTCGACCGCGGGCTCTTCTGCTACTACCGCGGCGAGAAGCTCTACGCCGCTCGCCTCGGCGACTGGAAGATCCACTTCATCACCCAAGGCTCCTACTTTGACCCTAAGCCGGCCGAGCACCCGAAGCCGCTCCTCTTCAACCTCGCCGTCGACCCCTCCGAAGCCCACGAGATCTCCGCCGACGCATCCGGACGTCGTCGCCCGCCTTGCCGCGGCCGTCGAGCAGCACCGCGCGACCGTCGTCCCGGTCCGCAGCCAGCTGATTGACGTCGTCGCGAAGTAAGGCCTGACCTCAGCCGCCGAAGTCCACGCTGAAGCGCCAGCGAGGGTCGTCCCAATAATGCGAACGGCCGTCCTGAAGCCGCAACGGCGAGAAAGTGCGGACTGATAGCGTCCGTCCGTCGGGCTCGAAGGTCAGCAGACGCAGCCAGCCGTCGCCGCCGTTACCGCGGTGATCGGAACCGCCGCCGAGGCCCTGCGCGTTGAAAAGCATCTGGTGGACCGCCTTGCCAGCGTCGTTGTCATCCTGCCGATACCCGACGTGGGCACCCATCTCGTGTCCGTTGAGCACCAGGCGCAGGTTGGGCGTCTTACGGACGAGGGCGTTCCAGAGGTCTTCGCCGTCATGAGTATCGCCGGCCAGGCCGGTCTTGTACCAATGGGGATTACCAGGGCGCTTGCGGTTGCCGTCCTGTCCGTCGCGCTGATTACTGGGTAGCAGGTAATCATGGATGAGCAGGATGCCGAGGTGGTCGCGGAAACGGGGACGGGCAAAGATTTCGCGCGCCCACTCGACGGCGAAGCGCCGTGGACCCCACTCCAGTGAGACGATCAGTAAATTGCGTCCGCCGGGGACCTTGATGACGTAGGCCGCGTTCTCGAGCGTGACCTTGCCGTCGCGGGTGGGCGGTCCCTCCAAGAAGATACCGCCGCCCTGGCCATCGCACGTGAGCGGATTATGCGTCAGCGGGAAATGGTCGTTGAACTGCGTCGTACGGTTTTCGGCGTTACGCACGCCATAATCGTGGTTACCCGTCGCGAAGACCGTCGGGATCACGCCATCGAAGACCCGCAACGCGCGCTTGGCCGAGGCCCACTGCGACTCCGAATTCTGGTCGCCGTAGCCACCGCCTCCGCCGACAGCGATGTTGTTCTGCTCCACGAAGTCGCCCTCGTGCATGACCAAGCCGATGTTCCAAGCCTGGCGATGCTCCTTCACCCATTTCGTCATCAGCTCGAAGTGTGCCTGGTTCTTGGCATACTTCGCGTAGTTCTGCGTATCTGGGAAGACCGCGATCGTCCAACCAGCGCCCGGACCTCGCGCGGGGTCGACAAGCTTAGGCGCTTCGGCTCCGCGGGCCGACGCGGCGAAGAACGGAGCGGCCAAAAGGCCTTTGATCAGGTTGCGACGGGAGAACGGTGCGGGGGTGCGCATGGGGGCACTATGGCCTCGTCCGACCTCCACTTCAACCCAGCGAATCGGCTTTCCCTCCCACCCCCTTTCGGCCAAAGTCCATCGCACGGGCCTATAGCTCAACGGTTAGAGCACGGAACTCATAATTCCTTGGTTCTGGGTTCAAATCCCGGTGGGCCCACCAATTTTCACCCCTGACAGTGAATGCCGATAGCAGCCCACTCCGGAGCTCTGCCGGCAAACCTAAGCCGGAAGGATTATCTCCCAAGGGTTAGGCCTTAGCTTTCTTCTTTTTGTAGAAGGCAATGGCAATGAACAGGCCGATGAGAGAAATAGCCCCTGAAAAGACGCTGAAGAGGAGGAAGAGCACCGCAAAAAAGAACCCCTTTTCCCACGCTTCTAGGAAGGCGAGGAGCCAGTATACTGAATAAATACCACAAATCAGGAAGATTAACAGGAAGATTGCCGAGGCGATACTCGAGGCCGTCTTGTTCATAATCCGCAACCTCCGCAGCCGGCTTGGGACGATTTTGACGAGAAGGGGTGAGCTCATTATGGAGTTATAATGCAGAGCGACAAGGGTCGTGGCAACGTCCCATCGCAAGGAGACGCAACGCAGCCATTGGGGTTATTAAATCTACCCCTATAATACCACCCCAAGGGAGCAAGAATGGGATGGAGTGGGGTTTACCCCAAGGACTTAATCCTTTCCCAGAAGGGGAAGTAACCGCGGGTGGCGTGCGGGAAATGCTCGGCGTCCCAGGCCCGGCGGCGCCAGGTGGCGGCGATGCCTGCCTGGGCGAGGGCGGACTCGATGGTACGGGCTTCGACCAACCAAGGACCGACGAACGGACGATAATTTAGTGTGACCCAATCAGTCCGAAACTGATGACCTGCTCGACCACGGCGCATCCGCTCGTGGAGAGCATAATGGCTATGCCTAATAGGGCGGCCGCCAACCAAGCGAATGATCGCGATGGGCTGCTGGATACTGACTTTGTAGGGCTGGACATGAATCAATTATAACACAGTTCGGGCGCTAGCGTGCATCGTTAATCCTGATACAGGCTATCGGGCAAACAGCACACGGGGTCAGGGCGTGACCTGGTTAAGGGTGTAACTAGAAAGGCCCTAAATGGGCGAATCTAGTTACGACTACATCAGGGTACGGCCTGACCCCATGGATAATCCCCAAAGTCAACCCTGCGGGAGAACGGGCGGCACCGTTAAACTGGCTTTTAGCCACTTCCGAGATGGCGTGCTATTAAGGGCAATGAAGACAAGGAATAAAGGCACAAAAATGATGAAAAACCAAAGCGCGCAATTGATCACAAAAACGACCGAGCTGAATCCAAAAGCCATAAACTGCATCGCCTGATTGTCCGCGTTATCGTGATAACCCAGCGGTAAGAAAGAGTTGGCCGCGAAGATGGGAGCGATGGTTAACCCCAAGATGAGCGGCACGATGAAGTTCGCGATTATTCTCCCAAGATTCTGACGAGCTAGAATCATTACTAAAGCTGAAGCAAAGAGGCACTCGCAAAGCAGGCAGAGCTCGAAGGCAAGTAAGCCTCGCCCCGGTGCGGTTTGAAACCCTGAGAGCATATAGCCGAACAACCAGAACTTACTATACACCTCTCCACGCTCGAATTGAGTCACATGAAAGTAGATTAGCGCGCCAATCCACAACCAGCCTGTAATTTGACCAGCAATAATTGAGAGTGGCACTCGATTCGTCTCAGACTTCGAAGATTCCATGATTAGACTATAACACACTTCTGACGCTAGCGTGCATCGTTAATCCTGATACAGGGTATCAGGCATGACACAGACCGAGCCATGCGCATGCCGAGGCGCTCACTTGACCGCATCCTTGGCCTGCTTTACCGCCTGCTTGGCGGAGAGCGCCGTGGCAAGTTCCGCTCCGCGTCGTTTGCCGGCGACGATAGCCGAAGGCGAAAGACCAGCCACCAGCTCTGACATCCCGGGCTGATTCAATCCCGCCAGACTGGCATAAGCGTAAGCCTCAGCCTCGTCCTTCCAGACGCCCTCCCCCGTCGCATAGCAACGGGCGAGGTTCGCCTGGGCCGTGCGCAAATCCTTGGTCAGCGGAGAGTCGATACCAATAGACCGCCAGCTTTCGGTCCGGGACGACGGCTTGTCCGATGTAATGACAGACGCCCAGGTTATTCTGGGCAGCAGCGTCCCTTCGCTTCGCTGCGGCGCTCAGAGTAGCGAAAGCATGCGCGCTTAGCACCCGTTCCCTCGGCTCGGCGGTCACTGCGGACTCCAGGTTTACGCCCGTAGTTTGTATCGCCCAAGCCATCCCGCCTATCACCACTGCCGTGAAGATGAATAACGACTCGAAGCCGGAGTTAGGATTATTTGAGCTAAGATAGTGCGGGACGTATTTGGATTTTTCGAGATCGCGGTTCTGACAGCCAGTGAGCCCGAGCATGCAGACGAGAGTCCAGACCTTCATGGTAATTTAATTTCGACGGCCCGCTGCCGTACTGAGGTGCGGAAGGCGGCGAAGGCTTCCTTCGTTAAGCGTTTCTCCGTATTCGCCTCGACATAAACCAAGCTGGCCCTGGCTTGCTCATGGGACCGGCGCGGCCAAAGACCACCAGGCGCAGGCCTCGATATCGTCACGCCTCTACCCCGATTTCGTTATAGTAACAAAGTCCGAGTTCATTTTGCGCCTCGGCGAACCCCTGTCTGGCCGACTGCTGGAACCAGAAGGTCGCTTGTCTGACATCCCGGATAGCCCCGCGGCCACGCAGATAGCAGAAGGCCAGCTCGCACTGAATTGCCGCGTCTCCTTTGACCGCAAGCGCCCTCAGTTCTTCGAATCGGTGCACCTGCGACAACAGCTCAGCCTCGTGGGCCTCCGCGGCATTCTTTTTGTCGATTCTTCGTTTAAGCATCACGGACTCCTGTATCAGAATAAATGGCAAAACAATCACGGCTCCCGGCTGATCGCCGCCGGAAGATTGGCGCTGCCAAGCGCGATAAGATGCTTCGGAGCATCCCGTAGTGACGAGCATGACCGCCACGCCCATCAGTCCAGCCAGGAGGCCGGCCAGCCTAGGGCCTGCATTGCGGGATTTCATCACAGGAATGATATCACGACGGCGACGAACGCGTTCATCGATAATGTCGATGTCGGGTATCATCTGGGAGACGATGAGACCTGATTCGAAACAGCACACGGGGTCAGGGCGTGACCTGGTTTAGTGCGTAACTAAAAACACCCTAAATGGGTGAATCTAGTTACGCCTACGTTAGGGTACGGCCTGACCCCATGGATAACCCGACCCCATGCATAACCCGCGACCAGGAGAAATCGACCACGGCCGATGATCAGGGCAAATGGACTGAGCGTCTTGACACCCTATCTTAAAATTTCTTTAAGTGAGCCTATTCCCCGTCCACAAAATCTGGGAAAAATCCCCCCAAGCCTCCATCAGAATCGTCCCATGCCTCTGCACCTTACCGTCTTCCAGATCCTAAAGGATTATAAATTCACGATAGCGCCATTGGCGTTTTTGATGCTTCTCCAGGGGGCGGTATATGCCAAGGTCGTCCTTCCGCCGGTATTGAGTAGTCACATGGTGCTGCAGCGCGGGATGAAAGTGCCGGTCTGGGGAACGGCCGCGCCCGGCGAAAAGGTGACGGTGAAATTCCGTGACCAGGAAAAATCGACCACGGCCGATGCGCAGGGCAAATGGACGGTGAGTCTTGATTCGCTGAAAGAAGGCGGGCCTGATGTCCTGACGGTGGCCGGTTCCAACACGCTTAAGCTGGAAGATGTCCTGGTTGGCGAGGTCTGGCTCGGCTCGGGTCAATCCAATATGTTTGGCCCCGCCAGCGAGTACGTTAAGAAGGATGAAGTGCTGGCAAAAATGGTGGCAGCCGGCCCCTATCCGAAGATCAGGCTGAATCGTTTAGATACACCCGCTTCAACAGGCTGGAAGGAAGCGACCCCTGAAAATCTCAAGGCATTCTCGGCTCTCTTGTTCAGTTATGGCTATCCTTTGCAGAAGGAGCTGAATGTTCCGGTTGGCCTGCTGGTCGGAGCAGTCGCTGGAGAATCCTCAGGGAAATTTCTTAGCCAAGAGGCGTTCAACAGCGACCCAGCGTGCCAAGTCTTGGTGAAATCTGATAAAACCGGCGCAACAGGCACCACCTGGTCTGGCGTGATCGGCCAACGCTATGAAACAATCATCAGGCCTTGTATTCCTTACGCCATACGCGGTGTGCTGTGGGATCAGGGCGAGAGCAGCACGGGGGTAAAAGGCATTGATCAATATACCTTGATGGGTGGGCTAATTAAAGGTTGGCGAAAGGATTGGGGACAGGATTTCCCGTTCATCTATGTGCAGAAACCCAGTGGCGGCGGGTGCGCCTGGGACGACACCGACCCTGTCACTTCCAAGGGCATGCCGCTCAAGCCGCTTCCGAACTCGGTTCCGGGTGGCAAAGAAAGCGGCGAAGGACGGGACAATTACCTGCGGATCAGGAATTATCCGAACACCTTTATGTCCACCAGCAGTGATCTGTCGCCCACCGCTAATCCAACCAGTGAGCAGCTGGCCAACGGAATAAAATATAACGAAGCCGGAATGCATCCGGAAAACAAATCAGGGTTTGGGGCGAGGGCGACACGGGTAGCACTTGGCGGGGTCTACGGCAAAAACGTGGCAATCTACGGGCCGGTCTACAAATCCCATAAGATCATGGGCAACAAGGTGATCATCACCTTTGATCATGTAGGCAAGGGGCTGGTCTTCAAAAAGGGTGTGTCAATTGACAGATTGAAGGGTTTCACGATTACTGGAGATGCTAAAACCTTCAATTACAATAAACCTGTCTTTGTCTGGGCCGATGCGGTCATCGAGGGAAATACCATTATTGTATCGAGCGATAAGGTTTTAAATCCTGTCGCAGTGCGCTATGCTTGGGCTGCAGAGCATCCCTGGGCCAACCTGTTCAACAAGGACGGCTTGCCTGCCTTGCCTTTCAGTACGTATTAGTCAGAAAAACATACGAACTGAAAGTGAAAGACTAGTGGTAGTAACTTTCGAGTTGTCGCATCCCTCTTACCAGTAACTGCACCGAATCTGGCATCACGACATGATGATGGCTCACGCCTTCCTCTGCGCTACTGCGTTGGCTTTAAGGCCATAGGCATTGGAGCCAGCATCGCCTCTACCAAAGGCCATCACCAGAGGATAGAACGGGATCAGCAAATAGATGCCGGGATTACCCCGGTCGTGGCAACGCTTGGTGCCACAGGCCAGAAGGACCAGAGGAGTGCGATTAACAAAGGCAGCTGTAGGAGGGGGTGGATGGCCGAAAGGCTTAAATACAAGGCTACACCGATCAGCTTGCTCAGCCAGAACTACCCCAGTCCAATACGGTCAGGCTTGGCAGGTCCTTTGCCCTTCATAGACAATTCACCATGCGCCCCCTGCTCCCCGCCCTGCTTTGCCTAGCCGCCTTGGTCGCAGCCGAAGAGAAGCCGAACCTGCCGTTGGTCGACCTTTCAGGACAGAAGGAACGCCAAGTGGTCGTGGCCGCGGGCACGCCGACGCTTTACCAAGGCCACCCGACGACCTTGCTGATGCCGAACAGCCAGACGATCTTCTCGGTCTGGTGCATCAATCACGGTGGCGCCGCCGGCCCGATGGCTCGGAGCGATGATGGGGGCAAATCTTGGACACGCCTCGACGCCAGCCTGCCGAAGGGCTTCTCTACCCACCAGAACTGCCCGAGCATTTATCGCATCGTCGATCCGGCCGGTAAAGCCCGTCTCTGGGTCTTCTCCGCTGCTCTCGGCAAGCGCGGTGGCCCGGGGATGCCGAGCATCATGAGCGAGGACGAGGGCAAGACATGGAAAGAAATGCCTCCGCTTAACTTCCCCTGCGTGATGACGTTCAGCAGCGTGGTCCGACTTAAGGATGGCCGCACCCTCGGTCTCTACCATCGCGGCCCAGGTGGCGCCGATAAGGCCCCGCTGGTGACGCTCCAGACGATCACCTCCGACGGTGGTTTTACCTGGTCCGAACCTCGCATTGTCGCCGAGGTCGCCGGTAAGAATCCCTGCGAGCCCTTCGTCTTCCGTTCTCCCGACGGTAAGGAGCTCGCCTGCCTCCTCCGCGAGAATACCCACAAGGGCCGTAGCCTGATGATGTTCAGCCAAGACGAAGGCGCGACGTGGTCGACCCCGGTCGATACGAGCTGGGGCCTCACGGGCGATCGTCATAACGGCGTGTTCACTTCAGACGGCCGCATGGTCATCTGCTTCCGCGACCAAGCCCTTAACAGCCCCACCAAAGGACACTTCGTCGCCTGGGTCGGCACGTACGATGACCTGAAGGCCGGCCGACCAGGCCAAACCCGCGTCAAGCTGCTCCATCATTACGGCAAGCGCGCCGGTGACTGCGGCTATCCCGGCGTCGAGCTCCTCGCCGACGGCACGATCGTGGCCACGACGTACGTCCAATACGCCGCTGGCCCTG
This sequence comes from Opitutales bacterium, assembly GCA_964203605.1. Taxonomy (GTDB): domain Bacteria; phylum Verrucomicrobiota; class Verrucomicrobiia; order Opitutales; family UBA953; genus UBA953. The sequence continues at coordinate 50,875 of CAXNMQ010000002.1, forward strand.
AACAGAACTCCGTCGTCAGCGTGCGCTTCAAACTCAGCGAGACCGACGCTTTGCTGAAGCGTTAACGCGCGACGGGCTCCTGCGCGGTCAAGGTGCGCTGGTCCGGACGATCGACGCCGATCTTCACGGTATATTTGCCTGGCCCGAAGACCGGCGCGGCGAAAGCTTTACCGCCTTCCAGACGACGAACGTAGAGTGTCTCGCCGGTCTGCTCGGCGACGACCTGCACGACGGCTGGGCCGGCGGGGAGATCGACCGACGGCAGGAAACCCGTGGGCTTACGGCCATCGTTGTCGGCCAGCGCGAAGGTCTGCGGCCAGCCGGGGAACTGTTGGCTGTCGCCCTTGCGCGAGTCGCTGAAGCGCGGCCAGCACTCGAAGATGACGCTCTGTTTGGCCATTTGAAAACGAGCTAGTCCGTAACCGTCGGCACGCTGGCGCTCGTCCTGGACGTCCCCAGGATTGGCGTAGGCGATGACCGACATCCGATTACCTAGTCCATCAAGGAAATCGCCGGTCCAGGGCAAGGGGCTGCCGACCACGGCGTTCGGGCCGGCCTTCTCATCCTTCGGATGCCACCAGCGGCCGTAGATGGTGTTCACGAGGGCGGGACTGGTCAGCGAGTAAGGGCCGTCGCCGAAGGACTCGATGCCATGCTTGACCGTGACGGCGAGATGCTGGTCACCGCAAAGGTGGACCGCCTGCACGCGACGCAGGGCGCGCAGGGCTTCGTCGCGGCCCTTCTGCGGCCAGCCGTTGCAATCGAGGTCCGCCAACAGACGGCTATCCTTACCGCCGTGCATGTGGACCGCCCCACAGAAAGCCGAAGCGGACAGGACGGCCTTGTGACGGACGCCCACCCAGTCCTCGGACCACGCAGCGAGGAACTTCAGCTGGCGATCGCCGAGAAGCTGCAGGCCGGGCAAATCGATGCTCTTCGGATCATACTTCTCGTCGGTGACGTGATCGGGGCGCGGGCCTTGCGGAGGAATCTTGCCCATGGGGGCGGACTTGAACTTACGATCCTCGAGGATGGCAAAATCCATGCCGCCGACCTTGAGGCGGGTGTAGAAGACGCTGATACCCCGCTGGACCGGAGTCGGGTCAAACGCATCCGGCAGATGCCACGATTGCTGACGCTGGACCATGTTCACGTAGGTGACCGGATAGAAGTAGCCGCCGTCAGCCATGCCGGCGACGGTGGACAGCTTACCACCCTCGCCCCAGAGGTTGGGGTGGCCGACGTCATGGTCGTCCGGAATACAAATCGTCGGGCGATCCTTCATCACGTCACGGAACTGCAGACCGAACTCGATCCAACCCGCGGTGTGCTCGGTGTGGCGATAGGTCTGGTCACCCGCGAAGAATAAGAGGTCCGGATTCTGGCGCATCAGGTTATCGAGGATCTCCGGGCGGGCGCCCGTCGTACGGCTCGAATTGCACGACATGTTGGCGATGACGATGGCGTCCTTGTCCGTCGGATCTCGACGTACGAGCCCTTCGAAGACCGCCTTCTCACCGTGACGCACGCGATAGGCCACATCCTTGGAACCATCCCAGCCTTCGACCCGGAAGTGCGCACTCCAACCAGGGAAGACCACCTCGGTCTTGGCCGACTCGATCCATTGGCCGTCGCGCTTGAATTCCAGACGCGCTTCCTTGGATTCCTCAGGGTAGAGAGGATAGAGCTGAGCGGAAAGCTTCAGGACGCCTGCCTGCTGGGTATAAAGGGCGAACGCGATGACCTGATCACGCTCGACCAGCATCGTCGGCGCGCCCGGACTGGCGGCGGCCTTCTTCTTGCTTTTGGCCGCGGGACGAGGCTCCCACCAGGCACCGACCGCCAGCGAGTCGAGGCTCGGAAACTCCTCTCCGAAAGGCTTGACCGTATGGGCCGGTGGAACCGGTGCGCCTAAAAGGATCGAAGTGGCAAATAACAGCAGGAATCTCATGTGGTTCTGTTAATACCCCTTTTTGCTGAAAAAGTTTCCCTGCACGAGCCCTTTCGGCTTAATCCCATCGCATGAGACGACTGCTGCCCCTGCTCCTCGCCCTGACCGCGTTCGCGGCCGAGACCGGCACCCCGGTCCAGAAGTTCCAGCAGCTAGATTCGCTCCTACCGTCGCCCTCCCCCCAGCGCCTCGCCTCGGGCGCCCCCGGAGCCGGCTATTGGCAGAACCGGGCCGACTACGATATCCGCGCCGAACTCGACGACGAGAAGCGCACAATCACTGCCGAGGCTACGGTGACTTATCATAACGCCTCGCCCGATACACTCGACTACCTCTGGGTCCAGCTGGACCAGAATTACTTCTCGAAACGCGCCGATTCCCGCACAGCACCTAACACCAAGCGGGGCGTCGACCTGAAGAAGTTCAGCTACACGGCCCTCGACCGGCTGCTGGCCTACGAGAGCTACGACGGCGAACTGAAGATCACAAAGCTGACCGACGCCGAAGGGCGCGGCCTCCCGCACGCGATCGTGAAGACGATGCTACGCCTCGATCTGCCCAAGCCTCTCAAGCCCGGTGCCGACTTTGTCTTCAAGATCTCCTGGTCCTACCCGATCAATGACGCGAAGCGCATCATGGCCCGCACGGGTTACGAACACTTCAAGGAAGACGGTAACTGCATCTACACCATCGCGCAGTGGTTCCCGCGCATGGCCGCGTACACCGACTACGCCGGCTGGATTAATAAACAGTTCCTCGGTACCGGTGAATTCACCCTCGAGTTTGGCGACTACAAGGTGGCCCTGACGGTCCCGGATGACCACATCGTGGCCGCAACTGGCTCGCTGCAGAATCCGGAACAGGTCCTCACCCAAGTCCAGCGGGAACGCCTCGCCCTGGCCCAGCAGGAGACCAAGAAGCCGCTGTTCGTCGTCACGCCCGAAGAAGCCAAGGCCGCCGAGAAAGGCCGCCCCAACGGCAAGAAGACCTGGCTATTCCAAGCCGAGAACGTCCGCGACTTCGCCTTTGCCTCCTCGCGCAAGTTCGTCTGGGACGCCATGGCCGTCGCCGGGACGAAGGTGAACGGTAAGCCCGTGATGGCGATGTCCCTCTACCCCAAGGAAGGCATGCCGCTCTGGGACAAATACTCGACCCACGCCATCGCCCATACAATCGAGGTCTATTCGCGCTACACGTTCGACTACCCCTACCCGGTGGCCTGGTCAGTCAACGGCGCCGTCGGCGGTATGGAATACCCGATGATCTGCTTCAACGGCCCGCGCCCCGAAAAGGACGGCACCTATCCCGAACGCACGAAGTATGCGCTCATCGGCGTCGTCATCCACGAAGTCGGTCACAACTACTTCCCGATGATCGTGAACAGCGACGAACGTCAGTGGACTTGGATGGATGAAGGGCTCAACTCTTTCGTGGAATCCCTTGCTCAGGCCGAATGGGAAGACAACTGGAAGCCGCGCCGCGACAACCGCGGGATGGCCGAAACCATGCGCACTAAAGAACGCGTACCGGTGATGACCAACTCCGAGTCCATCGCCGACCTCGGCCCCAATTCCTACGGCCAACCCACGGTGGCGCTCAATATCCTGCGTGAGAACATCCTCGGCCGGGAGGCCTTCGACCACGCCTTCAAGACCTACTCCCAGCGCTGGATGTTCAAACGCCCTACCCCGGCCGACTTCTTCCGCTCGATGGAAGACGCGAGCGGCGTCGACCTGGATTGGTTCTGGCGCGGATGGTTCTACGGCGTCGATCATGTCGACGTCTCCATCGACGAAGTCCGCTGGCTGCAGCTCGACACCCGCGACCCCGCAATCGAGAAGCCCAAGGCCAAGGCGGAAAAGGAAGCCCTACCCCAGACGCTCACCAAGGAACGCAACGCCTCTCTGCCGAAGCGCGTCGATCGCTTCCCTGAACTAAAGGATTTCTACCACGGCTACGACGAGGCCACCGTGCTGCCCAGCGATAAGAAGAAATACGACGCCCTCCTCAAGGAACTCGAGGAAGCCAAGATCGACCCGAAGCTGCTGCAGTCCAAACATAACCTCTACGTCCTCGAGATTTCGAATGTCGGCGGCATCGTCACCCCCGTCCCCCTGAAACTCGACTACACGGACGGCTCGACGGAGGAACTCCTGTTGCCGGCCGAGTTCTGGCGTTTCAATACCGAGAAGGCTTCCAAGATCCACGTGACCACGAAAGAGCTGCGCGCGGTCACCTTCGACCCGAGGCAGGAGCTGATGGATACCGAAGTGGAAAATAACTTCTGGCCGCGACGGCTCGTAAAAACGAAGCTCCAGCTATTCAAGGATGAGAAGCCCGCCAACCCGATGCGCGAGATGACCAAGCCGGAAGCCGAGACAACCAAGACCGAGTCCAAGAAATAACCCACCGATGAAGACCGACGAGGAGCTACGCCAACGCCTCAATCCCTGGGATTGGCTCGTCCTCGTCGTCGCGGTCGTCTCGCTGTTGCTCGTCCTCCTTGAGACCTTCCTGCACGTACCGCCTGGTGATCCTTTCCGTCCTACGCACCGTCGACACCCTTTCCTGCGTCATCTTCCTGATCGATGTCTTCGTGCGCTGGAAGCGTGAACGCTGGTCGGTTAACTATTGGCGTTGGGCTTGGCTGGACGTCATCGCCAGCATCCCCTTCGAGCCCGCCTTCCGCTCCCTGCAGGCGATCCGTATCTACCGTTTTATCCGGCTCATCCGCGTCCTGAAGAAGCTGAGTACGCTCACCAGCGGCACTTCGCTTAACGAGAAACTACTCGCCCTACCCGGCGTGGCCTTCGTCATGGTACTCTTCAGTACGATGCTGATGGTCGAAGTCGAACGCAGCGCACCCAATGCCACCATCAAGACTGGCGGCGACGCCCTCTGGTGGGCACTCACGACGGTGACCACGGTAGGGTACGGCGACACCTATCCCGTCACGACAGAAGGGCGCATCATCGCCGCGGTCATGATGCTCATCGGTATCGCCCTCTTCGGCTCGATGTCAGCCATTGTGACTTCTAAGCTCATTCTCCCTAAGGAAACGCGCGACCACGAGGAGCTGCGGCAGGAAATGCGGGCGCTCCACGCCGAAATCAAGGAACTCCGACGTCATTTACCTGACAAACCGAATGACCCCCATGCGTAAGACCCTGCTCACCCTTTTCCTACTCGCCGCCGTCGGCTTCGGCGCCTGGCGTGCCTTCGCCCCCACCCCTCCATCGAAGAACCCGATGGAGCGCATGAAGACCGCCAGCCCAATCGAGACCGTCCGCGTCGCCAAGCCCGTCGCCCCCGCGCCCGTCGTCCGCTCCGCCCCCGCGGCCCCCAGCCAGATGACCGCCCAGCGGGCCAAGATGGAAGAGCGCTTCTCTGACCTGAAGGAAGAAGGCCGACGCGTCCGCGAAACCCTGCTCGCGAGTGATCCCAAGGCCGCTCAAGCCTATAACGAAGTGGTCAGACGTCCGGAATATCGAGCCCTCCTCGACCGGCGTCACCAGATCGAAGCCGCTTGGGCCGCCGCCCCGGAGAAAGATCGCGATGGCATGCTCAACGAGATGAACAGCCTCCGTCAGCAAGGCTTCACCCTGATCCTCGGAGAGATCCAGCGCCTCCAAAGCCAGCCGGCCGCGCCGGTGGCCAACGGAGCGACGACGTCGGCGCCTGCCGCAGCCCCAGCCGCTCCGGCCGCGCCGGTGGTCTTTCAGTAAAGGATCTTAGGAGCCCCAGCTAAAACGCTCAGGCACCCAGGCGTATTGATCGCCCTTGGGCACGACGGTCCCGATGCCGGGCCACGGCAGATGGAAGCCGAAAGCACGGCTCTTCTCCTTGGCCATCCGTTCGAAGAGCTTCTTCCGCGTCTTGACCGCAGTCTCAGGATCATGGTCCATGGCGACGGTCCAGCCGACATTATCAAACATGAGGACGTGGTGGTGGACGACGTCGCTGATGTGCACGAGTGATTCCCCTTCGGAGCGAATCTCGAAACAGGCGTGGCCATCCGTGTGTCCGGGGGCCGCGATGACGGTGACGGCGTCGTGGAAGAGTTTCTGACCGTCCTTGGCGATGACGAGCTGGTCCTTGAGGATATCGAAGTTGCGGCAAATAGTCTTCACCATGTTCGGCAACGGCTTCTTATCGCGCTTGGACTTCGAGAAGTCGGGATTCGGACCACGCCAGAAATCATACTCTTCCTTGAGGAGGTAGATTTTGGCATTCGGGAAGGCCGGTTTACCGTTGTCGACGAAGCCGTCGAGGTGATCGGAGTGCGAGTGGCTGAGGAAGCCGGTCGTAACTTGCTCGGGCTTGATGCCGAGCTGACGCAGGCCCTCGGCGAGCCAGCCGAAGTTCGGATTGGGATGACGCTCGCCGAAGCCGGCGTCGATCAGCGCGACCTCGTCACCGATCTTCAGCCCCATGATATTCACGTAGAGCGGCAGCGCATCGAGGCGCTCGCGGTTAAATTCCAAGGCGGCCTTCATGGTCGGACGATCGGACTCCGGCCACATGAGCTCGAGGCCTTGCTTGAAGAGCATGTGGCCGTCGCTGATCGAGAAGGCCTCGATCTTGCCGATATTGAACTTGTAGACGTAAGGATTCGGCGGGCGCTTGCCGGTCGCCTTAGGCGCATCGGCCGCGGCGAGGCGGGAAGCGGTGGCGAGGCCGGCTAACGCGAACGCGGCGGCACCGAGGAATTCACGACGCGAGGAAGGCTGGATTTCGGAGGCCATAGGGGATGGGCAAAATCTACCCCATCGCCCCGCCCCCTCCAGCCCAAAGGTAAGGCGAACACCCGGGGCTCGCCCACGACGATACAGGTTGAAACCCATCCCGCTCGTCGTTGTCTATTTGATATACCCAATGCTAACGAGACCGTCCGCCCCGGCAGTCTTCTAAGTCTGGCCAACGCTCCTACCGATCCTTCCGACCATACCCAAAAGACAAGATGCATCGCCCCCTGCAACTCGCCCTCTTTTTCAGCCTGAACGCCGTAGTGACCGTCCAAGCTGAGAACATCCAGTTCAACCGGGACATCCGCCCGATTCTTTCCGAAAACTGCTTCAGTTGCCACGGCTCCGACGAGAAAGCCCGTAAGGCCAAGCTGCGACTGGACCTCCCCGAAGAGGCCACGCGTGAACACAAAGGCGGCACCCCGATCGTCCCCGGAGATCTGGCCAAGAGCGTCGTCTGGGAACGCATCCTTTCGACCGATGAAGACGACGTGATGCCTCCGCCGAAATCCCATCTGAAGCTCACGGCGAGTGATAAGGCGAAGGTCAAGGCCTGGATCGAGCAAGGTGCCAAGTATGAAGAGCACTGGGCCTTCGTCGCCCCGAAGCGCCCCGCCTTGCCGGCCGGAAACAAACTTCCCGCGATTGATTACTGGGTTACCCAGAAATTAGCCGAAGCGGCCTTGCAGCCTTCTGCTGAAGCCGACCGCTACACGCTCATTCGCCGCGTCTCACTGGACCTGACGGGCCTGCCCCCGACCGCCGCCGAAGTCGAAGCTTTCGTTCAGGACAAAAAGCCTGACGCCTACGGCCGACTCGTCGACCGCCTGCTAGCCAGTCCCCACTTCGGCGAACGCATGGGCCTCGATTGGCTGGATGCCGCCCGTTACTCCGACACCAACGGCTTCTCCATCGACGGCGGGCGTCACCTCTGGCTCTGGCGCGACTGGGTCATCCAGGCCTTCAACGACAACAAGCCCTACGACCGCTTCATCGCGGAGCAGATCGCCGGCGACCTCATGCCGGATACCGACGACGGCAAGCTCATCGCCACCGGATTCCAGCGCAACAACATGAACACCCACGAGGGTGGCACGATTGCCGCCGAGAACCTCGTCAACTACAACGCCGACCGCGTGAAGACCCTCGGTGAATCCATCCTCGGCCTGACCCTCGCTTGCGCGCAGTGCCACGACCATAAGTTCGATCCGATCAGCCAGAAGGACTACTTCCGGATGTTCGCCTTCTTCAATACCCTCGACGACCGCGCGACCGACGGCAACGCCGGCGTGAACTCGCTCCCCTCCGCCCTACGTAAGACCGTCCTCAAGACGGATGAGCTCCCCGCCCTGCTCGAACGTATCACCGCCCTCAATCGACGGCTACAGGTACCAGATTCCCAGGTGCTCGCCCAGTGGGAGCGCGCACAACAGCAACGGGAAGCCGACCGGAAACGCGGCCTCAAACTCATCCCGATCAAACTGCTCAAGATCTCCACGCCCAACAGCGGCGGCGGCTTCACCGTCGAAGGGAATAAGTTCAAAGGCATCACCAAGACCGCCTTCGATATCCTCGGCGAAACCCCGCCAACCACAGAGCCCATCGCCGGACTGCGCCTCGTCTTCCCCGATACGCTGGCCGCCCCGAAGCCGACCAAGGCCGCCAAGGCCACGAAAGCTACCAAGGTGGCACCGGTCGCACCTAAACCCATGGATGAATTCGCCGGACGTTTCGTGCTCACCGCCGTCGACGTCACCGCCGATAAGATCGCCAGCGACCAGGTGAACATCCATCGCCTCCAGAAGTTCAGCCGTATCACCGCCGATGCTTGGACCGAGGACTATCCGGCGAAGGACGTGCGCGCCTTCAACGTGCTCAACCAAGGATGGTCTCCTCCCGCGGCCAGCGGCAGTCACCACCTCACGGTGACGTTCGCCACGCCCATCACCGCGCAAGACCAGCCCTACCTCACCACGCAGATCTATTTCGGGAATAGAATAGGCGGCGCTCCCAGCGAGGGCGAACTCTTCGCTTTCACCGGCCACGACGACGGCACCGACCTACCGGAGTTCGTCCTACGCATCCTCGCGACCAAGCCGACGGAACGCACCGCCGAGCAGCAGCAGGCCCTCTGGGCCTATTGCGCCAAACATTCCGACGAGATGAAAGCCGTCCGCACCGACTTGGCCAATGCCCAGGAGCGTACCAAGACCCTCACCGAACCCCAGTCGACGATGGTGATGAATATGTCGGCCAAACCGCGGGAGACCTTTATCCTGAACCGAGGCGACTACTCCCAGCCCACGGTAAAAGTCGAAGCCGGCACCCCCGACAAACTCCCCGCCCTGCCCGCAGGAGCGCCCGCCAATCGTCTCGGGCTCGCGCAGTGGCTCGTCATGAAGGAGAATCCGTTGACCGCCCGCGTGGCCGTCAACCGCGTATGGAAACTCCTCTTCGGAGACGGCCTCGTGACGACCGCGGCGGACTTCGGCTTCCAAGGCCAGTGGCCCAGCCACCCCGAGCTGCTCGATACCCTCACGGTCGACTTCGTCGAATCAGGATGGAATCTCAAGGGACTCATCCGGCAGATCGTGACTTCATCGACCTATCGCCAGACATCGCGCACGAACGCCATGCTCTTGGAAAAAGACCCCGCCAACCACCTCCTCTCCCGCGGCCCGCGCTTCCGACTGCAGGCTGAACTCATTCGCGACCAGGCCCTGCAGGCCGGCGGCCTACTCGTTCCCCAGCTCGGTGGACCGAGCGTAAACCCTTACTCGCCCTTCGACCTGTGGCGCGAAGTCAGCCACTACGGCAGCTCCCCGGCGACCTCCCAGGTCTTCGTCCAGGATCACGGCGAAAAACTCTACCGCCGCTCGATGTATACGTATTGGAAACGCACGGCCCCGCCGGCCAACATGGTCACGTTCGATGCCCCCAACCGGGAGGTCTGCACCATCGGCCGTAGCAACACCACGACTCCACTGCAGGCACTCGTCACCTTGAACGACGTCCAGTTCGTCGAGGCCGCCCGCGGTTTCGCCCAACGCATCATCCATCACGGCGCCGATGACGCTGCCCGCATCCGCTGGGCCTTCCTGGAGTGCGTCTCCCGTCCGCCGTCGGACAAGGAGCAGGCGCTCGTCGTCAAGACTCTCGCCCGCGAACGGAGCCGCTATGCGGCGGACAACGAGCGGGCCCTGAAAGTCCTCAGCCCCGGCGAATCCACGCGTGATAGCACGATCCCGGCGGCGGAGCACGCCGCTTGGATGCAAGTGGCCACCCTCATCCTCAACCTCAGCGAAACCGTGACCCGCAACTAAAGCCATGAATCCTCAACACGAGTTTCAGAATCATCTCACCCGCCGCACTTTCATCGGGCAATCCGCCCGCGGGGTCGGCGGCCTCGCTCTCGGCTCGATGCTCTTCCCCGAGCTCCTCGCCGCTGGCTCGAAGACCCGCGAAGGCGGCCTGGCGGGCCTTCCGCACTTCGCCCCCAAGGCCAAACGGGTCCTCTGCCTCTTCCAGTCCGGCGGCCTGTCCCACGTCGACCTGTTCGACGACAAGCCCGCCTTGCACGAGTTTGCGGGCAAAGACCTCCCTCCTTCGATCAAAGGCACCCAGCGCCTCACGGGGATGACTTCCGGACAAAAAGACTACCCTGTCCGGCCCCCGCTCAAGGAAGGCAAAGCCTGCGGCAAGCATGGCACCTGGATCAGCAACCTCCTCCCGCACATTCAGACCATCGCGGATGACATCTGTATCATCAAGACCCTGAACACCGAGGCGATTAACCATGACCCGGCGATCACGTTCCTGAATACCGGCAACCAGCAGCCCGGCTATGCTAGCATGGGCGCTTGGGCGAGCTATGGGCTCGGCACTGAGAACGCCAACTTACCTGCGTTCATCGCCATGGTCTCCCAGGGCACCGGCAAGAACCCGGGACAGCCGGTCTTCTCCCGTCTCTGGGGCAGCGGCTTCCTCCCCTCCAATCACCAAGGAGTTGGCCTGCGGCCGGGCGCCAATCCGGTGCTCTACCTTCAGAACCCTCCGACGGTCGATGGCGCCCAGCGCCGTGAGCTGTTGGACGACCTCGCGACGCTCAACGAAGAACGCGCCCGCGAACTGGGTGACCCGGAGACCATCACGCGCATCAAAGCCTACGAGATGGCCTTCCGCATGCAGACCTCGGTCCCTGAGCTGGCGGATATCTCCCAGGAATCCAAAGCCACCCTGGACTCGTATGGACCCGAGGTAACCCGCCCGGGCTCCTACGCCGCCAACTGCCTGCTCGCGCGTCGACTGCTCGAACGCGATGTCCGCTTCGTCCAGCTGTTCCACCGCGGCTGGGATCAACACGTCGCCCTGTCCCGTCAGCTTCCCAACCAGTGTCACGACATCGACCAACCCACCGCCGCCCTGATCAAAGACCTTAAGGCCCGCGGATTACTGGAAGACACGCTAGTCATCTTCGCCACCGAGTTCGGACGCACCGCTTTCACCCAAGGCGGCTTCGGCAACCCGGCCAGCGGACGCGACCACCATGGACGTTGTTTCTCGGTCTTCCTCGCCGGCGGCGGCATCAAGCCCGGCTTCGAATACGGGGTGACCGATGACTTCGCCTACAACATCGCCAAGGATGGCGTGCATCTCCGCGACCTCCATGCGACGATCCTCCATTGCATGGGCATCAATCACGAGCGCTTCACCTTCAAGTTCCGCGGACTCAACGTGAAGCTCACCGGCGTCGAAGAAGCCCACGTCGTCAAAGGCGTGCTGGCCTGAGCGGAGCAACGGTGCGGACACAAAGAAGGCGGCCTAGCGGCCGCCTTCTTTTTACCGTCAAAGCCAACCTTAGCGGGTGATCGTGACGGACGCTGGCAACGGCTGGTTATCCGCGGCGATATAGGGGTACCCTGGACGAACCAGACTAGTCACCGTGAAGGTGTAGGTCGACGGATTCGTCATGCGCTGCTTGCGCATCTGGATGGTGACGTAGCCGTTGGCATCGGTCTTAGCGGCGGACTTACCAGACGCCGAACCAGTGACGGTCACATAAACGGCGATCGAGCGCAGGGGCTGACCGTATTGATTGACGGCACGAATGCGAGCGGTGGCGGCGACCTCGACGTTAGTCATGCGGACCCATGAGCCGGTCATAGAAGCTACGTGCACTGAGTTTGGCAAAGCGGTACCGCTGACCGTGATCACCTTGGTCGCGGCAGCGGAGGAATTGCCCTGATTATCCGTGACGACAAGCGTGGCCGTATAGACCCCTGGAGCCGCATAGGTGTGGGACGGATTTCGAAGGGTCGAGGTATTGTCGCCTGCAGATGCTGGATCTCCGAAATCCCAACTATATCCGACGACCACTCCATCAGGATCGGAGGAGGTTCCACCATCAAAGGCCACGGCGGCCGGAAAGACACCGCCCGTGCGGTCAGAAGTGATGACGGCGACTGGCTTCTGGACGAAATCCAGCCATGAGGCCGTGAAGCTGTAATAGCCGATAGAGCCATAGTCGGTGTAACCCTCCGTATCGCCGTCGCCATTCCCGATACCGTTAAAGACGAGATAGTAAACACCCCCGGCTGGTGCGAAGAACGTGATGGGAGCCGGGGCCATGTTACCTGCCGTCCCCGCACCGTTGAAGGTACCCAAGACGACGCCGGTAGAACTCACCACACTGATCTCAAGGCGCAGATTAGGAGCGACCAGGGACACCTTCGGGGTGATGACGATATTACCGCGTCCAGCGGTGATTTTGAAGACATCCAAATCAGAGGCGGAACTGATGATGCCACCACCCGTCACGGAGAGGCCAGGCACAACGGTGGCATTCGCCTCCGTGCCCCCATGGTCGTCAGCGATGGGCGGAATGCCCGAGTTAGTATTGGCGATGGCGACAAGATTGTCCTGAGTGCTGGAGGCGTCTTGGTATTCGCCCTTGGCCCATTGATTCACCGGGCGGAGGCCATTACCCATGATCGGGGACCAGGAGAGCGCGCCGGTGCCATGGCCGCCGAAATACTCTCCGTCGCCGGGATTCTGGCCCTGGTGGACCAGGCTCACAGTATGTCCGACTTCATGGGAAGTGACCCCGGCTATGAGGGCGGCGCTCCAGCCTGCTTCGGCGAAGGTGAAGCAAGGGGTGTCAATCGAGTCGTTGAAAGAATTCAGGTAAGCGACGCCAGCGGCGGCAATATCGAAAGCCTTCGGGCCGATGAGGACACGGATTCCGTACGCGAGGTCGCCGGCGCCGGTCTTGCGCAGGCCTTCGACGCCGGGATCCTCGGTCGTGACGTCGACATCCCAGGGCGCGAAGTGTTCGGCGATGCGACGGAAGGACTCCTGAATGATGGCTTTCTCGGCGTCGCTGAAAGCAGGGTCGGCGTCGCTGCTGAAAGGAGGGGTGGTCAGCGTGGCGCTGCGACCGACGTTCCACTGCGTACCAATCGTGAGATGGCCGTCGAAATCGAGGTAGATTTTGCGCGTTGCGGTCGAGCGACTATGAAGCTTGAAGGTGTTAGCGAGCGGATAGGACGGCGTCGAAGTGATGGGAGTGGTGTCCGGCCCCACCTGGATCTGCATGGAACAGGCGTAGAGGGGTTTACCCTTAGCGTCGAAGTGGAGGTCGTGGTCGTGGGCGCAGGCGGAACGGAAAGCCACCGCGGTCTCAGGGGTCATGGCGTCTCGTTGGACAGCGGCTTCAATCTCCGCTTTGGAGACCGTGGATGCCCGACGCCATTGACCAAAGGTTTCGGCAGGCTTGGGGTTCTTAGAGGCCTCATCCGTGGCCGCAGGCTTGGTGCTCCCCGCCATCGGAGCGGAAGGGGCGGCCGCCGGAGACGTTGCGCGCGATGCATCCGCCAGTAAGGCGGAGACTCCGCTGAGCGAGACGGCAGGGGCGGCGACGGGCACGGCGGGAGCGGCGGGCGCGAGTGACACGGAAGCGGCGGGCGCAACGGGCGCGGCGGCCGGGGCAACCTGGACGGCGACGTCGACCGGAGCAAACTCGACGTATTCCCCGCTGCGGGAGAGGTACGATACGCCGGCAATCAGCGTAAGGAACAACAGGCTGAACAATACGATTAGGCGACGGGGACGCATAGGGAGAAATCTATGACGACTCGGACCGAAGTCGAGGGGTTATTCGTTGCAAAACGCCAAGTTAAAGCCCTCTTAACGGCATGCTCCCTTGGCTTAAAACGCTTCTTGTGAAATCGGCGATTGTCGCCGCCCCGCTCCTGGCCGTCGCCGAAACCGCCCCGGCCCGCCCCCCGAACGTGATTGTGATCCTAGTCGATGACATGGGCCAGACCGACCTCTCCTGCTACGGCAGCAAGTTCTACGAGACGCCTCATGTCGACCAGCTCGCCAAGGACGGCGTCCGCTTCACCAACGGTTATTCGGCCTGCACGGTCTGTTCCCCCACCCGCGCCGCTCTCCTGACCGGCAAATACCCAGCCCGACTCCACATCACCGACTGGATCGCCGGCCACGACCGCCCGAAGGCCAAGCTCAAGATCCCCGATTGGCAGAAGTTCCTGCCCTTCGAAGAGATCACCCTCGCCGAACAGTTCAAATCCGCCGGCTATGCGACCGCCAGCATCGGTAAGTGGCACCTAACGCCTGGACTGAAAGAAGGCGATGAAGCCTACTATCCGGAAAAGCATGGTTTCGACGTGAACATCGGCGGCTACGCCCGCGGTCAGCCGCCCAGCTTCTTCGCCCCCTACAAGATTCCCACGCTGACCGAAGGACCAGCCGGCGAATTCCTCACCGACCGCGAAGCCAACGAGGCGGTGAAGTTCATCGAAACAAATAAAGATAAGCCGTTCTTCATTTATCTCCCGCACTACGCCGTGCATACGCCCATCGCCGGCAAACCCGAAGTCGTCGCCAAATACCAGGCAAAGGCCGCAAAGCAGCCCGAGGTCACGCAAAAGAACGCGACCTACGCCGCCCTCGTCGCCAGCGTCGACGACTCGCTCGGCACGATCCGCGCCGCACTGAAGCGGTTCAAGCTGGAGGAGAACACCCTCATCGTGTTCACCTCCGACAATGGCGGCCTACTCGGCGTGACCAACAACGCACCGCTGCGCGTGGGTAAGGGCTCGGCCTACGAAGGAGGAGTCCGCGTCCCCCTCATCATCTGCTGGCCTGGCGTCACCAAGGCCGGCCTGGTCGAAGCGACGCCGGCCATCACGCCCGACCTCTACCCGACGGTGCTCGAACTCGCGGGCGTGAAACCGCTCCAGTCCCTCGTCGACGGCATCAGCCTCGCCCCGCTCCTGAAGTCGGGTGCCAAGCCCGACCGCGACGCGATCTTCTGGCACTACCCGCACTACCACCCGGGAGGTGCCACGCCCTACAGCGCCATCCGAAGCGGCGACTTCCGCCTGGTTCACTTCTATGAAGACGGCCGCGACGAACTGTACGACCTAGCGAACGACGTCGGTGAATCGAAGGACCTCGCCGCCACCGAGCCGGTCCGAGCCAAGGCCCTGCGCACGCGACTCGACGCCTGGCTTAAGTCGGTCGACGCCCAATTCCCCACAGCCAACCCAGCCTTCGACCCTGCCGCCGATAAGGCAGGCAAGGCGAAGGGCAAGCCGGCTGCGAAGAAGGTCGGAAAGTAAGGCTTACTTGGCCTCAGGGGCCTTCTTGCCCTTACCCTTACCAGCGTTCTTAGCCGCCGGCGGATTCCGCCTCTTCACGCCGGAGGCAAGTTCGTCCTCTGTCTCTGGCACCTTGAGGTCGGTGCGCAGCTTGGCGAGGCGCGCCTCGAGGTCGGCCTGAACCGCCTCATAGCCCGGCTGGCCGAAGAAGCTCTTCAGCTCGAGCGGGTCTTTCTCGCTGTCGAAGAGGTCGGTCTTGGTCTCGCCGTTACCGTAGTAACGCACGAGCTTGTAGCGATCGGTGATGATGCCGTAGTGCGGCGCGACGTGGTGCGGCTGCGGATACTCGTAATAGTGGTAATAAAACTCCTTGCGCCAGTCGGCCGGGGTCTCGCCCGCGAGAATCGGCTTAAGGCTGCGCCCCTGCATCTCGGCGGGTGAAGACAGGCCGGCCATATCGAGGAAGGTCTGGGCGTAGTCGACGTTTGAGACCAGCGCCTTGCTGACGGAGCCGGGCTTGGTGACTCCGGGCCAGCGGACGAGCAAGGGCGTGCGCACGGATTCTTCAAAGATCCAGCGCTTATCGAACCAGCCATGCTCGCCGAGGTAGAAGCCCTGGTCGGACGAGTAGATAACGATGGTATTCTCGGCGAGGCCCTGCTCCTCGAGGTACTTCAGCACGCGACCGACGTTATCGTCCACGGCCTTCACGGTCGCGAGGTAGTCATGCATGTAGCGCTGATAGCGCCAGCGGACGAGGTCCTTACCCTGCGGGTTGGCTTTCTGGTAGGCCGCATTGCGTGGCTCATAATAGGCATCCCACACGGCCGCCTGCTCGGCGTCAAGCTGCGGGGGGCGCACGAGCTTCACGTCCTTCGGGGTGATGGTCTTCTCAAGCGTCATGTCATTCTCGCCAACGGCCTTCGCACGGTTCGCGAAGTCGTCGAAGAGCGTCGGCGGCTCCGGGTAGACGCGATCCTTGTCGAAGCCGAGGTCCTTGATGTTGGGCTCCCACTCGCGGTGCGGCGCCTTGTGCTGACACATGAGCACGAACGGCTTGGTCTTGTCGCGCTTGGCAATCCAATCGAGGGAAAGGTCGGTGATGATGTCGGTGACGTAACCCTGAGTCTTCACCATGCCCTGCGCGTTCTTCATCGGCGGGTTATAATAGACGCCCTGTCCTGGCAGCACCTGCCAGAAGTCGAAACCGACGGGGTCGCTGACGAGGTGCCACTTGCCGATGACGGCGGTCTGGTAGCCGGCCTTCTGAAGGAGCTTCGGGAAGGTGACCTGCGTGCTGTCGAAGACGGAATTCGAGTTGTTATAGAATCCGTTCAGGTGCGAATACTTGCCGGTGAGGATAACCGCGCGACTCGGACCGCAGATGGAGTTGGTCACCAAGGCGCGATCGAAACGCATGCCTTCCTTGGCGAGGCGATCGATGTTCGGGGTCTGGTTCAGCTTGCGCGCGTCGCCGTAGGCGCTGATGGCCTGATAGGCATGGTCATCGGAGAAGATGAACACGATGTTCGGTTGCTTGGCCGGAGCGGCCGACAGAAGGCCGCTGACCAGACAGAGAAGGAGTGCCAGGAGTCGCATGGGGTTATGACGATTAATGGAGGCGAGTCCGTATCGGTCAATCGGTAACCTTTATCGGTAAAACGGCACCTATTGAAACCTTCCTTACGCCAACCTGTCTCTCACCTTCATGCGCCCGCTATTTCTTGCCTGCCTTTGCCTTTCGCTGACGGCATTCGCCGCACCCGACCCAACACCCCACCCAACCAAGAGCAGCCCCAAGGGCCTTCAGGTTCAGATGATTCCAGATGCCCTGGAACTCGGCATCCATCACGCCGCTCTCAATATCACGCTCAACGGCCTGCTCTCCCCCGAGAAGGAAGCCAAGCCGGGCCAGCTCACCGCCTCGGCCGACGGCTACACTTACGTCATCAACCAGAAATACGTCGAGGCGATGGATCGGCAAATCAAGCCCCTCAGCGACAAGGGGGTCGTGGTGACGCTGATTGTCATCACCTATCGCTCGCCCAACGAACGTATCCGGAGTCTGACCGTCCACCCGAAGGCCGACCCGGTCAAAGGCACGACGATGGCGGCCAACACGGTCACGCCGGAGGGCCGCGCCTGCTATAAGGCGCTCACCGACTTCATCGCCCGTCGCTGGTCGGCGGCCGACGCTCCGCACGGCCGCATCTGGGGCTGGGTGGTCAGCAACGAAGTGAACTCCCACCACGAGTGGCATCAGATGGGACCGGCGACAGCCGAGGAGGTCGCCCTGCAATACGAAGACCAGGTCCGCCTCGCCTGGGAATCCCTTCGTCGCCATTCGGCCAACGCCCGCGTCTGTATCTCGCTGGAACACAACTGGGCGGCCAAGAATCATCGGGACCCGCTCCAAGCCTGCCCGGGTCGTACCCTCCTCGAACTGTTCGCGAAGCGTGCCCGTGAACGCGGTGACTTCGACTGGAACCTGGCCTTCCATCCCTACCCTTGGAATCTGCGCGATCCACGCACCTGGCTCGATAAAGTGTCCTTCAATGACAACACGCCGAAAGTGACGTTCAAGAACCTCGAGGTGCTGACCAAGAAACTGGCGACGCCCGAAATGCTCTACGCCGGCAAACCGCGCCGCCTCAGCTTCACTGAACAAGGCTTCGACTTGCCCCAGCGCCCCGAAGGGCTCACCGAACAGGCCGCGGCCTACGCCTATGCCTGGGAAAAGGTCGTGCGACTCGGCGATGCCGTCGACGCCTTCCACTACCACCGACACGTCGACCACGCTAAGGAAAACGGCCTGCGCTTCGGTCTCTGGAGCAACAAACCAGGCACCATCTCGGAACCCGACCAGAAGCGCCCCATCTGGCACCTACTCAAAGCGGCCGACACCCCCGAATGGAAAGCCGCCGCCGAACCTTACCTGAAGACCTGCGGCCTGAAGAGCTGGGATGAGCTAGCGCCGAAGAAGGATAAATGATAAAGGATGGACGATCTGAGATGGAGATGGCCCACACCTCGGGCTCCTTCATCCTAAATCATTCATCGTCCATCTTTCATCTGCCCTCCTCATCTGTCATCGCTTCTTGCCCCAGCCATCCCTGCCCCTCAATAAAGCCGCATGCACGGCTTCGTCATCGGTCTCGACCTTGGCACCTCAGGTGTCCGCGCGGTCGCCGTCGACGCGTCCGGCAAGATTCTCGCCCTAGGCTCGGCGACACTTCCGGCGACGAAGGCCACGGGGGCCCGACGGGAGCAATCTCCTGAAGATTGGTGGAACGGTTGTCGTACGGCCCTCGACGAACTCAGCCTGAAGCTCGACCTGTCCGCCGCCCGTGCCATCGCGGTCGACGCGACCTCCGGCACCATCTTGCCCGTCGATAACCATAACCGCCCGCTCGCCGCGGCCCGTATGTATGATGACGCCGACACGGGCGACCTCTCCGCGAAGATCAAGACGCTCGCACCGCGCGAAAGCGCCGCCCATGGCGCCACTTCTCCAGCGGCTCGCGCCCTCGAGTGGACAAAGCTGCCGCGACTGCACTGCATCATCCACCAAGCCGACTGGATCAACGGCTGCCTCGGCGCCACGAACTGGCAAACCGATGAGAATAACGCGCTGAAGACCGGTTACGATCCCGTCAGTCGCAGCTGGCCGGATTGGCTCCGCGAATTGGGACTCTCTCCCGGACTCCTCCCTGAAGTCGTGCCAGTCGGCACGCCCATCGGACACGTCTCCGCGCAGGCGGCCATCGCGCTCGGCATCCCTGAAGGCATCACCATCGCGGCGGGTACGACCGACGGATGCGCAACCTTCCTCGCTAGCGGGGCGACTGAACCCGGCGAAGCCTCTACGGCGCTGGGCTCGACCATCGTACTGAAGCTCCTCAGTGACCGTCCCATCTTCGCGCCCGAACTCGGCATCTATAGCCACCGCATCGGCGATACTTGGCTGGCCGGCGGTGCCTCCAACTGCGGCGGCAAGACGCTCCTGCAGTTCTTCACGGCCGAACAACTGGCCACCCTCGAACCTTCGCTCAACCCTGCAAAACCGACGGGTACCGATTACTACCCCCTACCCTCCGTCGGCGAACGCTTCCCGATCGCCGATGCGAAACTCGCCCCTCGCCTGACACCTCGGCCGTCCTCCGATGCCGAATTCCTGCAGGGCATCTATGAAGCCTTCGCCCGCGTCGAGCAGACGGGCTTCGCGAAGCTCGCATGAACTGGGCGGACCCGCATTACGCAGCGTCCGCCACGCCGGTGGCGGCTCCCGGAGCGCGGCCTGGATGAGCCTGCGTGCGACTGCCCTCGGCGTAACGCTGACTTCTTCCTGGAGCGAAGAAGCCGCCGCTGGAGCCGCCCGCCTGGCTTGGCGTTCCCTCGGCCACGAGATCACCTTCGCATGAGCACGCTTTCGCCCATCGCCGGTCTTTCCGAAATCGCCGGCCAATACGGCGCCCTGCTCGTCGACCAGTTTGGCACGCTCCACGACGGTACTGCCGCCTACCCGCACGCCGCCGAAGCGCTACGCCGCTTCCGTGAAAGCGGAGGCAAAGTCGCCGTGCTTTCCAACTCTGCGAAGACCGGCGCAGACAATATCCTCCGCCTCGCGAAGTTTGGCTTCGGCCCGGAACACTTCGATGCGGTGGTCACGTCCGGCGACGCCGCCCAAGCGGCGATCCGCTCCGGCGCCCTCGGCGCTGGCTTCGGTGCCGGCGCGAAGGTCCATATCTCTGGCAAACCCGGCGACGACTACGGCTTCGGCGACCTTGGCTTCACGCTTACGTGGCCCGATGAAGCCGAAGGCATCATCCTCGCCGCCTGCCAGGAACCTGACCGCAACTGGCGAGAACAGATCCGCGACCTGACCCCGGCGGCCAAACGCGGTGTCACGATTGCCGTCTGCAATCCCGACCTCGAGATGCTCACGCCCAAAGGCGTCCGCCCCTCCGCCGGCGCCATCGCTCTTGAGCTCGAACGCAAAGGCGCCGTGCTCCGCTATTTCGGTAAGCCACACGTTGATATCTATCGTACCGCGCTGGCCGCACTCGGCAATCCGCCACCCATGACGGTCCTGGCGATCGGCGATAGCCCCGAACACGACATCGCCGGTGCCGCGGGGGCCGGCCTCGACAGCGTACTGCTGCGCACGGGTATTCTCAGCGACAAGGACGACGCGTCCTTACAGGTGCGTCTGCCGAAAGGTGCCCGCCGCGTCTTCAGCCTATCAGAACTTCGCTGGTAAGCCTCAAGCCCCGCGCTGCGCGGTATTGCCCCGGCCCTTCGGCTTGCCGTTGACGCAATGCAGACACGTCTGCTCGTAGACGTAATCGGAACGCTGCTGATCCTCGATGGTCAACGGCATCTGACAGTTGAAACAAATAATCGAACCGGTCTCGCGAAGGTCAGGTCCCACGCCCACGCGTTCATCGAAGACGAAACACTCGCCGTCGTAATGCGCGCCACCCACCTCTTCGAAATACTTCAGGATACCGCCGTCGAGCTGCAACACATCGGTATACCCCTGCATGGCCATGAACGGGCCAGCCTTCTCGCAGCGGATACCGCCGGTACAGAACATCACGACGGGCTGCGACTTGAGTTCGGCGGGAAGCTTCTCCACCGCCGCGGGGAAATCCCGGAAATTCCAGATCTGCGGCACGATCGCCCCTTTGAACGTGCCCATGCGGATCTCGTATTCATTACGCGTGTCGAGCAACGTCACCGGCCGGCCTTCGTCCAGCCACTGCTTGAGCTGCTTGGCCGTGATCTTGGGGGACGGACGGCGGGCGGGATCGACGCCTTCGACGCCGAAAGCAATGATCTCCTTCTTGATCTTCACGAGCATACGCTTGAACGGTTGATCCGAGCTCGGACTCTCTTTGGGAGCGACACCCGCAAGACCAGGCACAGCTCGGATGACGTCAAGGATGGCCGCTAGCTGTGCGCGGGTACCGGCGAGGAAGAAGTTGATGCCTTCGGGGGCCAGCAGGATGGTGCCCTTTAGCCCTTGGTCCATCGCGACCTCCTGCAGACTCGTCCGCAGTTCCTCCAGCCCGTCCAACGGAGCGAACTTATAGCAAGAGAGATTGATGACCTCGGAGGACATTGCGGAACATAACGGCTAACGACACCACGAAGGTAAGACAATGAATCTTTGCCTTTTAGCCTGCGAGGCCTAGGCCTTGGTCATCTTGGATTCAGGACTCACCATCACGCCCATCGGCTTCATCCGCTCCGGGAAGCCGTTGAAATTCGACGCCCGTCATCAGCCTGACGAGAAGCAGGCCGAGACCAACGTCCTCGAGATGCTGCCGGGCGACAAATATCAGAAGGCGCTCAAGGACCTCGAAGGCTTCGATCGCATCTGGCTCATCTGGTGGTTCCATCGCAATACCGACTGGCGCCCTGAAGTGCTCCCGCCGCGCGGACCCTCGAAAAGGCGAGGCGTCTTCGCCACACGCTCCCCCCATCGACCTAATCCCATCGGCATCACGCCGGTGCAGCTGATCGAGATCAAGAAAGGGAAGCTGATCCTCGGCCCGTGTGATCTCGTCGACGGCACGCCGATCTTCGACATCAAGCCCTACATCCCCTCCTACGACTCCTTTCCCGACGCGAAAGCCGGATGGATCGATGAAGTGGATGCCGCGCTCGACTCACCGCCGGCGTTCACGGTGACCTTCTCCCCCCAGGCCGCCGAACACATGGCTTGGTTGAAGCAGGATTGGTCGGTGGACTTCGAAGCCCGCTTGCTCGAGATCCTGAGCCGCGACCCGACCCCCCACCGCACCCGCCGCATCCGCAGCCGCCACGGGGACCTTTTCGACATTGGGTGCGGCGCGTGGTTTGCGGTCTTCGAGGTCAAAGGGACGACCGTCCACGTCCTCCACCTCAAGCCAGCCTTCCCTCTCAAGTTCCTGACCGACCCCGCCCGCCCGGAGATTCCCGACAAGGACGCCCAGCTCGCTTTTCGGGCACGCTGGCCGCAATTCGCGGACTGATTCCGCTCGGTCGGTTTAATTGAGCGATTTTAACGGCCATCCGATGGCAACAACTTCGTTACCCTGGGGTCGAAAGTCGCCTCGCCATAGTCTCTAAACCTCTTCCAATCCACTCATGCCCCGTCTCACCACCCTGCTGGCACTCTGTGCCCTCATCGCCTTCCAGCCGAGCTCCTATGCCGCCGGAGAGAACCGCAAGCTTACGCTCGAGGACGGCGATCGCGTCCTGCTGATCGGCGACGTGCTCATCGAGCGCGAGAATAACTACGGCGTGCTTGAGACCAAGATGCGCCAGGAATTCCCTGGCAAGAAATTCGCCGTGCGTAACCTCGGTTACTCCGGCGACACCCCGCTCGGCGCTTCGCGCGCCAGCTTCGATCCGGTCGCCAAGGGCATCGAACAACTCGAAGAACAACTCGCCGTCGTGAAGCCGACGGTCGCGATCATCGGCTACGGCATGGCCGCTTCACTCGAAGAACTCACCTATCGCAAGAACGACCCGGCCCTCAATCCGGATCCGGCCCGCTACGGCACGGAGCATACTCCGGCCCGCCTGAAGCGTGAAGTCGCGCAGCTGATGGATCTCATCACGAAGCATAGCGCGGGCGGCAAAGTCCGTTTCGTCATCCTCGGCCCGATCGCCCACGAAGACCTCCGGGGCTCCCGCCCAGGTCTACCTAACCCCGCCGAACACAACGCCCTGCTCGCCGCCTACGGACGCAGCCTCGCCGAACTCGCCACGGAAAAGAACGTGCCCTTCATCCAAGCCGAATGGAAGTCCCAGGGCATCGCCCTCGACTTCGGTACCGACAACGGCATCCACCTGACCGAACGCGGCTACCGCGCGCTGAGCGAAGGCGTCGCGGCCCAGCTCGGCTGGAACGTGAACAAGACATCCTGGGACCAGCCAGCCACGGCCGCCGAAACCCTGCGGGCCTCGATCCTACGCAAGAACTCGCTCTTCTTCCACCGCAGCCGCCCGGCCAACTACACTTACATCTTCGGCTTCCGTAAGCGCGAACAGGGCAACAACGCCGTCGAGATTCCGAAATTCGATCCGCTGATCGAAACGGCCGAAGCCGACGCCATCGCGGTCTCCGCCGGAAAGCCGAGCACTTTACCTCCTGAGCCGAAGACCCCGTCTAAGCTCGAGGTCCGTACCTCCTTGCCCGCCCCTGAGTTCAAGATGTCCGACGGCCTGCGCATCGCACTCTTCGCCGAGAACCCGCTCCTCGAGAAGCCGGTCCACATGAACTGGGACACCTCCGGCCGCCTCTGGGTCGCGACCTCCAACACCTACCCGCAAGTCAACCCTGAGGACCTCGCCGCGCAGATGGCCGGCAATTCCTCGAAGTTCGGCCCGTCCACCGGTAACGACAAGGTCATCCTCCTGGAAGACACCAATCGTGACGGCATCGCCGACGTCTCCCGTATCGTCGCGGATCGCCTGCTCATCCCTTCCGGCGTCGCGCCTGACAACTTCGGCGGCGTCTACGTCGGCGCCAGCACCGAGCTCCTTCACCTCACGAAAGCAAATACCGACGGCGTCCTCGCCGATCGTCGCATCGTGCTGAGCGGTTTCGGCACCGAAGACACCCACCATATCATCCACACGCTGCACTGGGGCATCGATGGCCGTCTCTACTTCCACCAGACGATCTACATTCACTCGCACCTCGAGACTCCGTGGGGCCTCGTGCGCGCCAACTCGGGCGTCGCCTTCGCCTACGACCCGAACACCGAACGCCTCGAAGTCCACTCCAAGGGACTCGTCAACGCCTGGGGCCAGCAGGAAGACGCCGCCGGCCAGACCTTCCTCACTTCTGGCGCCGACGGTACCGGCGTGCACTGGGCCTTCCCCGGCGCAGCCTTCCCTCCCTCCGAAGGTGCCCGTCGCCTCGTCGGCAGCATCAGCCCTGGTTCCTATCCGAAGTTCAGCGGACTCGAGCTCATCAACAGCCCGCTCTTCGGCCCCGATTGGCAAGGCAACGCGATCACGTGCGACTTCCGTGCGCATCGCATCGTCCGCTTCGGCTTCAACGACTTCAGTTCCGAAGCCACGCCAAAATCTGGCTACGTGACCAAGGAGCTTCCCGATGTCGTCCGCACCAGCGACGTCGCCTTCCGTCCGATCACCGTCAAGATGGGCCCGGACGGCGCGCTCTACGTCGCCGACTGGACCAACCCCATCATCAACCACGGAGAAGTCGACTTCCGCGACCCACGTCGCGATAAGATCAGCGGTCGTATCTGGCGCATCGTGCCTGAAACCGCCAAGCCGCTCGCGTGGCAGCCGGTCCTCGGCCAGCCGACCAAGGAACTCCTTGCCAACCTCCTCTCCCCCAACCGCTGGACGTTTGAACAGTCCCGCCGCGAGCTCGCCAAGCTCCCGGTCAGCGAACTGCAGGCAGCCCTCAAGAATTGGACCACGGATGACGTCACCCGTCGTCACGCCGCCTGGCTGCTCAGCGGCCGCACCGACGACACCGCACACCTCGCCGAACTCCTGAAGAGCAAGGATCCGGCGAGCATCCAAGTGGGATTGCGCGAACTCGGCAAATCCCTCGGCGCCCGTGGCGCGACGGATATCAGCCTGATCACGCCTTTCCTCGCGCACGTCAATCCACGCGTGCAACTCGAGGCCCATCGCGCCCTCGCCCGCGTGCGCACCCCGGAAAGCGCCCGCGCCGTGCTCGCGCATCTCCCGAAGAACCCAGAGGACACCTTCCTCGATTTCGCCGCCTGGACGAGCATCAATGAACTTGCCCGCCCTTGGCTCGAAGACGTCGCCGCTCAGCCCTCCAAGATTGACGGACAGGAAGCCTCGCTGGATGCCATCGTGAAGGCAATCGACCCAGGCATCGCCACGCCTTACGTGCAGCGCCTCTTTGTCGGCCGCAAGATCGACGCCGCTGGCACCGGTCCATGGATCGAGCTGGTCGGCAAGGCCGGTACGGCCGACGAGGCCACCCTGCTCTATCAAGCCCTCATCAACGACGCCTCCCTCCAGCCTGCGACCCGCCAACGCGTCGCCCGTGCACTCGCTGAAGCCGGTACCCGCAATGTCCGCCCGAAAGGCGATCTCTCCGGTCTGGGTGCTCTCCTTGGCTATGAGACCCAGGCGCAACTGCTGATCGAATGCGTCCGCCTCGCGGGTCAGTGGAAGTTGGTCCAGTTCGTCCCGAAGATCGGCGACTTCGCCGGTCGCGAGAAAGAGGTCGCGCTCCGCCAAGTTGCGATTGGGGCGCTCCGTGCCATCGGCCAGCAGCCGTCGCTCAACGCGCTCCGCAGCCTCACCGCTGAAGCGCGCCCGTCGGCCGTCCGTCGTGACGCCCTCCCTGCCCTCGCCGTCCACGCCCCGGGCGAAGCCTTCAAGGCCATCCCGTCGGTGTTCGCCCAGATCAAGACTAAGCAAGAAGCCGCGGCCGTCTGGACTAATCTCTTCCAGGTCGGTGGCTTCTCCCAGCGACTCGCCAAGGAATTCCCGAAGGGCCTGAGCGCCGAACACCTGCGCCGCCGCCCTGCAATCCGCTCGCTCGCTCGGCCGCAACGGCGTCGCGCTGGTCAAGACCATCGAACCTCTCACCGGACTCACGGCCGGACCGCGCGACTACTCCGCGGAGATCGCAGGTATGATCGATACGATCAAGAAGGGTGCTGATCCCGCGGACGGTGAAATCCAATATCGCAAGAACGGCTGCGCGATCTGCCACGCCATCGGCGGTGCCGGTGGCAAGCTCGGTCCTGACCTGAGCAGCATCGGCGCCAGCGCCCCGCTCGACTACATCATCGAGAGCGTGCTCAATCCGGCCGCAAAGGTGAAAGAAGGCTACCATGGCTTCTCCTTCAAGATGAAGGACGGCAGCCAGATGGTCGGCATCCCGGCGCGCGAGAACGCGACCGAACTCTTCATCCGTCCCGGCCCCGGCGTCGAACTGGCCATCCTCAAGGCCAACATCGTGAGCCGCGATAACATCGGCAGCATCATGCCCGCTGGCCTCGCCGACGGCATCACGGGCGTATCGCGTCGCAACTTCTATGCCTTCCTCGGCGAGATCGGTAAACCGGGCCCGTTCGACGCCAGCAAGGGCAACGTTGCCCGCCTCTGGGTCTTCGACGACCAGCCGCCCGGCGCCCTCGCCAAGTCCGCCGTCGCCACGCCGGTCTACACGCTCGTCAACGGACAGCTGACCAAGGAATTCAACCCTGGCCGTCTCTACGCCACGGCGCGCTTTACGGCCGCCGCCGCGACGACCAAGCCCCTCCTGCTCACCGGCGTGAAGGCCGCGTGGCTCGACGGCAAGGCCCTCGACCTGAAGGCCGGCGTCTTCGCCGCTTCGATTCCTGCCGGCAACCACTCGCTGACGGTCGAAGTCGATGGCAACGCGCCTTACTTCAAGGCGCAGTGCGACGACGCCAGCTTCTTGGGCGACTAATGTCCAGGAGCGCGCTCATCCTGTTAGCGATTCTTTCGGCGGGTTGCCGTGATGCCTCCCCGGCGGCCCCGGTCGCAGAGGCGGAGACGTTACGCCAACGCGCGACGGCTAGCCGCAGCGAAGGTCGGGCGGAGGAGGCCGCTCAACTCCTCGCGCAGGCGATCACACTTCAGCAGACAAAGTCACGCGATGATCGTGCAGCGTCCGCCGATCTTCGACGAGAACTCGCCGCCTTACGAATGTCCGCCGACGACTTGGCGGGAGCAGAAAAACTCTATCGGGAGGCGCTGGCGTTGCTTGAGACTGCCCCCCGCGGCTCCGAAGCTGCGATCATCAACCTGCGCACCCAACTGGCCGGACTTTGCTACCGTCAGGCACGCCTCGACGAGGCCGCGGATTTCTACCACTCCGTGCTGACGCTCGAAGTCGCCACCCTCGGCGAAGGCCACCCCGACCCACTGGGGACGATGAGCATCCTGGGCGGACTCGAACTCAAACGCGGCAAACTGGCCGAAGCCGAAGCCCTTTTCCGCCGCCAACTCACCGGGGTCCAGAAACTCCACGGAGCCGAGAAGCGTGAAACCACCTCGGTCTTGGACAACCTGGCCGACGTCTTGGAGAAGGCTGGCCAGCCGGCCGAGGCCACCCGCCTGCGGGAAGAGGCCAAGCGGATCCGCCATAAGCTCTGCGACGAGTGCTAAAGGGGCCCACCCCCTTGCGCGCGCCAACCCCCTAGGCATACCACGGGGGAACTCCCTATCGTCGATTGGGAATTATTTACGTTTGCCCCGCCCCACTTGACAGACACCCCTTGACAGCCGTGGCCCGTATTTCCCGCAAATCCATCGACGAGCTCCGCCAACGGGCTGATATCGTCGCGCTCGCCGGGGACTACACCCAGATGAAGCAGCGCGGACGCGATTGGTGGGGCCTCAGTCCTTTCAAGTCCGAGAAAAGCCCCTCGTTCAAAGTCAACCCCGAGACCGGCCTCTGGTATTGCTTCTCCACCCAGCAAGGCGGCGACGCCTTCAAACTGGTCATGACCCGCGAAGGCCTCGACTTCCCGGAATCCATCGAACGCGTCGCCACCCGCTTCGGCTTCAAACTCGACTACGAGACCGGCGGCGACGGCAAGAACGAGAAATCTTTCCGTGGCCAGCTCCTCGAGATCCACGAACTCGTCACCGACTACTGGCGCCGCTGCTTCCTCGAGGACCCCGTGCACGGCGAATGGATCCGCGACTACTGGACGCAGAAGCGTAAGTTCTCCCTCGAGGTCGCGGATGACTTCGGCATCGGCTTCGCCCCCGTCGACGACTCCAAGCTCATCCCCGGACTGCTCGCCAAGGGCTACGGCAAGGATGCCCTCGCCCAGACCGGCCTATTCTTCGGCGTCGACCGCGTGCCTGACCCGCTCCGCTGGCGCTGCCGTTTCCGCGGCCGCCTCGTCATCCCGATCCGCGACATCCAGGGCCGCGTCATCGCCTTCACCGCGCGCACGCTCGACATCACCCCGCAGGACGACCCGTCCCGCGAAGCCAAGTATGTCAACTCGCCTGAGACCGAACTGTTCAAGAAATCCCGGACGGTGTTCAACATCGACCGGGCGCGCATGACGCGCAAGGACGCCGATCCGTTCGTTCTCGTCGAAGGCCAGCTCGACGCCATCCGCTGTCACTCGGCCGGCATTCCAGGCGCGATTGCCGCCCAAGGCACCGCCGTCACGGAGGAGCACATGCAGCAGCTCCGCCGCTTCACGCAGCGCCTCATCGTCTTCCTCGATTCCGACGCCGCCGGCCAGAAGGCCGCCCTGCGCCTCCTGCCCATCGGCCTACGTGAGGGCCTCGATATCCGCTTCCTCTCCCTCCCTGGCGGCAAAGACCCAGACGAGTATTTCTCGACGCATGACGCCGCTGGCTGGGCCGGGCTCGTCGCCGGTGCCCGGAGCGCGATGCAGTTCTGCGTCCAGTCCCTCGTCCCCGAAGGCTCAGTCAACCTGCCGCTCACCAGCCGCCTCAGCCTGCTGGAAACCATCTTCCCCATTGTCGAACAGGCCGGGGCCGAAGAGATCGTCCGCGAGGCCCTCAACGAGGCTGCCCGCCATGCCGGCATTGGCATCCGCGAGATGCATATGGCCTACGAGCGCCACCGGGCCCAATCCCAGGCCCAACGCCCCGCCGCCCAGCTCAGCGGACCCAATGACCCACCCCCCACCCCGGTTGTCAAGGGGGGGGGCTTGACAACGTCGGAGGAGGATTTGATACTTTTTCTTCTGCGGAATGATTCCTACTTCATCCCCATCGCCCAGTCGCTGCCGCTCGAGTGGATCGACCAGTCCGGCCGGAGTGGCCAACTCCTGATGGCCCTGCTCAACGAAGCCGCCCATGGCCATTTCGCCGGCCTGCGCGAAGCGATCAGCGCCCTCGACGACGAACTGCGCACCGAAGCCGCCCGCCTCTCCGCGGAGACCTACGCCGGCCGCGACGACGAGAAGGATATTCTACCCCGCGCTAACACGATCCTGAAGTCTTTCCACGGCCGCCACGTCCAGGCCCTCATGCGCAGTCTCGACGCCCGCATCGCCTCCACTTCCCGCGACGACATCGCCACGCTCAACCAGCTCCAGTCGGAAAAGATCGCCCTGCGCAAATCGCACGCGACGCCTCCCTCACTCACCGCCGCCTAATTTTCCCAAGATGCCCGACAAGAAGAACAGCAAGACCACCGACAAGCCGGTCAAAGCCTCCAAGCAGGCTAAGCCCATTGTCAAAGCCGCCGTCAAGCCGGCCGCCAAGCCCGCGCCCGCGGCGAAGACGCCCGTAAAGGTCGTCGTCGCCAAGCCGGCCGCGAAAGCCGCGGCAACCGCGAAGGTTGCCCCGGCCGGAAAAGCCGTGCCCGCCGCCAAGGTGGCTCCTGCCGCCAAGGCCCTCGCGCCCGTCAAGAGCGCCAAGGCGCTTAAAATCACTCCGCCGATCGACCCAGGCATCAACCTCAAGGTCCAGCAGCTCGTCAGCCTTTCCAAGAAGAACGGTTACGTCACCGTCCAGAACATCAACGAAGTCATTCCCGACAGCGCTACCGACCCGGAGCTGATCGAGAACATCATGAACATCCTCGATAATCTCGACATCAAGCTCCTCGACGAGGACGAGGTCGAGACCTACCGCAAGAAGGTCGAGGACTCCGAAGAAGAAGCTGCGCGCACCGTCCCGGCCGACGCCCCTTACGACCCGTTCAACGTCTACCTGAAGCAGATGGGCCACAAGCCGCTGCTCACCCGCGAACAAGAAGTCGAGATTTCCAAGCGCATCGAGGACGCCGAACTTGAAGCCCAGGTATTCCTTTTCTCGTGCTGGCTGACCCTCTCCTACCAGCTCGACCTCGCCCTCAAGGTTCTCCGCAAGGAAGAACGTTTCGATAAGGTCGTCATCGATAAGAAGGTCGAATCCCGCGACGCCTATTACAAGATGCTCCCGAAGGCCACGGACGAGTGTACCAAGCTCAAGGCCAAACTCGACAAGGCCTGGCAGAAATACCTCGACGAGACTGACGCCCCCAAGAAAGCCAAGGCCCGCGAAGCCTACCGCAAGATCGAGCAGACCCCCAAGGAAGGCTGCCTACACATCCTGCGCAAATTCTGCTTCAAGATGAAGCTCTTCGAAGAATGGCTTGAGCTCCCCGATATCAAAGGCGACATCGACGACTCCCGTAATCTCGTCGAACCGACCATGGTCGCTCGTGGCCCGGTCCGCGCCAAGAAGGCTATTAAGCCCGAAATCTCCGCCTCCCGCACCCGCGAGATCGAGCTCCGCTGGCGCCTCACGCCGACCGAGCTCCTGCACCTCTCCCGCAACGTCCGCAAGCACCTCGACGAAGCGCAGCGCGCCAAGACCGAGATGGTTGAGCATAACCTCCGCCTCGTCATCTCGATCGCGAAGAAGTACCAGAACCGCGGCCTGCTCTTCACCGACCTCATCCAGGAAGGCAACATGGGCCTCGTGAAGGCCGTCGAGAAGTTCGAATACCGCCGCGGCTATAAGTTCTCCACCTACGCCACCTGGTGGATCCGCCAGGCGATCACCCGCTCCATCGCCGACCAGGCCCGCACCATCCGCATTCCGGTCCACATGATCGAGACGCTCAACAAGGTGATGCAGGTCCAGAAGCAGCTCACCCAGGAACTCGGCCACGAGCCGACCGCCGAGGAAGTCGCCAACGAAATGAACATGGCGATCGATCGCGTGCAGCAGATCATGAAGATGGCCCAGCAGCCCATCTCGCTCCAGTCGCCCGTCGGCGACGGCGAAGACACCTCACTCGGCGACTTCATCGAAGACAAGTCCGCAGAGAACCCCTCCGACACGGCCTCGACTCGTCTCCTCCGCGAGAAGATCGACTTCGTCCTCCGCTCCCTCGCCGAGCGTGAGAAGGAAGTCCTGATCCTCCGATTCGGCCTCCTCGACGGCGTCCAACGTACGCTCGAAGAAGTCGGTCGCCACTTCAAGGTCACCCGTGAACGCATCCGCCAGATCGAAGCCAAAGCGCTCCGCAAGATGCGCCACCCGACACGCATGCGTCAGCTGCAGGGTATGTTCGAAGGCGAACTCGATACCTCCGGTCCGGGCTTCGACCAGTTCATCTCGGAAGAAGACAAGGCCGAGCAGACCCCGGGCCCGCTCTCTCCCGGCGGCCTCCCCGGCGGACTCCCGCCCAACTCCGCTCTGGCTGCCTTCATCGGCAAGCCGCCCGAAGGGCTCGGCAATTCCAGCCGCGCGTGAACCTCTTCCGCCCAGTCTGTCTGCTGCTCGCGCTGCTGACAGGCTGTGTCGGGACCAAGCCGAAGCCAGCCGAAGAGCCGAACCCGTTCGCACTACCGGCCGGTGCTCCGCGTAACGTGCGCATTGGCTTCGTCCAAGGCTACCCTCTGAGCAGCCTCTCGGTACCGGTGCACCTCCTGCCCGGGACCCTGGTGGAGGACAAAATGATCGTCGTCTCTCGCGACCCACGCCTCAACCCCACGGCGGTCCTCGAGATCACCGGAGTGCGCGGTCGCATCGCCGTCGCCCGCATCGTCCGCGGACAGCCTCAGCCCCGGGACGAAGTCGTCCTGCCGTCGACGGACCTCAGCGAACGTTCGCAGGAGCTGCCGCCCTGAGTTCCGACTCTTGACCTCGGCGGGGCGGATGCCCACGGTGCACCTTCCATGGCAAAGACTCAGGCAGGCATCGTCGGACTTCCCAATGTGGGCAAGTCGACCCTCTTCAACGCCCTCACGCGCTCGCGTAAGGCCGAGGCGGCTAATTACCCTTTCTGCACCATCGAGCCCAACGTCGGCGTAGTCCTCGTCCCTGATGACCGCATGCTGAAACTACAGGTCATCGCCGGCACCAAGGTCGTCATCCCGGCCACCATCGACATCGTTGACATCGCGGGCCTCGTCGCCGGCGCCTCCAAGGGCGAAGGCAAGGGCAACGACTTCCTCTCCAACATCCGCGAGTGCGACGCGATCATCCACGTGGTCCGCTGCTTCGACAACGACGACATCGTCCACAGCATGGGCAAGGTCGACCCCATCCGGGATATCGAGGTCATCGAAACCGAACTCATCCTCGCCGACATCCAGTCGGCCGAGCAACAGCTCGACCGCAACCAGAAGAAGGTCCGCAGCCAGGACAAGGACGCCATCGCCAACGTCGAACTGCTCGCCCGTCTGGTGAAGCACCTCAACGAGAACCAGCCGGCCTCCGCCCTTGACGTCTCCGACGACGAGCGCGCCCGCCTGAAGACCTACAACCTGCTCTCCTCCAAGAAGGTCCTCTTCGCCTGCAATGTCGCCGAGGCTGACCTCGCCGACCCTTCCAAGAACCCGCATGTCGCCAACGTCGCCGCCCTCATCGGCAAACGCCACGGATGCGAGCACGTCGTGATTTGCGCCCAGGTCGAAGCCGAGCTCTGCGACCTCTCTCCCGCTGAAGCCACGGAGTTCCTCCAGTCCCTCGGTGTCACCGACTCCGGCGTCTCCTCGCTCATCCGCGGCGCCTATCACCTCCTCGGCCTGGCCACCTACTTCACCGCCGGCGAAAAAGAAGTCCGCGCGTGGACCTTCCGCAGCGGCATGACCGCCCCCCAGTGTGCCGCGGTCATCCATACCGACTTCGAGAAGGGCTTCGTGAAGGCCGAAATCGTCTCCTACGAGGACCTGGTGAAGAATGGCTCAGTCGCCGCCGCCCGTGACGCCGGCCGCTATCGCCTCGAAGGCAAGTCGTACCTCTTTAAGGACGGCGACGTGGCCCTCTTCCGCTTCACGGACTAAGGTCTGGGCCCAGGCCAAATACCTCACCCCCTCGAAAAGGACGCCAAAAAGCGTCCTTTCTTTTTGCTTTGGCCGATTACCCCGCAACCATTGGCCAAGGACCCTGTCCCACCCCCATGCCCCGTCGCCTCCTCGCCCTAGTCGCCCTGCTGATCGCTGCCCTCGCGACCGCCGCCGACTCTCGCCCGAACATCGTCCTGGTGATCGGCGAAGACATGGGACCCGACACCGGCGCTTACGGCTGCAAGGACGCCATCACCCCGAACATGGACCGCCTCGCCAAGGAAGGCGCCCTTTTCACCCGCGCCTTCACCCACACCGGTGTCTGCGCCCCGTCGCGTAGTGGCATGATCACCGGCCAATACCCGCTCAAGTACGGTGCGCAGAACATGCGCTCCAAAGTCGTCAACCCTCCCCACCCTTTCACCGAAAAACTCCAGTCCGCGGGTTATCATGTGATGTGGCCCGGCAAGACCGACTTCCAGGGCGTGCCGGAAAAGAACCTCGCGAACGATCGCAAGAACTGGGTCAACCCGGCCAACCGCCCAGCCGGCCCGCTGACCGCCAAGCCGAAGGAACCTTTCTTCGCCTATTTCAACGACATCCGTAAGTCATGAGAGCCAGGTCCGTGCCTCCGACGCGGAACACGCCAAGAATACGGCTGCGCTCAAGCCTTCCGATCGTCGCGACCCGGCCAAGGTCGAACTCCCGCCCTTTTATCCTGACACCCCGGCCGTCCGCCGCGAAGTCGCCCACTACCATGAGCTCGTCACCGCCGTCGACTACTCCCTGGGCCGCGCGCTCGATTGGCTCAAGGCCCACGACCTCGAGAAAAATACCATCGTCATCTTCACCGGCGACCACGGACGCGGCATGCCGCGCTTCAAGCGCTCCCCGAAGGATACGGGCACCCGCGTCCCGCTCATCGTCCGCTGGCCCGGCCAGATTGCTCCGGGCACCATCCGCGAAGACTTCGCCAGCTGGATCGACTTCGCCCCGACGGCACTGACCGTGGCTGGCGTGCCCGTGCCCGCGGAGTTCGACGGCCATAGCTTCCTGCCCACCGCCGCCAACCCGCCGAAATACGCCTACTCCTTCCGCGACTTCATGGACGAGAGCTTCGACAAGGTCCGCTCCGTCCGCGATGCCCGCTATCGCTACGTCCGCAATCAAGCCCCCGGCGTCGACGAGGCCGGCAAGGTCGCCTACCAAGAAATCGGCCAGACGATGCACGAGCTCCGCCGAGTACAGGCTGAAGGAAAGCTGACCCCGGTCCAAGCCCTCTACTTCAATCCCAACCGCGCCCCGGAAGAACTCTACGACACCCAGAGCGATCCGTGGGAAGTGAAGAATATCGCCGGCGACCCGGCCAACGCCGCCAAGCTCGCTGAGCTACGCGCCGAGTGCGACGCCTGGCTCACCCGCTGCGGGCCCCTCGCCGACCTACACGCCGACGAACTCGTGAAGCGCGGCATCATCCTGCCTCGCGACGAGAAATACGAAGTGCGCCTCAAGACTGGCCAGCACGAGAGCAGCAATGCCGCGAAGAAGAAAAACTCCGGCAAAGCCACCAGCAAATAATTTCCTTACCACCATGCGTCCCCTTCTCCTCCTGTCCGCTTCGCTGCTCGTCTTCGGCTGCAAACCTGCCCCGCAGGTCGCCCGCTATGAAGTGAAGTCCGACTCCGCTCCGGCCACCGCTGCGCCCGCGACTGCTCCCGCCGCGCCGGTCGCCGCCACGCCGGCCCCCTCTCCGGCCGTGGCCGCCCCGATGGTCGCTCCCGCCTCGATGAAGGCTGAAGCCGCCGGCTTCGACGCCCCCAAGTGGGCGAAGCTGCCCGCCGGTTGGTCCGTCGGCCCGGAAAATTCGATGCGCAAAGCCACCTGGATCGTCTCCGGCCCGAACGACAGCAAGGCCGAGATCGCCGTGACGGTCTTCCCCGGCAGCGTCGGAGGCCTCACCGCCAACGTGAATCGCTGGCGCGGCCAGATCGGCCTCCCTCCGGCCAGCCCAGATGAAATCTCCGGCTCCGCCAAGACGGTGAAAGTCGGCGGCATCGAGAGCCAGCGCTTCGTGATGACCTCCACCGACGGCAAGAAGTCGGTCGACGCCGTCTTGACCGCCAAGGACGGAGCCACCTGGTTCTTCAAGATGAACGGCGAGACCGCCGCCGTCGAAACCAATGGCGCCGCGTTCGTCGCCTTCCTCTCCGCCTCCCAACTCCCGTGAACAGCGAAGAACACCAAAAGAAGGCCGACAGCGGCCGCGGCCTCGTCGACACGTTGGCATCGCTCAAGTTGACGGTGCTCCTGCTCATCCTGTCGATGATCCTCATCCTGCTGGGGACATTCGAACAAGTCCACTGGGGTATCTGGCATGTCCAGAAGGTCTACTTCAGTTCCTGGCTCTGCTTCTACCCGATGGACCCGACGGCGCCCTTACGCATCCCGCTGCCGGCCGGCTTCACGCTCGGGGCCTTGCTGATCGTCAACCTAGCCTTCGCCCACGTCCGTCACTTCAAGGCGAGCGCCGCCAAGGTCGGCAACCTCATGATCCACGCCGGCCTACTCCTTCTGCTGGGCGGAGGCTTCGTCACCGCGATCTACCAGGAAGAGTCCGCGATGATCATCCCCGAAGGCGAGCAGCGTAATTACTCCGAAGCCTTCCGCGATTTCGAGATCGCGCTCGTCCAGAAATCCGGCACCGCCGAAAGCGTTGTCGTGATTCCTGATTCGATCCTCCGCGACATCGCCGCCAAGAAGACTCCGGCCGACGTCGAACTCCCAGGCACTCCTTACACGCTCGTCGTCCAGACCTACCACCCGAACGCGATGATCCGCGCCAAATCGCAGATGAGCGACGGCATCGACCTCAAGGCGACCCAAGGAATCGGCGCCCGTACTGAACTGGCCTACAAGCCTCTCCCGGAAAGCTATGACGACAACAAGCCCAACGCGCCTACCGCAATCGTCGAACTCAAGACGAAGGAAAAGTCGCTCGGCATCTGGGCCCTCAACCTCAACCTGACGGAATCTTTCGATGCCCAGACCTTTGAGGACGCCGGCAAGACCCACGAGCTCTCGCTCCGCCGGACCCGCTACTACGTCCCTTTCACGGTGCAGCTGGATAAGTTCACCCACGAGAAGTATCCGGGAACCGAGACACCCAAGCGCTTCGCCAGCGACGTGACGCTTAAGGAAGGTGCGAGCTCCTTCCCCTTCAATATCTCGATGAACCAACCGCTTCGCCATGCCGGCCTGACCTTCTTCCAGTCGAGCTTCGGCAGCACGAAGGACGGCAAGGACCTCAGCGTACTTCAGGTCGTCCGCAATCCCGGCTGGCTCATCCCCTACATCTCCGTCGCGCTGATGTCCCTCGGCCTCA
The DNA here is from genome assembly GCA_964203605.1 of Opitutales bacterium. Taxonomy (GTDB): domain Bacteria; phylum Verrucomicrobiota; class Verrucomicrobiia; order Opitutales; family UBA953; genus UBA953. The sequence continues at coordinate 87,348 of CAXNMQ010000002.1, forward strand.
TCTGGCACTTCGGCGTTTCCCTGCTGCGTTTCCTCCGCGGTCGTGCCGCCAAGGCCGCCGCTGTGCTGACCCTCGGTTTCCTGACCGCCACGGCCGATGCGGCCGACACCGGCTGGAACAGCCGTGAGTTTGGCACGATTCCCGTCCAAAGCGGGGGACGCGTCGTACCGATCGAGACCCTCGCCACCGGGTCGTTGCTCCAGATGCGCTCGCGCACCTCGATCAGCCTCTCGAAACTCGAACGCGTCGCCTTCGGCCAGCGCTCCGTCCACTTGGACCGCAGAACAGCGTGCAGAGATCGCCAAGGAACTCCCTGCCCTCTCGACCGAACTCCAAGCGCTGCTCGAGAAGCGTCCAAGTCCGTCTGACCGGCGGGGCCATCAGCTCGGTCGACTGGCTCATCGAAGTCTGCTTCCGCGCCCCGATCGCCCGCCACCTGCCGACCTTCCGCGTCGAACACCCCAACGTGCTCAAGCGCGTCGGTGGCGACCCCGAGAAGAGCCTCTACGTCAGCTGGGACGGTATCCTGAAAAACAGCGCCGAACTCAGCAAGGCGGCCGAACAGGCGCGCAAACGCCCCCAGGCCGACCGCGACGTCGAAGACCGTGGCCTCCTCACGCTCGAAAGCGCCGCCCGCCAGTATGCGACGCTCAGCATGACCTTCATCCCCGGAGACCTACCCCTCGACGTCACCCCGCGCCGCGAATACGGCGCATGGATCTCCGCACTTAACCGTGCGCTCGCCGAAATGAACGCGAGCGCCAGCGGCAAGGCCTTTGACCCCGAACTGCAGAAAACGGTCAAGACGTTCGTGGAACGCTATCAAGATTTTGAACGCGAAGGCGTCATCGGCCTGATGCCCCCCAAGGACGAAACTTCGCTCGCCCGCTGGGATAATCTCGGCGCCTCCCTCCTCGGCATCATCAAGGACCAGAAGGCCCACCGGGCCGGTCTGGCCGAAGACGGCATCATCACCCGTTACGCCGACTTCTCGATGGCGTGGCGCGAAGGCAAGGACGACGATTGCGCTCGATTGAGCTCAGCGATCGCGGCCTCGTTGAAAGGTCCTTGGACCGCCCGTGCGGAATCCGAAGCGAGCTTCGGTCGGCTCCAACCGTTTTACTGGCTCCTTATCGCCTACGTGGTGGTGGTGCTCATGGTCCTTGTCTCCTGGACGACCGGCTCCGAAGGCCTCCGCGTCTGGGGTTACCGCCTGCTGATAGTATCCTTCATCCTGCACACCGCCGCCCTCGGTTACCGCATGTGGCTGCACGGACCGTCCGCCCGTGACGAACCTCTATTCAACGGGAATCTTCGTCGCCTGGGGTGCCGTCGGCATGGGCATCATGCTCGAGCGGGTCTGGAAGAACGGCATCGGCGCCGTCGCGACAGGTATCACCGGCTTCGTCTCGCTGATCGTCGCCCATAACCTCGGCCTCTCCGGCGAAGATAACCTCGAGAGCGTCCGTGCGGTGCTTGATACGAACTTCTGGCTGGCGACGCACGTGACCATCGTGACGCTGGGCTACTCGGCGACCTTCGTCGCCGGCCTGCTCGGCGCCCTCCACCTTGCTCTCCGCGCCTTCAAGAAAGATTACAACTGGGGCGACAGCGTCGCCCGCGCCGCCTACGGCATCCTCGCCTTCGCCGTTATCGCCAGCTTCATCGGCACGATGCTCGGCGGCATCTGGGCCGACCAGAGCTGGGGTCGCTTCTGGGGCTGGGATCCGAAAGAGAACGGCGCCATCCTCATCGTTCTCTGGTGCGCGCTCTGCCTCCACGCCCGCTGGGGTGGACTCGTACGTCGCGAAGGGCTGATGCAGCTCCTCATCTTCGGCAACATCGTCACGGCCTGGTCTTGGTTCGGCACGAATCTACTCGGCGTCGGCCTCCATAGCTACGGCTTCACGGAGACAGGGGCGTTCTGGCTCTATTACGTATTCTGCCCTTCGCAGCTCGCGCTGATCGCCCTCGGTTGGCTGCCTGACCGCTCGAAGAGCGCCCTCAAGACCGCATGACCGAAGCCGCCGGCCCGACCTGGTTCTGCATCAAGGCCAAACCTCGCCAAGAGGCCGTGGCAGTGCAGAACCTACGGGCCGTCGGCATCGGCGAGCTGGTCTTCCCGCGTCTGCGTCGTACCCGACGTGGCCACGACAAGAACAAGGTCGTCGTCGAACCGCTCTTCCCGGGGTACATCTTCGCGCGCTTCGATCCGATGGAATTCCAGTCCACGATTCGTAGCACCCGCGGCGTCCTCCATCTCGTGAGCCGCGAAGGCCGGCCGGTCGACGTCGAGCAAGCGGTGATCGACGAGCTTAATGCACTCGGCCCTGATGCGACCCTCTCGATGCTCGATGAAGATTTAAAGGTCGGCGCCAAAGCCCGCGTCATTCGTGGCATCTTCACCGGCTCCGAAGGCGAGGTCATCCGCCTGGAGTCTCCGCAGAAACGCATCGCGCTACTGCTCTCCATCCTCGGCTCCGACCAGCCGGTCGAACTACCGCTCGACGATGTCGAAGGCCTCCCCGACGAAGAGTAAATTATCTAGCCCCAGCCCTGGCCCTAGCCCTCTTTAGTCATGATCCTCGACCAACTTTCCGCCTCCGCTCATTACGAGTCACTCCACCCGCTCTTCCCCAAGGCGTTCGCCTACCTGCGCTCGTTCGACGTGAAGACGGAGGACGGTAAATATGAACTCCAGGGCCAGGACCTCGTGGCCATCGTGCAGCGCTACCAAACCGCCCCCTCTGTGGATAAGCTCTGGGAAGCCCATCAGATCTACGGAGACATTCAGGTGGTCTATCAAGGCCTAGAAAATTGCGGCCACGCGGACCAAAAGACCCTCGTCGTGACGAAGCCTTATATCACCGAAAAGGATGTTGAGAAATACGCTGCCCCTTCTTCGCCCACCGCCTTGCTCACTCTCGGACGCGGCAACTTCGCGATCTTCCACCCGCAGGATGGCCACCAGCCAGGCGTGCAGGTCGGTGCACCCGCCGAAATCCTGAAGGTAGTCATCAAGTTCCGGCTCAAGGCCTGAGCGGCTTGCAACTTCGCCGGCTTTGCGGTGTCCTATGGTTAACCCCATGACCTTCCGCGCCTGCCTACTCCTTGCCCTCACCTGCACCCTCGGCTTTGCTCAGGATGTCACCCGCATCTCCGACGTCATCTACGCGAAGCACGACGGCGTGGCGCTGACGATGGACGTCTTCACACCCGCTAAACCGAACGGCGCCGCGGTCATCAAAATCATCAGCGGCGGCTGGAACTCCAATCATAACGGCATCAGCGACGGTGGCTGGCCGAAGCACGGTTTCACGACGTTCGTCGTCGTGCACGGCACGCAGCCTCGCTTCCACATCCACGAGATCGTCGGCGACCTCCAGCGTTCCGTCCGCTTCATCCGCGCCAACGCTGCCAAGTTCGGCATCGACCCGAACAAGATCGGCGTCACCGGCGGCAGCGCCGGCGGTCACCTCAGCCTGATGCTCGGCACGCGCGTGCCTCCCGGCCAATCCGAAGTCAAAGGATCCCGTCGAGCAGGTGAGCTCCGAGGTCAACGCGGTCGCCTGCTACTACCCGCCGGTCGATTTCCTCAGCTGGGCCAAGGAAGGCGACAGCAAGGAAGGCGCCGGCCCCCTGACCGTCCGCGCGCCGGCCTTCGGACCGATCGTGACTACCGCCGAAGGACGCGAACGTGCCGGCCGCGAACTCTCGCCGCTCTTCTGGATCAGCGATAAAACCCCGCCCACTTATATTGTCCAGGGCGACGCCGATCCACTCGTCCCCGACTCCCAAGCCCGTCGCTACCTCGCCCGCGCCAAGGAAGTCGGCGCCAAGGCCGAAGTCCTGATTCGCCTTGGTGGCGCCCACGGTGGCTGGGTCGAGATGGCCGACGACAACGTCCGCATGGCCGAATGGTTCAGCCTCCATCTCCTCGGCCAGCAGCCGTCCAAGCCCTTTAATTTCGACATCTCGTCCCTGCCCAGCACGCCGGCGCCGAAGAAGGCTGCGAAGAAGTAAGCAAGGCCGAGGGACGATTTACGCTGGCAGGAAACCCCAGCCGTTTGCATAAAGACGGCATGGCTTCGCCTTGCCGACTCATCCTCGCCCTCGATGTAGAGACCAAGGAGGAAGCCTTGGCACTCGCTCGCCCGCTCGCCGGCAACCTCGCTTGGGTGAAGCTCGGCCTCCAACTCTTCACGCGTCACGGCCCGGGCATTGTCGACGAATTCCACGCGCTGGGCTTCAAGGTCTTCCTCGACCTGAAGTTCCACGACATCCCGAACACCGTTTCGTCCGCCATCAAGAGCCTCAAAGGTCGCCCCTGCTCGCTGCTTACCATCCACGCCTGCGGCGGTCCCGAAATGATCGCCCGCGCCGCCGAAGCCGCGAAGGCCACCCTGCCTGATTGCACGGTACTCGGCGTGACGGTGCTGACCTCGATGGACCAAGCCCAGCTTTCGGCCACGGGTGTCGCCCGTACACCCGAAGAACAGGTCCGCCTGCTCGGCCGCATGGCCATCGGAGCCGGCATTGGCGGACTGGTCTGCTCCCCTCTCGAACTCCCGATCCTCCGCCAAGACCTCGGCGCCGGCCCGACGCTCGTGACTCCTGGCATCCGTTATCCCGACGCCGCGGGAGATGACCAGAATCGCGTCATGACGCCAGCCCAGGCCGCCGCCGCGGGCGCCAGCTTCATCGTGGTCGGCCGTCCGATTCTCAAGGCCAAGGACCCCGCCGCTGAAACGCTCCGTATCCGTCGTGACATCGGCGAGATCGCATGAGCGCGGCCGACGACATCCTCGTTCTTCTCGCCGCGGGTTCCGCGCGGCGCATGCAAGCGGTCGTCGACGACAAGATCACCGCGCTCCTCGCCGGCAAACCGGTCTTCGTCCACTCGCTACAGGCCTTCCTGAGCACGGGCCTCATTGGTCGTGTCGTCATGACCTATCGCGACGAAGCTCAGCTCACCAAATTGAAGGCCCAGCTCGCCGGTCATCTGCCCACGGCCACCCCAATCGATTTCGTGCCCGGCGGCGAATCCCGCCAGGATTCCGTCCTCGCCGCGCTCAATACCTGCGAAGGCCATACCGGCCTGGTGCACATCCATGATGGGGCCCGTCCGCTCGTCTCGCCCGAAGCCATCCGCAAGGTCCGCGACAAGGCCAAAGAAACTGGCGCCGCCATCCTGGCCGGACGTGCGGCCGACACGGTGAAGATCGCCAAGGTCGGTTCGGCTTCCGTCGAGACGTCCCCTGATCGCGGACTCGTCTGGACGGCCGAGACGCCGCAGGTCTTCCGCACCGCCATCGTGCTCAAGGCCTATCGCAAGGTCGCTGAGCTGCAGCGCAAAGTGACCGACGATAGCTCCGCCGTGGAATTCGTCGGGCAAGATGTCTCTTTGGTCGAGAACCCTTCGGTGAACCTGAAGCTGACCCGTCCAGCGGACTTTGTCTTGGCGGAAGCAATCCTCAAGACGCGCTAAGCGCTCAGTAACCAGCCTGACGGAGCGCCGCATCCAACTTCGTCTGGAAGTCGGTGATGTCCTGCGGCGTCGGACGATATCCTGGCGTCCGTGCGGCCATGCCGGGGCGGCCCTGATGATCGATATACCAATCGGCCTTTTCGCCGTCGGAGAAAGTGACGTGGCCACTGACCATGGCATGAGGCTGGGCGATGGTGTCGACTTCGACCGTCACGACACCGGCGCCCTGGGCGGTGTCAGCCGGGACGCCAGCCTCAGCGGGAGCGGCGTCGGCGACGGGCTCTTCCACTGGCTTGGGCTCTTCCTTTTCGACGAGAGCAAGGTTAAGGTCATCGACGAGGAAGCGGACGTCCATGTAGGTCATCGGGACCTCGAGCTGCGTCGAAAGGCGCTCTTGGATCTGCGAAAGTGTGGCGCCTTCGGCTACCCAGGCGGAAACCTTGGAAATCTGTTCGGGGGTCAGTCGGGCCATAGTCCGCTAAAGTGTGGGACCCTCCGCCGATTTTCAAGCGTCTCGTCGCTTATTCGTTGGAAAAAACGCCCCCGTCCACCAAGTTAAGCCCATGCAGTCCGAGATCAGTTGGCAAAAGCAAGGAGCGTTCACCGACATCGTGTACGAGAAAGCCGATGGTATCGCCCGCGTGACCATCAACCGCCCCTCCCGCCGTAACGCCTTCACCCCGGAGACGATTGCCGAGATGCTCAAGGCCTTCTCCGATGCGCGTGACGACGCCTCCATCGGCGTGGTGCTCCTTCGCGGCGCCAACCCGCAGGACGACGGTAAGTTCGCCTTCTGCGCTGGCGGCGACCAAAAGATCCGCGGCGACAAAAAAGGGGGCTACATGGGTAAGGATGGCGTCCCTCGCCTCAACGTCCTCGACCTCCAACGCCTCATCCGCTCGATGCCCAAGGTCGTCATCGCCCTCGTGGCCGGCTTCGCCATCGGTGGCGGTCACGTGCTCCACGTCATCTGCGACCTGACCATCGCCGCCGATAACGCCGTCTTCGGCCAGACCGGCCCGACAGTCGGCAGTTTCGACGGCGGCTTCGGCGCCTCCTACCTCGCCCGCGTCGTCGGCCAGAAAAAGGCCCGCGAGATCTGGTATCTCTGCCGCCAATACGACGCCAAGCAGGCCCTCGAAATGGGCCTGGTGAATACGGTCGTCCCCTACGCGCAGCTCGACGCCGAAGGCGTGAAGTGGGCGCAGGAAATCCTCACCAAGAGCCCGCTCGCCATCCGCTGCCTGAAGTCGGCCTTCAACGCCGAACTCGACGGCCAGGCTGGCATCCAAGAACTCTCCGGCAACGCCACCCTACTCTATTATCTTTCGGAAGAGGGCGATGAAGGTCGCGCCGCTTGGAACGAGAAGCGTCCTCCTAATTTCCGAAAATTCCCTTGGCTCCCATAAATCCGATCCGCGTCACCGAGCGCGCCCAAAAACTCGCCTCCGAGATCCTCCGTCCCGGCGACATCGCCGTCGACGGCACCGCTGGCAAAGGCCGCGATACCGCTTGCCTGGCCCAAGCCGTCGGCCCCTCAGGGCATGTGCACGCCTTCGACATCCAGCCGGAAGCCATCGCCTCCAGCCGCAACCTCCTCGAGGTCGCGGGCCTCCTCGACCGCGTCTCCTTGCACCTCCGCAGCCACGCGGAACTGGTCGACGTCCTGACGCCGGCCCAGCGCGGCAAGATCGGTGTCGCGATCTTCAACCTCGGCTATCTGCCGGGCGGCGATGCCTCGATCATCACGCAACCGACCTCGACCGACCGAGCGCTCCGTGATGCCTATGATAACCTCCGACCCGGCGGTCGCCTCATCTGCGTCGCCTACACCGGACACCCTGGCGGACCCGAAGAATCTGACATCGTACTCAAGTTCGCCGAACAGCAGGCCTCCGCCGGCCTCCACGTCGAGAAGATCGGCTATTACCCGACGCCCGGAAAGCCTTGGATCCTCGTCGTGAACAAGCCGGCGGCTTGAAGTCGGAAGCATTCCTTTCACTCTATCTAGGATGACCGCTCGACGTCGTATCATCCTGACAGGGGCCACGGGACTCATCGGTTCCGCGTTGTCCCGACGACTGACCGAGCTTGGCTACGAAGTCATCCCCTTCCGCTCCCGCCATGACGGGTCCGGTGGCTTTAATCACCTCACCGGCCACATCGATCGCACAGCCCTCGAAGGCGCCTATGCCGTGATCCACCTCGCCGGCGAATCTATCGCCCAACGCTGGTCAGATGCCGCCAAGGAACGCATCATGGCCAGCCGTCGCGATGGTACCCGCCTGCTCGCCGAGACCCTCACCAGCGTGAGGCAAAAACCAGAAGTATTCATCTCTATGTCCGGCATCAACCGCTACGGACTACACCGGGCCGAAACCCTGGACGAATCGTCCGCGCCCTCCGCCGAGGGCTTCCTGCCAGCCGTGACCGAAGCATGGGAAAACGCGACCCTAGCGGCCAGCAAGGGAGGTATCCGTACGGTCTTGCTGCGGACTTCACTCGTTCTTTCCTCCACTGGCGGCGGCTTGAAGAAGATGCTCCCGGCGTTCCGACTTGGCCTCGGTGGCCCCATCGGCGGCGGGCGGCAACGGATGAGCTGGATCGGCCTCCCCGACCTCATCGAACTCATCGTCTGGTGCCTGGATAACCAAGCCATCCGCGGCCCGCTTAACGCCGTGGCACCCCAGGCCGTGACCCAAGCCGAATTTGCCCACACTCTAGGCGCCGTCCTCCGCCGACCCAGCTTCTTGCCGATGCCCGCCTGGGCCCTCTCCATGCTCTTCGGACAGATGGGGCGCGAGACCATCCTCAGCGACCTCGCCGCCCGCCCGGCGGTGGCGCTCGACGGTGGTTTCCGCTTCGCAAAGCCCAACCTCGACTCGGCCCTCCGCCAAGCGATCGGCGAATGATTTTGGATTGAAGGAACCGAGTCGGACAGAGATTGTCCGGCCATGGTTCGCGCTGTCTTCGTCTTCATGGTCCTACTCCTCGCTGGTTGCGAGGACGGTTCGCGCGCCGACTCCCGCACGCTCGACGTCGAAGACGAAGATTTCCGCCAAGGTCAGAACTTCTATAAGAGCGGCGAAGTCCGCAAGGCTCTCGAGTGCTACCTGAAGGTGATCGACAAACGTAAGGGCGCCGCTGAATCCAACCTCGAAGCTGGCCGCATGTACCTCGAACTGCAGGATCCGCTCCCGGCCATCTACCATTTCAACCAGTATATCCGGATGAAGCCGACGTCCGAGCAATCGAACCTCGTCCGCCAGTTGATCAAGACAGCCGAGAAGCAGTTCATGCAGCAGCTGCCCGGACGACCGATGGAACCCGACGCCCTCGGCGGCTCTGACCTCAACGCCAAACTCCGTAACCTCCAGCTCGAGAACGAGAAACTGAAACGCGAACTGGCCGATTACAATCGTACCCAGAAAGGTCTCATCCTACCGCCCAAGACAACGGGAGACAAACCGGCCGACAAGCCGGCCACGACCGAAGACGGCAAGCCTCAGCGCTTCCGGCAATATACGGTCGCCAAGGGCGACACCCTCTCCGGTATCGCCCGCAAGATTTACGGCGATGCCAGTCAGACGCGGATCTCAGCAATCTATAACGCGAACCGGGACAAAATGACGTCGGTCAACAGCCTGCCGAAAATCGGCACAGTGATCCTCCTTCCGGAGTAAGCCATGCGCCTGACGCGCATCCGAGCCGCCGACTTCCGTAACCTGACCTTCGCGGACGTCTCCACGGACGCCCCTCGCGTGTTTCTGCTCGGCGATAACGGCCAAGGAAAGACGAACCTTCTCGAAGCCGCTGCGTTAGTGTCTTCGTTCCGCTCCTTCCGCACGACGGACATTGCTCCGCTTGTCCGCTCCGGCTGCGCCGAAGCCCGCCTGCGCCTCGATGTCCGCCTCTCGACCGAAGAGAACGCCGAGATCGAAATCCGCCTGGCCAAAGGCTCCCGTAAAGCCCTGCTCAACGGTACCCCTGTCGCTTCGGTCGCTCAGCACCTCGGGCAGTTCCCGACCATCGTCTTCTGCTCCGACGACCTTCGTCTCGTGCGCGGTTCACCCTCTAACCGTCGTCGCTGGCTCGATGCTGCCATCGGCGGCACCGATGCCGCCTATCTCACCGCGGTCCGCGACTACGGCCGCGCCCTCGACGGGCGTAACGCACTCCTGAAAGCCGTCGTCCGCTCGGATGAAGAACTGCGGGCCTTCGAGAAAGCGATGCTCGCGCCGGCCCAGCTCATCGCCGCGACCCGCGCCCGTATTTTGCCTGATCTCGCCGCGACTTTACGCGATGCCTGCGCCCGCGCCGGCTTTCCCGATCAAGGCGCGGACTTGGTCTACCAACCCGACGTCGCCGCCGACCAACTCGTCGAGATCTGGGCGAAGACGCGCGTCGCCGACCTCGCCACGGGCACAACCCTCCGCGGCCCGCAACGCGACGACTTCGGCATGCTCTTCGCCGGCAAGGATGCGTCCGACTACGCGTCCGAAGGCCAGCAACGCCTGCTCGTTCTCGCCCTCTGCCTCGCCCGTCTCCAGCGCGACACCCTCCTCGCCCCCACGCCACCGGTCATCCTGGCTGACGATGTCCTCGGCGAACTCGACGATACCCGCCGCCGAGCCTTCTGGAACGAAGTCGGTGAAAAGCATCAGGTTATCGCGACTGGCACCGTTCCCCCGCCCTCCGGCGAGTGGCTGACCTACCGGGTCTCCGGGGGCAGCTACCTTCAGGCCTGATTTTGGCGTTGTTTTATGGGAAATTGACCCCTTGGATGGGGGCATGTCGGACTTCCTTCTCTACGCCTCCGTGGTAGCCCTCTTCCTCGTCTGCATCCTCGTGGTCCTCGTGATCCTGATGCAACGCCCCAGCGCCAACGCTGGCATGGGCTCGGCCCTCGGCGGCGGCGCCGCTGAGACCGTCTTCGGTGGCGAATCCGCCAACGTCCTCTCGAAGATGACCACGACCCTCACGGTCATCCTCTTCGTTCTCAGCTTCGGCCTCTACCTCGGCTTCGTCGCTCGCGAAAAGCCGGTCTCCAAGGCCCTCGACGCCAAGGCCACCGCCCCCGTCGTTACCCCGGCTGCCACCGCCCCTGTCGCCGCTCCGGCTGCTGCTGCTCCTGCTGCCACTGCGCCCGCCGCCCCTTCCGTCCCTGCTCCTGCCGCCGCCAAGCCCCAGTCCACCCCGGCTCCGGCCGCGACGACTCCGGCGAAGCCCGCCGCTCCGGCTCCGGCCAAGTAAGTCTGAGTGAGAACCCGACTGCTCAGCCTGTCTGTCCGCTGGGTAGCGTGTCTCATCGCACTCGGTTGCTTCGCGCAATCACGGGTCCCTTCCGCCCCGGCGCTCGATCAGCTGACGCCTGAGCAAGGCCTGGCCTTCCTCGCGGGCTTCCGCACCGCCCGTCTAAACAGCGCTCTCTGCCTGCGCTTCGAGATCGTCCATAAGCCACGCAAAGGTGATTCGCTGCCCGCGGTCAAAGGCACGCTCTGGGCCGCTTCGCACGGCTCAGAACAACTCCTCCGCGGCGAGATCAAGGACGCGCAAGGTAAGCCCGCCTTGGCGTTTATCACCGTCAAATCGGCCAACGGTAGCCGCGTCTGGGTGTCCCGCCGCGGCACCCCCGCCCAGGAACTCGACAACAAGACTCCGCTCACCCCCCTCGCGGAGGGACTCATCCTGACGCCGTTCGATCTGCAGCTACCCTTCACGCATTGGCCCGCCACGGCCTACCTGACCACCGAGAAACGTCGACGTCCGGTGCACACCTTCGACGCGCTTAATCAAATCGGCCACGAACCTGCCAAGGTGAACTACGCGATCGACCATGTCTACGGCGTGCTCATCCAGGCGACCAGTTTCGATGCGAACGGAAAAAAGACGCGTACGCTGCAGGTCGAGGAATTCTCGAAGGTCGACGAGCAGTGGATGCTCGCCGCGTGCAGCCTGCTTGACGAAACCACGCGCGACGCCGACCTACTCCGCATCACCGAAGCCGCACTCGGCGGAAGTTTCGCGCCTTCGACCTTCGAACCCGCCACGCTCGCCGAAGCTGCTGAACAACCGACCACCTTCAAAAAACTGTGAAGACCCACGCCACTGCCGCCCAAGTCGCCCGCTTCTGCGACCTGCTCACCAACGGTAGGAACATCGCCGACTTCGAGGGCTCCCGCAACGGCCTCCAACACAAGGGTACGCGCCCAGTGCGCAAGGTCGGTGCGGCCGTCGACGCCGGGGCCAAGGTCTTCGCCGAGGCCGCGCGCCGCGGCGTCGATTTCCTGATCGTCCACCACGGGATGTATTGGCGCCCGGTCTCGCCTGAACGAGAAGTCCGTGCCTTGCGCAAGGCGGCCCTGAAGAAGGCTGGCCTTTCGCTTTACTCCAGCCACCTGCCGCTCGACGCGCATCCCGCCATCGGCAACAACGCGCTGATCGCCCAAGATCTTGGCCTAAAAGTCGTCGATTGGTTCGTGGACTACGAAGGCCTACCCATCGCCTGCATCTGTAAGGGCATCTCGCGTGCGACCTTGCGCAAGCGCCTCAAGTCCTCCTATCCGCAGACCTTCAAGGGGATCGAGTTCGGGTCAGCGAATCCGAAGAGGATCGCGATTCTCAGCGGTAGCGGCCGCAGCGCCCTTGATCACCTCAAGGCCGAAGGGTGCGACACGCTGATCACCGGCGAACTACGCGAAGAACATTTCAACGAAGCCCACGAACAGGGCTGGAATCTCTATCCTTGCGGACACTACGCCACCGAGACTTGGGGCGTGAAGGCCCTCGCCGCCGCGGTGGCCGCGGAGTTCGGCGTGAAGTGGGAATTCATCCCCACGGGCAATCCGCTCTGATGACCCGCGGACGGCTAGCCCCGACCCCGACCGGCTACCTGCACGTTGGCCACGCCCGCACCTTTGCTCTCGCCGCCCAACGCGCCGCTGGCGGGACGCTGATTTACCGCACCGAAGATCTCGATGCGGGACGATGCCGACCCGAGTTCGCCGCCGCGGCAATCGAAGACCTGCGCTGGCTTGGGCTGAAATGGACGGAAGGACCCGACGTCGGTGGCCCGCATGGTCCTTACGTGCAATCGCAACGCCTTCCCTGGTTCCGCGACGTCTGGTCGCAGTTACAGGCGACCGGCACGATCTATCCGTGCGACAAGTCACGCAAGGACGTCGAACGCAGTCTGACCGCCCCACACGCGGAGGATGACGCCGAGCCGATCTTCCCGCCTTGCTCTCCGTCCGCCCCTCGGCGCTGGCCGCGAGGCTCACGAACCAGGTCCGACCAACTGGCGCTTCCGCGTGCCCGACGGCGAGACCATCGCCTTTATCGATGCGCTCCAAGGCCCGCAGACGTTCGTGGCTGGCCGGGATTTCGGCGACTTCCTCGTCTGGCGTAAGGACGGCTTCCCCGCCTACGAACTCGCCGTCGTCGCCGACGACCACGCCATGGGCATCACCGAAGTCGTCCGCGGCGCCGATCTCCTCCTTTCGACGGCCCGCCAGATTCTGCTGTACCGCGCGCTCGGCTGGACCGCACCCGCCTGGGCGCATGCGCCGCTGATTGTCGACGACGACGGCAAGCGGCTCGCCAAGCGTACCGCCGGACTCTCTATCCGGGAACTGCGCCAAAAAGGAAAGACGCCGGAGGAAGTCCTCACGGCGCCTTTGAGCCAGCTGCTGAGCTGAAGGCTTAAGCGCCCTTCTTCGCGTCAGTCGCCGCCTTAGGCGCGGCGCCCTTCGGGGCGGAGCCCAGGAGCGCCCGCATCGCCGGAGGCGATCTTTTCGCGGAAGGCCTTGAAGGGCTTGCCGAGCGTCTCATCGCCAGCCGTGAGCGCGATGGCTTCGTCGATATACTTAAGCGCCTGTTCCTTGGCCGTCGGGTCGATCATGATCAGGACACGGGCCTTATTGAAAGGTAGCACCGCTTTACGAGGTCCGGCGACGTCAGCGAACATCTCGTCGAGGGCGGCCTCCGCGGCCTTGAAGTCCTTGCCCTTGATGGCCGCGTCGATCTTCTGGCCGAGTATGCGGCTCTTGGCCGAACGGTCGGCCGTGGATTTTTGTTCCTGTTCGAGAGCGGCCTTACCTTCCGGGGTATTCTTGAACGAGGCTAGCTTATCGAGATATTCCTTCGCGGTCTGTCCGCCGAAACCGACGGTCTTACCGAACACTTCGCCGGACTTGGCGTCGATGAGCAATACCGTGGGGAAGCCCGAGATACCGAACTTCTTCGAGAGCTCCGCGTTCTTGGCCTTCAGTTCAGGAGCCTGCGGCGTCTTGCGCGGATAATCCAGTTCGACGAGCACATACTTGGACGCGACCGCGGCGAACTCGGCAGACTGGAAAACTACCTTATGCAACTGAATGCAGGGTGGGCACCAGTCGCTGCCGGTGAAGTCGACGAGCACGGGCTTATTCTCCTTCACGCCCTTGGCCTTCGCGGCGTCGAGATCAGTCAGCCAGACCGGGGCGTGCGGATAAGACCGTCGCGAGGAGGCAGAGCGGGAGTGCGAGGAGCGTCTTCATCAGTAAATCACTTCTTGGCCTTGGCGGCGGCCGCGGCGGCGACCTGGGCGCGGAACTGCTTCACGTCGGCAAGGTCCTTCAGGTCGGCCGGAGTCTCAGCGATGATTTCGTCGAGGACCTTGAGCACGGCCGCGGGGTCACCCGGCTTGCAGGCCTGGGCGAGGCTGACGCGGGCGTTGATGGTCAGATTGAGCTTGGCGGAGCCGGACAGGGCCTTGGCCTTGACGAACTGCACGATCGCGGCCTCGCCGCCGGCGAGGTCTTTCTTTTCGAAGAACGGCGTCACGATCGCCTCGAGTTCGGAGCCGTAAGTACGGACCAGTCCTTCGTCCTTCTTGGTCTGGGCGAAGGCCTTGCGGCCGTCCGCGGTGTTCGCCTTCAGGAGTTCGGCCAGGTGAGGCAGGTACTTGGCAGGGCCGCCGGCGAGATAACCCGTCTGGGCGAACGGCTCGCCATTGGCGTCCAGCAACATGATCGTCGGGAAGCCTTCGATGCCGAACTTCTCGGCCAGCGCCTTGTTCTTCGCCTTCTCTTCGGCGGGCTGTTTCTTCTTCTGAGGGTAGTCGAGTTCCACGAGGACGAAATCCTTCGTGGCGACGGCGAACTCCTTCTGGTCGAAGACTTCCTTCTTCAGACGGATGCACCAGCCGCACCAGTCGCTGCCGGTGAAGTCGACCAGGATCGCCTTCTTCTCGGCCTTGGCGACCTTGATGCCTTCGTCGAGGTCGGTGAGCCAACCATCAGCGGCGGAAAGGGAGAGGACGCTCAGGCACAGGGCGACGGCGGCGAGGAAAAGGCGGGGCATCCCCCAAGGATGCCCTACAGCCTAAACGAGGCAACCTGCAATCAGCCAACCCTGCGTTGCCAATATGAAGTTTATCCCTCACTTAAGCCCCATGGCCGGCACCCGTATCCTCCTCGTCGACAATGGTTCCTACGAACCTGCGGCAACGTTAGCCCTGCGCGGACTGGCCCAGGAAGTCAGCAAGCTCATCGGCCAACCCGTTCTGCCGGTCTCGACGATGCACTCGACCAAGATCGACCCTGCCCTGCTCGGCGGCATCCCGGCGGTCATTTTCGAAGGCGCCGTGCAACAGGCCAAACTCGATGGCATCGATGAAATCGTGGTCCTCCCGCTCTTCATCGGACCCAGCCGCGCGATCACAGAATACCTGCCCAAGGTCTTCGCCGACGCCCAGCCTGGCGCGATGAAGCTCAGCATCCGCGAGCCGCTCTTCGGCCCCGAGCTGATCAGCATGCTGATCGATAACTTGAAGTCGACCGGCTGGACCAAGGGTAGCGGCACGGTCTACCTTTGCGATCACGGCTCCCCCATTCCTGAAGTGACGCGTTGCCGCAACTTCTTCGCCGTCTCACTTCGGAATCAACTCGGCCTGAACGAGGACGAATTAATCGCCTGCTCGATGGAACGACGCGAAGGCGCGGAGTATGACTTCAACGAACCGCTGCTCGAACACGCGTTGCAACAGGCCAAGGGCGAGGCTGTCATCCTGATGCTTTTCCTACTACCCGGCCGTCATGCCGGAGGGGACGGCGACGTCGCGACCATCGCCAAGGAACACGCCCCCGACGGCCTGCGCTGGAAGCTCAGCCCGTTGCTCGGCACCCACCCCGCCCTGCCCGCGCTGCTCTCCCGTCGACACCTTCACTCTCCCAATTTCAAGACCACCAAGATTGCGGCCATCTCCGCGCTGCTCGCCACGGGATTGCTGCCCGTCTTAGGCAGCATACCCGCCCCGAAAGACCAAGGAGCAGGAGCGAGCCTCATGATCTGGCTCGGAGCATTTGCCGTGATCTTCACGGTCCTCTTCCTCTTCTTACGGGCTAAGGCCTGGAAGAAGTCCTGAACTCAGGCGAACGCCGCGATGCGGCCCATGAGGCCGGCATGACGAGGCGGAGCGACGACCGCGCCGACGACCGCGATGAGCGGTGTGGGCAGCACGGAAACGTCGACCTTGCCTGAAGCGAGATCGGTCAGCGTGGTAAGCACGTCCGACGCGCCATCCTGCGAGACCTTTGAAAGCAGACGAATCGGCAAATCAGCCTGAGCGCCCGCGGCGATGAGCTTCACGGCGACGGACGGCAGCGCTTTCGCGCCCATGTAAAGACAGAGCGTCGCGCCGGTCTCGATGTGCGCTTTCCAATTCTGGTCGGTACCATCGGCGCAGTGACCGGTGAGGAATGTGACTGAAGCGGCCTTGCCGCGATGCGTCAGCGGGAACGCGGCGTCCGCGCCAGCAGCCGTCGCGGCGGTGATGCCCGGCACGACTTCGAAAGGAATGCCATGGGCAGCGAGATGATCCATCTCTTCGCCGAGACGTCCGAAGATGCCCGGGTCGCCACCTTTGAGCCGAACGATGAGACCACCCTGACGGGCTTCCCGCACGATCACGGCGTTAATCTCGTCCTGGGTCATCGAGTGGACCCCGCAACGCTTGCCGACCGGCACGATCTTGGTCGTCGCCGGAATCTCTTCCAAAAGGGCATCCCCCGGCAGGGCGTCATGGATGACGACATCCGCCTGCTTGAGCAGGCGCAGCCCCCTCACGGTAATCAGGTCCGGGGCTCCGGGTCCTGCACCGACGAAGGCCACCCGGCCGATGTCACAATTTACCATTTATTTAAACTTGACCCCTATTTATGTAATCCTAACTCATCTTATCAAGTATTAAATCATGGACCCTATCTCCGGCAAGCCCCTAGCTAAGAACGAACTCATGAAGGCGGATAAACCCGACCTTTCGGGCAATATTCGCGAAACCCTCGCCAACCCGGAAGCCGATCGCTTCACCGGGGACGACGAGCAGTTCATCAAGTTCCACGGCATCTACCAGCAGGATGACCGCGACAAGCGCAAGACGGGTAAAGAGTACTCCGTCATGGTGCGCACGCGCCAGACCGGTGGCATCGTCCCGGCCGCCCAGTACATCGTCTACGACGAGCTCTCGGGTCGCTTCGCCAACGGCACCCTCCGCATCACTTCCCGCCAGACCTTCCAGTTCCACGGCGTGCTGCAGCAAGGCATCGGCCCGCTGATCAAGTCGATCAACGACGCTCTCTCCTCCACCCTCGCCACGTGCGGTGACGTGAACCGTAACGTGACCGCTCCGTCCAATCCGCCCGTCGACCAGATCGCCGTGCAGGTCGACGAAGATGCGTTTGCGATTACCCGCGCCCTGCTCCCGACCACCACCGCCTATCACTCCATCTGGGTGGACGGCGTCCAGGTCGACCTCGGTCTCGGCGACAAGGTCTCCAAGGCCCGCGCTTCCGTCGACCAGGCCAATCCGTACATGCCCCCGCCCGCCGACACGGACGAATCCGGCGCGCCTGCGGATGCGCTCTACGGCAAGACCTACCTACCTCGTAAATTCAAGACTGGCTTCGCCATCCCGCCGAACAACGACACGGACATCTTCACCAACGACATGGGCTACGTGGCCATCGTCGAGAACGGCAAGCTCATCGGCTACAACCTGCTCGTCGGCGGCGGTCTCGGCACCTCCCACGGCAACAAGGCCACCTACCCTCGTCTCGCCGACGTCATCGGCTTCATCACCCGCGAACAAGTCGTCGACGTCGGCTCCGCCGTCGTCGCCATCCACCGCGATTGGGGTGATCGCACCGACCGCAAGCACGCCCGCATCAAGTACGTCCTCCAGGAAAAGGGCGTCGAATGGTTCCGCGCCGAACTCGGCAAGCGCCTCGGCGCCCCGCTCCCGGCCGCTAAGCCGTTCCTCTTCCGTGGCCAGGGCGACGCCTTCGGCTGGTTCAAGCAGCTCGACGGCAACTGGTTCCTCGGCCTCTTCGTCGAGACCGGCCGCGTCAAGGACGCCGACAGCTATAAGCTGAAGACCGCGCTCCGCACGATCGCCGAGCAATTCGGCCCGACCTTCCGCCTCACCGCCACGCAGAACCTCATCCTCTCCGACATCAAGGACGCCGATAAGGCTGCCATCGAGAAGGTGCTCCATGACCATGGCTGCGCCATCGTCTTCAACCCGGGCCTGATCAAGGGACGCGGTATGGCCTGCCCGGCTCTCCCGACCTGCGGTCTCGCCCTCGCCGAATCCGAACGCGTCTTCCCGAAGTTCCTCGCGAAACTCGAAGAAGGCCAGGCGGCCGCAGGCATCGCCAACGAAGAACTCGTCGTGCGCATGACCGGCTGCCCCAATGGTTGCGCTCGTCCTTACAACGCCGAGATCGGCCTCGTGGGCAAAGCCCCGGGCAAGTATAACATCATGCTCGGTGGCAACCGCGAAGGCACCCGCCTCGCTCGCCTCTGGAAGGAAGCCGCGCTCGCCGACGAAATCCCCGTGCTCATCGGCGAACTCTTCAAGCAGTACGCCAAGGAACGCACCACCGGCCAGGCCTTCGGTGATTGGGTCGACCAGGCTCCCGTCTGGCCCGCCGCTCCCGCCGCCTAATCTCGTCGATGGCCGACCTCAACCCAGACCGCATCCCGGATCTCGACGCCCGTCTCTCGACGCTGGCGCCGGTGGACCGTCTGCGCTGGGCCTACGAGACCTTCGGCGCCCGTGCTGGTATCGGTACAAGCTTCCAGCCTGCCGGCATCGTTATCCTGCACCTCGCGAAGACCGCCGGCATTCCGCTCCAGGCCTTCACGCTCAACACTGGCCTACTCTTCCCCGAGACGCTGGAATTCAAGGCGAAGCTCGAAGCCCATCTCGGCATCAAGGTCGAGGAAGTGCACCCTGCGCAGACGGTCGAACAGCAGGCCGCCCAATACGGCGCCGAACTCTGGAAGCGCGATCCCGAGAAGTGCTGCGAACTCCGCAAGGTCGATTCGCTCGGCAAGAAACTCTACGACCTCGACCTCTGGATCACTGGCATGCGCCGCGACCAGAGCGCCGAGCGTTCGGTGACGCCGCTGCTCTCGCTCGCCGCTCGCCCCGACAACTCCGACGTCTGGAAGCTTAACCCGCTCGTCGACTGGAGCCGCGACCAAGTCTGGGCCTACCTCAAGGAGCACGGCCTTGCCGCACAACGTCCTGCACGACCGCGGCTACCGCTCCATCGGTTGCTTCCCTTGCACCCTGCCCACCTCTGGTGGCGACGAACGCGGCGGCCGCTGGCCCGGCTTCGATAAGAAGGAATGCGGCCTCCATACCCGCACCAAGAAGTAATCGCTTTCATCCACCTAGCCCTAGCCCAGTCCCTAGCCCTAGCCCTTTATACCCAATGTCCCGCAACGCTCAAAACGACCACCTCACGCGCCTCGAACAGACGTCGATCCACGTCTTCCGCGAAGCCTTCGCTAACTTCCGCTCGGTCTGCATGCCCTGGTCCATGGGCAAGGATTCCAACGTCCTCATCTGGCTCGCCCGTAAGGCCTTCTGCGGAAAAATTCCCTTCCCGCTCCTGCACATCGATACGACCTACGAATTCCCGGAGATGTATGAGTTCCGCGAAAAGGCTAAGGTCATCCACGGCATCGATCTGATTGTCCGCGTCAACGAAGACGCCATCCGTCGCGGCATCGGCTACGCCACGCACGACCCCGTCACCGTCACGCACGAGCTCAAGACCGTCCCGTTCAAGGCCGCGATCGACGAGTTCAAATGGGACGCCCTCGTCACCGGTATCCGTCGCGACGAAGACCCGACCCGCGCCAAGGAGCGTTGGTTCTCTCCTCGCTCCGCTGAAGGCAACTGGGACTACAAGGACCAGCCGCCGGAATTCTGGGGCCAGTTCGCCAGCACCGCCCCCGAAGGCGGCCACGTTCGCGTGCAGCCGCTTCTGGAATGGACCGAACTCGACATCTGGGAATACATCCGCCGCGAGAACATCCCGAACCCGACCCTCTACTTCGCCCGTGATGGCAAGCGCTTCCGCTCCCTCGGCTGCCATCCGATCACGCACCCGGTCGACAGCCCGGCCAGCAACATCGACGAAGTCATCGAAGAACTGAAGTTGACCAAGACCAGCGAACGCGCCGGTCGCGCCCAGGACCACGTCGGTCGCAACTCGATGCAGGAACTCCGCGCCAAGGGCTTCATGTGAGCCGCCCGATAACAATGAACACCCAATCCCTTTCCCAACCTGTGAGCACCTCCCTTCCCTCCGTCGAAGACCATCGCAAGATGCACGTCGTCGTCGTCGGCCACGTCGACCACGGCAAGTCCACCTTCGTCGGTCGTCTCCTCAACGACACTGACTCCCTGCCTAACGGCAAGATCGAGCAGGTTCGTAAGAACTGTGCCATCGAAGGCATGGAGTTCGAATACGCCTTCCTTCTCGACGCCCTGATCGAAGAGCAGGAACAGAACATCACCATCGATACCACGCGCATCTTCTTCCGCACGAAGCAGCGCGCCTACGCGATCATCGACGCCCCGGGCCACAAGGAGTTCCTTAAGAACATGGTCACCGGAGCCGCCAGCGCCTCCGCCGCCCTCCTCCTGATCGACGCCAAGGAAGGCGTGATGGACCAGTCCCGCCGCCACGCGTTCCTGCTCTCCCTCCTGGGCGTGAAGCAGCTCGTCGTGCTGGTGAACAAGATGGACCTCGTCGACCACTCGGAGTCTACCTACCAGAAGATTGTCGCCGAATATTCGGCCTTCCTCAAGACGCTCGGCCTGAACGCCGTCCACTTCATCCCGATCGCCGCCAAGCACGGCGAGAACGTCGTCGACCGCTCCGCCAAGATGGCTTGGTGGAAGGGCCCGACGGTCACCGAAGCGCTCGATAACTTCGCCCACGAGGACGACCTCACCGGCCTGCCCCTGCGCCTGCCGGTCTCCGACATCTATCGTTTTGACCACCGCCGCATCATCGCCGGCCGCGTCGAAGCCGGCGCCATCCGTCCTGGCGACGAGCTCATCTTCCAGCCCGGCGGCCGGCGCAGCACGGTCCGTTCATTCGAAGATTGGCCGGGCCCTGAATCCCGCTCCGTCGTCGGCACCGGCGGCTCCGCCAGCGTGACGCTCTCCGAGCAGATCTTCGTGGAACGAGGCCAGGTCGCCTCCCACCCAGCCAACCAGCCCCGCGTCGGCCGTGAATTCCGCGCCCGCATCTTCTGGCTCGGCAAGGAACCCCTCGTCCAGAACAAGACCTACCGCCTGCGTCTGCTCACCCAGAACGTCGACGCGGTCATCGCCAAGATCATCAAGGTCACTGACGCCTCCACGCTCGAATCCAAGGAGGCCGCCAGCGTCCCCCGCGACTCGATCTGCGAAGTCATCGTTCGCGCCACGCGTAACATTGCTTACGACCTGCACAGCGAATGCCCCATCACGGGTCGCTTCGCCCTCGAAGAAGGCGGCCGCATCCATGGCGGCGGTATCATCCTCGACGCAGTTTCAAAGTCCGAAGGCCCTTCCGGCAAGGTCACCGCCTCCGAACGTGGCGCCCGCGCCGGCCACCCGCCGGCGGTTGTCTGGTTCACGGGCCTCTCCGGCTCGGGCAAGTCGACCATCGCCGAAGCCGTTGAGCGCCGCCTCTTCGACGCCGGCCGTAACGTCATCCGCGTCGATGGCGACGACCTCCGCGTCTCGCTCAACCGCGACCTCGGCTTCTCCGCCGCCGACCGCGCCGAAAGCGTCCGTCGTGCCTCCGCCGTTGCCGGCCTCTTCGCCGGTACGGGTCACATCACGCTCGTCACCCTCATCGCTCCGTTGGCCGCCGACCGCGCCAAGGCCCGCGCCGCCCTCGCGAACCACACGTTCATCGAGGTCTTTGTCGACGCCCCGCTCGCCGTCTGCGAATCCCGCGACGTCAAGGGACTCTATGCCAAGGCGCGCCGTGGCGAGATCGCCGAGTTCACCGGCATCTCGTCTCCGTACGAAGCCCCGGAATCTCCTGAGGTCCATATCAAGACCGACAAGACCTCCCAGGAAGAAGCCGTCGACCTCGTGCTCAGCGCGATCGACAAGGTTCTCCAAGGCAAGGGCGACGATTGGGAAGTCTAACCGACGCGAAGCGTCGGAGGGCTAGGGCCAGAGACAGGGCCGGGGCTAGGAATGGCCCCAGCCCTTTTCATTTCCCTGGCCCTAGCCCTGGCCCTAGGTGCCACTTGCCCCCGTGCCCACTTGTCCCCTAGATAGCCTCATGCGCCTCCCCATCGCCCTCGCTCTCCTCGCCTGCCTCTCCGCCTTCGCGGCCGAGACCCGTAAGAACGTCCTGCTACTCGTCTCCGATGATTGCGGGACGCGCATGGGGACCTACGGCGGCCCGGCGCTGACGCCGAACATCGACGCCCTCGCCCGCTCCGGCGTCCGCTTCGATCGCGCCTACTGCCAATATGCGCTCTGCAACCCGAGCCGCACGTCCTTCCTCACCGGCCTCCGTCCCGACACCACCGGCGTCTACGACAACGCCAAGGAATTCCGCAAGGTGATCCCGGACATGGTGACGATGCCGCAGATGTTCAAGAACAACGGCTACACCGTCGGCCGCATCGGCAAGCTCTACCACTACGGCGTGCCGAAGGAAATCGGCACCAATGGCCTCGATGATCCGCAGTCGTGGGAACAGGTCTGGAATCCCCGCGGCCGCGATTGCGACGACGAGGACAAGATCTTCTCGATCGGCGTCGGTGCCGGCTCTTCCGCCGACAAAGCTAAGGGCAAGACCGGTCAGGTCCTCGTGGGGTCGGGCAACTACGGCGGCACGCTCAGCTGGCTCGCCGCCGATGGCACCGATGCCGAGCAGACCGACGGCAAGATCGCCGCACAGGCCATCTCCTTCCTGCAGGAAAAGCGCACCAAGCCTTTCTTCCTAGCCGTGGGCTTCTTCCGCCCGCACACGCCTTACGTGGCCCCTAAGCCCTATTTCGAGTCCTACCCCAAGGATAAGGTCGAGCTCGTCCCCGACCCCGCCGCCGACCGCGCTTCCAAGCCCCAGGTGGCCCTTTCGAATACCGCGGTAGCCAACTACGGCATGACCGAGGACACGCAGCGTACGGCCAAGCAGGCCTACCTAGCCTCGATGACCTTCATGGACACCCAGTTCGGCCTCGTGCTCGCGGAACTGAAGAAGCAAGGCCTCGATAAGAACACCATCGTCATCTTCATCAGCGACCACGGCTACAACCTCGGCGAACACGGCCTCTGGCAGAAACGCTCCCTCTACGAAGATTCCGCCCGCGTGCCGTTCATCATCCGCGATCCGGACAGCAAGGCCAACGGCCAGTCGAGCAAACGCGTCGCCGAGCTGGTCGACCTCTACCCCACGATTGCCGATCTCTGCAGCCTGACGCCCGACAAGCGCGCCGAAGGCAAGAGCCTCCGCGCCCTGCTCGAAGACCCGAACCGTCCGTGGGCCAACGCGGCCTACACGCAGGTCGACTTTGGCGCCGTGAACGGAAAGAAAGGTGGCGCTCGCAAGGTGGGTCGCTCCGTGCGCACCGAACGCTTCCGCTACACCGAATGGAACGGTGGCGAGACCGCCGTCGAACTCTACGACCACGAGAAGGACCCCAAGGAGATGACCAACGTCGCCAAGGACCCCGCCTACGCCCAGTTCGTCACCGAGCTCAAGGCGACCTTGGCTAAAGGCACGAATTAAGGAAACCGAACTCAAAGGGAGACCGGAAACCGGATAGTTTGCTGGGGTATATGCATGCCTGTAGCATTCTTTCCGGTTTCCGGTCTCCCTTGTCTTGGAATCCGCCCCTTTGACTTCCCCTGCCTAGCGGATACCCTGTGCGGATGAAAGTCCTGCACATCGACGCTTCTCCTCGCACGGTAAGATCGGTGACGCGCAAGCTTTCGGCCGGCTTTATCCAAAACCTGCGCCTGAAAGTCCCGGGCCTGCAGGTCACGCATCGCGACGTCGGTCACCATCCGCCACCCTTCATCTCCGACGCCTGGGTCGGCGCGGCCTTCGCCCCGGCCGACCACGACGACCCTTCGATGAAAGGCGTGCTGCATCATTCTGATGCCCTTACGGCCGAGCTGCTCGCTTGCGATACGCTGCTCATCGCGACGCCGATGCATAACTTTTCCATTCCGGCCTGCCTCAAGGCATGGATTGATCAAGTGGTGCGCACCGATATGACCTTCAAGCTGACCGAGGAAGGCGTCGAGCCCCTGGTCAAAGGCAAGAAAGCCCTCATCGTCACTTCCCGCGGGGGTTTCGTCGCCGGCACGGACTTCGACTTCCAAGAACCGTACCTGCGCAAGATCCTCGGCTTCATCGGCATCACCGACGTCACGTTCGTACACGCCGAAGGAGTGAACAACGGCGAGAAGGAACGCGAAGCCGCCATGACCCAGGCCTCCGCCAAACTCATCGAGTTGGCGAAGGGTTGGTAAATGAGGGCTTGAGCCAGGGCTATGGCTAGGGCCAGGAAGCATCAGGATTCTTACCGCAGAAACCCAGCCCTACCCCTACCCCTAAGTTAGCTATACTTCAGCTCGACCTTCTTACCCGTGCGGATCGACTCGTAGATACCGTCGATGATGACCATGTCGCGACGGCCGACTTCGCCGGTGCAGGTGACCTCGGTGCCGTTACGGAAGGCCTGAGCGACGCCGTCCATGTGACGCTGTTGCTGACGGAAGATACCGAAGTCCAGTTTCCCCTTGGCGGAGGTCGAGATGTTGAGGTTACGGTAGCTGAACACGGGCCTTTCGCCCTTGAACCAGCCCTTGGCAGCTTCGGCGAATATCTCCGCCCGATTGGCATCATAGCCCGACCAGACGTCGGCGACGGCACCATTGGCAAACTCGAGTCGGAACTCGAGGGCCTGTTCGACCTCGACAAAGAGTTCAGGCTGGGTCTTCGGCAGTTCCTTGGCGGTAACGGAGATGGGATTGGCGTCGGCCGCCATGCAGACCCCCTGAATGGAATAGATGCCCATGTCCGTCAGCGCTCCGCCGCCAGCGAGCTTCTTCTCGATGCGCCAAGACTTGCGACGGAGTGTGTAGCCGTTGGCGCTCTTAATCTTCATGAACGGACCAAACTCCTGGGTCTTGGCCAAGCGGATGAGTTCCTGGTGATACGGATCGAAGTGAAGACGATAGCCGATGGCGAGGCGCTTGCCGGCCTTCTTGCCCGCGGCGATCATCGTGTCGCACTCGGCGGCCGAAATGGCCATCGGTTTCTCGCAGATGACATGCTTACCGGCGCCGAAAGCCGCGAGGACGTTCTGGGCGTGGATGCCGGGAGGCGTGACCACATAGACGATATCGATCGCCTTATTGGCAGCGACCTTGTCCCACTCTTCGTATGAATAGATATTGGCTTCGTCGAAGCCGTGGAGCTTCGCGAGCTTTACGCCCTTCTCGCGCGTACCCGTGATCACCGCCACGAGCTTCACGTTCTTGGTCTCGAGCAGCGCCGGAGAGAGCTCGCCGTTGGAATAATTACCCAAGCCACAGAGCGCGAGGCCGAGCGGCTTGCCGCTGGACTCCGCCGCGCGCAGCGCCGGAGCGAGGGCATAACCGGCGGCCAGGCCGCCAAGGGTACCGAGGAAAGAACGACGAGTAGGGCTCATAAGGGTGAAGATACTACTAACCGGCTAGCCTGCGCGGGCAAGTCCGATGGATGACAAATGGCGAATCTTAATCGAGCAGAGGAGGACTTCAGATTCAATAATCATGGGTTACTATCGATGCTCAAAAGTTGCCAGAAATATCTGTATATCTCACCCGCCTTATGGTCGACCCACCAGGAAGAAGTCGAATAACCCATTCCGGCCCATTGGTCGCGACCATCACATAACTCCGCATGCCAGAGGAATCCTTTCGTGGTGCCATCCTGATTGCTTTCGGCCTCCGCATCTAAAATACGAGTAGGCCAATTAGGCCAGTGTTTCCCGTCGACCGCAGGTTGACCAGGATATCTTCCGTCAAGGTTCTTCCAGAAGGCGTTCAGTGTGGCCTCGCTAATCTTGACCTCACAGCAATGCAGGGAATCCGAAATCTTCACGATCCTTCGCTTGAAATCGATAGACAAAGTTCTTCCGCAGGTGTCCCGATAGTTGATGACCTGGGGGAGCGCCCGCGACTCAAGCAAATCAAAGACACGGCGAGTCAGCTCGACCATCCTAGGGTCGCCATGACAGAAATGGAAATGGCTCTGGGCGGGAAAGAACCAGTACATGTCGGCACTACCTATCTGGTCTTGACCCCAAGCGCTTTGTCCGAGCACATCGACATCCTCTGCGGAGTTCTTGATGAGCTGGTATGGAAACGGATGAGGATGACCTAACTCTCTCTCATCTTGGAACTTAAATCCCTTGAAGGCATCGAACGACGGAAGGGGTGCACCGGGGACACCCATGCCACACTCCCACTTCTCGCCATCCATCTCGAGCATAAACCTCCAGAGATGCCACTCGTCAGCCTTCGGTCTGATATCGGCACATAGCTCCCAACCAAAAACGCCCGAGCGCTTCAACCACAGGACAAGAGATGCCAGCCGCGGATCTTCAGGTGACAGCTTCAATGCCATCCGGCGCTGACACTCTATATCATCGAGCTCACGGAGCCTGGTGCATTCCCCGTACAAACGATTGAAGTATCCGCGTTCGAAAATCAGTCCTTCGTTTTTGTCGTATGACACCTTCAGGACCCAGGAGACACAGTGCTGCCCGTGATCTCCCGCAGTGTAATGAGAGCTACTCCAATCGATATGCCCTGAGGTCTGTAGTTTAAATTTTAGGCTCATTTTGAACTCTTAATGTGAAAAAGAAGGCATGCGCCACGTTGTATACAAGATGAATCAAGAAAGCATTGCCCTAAATGTTAATAATATTAAAAAGACACCATGACGACCACAGAACGACGGATGGCCTTCCTGTCCACCGAGGACGACACGGGGAAGAAAGTGGCCAAGATCGCCGATTTCAATCTGATGACGATAACCACGACTAGTACCGGGGGCTATAGGACGGGGTCGGAGAAAAGGCTCCCGATTACGTCCGCCGGAGCAGAGGCTTTTTGGTCAGGCTTCGTGAAAATTACTCCGCTACGCAACGGCGACTGCCATCAGGTCGACGGGAACTCCTGGAATGCGAACTGCTTCGATGGAGAAAAAATCTGGAATGCTCACGGCATCATCCACGACGACTCATATGTCGGGTCAGCACCCGATTCGGGTTCATATCCTGAACTTGTTCGACTCTTTGACCTGCTATCGTGATACTGAGTTTTAAGGTCATCACTAGATGATCGCAGGGGCTCACTTCTCGCCTTTCAGATAGGCTAGCAGATCGGCGAGCTGCTGCTTTGACAGGCCAGCCTCGAGTCCGGTCGGCATCAGCGAGCCGGGCAAGGCCTCGAGCTTGGCGAGGTCGGCGCGGAGGAGGCTCGTTTCGACGCCCAAGGGACCGCGCAGAGTGATCGATGTCGGCGTATCGCCTACCAAGATGCCGCTGAGGATGCGTCCGTCCTTGGCCTCGGCGAGATACGCGGTGAAAGCCGGCGCGATCTCGGCGTCGGGGTTCACGATGTGGAAGAGGATGTTCTCCTTGGTCTGCCGGCGGATGTCGAAGAGGTCGGGCCCGACGGCGTGCCCTTCCCGATCCAAGCGGTGACAGGTGGCGCAGACGGCATTGAAGACGACGCGGCCATTCGCCGGCACGGGCGTCAGCGCCAAGGCCTTGGTGGCTTCGGCCAAGGCCTCCGGACGGGCGGAGACGGTGAGCAGACGCTCGGCTAGGGCCTTTCACGGCCGGATCTTTGGCGGCGAGCACCTGACGTCGGCGGACGCCGGTAAAGGCGCTGGCGGGCAGGCGCTTGGCCTCCACGGCGGCCAGGACGCCCTTCACATGGAAGGGAACGCCCAGCAAGGCACCCAAGACGGCATCGCGTCGAGCCGGGGCGTATCGCGACCAACCCGCGAGCAAGCGAGGCCGAGACCTCGTCCTTGGGATAGGCGACCACGGCCTTGAGCGCCGTAGCGGCGAGATCGGGCGGCGGATTCATCCAAGGAGCCAGCTTGAGTAAGGATTCCCCGGCACGCTCCCATGGCAGTCGGGCCATGAGCTTCACGGCGACGCTGCGCGCTTCGATGGTCTTGGACTGATCCATCGCGACGACGGGCGACGCATCGAGAAGCGATTGGAAAGAAGTAGGCAGGCCTGCCGACTTACGGGTCACCAGATACCCAGACAGCAGCGCGAGCCGAATGGCCTCCGGCGCCGCGACCGGCGACCTCGAGTTCGAATGGCTTGGTCATCGAGCCCCCGAGGTAAGCCAAGACCTCCGCCATGCCCGCGCCGACCTTGGCGTCTGCCGGCATGGCCGCCAAGAGGGCCTGTAGGAAAGCCGGCTCACGTCCGCCGATACCGCTGAGCACACCGTTGCGCATCCACTTGTCCTCCGCGTGCGACCACGCGGCCTGGGCGAGGTGCTGGGTGCCTGCCGCGGAGGTATCATCGCCAGCCCGGATGATTTTGGCGAAGACGGAGTCAGGCAACGAAGAGAGCGCAGCCATGGGCGACCGAGTTACGGTCAGGCTCCTTGGCGGCCCGGACCCGCCAGATGCGCCCCATCGTCTTGCCGGTCTCGAAGTCGGTATGCTTACGCACTTCTTCCGGCAGGTAATCAGGGTGCTCGATGACCTTGCGATACATGTCCGCGATATACATGGCGCCCTCCGGCCCCTTGGTCAGGAAGACCGGCCGGAACCAGTCATCGCGCGAGGCGAGGAACTCGCGACCCTGATAGAGCGGCGAGGCGGCGAAGGTCGCGCCTTTGGCCGTGAGCCGATCAGCGTGGACGAGGTTGCCGGTCGGATCGCACGAGAAGACGGCACCCACGCACTCCGGGGTGAGCAGCGACTTACCCTGCCAGACCTTGACGCCGCAGGCGGCGCTGAACGAACCGGCATGGCCGTCGGCAGTCGTGATATTCGAGCTGATCGGGAAAAGCCGGACGCCGTCATGGCCGCCGTTGATGCCGTTGAAGGCGTCGCGCTCATTGCAATCCTGCACGGTCTCGCTGAACGCCAGGCGTGGATTCCGCTTCAGCCACTTCGAATCGAAGACGACATGCTGGACCGGCACGCGGTTCATGCAGATGAAACGGTTGCCGATCTCGATCGAAGCTCATGCCATACTGGGATTTCCCGTCCACGAGCTCGACCTCGAGGGTCTTGGGATGGAAACGAATATCCGACGTCATCTTGAGCGCCGGACGCTCGGGATGGGACGGACAGGTGACCGTGCCGCCACTCAAGCCGGCGGCGAGGTAGATTAGGCCATCAGGTCCAATGGTCGGGGCGTTGACACGCAGCTGCGTGCTGCCCGTCGTGGCGAAACCGGTCAGTAGCACCTTACGCTCGTCGGCGACGCCGTCGCCGTCGTTATCCTTCAGGAAGAGCACATCCGGAGCGCAGGTGACGATGAGTCCCCCACTCCACGGTAGCACGCCGTTGGGGAACGTCAGTCCATCGGCGAAGACGGTGCGCTTATCCATCCGTCCGTCGCCATCGGTATCTTCGAGCAGCGCAATCACGCCCGCGGGCTTCTCCCCTTCCTTCGGTCCGATCGGGTAGCCGCGGTTCTCAGCCACGAAGAGTCGTCCCTTGGAGTCGAAGGCGATGGCGCACGGCGAGGCCACCAACGGCTCAGCGGCGACGAGTTCGACACGCAGGCCCGGGACGACTTCGAACGCCTTCAGAGCGTCCGCCGGCGAGAGCGGGCTCGGCAGCGGGGCCGCGACGAGCGCGCCGGCGAACAGAATGGCGGCGGCGCGGATCATTTCAGCTGCGGAGGCTGGTCACCGTAGGCCCAGGGCTTGCCGGTAGGACCGTTCGGACGCTCCGGCAGCTTGGCCGGCTTCATCTTCGCGGCGAGTTCGAGTCCGACGTTCATGAACTGCGTGCCCGCGGTGATCTCGAGATTGCTGTAGCTCGTCAGGCGCGTCTCGTACCCGCCACCGTTCGGCCCAAAGGCCTCTTCGTCTGGGACGTAACCGACGCAACCGTTGGCGAGCTCAACCGGGAAGGTCATGGGAAATCCGCTCCGCTTCTTGAGCTGGAGTCCGTAGGACACGAAATACTCCGCGGGATTGGAGAGACAGACCACCGGGCCGACCTGGATAGCCTGCACCTCGACCTCGACGTCGCGCTTCTTGGCGATGAGAGCATCGAGCAGGAGCGTCTCCTTGGCCCAGACCCAATCCTTGTGGGCGGGCGGACCCTTGATGCGTTCACGGGCCTCGACGACACGCTCCGGGGCCGGAATCCGACGCTTCACGTCCCAGACCTTATGATCGGCGGCCAGCGGTACTTCGGCCGTACGGGTCTGCGACATACCCAGCAGGACCTTCAAAGCTTCGGCGCCCACGCGTCCGCCGACGAACTGCGACCAGTCGTCCGATGCCGGATTAGCCTTAGGGTCGAGATTGTTGACCTGGGTCACGTCGCCACAGGCACCCTGCAGGAAGACGACCTTCGTCTCCGCCCCGTAATAGCCGCGGATGACCTTCTCGGTGTAGTAGATCCAGTTCGCGCCGATACCGTCGGAGTTCGTGGTGGCGTGGCAGGAGAAGTTAACGATGCAGCCGGTTAATTTGCCATCCGCACCCCAGACGCCGATCACACCCACTTCGTCGTCAATCGGATTAGCGAACTCAACCACGTCAGGATTATTCTTGCCCGGATGGGAGAAGGTCAGGCCGTTCTTCATGCGCAGGCGACGGTTGAAAGCCACCTGGCTCTCATGGCCGACGCCGTAGCCAACGGTCACCGCAGCTTTTGACTGATCAGCGGCGACAATCGCCTCGACCGTAGCGGCGACGACTTTCTTAAGGTAGCCCGCATCGGCGCAGGATGATTTCTTGTAAGCCAGTTCCTGAATCTCGGTAGAAGCGTGGTCGAACTCGCCGGGTAGGATCATCCCGATCGGACCAGAAGAGTGGGAATGCGAAGCGCCGATCATTACGTCGGTGATACCCGTGGCGGCTTTCACCAGACCACGAATCTCTTGGACCGTCTCGCGGCGGATCATCAGGGCGTCGATGCCGACGAGCGCCACGCGCTTCTGGCCATCGTCGAAGACGCTCGCACGCACCTTGCACGGGTCGTGGATTTTCTTCGAATAGACCTTCCCATAGTTACCTGGCATTTCCATGCCAATGTCGGGAGTGATGTCGCGATCGGCGAACCCCACGCGGACACCGGGCTTGGCCGGCGGCGCGGCGAAGACCGTGACGGAAGCCAGGACCAGCAGGACATGGCGGAAACCGAGTCGGGGAGAACTCATAGGGGTAAGAGCAGATATGTCGGGGAAAGTTCCCGGGACAAGGAGGGATACAATCAGGGCTAGGGCTAGCCAAAGGAACCTCTCGCCTTCCATGCCTCATCTTTAACTAGCCCAAGCCCCGGCCCTAGCTCTGCACCTACCTCATCTCACTCGTGAAACCTGATTCGCGGCTTGGGGCCGTCTTTCGCCTTCGGGAGTCGCTCGGGGTCGGTCAGTGAGGCGCCGGACTGGAGCTCGGACTTACCCTTCCATTCTCGTTCGAAGCCGGTGCTAGCGAGGCGCACGGCATCTCGTCCGAGCTTATGGTTCAAGGCGTCGACGGCCTTCATGAGCCGGTCCTTATTCGGATCAGCCTCGCCGCCCATGCCGGGCAAGGACGGCTGCACCACATCCGCTGGCGTCAGGCCATGAAGCATCACCCCTGCCCGCTTATAAAGATACCCGTCTCGACGCACGCGCGCCAAGGCCCGCGAGGCTGCGGCGCAGATGGCGCGGGCATCATCGGTCGGAGGATCGAGCGGCTCCATCTCGTCACCGCGATACTGCTCCTGATCGATGCGATGTTGGTTCGTGCGGATGAAGACTACGATCGAAGAAGCGACCAGACCGTCTTCACGCAGCTTCTCGGCCGCGCGGGCCGCGTGCGAAGCGATGGCTTCGGACAGCTCATGCGCGTCGGAGATGGGCCGTCCGAAGGAACGGGAGACCAGCACGCTCTTCCGCGGACCGGCGTCCTCGACGATATCATGGCAGGAGATGCCGCGTAACTCGAGGGCGAGACGTTCACCGACCACGCCGGCGATTCGACGGATAAAACCCGGGTCGGCCTCCGCGAGGTCGATGGCTGAAAGGATGCCATGCGAACGAAGGCGCGACGCCAGTCCAGGGCCGACGCCCCAAACGTCTTCCGCTTCGACGCCACGCAGGAAGGCGTTGCGACCCTCCACCGAGGCCGGCACGACAATCACGCCGCCGCTGGCCTTGTCGGTCTTCGCCCGCTCATTGGCCAGTTTACAAAGTACCTTCGTCGGGGCCATTCCCAACGAAATCGGGATGCCGGTGAGCTTGAGGACATCGGCGCGGATACGCAGCCCCAAGGCCTTCGCATCGGCATCGGGCATGTCGGGAAACCCCAGGAATGCCTCGTCGACCGAATAGACCTCAAGGTCGCGCGCCTGTTCGCCCAGCGCGGCCATCACGCGTTCGGAGAAATCGCCGTAGACCTCGAAGTTGGAAGAGAAGATCCGGACGCCATGGGCTTCGCAGGTACGACGCACCTCGAAATACGGCGCGCCCATCGGGATACCGAGCGCCTTGGCTTCGGACGAACGCGCGACCACGCAGCCGTCGTTATTCGAGAGCACCACGATCGGCACGCCGATCAACGACGGATCGAGGGCTCGCTCGCACGAGGCGTAGAAGTTATTGCAGTCGGCGAGGGCGCGGAGCATGGCGTCAGCAGCGGCGCACGACGGCGACCACTGTTCCCCAGATACGGCATTCCGGCGTGAAAGGCAACGACCAGCCGGGCCAGCGCGGACTGTCGGCCCGCAGACTCCAGGCACCCGCGGCATCGCGCTCCAGATGCTTCACCGTGAATTCGCCACCGACCTCGGCGACCACGATCGTACCCGCGCGAGCCGAGAGCGATTTATCCACCACGATGAGGTCACCGGTGAGGATGCCCGCGCCCGACATCGAATCGCCGTCGACGCGCAGAAAGAACGTCGAGATCGGATTGCGCACCACGTGCTCGTTCAGATCGAGCCGACGCTCCATGTGGTCGTCGGCCGGCGACGGGAATCCCGCGACCGCGCGGGACCCGAGCAGCGGCAAGGCCAACGGCCGCCGCGCTTCGAACCCCTGTAAGGTGCGCATATCCAACATAAGTGAACGGATGTTCACTTATCAGGGAAAGGCTTCAAGGAA
Source organism: Opitutales bacterium (assembly GCA_964203605.1). Lineage (GTDB taxonomy): Bacteria > Verrucomicrobiota > Verrucomicrobiia > Opitutales > UBA953 > UBA953. The sequence continues at coordinate 120,502 of CAXNMQ010000002.1, forward strand.
AAAGCACCAGGTAGGGACGCGACGACGTCGCGTCCGTTCGCATGCTGGCGGAGGAGTCGTTGCGCCTGGCGATCGTAAGGCCCCACGGGTCGGCGGATGCGATGTCATCGCATCCCTACCCCAACAAAAAGGCCTGCGTCTCTCGACACAGGCCTTCGGGACGAGCTGGGGCCTCGGCTTACGAGGCGGTCAGCGCGGTGACTTCGGCGCGCACCTTCTCGGCCAGGGCGGTCGAGAGGTAGCGTTCGCTCGGCGAGCAGGCGATCGTAACGATGCGCTTGCCGGCATATTCCGGACGCTTGGCCAGCTGGAGAGCGGCCCAGATATTGGCGCCCGCAGAGATGCCGACCGCGAGGCCTTCGCGGATGGAGACTTCCTGGGCCATGGCGAAGGCGTCTTCGTTGGTGACCAGGATGACTTCGTCGATCAGGGAGACGTCGCAGTTCTTCGGAACGAAGCCGGCGCCGATGCCCTGGATCTTATGAGGAGCAGGTTGGACGGGCTGGCCGGCCATGGTCTGAGTGATGACCGGAGAAGCGGCGGGCTCGACGGCGATGGCGCGGAACTTCGGGTTCTTACCCTTGATCACGGAAGCGATGCCAGTGATGGTGCCGCCCGTGCCGACGCCGGAGACAATCGCGTCAACCTTGCCTTCGGTGTCGTCCCAGATCTCAACCGCGGTAGTGCGACGATGCACTTCGGGGTTGGCCGGGTTATCGAACTGCATCGGCATGAAAGCGTTCGCACCGATCTCGTCGCGAAGCTGCGTCGCACGCTCGATGGCGCCGCGCATACCCTTGGCACCAGGAGTGAGGACGATTTCGGCGCCGAGGAGGCGAAGGAGGACGCGGCGCTCGATGGACATCGTCTCCGGCATCGTGAGGATGCAGCGGTAACCGCGGGCGGCGGCGACGAAGGCGAGGGCGATGCCGGTGTTACCCGAGGTCGGCTCGACGATGGTGCCACCCGGCTTCAGGCGACCGTCGCGCTCAGCGGCGTCGATCATGGCGCGACCGATGCGGTCCTTGACGCTCGAGAGCGGGTTGAAGAATTCAAGCTTCACCAAGACTTCGGCATGAAGACCTTCGGTGACCTTGTTCAGTCGCACGAGGGGCGTGTGACCGATGGTGTCGAGGACGCTGTTGTAGATAGCCATGGGGGTTAATGATTAGTAGTTGAGTAATGATTAATGGATTACAGCCTATTCCCTTGCAATAAAAAACCCGTATGACCGGGTTTCTCAGGGATTAATAGCGGCGCTTGGGCGGGGGACCCGGGGGGCGCGGAGCGGTGTCACGCAGGCGGAAGATGATTCGTGCTGTCGTCAGATCCGAAGGGGTCATCTCGACCTTCACGCGGTCGCCCGGGTTGATCCGGATGAAGTTCTTACGGAGGCGGCCGGAGATACGTCCCAGCACCACGTGCTTATTGGGGAGCTCGATCCGGAACATGGTGCCAGGAAGCACTTGCAGGATTTTGCCTTCGAGTTCGATAACGGGTTCTTCAGCCATGCCTTATGGGCGGCAGTGCATCCCGAACCTTCGGGAGAGTCAATCACCGTAGTGAGGCCCTCCTCCCCTCTTGCCACGGGCCTTACAGGGGTAATCCTGCCCGCCATGGAAGGAGACGCTTCGACCCCCCGCCCCGGGCTGATTTGCCCGTTCGAGAAGATGCGCCCTTCGCAGCTCAACCGGGACGACGCCTTCTACATGGCCTTGGCCTTCAACCTCGCTGTCGACGCGTGGCGCATCGATGAAGTCCCGATCGGGGCGATCATCGAACGCGGCGGCGAAATCATCGCGGCGGCCCACAACGAAGTCGAACGTGCCAACGACCCGACTGCCCACGCCGAGATGCTGGCGATTACCCAAGCGGCGAAGAAGATCGGCGACTGGCGTCTCAACGAGTGCAACCTTTACGTCACCAAGGAGCCTTGCCCGATGTGCTCTGGTGCCACGATCATGAGCCGGCTCAACCGCGTGGTCTTCGCCTGGGGCGACCCGAAGATGGGCTGCATGGGCGGAGCGACCGAGCTCCACAGCCTCCCGAAGCTCAATCACCGCGTTTCAGTGACCTCTGGTGTCCTCGAAGAACCCTGTCGCGAGATCCTCCAGGCCTACTTTAACATGAAGCGTGGGCGCGATTCCTCCGCCCCGGCTTGACCCCTGCGCCAAATCATCAACCTATCCCCATGCACCGACGCGACTTCATCAGCAAAGCCTCCCTCGCCGCCGCCGCGCTCAGTACCACTTCCCTCGCCGCCCAATCCTCTTCCACCAAAACCATGAGCTATACCCTCGCCCCCCTGCCCTACGCCCACAACGCCCTCGAGCCGCACATCGACCAAGCGACCATGGAGATCCACCACGGCAAGCACCACAACGCTTACGTCACGAACGTGAACGCCGCCCTCGCCAAGGAAGCAGGCTTCGCCGCTCCCGCCGACGTCAACGCCCTCATCGCCGACCTCTCCAAGGTGCCTGAGTCCATCCGCACCGCCGTCCGCAACAACGCCGGTGGCCACGCCAACCACACCTTCTTCTGGAACATCATCTCGCCCGAACGGCGGCGGCGAACCCGTCGGCGCCCTCGGCGAAGCCATCCAGAAGGCTTTCGGCGGACTCGAAGGTGAGAAGGGCCTTAAGGCTGCCTTCAAAGCCGCTGCAACCACCCGCTTCGGTTCTGGTTGGGCCTGGCTCATCGTCAAGGCCGACAAGTCCATCGCCGTGACCTCCACGCCGAACCAGGACAGCCCCCTCATGAAGGGCGTCGCCGACGTGAACGGCACCCCGGTGCTCGCGCTCGACGTCTGGGAACACGCCTACTACCTCAAGTACCAGAACCGCCGCCCCGACTACGTGGACGCCTTCTGGAAGGTCGTCGACTGGAAGAAGGCCAACGAGCTCTACACGCAGGCCATCGCCTAAGCGATTCGGTCATATCGGTCTTAAGAAGCGGCCCCTCGGCCGCTTCTTTGTTTGGCACATCCCCCTAGGTGTGCTGTCTTAACGTTACCCCGATGCGCTTCCTGCCGCTCTTCCTCCTGGCTTTGGCGACATCCGCCACCGCCGCTGAAACCGTCTTGCCCCTCTGGTCTGAAGGCGTCCCGGGCAAGCGTGTCGCGCCGTCCAAGACGGTCCTCGATCGCATCGGGCCGAAAGGTAACCAGCCGGGCCGCGAGACCTTCATTAACGATCCGTCGATCACGGTCTACCCGGCCGCCAATCCGAACGGCGCCGCGGTCATCGTCTGCCCGGGCGGCGGCTATTGGTTCCTCTCGACTAAGAACGAAGGGACCGGCGTCTGCGAATGGCTCAATAGCATCGGCATCACGGGCATCCTCTTGCGCTACCGCACCCCGACGGCCGACGAAACGCTTCCACATGACTATCCCGTCCAGGATCTGCAGCGCTCACTCGGCCTCGTCCGCGCCCACGCCAAGGAATGGAACATCGACCCGAAGCGTGTCGGCGTGATCGGCTTCTCCGCCGGCGCCAACCTCGTCGGCCATGCCTCATGGGACCGCACGCCTCGCACCTACGAACAGAAGAAGGGCGTCGACGACCCGCGCGGCCCGGACTTCACGATTTTCGTCTACGGCGGCGGCTTCCTCGAGAAGGAGGATAAGACCAAGTTCCGCGAAGGCTTCTCCGTCCCGGCCGATGCCCCGCCCTGTTTCTTCGTTGTCGCCCATAACGACGGCGCCAACCCGCTCGAAGCGGCGAAGCTCTACATCGAATACAAGCGACAGAACATCCAGTCCGAGATCCACGTCTACTCTAAGGGCGGCCACGGTTTCGGCACGCGCCAGACAAAGATGCCGGTCGACGGCTGGACCAAGGCCGCGGGCGAATGGATGGGTGCCGAAGGTTTCCTGAAGGCCGCCAAATAAGACCATGCGACTCCTGTCCTTCATTTTCCTCACCATGGCGGGCGGAGTATGCCACGCGCAGACCACCACGGCCAACGCCAGCCGACCGGTACAAGTCTACATCTTGCTCGGGCAGTCCAACATGGTGGGACTCGGGAAAGTCAGCGGCGGCGAGGGTTCGCTGGAATTCGCGGTCCGTCAAAAAAAACTCTATCCCCACCTCGTGGATGCGGCTGGCGCTTGGCGAGCGAGGGAAGACGTGCGTTACGTCCGGGTCATGGTCGGCCGCAACGGCGGGATGCAACTTTTCAACAATGAGTTCCTCAAGGTAGGCGGCAAAACGCTGGGACCTGAATACGGCATCGGCCATCCGCTCGGCGACGCCGTGGAAGCCCCGCTCATGCTCCTAAAGAGCTGTATTGGCAATCGTAGCCTCGGCTGGGATTTGCTCCCGCCCGGCAGCGAACGCTACGTCTTCGAGGGCAAAGTCTACGCCGGCTACAAGGATCGCCCCGACGCCTGGCCCGTCGATGCGGCCAAGGGTACCGCCACGGTCCCCGCCCCGTGGGTCGACAAGGTGGGCAAACCCATCGATTGGTATGCTGGTAAACAATACGACGACGACATCGCGAACGCGAAGAAGGTCCTCGCGGAACTTGGCAAGTACTACCCCGGCGCGACCCGCTACGAGGTCGCCGGCTTCTTCTTCTGGCAGGGCGAAAAAGACGTCGGCAACGCCGGCCACGCCGCTAAATACGAAGAAAACCTCGTGCGCTTCATCAAGTACCTCCGCAAGGACTTCGACGCCCCCAACGCCAAGTTCGTCCTCGCGACGCTCGGCGAGGCCACCAAAGGCAGCACTGGTAATGGCGGCAAAATCCTCGAAGCCCAACTTGCCGTCGACGGAACCAGCGGTCGATACCCCGAATTCAAAGGCAACGTCGCAACGGTCTATGCGCACCCCCTCTCCAAAGGCGGTTCAGGTAACAGCCATTACAACGGCAACGCCGAGACCTACATGGCCGTGGGCGAGGCGATGGGCCAGGCCATGGTCGGACTTCTCAAGCAATGAACTCGACCTTAACCCTTCTCGCCTACGCGCTGCTCACCACGCAGCTCATCGCCCAGACGCTCGTCGGCGACGGGCTGGCGGATGACTCCGCCGCGCTCCAGAAACTCGTCGACGCCGGGGGCAGCGTGCAACTGCCTAAAGGACGCTACCGCTTAACTAAGACGGTCACGGTCGATCTCGCCAAACTCGGCGCCTCCAGCATCTCCTCCGACGGAACCGCTTCACTGATCATGGCAGGTCCCGGACCAGCCTTGAAAATCGTCGGCACACACGGAGGCACCGCTGCCCCGAAGTCGTTCAAGCCAGAGACCTGGGCCCAGCGAACACCCGTCGTCCAAGGGCTCGAGATCATCGGCGCGCACGCCGAGGCCGACGGCATCGAAGCCACCGGCACGATGCAGCTCACCCTCTCGCGACTGACCATCCGCGAGTGCCGTCACGGCATCCACCTCACCGAGCGTAATCGCAACGTCATCGTCTCGGAGTGCCACCTCTACCGCAACCGCGGCGTCGGCCTCTTCCTCGACCGCGTCAACCAGCACCAGACCAACGTCGTCGGCTGTCATATCAGCTACAATCTCGGCGGCGGCATCGTCGCCATCGGCGGCGAAGTCCGCAACCTGCACATCGGCACCTGCGACATCGAGGCCAACCATGACGAGAACGGGCCAGCCTTCGGCTAACATCCTGCTCGATTCCACCGGCGGCTCGATTGCGGAAGTAGCCGATCACAGGCTGCACCATCCAGCACACCCACAAGGCCCCCGGCGCCGCGAACATCCGGATTCTCGGTGCCGGCACGGACCCTTCCCTGCTCCGCCGCGAAGGCCGCGCGACCACCCGCGAAGGCCACGTCACCATCATCGGCAACGTCTTCAGCGACGTCATGGTCAACATCGAGCTCCGCCAGACCCGCGGCGTGACCATCTCAGCCAACACTTTCTGGGAAGGCTTTGAACACGACCTCCTCGTGGAGGACAGTATGAACGTCGTCGTCACCGGCAACAACTTCGACCGTAACCCGCGCTATCTCGTCAATGGCTTCAACCTCGCCGAGCAGAACGGCATCGTCTTCCGGCGCACCGACGACTCCGCCTTCACCGGCAACGTCGTGACCGGCGTCCGCCGCCACCCCGCCGCCGTGCGCTTCGAAGGCGGAAAGCGCCTGCGCGTGCAGGACAACAGCGTCCTCGACTCCGATGGCGAAGGCATCGCCCTGCGGGACGTCGCCGACAGTATCGTGACGGGCAATCTCATCCGGGACGCCCGCAAGGACCGCTCAGGCGCCGCACCCGGCATCAGCGAACAAGGCTGCGCCGGCAATCTCGTGCAAGGCAACCTGACGGCGAAATAGCCTTAGGCGCCGCCGCGGCGGATCTCGGAACCTTCGAAGCGGATCGACACGCGCCAGACCTTCTTGACGCGCGTGATCACCTTGCCGGTGCCGGCGACGATGGTCTCAGGGATCTCGATACGGTGCTGGTCGACCACGGCGTGGAAGCCACGCTCAGAGAAGATATCGATGAACATCGAAATCGCCAGAGGATCGTCGAAGACCAGGGTCTCGATATTCACGTGCGCCTGGCCAGAAATGGCGTGGGCCTTGATGATCGGCAGGAACTTGTCCTGAATCAGTTCGATGACCTGACGGAAGGTCTCGGCGTTACGTTCGGCGTAGTCATCAAGACGGCGAACAAGGTCCTGACGGGCATGCTGGACAATCTGCGACGCCAGCGGGATCGGCGAGATAAGGTCATACGTGTCTTCCGACAGCTCGAGGGAGCTCTGGTACTGGAGTTCCTTGATGATGCGGGCCTGGACTTCGGCGAGCGATCCCTGCGCATTGATGAAATGGTAGTGGAAGATGTCGCGGAGCGACTGCAGCGGCTCGTAAGTGCGCTCCTTGAAGACGCGGTAACGATTGCGGGCGGCGTCGGCCGTCAGGTCGGTCTTGCGGACTTCCGCGAGCGGTCCGCCTTCGCGGGCGGCCTTCTCGTTCTGGGCGATGGCTTCCTGCCCGCGCTTCAGCTGACGGCGGACGGACTCATTCTCATCGACGAACAGGACGAGGATATGGAAATGGGGTTTCGGGAAGCGCACGCCCGTCGAACCACGGAACTCGGTGCGGAGGTCGTTGAGCTTCGTAAAGAGGTGTTTGAGACACTCCACCTGGACCATCGAGCGCGGGAAGCCGTCGACGATCGCGCCGCTGACGTATTCATCAGCAAGCAACTTGCGGAATAGGATCTCCACCACTTCGCGGTCGCCGACGAGCATACCCGCGTCGATACGCTTCTTGGCCTCGGGGCTCGAAAGCAGGTCACTGACCACAATCGGGTCGGCGGCGTAGTCGCGATACTGGAGGATGAACGCGGTGTTCGTACCCTTACCGGCGCCCGGGGCGCCGTTGAGCCAGAAGATCTCGCGAGGAAAAGCTAGCTTCTCGCGGCCGATTTCGCGTTCCAGACTGGACCAGACCGAATCAAAGATGATCTGGGCATCCTTGACCTCGAGGTCGCTGATGCCGTTGCCGGCGGGTCTGGGCTGAGCGTCGCTCATGAAGTTAAGGGATTAGGACTAAAACACCCCGCCGAACCTGCGAGGCAAAAAGGCGACGTCGTCGCTCCATTTTCGGGCAATTACTTCTTAACGCCCTTAGTCTGCACCTCATCCGACCCCGGCTTGACCACCGGCAGCCCGGGGTCACTGGAGCGATTCCGGCGGAACTGATAGCGATTGATGTCCTGCATCGAAAGCTGGTCGACCGTCTTCGGGGCGGGGTTAAGCCGGCCCTGCCAGTTAGATTTCACGCCGGTAAACTTGGCGTTGGTCTCGATGCCCATGCGCTCCTCCCAATCCTTTACCTCGGCCTTCGTACCGCTGACGGAAGACTTGATGCGATCGACGGACTTCACCTCGACGGTGTCCTTCGGACGGACGGGTGCGCCGAGCGTGTCCGTGAGTTCGATGTCGGACTTCTTGCGGCCGATGGTGTCATAGCGGCCGTGCCAGGTGTCGAGGGTGATGAGATTGTTTCGGGAGTAGACCTGATCCTTGCCGATGGAAGACATGGCCGTGTCGAAGCGCTGCTCCATGAGTCCACTGGACTTGGATGCCTTCTTGAGGCCAGCGTTGAAATCCACGGCACCATCGACGCCCTTGCCGATACCCTTCCCTTCGACGGTAAACGGGACCGTGCGACCGTCGGCGGTCTTGATGGACTGCTTAGGCGCAGGAGCGGGCGAGGGAGCAACAGAAGCGGACCCGGCAGTGGCGGCAGGAGCGGAGCTGGCCGGACGAGGCGCCGTCATCACGCGAGACTTGGTCGGAGTGCCCTCCATCGGACGCCCGTCGGCATCGTAACGGTACACTTGAGTTCCTTCGATACCCCCTTCAGCCGTGATGACCACGCCGGCCTTCATCGCGCCAGGCGGACGTTCGGCCGCCGACAGCGTCAAAGCCGACACGGCCAGCAGGACGGGGATGGAGATGCGGGGTCGCAAGGCCACCCATCTTGGGGACCTTGGCGACCGACCTCAACCCCTTCTTAGCGGGGAATGGGGTGGGGTTTGGTCTTCCAGATGAGCTTGGCGTAGTCGCCGATCGAGCGGTCGGACGAGAACTTGGCGCAGCGGGCAACATTCCGGATGGCCATGGCGGCCCAGCGGCGACGGTCCAAGAAGGCCTTCTCGGCCCTGGCCTGGGCGTCGACATAGCTACGGAAGTCGGCCAGCACGAGATAGGGGTCGCCGCCCTCCACGAGCGAATCGACCACCGGCGAAAGCGCCCCAGCTTGCTCAGGCGTGAAGGTATCAGAGCGCAGCCAGTCGAGCAGCGCGGCCAGTTCCGGATCGGCGGCGAGTACCGCATGCGGATCATAACCGTCCGCCCAGAGTTTCTCGACCTCTTCGACCTGAAGGCCGAAGATAAAGATGTTCTCGTCGCCGACTTCTTCACCGATCTCGACGTTAGCGCCATCGAGCGTGCCGATGGTCACCGCGCCGTTGAGGGCGAGTTTCATGTTGCCGGTACCGGAAGCTTCCTTGCCGGCCGTGGAGATCTGTTCGGAAAGGTCGGCAGCGGGGATGATGCGCTCGGCGAGCGAAACACGGTAGTCCGGTAGGAAGACTACCTTGAGCAGTCCGCGGACGCGCTCGTCGGAATTGATGACCGCGGCGACACGGTTGATCGCGTGGATGATGTGCTTCGCGAGGGCGTAACCTGGGGCGGCCTTGGCGCCGAAGATGCAGACACGTGGCGTGAATTGCCCGTTCGGCTCGTTCAGAATCCGGCGGTACAGGTGCAGGATGTGCAGCAGGTTGAGGTGCTGGCGCTTGTATTCGTGTAGACGTTTGATTTGCACGTCGAAGAGCGCGTCGGGCGAGACTTCCACGCCGACGAGTTCCTTGATGCGGGCGGCCAGGCGGACCTTATTCGCACGCTTGATGGCCAGGAAACGGTCCTGGAACGCCGGGCGGTCAGCCAAGGCATCCAGCTTACGCAGGCGGCCGAGGTCGGCCTCCCAGCCCTTGCCTGCGACTTCGTCGCACAGGGCGCCGAGCTCAGGGTTGCAGCCGCGGACCCAGCGGCGCGGCGTGACGCCGTTAGTGACGTTCACGAACTTGCCCTTCCAGAGCTCGTTGAAGCCAGGGAACAGATTCGCACGGATGAGGCGCGTGTGCAGTTCGGCCACGCCGTTCACGTGATGCGAGCCGACGACGGCGAGGTGCGCCATGCGGATACGCTTCGGGAAACCTTCCTGCACGATCGAGAGCTCCGTCTTGCGGGCGTCATCGCCCGGCCAGCGCTTCTCGACGCCCTCGAGGTGGCGGCGGTTGATCTCGTAGATGATCTCGAGGTGGCGCGGCAGGACTTTCTCAAAGAGCGGCACGGACCAGGTCTCAAGGGCCTCAGGCAGCAAGGTGTGGTTGGTATAGCTGAAGACCTGAGAGCAGAGCCCCCAGGCTTCGTCCCAAGTCAGGCGCTCGACGTCGACCAGCAGGCGCATCAATTCCGCCACAGCGATGGACGGGTGCGTATCATTGAGCTGCACGGCAGCCTTGGCCGGCAGGTTATTGAAGTTGGCGTTGGTCCGGCGATGGCGGCGCAGGATATCCTGCAGGGAGCAGGACACGAAGAAGATCTGCTGGACGAGACGGAGCTCCTTGCCGCTCTCTGTGCTGTCGTTCGGGTAGAGGACCTTCGAGACGATCTCACTCGAATCGCGCTCATGCACGGCTTCGACGTAACCGCCGCGATCGAAAGCGCGGAAGTCGAATTCGGAAGCGGCCTTGGATTCCCAGAGGCGGAGGAAATTGACGCTGCTGCCCGCGAAGCCGGCGATCGGGATATCCCAAGGCATACCGAGGAGGTTGCGGGTCTCGACGAGTTCGGCGCAATGGTTACCACGGTCGTCGGTGCTGTGCTTCACGCGGCCATAGAGCGGCACGCTGACGCGATAGTTGGGGCGGCGGATCAACCAAGGGTTGTTGTTCGCCAGCCAGTTGTCGGCGACTTCGACCTGGCGGCCCTGCGCGAAGGTCTGGCGGAAGAGACCGAACTCATAGTGGATGCCATAACCGACGGCCGGGATGTCCATCGTGGCGAGGGAATCGAGAAAGCACGCGGCGAGGCGACCGAGGCCACCGTTGCCGAGGCCCATGTCGGCTTCTTCGTCAGCGACGGCTTCGAGGTCCTGACCGAGTTCGGCCAAGGCTGCCGTGGCAACGTCGCGTAGCTGCAGATTGACCAGGTTGTTGGTCAGCACGCGACCCATCAGGTATTCCAAGGAGAGATAGTAGACGCGGCGGACGTTCTTGCTGGCGTGCTGGGCCTGCGTGTCGATGTAGCGCTCCAGCATCTGGTCGCGGGCCGCCATGCAGGTGGCCATCCACCAGTCGTTGCGGGTCGCGGTGACGCGATCGCGGGCGAAAGTGCTCTTTAAGTGGCGCAGGACGGCGTCGCGGAAAGCAGCGACCTGCGAGTCGACTGCGGGCTTCGCCGTCGGCTTCTTGGCCGGTTTCGGGGCGGGCTTGCGCGCCTTGACCACCTGGGCGGACTTCTTCGCGGGCTTCTTCTTTTTAGGCATGATCGTCGGTTAGGACAATCGACCATAAGCCACAAGCGAGCCAAAACCGCGTCAGCCCTGTGCCAGCTCCCGCAACTTGTTCAAATCCAGCTTACCCGTGCCTAAAATCGGGATGGCGGGTACTTTCTTGAACACCTTGGGAATCCACAGGTTGGCAAGCCCTTCGGCCGCAAGCGCCGTGCGGATCGCCTCGGCATCAATATCATCGACATGCAGTACGACGAGCTGCTCGCCCTTGGCCGGATCCGCGGTACTGGCGACGGCGACCTTGACCTCCCCGGAATCAGTCAGCCCCATCACCTTGCGCAAAGCATCCTCCACGGTGCCATGCGGGACCATCTCTCCGCCGATCTTGGAAAAGCGGGAAAGTCGACCGGCAAGGTGCAGGAAGCCGTCATCATCCATGCGGCCGAGGTCACCCGTACGATACCAACCATCCGGCGTCATCGCCTTAGCCGTCTGCTCGGCATCGAGATAGCCCATGAAGATATTGGCGCCCTTGATTTCCAGGAGACCCACCTGCCCGTTCGGCATGAGCTCGCCGGTCTCTGGGTCAAGAAAGCGGACGGCGACGCCGATGACCGGACGGCCGACGGAGCCACGGACATTGCCCAGCCAGACGCCACCGGGACCTTCGGCGTCGAATCCGGTCGGGCACATTGACGGCCAGGACGGGGCTGGTCTCGGTGATGCCATAGCCTTCAAGGATCGGCGTCTCGAGTTGGGTGGCGAAAGCGTCCACGAGGTCGGCCGGGCACTTCTCGGCGCCGACGACGGCCCATTCAAGAGATGCGAAATCGGCGGCGGTACCGCGACGAAGATAGGGGCGCAGGAAAGTCGGCGTGCCGACGACGACCGTGACCTTCTCTTCCTTGATCGCCTTCACGGCGGCGGCGGAATCCAGCGGCGACGGCAAAGTCACGAGGCGGGGCGAACGGGAAAGTGAATACCAAAGCCCGATCGTGAAACCGAAACTATGAAAGACCGGCAGGCTGCTGAGCAGGACCGCGTCGTCCGGCAGGATGTCAGCGTCGTCGATCTGCCGCAGGTTGGCCAGGATGTTACGGTGCGAGAGGCGCACGCCCTTAGGCTGGCCGGAGCTGCCGCTCGTGAAGAGTAAAGCCGCTTCGTCGTCGCCACCATGTTTCGGAAGCCCCATGCACGCCAGCACCCAGGAGGTCGGCAGGAAGCGGATTACGCCGATGCGGAAAGCGAGGTCGGCGCGAGAATGGGCGGTCAGAAAATCGGCGACGTCGAGGACGTGATCGCCCCACGGGAAGTCCGGAGACTTCTCGGAGAGCTTGCTGCGGAAAGCGCCGGCGGTGACGACGAGGTCGACCTCGGCCCGTTGGAGGCAGGAGAGCGCTTGCTCGCGACCGAGCGAGAAATTGAGGTTCACCGGGACCTTGCCGGCAAACACACAGCCCAGATTAGCCACCGCCGCCGCAACGCCCGGAGGCAGCACGATCGCGACACGCTTGGACGTCGTCCGGCGCTTCAACTCACCCGCGAAAGCCCAGCCCAAGGCCAACAATGTCGCGCCCGTAAACTCGCGGCGGGCTGACGTGCGATCGACTAAAGCGATGGCGCCACCCTTCTTGACCAGACCCTCCGCGACCTCGCGGGCAAGATGCCCTTCAAGGGATTCGCGCATGGCGAAGGCCTCCGCGGCGAGCTCAAGAATACGCGAACGCGTCTTGGCATGCTCGCTGGCGGGAAACGGCTTGCCGATGACGACGCCGACCGGACGCGGAAAATGCTTGGGCAATTTCCAGAAAGACTTACCGCCGCTGAAGCTGAAGATGGAACCCCACATGCCGTCGATCGCGACCGGGCACGATGGGCGCGCCACCGCGGCGGGCGATCAGCTCGAAGCCTTTGCGCAGCTGCATGAGGCCGCCATTACGCGTGAGGCTGCCTTCGGGGAAGATGCAGACGATCTCGCCACGTGCGAGGGCTTCGCCCGACTTGATGATGGCCTCCTTGGCCTTCGTCTCCGAAACCGGAATCGTTCCCATCAGACGGCACATGAAGCCGAGGAACTTATGGCGTTCGAAACCCTCCCAGGAAAGGAAGCGCACTGGGCGACGACACATCACGCCCATCACCAGCACGTCGGCATAGGCGACATGGTTCGCGATGAGGAGAACGCCACCTTCTGCCGGGATGTTCTCCAACCCGCGGACGCGGATGGTATACCCGCACTTTAGGAGCAACCAGCAAAGGGTATGCATGAGGCAATACCCCAGCGACATCGACTTATGCCGGCGAGGCGCCCGCCACGCAAAGGCCAGGAGGAAGATCGTGAGCAGGAGTAGGCCGAACGCGACGAACGCCAGAGGGATCATCAGCAGGAACCAGCTGGGGGAGTAAAGCAGGGGCACCCCGAGGAAAGTGGGGCGTCCAGCGTCAGGTGCAAGCCGAGTCCTTTCGAGGTTGACCCCTCCTCGTTCTGTGACTGCCCTATAGAGACCCGCGATGCGCGACTACGTCCTCAGACGGTTGCTGCTAGTCCCACTGACCTTCGTGGGCATCACGTTCGTCGCGTTCTGCTTCACCCGCTTCGTCCCAGGTGGCCCAATCGAACAAGCCCTCGCCGAGCGCCAGCAGGCCGACCGCAAGCGCAGCACGGCGGCCCGCCCCAGCGGCCCGGCCTCGCCCGAAGAGCTCGACAACCTCAAACGGCGCTATGGTTTCGATCGCTCCATTTTAGAGGCCTATGCCATCTGGCTCGGTGCCCTGCCCGGCCCAGCGGACTGGATCACGGTGCGCCTAGATAAGGACGGCAAAGCCGAGGCGGAGGTTACTGACGACCTCAACCCGGGCAAATCCCTCAAGCTGAACGTCAGCCAGACCGGAAGTTCCCTCACAATAACCACGGCGGACGGTAAACCTCGCGCCCACTGGTTCGCTTCACCGGCGCCCCTGCCCGACGACCCCGAGACAGCGTTGCGCGTGCTCGTCTATCGTCGTGCCTTCGCCGGCCTACTCCAAGCGGAGCTCGGCGACTCCACCACCAGCGATAAACCCGTCTGGGATGAGATCAAAGCGCGACTGCCCATCTCGGCTTGGTTCGGCGGCTGGTCGTTGCTCCTCGCCTACGCGATTTCAATTCCACTCGGCGTCGCCAAGGCCCTGAAGCGCGACGGCTGGTTCGACCGTGGATCCTCGCAGGTTCTTTTCATCCTCTATTCCGTGCCAGGATTCATCCTCGCCGTCGCGATGCTGCACCTGCTCTGCTTCCATCTCGGATGGTTCCCGACCAAGGGATTTGATTGGGCGAACCTCAGTTGGGCCGGCCGCGTCCACCACACCATCGTACCGCTCGCCTGCGAGATGGTCGGCGCCTTCACCGCGCTCACGCTCTTCACGCGCAACGGACTGCTCGACAACCTTGCCGCCGACTACGTCCGCACCGCCAAAGCCAAAGGCCTCAGCCACAGGCGCATCGTCTTCGTCCACGCGCTCCGCAATTCGCTCATCCCCTTGGCCGCGACCTTCGGGGGTAATCTCGGCTTCTTCCTCACCGGCTCGTTCCTCATCGAAGTGACGTTCAATATCCCTGGCCTTGGCCTGCTGGGTTACGATTCGCTGGTCCACCGCAACTACCCCGTCTTCCTCGGCCTCCTCACGCTCTCCAGCCTGGCGATGCTCATCGGCAACATCGTCTCCGACCTCTGCGTCGCCGCCGTCGACCCGCGCATCCGGTTCGACAAATCCGCATGAGCTTCTTCGGCCCCATCACGCTGCAGCGATTCGATCGGTTCCGTCGCAACCGCATGGGCTGGTGGTCACTGCTCACGCTGTTAGTGATTTCTGCGCTCGCCTTACTGGGACCGCTGCTCGTCGGCAATCGCCCGCTCGTGCTCAAGGTCGATGGGGTCACGCGCTTCCCGGTCTTCGCGGGCTTTATCTCGGGACGTGACCTCGGCCTAAAGATCGAAGGCGAACCCAACTATCGCTTGCTAGCCGAAGAGCTGAAGCAGAACGGGCGAGGCTGGCTCATCATGCCACCCGTACCTTTCGCCCCAGGAGAAGTCTGCGAGGTGATGCCGGAGGCTTCCCGCGACGCCGAAGGACGGTGGTACGACCCTCGCGGCATCATCTCCGAGGGGCGCATCTTCACACTTAATACGGACGGCACCCGCCGCCAGGCTTGGACGATCATCAACGGCCGGCCCGAAGGCGACGCCCGCCTGTTCGCCGAGGGCGTCGGCATCGCCCGCGCCAAGTTCGTCGACGGTAAGGTCGTCCAGCGCGTCCCTGCCGACGATCGCACCCAGTGGGAGCCGCAGGGCTCGCTCCGCACGCAGGTGCCCTCGCCCTGCCCGCCCGGACTCGACGGACATTGGCTCGGTACCGACGAATCCGGCCACGATATCGTCGCGCGGCTTTTCGGCGGCTTCCGCATCCTACTGCTCTCCGCCCTCATCTTTCTCCCATGCGTCTATGGCGTCGGCCTGATCCTGGGCGCTGCGATGGGCTACTTCGGCGGCTGGTTCGACATGGTCTGCCAGCGACTCATGGAAGTCTGGTCCAACATCCCCTTCCTCTACGCCATCATCTTCCTCGCCAGCCTGCTCGAGCCCTCGCTGGCGATTCTCATCTTCATCCTTGTCGCATTCTCGTGGATCGGGCTCGCCCAGCAGCTACGTGCTGCCGCTTATCAAATCTCCGCCCGCGACTACGTCACCGCTTCCCGCGCGCTGGGGGCCGGCCACGCTCGTATCATCTGGCGTCACATCCTGCCTAACTGTGCGACCATCATCCTGACGACGCTCCCCTTCAGCCTGCACGGCCTGGTCTTCTCGCTCTCCGCCCTCGACTACCTCGGCTTCGGACTGCCGCCCACCGAGCCCTCCTGGGGAAATCTGCTCCAACAAGCCAAAGAGAACTGGGACGCCTGGTGGATCCTCGGTCCTACGCTCTTCTGCCTTGTCGGCACCATGGTCATGATCAACTCCATCGGCGAAGCGCTCCAGGACGCCTTCGACCTCCGTCGCGCCCAAAAATGAGAACCCTGCTCGCCTTCCTCTTCGTCCTGACGACCGCCTCGGCCCAGACCTACGAGGACCCGAAGGCCACGGCTTACTACGCCGAGCACAAGGACTTCTTCCATTTCGCCAAGCCGACCGACCTCCCCAAGGACCTCGTCTGGCACGATGGCTCGGAGCAGAAAGAATTCGCCGACCCGCGAGCGGTCCGCGGCGGCACGTTGCGCCAGTTCACCGGCTCCACCCCGCCCACTCTCCGACGCGTTGGACCTAACGCTAACAATGGTTTCCGCGGGGAGCTTTACGACAATAACGACTTCAGCCTAATCTCCTCGCACCCAAATACCGAAGAGACCATCCCCGCCCTGGCGACGAGCTGGGCGATGTCGCCCGACGGCATGACGGCCTACTTCCGCCTTGATCCGAATGCCAAGTTCACGGACGGCCAGCCCATCACCGCGGACGACTACTTCTACACGTTCTACTTCAATCGTTCGCCTTGGGCGAAGGCCGACTGGTACGCCGACTTCTACACCCGCGAGTGGGGCAGCATCACGAAGTACGACGCGCACACGATTGCCATCAAGGCCCCGCGCAAGCGCCCGTATCAGCTCGAACGCCTGGGCCAACTGATTCCACTGCCGCGCAATTTCTTCAAGGACTTCGGCCCGAATTACGAAAAACTGTATAACGACCGCTTCCAGCCGACGACGGGCCCCTACTTCGTCGGCCCGACCGGCTTACAACGCGAAAAGTCCGTCACGCTCACCCGGGTGCAGGACTGGTGGGGCGACCATCGCAAGTTCTACCGCCACCGCTATAATCCTGACGTCATCGAATACGGCGTCATCCGCGAGATGGACAGCGCCTACGCCTCGATGCTCGCCGGCGAGATCGATTTCATGCCGATCATGATGCCGCGCTATTGGTACGGTACCAACGAGAAGAAGGCCTACCAGAACGGCTACCTCACGAAGGCCCAGTTCTTCAACGATATCCCCCGCCCTCCTTACGGGCTCTACCTCAATACGCAGAAGGCCCTTCTCTCGGACCTCGACGTGCGCGTCGGCCTCCAGCACGCCACCGACTTCCAGCGCGTCATCGATGGCTTCTATCGCGGCGACTACGAACGCCTCAACCAATTCAGCGAAGGCCTTGGCAAGTTCACCGAGCCCTCGATCCGTCCTCGCCGCTATTCGCCAGAACTCGCCCGTGCGGCCTTCGCCAAGGCTGGCTTCACCCGCGTCGGCGCCGACGGCATCCTCATGAACGCGGCCGGCGAACGGCTTTCGTTCCGACTCACCTTCGACACCTCCGACCGTCGCAAGTATCTCGCGACGCTCGTCGAATCAGCCCGCCGCTGTGGCGTGGAGTACCGCCCCGAGACGCTCGAGCGCACGACCATGTACCGCAAAGTCATGGAGAAGAACCATGACATCGTCTTCTGGGCGTGGTCCGTCTCGAGCCGCCTCCCTGCCCTCTGGGAATCCCACCACACCGACAACGCCGTCGAGAAGCTGGCTGACGGACGTAAGGTGCCAAAGCGCCAGACGAACAACATCACTGGCATCGACGACTCCGACCTCTCTCAACTCATCGACCGTTTCCGCGAGGCCACCGAAGAGGACGAGATGATCAAGCTCTCATTCCAGATGCAGCACCGCATCCATGACCTTGCCGACTTCATCCCGGGATTCAAGGTCCCTGGCTACCGCATCGCCCACTGGGATTGGGTCAAGTTCCCGGCAGGGTTCGACGTGCGGGCGGCCGAAGATCCGGGACAGTACGGCCTCTTCTGGCTCGAACCCAAGCAGCGCGAGGTCGACCTCAAGGATTTCCGCGACGGCAAGGTGCGCGGCACGCCGAAGACCGTCATCGAAGACCGCTGGCGGACCGAATGACCGTCGTTCTTCCTTTCCCTCACCCCTTGCCCAACCTATGTTGCCGACCATGTCCGCCGAGCCTCTCCTGAAAGTCCAGGACCTCAGCGTCACCTTCCGCACGGGTGACCGCGAGACCGTCGCCGCCCAAGGCGTCAGCTACGAACTCGCCGCCGGCGAAGTCCTCGCGGTGGTCGGCGAATCCGGCTCCGGGAAGTCGGTCTCGGCCCTCGCCCTGACCCGCCTGCTGCCGCCCGAGCCGTCTTGCGGCCTATCGGGATCCGTCAAATTGGCCGGCGTCGAGTTAATGGGACTTCCCGAGGATAAACTCGCCAAGATCCGCGGTGGCTCGATCGCCTACATTTTTCAGGAACCCGGCACTTCCCTAAATCCAGTTTACACCATCGGCTTCCAGATTGGCGAAGCCGTCGCGTTACACCGACCGGACGTCAAAGACGTCAACGCCGAGGTCATTCGCTCCCTCGCCGAGGTCCACATCAACGACCCCGAACGCGTCGCGAACCAATACCCCCACGAACTCTCCGGCGGCATGCAGCAACGCGCGATGATCGCCATGGCGCTAGCGTGCAACCCGAAGATCCTCGTGGCCGACGAGCCGACCACCGCGCTCGACGTGACCATCCAAAAGGAGATCATGGACCTCCTCGCCCGCCTCCGTCGCGAACGGGGCATGAGCATCGTCCTGATCACCCATAATTTCGGTATCATCGCGAACTTCGCCGATAAGGTCGCGGTGATGTGGAAAGGACGCATCGTCGAATCCGGCCCAGTCGAACAGATCATGCGGACGCAGTCGCACCCTTACACTAAGGCGCTGATCGCCTGCATCCCGCGCCTCGGTCAGCGACGCCGCCGCCTCACCACCCTGTCCGACGAACTCAAGGTCTCCCGATGAGCGACAACCTTCTCGAAGTCAGCGACCTTTCCGTCCACTACCCTGGCCGGGCCAACTGGTTCTTCCAGAAAGCCGAACCCAAGAAGGCCGTGGACGGGATCTCCTTTGTCGTTCCGAAAGGTAAGACCGTCGGACTCGTCGGTGAATCCGGCTCAGGGAAGACCACGACCGGCCGCGCCATCGTGAAGCTCGCCCCATTGACCGCTGGTAAGATCCTCTACCACGGCCAGGATATCGGCGTCCTCTCGAACTCGGACTTCCTCCCCTGGCGCAAGAAGATCCAGATGATCTTCCAGGATCCGTATAATTCGCTCAACCCGCGGGCCGACATCCTGAGCATCCTCTCCGAGCCGCTCGAGATTCACTTCCCGCAGATGACCCGAGAGGACCGCGAAGCCCGCTGCGCCGAACTGCTCCGCAGCGTCCAACTCCCCGCCGAACACTTGCGCCGCCACCCGCATGAATTCTCCGGCGGCCAGCGCCAGCGCATCGGCATCGCGCGAGCCCTCGCTGTGCAGCCGGAGCTCATCATCTGCGACGAGCCCGTCTCGGCACTCGACGTCTCCGTGCAAGCCGAGGTCGTGAATCTGCTCCAGGACCTGCAGGAACAGCTTGGCCTCACCTACCTCTTCATCGCCCATGACCTCGCCGTCGTCGAACATGTCAGTGACCACATCCTCGTGATGTCCAAGGGCAAGATCGTCGAACAAGGCACCCCGGCTGAGATTCTCGGCAATCCGCAGCAGGCCTATACGAAGACGCTGCTGGCCGCGGTCCCCCGGTTCTGATGTCCGTGGAAGCACAGTCGAAGTTAGATGGCACGACGCGTGGCCTCGGCCTGCTACTCATTGGTATGGCCGCGTTCACGACCTGGGATCAGTGGGCCATCTGGAGCACCAAGGACGATTATACCTTCGGCTACCTTGTACCATTCTTCTCCGCTTACGTGCTCTGGGATCGCTGGGAAGACCTCCGCGCCCTGCTCACGGGCGAACGGTCCGACGTCGCCGCGCCCACGTCCAAAGGCGTACTCACCCTCGCCCAACTATTGGCGTTCGCTTCCCTCGCGCTCTTCGGCTTCGGCGCCGCCGCCCGCGCCATCTTCGGTACCGGCATCGGCCCCACCCTCGCCATCAGCTTCGGCCTCGCCGGCGCGGCGCTCGCCTTCGCCTTCCTCTCCGTCCGCGGACCGTCGGACGCCGTCGCGACATCAGCCTCCCGCTGGCGGGTCGTCGGACTCCTCCTCTTTCCTGCCTGCGTCTGGTTGATTTCTGGTCCGTTCCTCTACCTCGTCGATAACCAGATCAAAGGCGAGCTGCTCACCAACGTCACCGAGATTGTCTCCGGGATTCTGCGTGCCAACGACCACGCCATCCGGGTCAGCGGCAACACGATCATCTTCCCTAACGGAGATGCGGTCGGGGTGGCGGAGGCCTGCTCGGGCATCCGTTCGCTCTCGGCCTGCGTCTTCGCTGGCGCCTTTCTCGGCGCGGTCTTCCTGGAAGGCGGCTTTCCAGGTGCGCTGCTCCGTCGCATCGCGCTGATCGGCCTCGCCGGCTTCACCGCCATCCTGCTCAACATCGGACGCAACACTTACCTCACCTTCCACGCGCTGCACCACGGCTCAAAGTCACTGGAACGTGACCTCGCCGGCATCGAACACGGGCAGGTCGGTTTCTCGTCGCTCGGCACCGTCCATGATTTGGCTGGCAATGTCGCCATGGTCGCCGCCTTGATTATCCTCGTGGCCTTCGTCCCGTTACTCAACCGACTCGGACGACCCCGCGACAACCGACCTTCCGCATGAGAATCCTTTTCGTGACTCCCGAGTTGGCGCCTTGGTCCAAGGCCGGCGGACTCGGCGACGCCACCGTGGCGCTAGGTAAAGCCTTGGCCGCCATGGGTCACGAAGTCCGCGCGGTGACGCCCCTCTACGGCTCCGTCCCGGGCCGCGAGAAGATGGGCACGCTCATCGAATCGCTCAAGGTCGGCGTGAACGGCGACGTCCGTAAGGCCGGCTGCCGTATCCGCACGCTTCAGGTCTCCCCGAACTTCGAAGCCTGGTTCGTCGAACACGAGGATTTCTACGGTGCCCGCGAAATCTATCCGGCGCGTGACGACGCCGGCGAACGGGCCGCCTTCTACGGACGAGCCGGACTAGACGCCTGCCTGACGACCAGCTGGACCCCCGACGTCATCCATTGCCACGACTGGACCGCCGGCCTCGTGCCCGTGCTCCTGAATACCACGCTCAAGCAGTCCGCGCTCGGCGGAGCCAAGACCGTCCTCTCGATCCATAACCTGCAGCACCAAGGCCTTTATCCCAAGCGCATCATGGCCTACCTCGGGCTGCCCGCATTCCTCTGGAGCCCACAGGAACTCGAGTGCCTCGGTGGCGTCAACTTCCTCAAAGGTGGCATCCTCCACGCCGCCAAGGTCATCACCGTCAGCCCGACCTACGCCAAGGAGATTCTCACCCCAGCCTTCGGCTACGGGCTCGATGACGTGGTGCGTCGCCGCGCAAGTGACCTACGCGGCATCCTCAACGGCGTCGATCGCGACGAATGGAACCCAGAGGACGACGCGCATATTGCCGCCGCATTCTCAGCCAAGAAGCCCGCGGGAAAGGCCGAATGCAAGACCGCCCTACTGCGCGAACTCGGTCTCGCCACCGATCGTGACGTTCCCCTCGTCGGCGTCGTCTCACGCCTCTGGGAGCAGAAGGGATTGGATCTGGCCGTCAGCGTGCTCCCGAAATTCCTGCGCAAAGACTCCTTGCAGTTCGTGCTCCTCGGCAGCGGTGACGCCTGGTTAGAAAACGAGTTCAAGCGACTCGCCGTCGACTTCCCCACCCTCTGCGCCGTCCGCATCGGCTACGACAACGGCCTGTCCCACCGGATCGAGGCTGGCAGCGATTTCTTCCTCATGCCCAGCCGCTTCGAGCCGTGCGGGCTAAACCAGATGTATTCCATGGCCTACGGCACGCTGCCAATCGTTCGAGCCACTGGCGGCTTGGCGGACACCGTGAGCGGCTGGGACGGAAAAAAGAAAGGTACTGGGATTCTTTTTGAGCATGCGGACCAAGGAGGTGTCGAATGGGCCCTCAATCGGGCGCTGGAACTTTATCAGCAGCCCGCGACCTATAGGTCACTGCAGAAGACCGCGATGGCGTCGGAGTTCAGCTGGGCGAAATCAGCCGAAGCCCACCTCGAGTGCTACCGTAGTTAAGGGTAGTTTTTAACGCTTAAAATAAAGCATTGGTGGCTTCTTTTTAAGCAATCGTTGGGGTTTATTCGCCAATCTTCACAGGATTGTCGAAATACATGGTGATTTGGCAAACTTTGAGCACATCAGCAGACGCCATGAAGCACACCTCCATCACCCTCCTCACCCTCACCGCTGCCGCGAGCTTTGCTCAGTCGGCGCCCGCCGCTCCCTCGGCGTTCACCTCCACGGGCAACGTCGCCTTCACCAGCGACTACGTCTTCCGCGGCATCTCGCAGACCGGCGGTCACGACTGCCCTGCAGGGCGGTTTCGACGTCGCGCACACCTCCGGCCTCTCGGCTGGCGTCTGGGCCTCCAACATCAGCTGGGCTCCTTCGACCTCCCTCGAAGTCGATCTCTACGTCAACTACGGCTTCAGCCTGAGCAAGGACTTCTCCGCCTCCGTCGGCTACCTGGCCTACGTCTACGAAGGTAACTCCTCCCTCAACACGGGTGAGATCAACGCCTCGGTCTCGGCCTACGGCTTCACCGCCAAGCTCTCCCACGCCGTCACCGATTACTTCGGCATCGCTGGCAGCGGCACCCAGTACTACGAGCTCAACTACGCTTACGAAGTCGCCGCCATCAAGGGCCTCAGCCTCGCGCTCCACTACGGCGTAACCGACGGCAAGAATGCCGCCTCGAACGACAAGGATTACGCCATCGGCCTTTCTTACCCGGTCGCGGGCTTCACTGGCACCGTGTCCTACTCGAACGGTAGCGGCACCTTCGCCGGTACCTACGAAGGTATCACGGCCGTCACGCTCAAGAAGACCTTCTAAGGTCTGAGCTGAAACTCATAGCAAAAGGGGTGCTTTCCGAATGGAAGGCACCCCTTCTTCTTTGTTAGGTTGAAAAATGGCCCGGGACGGCAATGTTGCCCTCCCTCCATGATCGAGTCCGCCCGCAAACCTGACTGGCTCCGTGCCAAGCTCCCCAGCGGCCCGGACTTCCTGGAGACGAAGAAGAACGTCGACGAGCACAAGCTGCACACGGTCTGCCAGTCCGCTCAGTGCCCCAACATGGGCGAATGCTGGTCCCGCGGCAGCGCCACGGTGATGATCCTCGGCAACGTCTGCACCCGCTCCTGCACCTTCTGCGCCGTGCTCTCCGGCCGCCCCAGCGAACTCGACCTCGGCGAACCGGCCCGCGTGGCCGAGTCCATCGCGCTGATGAACCTGAAGCACGTGGTCATCACCTCCGTCGCCCGCGACGACCTCAAGGACGGCGGCGCTTCCGTTTGGGCCGCGACCGTCCGCGCCACCCGCAATCGTTGCCCGAACACGACCATCGAGGTCCTGCCAGCCGACTTCCGCGGCGAACAGGTCCACCTCGACACGCTACTCGACGCCCGTCCTGACATCCTTAATCACAATCTCGAGACGGTCGAACGCCTGCAGCGCCCGATCCGCAAGACCGCCCGCTACGACCGCTCCTTCTGGGTACTCAAGCACGCCAAGTCCCGCGACTTCATCACCAAGACCGGCATCATGCTCGGCATCGGCGAACAGAAGGAAGAAGTCGCACAACTCATCCGCGACATCGCCGCTGCCGACGTCGACATTCTGACCATCGGACAGTATCTCTCGCCCAGCAAGGAGCATGCCCCCATTGATCGCTGGGTGACGCCTGAAGAGTTCGCCGAGTGGAAGACCTTCGCGCTCGCTGCCGGCGTCAAGCACGTCGAATCCGGCCCTTTGGTCCGCTCTTCCTACCGCGCCGACGAACAGGTCGTGAAGTTCAGCCTGATGGATCGCCGCCAGCGACCCGCCCGCTAACCCGTGGAAGGCCTGCCTCCCGTCGATTTCCGCGGCGAGCTCAACGATGAGCAGTACGCCGCGGTGACCTCGCCGCGCGGACCCGCGCTCGTACTGGCCGGAGCCGGCTCCGGCAAGACCCGCACCCTCACCTATCGCGTCGCCTGGCTTCTGCACCAAGGTGCCAAGCCCTGGGACATTCTCCTGCTGACCTTCACGAATAAATCGGCGAAGGAGATGCTCGAACGCGTCGAAGACCTCACGGGCGTGCCGCGCGGCCAGTTCTGGGGAGGCACGTTCCATTCCATTGGCCAGCGCATCCTACGTCGCAACGCGGCCGTGGCATCGCGTTCGCCTGACTTCACTATCCTCGACCAGAAGGAATCGGAACACCTTTTCTCTGAGATCGTGAAGTCGATCGACGGGGCGTTCATCAAGGATAAGACGAACCCCAAGGCGGCCGTCATCCTTGACGCCTATTCACACGCCCGCAACACCCTGCGGCCGCTGCCGGACGTCCTCGCCGAACGACTTGACTGGATGAAGGGCGGCCCGGAGAAGCTGCTACAATTCTGCACGAGCTACGAGGCCGCGAAAAAGGAGCGCAACCTCTGCGACTTCGATGACCTACTCAGTCTCTGGCTTTACGTCCTCGAGAACGACCCGGCCGCCCTTGCCCACTATCGTCAGCGCTTCCAACACATCCTCGTGGACGAGTTCCAGGACACGAACCGCCTGCAGAGCCGCATCATCGACCTGCTCGCCAGCGAGCACCAGATCATGGCCGTCGGCGACGACGCGCAGTGCATCTACACGTGGCGTGGCGCCGACTGGGAGAATATCGTGGCCTTCCCGAACCGCCATCCGGGCACGCTAATCCACACGATCGACACGAACTACCGCTCGACGCCGGAGATCTTGGCCTTCGCCAATGAGATCCTCAGCCACCGTCCGCGCATCGAAGGCTTCGACCGTCGCCTCAAGGCCGTCCGCGCGCGTGGCCCGCAGCCCACGGTCTTCACCGTCGGCGACACGTCACAGCAGGCGAAGCTCGTGGTTCGCAAAATCATGCAACTGCACCATGAAGGACACGCCTTGGCGGACATGCATGTCCTCTACCGCGCGCATTACCAGTCGCTCGACCTGCAGATGGAACTCAACGCGACGGGCGTACCGTTCGTCATCACCAGCGGCCATAAGTTCTTCGACCTCACGCACGTGAAGGACATCCTCGCCCACCTGCGCTTCGTGCATAACCCGCTCGACCAGGTCGCGCTCTCCCGCCTGCTCTGCCTCCTCCCGAAGGTCGGCCCCGTCGCCGCGGAGAAGATCAGCAAGGCCGCCCGCGAGGTCGCCCAAGCCCAAGGCCGCGGCATGGTCCGCGCGCTGCGTGACGATGCCGTCCTCAAGCGCGTTCCAGAATCGGCCAAGGACGACTTCAACGACCTTACCATCACGCTCGAGGACATGCTCGAAGGCCTCGAGGCCGCCAAAGCCAAGCCCGGCCCCGCCGGACCCGCGCCGGATCTTTTCGTCGCCGCCTCCGATGCGCACTCGATCAAGGTCGCACGCACGCCCGCCGAGACCGTCCGCGTCTGTATCGAGGGCTGGTATGGCGGCTTCATCAAGACGATCTTCCCTGACTGGAAGGAACGCGAGCAGGACCTCCAGGGCCTCATCGGCTTTGCGTCCAAGTTCGAAGACGTCGGCGACCTCGTCGCTCAGGTGGCCCTGCTCAACGGCGAGTCTTCCGACAAGAAGGCCGAGCCAGAGGAGGACATGCTTCGCCTCACCACCATCCATCAGTCCAAGGGACTCGAGTTCCCGATTGTCTTCCTCTTAGGCGTGGCCGACGGACTCCTCCCGCTGACCCGCGCTATCGACGAAGGCGACGTCGAAGAGGAGCGCCGGCTGTTCTACGTCGCCTGCACCCGGGCCGAGAACATGTTGTTCCTTTTCGCCCCCCGCTTCGCGGTCTCCGGTGAAGGCTACCGCCCGCTGGATCCCTGCCGTTTTCTGGAAGAAATGAGCCCGGATTGTTACGAATTGGCGGATTATGCCCATCGTCGGCTCTGAGTCCGTATGACAGCCAGACGGGGGTAGGTGCTTGCCTTTGCCTTGGGCGGGCATTTATGACTCACGCAAACTTTTACACGCTATCGCCATGCCAAAGGTACTCGTCGCCGACAAAATCTCGCCCACCGGAGTTGCCCTCCTCAAAGCCCAGCCGGGCTATGAGGTCGTCGAAGCCTACGGCTCCACCCCCGAGCAGGTCCTAGTCCTTGTCGCGGACGTGGACGCCATCCTGGTCCGCTCTGAGACCCAGATCACCCGCGAAGTCCTCGCCGCCGCCCAGCGCCTCGTCTGCGTCGGCCGTGCCGGCGTGGGCGTCGACAACATCGATGTCGAAGCCGCCACCGAGCGTGGTGTCATCGTGATGAACACCCCCTCGGGCAACACTGTCGCGACCGCCGAGCTCACCTTCACCCACCTGCTCTCCCTCGCCCGCCCGGTACCGGAAGCCGTGCAGTCCATGCGCGAAGGCAAGTGGGACCGCAAGACCCTCTCGGGCTCCGAGCTCTTCGGCAAGACCCTCGGCGTGCTCGGCCTGGGCCGCATCGGCGCCGAAGTCTCCAAGCGCGCCCTCGCCTTCGGCATGAAGGTCCTCGCCTACGATCCTTATCTCACCGAAGCCCGCGCCAAGGCCCTCGGCGTCTCCATCGCGACCCTCGACGAAGTCTTCGCCCTCTCCGACTATATCACCGTCCACATGCCTCTCATCGAGAAGGGCAAGCAGGGCGCGACCGAAGGTATGGTCGATGCAGCCGCTTTCGCCAAGATGAAGAAGGGCGTTAAGATCGTGAACTGTGCCCGCGGCGGCATCGTCGATGAGCTCGCCCTCGCCGAAGCTCTCAAGTCCGGCCAGTGCGGCGGCTGCGGTTTCGACGTGTTCGTCGAAGAACCCCTCGCCAAGGATCACCCGCTCCGCTCCCTCCCGAAGGCCCACCTCTCTCCGCACCTCGGTGCTTCCACGGCCGAAGCCCAGGAGAACGTCGGCGTCGAAGTCGCCGAAGCGGCAATCACTGTCCTCGGCGGCGGCTCGCCCGCCAACGCGGTCAACCTGCCTTCCGTCGACTCCCAGACGCTCGCCGCAATCAAGCCGTTCCTCTCCCTCGCGCAGAAGCTCGGCGCCATCGCCCGTCAGCTCGCCGCCCCGGGTCGTATCGAATCCCTCCGCCTGACCACCTTTGGCACCGGCTCCGACCAGGGCGCCAACGCCATCGCCCGCGCCATCCAGCGCGGTTACCTGCGCGGCATCGTCGAAGGCGTCACCGACGTCAACGCCCCCGGCAAGCTCAAGGCCCTCGGCGTCGAGGTCCAGACCGTCCGCTCTTCCGCCGAAGCCGACTACAAGGAACTCATCCTCGTCGAAGCCGTACTCGCGGGCGGCAAGTCCGTCTCCGTCGCCGGCACCGTCATCGGCAAGGCCCAGTCCCCTCGCATCGTCTCGATCAACGGTCGCACCCTCGAGTTCATCCCCGAAGGCAAGCTGCTGCTCATCGAGAACCAGGACCAGCCCGGCATCATCGGTGCCCTCGGCACCCTCCTCGCCAAGGAACGCGTCAACATCGCCAACATGGCCCTCAGCCGCAGCGGTGGTTCCAACGCCCTGGCCGTTTACCAGCTCGACACCGCTCCCGGCGCGGCGGCCATCGCCGAGATCCTGCGTAATCCTGCGATCGTCAGCGCCAAGCTGATTGAAGCGTAAGCGATGTTCGCGGCCATCGGGATTTTCTTCCTGCTCGGATACCTCCTCGGTTCCGTCAACTTCGCCGTGCTCGTGGCGAAGAAGCATGGTGTCGACATCCTGAAAGAAGGCTCCGGCAACCCCGGTGCCACGAACGTCAAGCGCGTGCTCGGCAAGGGTCCAGGCAACCTCGTCTTCGCACTCGATGTCTTGAAGGGTTTCGTCGGAGCCGGACTACCTTATCTCCTCCTCCGCATGGAAGAGACTCCGCAGGCGGCAGAAATCCACTTCACAATCTGCGTCGCCGGCTTCGTCGGCACGCTGCTCGGCCACTGCTTCTCCTGCTTCCTGAAGTTCAAGGGCGGCAAGGGCGTGGCCTCGACCATCGGTGGCCTGATCGTGCTCCTGCCCATCCCGATTCTCATTGGTGCGACCCTCTGGGGCCTCATTTTCCTGCTCTCCCGTTACGTCTCCCTGGCGTCCATCATCCTCGGCGTTTCGCTGCCCGTCTCGTGCTGGGTGCTGCCGCTCTTCACTACGCTGAAGTTCAGCCCGGCCGAATTCTGGTTCGCCGCGGCGATCGCGGCCTTCAACGTCTGGACGCATCGTTCCAACATCGGCCGCCTGCTCGCCGGCACCGAGAATCGCTTCACCAAGAAAGCCTGACCCATTTCGCAATGACCGCCCCTCGCACCATCGGCATCGGCATCCTCGGCTTCGGCACCGTCGGCCAAGGCGTCTGGAAGCACCTGCACGAGAAGCAGGCCGACCTCGAATCGCGCCTCGGCGTGAAGCTCGACCTCCGCAAGGCCTCCGTCCGCGACTTAAAGAAGAAGCGTGCCGTCAAGATTCCGGCCTCCAAGCTGACCACTAACGTCAACGAGATCATCGACGACCCGAAGGTCCACGTGGTCTGCGAACTCATCGGCGGCACCACCAAGGCCCGCGAACTCACGCTGCGCGCCCTGCGCCTCGGCAAGGTCGTCGTCTCCGCCAACAAAGCCCTGCTCTGCGAGCACGGACCGGAAATTTTCCAGGCCGTACGTAAGCATGGCGGCCAGTTCCTCTTCGAAGCCAGCGTCGCTGGCGGTATCCCGATCATTAAGGCCATCCGCGAAGGCCTCGTCGCTAATCGCTTTGAGCTGATCGTCGGCATCCTCAACGGTACCTGTAACCACATCCTCACCCGCATGGGCGAAGATGGCCTTTCGTTCCCCGACGCCCTCAA
Organism: Opitutales bacterium; assembly: GCA_964203605.1. Lineage (GTDB taxonomy): Bacteria > Verrucomicrobiota > Verrucomicrobiia > Opitutales > UBA953 > UBA953. Next base: position 149,321 of record CAXNMQ010000002.1, read on the forward strand.
GGAAGCCCAGGAACTTGGCTACGCCGAAGCCGACCCGACGCTCGACGTCGACGGTATCGATGCTTTCCACAAGGCCTCGATCCTCGCCTGGCTCGCGCACGGCAAGTGGGCGCCGCCCGCCCGGACGCTCGTCGAAGGCATCCGCAAGATCGGCCCGGCCGATATCGATTTCGCCCGCCGCTTCGGCTTCGCGCTCAAGCACCTCGCCGTCATCCGCCGCGACTTCAAGGCCAACTGGATGACCGTCGGCGTCTACCCTTCCCTTGTCCCTAACCGCGACATCCTCGCCCGCGTCTCTGGCGTCAACAACGGCATCACCCTGCGCGGTGACGTCGTCGGCGCCACCACGCTCACCGGACGCGGTGCCGGCGGCGATGCCACCGCTTCCGCCGTCATCGGCGACATCGTCGACGCCATCGCTGCTCTCACCGGTCCGATCTCACAGGCGCTTTCGCCCGAAGCCCTCGCCGCCCGCGAGAAAGCCGGCCGCGCCCTGCGCATGGCCTCGATCGACGAGATCGTCTCGCCCTTCTACCTGCGTCTCTCGCTGCTCGACAAGGCCGGCGTCTCCGAAGGTGTCTATCGCATCTTCTCGAAGCACAAGGTGTCCATCGCCCGAGTCATCCAGTACGAACACCCGAACCAGGGCCGCGGTACCGTCACCCTTTCGACCTACCCGGTCAGCGAACGCAAGATGTCCGCAGTCTTGACAGAATTGCGCCGACTCAAGACGGTGCTCGAGGAGCCCGTCGTGCTCCGCATCTTCTCTCCCGAATCCTGATCCTCCGGTGGCCCTCATCGTCCAGAAATACGGCGGCACTTCCGTCGGTAGTGTCGACCGCATCCAGAACGTTGCGGCCAAGATCAAGGAACAGTGGTCGAAGGGGAATCGCATCGTCGTGGTCGTCTCCGCTCGTAGCGGCGTGACCAACGACCTCATCGCCCGCGCCAAGGCCCTCTCCAAACTGCCGGACGAACGCGAGATGGACGTCCTCATGGCCGTGGGGGAACAGGAAACCATCGCCCTGACGGTCATGGCCCTCCACGCCATCGGCGTGCCCGCCGTCTCCCGCACGGGCGCTCAGGCCGGCATCTTCACGGACGACATCCACACCCGCGCCCGCATCACCCGCATCACCGGCGGCGACCTGCTCGCCCGACTCGACGAAGGCAAAGTTGTCGTGGTCGCCGGCTTCCAGGGCTGCACGGAACAGGGCGAAGTCACCACCCTCGGCCGCGGCGGTTCGGATCTCACCGCCATCGCAGTCGCCGCCTCCATTAAGGCCGACCTCTGCCAGATCTACACCGACGTCGACGGCGTCTACACCGCCGATCCCCGCATCGTGCTCAACGCGAGCAAGCTGACGGAAATCTCCTACGAAGAGATGCTCGAGCTCGCCTCCAGCGGCTCCAAGGTCATGCAGTCCCGCTCCGTAGAGTTCGCCCAGAAATATAACGTGCCCTTCGAGGTCCGTTCCTCCTTTAACGACCAACCTGGTACTATCGTGAAAGCCATCGACAAAACCCTCGAAGACGCGGCTATCGCCGGCGTCGCCCTCGACCGCCTGCAGACCCGCGTCACGGTGAACGACCTGCCCGACAGCCCGCAGGCCCTCTCCGCCCTCTTCGACGACCTCGGTGAGGCCGGCCTGAGCGTCGACATGATCATCAAGAACCTGGGCAAGGACGGTAAAGCCAACCTGACCTTCTCGGTGACCACCGCCGAGTTCTCCCGCGTCGAAGCCGTCGTCGGCCAGACCCTCAAGAAGCTCGGCTCCGGCTCCGTCCGTTCCGCCGGCGAAATCTCCAAACTCTCCATCGTAGGCGTCGGCATGATTTCCCACCCCGGCGTCGCCGGCACCCTCTTCAAGGCCCTCGCCTCCGTCGGTATCAATAGCGAGCTCATCACGACCTCCGAGATCAAGATCTCCGTCGCGCTGGACCCCGCCAAGGCCGACGCGGCCGTGCGCGCCGTGCATACGGCCTTCGGTCTCGATAAGGCCTGAACCGGCACTCGCCTCTTGCCCGCCGGCCCGCTCCGACCATAGTCGGGGCGATGCTGCGGTTCACCCTGGCCACCTTCCTCGCCCTCGGCGTCCTGCTGCCGGGTCAGGTCGTGTCGCAGGACCTGCCGCCTAACGTAATCACGACGAACGCGGCCGTCAGCCCGGGCGATCTGCCCGACCGGCGGACGCTGCTAGGACTGGCCGACCAAGCTTTGGCCGCGGGACTCTCCTCCACGGCCTCCGGTTTCTACGCCCAGCTACTCGCCGACCCAAAGCTCAGCGACAAGGATCGCGAACAGGCCGGACTCGGCCTGTCCGCCGCCTACATCGAACGAACCCGTACGGCCGAAGCCAAGGCGACGGTGAAGTTCCTGCCGAAGTCGCCTCGCAAGTCACTCCGCGAAGGGCTCATCGCTCTACTGGAGAATGACCCCGACGGGGCCCGCGCTTTTTCGGTCGACCTGAACATCGCCGCCCTCCCCCCGTACGAAATTGCTTGGGGGCATGCACTTCGGTGGATGGTCGCAGGCGCCGAGAGCGACAACCTCAACATCAACCTCGCGCAAGAAGCTATCACGCGCACGGCCGTCTCCGAAGAACAGCGTCAGCGCATCGAAGTCCTCGGTTACCGCGCGATGATCGTCGCCGGTAAGGTGGAGCAGCGCACCGTCTCGGCGTTGCGCGAACTTGCCGCCGACGCCAAGGGCACGCCACTCGCCTTCGACTACGCCCGGAATCTCGCGCTGGCACTCGCGCACCTCAAGGATACCAAAGGCGCCGCCCAAGCCCTCGCCCAGGCCGGCACCTTACCCCCTGCGCGCCAAGCGGAGGCCGACCTTCTCGCTGGACTCATCCTCGGAACAGATAAGGCCGAAGGACGCGAACGCCTTAAAGACGCCGCCCGTAATCCCGCTAATATTGCGATTCGGCTGACGGCGCTACGTGCGTTGGTCGCCGCGGCTGACCCTCGCTCTGAAACAGATCCCGCCAAGCCGATCGATACGAAAGCGATCGCCAACGAAGTAAACGACTTCCTGCTCCGTCGTAACCCAGGCCAGCTCTCCTATTACTGCCCGCGCGACCTCAAAGTCCTGGATTCCATCCACCTCGCCCGCGCCCAGTTGATGCTCTTCGCTGGCAGTCGCGAAAAAGCCCGCCAGGCCGCCGAAGACCTGCTCAAGGATGTCCCCGCCAGCCCGCTCGTCCGCGAAGCCACCCGCACGCTCGCCATCGCAGCCTGGGGCGATGGCTCCTATCGTCTCGCCGCGACGCATCTCACAACCCTGGGCGAAAGCAGCGTCGAACCAGAACGCGCACAACTCCGCATCGCCGCCGCCGATTGCCTGTTCCTCGCCAAAGATTTCGTTCTTGCCGAAAAAGCCTACGCCGCCCTGCAGAAGGACGCAGCCGATACGAAAATCTCCGAAGACGCCTTTCACCAGCGCATCCTCAGCCTACTCGAGACAAGCGATGAGATCAGCGACTGGAATCGCACGACGGAAGTGATCGAAGAGGCGGCTCGCTCTAATCGTACCCGCACCAAGGAGCCCATTTGGTCGGCCATCTGGAGCCTCGTCGAGGACATGCGCAAGGCTCAGCGGCCGGCCGACGCCGAACGCCTGCTGGCCCGACTGGCCCCGCTCACTCGCGGCGCCCGCATCGATTATGACCTGCGGTTCACCTGGCAGCGGGCACTCCTAGCCATCGCCAACAATAATCCCACTGAAGCGAGCCGGCTTGCCGCAGAGATTGATCGCAAGCTCTCTAATCTGCCCGCCGGTGCGACGCCAGATGAACTGAGTAAGGCCGTACCGGAACTCCGGGGACATGCGGCGCTTCTCAAGGCACGCACCTCGCTCAACGCCGGCGCCGCCAAAGGCCTCGACGAACTCGTCGGGCTACGTCGGCAGTTCGGCAAGGTCCCCGCCGCCGCGGCCTCATACCTCGTCGAAGGCCGCCACCTGGCCTCCGTCGGTCGTAACGCGGAAGCCCAGGCGCGCTTCGAATCCCTCGCCGAGGAATTCAAGGGTGAGCCCAATCTTGCTGAATTCGCCGCGCTCGGCCTCTACGAGGCCGCCGAACAGTCCGCGCTGCAGGCACCGACCGGCGGCGAGGACAAGCTTACGCACGCGGTCTTGCTCCTCGAACGCTTCACCGCGACCTACCCACAGAACGCCTTGATCTTCCGCGTGTCGCTTCGTCGAGCCGAAATCCTCCGCACGCTCGGGCAGTTCGACAAATCTCTCCTCGTTCTCGAGGGCCTCATCCGCGACAAGCCGACCGACCCTTCCCGCCCGCAGGCCGAGATGGCCCGCGCGGACTCCCTCTTCGGAATGGCCCAGCAGTGGCGCGACCGCAACGGACAGCTTGACCGCCAGCGCGTCTCCCGTGCCGCCGCCGCCTACGAGCGCATCGCGGAAGCCTGGGCCAAGGATTCGGACGACATGCAGATTGAAGCGTGGTACAAATGGGCGCTCACGCTCATCGAACGTTCCCGGACTGAGACCGGTCTCGAAGCGGCCGCCACACGCGGCGAAGCCCGTAAGATTCTGCTCCGCGCCTTGGGCGCCCTGCGCGATGCAACCGCCCGCGCCGCCGCGGACACCGCGGGCAGGCTCTCCTCCGAGGGCCGCCTGTGGCTCTCTCGTTCCGTATTGCTCATGGCCGAGACCTGCGAGCTGGACGGCGATCGCGCCGAGGCCATCGCCGCCTACCAGATCATCGTCAACGTCAACCAGGGGCAGCCTTCCGCTCAGTCACGCCTGCCGGGCCAGTCCACCGCCGAAAGCAAACTTGCGACCCTCCGCAATTCATCGTCCAATCCTTCTAAGCCCCAATGAGCAGCCGCTTCTCCTTCCCCTTTGACGCCGGCCCCTTCGTCTGGCTGCTCCTCTTGCTCGCCTTCCTGGCCCTCGTCTTCGTCGTCGAGCGCGCAATGTTCCTCCACCGCGGCCTAGTCCTTTCCTCCGACTTCATCGAAGGCGTCCGCAACAACCTGCGCGCCGGCCGGCCGCTCGAAGCTTTGGCCGCCTGCGAAGAATCCCCCGGTCCGGTGCCCCGCGTGGTAAAAGCCGCCTTGCTCCGCTCGGGTAGCGGCGAAGAAGCCATGCGCGCCGCCGCCACGGAGGCCGCCTTGCTCGAGCTGCCCGTACTCGAGCGTCGCCTTGGCTCCATCTCCGCCATCGGGCGCGTCGCCCCGTTACTGGGTCTCGCCGGCGCGATCTTCTCGGGCTTCAACCTCGCTTCCGCCCTACGCGATGGAAGCGTCTACGCCTCCGCGAACGGCCTGCTGACCGAGGTCCAGGCGGCTCTCGCCACCGCGGGCTTTGCAATGGTCATCGCTGCCGCCTGCGCGATGGCCCACCACTTCCTCGTCGGCCGCGTCCGCTCGATCGTCACCGAGATGGAGATCGCGGCCCACTCGATCATCACCTTCGTGCGGCACGAGTTACCCGAGGAGAAGCCTCGCCAGAGCTAAGATGCGGACGCCCCTTGGAGTCTTGGAAAAAGTCCGCCCCGCCGAACAGGGACTAGACTTCGTACCACTGGCGCTCGCCCTCGTCTGCGCAGCGCTGACCTACGTCCTTTCCGCCGAATTCGTCTTCGCCCCCGGCATGTATGTGGGCTTCGACGACCGCGCGGGCGCGGTCTCGCCTACGCTGAAGACGCCCAAGCTGGCGGCCGGTGATATGGCCCGCACCTCCCTGACGGTGACTCTCGTCTCCGCCCGCGGCAGCAGCGTGTTCGTCGTCGCCGGTCGCGTCGTCACCCGCGACGGCCTCGAACTGGAACTCCGTCGCGTCGCCGCCAAAGGTGGCTCCTCTCGCCCCATCCTGATCAAGGCCGACGCTTCCCTGACCATGCAGAGTTTCCTCGACGTCTGCGAACTCGCCCGCAAGGCCGGCTTCCCTGGCGTCCTGGTCGCGGCCGACGAACGCTGATTCGCGGTTGCCACGGCCGAGTCGGGTAGAACATTCTCCGGCCAAGTGTCCCCCGCCGCGCCCATCCCCTCCGCCAATCCCGTGCCGCCGCGTCACATCGGCATCATCATGGACGGCAACGGACGCTGGGCCGCCGCCAAGGGCCTCCCTCGACTCGAAGGCCACCGCCGCGGCGCCGAACGGCTCATCGAGATCATCGACGCCTGCATCGATGGCGGCATCAGCACGCTCACCGTCTTCGCCTTCTCGGCCGAGAACTGGAAACGCCCCCTCGAGGAAGTCAGCGGCCTCTTCAAGCTCGGTGAGTGGATCCTCCGCGCGCACCTCGCCCGCCTCGAGAAACGGAACGTCCGCCTCCGCGTGATCGGCGACATCAGCGCCCTTCCCGAATTCGTCCGCGCCCCCCTCGAGGACGTGATCAAGTCCAGCAAGGACAACACGGCCTTCACCTTAGTGGTCGCACTCAACTACGGCGCCCGCCAAGAAATCGTGGCCGCCGCCCAGGCGATTGCCGCCGACGTCGCCACAGGCAAGCTCTCGCCCGCCGAAGTGGATTGGTCTGCGGTCGAGACCCGCCTGCAGACCGCTGGCATGCCCGACCCGGACCTCATCATCCGCACCTCGGGCGAATTCCGCCTCAGCAATTTCCTCCTACTCCAGTCGGCCTACGCCGAGATTGTTTTCGCCTCGGTCTTCTGGCCAGACTTCGACAAAGCGCAGCTTCAGCTCGCGCTGGCTGAATACGCCAAACGCGAACGTCGCTTCGGCCAGACCCGCGAGCAAATCCAGACCTCCGCCCAAGCATGAAAGACCGCGCCCTCAGCACCATCGGCCTTTGGGTCGTCGTCGGCCTCGTCATCTGGGTCGGCGGTTTCTTTTCCGTCGCCGAACAAGCCTCCTTCGGCCTGCTGGCGCTCATCATTTGCGCCGCGCAATATGAGTTTTACCAACTTGTCCGCGCCATCCCCGGCGTCGGTCGACCCCACCTTTCCGGAATCGTCGCCGGCTTCGCCCTGCATTTCGGCCTCTTCTTCCTCGCGGCCGAAGAAGCCCGCTCGAACTACCTACTGACCGGCGGGGCGCTGCTCGTTGGCCTGCACCTTCTCTCGCTCCTACGCCATCCGGGCGAAGTCCCGACGCTGCTCCGCCGCTTCCCGACCCTCTACGGTTTCGCTTACCTGCCCTTCATGTTGGCCTCGCTCATCGCCATCGCCCGCATGAAGGACGGCCATCTGCTCACCGCCCAGTCCGTCGGACTCTATTACGTCGTCTGGGTCTTCGTCGCGACGAAGTTCACCGACGTCGGCGGACTCCTCTTCGGCGTGCCCTTCGGCAAGCACAAGATCGCCCCGACCATCAGCCCGGCCAAGAGCTGGGAAGGTTGTATCGGCGGCCTCGCCGCTTCCGCCGCCGCTTCCGCGCTCTTCGCCTGGCTCCTGCGCGACGGATTTGGCATCAGCTTCATGGTCCCTTGGAAGGCCGCCGTGCTGGCACTGCCGATTGCGGTACTCAGCATCCCCTCTGACTTGATTGAGTCTGTCTTCAAGCGGCTCGCGGGTGCCAAGGATTCCGGAGCGACGATTCCTGGCATCGGCGGCGCGCTCGATCTCATCGACAGCATGGTGCTCACCTCGCCCGTCGCCCTGATCTTGCTGTCCTACTTCCTCGAGTGGGCCAAGCGCGGCTGATGACCGCGCCCGCATCAGCCATTCATGTACTGACGGGGCCGACCGCCGTCGGCAAGACGGAGACGGCGCTACGCTGGGCCGAACAAAATAACGCGGAGATTATCTCGTGCGATTCGGTCTGCGTATACCGCGGCATGGACATCGGTTCGGCCAAGCCGACCGCCGAAGAACAGCGCCGCATCCGCCATCACGGACTCGACTTGGTCGAGCCTTCGGAACGCTACTCCGTCTCGCAATACGTCGAGATGGCCCGGGTGGCGATCGCCGCCGCGCACGGCCGCGGCAAGCGCATCCTCGTCACCGGAGGCAGCGGCTTCTATCTGGCGGCGTTCTTTGGACCAGTGACGGACGAACTGGAGATTCCGCAAGCCATCACGGATGAAGTCCGCACGCTCCACCGCCAAGGTCTAGCCTCGCTGCTGCTGCGTCTCCGCGAGATCGAGGGCCCGAAACTTCCCGACTGGCTTGACGTCCAAAACCCCATTCGCATCGCCAAGGCGCTCGAACGCCGCCTGGCCTCTGGCCGGACCCTGGACTCCCTGCGCGACGAATTCCTGACCCGCCGCGGACCTTTCGCCGATCACCCCGTCACCTTCGAACTCCTCGAACGACCCGACGAAGAGCTGAAGGCACGGATTGCCACCCGCACAGCCACCATGCTGCACGCTGGTATCATCGAGGAGTCCGAGCGCCTCTTGGCGCTGAATCTGGACCCGGAGCTGACATCGTCCCGCGCCGTGGGCTATCGGGCCGTCATGGACTGGCTGGAGGGCGGGAAACGTGTGGCGGTGAGCGGCTTGGCCGAACGCATCAACCTCGACACGTGGGCCTTGGTCAGGAAACAGCGTAAGTGGTTCCGCAGGTTAGGGTTAGCCAAAGAAGCCGATTAATCGCTTTTTAGCCCGTTATTCGGCTAAACACCTTCACCCTGTGTTAAAAAAGGGTCATTTATGGCATTTTGCCGCCTCCATCCTTGCAAGCCCCTATTTTTTGACCAATTTCGGCGTCGCACCCCCTACCCACCCAAACCATGCCCCTGAAACTTGGCCAGCCTCTCCCTGAAATCACCCTCAAGCAAGGCATACTTGGTGCCGACGGAAAAGTCGGCCTGGTCGATGTCAGCCTCCGCCGTAATGTCGGCAAGGGTAAGACCGTCATCCTCTTCGTCCCCCTCGCCTTCACCGGCGTCTGCACCGACGAACTCTGCAAAGTGACCGGCCTCCTCGACGAGTACAAGAAGCTCGGCGCCGATGTGATCGCCATCTCGGTCGACTCCCCCTTCGCGCAGGAAGCCTGGGCCAAACAGGCCGGCATCAACCTCACCCTCGTCTCCGACTTCAACCGCGTCGCCCTCAAGGCCTTCAAGGTCAAGGATACCCGCGTGATCCCCGAGAAGACCGGCCTCCTCAACGTGGCCAAGCGCTCCGTCTTCGTGGCCGATAAGGCTGGTAACGTGATCCACTCCGAAGTGAAGCGCGACCCGGCCTCCATGCCGAACTTCGCCAAGATCAAGAAGGCCGTCGAAGCCTAATCGTCAGCTAGGCTTATTTGAAGGCGGTCGGGCTTGCCCCGACCGCCTTCTTTGCTTTTGGCTACCTGCCTGCCCATCCGCGGCGGCGAACCCTTTACATCACACACCACACCATGGCCCTCAAAGACCCCTTCAAAGCCCTCCGCCCCTTCTCCGCCGGCGGCCAGTCCGGGCAGATCTACTCCGTGCCCGCCCTCGAGCAGGCCGGTCTCGGCAAGGTCTCGCGCCTGCCGGTCTCCATCCGCCTCGTCCTCGAATCCGTCCTGCGTAACTGCGATGGTGTCGCGGTCACGGAGAACGACGTGAAGACGCTCGCCGCATGGAATGCCGCGAAGCCGGTCGACACCGAAATCCCGTTCGTCGTCGCGCGCATCGTACTCCAGGACTTCACCGGCGTGCCGCTCCTCGTCGACCTCGCCGCCATGCGCGAAGCCGTCGCCAAGCTCGGCAAGGATTCCGCCATCATCGAGCCGCTCGTCCCGGTTGACCTTGTCGTCGACCACTCGGTGCAGGTCGACCGCGCCGGCACCGCTTCTTCGTTCCTCGAAAACCTGCGTCAGGAATTCGGCCGCAACACCGAACGCTACGAATTCCTCAAGTGGGGCATGCAGGCCTTCAAGACTTTCGGCGTCGTCCCGCCGGCCATCGGCATCGTCCACCAGGTCAACCTCGAGTTCCTCGCGAAGTTGGTCTTCCAGAAGGACGGCGTGTTCTACCCTGACACCCTCGTCGGCACCGACTCACACACGACGATGATCAACGGTATCGGCGTCGTGGGCTGGGGCGTGGGTGGCATCGAAGCCGAAGCGGGCATGCTCGGCCAGCCGGTCTATTTCCAGACGCCCGAAGTCATCGGCGTCAACCTCACCGGCCGCCTCCGCGAAGGCGTCACCGCCACCGATCTCACCCTCCGCCTCACAGAAATCCTCCGCAAGGCCAAGGTCGTCGGCAAGTTCGTCGAGTTCTACGGCGAAGGCACCGAGGCCCTGTCGCTCGCTGACCGCGCCACGATCGCCAACATGGCCCCGGAATACGGCGCCACGATGGGCTTCTTCCCGGTCGACGACAAGTCGCTCGACTACCTCCGCCAGACCGGTCGCGACGAGTCCCACATCGAGCTGGTGAAGGAATATTACAAAGCTCAGGGCCTCTACGGCATCCCGAAGGCCGGCAGCATCGACTACACGCAGACCATCGACCTCGACATCAGCACGGTCGTCCCCTGCGTCTCCGGCCCGAAGCGTCCGCAGGACCGCATCGATCTCCCGAAGATCAAGGAGTCGTTCAACACGCTCTTTACCGCCGCGAAGGACAAGAACGGTTTCGGCAAGGCCGCCGCTGACCGCGACGCTTCCGCCGCCGTCGGTACCACGGGCCGCTCGCTCAAGCACGCCTCAGTCGTGATCGCTGCGATCACCTCCTGCACTAACACCTCGAATCCTTCAGTGATGGTGGCCGCCGGCCTCGTCGCCAAGAAGGCCGTCGAGAAGGGCCTGACGGTAAACCCGAACGTGAAGTGCTCGCTCGCCCCCGGCTCCCGCGTGGTCACCGACTACCTCAACGAAATCCAGCTCTCGGGCTACCTCGACCAGCTCGGCTTCAATCTCGTCGGCTACGGTTGCACGACCTGTATCGGTAATTCCGGCCCGCTCGACGCAGACATCGAAGGCGCGATCAAAAACGGCGACCTCGTCACGGCCTCCGTGCTCTCGGGTAACCGTAACTTCGAAGCCCGCGTCCACGGCGCGGTCCGTGCGAACTACCTGATGTCCCCTCCCCTCGTCGTCGCCTTCGCCCTCGCCGGCCGCGTCGACATCGACCTCGACAACGAACCGCTCGGCACGGGTAAGGACGGCAAGCCGGTCTTCCTCAAGGATGTCTGGCCCACCCAAGCCGAAGTCGCCGACCACGTCGCCCGCGGCCTCAAGCCTGCGATGTTCAAGTCGAAGTACGCCGCCGACTCCCTCGCCAACGCCACCGCGGAGTGGAAAGGCGTCCAGGGCGGTACGGGCGCTCGCTTCAGCTGGAAGGAGTCGTCCACGTACATCCAGGAGCCGCCCTTCTTCAAGGGCTTCTCGATGACACCTCCTCCGGTGCCGACGCTCGCGAAGCTCCGCCCGCTGGCCATCCTCGGCGACTCCGTCACGACCGACCACATCTCTCCCGCCGGCGCCTTCAAGGAAGAGACCCCGGCCGGTAAGTTCCTCCTCGCGGCCGGCGTGTCGAAGAAGGACTTCAACTCCTACGGTTCGCGCCGCGGCAACGACCGCATCATGACCCGTGGCACCTTCGCCAACACCCAGGTAAAGAACACGATGGCCGACGGCAAGGAAGGCGGCTTCACGAAGGTCCAGCCCGAGGGTAAGGTCGAGGCGATCTACGATGCTTGCCAGACCTACGCGCAGCGCGGCGAAGGCATGATCGTCTTCGGCGGCGTCGACTACGGCATGGGCTCCTCCCGCGACTGGGCCGCCAAGGGCACCGCCCTCCTCGGCATCCGCGCCGTGGTCGCGCAATCCTTCGAGCGTATCCACCGCTCCAACCTCCTCGGCATGGGTGTCCTGCCCCTCGAGTTCGCCGACGGTAAGAACGCCGCGTCTTACAACCTCGATGGCACCGAGACCTTCGACCTCGAAGGCCTCTCCAGCCCGATCAAGCCGAAGACCCCGGTGACGCTCGTCATCCGCCGCGCCAACGGCACGGTCGACAAGGCCGCACTCGTCGCCCGCATCGATACCGCGATCGAAGGCGAGTACTACCGCCACGGCGGTATCCTCCCCTACGTCCTCCGCCAAATCCTGAAGTAAGGCGTCAGGCAGACGAAACCAAGGGCGGCCCCGCAAGGAGCCGCCCTTTTTCATATCTTGCCCCGACCCGCCTCGGCACTTATTCGTCTTCCATGGAAATCGGCGTCATCAACGGCCCCAACCTCGACCGACTCGGCAAGCGCGAGCCGGAGGTCTATGGTACCCAGACGCTCGGCGACCTCGAGAAGCTGATTGAGAAGCATGCCAAGGCCGCCGGTGCGAAGACCCGTTTCTTTCAGTCCAATCACGAAGGCGAGATCATCGATACGATCGCGAAGTGGGCCGACAAGGGCGTGAAGTTCCTGGTGATCAATCCGGGAGGCCATACCCACGTCTCGGTCGCCCTCCGCGATTCCATCGCCGGTAGCAGCATGCAGGCCGTCGAGGTGCACATCTCGAATATCTACAAGCGGGAAGAATTCCGCCATAAGTCCGTCACGGCCTCCGCCTGCGAAGGCGTGATCACCGGCCTCGGCTTCGAAGGTTACCTGCTCGCAGTCGACTTCCTAGTTGCCAAGGCCAAGGCGAAGCCGGCCAAGGTCGCCAAGGCGAAGAAGAAGTAAGCCTACGCCGCGGGGAACCGCGCGAGGTCGCACTCTTTCCGTAACGCCCTACCGTCGCAAAGGTAGGCGGCCATCTCGTCAGCCATGAGGGGCGCCCACACGGTGCCGCGCGGACCGAGTCCGCCGAAGAGATGCGTCCGCGGCTGCTGCGGGTGCGTGCCCATGAAGGGATGATTATCCGAGGTGCAGGGACGGACGCCGGCGATGTGCGCGGTGACATCGACCTGCACCTCCTGACCGCAAAATAGCCACGGAAGCGGCGGATGAGTTTCTCCTTCTGCGGCTCGGTCGGAGTCTCATCGAGCTGATCCCACTGCCAGTTGGTACCGGTGCGCCAGACGCCCTGCCCGAGCGGCAAGGCCCAGCCTTCGCGATTCAGGATGAAGGGCTTATCAGTCGACGGAAGAGCGAATCGTAATGGCCTCCCCCTTCGCCGGCTGCCACGGGAGATACTTGAATGGGCCGCGGAGGGCGGACTTGTAGCCGTCGCAGTAGATGATGGCACCGGCGCGGACAGTGCGCCACGTGACACCATCGGAGGAGGCCACGACGTCGGCTGGATCAAAGGAAGCCTCGGTCAGGCTGCCATTGGCCACCAGTTCGGCACGGACATCCGAGAGGAGTTTCGGGAGGTCGACCCACGCGCCGTTCATCAAGGCGCCGCCGAAGGTATCGGTCAGACTCACATCCAATTCACCCTGGGCAGAAGTCACGCGTTCGATGAAGGGCTGGCAGCTGCGGCACTCGGTCCGCTTGAGCCCCTTGGCGCGCTGCTCGTCGTCGACGAACATGCGATAGACTTGAATGGGGCGGAAGACGCCGAGTTCCGTCAGCCTGGCCTGAGCCGAGGCGAAGAGCTCGGGGTAATCTTTGGTCAATGTGAAGCGCCGGCCGGTCAGGGGCGTCATCAGGCCCGCCGCGACCTGTGAAGAGGAAGACTTCCAGCGGTCATCCACGACGTGGACGGAGCGACCACGACGCAGCAGTTCCTTGGCGAGCAACGAGCCCGCCAGGCCTTGGCCAACGATCAAAAAATCAACCTGCATCACCGGAGGGAGATGCAGGTTGTAAGAAGGTCAAATGATGACGGCGGTTTATCAGAAACCGACGGCGTTCTTGGTGCCCTGCTTGGTCACGATCTTCTCTTCGGTCCAGACAGCGACGCCACGCTTGACCTCGACGAGGGTGAGCTGGAAGACGAACGAGCTTTGGCGGGTGCTGCCGGCGTTGCTGCGGTCTTCAAGGATCTTACCCTTGAGCACGTATTCGGCGCGAGGGACATTGGCATTGGAGCCGGAAGTAGCGCGGGCTGCGTTAGCGGTGGCGTCATTATCGAGCAGCGTAACGCGGTTGGCGTTGACCAGGGGCACGGTGAGCTTCGAGAGCAGCAAGGCGGTGTCGAAGTTGTCAGCGGTGTCGTTGGTGATGGAGCCGAGCTGTAACACCGGGGCGCCCTTAGAGAAGGACGGGGACGAGATCATCGACTGGAGCATCTGGGATCCCGCGGTAGCGAAATCCTGGATATTGACCTTATCGAGGCTGACCACGAGCTCGCGGCCCTGCGGGTCCTTGTAGGTGGCGGGCGTACCGCAACCGACGATGAAGACGGCGCAGGCGAGAAGAGAGAGTTTGTTCATGGGAGGGGTTAGCGGGAGATGAGGCGGAGGCGGCACTCAGCGGACTGCGCCTTGAGGGCGGTCGCGGTGACGGTGGTGAGGGCGCCAGGTTCCAGCGGAGTGACGATCCAGTTGGGCTGGCTTTCGGTCACAGTGCCGTCGGCGGCGAGCCATTCGAAACTGACGTTGATCGTCTGGCGGAGGTAGGCGCCGTTACGGAGGTCGAACTGGACGCGCGTGTAACCGCCGTCAGTCTTGGATTTGCGGGCCGCGAGGAGCTCGATCTTGTTGCCGATGCGATTGTCGCTCAGCTGCGTCGAGAAACCACCCTCGGGCTTGGTCGTCGCGTAGTTGACGGCGTCAGGAGGCGTCAGGCCACGCTCAAGTTTGTCGCCGGTCTCGAGAATCGTGGTGCAACCAGTCAGGAGACCGAGCGCAAGGAGAGGCAGGAATTTTTTCATGGGACGAGAGGGGTGCAGCGGAGGACGATGGGTTGATTTTCTTGCGTGGACTTGAGGCTTACAAGCAGAACCTTGCCCGCCGGTAGCGTCAGGGAGGCCTCCGGATGCCCGACCACGGTCAGCTTCTGGCCAGGCTTGGCCTCCAGCCGGGCCACCGAGAAACGGGCCGGGAGGCTCGACCAGTTACGCAGGTCGGCCTTGGTGGTGCCGACCGTATAGATTGCCGTGCCCACCTTAGTCGCGATCGACCAAAGGACGGCGCCCGAGCCCGAATTCGGGCGGCTAGCCGCCTCTTCGGTGGACTTATTGATCAGATAGCTGGCGGTCGCCTTGACCGCAGCGGACGTGAAAGCTTGGGCTTTGATGCCGGGCAAGGCCGCCTCGAAGTGCTTGGCGATAAGGGCGTCCGGTCGGCTTGCCAACGGGATGGCGACGTCCTGGGCGTCCAATTTAAGCTTCAGATTATAATTCAGGCCGGAGGGCCGAATAGCCGGCAAAGCGACACTCACGTAAGGCACGCGTGAGGAGACAATGAAGAGCGGGATGTCGATGCGTTGCTGATACCACTCCGGACACATACCCGTCTCGGCGATGACATAGACAATCGTGCCCTGCCCTTCGCTCGCCGGCGCCTCGGCGTCCTTGAGATCGCGACGGAATGCCTCGTTGCTTCCGTTGAGCTGCGTCGCGGCCAGCAGTTCCTTGCGCGCCTTCTCGCGGTCGGACGGATCTTGGCCGAGACGCAGGAAGAACATCCCCTGAAGCCAGTGGCTGAACGCGTCGTCGTAGGCGCCTTCGGACGGTGAGGCTGGCGAGATTCTCTTCGATCATGCCGAGGCCTTCCTTCGTACGCTCATCCTGCGAAGCCTTGGCGACGTCGTACTTCTCTTCCTTGCCTTTGGGCTTCACGTAGAGCTGACCCGAACCGAAGGCCTGCTGCACAAAACGCAAACGGGCCATGGCGACGCGGGCGCCGTTAATGTCGCCCAGTTCCATGCGATTTAGGGCCTGATAAGTCGAAGCGTAGATACGATCCGCGGGACGAGGACGATACGCCTCGGCGTAACCGTTCGAGAAAGCCGCGAGCGTCGCACCCCCGACCGAGAAGCCCGGTCGCTCTTCTTCGGCACGGAAGGAGGCTTCGATCTGCTCCAGAACCTTCGCGCTTTCCTTCAGCTTACCCTGCGCCCGGAGCGCCGCAGCGGCGTCGAGATTCCAGACCAAGCGCGTCCTTCGGTTCATCCGCCGCGAAGTTCTGGGCGACGGTCGCAGCCGTCTCGTAGTCCCCTTCCTCGACGGCCACCCGGACGCGCGGGCCGCGATCGACATACGTCGCGCAGCCGGCTAGGCAAAGCATCAGGATGGAGAGGAGCGGGCGCACAGGGAAGCCCCTGCAGACTAGCCCGCCCTGCCTACAAGTAAAGGATGCTCAGGCCAGCTGCAGCCAGCGGGCGCCCAAGTAAAGCCACAGGGGCGTGACCAAAGGGCAACAGAGCATCGTGATGACCGAACAGCGTAAGGAGATCAGGACCTCTCCCTTGAACATCTCGACGATCAGGAAGGTGAAGATGCCGCAGGGCATCGCCGCCTGCACGAGCATCACCTTACGCAGGGATTCATCAGCGACGAAGTAACCGACCGCCGCCAGTACCAGTAAGGGCATGACCAGCCAGCGCACCGCCATCACGCCAAAGGAAACCGGAGCATCCGCCGCCAGTCTGAAGTCCTTGATAATTTCGTGGAGATAGATGCCGGTCAGCAGCGTGCCGATCGGGATGGCGCAGTCGCCGATGGTGTGGCAGAGGTCGCTGGCGAAGACAATCGGGGCACTCTTACCGAAGCCCGCGAAGTTAATCGCCAAGGCCACGAACAAGCGCGACCGTCATCGGCTGCAGAAGAGTTTCTTGAGCCCCTTGCGCAAGGATTCACCCGAAAGCATCGCGACACCGACCGTCCAGACCGCAGCCTCGACGCCGACGTTATGCACGAGCAGCACCCCGACGACGTCGTCGTTGAACAACGCCGCGGTGACCGGGATGCCGAGATAACCAAAATTATTGACGCCCGCCGAGAAGGCGAAGGTGCGACGCGCCGTGCCAGCCGGAACCTTGAAGAGTGAGCCGATAGCCATCGCGACGGCGTAGCCGACCACGATCAACAAGAAGCCGGCACCGAGATAGAGCAGCGCCTGCGAGCCTGAGGCGATGAGCGCATTGCCGCTCACGCGGGAGAAGATCATCGCCGGGAAGAAGACCCAGATGATCATGCGCATCAGCGGCTGACGGGCATGCGCGCCAACCCATCCCTGACGGGCCATGAACCAGCCGAGCAGGATCAGCAGCCCGAGACGGGTGATGGCCAGCGCGACGTCGGCGGAGAAGACATTCATGGACAAAGCCGACTATCCCGAGCGGCGACGAACGGGGAAAGAGAAAAGCTCGGATAAGGGGCAAGTGGGCAAGGTGACACGGGGACAACGAATGCATCCCTGTATCCCCTGCCTCCAATCGTCCATCCTTTCATCACTCTATCCTCCATCGCTGGCTAGCTGCCTGCCCCACCCCCTTGACATTCCCGGGCGGATGCAGGATAATGAGTGACGTTCCTTCTCAGTCGGATCCCGCAAATGACCGACGTCTCATTTCGGGGGTGTTCCGGATTCGATTCCCGCCAAGATATCGCGACGGCATGCAGAGGGTAGTTCGTAACCTCTTAAATCCAACGGACAGCACTATAACTGCTAAAAACACCATCACGTTCGAGAACGACAACGTTCTCGCGCTCGCTGCCTAAGTACAGCGACGAGCCCCAGGGCGCGCCTGCAGTCCTGGATCAGCTCGGTTAACGTGGGCGATCCCCTCCTCTAGTTGTTATCTCCGGGGTAAGTGAGAATACAGATAGGTCGCACGGGTGCTCATCCCCAAACGCGATCGAGATCAATGATGAAGCTACGCATGTAGAAGTTACGACGTAAGGGTAGGAAGACGTGGGTTCGACTCCCACCACCTCCACCATTTGAGAAGCAACCAGCCTGCGACCACCCGGTCGCAGGCTTTCTGTGTTTACTCAGCGCTTCCGGTACACCTCGAGACGGCAATCGTAGCCGCCGAGGTCGACGGTGCGGCTGGATTCCAGACGCAAGGTCGGATCGACGGACGAGAGACGCAGCGGGTTGATGAAGACGAGTCGGCCATTCGGACGCAGGACTTCAGACGCGATCTTGAAGAGGTCGGTGAAGAGCCCGTGCATGTTTGGCACGCGCACGCGACGGCCGAGCGGCGGGTTCGAGATCACCAGCGAGACCTTGCCGCGGTCGAGTTCCGGGATGCGGATGATGTCGCGGAAGTCGGCCGTGTGGAACGCGGCCTTGGTGCCAGGTAGTTTGGCGGCCTTGAAGTTAGCCTCGGCGATGGCGATCGCAGCCGGGTCGATGTCGGTACCGACGATCTGCCCTACCCCGCCGGCCAAGGCGGACTCGATGAGCTCCAAACCAGAACCGCAGAACGGATCCCAGACGATTTCCTTATCCTGACGGCCGGCGACGCGCACCAAGCAGGCTGCGAGCGGCGGGTGCGAGGCGGCATTGACGGCGTCGGTACGGTAATAAAGACGGGGGTTGGGCGAGATACGGGGACGCAGCTCGACCAACGCGCGGAGTTCATCGAAGTGGACATCGACCGACCACGGGGATTCGCGGGCGTCGTTGAGGACGCGCGGATTCAGTTCGAAGGCCTTCTTCGTCACCTTGGCGACGGCGTCGTCATGATTGCCCTCCGAGACCATGCTGAGGCGATAGCGGGCCGCACCCTGCGTGAGGGCCAGCATGAGCTTCTCGGTGAGCGGCGATGCGATGGCCTTAGCCAGCACCTCGAGCGCTTCGGCCGAACCGGGTTCACGGATAAAGGCCAGGGAGAAGGCGGCGGTGTCGAAACAGCGCAGCTGGTAGAGCTCCGCGAGCGTGAAGGCATCCTTCGGCTCGACGACCACGAAACAGCCGCGGACTTCGACCACGCGGAACTTGCCGCCGCGGCCTTCGTCTTCGCGCACTTCGTCGGCGACGATGGACTCGAGGCCCTTGCGACAGCGTAGATGCAGACGTAAGCCGGGTTGCTTTGGCACGATAGCGTCGAGACGTACGTTGCTCGGACCGCCCTGGCGGGCCACGCTCGCGCGGACCTTCTGTTCGTCGATAAGCTTCTCGCCGGAACCTGCGACCGCCTTCAGGGTCGCCGCGCCGCCGATCTTCTCGAGAGCCGAGGCGACCTTCTTCTTCTCGCGGTCGACGTCGGTGGTCTTAAGAATATCAATCAGCTTGCGCTCCGACTCTTCGTCGCCGCCGAGCTTCGGGATGGCGGCGGTGGCATAGCGACGGATCTTCTCGGAGGGGTCCTGCAGAAGGCTGATCATCCAGGCCTTCACCGCCGCCTTCATCTCCGGATTACGGGAGGTCGAGAAGACCACGCCGACGGCCCGGACGAGGGCGACCTGCTGGTTGCGCTCCTTGGGGTCGAGCTGGTTGAACTTGGGGACCTCGACGTTCCAAAGCTGGGCGGCCGGCACTTCGCGCAACTGTCGGTATAGGTCGTTGTCGGCTTTCATGGCTTGGGGTGTCGGGCGGACGGACGGTAAAGTCAAGGGAGACGCTGGCGGACGGCCTAAGGCGGCAGGAGCCCAACATCCGTCGTGCCGTGTCGCACTTTGGGCTTTTTCCTAACAAAATTAACCAAAAGCGGACGAGCGTTTGTCGGCCCGAGAAGTTGGCACGAAAACCCGTCTCCGCCCCCGTCCTGGACAATCCACAAGTTGCCTTTGACAGGGGGGGATTATTGCCCACTAGATTTAACCGTCTTGCGGTCTCCGCCAAGGCACCCGGCGGCTCAGCCGCCAGCCCATCCGATCCCTTTTGCCCACACCAGAAATGAAGAATCCCGGACTTCCCGAAAAACAGGGTCTTTACGACCCCCAGTTTGAGCATGACGCCTGCGGCGTCGGCTTCGTTTGCCAGATGAAAGGCAAGCGTTCGCACGATATCATCCAACAGGCCCTCACCATCCTGGTGAACCTCGACCACCGAGGCGCCTGCGGCTGCGAGGTCAACACCGGCGACGGCGCGGGCATCCTGCTCCAGCTCCCCCACGGGTTCTTCGCCAAGAACGGCCCGGCCAACCTCCCCAAGCCCGGCCACTACGGCGTGGGCATGCTCTACGTCTCCCCGGACGCCAAGATCCGTGCGGCCACCGAAGCCACCTTCACCGACCTCGCCAAGGCTCAGGGTCTCTCGATCCTCGGCTGGCGCACCGTCCCCGTCGACAACGCGTCGCTCGGCCAGACCGCCATCGCCAGCGAACCGGTCGTCCGCCAGGCCTTCCTCGGTCGCCCAGCCGATTGCGCCACCGACCAGGACTTCGAACGCAAACTCTTCATCCTGAGCAAGCAGGCCCACCACCAGATCCGCGCCACCGGCAAGGACGAGTTCTACTACGCCAGCTCCCTCTCCTGCCGTACGATCATCTACAAGGGCATGCTCATGCCCGAACAGGTCGGTAAGTACTTCACCGACCTCGCCGACAAGTCGATGGACACCGCCCTCGCGCTCGTCCACTCGCGCTTCTCGACGAATACCTTCCCGAGCTGGGAACGTGCGCACCCGTACCACTACATCGCGCACAACGGCGAGATCAACACCCTCAACGGCAACGTCAACTGGATGAAGGCCCGCGAGCCGCTCCTGGCTAGCCCGCTGTTCGGCAAGGAACTCCCGAAGATCCTCCCGATCGTGAACCCCAACGGTTCCGACTCCGCCAAGTTCGACAACGTCCTCGAGCTGGTCGTCATGGGCGGCCGCTCGCTGCCTGAGGCGATGATGATGATGATTCCGGAGCCGTGGAACGGCCACGAATCCATGAGCGCCGAGAAGAAGGCGTTCTACGAATACAACTCTTGCCTCATGGAGCCGTGGGACGGCCCCGCCTCCGTCGTCTTCACCGACGGCACGATGATCGGCGCCACTCTCGACCGTAACGGCCTCCGCCCTTCCCGCTACTACGTGACCAAGGATGACTTCGTCATCATGGGCTCCGAAGCCGGCGTCCTCCCCATCGACCCCGCCAACATCGCCTCCAAGGGCCGCCTGCAGCCGGGCCGCATGTTCCTCGTGAACATGGAAGAAGGCCGCATCGTCGCCGACGAGGAGATCAAGCAGAAGATCGCCTCCCAGAAGCCCTACCGCGAGTGGCTCGACAAGAACCTCATCAAGCTCGCCGACATCGCCGACGCCCCGGACGCCACGCCGACGTCGCACAGCAATACGGTTCAGCGCCAGCTTGCCTTCGGCTACACCTTCGAAGACCAGCGCAAGCTGCTCGTCCCGATGGCCAAGGATGGCGTCGAAGCCATGGGCTCGATGGGCACCGACATCCCGCTCGCCGTGCTGTCGAACAAGTCGAAGCTCCTCTACGACTACTTCAAGCAGCTCTTCGCGCAGGTGACCAACCCGCCGATCGACTGTATCCGTGAAGAAATCGTCACCTCCTCCGTCACGACGATCGGGCCGGAGCGCAACCTGCTCGACCCGAAGCCGTCCAGCTGCCACCTGATCGAGCTCCAGTCGCCGATTCTCACCAACGAGGAACTCGCCAAGCTCCGTCACGTCGCCCACGGCCAGTTCAAGTCCGTCACCATCCCGACCCTCTTTGACGCCAAGTCCGGAGCCAAGGGCCTCGAGAAGGCCATGGACGAAGTCTGCCGCCAGGCCGGCCTCCACATCGATGCGGGCATCAACCTCATCATCCTGAGCGACCGCGGCGTCGACCGTCACAACGCTGCCATCCCGCCCCTGCTCGCCGTCGCCGGCCTGCACCACTACCTGATCCGCGAAGGCAAGCGCACCAAGGTCGGCCTCATCCTCGAGTCCGGCGAACCGCGCGAAGTGCACCACTTCTGTACGCTCATCGGTTACGGTTGCGCGGGTATCAATCCCTACCTGGCGTTCGAGACCCTCGATGACATGATCAAGCAGGGTCTGCTCGTCGGCGTCGACCATTACACGGCGTGCAAGAACTACGTGAAGGCCGCCACGAAGGGGATTGTGAAGGTCGCCTCTAAGATCGGCATCTCGACCATCCAGAGCTACCTCGGCGCCCAGATCTTCGAATGCGTTGGCCTTCAGCAGAAGGTCGTCGACAAGTACTTCACCGGCACGGCCACGCGCATCGAAGGTGCGGACGTCGCTGCGGTCGCCGAAGAAACGCTGGAGCGTCACAACCGCGCGTTCCCTGAACGCGTCGACACCCCTGCCACCCTCGAGGTCGGCGGTGACTACCAGTGGCGCAACGAAGGCGAAGGCCACCTCTTCAGCCCGCAGGTCATCCATTCGCTGCAGAAGGCTGTCCGCACGAATAACTACGATACCTTCAAGGTCTACTCCGGCCTGGTGAACGACCAGATGCAGCAAATCTTCACGCTGCGCGGCCTCCTCCAGTTCAAGGCCCGCACCCCAGTCGACATCAGCGAAGTCGAATCCGTCGAAAGCATCTTCAAACGCTTCAAGACGGGCGCGATGAGCTACGGCTCTATCTCGACCGAGGCCCACGAAACCCTCGCCGTCGCGATGAACCGCATCGGCGGCAAGTCCAACACCGGCGAAGGCGGCGAAGACCCCGCGCGCTTTACCTGGACCAACGAACAGGGCGACTCGAAGAACTCCGCTATCAAGCAGGTCGCTTCCGGCCGCTTCGGTGTCACGAGCCGCTACCTGACCAACGCCAAGGAAATCCAGATCAAGATGGCCCAGGGCGCGAAGCCCGGCGAAGGCGGCCAGCTCCCCGGCGGCAAGGTCTACCCGCCCATCGCCAAGGTGCGTCACTCGACCCCTGGCGTCGGCCTCATCTCCCCGCCCCCGCACCACGACATCTACTCGATCGAGGACCTTTCGGAACTCATCCATGACTTGAAGAACGCCAACCGCGCCGCGCGGGTGTGCGTGAAGCTCGTCTCGGAAGTCGGCGTGGGTACCATCGCCACCGGTGTCGCCAAGGCGCATGCAGACGTTGTCCTCATCTCCGGCTTCGACGGCGGTACGGGCGCTTCGCCCCAGACCTCCATCAAGCACGCTGGCCTGCCTTGGGAACTCGGCCTCGCCGAAACCCACCAGACCCTCGTCCTCAATAACCTCCGCTCCCGCATCGTCGTCGAGACCGACGGTCAGCTGAAGACCGGCCGTGACGTCGTCATCGCCGCCCTCCTCGGCGCCGAAGAGTTCGGCTTCGCCACGGCTCCGCTGGTGACCCTCGGTTGCATCATGATGCGCGTCTGTCACCTCAACACTTGCCCGGTCGGCGTCGCCACCCAGGACCCTGAGCTCCGCAAGAACTTCACCGGCCGTCCGGAAGACACCGTGAACTTCATGCGCTTCATCGCCCAGGAAGTCCGCGAGATCATGGCTCAGCTCGGCTTCCGTACGCTCAACGAGATGGTCGGCCGTACCGACGCCCTCGAAGCGCGTCACGCCGTCGATCACTGGAAAGCCAAGGGTATCGACCTGTCCAAGCTCCTCTACTCGCCGAAGGCTGGCCCCGAAGTGGGTCGCTTCTGCACCGAGAAGCAGGACCACGGCCTCGAGAAGGGTCTCGATCTCTCCGTCCTCCTCGCTGCCTGTCAGCCCGCCATCGATAAGGGCCAGAAGGTCCGCTACGAAGGCGAGATCAAGAACACCCATCGCGTCGTCGGCACGATCCTCGGCAACGAGATCACCAAGAAGCACATCGACGGCCTGCCGGATGGCACCATCCACCTGAAGTTCAAGGGTAGCGCGGGCCAGTCCCTCGGCGCCTTCGTTCCCGCAGGCGTGACGATCGAGCTCGAAGGCGATGCCAACGATTACGTCGGCAAGGGCCTCAGCGGCGGTCGCGTCATCGTCTACCCTGACGCCAAGGCCACCTTCCCGGCTGAAGATAACATCATCCTCGGCAACGTCGCCCTCTACGGCGCGACCTCCGGCGAGGCTTTCTTCCGCGGCATGGCCGGCGAACGTTTCTGCGTCCGCAACTCCGGTGCGACCACCGTCGTCGAAGGCGTGGGTGACCACGGCTGCGAATACATGACCGGTGGGCGCGTCGTCGTCCTCGGCCTCACGGGCCGTAACTTCGCGGCCGGCATGAGCGGTGGCGTGGCTTACGTCCTCGACGAGAAGGGTGACTTTGCGGTCCGCTGCAACAAGCAGATGGTCGGCCTTGAGAAGCCGGATGCGAACGATGCCGTGGAACTCCGCGGCCTCATCGAACGCCACGCCGAGCTCACGGGCAGCCATAAGGCGAAGAAGCTCCTCGCTAACTGGGACGCCGCCCAAACCCAGTTCGTGAAGGTGATGCCCAAGGACTATAAACGCGTCCTCCAGGCCATCGCCACGGCGCAGGCCAAGGGACTCAGCGGCGACGCTGCCCTCAACGAAGCCTTCGAGATCAACTCGCGCGACCTCGCCCGAGTCGGCGGCGGCTGATCACCCTCACGTTCACACCAAGCACCTTCTGCACCATGGGAAAACCTACCGGATTTGTCGAATTCCAGCGCGAACTCCCGCCTGATCGCGATGCCCTCACCCGCATCGGCGATTGGAAAGAGATTCACCACCATCACTCCGACGAGAAGCTCCAGAAGCAGGGCGCTCGCTGCATGGATTGCGGCGTACCGTTCTGCCACACGGGCAAGCTCATCGGCGGGATGGCCAGCGGCTGCCCGATCAACAACCTGATCCCCGAGTGGAACGACCTCGTCTACAAGGGCCTCTGGCATGAGGCGCTCGAACGCCTCCACAAGACCAACAACTTCCCGGAATTCACCGGCCGCGTCTGCCCCGCCCCGTGCGAAGGCTCGTGCGTGCTCGGCATGAACAAGCCGGCCGTCACGATCAAGAACATCGAGGTCTCGATCGTCGACAAGGGCTGGGACAATGGCTGGATCATTCCCCGCGCGCCGACCAAGCGCACGGGCAAGAAGGTCGCCGTCATCGGTTCCGGTCCCGCCGGCCTCTCCGCCGCCGCGCAGCTCAACTACGCCGGCCACAACGTCACCGTCTTCGAACGTTCCGACCGTCCGGGCGGCCTGCTGATGTACGGCATCCCGAACATGAAGCTCGATAAGAACGAAGTCGTGCTCCGCCGCATCTCGCTCCTCGAAGCCGAAGGCGTCACCTTCAAGTGCGGTGTCAACGTCGGCGTCGACATCTCGTCTGAACAGCTCCGCAAGGACTTCGACGCAGTCATCCTCACCGTCGGCGCCACCAAGGGCCGCGACATCACCGTGGACGGCCGCGACGCCAAGGGCGTGCACCTCGCGATGGAGTTCCTCGCCGCCAACACGAAGAACCTCCTGGATGGTAATTCCCCTGACGCCTCCTTCACCGCCAAGGGTAAGGACGTCGTCATCATCGGCGGCGGCGACACCGGTACCGACTGCGTGGGCACCTCGCTCCGCCACGGCTGCAAGTCCGTCGTCCAGCTCGAGATCATGGCGAAGTCCCCGCTCACCCGCGCCAAGGACAACCCCTGGCCGGAATGGCCGAAGACCTACAAGGTGGACTACGGCCAGGAAGAAGCCGCCGCCAAGTTCGGCTCCGACCCTCGCGTGTACCTCACCACCGCAACGAAGTTCGTCGCCGACGAACAGGGCAACCTCAAGGAAGTCCACACCGTCGAAGTCGAGTGGAAGAAGAACGATAAGGGTGTCTTCGGCCCTCAGCCAATCGCCGGCACCGAAAAGGTCCGCCCTGCTCAACTCGTCCTCCTCGCCATGGGCTTCATGGGCCCGGAACAGCCGCTCCTCGAAGCTTTCGGCGTCGAACGCGACGCCCGCTCCAACATCAAGGCCGAGCACGAGAAGTACGTGACCAACCTCCCCGGCGTCTTCGCCGCAGGTGATTGCCGTCGAGGCCAGTCGCTCGTCGTGTGGGCCTTCAATGAAGGCCGCGGTGTCGCCCGCGAGTGCGATAAGTTCCTCATGGGAAAGACCGAGCTCCCGTAATCTTCGCGCCAGTCGTTGCCCGAAGCCCGACTCCTCCGAGTCGGGCTTCTTCGTGTCGGGATGGTGACGGCCGCAGCGATACCACCGACACACCGCCGTGCGGAATCGTCACACGACGTCCGCATTCATATCGTAAATAAGACAACGGTGCGGCGAAGTCCGCTCACTTCACGCACCTGTCACTTGTTATAAAGTAATCCGCCACAACTGCGGAAAATTCCGACACCTTGCCGACGAATACTCTTAACCCGCGGGAGCGATTACGAAGGTGCAACGGTCGACTCACTGGAGAGATTCTCCTGAGTGCGCAAACCGTCGTCGATCACCTGGCTCCTGGCCGCCGCGCGTCTGATCGGTTCGAATCCCCTGCCCCGCACCGCGCTGATTGCCGGCGCCGCCCTCGCCGTGACGGTTGGTCCGCTCAAAGCAACGACGCCGTATTCACTTACGAGCATCGGAGAAGTCAGCCAAAATTTCAATACGATGCTCGGTACAAGCGCGACCGCAAGCATCACAAGCGGCTGGGGAGTAACAGCTGCAGGCGGTGGGGCAGCACCAAATTACGGCACAAATACAGGAGCCGCTACAACTCATCAAGCAAGCAGTGGCTCACCAAACACCGGTGGAATCTACAACTGGGGAAACGGCACAACCGACAGAGCTCTTGGGTTCATGACATCAGGCGGCTATGCCAGTCCTAACGCTATCCTCTTCGGATTCACCAATAACACAGGGTCCACCCTTGGCTCCATCTCCCTCTCCTTCAATTTCGAAAGATACCGGATCAATTCATCCGCCGCTGCGGTCACATTTTTCACCTCAACAAACGGTACAACTTGGACCGCCAACACGGCTGGAGATAGCGGAGCCTTTGCCACCGGATCTTCAGCGTACAATTTTGCCACAGGCACAACGGTAAACAAAAGCCTGACCATTGCCGGCCTCGACCTGGCCATCGGAAGCAGTTACTATCTTCGCTGGACCTTCAATACCAGTGGTTCGAATTCCCAAGGTATCGGTCTTGATGACTTTGTGATGAGCCAGACGGCGGCGACGACCCCGCTTTTTTGGGCAGGTCCGGGATGGACCGCCAATGGGGCTGGAGGTAGCGGCACATGGGATGGCACGGGTAACTGGGATGCCACTAAGGCTAACTTCGGTGGCACCGCCGGGACGGTCACAGTAGGTACGGTCAACGCGACCGGGCTTTCCTTCTCCAACACCACAAGCGCCTACACGCTCAATAGCGGCACCATTACCCTGACCGGAGCCACGGTCTCCGTGACCAACGGAGCAGTCTCAGCCACGATCAACTCCGTCCTCGCCGGCGCAGTCGGGTTTACCAAGGCCGGCGCGGGTGCCTTGACCATTGGCGGCGCAAACAGCTATACTGGCGCGACCAACGTCGACGCCGGTTCGTTGACCACCTCCGGGGGCGCGGGGCGCCTCGGCAGTGCCAACGCCCTTTCGGTTGCCACCGGTGCCACCCTCGCATTGGGCGGCAACGAGTCCGCGACCACGGTCACCAACACGGGGGCAATCGACTTAGGCGCCAATACCCTGACTTCGGGTGGGGGCACAAGCGTGGGCAATTTTTCCGGCACCGGCGGGAGTCTGATATTCTCCGGCTCCGCCACTCTCTCCGGCACCAACAACTATACTGGTGGAACCACGGTCAACGCAGGTACTCTTACCGTTTCAACCACGACAGCACTGCCCACTGCTGGCGCCATCGTAATCAATGCAGCCAGCCAGCTCAAG
This sequence comes from Opitutales bacterium, assembly GCA_964203605.1. Taxonomy (GTDB): domain Bacteria; phylum Verrucomicrobiota; class Verrucomicrobiia; order Opitutales; family UBA953; genus UBA953. Next base: position 176,711 of record CAXNMQ010000002.1, read on the forward strand.
CTCAACGTCTCCGGAACTTTCGGTGACCCCGGCCAGACCCTTACTCTCAACGCAGATCAGGCCACCAACCCGATCCTAGGCACCCTGAGCGCCGCCGCCATCACCCTACAAAGTAACGTCGTCCTTGCGACCGGCACCACGAACCGCATCGAGCCATCATCCTCTACCGCGGTGCTCACCCTCGCCGGAAACCTGACCGGAGCCGGCAATCTTAGTAAAGCCGCCAGCGGTAATCTGACCCTCTCGGGCACGGCCAACACAAATACCGGCACGACCCAAATCGGGAACGGCACAATCACCGTCAATAGCGGCTCGGCGCTGGGAACCGGCAGCCTGACGTTCTTCCAAACGTCGACGAATGCCCCAACCATCGCCCTGAATAACGCCACACAGTCGGTCGGCACGCTCACCAGCTCTTGGACCGCGTTAACTGGTACAATCGCCCAGACCCTGACGCTCAACGGCACCGCGCTTACAATCAACCAGAATAGCGATAGCACCTTCGGCGCAGGTGCTGTCTCAACCCTCTCCAGCGTGATCACCGGTACCGGCTCGATCATCAAGACCGGCGCCGGAACACTTACCCTGAGCAGTACGAATACCTTCACCGGAGGCACCACTATCTCGTCGGGCACGCTACAGGTCGGCGCGGGTGGCGCGACCGGGTCGCTCGCCGGCGCCATCACCAACAACGCCGCGCTCGTCTTCAATCACAGTGGCCCCATCACGGCGGACAATCTCATCAGTGGCACCGGCAGTGTGACCAAGCAGGGCGCCGGCACCCTGACCCTTTCGGGCGCCAATACCTACACGGGTACGAGTACGATATCGGCGGGGACGCTTCTGGTGGGTCACCTCACCGCCCTAGGTACGGGCGCCGTCACGGTCAACGGTGGCACGCTCGATCTCAACACAGCCAATCTTGGTGGTCAGATTGCCAATGTCATCACCGTCACCAGCGGCTCCGTCATCGGCGGGATCGCCGCCTCGGCCGCCGACACGGCCGGCACGGTCGCGGTCACCAGCGGTGCTGACCGGGGCCGCCGACCTGACCAAGACCACCGCGGGTACCCTGACGCTGAGCACGCCCCATTACCACACGGGTGCGACCGTGGCCAATACGGCCGGGGTGATCATCAAGGTCAGCCACTTGGCCGATACGGGCAGCTCGCTCGGTGCCGGCACCTTGTCCGACCCGACCAAACTTCAACTCGGCGCGGGCGCGGTGCTCGAGTTCACGGGAGCGACGACCACCAGCAGCACGCGCAGTTTCACCCTGACGGATTCGGCGGGTATCACCACCGCCGTCGGCGTCCGCCGGGCTCACCTTCACCTCCGCTGCCAAGATTGCCCTCTCGGGCGCGAACCCAGCATTGGCGCTCGTCGCCAATAACTCCGTCACTAACTTCTTCCGCGCTAGCCTGACCGACGCGGATATCGCCGCCAGCAACGGACTCAAGACCCTCACCATCGACGGCGCTGGCGTCTGGGTCATCGGTGGTAACTCCAACCGCTTCAAGCAGGACATCCGCGTCGAGGCAGGTGCGGGCTCCACAATCGGCCTCGAGTCGAGCGCGCTGCCCAATGGCGGGGGCGCGGTCATCGCCTTGGCGAACAACGCACGCGTGCGCTATGAAGCGGGCAATACCGACGACCTTTCCGACAAGCTCACCCTCGCCGCCGGCACCACCGGCAAACTCGATCTCGGCAACAACAACGTCGCCTTCAACTCGGCGCTGGCCGTCGCCGCCGGCACCGGCAGCACCGCGACCCTCACCAAGGAAGGCGCGGGTAAGCTGACCATCGCGGCGGGTAATAATGCCAACCTTAACCTCTCCGTCACCGCCGGCACCCTGGTCGTCAACAGCACCTTGGGCAATGTCTCCCTCGCCTCCGGGACGACCCTAGGCGGCTCGGGCACGGTCGGGGCGGTCACGACCGTCTCCGGCGCGATCATCGGCCCGGGCAATTCTCCAGGTACTCTGACCTCCAGCAGCGTCGCGCTCGTCGGCGGTACGGACTACGAATGGCAGGTCCAGAACGCCAACGGTGGCGCGGGTACGGGCTACGATACCCTCACGGTCACGGGCGCCCTCGATGTGTCCGGCGCAAGTTCCGGGAACCGGATCAACCTCAAGATCATTTCGTTGGCCGGCAATGGCGACGGCACGGCCCTCGGCAACCCGCTGAACTTCGGCCCGCCTGCCGGGGCGTCGTCCATCCGGACCTTCACCTTCGCCACCGTCGGCTCACTGACTCTCGGTGCTAACACCAACATCAGCGACGCCTTCACCATCAACGTCGACCAGTTCAAGTATTCCGACGGCACCAGTTCGAACGCCGGCCTCTGGTCGCTCAGCTTCGCGAACAATGCGATCACGCTGACCGCGGTGCCTGAGCCTTCCACCTACGGACTCGGTCTGGGCGCGCTGGCGCTGGCGGCCGCAGCGATTCGCCGCCGCAAGCAGAAGGCCAAGGCCTAAGACCGGCCTGCGGGTAAATCCACCGCGACACGCGGGGGCTGTCTGAGATTGCCCTGGTTAGACGGCACACCTAGGTTGCCCCGGTGAGCACGCCCTCCCTCGAAGCCCTCAAGTCGGTTGCACTGGCCACGGCCATCGCCGCCGGCGACCTGCTCGCCAAGGGTGCCCAGATGAAGGTGAACGCCTCGACCGACGATGACGTGAAGATGCAGGCCGACGTCGACTCGGAGCACCTGGTGCGCGATATGCTTAAGACCACGGGCATCCCGGTCATCGGCGAAGAACTCGGGGGCGACGCCTCCCTCTACGACGGCGACAGTCTCTACTGGGTCGTCGACCCGCTCGACGGCACCTACAACTACCTCCGCCGCCAACCCTCCACCTGCGTCTCGCTAGGCCTGATGCGCGGCAAGGAGCCGGTGCTCGGCGTGATCCACGACTTCACGGGCAAGAAGACCACCCTCGGGGTCGTCGGCGAAGGCAGCTTCGTCAACGGCGTCCGCATCACGCCCGGCTGGGTCACCGATATCAAGGATGCCTGCATCATGACGGGCTTCCCCGCCGCCGCCGATAAGTCCGGCCCCGCGATGGAGCTCTTCGTCCAGCAGGTCGGTCGTTATAAGAAGATCCGCATGATCGGCTCCGCGGCCCTGGCCCTCGCCTATGTCGGTGAAGGTGTCGCTGATACCTATTACGAATCGGGCACGAACCTCTGGGATGTCGCCGCTGGGCTCGCGATCATCAAGGCCTCGGGCGGATATTTCCGCCTCGTGCCGACAGGTAAGCGCCCGCTGAATTACGACCTCTGGGCCTCGGGCCGCGAGGAGTGGACGCGGTAAGGCCGCGCCTTAGGCGTGGACAAGAGGCCTGATAAGGCTAGGTTTCCGAGGTGCTCCTCGCCTTCACTAATCCGATCAAAGAAGCCATCATCAAGAATACGGTGGAGAACTACGCTGAAAAAGTCCTCGGCCAAGAATACGGCTCGATGGGCTTCTGGGTCGCCCTCGCGATGGTCGTCGTCTACGTCCCGCTGCTCGGACGACTCGCTGCCGCGCACTTTTTCGGCAAGGACGGCACGATCTTCGGCATTGGCCTCACAGGGCTCGTCTCCGTCGCCCTGACCTTCGCGGCCGTCTGCATGGCCGACACTAGCCTTTCGGGCTTTATCCCCAAATCCATCGAGATCCTGGTCATCTCCCTCTGCACGGCCACGGTCGTCCTATTGGTCACCAGCGCCTCCGCCCAGGTCCTGAGCATGGGCTTCGGCCCTTCCCTCGGCCTCCAGCTGATCTTCTGGAATATCGTCTTCCTCGCCCAGCTGGCCACGCGCTTCCTGATGGATTTCTGGAAGCATATCTGAGGTCTGCTAACCCGGGATAACAAGAAGGCCGGCCTCCTCGCGGAAGCCGGCCTTCTGTTTTAACCGATTACCGAATCAACCCGTAGCTTGGAGGCCGGCGGCGATGGCGTTCAGCGAGAGGAGCATCTGCGGCAGGAGCGCTTCGGCTTCCTTGCGGTCGCCGTCGGCCACCTTCTTGCGCCAGTCTTTGAGCAACGCGACCTGCTGTTCGTGCAGGAGGTCAATCGCGGATTCGCGCAGGGCGATGACCTTACGGAGACGCGGACGGCCTTCGCTCAGCTTGGAGCCGGAAAGTTCGTCGAGCATCTTACGAGTCAGGTTATGCTCAGCGAGGATGCGGTTCAGGAAGAGGCCGCGGAGCTTCTTGTCGGTGACGAGCGCACCGTAGAGCTTCATCATGCTACGATTAGAGGCCAAGACGCTGGTGGAAGCGTTCTTGAGCATATAGCGCAGAGGCGGCCAGCCGTCGTAGTTCTTCCGGATGACCTCGAAGCCCTTAGGGTCTTCCTCCTTGAGACGGGCCAGCGCGGAGCCGACACCATACCAGCCGGAGAGATAGAAGCGGGCCTGGCTCCAGGCGAAGACCCACGGTATCGCACGCAGGTCTTCAAGCGAGGCGGCGCCGGTACGACGGGACGGACGCGAGCCGATACGGCTGGCTTCGATGACGTCAATCGGGGTGGCTTGGCGGAAGAACTCAATGAAGCGCGGAGTCTGGATGAGCGACTGGTAGGCCTCACGGGAGAATTCTGCGAGGCGGTCCATGACCTTCGATTGCGCAGTCTCGCTGCGGACAGCGACGTCGTGCAGGAGGGTGTTCTGGGTCACACCGGCGGTAAGCAGCTCGAGGTTGTTCACCGCAGTGATGTGGTTGGCGTACTTCTGGGTGATGCTCTCACCCTGCTCGGTGACGCGCATCTCGCCTTGGATCGAACCTTGCGGGAGCGCATCGATGAAACGGTGGGTCGGACCGGCGCCGCGGGAGATGGTGCCGCCACGGCCGTGGAAGAAGACGATGCGCACGCCATGCTTCTCGCCGACGGCGGCGAGGTTCTGCTGGGCGCGGTAGAGATTCCAGAGCGAGGCCAGGATGCCGCCATCCTTATTGGAGTCGGAATAACCGATCATCACCTGCTGGGTGAGGCCGTCGGTGATACCAGCGTCGCGACGGGCTTGCAGCGTACGCTTGGTCATCGGATGGGACAGGAATGAGTCCATGATGCCAGTGCTGCGCTCAAGGTCGCCAATCGTCTCGAAGAGCGGGACGACAGGGAGGAGACAGTAGGCGTCTTCCGCGCCACCCGCGGTGAGACCGGCTTCGCGGGCAAGGAGGTAGACGGAAAGCAGGTCGGACACCGAGCGGGTCATGCTGACGATCAGCGAGCCTAGGCCGGCAGAGCCATACTGCTCGATATGGGTGACGAGCGTACGGTGGCAGGCGACCACGGCGTCGGCCTCCGTGCCGATACTGGCCTGTTCGCGCATGAACGGACGGGTCGAGCGCAGCTCGGAGTCAAGGAAGCCGAGGCGGCGCGATTCGTCCCACTGCGCATAGTGGGTATCGTCCTGACCGGTAGCGGCGAGGAGCTGGCCGATGGCCTTATCGTGGAAGGCGCTGTTCTGGCGGATATCCAGAACGGCCATATGGAAACCAAAGGTGCGCAGGAAGCGCAGCAGCGGATCGAGTTCTGCGCGCGCGATGCGACCGGCACCGACTTCGACCAAGGTCTCACGTAAGAATAATAGATCGGCGATGACGCCCTCAGGTGTGCGGTGCTGACCGGGCCCCAGTTCGCCTTCGGCGTTCGGCAGGCGCAGGCGCGTCAAGTTGATGTACTGACGCCAGGTTTCGCCGATGTTGCGGCTTACGGCGTCCGCGCCGGCTTCACCATGAGCAGCGGCGTGCTTGGCGACCTGACGTAGGAATACGGGCGGCGGCTCCTGCAGGTGATCGCCGAGAGAAAGGCGCTGGCCGAGGGTCTCGAGGCGTTCGTTGCAAATCGCGACGGCGGTGGTGCGGAAGAGATTCAGGGCGCGGGCGGTGACATCCGCCGTGACCAGCGGGTGGCCGTCGCGGTCTCCACCGACCCAGGTACCGAGGGCAATCTGGGGCAATGAATCCGGGTGCTCGACGCGGGCGGGGTCGAAGCCGGCTTCTTCCCAGGCCTGGCGCAAGCGCAAGTCCATGCTGACCACCGCGTCCGGAAAGACCTTCGAGAGGAAGTAATTAATGTTCCGAAGCTCCGACGCCACGTCGGGCTTCTGGTGATAGATTTCGCCGGTTCGCCAGAGACGTTCGAGCGCGACCTTGATCTCCTCCCGGATCGCACGCTGTTCGGCGACGGTCCACATGTTATTCTCGCGACGGACGAGGAGCTTATAAATCTCGCGATGGATCTCGAGGACCGTGGCGCGCTTGGCTTCGGTCGGGTGGGCGGTGAGCACGGGCTCGACGCGCATGCGGTTGAGGCGCTTGGCGATCTGCTTGTCGGTCAGGCCGGCCTCACTGAGGGCGCGGAGCGCACGACCCCACGAACCAGGATCGGAAGCGAGACCATGCTTATCTTCGCGGAGACGCTTGGACTGCGCGGAAGCATTTTCTTCCACCATGTTGAGGAGCTGGAAGGCGATTGAGTAAGCCTGCACGCCACGGTAGGAAAAGATCTGCACGCCGCGCAGTTTGCGCTTACCCATCCACGGCAAAGTACCGGCGAGGTCCTTGTGATCGAGCTGCTCGAGCACCTCGACGAAGCACGTCATCATGAAGTCGAGGTCCTTGTCGACTTTCTTAAGCCCGCGGGCGAGATCGGTGCTGATAGCCATGCGACGAGAGTCGTAGCACGGGCACAGGAAATCTCGCAACCGCAAACCCCCTCGGCTTGCGTCTATGGCTGTCCACCCTTTGATGGAAAGTCGCCATGTCGGACTCACGGCTCATCCTCCCCGACCTCTGGCAGCAGGACGCCCTCCGCGCCCTCCGCCAAGGCGAGGACGTGGTCATCCAAGCCCCGACCGGCGCCGGCAAGACGCACGTCTTCGAACTTCTGATCAAAGGGGGGCATCGCGGCCAAGCAGTCTACACGGTCCCGACCCGCGCCTTGGCCAATGACAAGCGAGCCGAATGGCTGGCCCTAGGCTGGGATGTCGGCATCGCGACCGGTGACGTCAGCGACAATCTGGGCGCCCCAGTAGTGGTGGCTACCTTGGAGACCCAGCGCCATCGCTTCCTCGAGGGGCGACACCCAGACCTGCTCGTGGTGGACGAATATCAGATGCTGGCCGACAGCCGACGCGGCGCGGCCTACGAGACGGTCCTAGCCATCGCCCCACCCTCCACCCAGCTCCTCCTGCTCAGCGGGAGCGTCTCCAACCCTAAGGCCGTCGCGGAATGGCTCAGGCGCCTCGGCCGCAAGGTGACCCTCATCGAGGAATACACTCGCCCCATCCCCCTCGAGGAAGTCTCCCTGGACGCCTTGGAGACCCGTGAGCCGACCGGCATCAAAGGCCATATTGCCCGCGCGGTCATCCGGGCAGTCCTCGCCGACCTCGGCCCAATCCTGGTCTTCGCGCCCCGCCGTCGGGCCGCCGAGCAGATTGCCCACGACATAGCCGCCGGCCTCCCCCTCGGCAATGGCCCCCAGCTCTCACCCAGCCAACGCACCATGGCCGGCGACGACCTCAATCGCCTCCTCCGCCAAGGGGTCGGACTACACCATAGCGGCCTGACCTTCGACCAGCGCACCGAACTCATCGAGCCTTGGGCCAAGGCCGGCAAGCTGAGCGTGGTGGTCGCAACGACCGGACTGGCCTCGGGTATCAACTTCTCGCTCCGCTCGGTACTGGTCACCGACCGTCGCTACGCCGCCGAACACGCCCAACGCGAAGTCCGTCCCGACGAACTCCTCCAGATGTTCGGGCGCGCCGGACGCCGCGGACTCGACGATCGCGGCTTCGCCCTCTGGACTGGTGACAGCCCGCGCCTGGGCGAAGCCAAGCCCCTCCAACTCAAACGCAGCGAGGCCCTCGACTGGCCGGCCTTCCTCTCGCTGATGCGTCGGGCGGATGACCCGAAAGCGGCCGCCGCCAAACTGGCCCAGGCGCTCTTCACGCGCGAACCGATCGACCTCGCTTTGGATCGATTGGACGAAGACCTGCCGACCGATACACCCGTCGCGCCAGTGGGCGCTACTCGCCACATCGACGAGATTTGCGGACGAAACGGTACCTGGCAACGCGAACGGCCGACGCACCTCGTCCCGCTCTCGCAAGCGCTCATCTTCGTCAAAGACACTTGGCACCCCGCGCTCACCAAGCCCGATTCGCTACGCGCCCTGCCCTATGGCACGCCATGCAAGCTCGAGACGAGCGAAGGCCTACGCTACGGACGCACGATCACGCTCGCCCACTTCCCCAAGGAAGCCGGCGCCTCGCACCTCACGCCGGCGGATTGGCTCCTGAAGTCCCTGCGCCGACTTGAAGGCGGCCAAGTCCGTCCTCGTACCTGGAAACTCGAACTCCTCGAGAAGGAAATCCTGCCGCTGCTCCCCAAGCTCACCCAAGGCGGGCTGGCTCACGGCGGAATCTTCCTCGGTCGCGACAGTGTCCAAGTGAAGCTGGACTACTCCCGCGCCGATGTCCGCGTCTGGCCTGATGCGGATAATCACCCGCTGATCAATCCGCCCCGCCGTCAGGTCGAGAAGCAGGACATCAACCTGCGCGAAGTCCTCGGCGGCGGCACCCTTCACACGGCCCGCGCAGGACGGCTCTGGAAGAAACTCGGACTGATCGACACCGCTGGCCGACCGACCGAACGCGGCCACGTCGCTTCGCTCTTCCAACACGGCGAAGGACTCGCCGTGGCCGCTGCGCTCGAAGACCTGTCCTACGACGCCCACGCGATCGCCTGGGACCTCGCCGAACTGCGTGCCGGCGAACGCGTGGCCTCAGCCGGACGTAACTCCAGCCGCCTCGGTGCCTGTTGTCGTCTGGCTTATAAATCCCTGACGGCCGAAGGCTACCTGCGCGAAGGGCTGCCCGCTGGCTTCGGGGAAGGCTGTGCCGAAGCGCTCAAGGGCTTCGCTTTACATGGTAAGATTCCCGCAGTCGGCGCCGATGGCCACGGGCCAGGACAAGGTGACCTCGAACGGGCCGTCCTGGAATGGCGCAGCACGCTGCAACTCATCGCACACGGTCCCTCCCACCCTTCCGATCGCTGGCAACAGTTACGCGTGGCGGCCCAAGAAGTGCTTGGGCGTATTATCGGCAAGGCGGCTGAGCGCCGCTAAGGCTTACTTGCCCGCGATGGCTTTCGCCGCGGCCTTGGCCATCTCACCGGCACCGGCGGTGTTCGGGTGCACGCGATCGGGCAGCATCTCGGGGGTCTTCACGAGCGCTGCATGCATGTCGATCACGCCACAGCCGAGTTCTTTGGCGAGCGCGTCGACCCGCGGGATCTCCTTCTGGATGTTCTCCTCGTTGATACCATAATTGCCCTTACCAGGGACCGGCACCGGACGGCAGACGAAGACCTTCGGTTTCGACTTCAGAGATTGGAAAGACTTCACGAGCTCACGGTAGTCGGCGTCGAACTCGGCCTCGAACTTCCAGTTCTGCGGCTTGGTATCGTTCGTACCGAGCATGATGACCACGATCGCCGGCTCCATCGCGAGGGCTTCCTGATACTTCTTTTCTTTCCAGTAGGGGAAATCGCCCTTCTTCAGGAGCGTGCGTCCGCTGACGCCGAAGTTGCCGACCTTGTACTTATCGCCGAGCAAGGCCTGCAACTGGGACGGATAGGACTGACCCGACTTCGCACCGGCACCCTGAGTGATACTATCGCCAACGCAGGCGACTTTGATGGGTTCGGCGGCGCGGGCAGTCATAAGGGAAAATAAGGCGAGGAGGAGGATTCGCATGGGGTTCCTCTAATCAAAGCCGCCCGAAAACCTTTCCAAGGCCTAAGTCTCGGCTTTTGCCCTTCCCTGCGGCCCCGGCAGACGCTAACCTATCCGGACAGTCATACATGTGCGTTCGCGCGGAGTAATCCGTGAGGAAAGTCCGGACACCACAGGGCAGGATTCCCGCCGCAAGTCGGGGCACGTCGCAAGGCGTGACGGATAGTGCCACAGAGAAGATACCGCCTCCTCCGCAAGGAAAGAGGTAAGGGTGAAAAGGTGGGGTAAGAGCCCACCGCTCGAAGGGTAACCGACGAGGCAAGGTAAACCCAATCCGGTGCAAGACGAACAGGGACCGTTCGAGGTCGCCCACCAAGGTCCCGGGTTGTCGCACCGCCGCAAGGCGGGTCCGCAAGGTCAGAGAAATGAACGCGCAGGGGATCGGCGAGAGCCACCCAAGGACAGAATCCGGCTTATAGTGTATGACTCAAAAGACGGAGGGCCGAACGGAAACGTTCGGCCCTCCCCCTTTGCGCTCAATCGAAGATATCCTACTTGGCGGCACCGCCCGGAGTCGGCGCTACGCCCGACGGCGCAGAAACAGGCCGAGATAAGCGCGTACCTAGTGCATGCAGCAGTCGGCCGGAACGCGGCTGGCGAAACCCTTCCTCCAAGTCGGCCTTGAAACTACCCATGTCGTCAGCGAAGCGAAGGCGGGCGAACGCCCGAGACGGACCGTAGCTGACGTCAATCGTGCGACCGTCGATGACCTTGTAAGACTTATTAGGGTCACCGTAGAGACTCAGCCTACCGTCGACCCCGAACACCATCAGGACTGACTGGCCCATGAAGTCATTGCTCATGACATAATAGGTCCAAGTCGTGCCCTTGAGGTTTTCAAGGAGAGCCTGCGCCGCCTTCGCGGCTTCAGCCTCCTTTAGAGCCTTCTCCTTTTCAGCCGCCAATTGCAAAGGCGACTTAGCCTTGGACGCAGTGGGGAGCGGAGCCACCCAGGTCAGTTCAGCCTTGAAGAAAAGACAGAGTCCGGGAGGCGTGATATCATCACCCGTAAAACGGAGATGAGAACCTTGCTTAGGGATATCGACCTCTCCGAACTTAAGCTCGATCGGCTTGTACATCGCCTGACGGATCTTGGCGACTTGCCGGCGGACCGACTGGCCGTCATCGACCCTCGCGGAAAGATACCCACCACCTTGAGGGACGATACTCACAACCAGCCGATACCTGCCCGGTTCGACCTTAAGTTCATAATCGATATACCTGCTCTTATCCATCCATCCACCGACATAGGGACCTGGTAACGTCGAAGAAACGAAACCCATCAGTCCGGGCGACATCTTGGCTTCGCGCGGCAACAGGACGATCGGTTGCTTGGCTTCGTTCGCGGCATGAGCCGAAGCGAGGATGGACATGAGAATTCCCAACAGGGCGAATCGGCAGTACATGCGTTGAATAATACCCCCCCCCCCCGAGAATTTCAACCCGTTTTCAGCCTGTAACAGCCTGTTTTACGTTAAAAATAAGTAAAAAAGGCGCCTTGCAGCGCCCTTCTCGCTGCCCGTCTAGCGGGCGAACTTTTCAGGTCGCTTAGCTACGCTGCGCGATTGGCGCGTACTTGCGCTCGGTATTGCCGACGTAGATCTGGCGCGGGCGATGGATCTTCTGCTTCGGGGTCTCGGCGATTTCCTTCCAGTGCGAGATCCAGCCGGGCATACGTCCGATGGCGAAGATGACGGTAAACATCTCCGTCGGGATGCCGATGGCCTTAAGGATGATGCCCGAATAGAAGTCGACGTTCGGGTAGAGGTTGCGCTGCTTGAAGTAAGGGTCGTTGAGCGCGGCTTCTTCGAGGCGCATGGCGATGGCCAGGAGCGGGTCGTTGATGCCGAGGACCTTGAGGACCTTGTCGCACTGGGTCTTGATGATCTTGGCCCGCGGGTCGTAGTTCTTGTACACGCGGTGACCAAAGCCCATCAGGCGCACCTGCTTGGTCTTGTCCTTGGCGTCGGCGATAAACTTCGAGCCGTCGTCGCCGGAAGCGTGAATCTCCTCGAGCATCTCGATGACGGCCTGGTTGGCGCCGCCATGCAGCGGACCCCAGAGGGCGCAGACGCCGGCGGAGACGGACGGGAAGAGGTTGGCGCCGCCGGAGGCGACCATGCGGACGGTCGAGGTGGAGCAGTTCTGCTCGTGGTCGGCGTGCAGCAGGAGGATCAGGTCAAGCGCGCGGGCGATTTCCGGGTGGACGGCGTAATCGGCGTTGGGCTGCGAGAAGAGCAGGTGCAGGAAGTTGGAGCAGTAATCGAGACCCGGCTTCGGGTAGACGGGTGGCTCACCTTCCTTGGAGCGGTGGGCGAGCGCGGCGAGGGTGCGGACCTTAGAGATCAGGACGGCGGCGGTCTCGTCGAACTTGGCCAAGTCATGCGTGCGCTCGTTGGTGCCGAGCTCGGGGTAGTAGCAACCAAGCGTATTCAGCGTGGCGGACAGGACGGCCATCGGGTGGGCGTTACCCGGGAAGCCGCTGAGCGCGATGCGCAGGCCTTCGTGGATCTGGGAGTTGTCGAGGATGCGGGCCTTGAAGGCGGTCAGCTGGGCGGTCGTCGGCAGTTCGCCGTAGACGAGCAGATAGGCGGTCTCGATGAAGTTGGACTTCTCAGCGAGTTCTTCGATGCCGTAACCGCGATAGCGAAGGATACCCTTCTCGCCGTCGATGAAGGTAACCTTGGACTCGCAGGCGCCGGTGTTGGCGTAGCCGTCGTCGAAAGTAATGTAGCCGGTCTCGTCGCGCAGCTTGCGGACGTCGACCCCGCGTTCGCCTTCGGTACCGACGACGATGGGGAGGACGATATCTTTACCGTCCAGGTTGAGAGTGGCGTTTTGAGTGCTCATGGCGGGGGTGGGGCCGCCGGAGTCGAAAACACGCCTCAGCGGGCGGACAAAGTCAGGAAATTGCGGTAGAGTTGCAAGCCTTTGACCTGACTTTTCTCCGGATGGAACTGGGTCGCGAAGACCCGACCCCGACGGACACCGCTCACGAACCGGCCGGCATAGTCGGTCTCGCACCAGACCAAGGAGGGGTCGGTCTCGACGACGCGGTAGCTATGCACGAAATAGAACGGCTCCCCTTCGGCCCGCAGGCCTTCGGTCAGGGGGGCACCCGGCTTGAAGATGGCCTCGTTCCAGCCCATATGGGGGATGCGCAGGCCGGGCTGGGACGGGAAACGGCGAACGACCCCGGGGAAGATAGCCAGCCCCGGGCGGTCAGCCTCCTCAGAGCGCTCAAAGAGGACCTGGAGGCCCATGCAGACGCCTAGGAAAGGGCGGTCGGCGGCGATCCACTGCTTGAGGAAAGACTCGAAGTCGGTGCGGCGGATACAATCCATGCAGTCGGCCATGGCCCCCTGCCCTGGGAACACGACCATCTCGGCCTTCTCGGCTTCAGCCGGAGTGGCGGCAAGGAAGGCATCAGCGCCGGCGGCGACCATGGCACGGCTGACGCTACGCAGGTTGCCCATCCCGTAATCGATGACGGCCACCCGCGGGCGGCGCACTGACCCAGAGGCTTCCACGGTCAGGCCAGCGTGCCCTTGGTGCTCGGCACGCGTCCGCCCTGGCGCGGATCGACTTCCACCGCCTCACGCAGCGCGCGGGCGAAGGCCTTGAAGAGCGCTTCGGCGATGTGGTGCGGCTCATCACCGTATTCGAGCTTGAGGTGCAAATTGCAACCGAGCGAATTGGCGAGGCCCTGGAAGAACTCGCGGACGAGCGCGATATTGAAGTCCTTCACCATGTAGTTGGTGATCTCGACCTGGTAGACCATCATGGGACGATTGCTGAGGTCGACGGCGCAGCGGGCTAGGGTCTCATCCATCGGTAAGATGAAGAAACCATAGCGGCGGATGCCGGCCTTATCGCCAAGCGCTTCCTTGATCGCCTGACCGAGCACGATGCCCACGTCTTCCACGGTGTGGTGGTAGTCAACGTCGGTGTCGCCAGTGGCCTTGACCTTAAGGTCGACCAAGGAATGACGGGAGAGGAGCGTGAGCATGTGGTCGAAGAAGGCCACCCCGGTGGCGATTTCTGACGACCCGGTACCGTCCAAGTTCACCTCAAGGGCGATCTTGGTCTCGGCGGTGTCCCGTCGGATGCTGGCTTTGCGAACGACTGCGCTCATACCCCAGAAATCCCCGCGGAAGGCGGGATTGTCAACCTCACCCTTCCATCCAAGCCGCCACGGCCTGCAGGAACACGTCGGTTTCCTGCTCCGTGCCCACGGAGATGCGCAAAGACTTCTCGGTGAGGCGATGGTTCGGGAAACGGCGGACGAGAATCTTGCGGGCGCGCAAGAACTCGAAGCAATGCGCCGAAGTCTCGACGGAAGCAGCGCGCTTCGAGGACACGGGAGCGGCGAGCACGAAATTGCCGGCGGCAGGATTCACCTGCCAACCGAGTTTGCGGAGCGCGGCCGCCAGACGTTCACGCGTGGCGCGGACCTGGGCGACGGTGACGTCAAGCCACTCGTGATCATCGAGCGCGGCGGCCGCTGCGATCTGCGCGAGGCGGTCGACATTATAGCTGTCGCGGACGCGGTGCAGGATTTCGGCGACTCCCACCGGACAGAGCGCATAACCGACGCGTAGTCCCGCCAGGGCGTGCGCCTTGGACAACGTGCGCGTGACGACGACGTTCGGCAGTTCGCGGGCGAGCGCGACGCAATCGGCATCGGCAAACGAAGCGTAAGCTTCATCGACGACGAGCATACCCGGAAAGGCCTGGGCAACGGAGCGGACGACGTCTGGTGTGAAAGCCACGCCGAGCGGGGCGTTCGGATTCGTCAGGAAGAAGACGGAGGCGCCGCTCTTCGCAATGGCATCGACGTCGACGCCAAGCTGATCGGTGACCTCGACCTTGACGACGTCGGCAGCCTGGGCCGCAGCAAGGACGGGATAAAGCGAGTAGCTCGGATTGAGCATGCCGATCGGGCGACCGGGGCCCGCATAGGCCCGGATAATCAGGTTAAGGATATCATCCGAACCATTGCCGGCCACGACGCGGGCGGTATCAAAATCGTGGAAGCGCGCCACGGCCTCGCGCAAGGGCGCGGAGTCGGGCGAAGGATAAAGACGGAGGGCGGCACCGTCGTTGACCAAGGCGGCCCGGATAGCCTCGAGCGAACGCAGGCTGGGCGGATAGGGGTTTTCGTTCGTATTCAACTTCACCCATCCCCCGCCCTGCGGCTGTTCTCCGGGGACATAAGGCGACATGGCCGCGACATGCGGGTTCGCGGCGGGAATCTTGGCGGACATCAGCGTAACTTGAGTTTGGCGGCGGCAAAATCCTGGAGCAGCGCGCGGGTCTTACCCGCATCGGCGCAGGCGACGACCTGGGAAGCGAGTTCGCGCAGCTCAGACACCGCGGAATGGCGGAGCACGAAACGGACTTCGGGCAGAGCGGCCGGAGTCATGCTAAGCTCATGCACGCCGAGACCGATGAGTAAGGGCGCCCACAGCGGATCGCCGCCGAGCTCGCCGCAGACGGCGGCCGGAATCCCGCGCTTCTGGGCAGCGGCGAAGATAACCATCAACGTCCGGACCACGGCGGGATGGCACGGGTCGTAGAGCGAGGCGACGCGCTGGTTGCCGCGATCGACAGCCAGCAGGTATTGCACGAGATCGTTGGTGCCGACGCTGAAGAAGTCAGCTTCAGCGGCGAGTTCGTTGGCCACGGCGGCAGCGGAGGGAATCTCGATCATCGCACCGAGGCGGATCGGATCGGCCGAGCGGACACCTTCACGAGCGAGCTCGGCTTCGACGTCGCGGAAAATCACCTTGGCGCGACGCAGCTCTTCAACGCCGGAGATCATCGGGAACATCACCTGCACTGGCCCGTGCGCCGCGGCGCGGATGAGGGCGCGCAGCTGCGGACGGAAGACGTCGGGACGCTCGAGGCAAAGACGGACCGCGCGATAGCCCATGAAAGGGTTGGCTTCGTCGGCGAGATCACCGAGGCGCTTATCACCACCGAGGTCGAGCGTCCGGAAAGTCACTGGGCGGCCCTTGGCGGCCTTCACGACTTCGGCATATTCCTCATATTGGACCTGCTCGTCCGGCCAACCGTCGAGGCGGAGGTAAAGGTTCTCGGTGCGATAAAGGCCGACGCCACGGGCGCAATAGGCCAAGGCGTCCTCCATCTCGGCGGGGTCGCCGATATTGGCCTGAAGGCAGAACGCGTCGCCGTCCGTCGTGAGGTCGGGCAGGGAGACCTCGGAGAGCACGCGATCGCGGCGGGTGCGGATCGCCTGTTCCTTGTCGCGGTAGCCTTCAATCGTCTCGGCCGTCGGGTTGATGATGATGAGGCCTGATTCGCCATCCACGAGGATGACATCGCCTTCCTGCACGGCTTCCATCAGCCCCTTCACCCCGACGACCGCAGGGACGTCGAGCGAACGGGCCATGATCGCGGAGTGGCTGGTCCGGCCTCCCCCTTCGGTCACGAACGCCAGCACACCGCCGTCGTGAAGGCCAGCGGTGTCTGAAGGGGTCAGATCACTTGCGGCGACGACGTGGGCCTGCGCGGCCTGGCCGACACGTTCGGGCTGGGTGCCGAGCAGTTGGTCGAGCACGCGTCCGGTCACATCGCGGATATCCGACGCCCGCTCCCGCAGGAAGTCGTCATCCATCTTCTCGAAGATTTCGATGTAGCGTTGCGCGACCTCTTGGAAACAGAACTCGACGTTGAAACCGCTGCGGCGGACCTCCTTGCTGACGTCGTCGATCAGGGCGACGTCATCGAGGACCAACAGGTGCGCGTCGAAGATTGAAGCCTCGGATTCGTTGAGCTTACGGGCGACGTCGTCGCGAAGTTGTGAAATCTCCAGGTGGGTGGCCGCCAAGGCGGCTTCGAGACGGCGGATTTCAGCCTCGGGATCAGCGACCTTTTCACAGGAGACGATGGCCATGCCCCGCATCAGTGGGTAGACAGGACCACGGGCCACTCCCGGAGCGGCGGCGATACCCTTGAGGCGTACCTCGGGCCTATGGTTTACGGCCTTCATCCGTGCGTCAATTGACGGTCACGGGACGAAGGAAGCAAGGCAGGATTAGGCTCAGACCTCGACGGCCGTCGGCTCGTCGGTGGGCATAGCCATATCCGGCATCACGAAGTTGGGCATCGTGAGCTCAGAACCCTCTACGGATTGAGAGAGATCGAAGTCTTGGACGGCGTCGGTCAGCAGGCGGAGAGGTGCCTCGGTGCCAGCCAAGACCTGTTCTTCGGCCGCCGGAGCATCCACATAGGAAAGCAGTCCGGAGTATTCGGCCGGAATGGTGACCTGTAACTCGACAAGGACCAGCGCGAGCAGACAGAGGTGCGCGAAAGAGCGACCCATGCGCTGCCCGAAGGCATGCAGCCAGACCATCACACCAGAAATTGAACGCTCTTCGCGACGGCTCAGGAAGCTGAGCTGAGCCTTATGAAGGCGGACACGCGACTGAAACCTGGCGCGGAGCTCAGGGGATTGACCGAGGGCGGAACGCAGACGGGCGACCTGAGACTCGGAGGCATTCCCCTCAAGGAAGGCCGCGACCAGGGATTCGAATTCAGAGGAACTCATCCGCGGAACTCCTCTCCCATGAGTTCGCGCAAGGCTTCGCGGGCACGGTTAATGCGGCTTTTAACGGTACCGATGGAGAGGCCGAGGTCTTCGGCGATCTCTTCATAGGACATATTGCGGACATTGCGCATCGTTAGGATACGAGCGTGTTCCGGCTTCAATTGTTCCATGCATTCGGCAACTTTGTTAACGAATTCGTTATGCTGGGCCTCGTGGCCGGGGCCCTGGGCGCCGTCCGAAAGGATGTCATGGAGGGTGGCGCCAGGATCGTCGCCAAGGTCGGCATCGAGGGACATGGACTGGTCGCGCTTGCGACGGCGCCAGTACCAGTAACGGTTACGGGCCAGATTCGTGCCGATCTGATGAATCCAAGTCGAGAAAGTCGCCGTACCCCGGAAAGAAGCCAGCACGCGATGGGCCCGAATAAAAGTGTCCTGCGTGATCTCCTCCGCGTCCTGACGGTTGCGCAGCAAGGAGAAGACCTTGGCGAAGATGCGGCCCTGATATTTCAGGACCAATTCGTTGTAAGCCGAGAGATCCCCTTCACGGGCGCGGTCCAATGCGGACTGGTCGGCTTCGGTCTCCATTCAGGGTGAATTAAGCGGGGTGGAGAAAACAGGTCAGAATCGACCCATAATCGTGGTGACATATCTTTACAATTCCCCCTCCCTAATCAACCTATTTCAGACCCCACCTCGGAGCCGATGTTCACTTCCAGCAAGAAAAACCCCACCCTCTCCTGGGTAGACTGCCTCAGCGGAGCCCGAGGACTCATTGATAGCCTGCCTGCCTCCTTGCCTGGGGATGCAACCAACCCTTCCCTTTCCTTGGTCAAAAGCGGAGAAGTCGTCGCCCTAGAACCCTCCGACCAGGGTTCGGCCCTCGTCAATGGAGCTCCCCTCCGTCAGCGCCTCGAGATTTCCGAAGCCACGACAATCCAACTGCCTTCCGCCCTCTTGGTCGCCGCCCCCGCCGACCAGCAGAACTTCACCTTCATCCGCACCGATCTTTGGGTCCTCTTCGACGCCCAGACCGGCGAACAACTCGGCGAATTCCCTCCGCAACGTCTCCTCGACGTCGCGCAGGAACTCGGCCGTGCCACCGACACCCTCGCCTGCACGCCGCAGGGACTCGAAGTCGGCTTCAGCCTTTCGCAGATCGCGCCCCTGCTCTCTCCGCAGGAAGAAGCGCCTCTCCGGACGAGTGGCAAAGCGCTGCTCGCTGCCGAACAGAATCGTGGCGCCCACCTCTGCCCGGTCTGCTGGACGCGCTTCGACGCCGGTGACGCGCTGAGCATCGCAGTCCACGAAGACCTGCGCGGTGACCCGATCCTCGGCTCCGATGTGCGCCTGCGTTTCCAACCGACCCGCTTTAACGATCAAGGCCTTGCCGTCGATCCGATGGGCCTCGCCTGCACCGACATCGCCTGCCCGCATTGCCGCCGCCAGCTTCCGCCTGGCTACCTCGACCGTCCGCACCGCATCATTTCGCTCATCGGCGCCCCCAGCGCCGGCAAGTCCTACTACCTCGCGGTGCTCACGCGCACACTGCAGGACCGCCTGCCGGAGGACTTCAACCTGGCCTTCAAGGATGGCGATCCCAGCGGAAACATGCTGCTCAACCAGATGCGCAATACGCTCTTCTCCGCGGCCACGCCGGAAGACGCGTTGCTCGGTAAGACGGCCCTCGAAGGCGCGACCTATGAGAAGCTTCCCCGCCTCGGCCGGATGGTCTCCCTGCCCCGTCCGTTCATCTACTCGATCAGCCGCCCCGGCCAACAGCGCAACGAGACTTCGGTCATCCTCTACGATAACGCTGGCGAACACTTTGAGCCGGGCATCGATATCCATGACTCGCCTGGCGCGATGCACGTCGCAACCTCGAGCGGACTCATCTTCCTCTTCGATCCCACCGCCAACGCGCGCTTCAAGTCGAAGCTTGTCGGCGTCGAAGATCCGCAACTCACCCTCAAGGGACGCGTCGACCAGCAGGATAGCATCCTGTCCGAAATGGAGACCCGCATGAAACGTGTCCTCGGACTCGCGCAGGACGAGCGCATCAAGACCCCACTCGCCTTCGTTGTCGGCAAGTGCGACACCTGGGAGAAGCTCCTGAGTTCCCCACTCGAACCTGTAGTCAAATCCGGCACCCTCGACCTTGCCGCCATCGCGCGCAATTCCGCCCGCGTGCGCGAGGTGCTCGTCGCACTCTGCCCCGGCCTCGTCGCCTCGGCGGAATCGCTCGCGGAAAAGATCAGTTACTTCGCAGCTACCTCGTTCGGACATTCCCCGGTGATGATCCAAGCTGGCTTGAACAAGGGCCGCATCGCCCCCGACCCGCAGCGCCTCGCGCCGGCCCATGTCGAAGAGCCCCTCTACTGGCTGATGCACCTCGCCTCCCCGGCGATGTTCCCCTCCTCCGAAACCTCCGTCCGCTGATGCCCCTCCAACTTATCTTCACGTCGGCGTCGCAGGGACTCACTCCCGGTCGCAGCGGCTATTGCACCGTCGCCCGCCACCGCGCCATCCCCGAACGCCTGGCCCAGTTGCTCGAGTCCGTCGGCACGCCCCACGAACGCCCTGAAGGCGAGACGTTCACCCTCCGTCTGCTCGAAGCGGGCGACAAGAACTGGTGCGTGCTCTCGCGCTTCGTCGCGCGCGGACTCGACTACACGCAGCGCGATAACCGCCTGGCCCATCACCTGATCTTCTCCCTCGAAGAAGCCGCCATCCTCCCGCCGCCCGCCGCCATCGCGGGACGCTGGAAAGGCTGGCGCGATGAATGGACCGGAGCCCCTACCTGGCTCGAAGGTGAAGATCGCCCGCTCCAGCTGGAAACGCAGACGCCGCTCACGCCCGCGGTAACGTGGCGCGAAGAAACCGGTACCGGCGCCAAGGCCGCTTGGCTCATCAACGCTTCTGGCCCCGCCGCGGTCGGCCTGCTCAACCCCCCGGAAACCCTGCGCCTCCTCCGCCTCCTCGCCGAGGCCTCGGCGCTCCTTGGCAAGTCCGCCTGGGCCGCGACCTTCACCACCGACGCCACCACCACAGGGTCCGACGGCTTCCTGTGGGCCGTTAACTCGACCTCCGCCGCCGCAACGATCGACTTCACGACCGCGAAATCATTGCCCGCCCCTTCTGGCGATATCGCCCGTCAGGCCGCCGCCGGACTGACTTCCCCCAAAGCCAGTTCGGGACAGCCTCAGCGCCGCTCTGGGTCAGCTCCCGCCACTTCCTCAGGGAACAACGCAACCGCTTGGGTCATCGGCGGCGTCATCATCCTCGCCGCCGGCGCCGCGACGCTGTTTCTGGTGAACCGTCAGGCTGAACCCACCCCTCCCCCCATCGTCGTCGAAGTCAAATCGGCTCCTTCCCCGGACGATATCGCCAAGGCCGACGAGATTCTCAAAACCAACCGCGCACTCACCGAGATCCAAGGCCTGATGGACTCCGACGACTTCATGGGCGCCGCCAAACTATGGGCCGAGACCAGCACCCTTTCGCCCACCTTTGTCCGCAACTACCGCGAGCAAATCTTGCCCCGCATCCTCAGCAACTTCTCCGCCAGCGTAACCAAGCAACTACTGAACCGCCTGGATCGTCCAGGCGTACTGAACGACGCCAAGTCCATTCAGGAAGCGATCGCCGAAGCCAAGGAAGCCCTCCGCCTCGGCACCGAGATCAAGGTACCGCAGAACGAATCATGGAAGCGCCTGCAGGCCTGCCTCGAGCGGGCGCAATCCCTGACGAGCATCGAAGTGCGGCCGACGATGATCATCCCAGGCGAATGGCGGACTGGCGAAACTGGGCCTAACTCCCCGTCGCAGGCCGACTTCACGCTCTCCCCCTCCGCCGCCGACGCCGTGGCCAAGTTCGTCGAGGCTTCCGGCGCGACCCTGCGCGAATCCGTCCAGATCCGCATCCGCCTCCTCGCCTTCACCGCCCCGCACCTGCGCGACGACCAGTCGAAATACCTCAACGGCGAGATTCGCCGCACGCCGCAGGCCACGTGGATTGAATCGACTCCCGAGCCCGGCAAACTTCCAGCCATCGGCATCGGGCTGAGCAACCGCCGTAACGAAGTGTCGCTCAACTTCCCCACCGGCGAAGGCGCCCGCGCCGGCGCTAATCGCCTCATCGAAGTGATTCTCCCGAAAGGCGATCGCCAGTGCTTCGCGCTCATCGGAGACCTCAAGGCGCTCCAGCCACTGAACCTCGGTCCTGATGCCCTGCTGCTCGACGCCGAAACGGGAGTCATCCGACCCGCTCCCTGGGCCGAAAGCGCGGTCAACGCCTTCATCTGGACCAAAGGTTCGATTGGACTTTATCCGGATGGCCACGAATTCCCCGACCGCGACCTTCCCTCGATTCGCGCCACGCGCTCCGTCCTCGAGACCGACATCATCCGACTCGAAAGCAAGCAAGGGCCCGGCACGCCGCCCTACGAAATCGTCGCCCAACGCCGGAAACTCTTCAAGGAAGGTAAGCTCATGGAGGCCGGTGCTCCATGGTCAATCCAAGCCATCGATGCCAACGGTGCCGCCGGTCCTCGATTGCTGGAGTTCCGCTGATCCATGCAGGTCGAACGCCTCATCGCCCGCATCCGCGGTCAGCTCGAACTCGGCACCCCCGACCTCGAGGCGCGTTCCCTCGCCGGCGAATACTCCGCACTCTGCCAACGGGCCCGCGAACGCCTCGAACAATGCGCGACGCTCGTGCGCAGCGGCAACGAGCACGCCGCCTTCCAGGCCGCGGAGTCCGACCCTGACCTGCTCGGCCTCTGCGCCCTGCTAAGCTTCGCGGAGTCCGACCGTTGGCACGCCCTCTGCCGGGAGCGCGGCCTGCCCGCCGGCTTCCCGCTCGACGGCCAGCATGTCCTCGCCGTCGAAGGCCTCTACGGTCGCGAGATTGGTGAAAGCCACCCGCTCTACGGCGACTACCGCGACGCCATCCGCCGCCGCGAAGAAGACCGCGCGCTCTCCGTCCTCCGTTCAATTGTCCGCATCAATCCGAACGACCCGAACGCTCGCTCCGAACTCGCCCGACTCTCCGCCAAGTTCCTTCGGGAATCACTCGGCAAGGTCGCAAACTTCTTCGAGCAAGGCCGCGAAGAGGAAGCCGTCGAGCTGATGAACCGCATGGAGCGCTTCGGCGCGAACGACCTCGCCGACGAGCCTCGCTGGGATGATGCCCTGGCCCGCCGGGTGGCTTGGCTCCGCTCCAAGGCCGCCCAACAGGTCACGACCCTCGTCGCCGACGCCTCCGAAGCACGCGCCGGCGGACACTGGGAAGCCTGCGCCGCCTCGCTGGGCCGCGTGCGCTCGCTCGAACGCGACCACCAGCTCACGCTTTCCGCGGAAGTCTCTGCCGAGGTCGTTGAACTCGAAGCCTGGGCCGGCGAACTGGCCGCCATCGACGAAGCCGAAGCCACCCTGCGCGCCACGATCGAAGGACTGAACGACGAATGGGCCACCCTTCAGCAGGAAGCCGCCCGCGGCTCCTCCCCCGCCATCCTCATCGTCCGCCTCAGCTCCTGGCTCGAACGCGCGACCCCGCAGGCTGAGCGCCTGCCGGAGGGCATCCTACGCGAAGGCCGTGCGCTCCGCCAGAACACCCGGGCCCGCCTAAACCGACGCTACATGGTGATGACGACCTCTTGGGTCGCCGGCCTACTGCTGATCATCGCAGGGGTAGTCTACTGGAACATCCTGAAGACACAGGAAGAAGAATCCCGCGGCCGCTTCTCCGAAGCCTCCCGCCTCATCGAACTCTACGATCACCCCGCCGCGCTCGTGGCGCTGGATGAATTCGAACGCGGCGGCATCTCCGCCGCCGACCAAGCTGCCCGCAAGGCGCAGACGGTTCCGCTTCGTCAGCGCTTGGCCACGCAAAACGCCGATGAGCAGCGCCTACGGCTCGAAGCGTTGGCCCTGGCCGATCGTCGTAAGCAAGGACTGACCTTGGGCAACGTCGCGGAGACCGAAAGCCGCGCCAATAAATACCTTCAAGAGTTCAACCAGATGGGAGGCGCCCTGCAGACCAAGCTCAAGGCTATCCTCCCCGAGCCCGAAGGGCTGCTCTCCGCCTGCCGGCAGATGCTGGACCGCACCCGCAATGATGTCGCCACTCAGATCGCCGTACTCAACAAAGCGATGGGCGACGATAACGTCACCGATCTCACCAAAGCGGCCGAAGCCCTCGAACGTCTCCGACTCCTGCTCAAGACCTTGAACGATGCGAAGGACAAGGACCTCGATTTCGGCGAGGCCACCGCCGACCGCGCTGAATTGCGTCTCTCCGGCGAACGCAAGACGATTGCCGCGCTCAAGAGCCTCGGTAAGGCCGCCGACCTAGCGGGCTATCTTGCCGCCCTCGCCGACACCGCCGCAAATACCGCCGGCGAAAAATCCGACCTGAGCTCCCGCGCCTCCTTCGTCTTCTCCCGTGCGCCCACCCTGCAGGCCCTCCCCCGCTCGGCCCTCGCCCCGCGCGTCGGCGCGATGTGGGATGCCGCCGCCACGGCCGACCCGGCTGGCATCTTTAATCCGGCCACGCTGACCGACGTCGAACAACGCGGCCTACGCACGCTCTCCGACACCTCCTTGGCTGATTCCCTCCGCCGGTATACGCTCAATCTTTATTCCATCCGCGGAATCACGGCGGGCCGGACCGTCTACGTGACCGGCGATATTGTCGAAACCAAGCGGAACATCACCGATGGTGTCGAGATTAGCCAGAAAGCCAAGGAGCTCACCCGCGAAGGCGCCGTCGTCGAGACGACCTGGAGTCGCCGTGAATTCAATAACGGAGTGCGGGCCGGCGAAGAGATTGCCATCCCGACGGCGATCAACGAACTGGATTTCATCCGTCAGGTCAGCCGTTTCCAGGACGCCAAGACGGGCAAACTACTCGAGCCGCTCATCCGCACGATGGACCGCGTCCGCCGGAGCGACTCGCGCTACCCGGAGCTGCGTGCTTACCAGCTCCAGGAACTTTACAAGCTCGCGACGACCCGTCCAGAAGTCTGGGGCTTGCTCTTCTCTCCGTCCGCCCAGCGCGATGCCGAACAGTTGCGCCGTATCACGCAGAACGCACTCCGCCCCTACGATTTCCTCTTCAAGGAGAAGTGGGCCGATCTCCAGCTGGAGTTACGCGCCTTCCTGACTCCCCCCGGTGGCGCTGGCTACACCGAAGAGGCCCGCTTCTGGCGCGCGACCTTCGCCAACTTGCGTAATCGTAAGCTTATTTTCGCCGGCTGGGTCGGCCGCGACGGCAAGCCCGAGCTGCGCGAGACGATTAAGGGTAGCGCCATCTACGGCCTCGATAACGAAGGCAAGGCCACGGTGCTCTTCCGCGTCGGCGACGACGGCGAGGTAAAGCGTGTCGCCGAAGCCGCCCCCCTCACGCCACTCCTTCGCTATCCGGGCACGGTCGCCGAAGCCGCACAGGCCGCCGTGATCCCCAAAGGCCTCATTACCCCCGAAGGTGGCTGGGAAACCCTCCTCCAAGGACGAGATCTCTGAACGATGTCACGCCCCACTGCATTTCGTCTCCGCTGGAAAGGCGCCATCACCGGCCCCTTCCCGCTCGTGCGCGTGAGCGAGATGCTCCGCGCCGGCGAAATCAGCCTGCTCCATAACATCGAAGTCGACGGATCATGGATGACGGTGCGCGACTATTTCCGCGCCATCGGCCTCAGCCGCACCCCCTCGGTTTCGTCCACGGACACTTCCGGCCTCGACCCCGACGCTCCGCCGCCTCCGCCCGGGGCGGAACTGCCGCTCGGTCAAGCGCTCACTCCGGACGCCGCCCGCAACGAAGCCGGAGAATCGCTCGAACGCACCGTGCGCGAAGGCTACCTCTGGTGCGGCTCGACCTTCCTCCTGCCGCCTCTCTTCGCGCTGCTGATCTACGTGATCTATATCTTGGACAGCGACCGCCAGATTTCGCGGACGATGCTGCTCATCCTGCTCAGCTTCACGACCACGCCGGCCGCGCTCCTGCCAATCATGTTCGTCCGGAAACTCGGTCAGACCCTCGAGCAGGAAGGCCTGTCCGACATCCGCCAAACCCAGGGAAATCTCGTGATCGTCCTCGGTTTCCTGAGCCTGGCCCTCTGGATGCTCTGCTTCTTCGTGCTCCTTCCTGCTCGCTCCTAAGCCTCAATCGGCTTGACGAGCCAAGGCGGGACGGCTGGACTAACCGAACTCGGTTTTCGGTAGTGTAGCTCAGTTGGTTAGAGCGAGGGACTCATAAGCCCTAGGTCGGCAGTTCGATCCTGCCCACTACCACCACCGGGTGCTTCTTTTCCGTTCAGGCCTTCAGGATGGCCGAGACGGGGATATCCAGTCCGTCCTTCCACAAGGCTTCCAGGGCGTAGCTCTTACGGATGTCATCGCGGAACACGTGGAAGAGGACGTCAAAGGCATCCACGACCGTCCAGCCACTATCGCGCTGGGATTCGGAGCGGGAAGTCACGCCGACGTCGTCCAGCGCATGCTCGAGGGCGATACGCAGGGCACGCAGGTGAGGCTCGGACGTACCGGTGGCGATCACGAGGAAGTCGGCGATGGAAGAAATCTGACCCATCTCGAGAACCCGGATTTCGACGGCCTTCTTGTCGTCCAAAGCGCGCACCGCAGCGATCAGGTGAGCCGGAATCTTCGGCATGACCACCATCGGCTTGGAGGCGGTCTTCTCGCCACGGCTCTTGGCCTTCAAAGCGGGAATGGCCGGGATGACGCGTCGCGCCGGACGGACCGAACGGGCGGCAGGCTTGGCGGACTTGCCAGCAGGACGACCCTTGGCGGCAGGCTTGGCGGAGGTCTTCTTGGTCTTCTTTTTAAGGGCGGACATGGTCAGGCTTGGTAAAGGGAGCGCTCATCGATGTGGCGGGCAACCCCTAGGGGCAAGCCGTTTCGGGGCGAATCACCGCGGCGCAGGGCCTCGCGCAGGGCGGTGGAGGAAACCTGCACCGCCGGAGCCTTCAACACGGTCAGGCGAATGAGCGCCGCGATGGCGGGCGGGGGGATGGTCGAGATACCATCACGTGACAGCACGGCAAATTCTACCAGACTGCACAGCTCGGCGACCTCCTTCCACCGGTCCAGCCTGGCCAACTGATCGGCCCCGAGGACCCAGACCCGCATGGCCTCGGGAAATTCTTTGGCTAATTCGCGGGCGGTCTCGACGGACCAACTCGTACCATCGCGATGAATTTCTCGCTCATCGATCACGGCCCACGGGCAATCCGCAAAGGCGAGGCGACACATCATCGCACGGTCGGCAGCGGAGGCCACGGGCGCGCCCGAACGCATGGGCGCCTGTCCCGCCGGAATAATGCGGACCTCGTCCAAACCGAGCTGCTTATGCGCAGCCACGGCTGCCGCCACATGACCCGCATGCGGAGGATCGAAAGTCCCACCTAGGATGCCGATGGCAGCAGGCATGGCGCATTACGCTCCAGCCAGCCGCCGGTGGCAACCCAAAGCAGGCTTGAGCCCGAGCCCTTCCGCCGAAACACTGCCCCCATGGCGTCAGCCTCGCGATTCCTCCCCCCGGGCTTCGACCCCACGCAGACCGTGGCGGTCATCGCCGGCAAAGGCCGCTACCCCGCCCTCCTCGTCGAATGCGCCCGCGGTCGCGGCGCCAAGGTAAAGTTGATCTCCTTCGAAGAAGAGACCGACCCGGCCCTCATCGCCACCTTCGCCCCCGCCGACCATCGCGCCATCCCCGTCGGCAAGCTCGGCCAGATGCTCGACGCCCTCCAAGAACTCGGTGCCGCCGGCGCCGTGATGGCCGGCCAAGTCACCCCTCGCAAACTGTTCACGGGCAT
Organism: Opitutales bacterium; assembly: GCA_964203605.1. Lineage (GTDB taxonomy): Bacteria > Verrucomicrobiota > Verrucomicrobiia > Opitutales > UBA953 > UBA953. The sequence goes on from CAXNMQ010000002.1 coordinate 203,915, forward strand.
GGTTCCGGATCTGAAGCTCATCGCGCTGATGGCCTCCCTCAAGGAACGCAACGCCGAGACGATCTTCGGCGCCATCTCCGTCGAGATCGAGAAAGTCGGCGTCCGCATGCTCGATGCGCGCATCTTTCTCGAGGACCACCTCGCCACGCCAGGCTGCATGACCGGCTGGGCCTGCGGCATCGGCGACGACCAACTCGAATTCGGCACGCGCATGGCCCGCGAGATGGCCCGGCTCGACGTCGGTCAATCCGTCGTCACCGCCAAGGGCACGGTGATCGCCGTCGAAGCCTTCGAAGGCACCGACAACATGCTCCGCCGCTGCACGCAGACCGGCGGCAAAGAAATGCTCCTCATCAAGACCGCGAAGCACGCCCAAGACTGGCGCTTCGATGTCCCCTGCTTCGGGATTAAGACCCTCGAGAGCATGGCCGAAGGCGGCGTGACGAAAGCCGCACTCGAAGCGGATGCGGTCATCCTCATCGACAAGCCGGCGGTCATCGCCCGCGCCAAGCAGCTCGGCATCGACCTCTTCGGCTTCGGCCCCGCTTAAGCTGATGATGCATCGCCGCCACTTCCTCGGTACGAGTCTGCTGGCCGGCCTCGCGACGCAGGCCTTTGGCGCCACGAAAGAAGAAGACTCCTTCGACTTCGCCTTCTTAACGGACATCCACGTCCAACCCGAGCTCGGCGCCCCCGAAGGCTTTCGCCAATGCCTGCGGGCCGTCAACGCCCTCGGCACGCCGGCGGATTTCGTCCTCACAGGCGGCGACCTGATCTTTGACGCGCTCGACGTAGGCATGGATCGCATCCGCGAGCAGTGGAAGGTGTTCGACGAATGCAGCAAGGAACTCGCCCTACCCGTCCATCATACGATTGGTAACCATGACGTCGTGGGTTGGTCGACGAAGTCGCCCGTGAAGCCGACCGACCAGGATTACGGCAAGAAACTCTTCGCCGAACGCTTCGGCCTCGCGCGCACGTACCGCAGTTTCGACCACAAGGGCTGGCACTTCATTATCTTAGATTCGATTGGCCAGAACAAGGAGACGCTCGATTACGAAGGCTGGATCGATGAAGCGCAGCTCGACTGGCTAAAGAAGGATCTTGCCGCCACTGGGCGCACGAAGCCCATCGTGATGGTCACGCACATCCCATTCTATACCACCTGGCACCAGGTACTGAAGGGGCCCGACCTTCACCTCGACGGTAAGGCCATCGTCCGCAACCTGCACACGTTCCGGAAATTATTCGACGACTATAATATCCAGCTCGTGCTCAGTGGCCATGGTCACGTCGTCGAACGTATCGAGATCGGCAAGGTCACCTACCTGCAAGGCGGCGCCGTCTGCGGCATGTGGTGGAAAGGTCCCGTCTTCGGCAAGCCCGAGGGCTTCGGCACGGTCACCTGCCGACGCGACGGGACGTGGTCATGGAAGTACCGTGACTTTGGCTGGAAGGCCCGCAAGTAAGCCGCTCAACCCTCGAAGAAATTCCAGGCGATGGCGCTCTCGGCCAGCACCCACGCGACCACCAAGGCCAGCGCGAGCAGGACCCATTTACGATGACGGGCCCAGATTTCCGGCGTGTCTGCCGCATGATCCAATCCGCGACGCGTACTCAGGAGCAACTTAAGGCGCGCATGCCAGGCTAGCTTGGTCGCGCCCGAAAGATCCTTATGGGCGTAAGCGTTCACCCGGTAATCGGGCTTGCGGAACAGCTTGGCGATGCGACTCAACACATCTCCTGCATACACCCTTTACCCACGCTTTACAAGCGGAGCGTCTCTGGGTAAGTCCAAAGGCGTGAAGTCCACCACCCGGTCCCTCCGCGCCCTCAAAGGCGTCCGGCCCATCGTCTGCCTGACCGCCTACGATGTGAGCACGGCCCGTATCGCGGACGCCGGCGGCGCCGACCTCATCCTTGTCGGCGACTCCTTGGGCAATACCGTCCTCGGGCTCCCTGACACGGTCGGCGTCACCCTGGATATGATGCTCCACCACTCCGCCGCCGTCGCCCGCGCCAAGACGGAAGCCCTGGTGGTGGGTGACCTCCCCTTCGGCCTGGCCCACGATAGCTTTCCCAAGCTCCTCAGCTATTGCCGCCGATTCCTGCAAGAAGGCGGCGTCAAGGCGGTGAAGATCGAAGGCGGCGCCTCGCTTGCCCCAGCCATCGTCCGCCTCGTCGATGCCGGCATCCCCGTCATGGGCCACGTCGGCATGCTCCCGCAGCGCGTCCACTCCGCCGGCTATCGCCGTCGCGGACTCACGCCGGAAGATCAGAAACAAATCCTGATCGACGCCCAAGCCGTGGCCGCGGCCGGCGCCTTCGCTATTGTGGTCGAATGCGTCGACGAGAAATTCATGCCGAAGATCACCGAGGCGGTCTCCATCCCGACCATCGGCATCGGCTCCGGTCGCGGCTGCGACGGCCAGATCCTCGTCATCCACGACTTGCTCGGCCTCACCCCCGAACCGCCGCCCTTCGCGCGACCAGAAGCTAACCTGCACCGTGACGCGGTCGCGGCCGTCCGCCGCTGGGCCACCAAGGTGCGCGCCAAGAAATCCAAATGAACTGCGTCATCTTCGGAGCCGGCGGATGGGGAACGGCCATGGCTATCCACCTCGCCCGCCAAGGCCAGACCGTCACGCTGGTCCCGCGTCGCGCAGAACAAGCCCTCGCCCTCGCCACCACGCGCGAGAACAAGGAATACCTACCCGGACACCGCCTCGATGATTCGATTCAGATCGGACTCGAACCTCTCCCGGCACTAATGGACGCCGACTTGGTCTTCCTCGCCTGCCCCTCCAAAGGCCTGCCGGAATTACTCAAGTCCATCGGCCCAGCCGTCCGCGGCTCGTCGACCAAGATGGCCATCTCGCTCTGCAAAGGCCTTGATCTCACCACGCTGCGTCGCCCGTCCGAGATGATGGCCGACGCCTTCGGTCCAATCCCAGTCGGCACGCTGAGCGGACCGAGCAACGCCGACGAAGTTGCTCGCGGGCTCCCGACCGCGCTCGTGCTCGCCGCGATTACGGACGACGCGCTCCTTAAGGATGTCCAAGCAGTTGTCAGCGGACCGACGCTCCGCGCCTACACCTCGACCGACCTCATCGGTGTCGAGATCGGCGGCACGCTCAAGAACGTCTATGCGCTGGGCGCCGGCCTGTGCGATGGCCTCGGCCTCGGCTCCAACGCCAAAGCCGCGATGCTCACGCGCTCGTTACAGGAAATGGCCCGTCTCGGTGAGGCCCTGGGCGCTCGCCCAGAAACCTTCCTCGGATTGGGAGGCGTCGGCGATCTGATGGCGACTGCCCACGGCTCTTGGAGCCGCAACCGTTCCCTCGGAGAACAGCTGGCCAAGGATCCGCAAGGTACGCTCGCCGCACTCGCCTCCCGCAAGGAAGCCGTCGAAGGCCACCGCGCTGCCGAAGCCCTTTCTCAGCTGGCGACCAGCCGAGGTCTCGAAGCTCCCATTCTTTTCTGCCTGCACGCGATCCTCTACAAGGGACTTGATCCCCGCGCGGGCGTCGTCGCGCTGATGACCCGCGACCTCCGTTCGGAGGCATGAGCACCGCGGACGTCGAGTCGCGCCCCTCACCTATCGCCGGCCTCGGCCTCTTCGCGAAGCGGGAGTTCGCACCCGGCGAACGTATCGCGCCCTACTCCGGCCCGACGACCTCGGAACCTCCCTTGGAAGCCTCCCCTGGCGGCAAGGTCTACACCTTGGAAATCACCCCGGGTCGCTGGTTGGACGGCTCTTCGGCCGACAACCCCTCGCGGCACGCCAACCATGCCTGCCAACCGAACGCCGAACTCATCTGGCACGAAGAGGAATCCATGGCTTGGCTGACCGCCCTGCGCCCGATCGCCGCCGCCGAGGAAATCACCTTCGACTATGGGTTTTCATTGGCTGAAAGCCTCTTTCACCCGTGTGCCTGCGGGGCCACGGACTGCGTCGGTCGGATTATCGCCGACCCCCTCCGACCGGGCCTCCGCCGCCACCTGCGTTTTTCACGTCCAAGGGATTGACCACCCGCATCTGGAAGGTCATTTTTCGCAGGTCAATCAGCCCATTTCTCCATGAAAAAAGTCGCCCTTACCGAGCTCGATCCCCGGCTCCAGAAACAGATCACCGCCGCGGACCAGCAGCTGAAGGCAAACCCCCAGTACGCCGTCGAAGTCCTCACGGGCATCCTTGTCCGTAATCCGGGCTGCATCGAAGTGCGCCGCACCCTCCGTAAGGCCCAGAAAGCCCTCCACGGAACCAAGAAAGGTCTCTTTGACGGCATCACCGGCGCCCTGACCTCTGGCAAGATTGCCAAGTCCGTGGAGTCCGACCCGCTCGCCGCCATCGCCGCCGCCGAAGAAGTCCTCGCCAAGAAGCCGATCGACGCCAACGCGAACAAGACCATCGCCCTCGCCGCCATTAAGTTGGAGTTCCACGAGCTCGCCGCCTTCGCCTACGAAGAACTCTGCACCAACGAGCCTACGCAGATTCAGCACTTCGTCGACCTCGCCAACGTCTGGATCGCCGCCGGCGAAAACGACAACGCCCTGAACGCCGCCGACAAGGGCCTGAAACTCTTCCCCGGCAACGGCGATCTCCAGGAAGCCGTTCGCAAGGCCTCGGTCAACAAGACGATGAAGAAGGGCAACTGGGAAGACAAAGGTGACTTCCAGTCCAAGCTCAAAGACAAGGACGAAGCCCTCCGCCTCGACCAGTCCGCCCGTACCGTCACCGACTCGGCCACCGCCCTCGCTCAGGCCGCCGAACTCGCCCAGAAAATCCAGGCTTCCCCGGACAGCCTCGACCTTTACCGCGAGATCGTCCGCATGTTCCTCATCGCCGAAGACCTCGACAGCTCGATCGCCTGGCTGCAGCGCGGCCGCCTGACGACCCTCGGTAAAGCTGACACCTCCCTTGAACGTCAGGAAAGCGACCTCGTCATCCGCCGGTACGAGCGCAACTCCAAGCAGCTCCGCGAGGCTATCACCGCTAACCCGGCCGACGCCGCCAGCAAGGACGCCCTCGCCAAGAACGAAATCGAGCTCAACGACTTCCGCCTGAAGACCTCTATCGCGCTGGTCGAACGCTACCCGAACGATTTCGGCTACCGCTTCGAGCTCGGCACCCTCCTCCTTGCCGCCAATCGCCTCGAAGACGCCGTCCAGCAGCTCCAGTACGCTCAACGTAACCCGAAGTTCCGCCAGCCAGCCCTCCTCGCTATCGGCCGCGCCTTCTCGCAGGGCGGCAAATACGACCTCGCCATCGAGCAGCTGACCGCCGCCAAGAGCGAAGTCCAAATGATGAACGACCTGAAGAAGGATATCATCTACTCCCTCGGCGACACCTTCGAGAAGATGGGCAAGGACAAGGAAGCCGTCGACGAATACAAGATCATCTACATGGCCGACTCGGGTTACCGCGACGTCGCCAAGAAGATCAACGACTTCTACGAACGCCAGAAGGGCGCAACGGCCTAAGCCTCACCGACGCCTTCACCCTCTTGCGGACGGCTTCACCCGCCCGCCTCCCCTCTCCTGCCCATGGCACTCACCCCCTTTAAGAGCAACCTCATCGCCGATGTCGGCATCAGCATGGGAGACGAAGGCAAGGGCCGCCTCATCCCCGAGATCGTCCGCGAACTCCAAGCCCTCACGGGACGTCGCGACGTGGTCGGCACGGTCCTTAAGGTCAATGGCGGCGCCAACTCGGGCCACACGGTCGCCGGCCTGAAACTCAACCTGCTCCCCGGTGGCGTCGCCGAACATGATGTCGCTTGCCTCGCCCTCGGCTCCGGTGTCGTCGCCGACCCACGCAAGGCCCTCTGGGAAGCACTGCCACTCGAGAAGATCGGTATCCCGGTCCTCTCTCGCCTGCTCATCGACGAACGCTGCATGATCAGCGACGTCTCCCACCGCATCCTCGACCTGGCCTGGGAAGACTACCGTATCAACGTCCTCGGCCACGAAGCCCGCGGCTCCACCGGACGCGGCATCACGCCGGCCTACGCGGACGAAGTCGGCCAGTTCCAGATTCACTATTCTGAATTCCTAGGTGCCAAGGCCGACTACGCGACGCGCCTTTCGGCCCGCCTGAACCGCGCCGCCTCGATCGTGCGCGACGTCTGCAAGCTCTCGGCCGACAAATGGGCCGGGCTCTTCGCCAAGCTCACCGATGCCGAACTGCGCGCCAACAAGGGTGCCATTGACTCCGGCGTGTTCGCGGCGGCGGAATTCGATTTCACCCGCTTCGCCGGCAAGGAACCGTTCACGTTCGACCACGCCGCCGTCCTCGATTGCTACTGGAAGGCCGGTGCCGCTCTCGCCCACACCATCGGCGATGTCCGCGAACGCATCCTCGGCGACCTCGCCGCCGACCGCCGCATCATCGGCGAGTTCGGTCAGGCCTACTGGCTCGACAAGCGTGCGGGCTTTGCCCCGAACGTCACGGCCTCTCACACTTACACGCCGGAGTTCTTCCAGTCCGCCGGCATCCCGGTCCAAGCGATTCACACGGTCGGCTGCTGCAAGGCCTACGACACCAAGGTCGGCACGCACGTCTTCCTGACGAAGATGCCGGAAGAACACCCGCTCCAGCGCGCCCTCGCCAAACTCGAGTTCGGCACCAGCACCGGCCGCCAACGCATGGTGGGCTGGTCCGATCTGGTCGAGAAGGCCGACGCCCTTCGCTACGGTGGCTACGACGACATCGTCCTCAATAAGCTCGACGCCCTCTCGCCCCACGGCGAATGGAAGGGTGGCGACCTGCTCGTCTGCACGGGCTACCGCGACGCCGCCGGCAAGATCGTTTCCGGCGTCCCCCGCAACGATGCCGTCCGCCGCACGCTGCAGCCCATCTACGCCACCCTGCCTGGCTGGACGGCCGATATCACCAAGGTCCGCTCCTACGCCCAGCTGCCTGCCGAAGCACGTCGCTACGTGGCTTTCACGATGGCCGAAATCGTCCGCCTGGCTTCCCGCGGCGGCTCCCTGCCCTCCCTCCCGAACCTTCGCTACATCGGCGTCGGTCCGGACCCGGACCAGATCATCTCCGACGTCCCCGCGACGGCTGAACTGATCAAACAGGCCTAACACCCTTCCGACGCCGCGCCGATGGCCGACCTGGAACATAGCTTCGCGATCCCGCTCTGGGCTCTCGTCGACCAATCCAAAGTGGAGGCCGGCACGTCCGATATGCGCGGGCTCGCCAAGGAACTGGGCAAGTGGCTGGCCCACAACTTCGACGTCGACCACAAGGGCGTGGCGATCGAGGAACCCTCCGGCACCGAACCAGGCGCGATGCCGATGTTCGTCGTCGCAAGCGTCCCGCAGGCGCAATGGCACGTGATGGTCGCGCTGGCCCAGAGCCGCGCCTGCAAGCTGTTCGTGGTGCTGCCGACGGAAAGCGGCGCCTTCCGACTTCAGGAATTAAACATCCCGAAGCCGGAATAATCAGGCGGCGAAGACCTTGACGGTCTCAAGGTGCAACTCGGCCACCTGCTCTAAGGTCAGGCCTCCCCACTTATAACCGCCGGCCAAGGCGAAGATGTGCGGGATCTTCCTGCGCCCGCGCCCACTGGACGACGAGCTTCTCGCGCTTACGGATGATGTCCTTGGTGATGCCCTTCATGCCGCCGGCTTTCTCATAGGTGTCCATGCCCGCGTTATAGATGAGGAAATCCACGCGCTCCAAGGAGTGCAGCGCGTCCTCGACGTGTCCGAGGTAGCCCTTCGGGCTGTCGACCTCGACATAGAAGTGCCGGGCCGGATCGGACGGCTCCCAGGAGTCGAACGAGTTCACGGTGACATCAGCCAGATAGACCTGCTGATGGTCGCCGAGGATATCGAAAGTACCTCCGCCCGCGTGCGCATCAAGGTCCAGGATGCCGACGGTCTTGACCTTCTTGAGGGCCTCAAGCGCGGCGAGGGCCAGTCCATTGAACTGGCAGAAGCCGTTACCTGAATTTTTGCGCGCATGGTGCAGCCCGCTAGAAAGACTGCCGGAGCGGCCGTTCTTCAACGCCTCCTTGACGGCATCACGCATGCCACCGGTCGAGGCGAGGATGCTGTCCAGCAAGGGCTGCGACCAAGGGCCGACCTCCAGGAAACTGCCTTTGTCCTCGAAGGTACTACGCACGTGCTCGGGCGTATGGATGAGTTCGAGCTCCTTGCGCGTCGCGAGCTTGGGCGCCTCGAGCCAGACCTCACCCGCCTTGCCAGCTTCGATCATCTCTGCGACCAGCTTGGACTTGGTGACGGTCTCGGTCCTACCTTCGACCACGTAGGTGGGGCTATAGAAGACGGTGAGTGGTGGCTGCGACATGACGATGTTATGCCCTCAACCAGCCGCCCCGTCAAATCCGCCCCCTGTCATAGGTTGCGGTTGGCTTCGGGCCGATGCTTCGCCATGGTCAAGGCGTCGCCGACCATGCCCTTCGACCCCAAGATTCCACGAGAACTCGCTAATAAACTGGGGCGCGAGGCGATGAAGGTCATCGAGCTAGGCCTCTACGCCTCGCCGACCAGCCAACAGGTCGATATCGCCGCTGACATCGCCGACGCGGTGGCGCGGACCACCCACCTGCCGCCCGACCATCGGCATACCTCCCCTCGTACGGGATCGCACGCGACGGCCATCGAAGTGACGGAAGAGACATCCCTCTCCGCCGCCGCCCGTCACGATGCGGCCGGACTGCGGACGCTGGTGCTTAACTTCGCCTCACCAATCGTCGCCGGCGGTGGTTTTCTGGCCGGCGAACGCGCCCAAGAGGAATACCACTGTCGCTCGACGGCCCTCTTCGCCTGTCTGCTCGGCGGACCGATGTATGCCTTCCACCTGCAGCAGGGCAACGCACTCCGCACCGATGCGATGATCTATTCCCCGGACGTACCCGTCTTCCGGGACGATGAGCATCGCATGCTCGAGACGCCCTTCAAGGTCGCCTTCGTTTCAGCCGCCGCCTGCGACGCCCGTGATGTCGCCCCACTCGACCAAGCGAAGATCCCCGGAGCCATGAGCGCCCGCATCGTCAAGGTCCTCGCGATCGCCCAAGCCAATGGCCATGACACCCTCGTACTCGGCGCCTGGGGCTGCGGCAACTTCGCCAACGATCCCGGATTGATTGCCGACCTCTTCCGACAGGCCCTCGACGGCCCCTTCAAGGGCGCGTTCCGTCGGGTGACCTTCGCGATCGTGGACACCACGCCCGATCAACGTTGCCTGAACCAATTCCGCCTCGCCCTCTCGCCCAAGGCCCCACCAGAGCACAACTGAGGCACTACTTCAGGCGGCCTAGAATCGCTTCGCCAACGGTGGCGCCGAGGAAGTCATAACCGGCTCCGGTGAAATGCACGTCCAGCGGGGGCTGGAATTCCTTCAGGCGAGGAGTCATCGCACCGAAGAGGTCGTCCGTCGGGATGCCGTGCTTCTTCATGACTTCGGCCGCAAGGGCGTTCTTCTCGACAATCGACGCGGCGGTCTGCTTCTGGGCGGGATTATCCGGGATGGGCGTGGTGCTGGCCCAGATGAGCTTGGCCCCGGTCTTCTCCAGTCGCACCACAATCTCTTCGAGGCGCTTCACGTAGTCGGCCGCCGGCGTAGCCCGGTCATGGATGCCGAAATTGAAATGGATAACGTCCCACTTCCCTTCGCCGAGCCACACATCGAGGTTCTTGAGGCCCGAAGCGGTGGGACCGCAATTAGCGGGGGCGCGGTGGACGTTCGCCTTACCCGCAAGGGCCTTGCGCGTCGGCTGAGTGTACCCACGCGAAACGGAATCGCCGATGAGCAGGATGCGCGGTAGCTTCGGGTCGTCCTTCACGAAGTCCCACGCGCTCGACTGGCCGGCGATCTTGCCGCGCTTGTGCAGGGGCAGATAGAAACTGCCGAGTTGCTGCTGGAGCACCTTCTCCCACGCTTGCTCTTCCGGCGAGAGCTTGGCGACCAAGGCCTGATATCTCTCGTCGACAACCTTATCCTGAGCGGCCTTCTTCGCCGCCGCCTGCGCGGCTGCTTCCTTGGCGTTCGTCGGCTCACCCTTCGGGGGCTCGGCAGCGACCAAGACGAGGGCGAGACTGAACAAGGTAAGCAGGTGCTTCATGGCGGGGTATGCCAATGCAACCAGCTAACTCAAAACCTTCAAGCCGTCACTACCGCCGTTCCTTACTGGACGACTCCGCTCATCGGATGGCCGGTGACAGCCTTCCAGGCAATCTCCTGAAGCAGACGGTTGAGCTTCTCGGCTTCCGGCAGCTTGGTGAGTTGGCTGACCACAGGCAAACCGACCGGACTGCGTCGGTAGATGACCGAGTAATGACAGTAGGCCGAGAGGACGCGGATCTGTGCGCCGGGATGACCAAGGGCATCCGTGAAGAGTTCGTTCTGCGTCCTGATGCCGGGGGCTTCGCCTTTGATGACCTTATCACGCAAGGCCATCACGGCCTCTCCGCTGGGTACGATGACAATCTTCGCCGCCGGGATACGGCTGATTGAGTCTCCTTCACGTGATCTTCGATGAGTTTGAAATAAGGGTCATGCTTCGCGCGCAACTGCGCCAGGGTGATCCCATCGCGATCGATGGACTTCGGCTTGCTCTTGGAGAGCCAGATTACCGGATCTTCGAAGGGTACCCAGTTCTGCTGAAGCGTCAGACGAAGCTTGGGGTTATGCTCCAGTCCGAGCTTGGTGAAATTCTCGATACCCGGATCCGGCAGGAACGTCGGCGCCATGGTAAACAGGTCGGCCTTACCCGCCTCGAGGACCGGCTTGGCCTTATTCTTCTCCGCAGGCAGATCCCAGTGCTGGATGACCTTGGAACCGCCGATGGAAGAAATCGCCAGCTGCTCATGCCCTTGGATACCGGCAGCCTTAGCCATCTCGGCGACGAGCGGCGGCATCCACACGTGAAAACTGTGACCCGCGGTCAACACCTTAAGCCCAGCCAGCGGTGCCGCCTCCTCCTTCGCTTGGACGGACGAGAAAACCAGCAGGACAAGGACGAGCAAGAGTCTGCGCATGAGGGGAATCTCACCCCTTCGCACCAGCCCGTCAACGTCAGCGGAGACCCTAGGTTCCGAAAGCAGAAAGTGCTATTAAGCGGATTAATGTCCCAGTTGGGCTCCAGCGATACTAGGCATTATCCGATGAAAACATCCGCGCCCATCAGTGAAATATGGGTTTAATAGGTCTTAAACGGAGCACGGGCCTTTAGCACGGTAGCAATCGAATAAGGGTGTCCCAACGACTTGCGCTGTGTAACACGACAAACGTTAGGTGAAAGGCGTAGTCGCGATTACAATCACGCCACACCGATGAAGAAACGCTATAAGTCGAACGAACCGCTCAGCCAGAACCGTAACCTGCTCCGCTGGGTGGAGAAGATGGCCGACCTCTGCCAGCCAGCCCGGATCCACTGGGTCGATGGAAGCCAAGCCGAAGCCGACCTTCTCTATGCCGAGATGGTCGAGAAAGGCACGATGATGAAACTAAACGAAAAGCTTTGGCCAGGCTGCTATTACGCACGCTCGGACGCCTCCGACGTGGCGCGCGTCGAGGATCGTACCTTTATTTGCTCCCAATCGAAGGAGGCCGCTGGCCCGAATAATAATTGGGAGAATCCCTTTGAGATGCGCCGTAAGCTGCGCGGGATGTTCACCGGCTGCATGGCGGGCCGCACGATGTATGTCCTCCCCTTCAGCATGGGGCCAGTCGGCTCGCCGATGGCGCAACTCGGCGTCGAGCTCACCGACTCTCCGTACGTTGTCGTGAATATGCGTATCATGGCGCGTATCGGCCTGCCGGTCTACGCCGAGATTGATCGCGGCCATCAACGTGTAGTTCCCTGCGTGCATTCCGTCGGTGCCCCGCTGGGCAAAGGCAAGAAGGACGTTCCTTGGCCGTGTAATCCGGACAAGTACATCGTACACTTCCCGGAATCACGCGAGATTTGGAGCTACGGTTCGGGTTACGGCGGCAACGCGCTGCTCGGCAAGAAGTGCTTCGCCCTCCGCATCGCCTCCAACATGGCGCGCGACGACGGCTGGATGGCCGAACACATGCTCATCCTCGGCGTCGAAGACCCGCAGGGTGAGAAGACCTATGTCGCAGCGGCTTTTCCCAGCGCCTGCGGCAAGACCAACTTCGCGATGCTCGTCCCTCCGCCAGAACTTGCGCAGCAGGGTTGGAAAGTGACCACGCTCGGGGACGACATCGCCTGGATCAAGCCCGACGCCGACGGCCGACTGCATGCCATCAATCCTGAGGCTGGATTTTTCGGCGTGGCCCCGGGCACTTCCGCCGAAACCAACCCGAACGCGATGGCCACCCTCTCGTGCAATACAATCTTTACCAATGTAGCCCTGACCCCCGAAGGCGGAGTCTGGTGGGAAGGCATGACCAAGACGCCCCCGCCCCGCCTGACCGACTGGCAGGGCAATCCCTGGACTCCTGAAATCGCCCAGCGCACCGGCGCCAAGGCCGCCCATCCGAATTCGCGCTTCACCGCACCAGCCTCGCAGTGCCCGACAATCGATGCGGACTGGGAGAAACCCTCGGGTGTCCCCATCAGCGCCATCGTCTTCGGGGGCCGTCGCGCCGCCACCATTCCGCTCGTCTACCAAGCCTTTAACTGGAGCTCGGGCGTCTACATCGGCGCCACGATGGGCAGCGAGATGACCGCCGCTGCCGCCGGCACGATTGGCAAGGTGCGCCGCGACCCGATGGCGATGCTGCCCTTCTGCGGCTACCACATGGGCGACTATTTCCGCCACTGGATCTCGATGCAGAAGAAGATCTCCGAAACGCCGCGCATCTTCCACGTGAACTGGTTCCGCAAGGATGCCGAAGGCAAATTCCTCTGGCCAGGCTTCGGCGAGAACATGCGCGTGCTCAAATGGATCGTCCAACGCGCCCGCGTGCGCGCCCAAGCCAAGGAAACGCCCATCGGCTGGATGCCGCGCTACGAGGATATCGACTGGAACGGACTCGATTTCTCGAAGGAACGCTTCGAGGAGCTACAATCCTTCGACCGGCAGGCTTGGCGGGCTGAAGTCATGGCCCACGAGGAACTTTTCCTCGACCTCCACGACCGCCTCCCCAAGGAACTCATCTACGAACGCGAACTGCTTATCTGCAGAATGTGACCCCCGTGACCCAGACCCCCTCCCATTGGCGCCTGCTGATTCTGTCCCTGCTGATGATCTTCGGCGGGGGTCTGGCCTGCCATCTGCTTCAAACCGATGGAGGTCACGTCGAAGTCACAGACTTCCGGCTTGATACGGTCAACGGCCAGTGGGTCACGGCCGACCTCTTTCGTCCGGCCACCGCCACCCGTGAACAGCCCGCCCCGGCGGTACTCATCTGCCCGGGCTTCGAACGCAGCAAGGAGACGATGGCATCCTTCTCAATGGAGCTGGCCCGCCGCGGCTTCGTGGTCATCACGATCGACCCTTATAACCAAGGTGCCTCCAGCTCGACGATGGAGCGGCGTTCGGCGACGAAGGAAGGTTACGGGCTCGTCGCGATGGCGGAGTACGTCCACGGGAAGAACGGCCCCGATTTCATCGACCGTTCACGCGTCGGTGCCTTCGGCTACTCGGCTGGCGGTAATGCTGTGATGCAGACGGCTTCCCAGTTCGGCGCCCGCCAGGCTACGGCCCTGCGCCGCGCGACGCGCCTCGACTCCGAGAAGGGACGCACGGTGACGGAACAAGAGACCGCTTCGGCCCGCCGGGAGAACCTGCTCACGACCATCTTCGTCGGCGGTTACGTCCTCACGATGAAAGAAGAGCTCTTCGCTCCGATTGACGCCAACGTGGGCATGGATTACGCGCGTTCGGATGAAGGCGCTTTCCGCAATGTCGCCGGCAGTGCCGACATGCGTACGGCAGCGGAGTCGCTAGCGCTCGTCAATTCCGCCCGGCCAGCCGACGATAAACTGAAGTCGATTGATATCGGTCGCGCTTACGGCGAAACCGCCCAACGCACGTACCGCATCGTCCATAATACGTCCGGTATCCACCCGCTGCTTCCTTACGACGACCGTTTCGTCGCGAACGTCCTGGATTTCTTCGATCGCACCCTGCAAGCCCCGTCGCCGCTACCGCCTGAAGACCAGGGCTGGAAATTCCGCGAAGCCGCCACCACCATAAGCCTCGTCGGCGGATTACTCTTCGTGATCCCTTGCGCTGGGCTGCTCCTGCGCCTGCCCTTCTTCGCCGCCGTCCGTCAGCCGACGCCACCAGCCCTCCCCGCCCCGTCCCCTTCCGGCCGTAAGCTCACGTGGTGCTTGTTCTTCTTTGGGGCCTTGGTGGCCGCCGTACTCTTCATGCCGCTCTCGATGGCTACGTTCACGGTCTTCCCCGAAGCGAGCTCGGTGAAGCAGACCTGGTGGTTCCCGCAACGAATCAACAACGCGCTGCTGCTCTGGGCCCTCGCCAACGGCACGATTGCCCTGACGCTGTTCTGGGGCGCATACCGATTCCATGGCCGTCATCATGGCGTCAAGCCCTCCATGTGGGGCCTGAAACTCAACGCCAAGGCCGCTAGCCTCACCGCCTTGCTCGCTTTTACCGTCGTCGGGCTGTTCTACGCTCTGCTCTTCGCCTGCTATACGCTTTTCCATGCAGACTTCCGCTGCCTCTTCGTCGCCGCTTCGACGGCCTTCCCGCCCAAAATGCTCATCGTGGCGCTGGAATACATCCCTTTGTTCTTCGTTTTCTATTTCGCCAATTCCCTCCGCGTGAACGGAGGCTCGCGCCACGAAGGCGTCCTCGGCTCTGGCGGTCCGGCCTGTTCAACGCTTTCGGTAATACGCTGGGACTCATCCTCGTCCTCGCACTCCAATACCTACACCTCGGCGCCACTGAACAACCTTTTTGGACCGACGGATGGCTCTACGTGAACCTACTCTTCGGCGTGATCCCGATGATGTTCCTACTGCCGTGGCTGCACCGGATCTTCTTCAACCTCAGCGGCCAGACATGGCTGGGGCCACTCATCACCTGCCCGCTGTTCGTGATGATGATGCTGACCAGCAATGTCTGCTATATCCCGCTGAAGTAAGTCGCCTTACTTGCTGGAGCGATACGGGCCAGCCGGGAGACCATCCTTGCCAGCGGAGTAGACGCTGACCTCAGGGAAGTTGGCCCAAGCGTAACGCACTTCCTTAGGCGCCTTGACGCCAGTGACGGTCACGGTCGCTCCATCGGCCTTGGCCTGACCGAAGACCCATTTGTCGTCGGCTCCGAGCAGACCGAAGCCCTTGCCGTCGTTCTTGAGTACCACCGGACGGTCGTAAGTCAGCACGAAGGCATCGCCCTGACGTTCCGCTTTCTTCACGCGCGGAGCTTCACCGTCGTTGCGGGTCTTATAAACGCGCTGGAGGGCGACGTAGGCGAGACGCTCGCCGACGGGGAGCTTGTCCTTAGGGTGAATGTCCTTTTCTTCGCCGAGATCGATGTTCACGGACTGCATCGCGCCCGGGACATTGTCGGCGATCCATTCCATGGATTCACGGATGCGGGGCCAGCCGCCGTCCTCGACGGAGAGCTCAGGTTTACGCGCCATGAAACGAGGCAGCTGAACGATGATGAAGGGGAATTCCTGACCCCAGGCCTTGTGCCAGGACTTGATCATGGAACCGAGGACCCACTTGTAGGCCTCGGGCTGGCCGGCGTTGGACTCGCCCTGATACCAGATTGCGCCGCGCACGGAGTAACCCACGAGCGGGGCGACCATGCCGTTCCAATTCATGTGGGGTCCGTTGGACCAGACGGGGGCGAGCCTGCCTGCATCCTGACGCAGTTTGGCCAGCGCAGCCTTATCCTTCTCGACCGCGATCTTGGCGTTGAGCTTCTCGAGGGCGACGGCGCGGGCCTTGATGGCCGCAGTCTCCTTTGAGTCGAAATCCTTGGCGTCAGCGACGTCGGCATACATGCCCTTCGGACCCCAGGCCTCGGCGCGCGTGCCACCGATGGAGGTATGAATGACGCCGACCGGCTGCTTGATGTTAGCGCGAAGTTCGCGGGCGAAGAAAAGACCCGTGGCGGTGAGACCCTCGACGGTGTCAGGTGCGGCGAGCTTCCACGAACCCTGCACGTCGTCGACGGGCTCGGCTTTGGGCGTACGGGCGACGGTGAAGACGCGGAGACCAGCATCAGCCGGGCGGGACTTGGCGTCCGCGGCGGCGGTGGTGTTCTTGACGACCCAATCCATGTTCGACTGGCCGGAACCGATCCAGACCTCGCCGACGATCACGTCGCGAGCGGTGAAGACTTCTTCGCCGGAACTGACGATCAAGGTCCTTGCCCTGCTCGGTGGCCTTGAGGCCGGCGAGCGTGGCGGTCCACTTGCCATCGTTGCCGGCGGTGGCGGTGGCTTCGGTCGAACCGAGCTTCACGCTGACTTTGGCGCCCGGATGGGCCTTGCCGAAGACGGCAGCGTCACCGGCCTGCAGGACGGCGTGGTCAGAAAACAGGGAGATGAGCTTCAGTTCTCCGGCCGAAACGAGCGCGGAGCAGCAAAGCACGAGGGTGGCGAGGCGGGGTAGCATGGGTCCAGCAGACCTTGCCAGTGGAAGATGGCAAGCCTGTCCCCGGAAGACGGTTGAAACTCCTCGGGCGGGGCGCTGTTATATCCATACCATGAAGCACCTACCCCTGCTCCTCCTCGCCGCCCTCGGCTTTCGCGGCCGAAGACGCCCCGCGCCCGAACGTCCGCCCCGAAGGATCGTCCCCCGAAGGTCGCTCCAACCCACGTCTCCCGGTACCGCTCTCCCCTGACGAACAAAAGCGCCTCCGCGAGGCCATGGAAAAAGCCAATCAAGACCCTGCCGTAAAGGAAGCACATGAGCAGGCCGCCAAGGCCCAGCAGGCCGCCGCCGAGGCCCAGAAGAAAGCCCGCGAGGCCACCGATGAAGCCGCCCGTAAAGCCGACCCCTCCGTCGCCCCGATTCTTGAAAAGATCCGTAAGGCCATGGAACAGCGTCAGCCCAACCAACCCGGCCGCCAGCCCGAGGCCCAGCCCCGCGGTGAGCAACCTCGCCGCCCCGAAGGCGGCAACCGCCAGCCGAACGCCGAGCCGGGACGCGGACGCGAAGAAGGTAACCGTCAACCCGAAGCTCAGCCCCGCGGTGAAGCCCCGCGCCAGCGCGAAGGTAATCGCGAGCAGCCCGCCACCCGTGGCGCCCAGCCCCCTGGCCTGACCCCCGATGAGCAGCAGCGTGTCCGCGAAGCGATGGCGAAGGCTCACGCTGAACCAGCCGTCCGCGAAGCCCGCGAGGCCGCCGCCGCGGCCCAGCGCAAGGCGATGGAGATCGCTGAAGACGCCGCCCGAAAGGCCGACCCTTCGCTCGCCCCGCTCTTCGAGAAGATGCGTAAAGCCGGTGAAGCGCAGCGCGGCCGGAAGCAGCCCGAATAAGCACGTTATCATCCCTATCGAAGGCCGACCGATTGGTCGGCCTTTTTATTTCCCATCACTGACCGCGAGGCTCATATTGCACCCATGCGCCTCCCCACGCTCGCCCTCGTAACCCTCGGCCTGCTGAACCTTGCCCACGCCGAAGACGCGCGCCTCGGTCCGCTCAAGGACCTCAACGGGACCTTCCCCTTCCCCGCTCCGAAGTCCGTTCAGGAATGGGAGCCGCGCCGCGACTTTTTCCAACGCCAGCTAGTCATCTCGCAAGGCCTCTGGCCGATGCCGACGAAGACGCCGCTCAACGCGGTGATCCACGGTAAGATCGACCAAGGGGACTACACGGTCGAGAAGGTCTACTTCGAAAGCGCTCCGGGCTTCTTCGTGACGGGCAATCTTTACCGGCCTAAGAATATTTCGGGCAAGATACCCGCGGTCGTCTTCCCCCACGGACACTGGGCCGACGCGCGTTTCGTCAACCAGTCCGACAAATTCGTCCGCGAAGAGATTGCCACCGGACAGGAGCGCTTCGAGCAAGGCGGCCGCTCGCGCTTCCAGTCGATGTGCGTCCAGCTGGCACGCATGGGCTGCATCGCCTGGCAGATCGACGCCCTCAGCGATTCCGACTCGAAGCAGTTCACACCCGAGGTCATCCACAAGTTCGCTAAGCAGCGCCCGGAGATGAACCGTACCGAAGGATGGGGACTCTACAGCCCCCAGGCCGAAGCCAACCTGCAGAGCGTCATGGGCCTGCAGACGCTCAATTCAATCCGCAGCATCGACTTCCTCCTCACCCTTCCCGAAGTCGACCCCGCCCGCCTCGCCGTCACGGGCTCCAGCGGTGGCGGGACGCAGACGATGCTCCTGGCGGCCACCGACCCTCGTCTCGCGCTTTCCTACCCCGTCGTGATGGTCAGCACCGCGATGCAAGGCGGCTGTTCCTGCGAGAACGCTACGCTGCTTCGCGTGAACTCCGGCAACGTCGAGATCGCCGCCCTCTTCGCCCCCAAACCCCAAGGCATGAACACCGCCAACGATTGGACAAAGGAGATGGCGACGAAAGGCTTTCCTGACCTGCAGAAGCTTTATGCGCTCTACGGTAAAAAGGACTTTGTGACGCTCCAACGCGGCGAGCATTTCCCCCATAACTATAATGCGGTCACGCGCATGGGTTTCTACGAGGTGCTGAACCGCCACTTCAAACTGGGCCAGCAATCACCTATCGTCGAAAAGGATTATGTGCCCCTGCCCAAGGAGAAGATCACGGTCTGGGACGACGCCCATCCAGCTCCGAAGTCCGGCGACCCCGATTTCGAACGCGGGCTGCTCAAGTGGCTGAAGTCCGATGCGGAGCAGCAACTCCTCGCCGCCGCCAAGACCACCGAAGGACGCGAACACACTCTCCGCCCGGCCATCGAGGCCCTCATCGGCCGCCCCTACGCTCAGGCCGGCAAGATCTCTTTCCCTGAGGCCAGCACGCAGTGGCGCGACTCACACTTCCGCACGCAAGGTAAGCTGCTCAACGCGACTTACGGCGAAGAAGTCGCGATCGACTGGCTCCAACCCATCAACCCGACCGGCGAAGTGGTGATCTGGCTCGATGATGCCGGCAAAGGCTCTGCCCGTCTCGCCGATGGCAGTATCCGTCCTGAGCTACAAGAACTCATCGACCGCGGCGTCGGCGTGCTCACCGCCGACCTCTTCCTCCAGGAGGACAAGAAACTCATGCAGACCCGTGTCGTGGCCGGCCCCCGCGAGGTTCCCGCCTACACCTTTGGCTATAATCACGCCCTCTTCGCCCAACGCGTGCATGACATCATAACCATCACGAGCTACCTGCTGACGCCTCGCGATAGCTCGCAGCCAAAGGTGAAGAAGGTCTCCCTCGCCGGCTTCGGTAAGATGGGCGCTATCGCGGCCGCCGCACGTGCCTCCACTGGCGGAGCCATCGCCAAAGCCGCCGTCGATACCGCTGGCTTCCGCTTCGGCCAGCTCTTGGATTACCGCGACCCGATGTTCCTGCCCGGCGGCGCGAAGTATCTGGACGTCCCCGGCCTGCTCTGCGTCGCCTCGACCCAAGCCCTCTGGGTCGCCGGAGAGAAAGACGCCACGCTCTTCCCTTCCGCCACGCCTCACCTTGACGGCACCGACGCCAAGACCGCGGCCGCAGTTTGGCTAGGTCGCTGAGCCTATCCGTCTCGTTACTTCAAGACCTGAGCGGCGAAGCCCTGCATGAGCTTGGCCTCGGCTTCGTCTAGCTTGCCGGTCCACTTCGGCGCCGGAGCCTTCACGTCGTAAATCTTACCGAAGAAGACGAGCGCGTTGAGATAGGTGCCGACGAACTCAGGATGCGAATGATCCTTGGCGTGCAGGCGAACCGGTTTGGGCGAAGCGTAATTCAATTCCCATGCATCGCCGCACGGGACGACGGTGGCCTTATTGTCCTTGGCCACGAAGTTATACCACTTGCGCAGGCGATTCTGCATCTCCTTCGGATTGGCACCGATGGCGCCAGCCTCTTTCACCATGGCTTTTTCTTTCCAGAAATCTGCGTGCCGAGCCCACGTTTCATAGAAGTAGATACGTGCCTTCGGACTCTTGGCGCGGATGCGCTTGCAGAGCTCGGCCGCGCTCTTGACGAAGTGTTCGCGAGTCGTGAGATCCTTCTCCGCCAAGGCGGGTTCCATGCTCTGCCCCTGCAGGACGACGACATCCCAACCACCCTCTTCAATGAGCGCTTGGCTGGGGGGCTGGCTGAGCTGCTGGCTTAAGGTCTGGCCTCCGGGCGTGGCCGACTTGACCACCGGCTCCCTGCGGCCGACGCTCTTCACGACCTCCAAAAAGACGTCGGGGAGCTTGTTGACGCCAGTATAGCTGTTGCCGATGAAAAGGATGCGCTGCGGGTCCTCGGCGAAGGCGGCCGTGGCGAGCATCAGGAAGGCGGCCAGCCATGACATCGGGGCGAATCTCATGGCGGTCAGCATTCCAAGATGCCTTCGGATGACAATACCGTCTTACCAAAGCACCGGCTGGGTGACGCCGATATTGCGCTGCACTTCTGGGTCAGTCGGATCGGAGGGAAGCTTCTTCCAAAGATCCAGGTAAGCGGTCTCACCAAACTGGCGACCGGCGAAAAGGAGGCTGGGCTGACGTGCCGGCCAGCCCTCCCAGGCCTGGACGTCGGGCTTGAGGGTCCACTTGGATTTATCGGCGAGGAACGGATAAAGGAACGCGACGGCCTTGCGGATGCCGCGGCCGTCCGACAGCGTAAACTCCCAGAGGTTATCTTCCTTGGTCGAGAGCACCTGGCAAAGGAGCACCATGTTATCCAGCTGGAAGATCGAGTAGCCGTACGGCTTGGTGCGGGCCAGCTCCAGCGGGAAACCGCCATCGACGGCCATCTGCTTGCCCACGAAGACCTCCTTGTACTGCTTGCGGCAAGCGGCGAGCTTCTCCTGGTCGCCGATAAAATCAGCGTAGACGGCGAGCTGCAGATAAAAAGCGACAGCATGGTTATTCTTCGCGGCGGCCTCTTCTTTACCGTTCTTGCTGGTGACCATCCACTCAGCCAATTCGCGGAACCAACCGCGGAGATCCTTGGCCATTCCAGCCGGGAAAGCCGGCGAACGTTCCAAGGTCTTCACGGCGGCAGGTACTTCAATCAGATGCAATGCGTCAATGATACCGATGCCGCGGCCGGGCGAGACGCCGGGGACGGCTTGCGCGAAATTGAGGTTCGGATTCATGCGCAGCTTGGCGTCCAAGAAGAACACCCGAAGGAGCTCCGCGGCCTTAACGACATACTTATCTTCACCGGTGACCTGATAAGCGGCGGCCAGAGCCGAGACGGAATCACGCAGGGTCTTCACGACCAGGCGATGCTGGCTGAAATTCTCGGGATTGGTCTGGCCGTCACGGCGGATGTACGGGAGGCCATTCGGCTTCGTGGAATCCGGCCACCAGTAGTCGCCGTTAGAGTAGAAGTCGTTAACCCCACCCTCGCTGAGCTTGGCAGGGAAAGCAGTGAGGCTGACCGGCGCCTGCGTCAGGGCCTTCTCGGCCGCCTTCAAAATGCGCTCACGATCGATGCTAGCGACGTCGACGCTGACCTTGGGCGTGACCGGAGTGCCCGCGAGGGCCGAAGTCGAGGAACTCGCCGCAGCGAGCACGAGAAGAAGCGAAAGAGCCAATGTTTTCATGCGATGTCATGATTAGCCTGCATCTGCCTACGGCTTTCAATTACAGACTCCTTAATCTAACCTTAGGAATCGGCGAAGAGACCTCACTTTTCGGCAATCCCCCAGATTTTCTCGACCACCTTGAGCATGTCGGGGTCTTTCGCCAGCAGTTCGGCCCGGTTGAACGGCTCGAAGTCATTGCGATCGAAGTACGATTCCGTGCTCTCGGCGAAATACTCCATCTGGTTGTTCATCGCGTAGGCCTTGGCTGGCTTGTCTACGAACTTCTCGCCAGTCCAACGCTTCACGGCGTCATAGGTTCCTGATGCCTTGGCCTTTTGATAGGCGCCGAGGATATCGCGATTCTGATACCCGCCCGGCACGACCTTGTCGTGATACGCGTGCGCCAACTCATGCAGAACCACCACGGGCATTCGCTTGGTCTCGGCCTCCAAGCGGTCGATCATCGTGAACTCGACTGACTTCGCCAAGGCGATCTCGCGCCCAGCCTGCTTCACCCACTCCAATCCCCCGTGATACTCGGCCGTCGGGCGGACACCGGGATAAGGGAGCGTAAAATTCAGCGTCGTCTTCTTCAGTTCCGCGACGGCCTTTGCAGGCACCAGGCGCACAATCGTCTCGAGGTGCTTATCCAGCAACCCGACGGCCTTCTCGACCATCGCCGGGTCTCGGGCAATCAGTCGCTCGTCGATGCGTAGGGTCCATCCGCGGATATCGCGCACCTGGCGATCGCGTCCGGCCATCTGCACCGCGGCCTTACCCAAGGCGTCACCGACAAGGAAATAGGTCTCGGCGTTGCCAAACTCATGATGCCCGTGGCTAGGATTAGGCGAGTCCTCCGCCTTGCGGACGAAGTCACGAGTCGGCACGAACACGACGTTGTCCTTGAACTCAGGATATTCCGCCACGTTCGGCCTGCGCCTTACGCAAAGCCGTCCACTCCTTCGGCGCGTCGACCCAGGCACCGGTCAGCTCGCCGACGATCACGGGGAGCTTCGGCGCACCGAACTCCTTGCGGACATCGCGGATCAGGTGCACCAGATTCTGCTCATACTCCGGGACGGCGGTCTTCGGATTCACACCATCGTTCCAACCCTGATACCAGACGAACCCGGCCAGCTCGACCGGGGAGCCGTCGTAGGCCGGAAAATCCTTCTTCAGGTTCGCCAGAGGCCGCACGGACCTCGGCCACCATCTTCGTGTAATACGGACCGACCACGCCGCCCGCGCTCGGCGGACGAAAATCGCGGTAGAGGCTCTTACCTCCCCAAGCGGTCTTGATGAGCAGGACCTGATCGCGATAGGCCTCTCCGACGACATGGCCAAACTGGAACTCCGGCCCGAAATGGTGCTTACCGCCATACACGGCGTAGCCGACGGACAAGTCCGCCGGCTAGGAGTGGCTGCTTCTCGCGCTGATAGCGCACCCAGACATCCTGACGTACGACCCATTTGCCGTCCTTGTCGCGGAGGTGGGCATAGCGCTCGGCGTTGCCCGGGCGGGCCATCACCTCGACCAAGGTGCCCTTCCCTTCGTTGTAATCGCGTCCGGTCAGGTCGACGACCGACTGGCCTTCCATATTGGACTGCCCGGCCAGGATGAAGACCTTGAGCTTACGGGCTGGTTCAGCAGCGACGCACAAGAGGGACCAGCAGAGCAAGATCGGGGCGAATCTCATAACGAACTTATCCGCCCATCTCCGCTCCCCCGCAAGCCCATCCCCTCCAACCTGCCTGAATTACCCTTTCAATTCAGTCCTCGATTCAGCCCTCCTTTCAGCCATCAATTCAGTCCTCCTTTCTTCCGCCATGTCCCCCTTCCCCCTCTCCGGCCTCGCCGACGAAGCCGCCGACGACATCGACGGACAAATCGCCGCGCACCAGGCCCTCGGCTGGAAGGCCCTCGAGCTCCGCCTCCTCAACGGCAAGCAGTTCTCCGGCCCGGCCGTGAGCGACGATGAGTTCAAGCAGTCTATCGAGAAGATCGAAGCCGCCGGCATGCGCGTCAGCAGCTACGCCTCCGCTATCGGCAACTGGAGCCGACCCATCACGGGAGATTTCGCCACTGACCTCGCCGACCTCAAGGTACTCATCCCGCGCATGCAGCGCACCGGCACCAAGTTCGTCCGTACGATGAGCTGGGTCCGCGGCGAAGTCTCGGAAGACGTCTGGCGTGATGAAGGTGTCCGTCGCTACAAGGAAATGGCGAAGCTCGCTGCCGACGGCGGCATCATGCTGCTCCACGAAAACTGCGAAGGCTGGGGCGGTCTGTCCGGCACGCACGCCCGTCGCTTCATCGAAAGCGTCGACCATCCGAACGTCCGCTACCTCTTCGACATCGGCAACACGGTGTCCTACGGCCAGGAGACGATGCCCTTCTACCGCGAGATTCTGCCGTATGTCGAATACGTCCATATCAAGGATTGCCGTCGCAACCCGGCCGGAGGCAAGAGCAGCGCGTTCACTTACGCCGGCGAAGGCGACGCGCTTGTCCGCGAGATCCTCACCGACCTCATCCGCAAAGGCTACACGGCTGGCGTCTCCATCGAGCCTCACGTCGCCAGCATCGTCCACCTTGGCGAAGGCACCAAAGCCTCGCCCCAGGAACGCTTCGACTCCTACATCCGCTACGGCAAGGGCCTCGAAAAGCTCCTGACCGAGATCACAGCCTGATTTGGCTGGCTCTCCCGGCCCCGTAACGCATCCCTTTTGCGCATGTCCTCCGAACCGACTCCTCCCTTCGATGGCCCCCAGCTGGGCGATACCGTCGACGGCCTGACGCTCATCGCGGTCGGCATCCGTGACACGTTCACCGAAGTCCTTCCCGCTCATCGCGAGGCCTTCACGCTCCTCAACGAGTGGATGAGCGGCATCCGTCTCTATGAACTCGAGGACGCCCTCGACCTCGACGCCAACTTCTGGGACGAACTTCTCGACTGCGACTACGAGGTCGGCGAAGGCGAAATCGACGGCGATAAGCCCGGCGAGATGGTGACCATCTACGACGTGTGGGCCGACGAAAAGGGAGCCGATGCCTGCCTCGACAAACTTTGCGCCCGTCTGGAAGAACTGAAGTCCATTGCGATCGAGATGCTGCCCCACGGCCTGCATAACGCCGCCAAGACGCACAAGGCGCCCCTCGAGACGCTCAAGCTACTCGCGCAGTTGGCCGACTAGCACGGCGGTCTTTAACGCTTCAGGTGCTTATCCAGGAAGGCCTGGATGAGCGCCCGTGACTCCGCGGAGTCGAACTCCTTGCCGCCATGCCCGGCACCGGGCAGCAGCTTCAGGGTCGACTCGACGCCCGCCGCCTTGAGCGCCGCGTGCAGGCGTTCGCTCTGATCGACAGGCACGCCGGGATCGTCCATGCCGTGCATGATCAGGAACGGGACATCATCCTTGGAAACCTGGTGCAAGGCACTGACGGCCTTAGCCTTCGCCGGCTGGTCCATCACGATGCCACCGAGCAACAAGGCACCATTGGCTTTGGCGAGTTCGGCGCGCGTGCGCTTTTCCGAGAGCACGTTCGGGGGCATGGTCAGGAGGTCGGTCGGACCATACAAGTCCACCACGGCCTTCACCTTGTCTTCAGCGGGTAAAGGCAGGGTGCCCCAAAGGGCCACCACATGACCGCCCGAAGAACCACCCATCGCGGCAGAGCGCTCGGCATCATAGCCGTATTTTGCAGACTCCTTGCGCAACCAGCGGAGCGCCGCGATCGGATCCTCGATTTGTGCCGGCCACGGATGCTCAGGCAATAGACGGAAATCCAGACTGGCGACGGCGTACCCTTTAGTCGCCAACCAAACGGCAGGACAATTCGTCTTGGAACCTTTGCTCCAGCCTCCGCCATGCACCCAGATGACCAAGGGCATGGCCGCCGAGGGCATGGCCGACGGACGGTAGAGATCTAACTTGAGGCTGACCCCCTTGACCTGCGCGTATTCGAGATCACGCAGCACCTTGACCCCCTCCGGGACCTTGGTGCTAGCCCCATAGGCCGAAGCCGTGAGCAGAACGATGGCGAGCAAGGCCCTCATTTCTTCTTGGCCTTGGCCTTACCGGCAGGACTTTTCTTGATGAGCTGCACGGGGACATCGTTCGCGAGGTCCGGGCCCGGCGTGCTGCGACCACGGGCGATGAGCTTCTCCAGCTCGGCCTTCATCGACGCGACGCGTTCAGGGAACTCAGCCTGGAGGTTATTCTTTTCTCCGGGGTCTTTCGAAAGGTCGTAGAGCTGCACCGGAGGCAGGCCCGCTTCTTCGGGACCGGGCTTAGGCGAGCTCCAACCGGCAGACCCGGCGCTCAGGAGCAGTTTCCAATTACCCTCGCGAATCGCGAAGCTCCCGTTGATCGACTGGCTCACGATGCCCTGGCGGACGGTCTCTTTGGCCCCAAGCAAGACCGGCAGGAAACTCACACTGTCTTCACCCATGCCGGCCGGCACCGGCGCACCGGTGATGTCCGCGAAGGTGGCGAGGAAGTCAAACTGGCCGATGAGCGCCGCGGACACGGCCGGCTTCACCTTGGCGGGCCAACGCACGAGGAACGGCACGCGGTGACCGCCTTCGTAGAGGTCGGCCTTGTGGCCGCGATAGATGTAGCTCGGCTCATGACCGGCCTTCTGCAGCTCGATAATATTCGCCGCGGGCGAGCAGCCGTTGTCGGCCGTGAAGACAACAAGGGTGTTCTCCGTCAGTCCTTGTTTTTCCAGCGATGCCATTAGGCGGCCCACGTCATGGTCGACCTGCTTCACGAAGTCAGCGTAAGGGCTGATGCCGCTCGTACCCTGGAATTCCTTGGTCGGAACGATGGGCGTGTGCGGTGCGTTCAGCGGGATATAAATGAAGAATGGCTTGGTCGGATCGGCCTTCTTTTGCGCCTCGATGAAGGCGATGGAGTGGTCGATAACGGAAGGCAGTACATCGACGGCCTCGAACTTCGGGCCAGCCGGGCCGGTGCGCAGCCAAGTCTTAGTGGCGCTCGGGATCTCCGTCACGCGGCGATCCTTGATCCAGACGAATGGCGGCATGTCCAGCGAGGCGCTGATGCCGAAGAAGGTGTCAAAGCCGTGATCGACCGGACCATCCACGATGTCGCGACCGTAGTCCACCGAGGCCGCATCCTGGAAGGCCTTGCTGAAGTCACCGCCGTCGTCGGCGACCCCGCCGTTCTTCAGCGGGAAATTCATGCCGAGGTGCCACTTTCCGAAACAACCCGTCGCATAGCCCTGCTGCTTGAGCAGGCCGGCGAGCGTCAGACGGTCCTTCGCGATCAGCGGGGTCGAGAAACCACCGAGGACACCAGACTGGAGTTTGGTGCGCCAATGGTAGCGTCCGGTCAGGAGGCTGTAGCGGGTGGGGGTACAGACGCCGGACGAAGTATGTCCGTCCGTGAAACGGACGCCGGCCTTGGCCAAAGCGTCCAAGTTCGGCGTCGCAATCTTACTCTGCGGGTTGTTGGCCCCGAGGTCGCCGAAGCCTTGGTCATCGGCTAGGATGACGATGATGTTCGGACGGTCGACGGCGAGCAGGGTCAGGCTCATCAGCCAGCCACATAAAAGAAGGAAACGCATCTTGATGTGACCCATTTTTAGGTGACAAGTTCCTTCCCCGCAACCCCCGCTTCGGCCCTATCTTGTTTGCCTCCGGAGCCTAGCCCCCCTAACCCTTCCCCTCTTTCCATGTCATCCCTCCTCGGCCACTCTTTCATCGGTTTCGTACGCGGTCAGTCTACCGCCGCACCCTACCGAGCAATCAACCCTGCCACGGCTACCGCCCTCGAGCCGGACTTCTTCCCAGCCACGGCCGCCGAGGCCGACCAGGCCTGCATCCTGGCCGCTCAGGCCACCCCAGCGCTTGCCGCACTCTCGGGCAAGCAGAAGGCTGCCTTCCTCCGCGACATCGCCACCCGCATCGAAGCTGCCACTCCTTCCCTCGTCGCCCGTGCCACGCAGGAAACCGGCCTACCCGAAGCCCGCTGCCAAGGTGAAATCGGCCGGACGATGGGCCAGCTGCGCCTCTTCGCCGACCTGGTCGAGAAAGGCGAATGGCTCGACGCACGCATTGAAACTGCGAATCCGGATCGCAAGCCTCTGCCCGAAGCCTGACCACCGTTCCCTGCTCCGTCCGATTGGACCCGTCGCTGTCTTCTGCGCGAGCAACTTCCCCTTCGCCTACTCCGTCGCCGGCGGCGACACCGCCTCGGCCTTCGCCGCGGGCTGCCCGGTCATCGTGATGGCCCATCACGCGCATATCGGCACCGCCGAGATCATGGGCGGCTTGATTGTCGAAGCGGTGAAGGCCAACGGACTGCCTGAAGGCACGTTCTCGCTCCTCATGGGCGAAGGACGCGTCATCGGCCAGCAGGTCGCGAAGCACCCCGCCCTCCGAGCCATCGGCTTCACGGGCTCCCGCGTTGGCGGTCGCGCGCTCATGGACACCGCCGCGGCTCGTTCGACGCCCATCCCCGTCTACGCCGAGATGAGCAGCGTCAATCCGGTCGTCTTGCTTGAAGGCGCCCTCGTCTCGCGCGGCGAAGCCATCGCCACCGGCCTCCTCGGCTCCTGCACGCTCGGTGTCGGCCAGTTCTGTACCCAGCCAGGACTCATCGTCCTGACCCGCTCCGCTGCCTCGGAATCGTTCATCAATAAACTCTCCGCCCTCTTCACGGATTGCGCCGATGGCGTCATGCTCACCGCCGGCATCCATCAGGCCTACCAGAAAGGACTGACCACCCGCGCAGCCCAGGCTGGCGTCAAGCTCCTCGCCCAAGGTAAGTCCAGCGGACAGCCCAATCGCGCCGTCGCCACGCTCTTCGCGACCGATGCCAAGGCCTTCGTCGCCGATGGCTCGCTGCAGGAAGAGATCTTTGGCCCGAGCTCGCTCGTCATCTGGTGCGCCGACCAACGCGAAGTCGACGCGGTCCTCGGCGCCCTGCACGGCAACCTGACCGCGACCGTCCACGGCACCGACGCCGAGCTCGCCCAGCAGTCCGCACTCATCGCCCGACTTGAGGCCGTCGCCGGACGCGTCGTGGTTAACGGGTTCCCCACCGGCGTCGAAGTCTCGCACGCCATCGTGCATGGCGGACCTTATCCTTCACTATCCGACGGACGCACGACCTCCGTCGGCTCGAACGCCATCTACCGCTTCACCCGCCTGGTCTGCTTCCAGAACTATCCCGACGCCGCCCTGCCCACCGAGCTACAGAACGCCAACCCCCTCGGCCTCTCCCGCCTCGTCAACGGCACCCGCTCCAATTCTGCGATTTGAGCGACCCTACCCCCACCCCTACCCCTATCCCTCTTTAGTCCCATGTCCCCTCTCGAACTCCAGAAGGTCCTCTCCTCCGGACTGCTCTCCTTCCCGATCACCGACTTCAAGGCCAACGGTGACTTCGACGCCCCGAGCTACGCCAAGCGGCTGCAGTGGCTCGCGCCCTACGGCGCGACCGCGCTCTTCGCCGCAGGGGGCACGGGTGAATTCTTCTCCCTCGAGCCGAAGGAATACTCTTCGATTATCAAGACCGCGGTTGATACCTGCGACGGCCTCGTCCCGATCCTCGCCGGTGCCGGCGGTCCGACCCGCGTGGCGATTCAGTATGCGCAGGAAGCCGAACGCCTCGGCGCCAAGGGTATCCTCCTGCTTCCGCATTACCTGACCGAGACCAACCAGGACGGCGTCGCTGAGCACGTCGACCAGGTCTGCAAGTCGGTCAAGATCGGCGTGGTCGTTTATAATCGTAACGTCTGCCGCCTTCTGCCGCACCACCTCGAGAAGCTCGCGGCCAACAACCCGAACCTCATCGGCTACAAGGACGGCTTCGGTGACATCGAGCTTATGGTCTCCGTCCGCCGTCGCATGGGTGACCGCTTCAGCTACCTCGGCGGCCTGCCCACCGCGGAAGTCTACGCCGCCGCCTACAAGGCCATGGGCGTCCCGGTCTATTCTTCCGCCGTCTTCAACTTCATCCCGCAGACCGCGATGGACTTCTACCACGCCGTCGCGAAGGACGACCACGCCACGCAGAACCGCCTCCTCGACACGTTCTTCCTGCCTTACCTCGAACTCCGCAACAAGAGCGCGGGCTACGCTGTCAGTATCATCAAGGCTGGCGCCACCATCGTCGGGCACGGTGCGGGACCCGTGCGCGCGCCGCTGACCGACCTCAAGCCCGCCGAAGTCGAGCAGCTCGCTGCCCTCATCGCCAAAGCCGGCGTCAAGTAAGCCGCCATGAGCGAGTTCACCGCCGACCATGCAGGATACCTGAACGACGCCGTCGCCAAGGTGAAGCGGCGTATCCTGCCGTTGTTCATCGTGATGTTCATCGTGAACTACCTGGACCGCGTGAACGTCGGCTTCATCCAGCAGCACCTTAAGACCGACCTCGGGCTCGACAGCGCCGCCTATGGCTTGGGCGCCGGCCTGTTCTTCATCGGCTACGCGATCTTCGAGGTCCCGTCGAACATGCTCCTGCAGAAGTTCGGCGCCCGCGTGTGGCTGACGCGCATCACCATCTCCTGGGGGGTCGTGGCCTCACTGATGGCCTTTGCCCGGAATGAGAATGAATTCTACTTCCTCCGCTTCGCCCTCGGCGCGGCCGAAGCCGGCTTCTTCCCCGGCGTCATCTACTACTTCACCCGCTGGCTCCCGTCCGCCGAACGCGGCAAGGCCATCGCACTGTTCCTGAGCGGATCGGCGATCGCCTCGATCCTCTCCGGACCGCTGGCCGGGGCCCTCATGCAGACCTCCCTCCTAGGCCTCAAGGGCTGGCAGAGCATGCTGTTCGTGGAAGGGCTCCTCTCCGTCGTCATCGGCATCGTCGCTTGGTTCTGGCTGGACTCGCTCCCCCGCGACGCCCGCTGGCTCTCCGCGCAGGAAAAGCAGGCACTCGAATCGACCATCGAGGCCGAGCAACGCGAGCGTGAGGCCAATCAGACTGAACGGCCCGGCATCTTCCGACTACTCCGCGACCCACAGATCATCCTGTTCTGCGTCGTCTACTTCGCCATCCAGCTGACGATCTACGCCGCGACGTTCTGGCTGCCTAACATCATCCGAAAGATGGGCGACCTCACCGACCTACAGGTGGGCTTCCTGAACTCGGTGCCATGGACAATCTCCATCCTCGGCATGTATCTCGCCGCGGCCGGAGCGGCCCGCTGGAAGCGTCCGCAGCTCTGGGTGGCCGGCGCCCTGGTCGTGGCCGCGACAGGGATGTTCATGTCGACCACCGGCGGACCAGTTTTCGCGTTCGTCGCCATCTGCTTCGCCGCGCTTGGGCTTCAAGTCTGCCTCGTCCCTCTTCTGGCCCATCCCCCAAGGCTACCTCGATGCGCGCATCGCCGCCGTGGTCATCGCGCTCATTAACTCTATCGGTAATCTCGGCGGCTTCGTCGCCCCGACCGTCTTCGGGAAACTCGAAAAGGCTACCGGCTCCGTGCAATACGGGCTCTACGGTCTGGCGCGTCGCTTCCGTCCTGGCTGCCGCCCTCGTCTTCCTCGTCCGCACCAAGCCTAAGGCTTAAGCCCGACCCCTGCCCCTATCCCTACCCCTTTTGTAATGTCCTCTCCTCTGATTCAAACCATCCGCGTCGTGCCGGTCGCCGGCCACGACAGCATGCTGCTCAACCTGAGCGGCGCGCACGGACCGTTCTTCACGCGTAATATCGTCCTGATCACCGACAGCTCCGGCCACACGGGTCTTGGTGAAGTCCCGGGCGGCGAGAAGATCCGCCAGACGGTCGAGGATTCCGCGCCATTACTCATCGGCAAGGAAATCGCGGATTACGAAAAACTCCTCGCAACGGTCAGCGCCGCCTTCTCCGACCGCGACGCCGGTGGCCGCGGCCTCCAGACGTTCGACCTGCGCGTGACCATCCACGCCGTCACCGCGATCGAATCTGCCCTCCTCGACCTCCTTGGCCAGTTCCAGTCCAAGCCCGTTGCAGCGCTCTTGGGCAAGGGCCAGCAGCGCACCGAGGTCGAGATGCTCGGCTACCTCTTCTTCATCGGCGACCGCCGTAAGACCACCCTCGGCTATCGCGACGAAGCCAGCTCAGCCCACGCCTGGCACCGCCTCCGCAACGAAGAAGCCCTCACGCCGGAAAGCATCGTCCGTCAGGCCGAAGCCGCCCAGGAACGCTTTGGCTTCCAGGATTTCAAACTCAAGGGCGGCGTGCTCAGCGCCGCCCTTGAGATCGAAGCCGTCCGTGCCCTCGCCGCCCGTTTCCCGAAAGCCCGTATCACGCTCGACCCCAACGGCGCTTGGTTACTCAAGGAAGCCGTGGAGGTCTGCCAGAATCTGAAAGGCGTCCTCGCCTACGCCGAAGACCCGTGCGGCGCCGAAGCCGGCTTCTCGGGACGTGAGATCATGGCCGAGTTCAAGAAGGCCACCGGCCTCCGCACCGCCACCAACATGGTCGCCACCGATTGGCGCCAGCTCGACCACGCCCTGAAACTTCAGGCGGTCGATATCCCCCTCGCGGACCCACACTTCTGGACGATGCAAGGCTCAGTCGAGGTCGCGCAGGTCTGCCAAGAACGCGGCCTCACCTGGGGCTCGCACTCCAATAACCACTTCGACATCTCCCTCGCGATGTTCACGCACGTCGGCGCGGCCGCCCCAGGCGATGTCACCGCGATGGATACGCACTGGATCTGGCAGGAAGGCCAGCGTCTCACCAAGGAGCCGTTGCTCATCAAGGGCGGCAAGATCGCCGTCCCGCAGAAACCCGGACTCGGTGTCGAGATCGACCCGGCCCAACTCGAGGCCGCCCACCAGCTCTACCTGAAACTACCCTCCGGCTCGCGCGACGACGCCGTGGCGATGCAGTTCCTGCATCCCGGGCTGGAAATTCGACCCGAAGAAGCCCTGCTTGGTCCGCTAAGCCCGATTACAGATTCGCCAAACGGGGACAGGGAGGCCTAACGTGCGTCCATGAAGAAAACCTCACTGTTCATCACCATCGCCTTCTGCGTGGCGATCGGCTTCCTCATCGCCCGTTTCATCACCCCCTCCGATGCGCCTCTGCCAGCCAAGGTCGAGCAGACCGTCGTCGCCCCGACGCCGGCGCCGAAACCCGCACCGGTCGCTGCGGCCAAGCCGGCTGTGCCGACACAGGCTAAGCGCCCGCCGATGGACGAAGCCACGAAGGCCCGTTACAAGGCCTTCGGGGAAGAGACGCGAAAAATCGCAATGGACCTCGCTGGCGGAGATGAAAAGAAACTCGGTCAGGCGATCCGCAACGGCATGCTGGACCCCTCTTCGCAGGAAATCCTGAAGCGCGGACGGGAAATCGGCGAAGCCTTCCGGGCCGCCGAGACCGACGAACAACGTGCTGCGTTGGAAACCGAAGTCATCGCTTTGCGCGAACAAGCCATGTCCGCCCTCAAGACTCAACTGGATAAGCTCGACGCCCCAGCCGCGGCACCGGTCGTCCCGGCGCCCGTCATCCCCACGCAGGGGCTGATGTGACCAAAGAAAAAGCCGCCGACCCGCAAGGGCCGACGGCTTTCGTCGTAAACTAAGCGAGGCTTAGAACTTGTAGCGGACGCCGAGGCTCCACTGGTTCGCGTCGGCGGCGCCGTCGCGGTTGATCCAGGAGTAGCCGAGGTCGGCCGAGACGTTGCTGACGATCATCTTGCTGAGGACGAAGGTGACGTCGTGGCCGTTGGCGAGGCGCTCGTAGGAAGCCCAAGCGCCGAAACCGCCGCCGAGGGCGCGGTGGAGGGCGAGGCCGTAGGACTCGTCGGAACCGACGGTGAGGGCCACGTCGGCAATCGAGGCGACGTTCTTGAAGCGGTAGCCGAGGGAGACGGCATCAGCGCCGTTGCCGAGGTCGCCGCCGACCGAGGTCTGGGCGTTGACGAAGGCGTCGGACTTGCCGAGGTAGGCGGTGGCGGACAGCTCCCAGCCATTGAGATGGCCGGCGATGCCGTCGGTGGACTGCTGGACGTAGCTGACTTCGACATTGCTGGCGAAGAGGCTGGACGGAGCGGAAGCCGCGAAAGCGGAGGCCGAGCCGAGGGTGAGGAGACAGACGTAGGGTAGGTGCTTCATAGGGTACGACTTAATTAACACCTAATAAGTAATATAAGTTCCAGCCTTACTTAGGCTATTTGCTGATCGGCTGTGAGATCCGGAGGTACGCGAATAGGTCGCGCAGCTGCTGGGGCTCCATGCCATCGAGGAGTCCTTCCGGCATGAGGCTGCGGCCCATAGGAGTGAGCAGGCGGATGTCGGCCTGACGCAGAGTGATATCCTCCCCTTCCAATCCGC
Source organism: Opitutales bacterium (assembly GCA_964203605.1). Lineage (GTDB taxonomy): Bacteria > Verrucomicrobiota > Verrucomicrobiia > Opitutales > UBA953 > UBA953. The sequence goes on from CAXNMQ010000002.1 coordinate 237,809, forward strand.
GGAGAACCAAGATTTGCGCGTCGCGCTCGACCAGGAAGCCGCTGAGCGATCGCCCATCGTTCGTGGTGACGGAGAAATACTGGAAGCCTTCGCGGATCTCGATGTTAGGATTCACGACGCTGATGAGCATCGTGCCGAGGTTGTCACGCTGGTAGGCGGTGAGTTCAGGGCCGATCTTCCCGCCCTTGAAGAAGAGCTTATGGCAAGGGGCGCACCTTTCCATGTAGATGGGCTCGCCCGCATAGGGATTGCCCGTGCCGGCCTTAAGCTTGGCTTCGACGTCTGCGATCTTGGTGATAAAATCCGTCACGCCGGCGGCCGGTTTGACCGGATAGAGTTCGGCCAGCAGCGACTGCAACTGCTTGGGTTCGTGCTGGCGCATGCGTTCCACCATGTCACGCGGAACGGTGTTCGCACCGATCTGGCCGGACTTGACGGCCTGCAAGAGCTGCTGCGACCATTCGGCGCGGCTAGCGAGCAGGGCCAACGCAGCGAGACGGATATCTCCCGCACTCGTCTCGACAATGGCGACGGTCCGGGCGCCGACTTCAGGCTGACCGTAGGTCATCAGCGAGATGAGCGCGGCCTTGCGCAACGCAGCAGACTCAGCGGAGCCGGCGATCGCCAGCAAGATAGCCTGCGCCTCGGGGTGTCGTACTTCGCCAAAGACGCGGACCTGGTTGAGTCGCTCGGTCGCATCCGCCTTCTTATTCGCGATGAGGGCCAGCGATTCCTTGATGGCCACTGGATCGCCCTGGCGCACGCGAAGGATCAACGGCGCCTTGCCGGAAGCCGCCATGGCCTGGAGGAGTTCGTCGGGCAGGCCGGCGAGTTCGCGTCCGCGGTAGGCATCCTCGAAGCCCTTCATGAGATGCACACTATGAGCAGGCGTCGGGGCGAGACGCAGGAGCTGAGCGCAGACGAGCAGATCGGCCCGGCGGCCTTCCGTGGCGAAGCGACGCATCAGGCGAGGCAGAAGATGCTGCTGGACGAGCGGGCGATCCCAGACGGCCGGATCCTTGGCGAAGCCCACGACGGCCTCGCGATCGAGGGTCACGTGGGATTCCAGCGCGAACCAGAGCAGCAGCGGGATATAGGCGTCCGGGGCGTCCTCATCGCGGGAAGCGAGGGCCGTGACGAGTTTGAGCATCTGGTCGGTCGGCAGACGACGTGCCGAAGAGGCGAGCTGCGAACGCACTTCGGCGTCGGGTTCGGTCTGCGCCCGGGCGAGGATCGCGGCAAACACCTTGGCGGGAAGTTCACGGGCGCCCTTGGATTCGAGACCGGCGACGCCGAGGCCGCGATTGACGCCATATTTATCGCCGAGGAAACGCGTGGCCCAGAAACGGACCGGAGCATAGGCATGGGTCAGCGCGGCGACAGCCCGGGCGTCGGTGAGCGCATCGGCCTGATAGAGGGACCAAAGAGAACCGAGGGCTCCCCTGCCCTTGTCGGCCGCGAGCTGCGCGTCCAGCAAGGCGATGGCCTGCGGGTCGCGGCGTTCGGCCAGAAGCTGCAAGCGAGGCCGTGCGGTGGAACTTATTCGGGTGACCGAGCAAGGCCACCAGCTGGGCGGTCGTCTTGCCTTCGAGGTTCGTGTCGGTCTCGAGCTTAGCGTCCTTGTCGCGGAGGCGATACATGCGGCCAGTCGTGGGATCGATCTGGTTCTGGTAGTGCTGGCCGTGCGCGATGTAATATTCGTACATGTCGGACACGAAGAGCGAGCCGTCGGGGGCGTTGGCGCTGTAGAGCGGACGGAACCCGACGTCCTCGGACCACATCGCGATGCCCTTATCGGTCGTCACATAGGTCGCACCCTGTGGAATGCGCTCAGAATCGGTGACGGTATTATGCAGCGGATCCAGGGAGAACAGGTGGCCTTGATACTTCGAGGCCATGGCCGTGCCTTCGATGAACGAACCGAAGTGCGCAAAGCGCGGGACCTTGGTGAGCGTACCGAGGATCGGCAACTGTCCGAAAGTGTAGGGCGTCCGCGCAGGACCAAACTTGCCCGGATCGACACCTTGCTTGAGATAGATGCCGCCCTGGACGTAGTGCCAGCCGCGGGTGTTGCCGCCGTTGTGGCCGGAGTACATGCGACCGTCGCCGTCAAACTCGAGCCCGAAGGGGTTACCCGAGCCTTCGCTGAAGATGTCGTACTCGCGGGTCTTCGGATGGTAGCGCCAGACCATGCAGCCTTCGAAGTGGACCGGGGCGGCGTCGGCGGAATCGAAACCGGGGCGGACGACGCGCGAGGAGGACGTGCTCCCGTGCACGCCGTAAAGCCAGCCATCCGGACCAAGGATGATACCGTTGCCCACCGAGTGGGTATCCTCGAGACCGAAGCCGGAGAGATGCACCACGGGCGGGCCGTCGGGAACGTCGTCGCCATTGGCGTCGGGATAGAACAGCAGGTAAGGCGGGTTCATCACCCAGACGCCGCCATTGGCGCGCACGGCGGAGTTGGCCATATTGAGGCCATCTTGGAAGACCGTGTGCTTGTCGTAGACACCGTCGTGCTTGGTCGACTCGTGGATGGAGACGATGTCGGCGCCGCGGTCATGGTGGGGCGGAGCCGGGGGGACGCGGTCGTAGTGCGAGCGGTAATACTTATCGCGGCTGATCATGTTCACGCCTGCGGGATAAGGATACTGCCGATACTGCGTGATCCAGAGGCGGCCGCGGGTATCGAAGCTGAAGTGAGTCGGCTGGGCAACGAGCGGCTCGGACAGCAATAGGTCAATCGCGAGATCAGGCGTCGCACGCATCTTCGCATAGGCGTCGGCTGGCGAAAGCTTAGGACCGTGGAACTGTTCGGCGCGACCGAGTACGCGGTTCGATTCACGGAACTTCGAGAACGAGGAGGAGGTCGGCTGAACCTTGAGCGAAGGACCAGGGACCAACGGCGTCGCGGAATATTCCCAAGCGCCTTCGAGGACACACTCCATGAAGTAGTTCATGATGAACGGCGCTTCGCCGAGGAAGCCGCCCTTCCCTGCGGGCTGCTGAACGCGGAAGACGATTTCATTCCACTCGCCCTTCTTCAACGTGCCCACCGGGACCTTGTGACGGAAGACCTCGCGACCTGACCCGGCGCCGACCTTCACGCCGTTGACGAACGCCTCATGCGTCCCGACGAGGTCGCGGAAATGTACGCCGACCGATTCCTCGAATAGGTTGCGCTCGTGCTTGGTGAAAAACGAGTCGTCGACCTTGACCCAGGTGCGGAGCCAGAACTCGGGCGCAACGGCGGGTCGCGATGCGGGTGAAGGCACGGGTGTGGTCGGCTGAGCGGACGCGATTGCGACGCCCAGCAGAAGCGTGGCCAGCCAGAGACGACGGAGGGACATGGGGTACCCTTAAGACAAGCGAACGAGAGAAAAGTCCCCAGCAGATAAGGCCGCGGGGCCTTAATATTTAAACGAACGATGTCTGGCATGAAGTCGCGGGGCGATGACACACGCCGAGCCAAGCAGGGCTGGCCTTCCGGAATGGGATGGCCAACCTCGGTACATGCTCGGAGCCATCGCCGGCGACATCATCGGATCGGTCCACGAATTCAGCCGCAACGAAGACCAGGGTTTCCCTCTCTTCGCCGAACGCTCCTGCCCGACCGACGACTCGCTGCTGACCTGGGCGGTCGCCGAGACGATTCTCAAAGGCGAGCGCGACTATAAGCCCCGGCTCGTCGGGATGCTCAGCTATTACGAGAAGCACGGGCACAATGCCCCTCTGTCGGCGGCCTTCGGCGGTGGCTTCAGCGCCTGGGTGTATGACGGTGCGCCCGGCGAACGAGATTCCTACGGCAATGGTTCGGCGATGCGCGTCTCGCCCGTGGCATGGGCCTTCGATGACCTGGAGAGCGTCCTCGAGCACGCGACGTTGAGCGCCCGGCCTTCCCATGCTCACCCCGAGGGCATCAAGGGAGCCCAAGCCGTGGCGGCAGCAATCTGGACCGCGCGCAAGACCCGCAACCCCGCCGCCGTCCGGGCCGTCGCGGAAAACTTTTACGGCCCCCTACCCGACCTCGCGGAGATCCGGAAGAGCCACAGCTACAACGAGACCTGCCAAGGTTGCGTGCCGGAATGCCTGGCCATCGCCATCGGCACCCCCGACTTCGAGTCCGCGGTCCGCTTTGCCGCCTCGGTGAGGGGGGACGCCGACACCCTGGCCGCTATCACCGGATCGATCAGCCAAGCCCTCTGGGGCGTACCTAGGGCCATCCGCGAGCAGTCCCTGGCCATCGCCGCCCGCTGCTACCCCGGAATGGAGCGCACCGTAGCCGATTTTGAGGCCAAGTTCGGCGGATATTGAGGTTTATATGGCCTTTTGGCCTGACGACTTGACAGTGAACAAGTTTTCATAGAACATGCGTTCACTATGGAAGAACTGACCAAGAAGCAGCGGGCCATCCTCGACTACATGAAGGCCCACGTCGCCGAGCACACCTACTGGCCGAGCATCCGCGACATCCAGGCCAAGTTCCGCTTCGCCTCGACCAACGCCGTCTTCGGCCACCTTCAGGCCCTCGAGCGCAAAGGCGTCCTCCAGCGCATCCCCGGCGCCGCCCGCGCCTACAAGATCGTCCCCGAAGTCCTCGGCGACACCTCCGAGACGGTCATCCGCTACGAAGGCCCCGGCGATGACGCCATCGCCTTCGAGAGCGTCAAGTTCGCCGGCTCGATCGCGGCCGGTTTCCCCGACTACACCGAATCTTCCGGCGTCCTCGACTCGATGCAGGTCCCGATTTCCGCCAGCTCCCGTCGTCGTGCCCCCGAAGCTTTCGCTCTCCGCGTCCGCGGCGACTCGATGATCGATGCCGACATCAACGACGGCGATACGGTCATCATCGAACCCGGCACGCCGAAGCACGGTGACATCGTTGCCGCGCTCATCGACGGCGAGACGACCCTCAAGCGCCTCATCAAGCAGGGCTCGAAGGTCTACCTCAAAGCCGAGAACCAGAATTACCCGGACCTCATCCCCACCACCTCTCTCACGATCCAGGGGATCGCGAAGTCGGTGATGAAGCGGATCTGAGGCTTGGTGCGCAGGCCTCAGGCTTTGCGCAGCACCAGCAAGACGTCCGAGTAGGCCATATCGATCTTGCGGGTCGACGTGAGGTCGTAATGGAAATCATGGCAGACGACCAGTCGCAGCGACGGGACCTTGGTGAGGAGGGCCTTGAGCTCAGAAGGCGAATACGTCCGGAAATCCCAGAGGGTCTCTTCGACGCGGGTCTTGCCCTTCTCGGTGATGCGCATGCGCGTGCGCATAGCCTCCGTGCGGGACTTGCGGTCGGCCGGGGCGGACCAAGTATCACTGACCACGCGTACGCCGGGTTTACGGCCGATCCAGCGCTCATGGTCGGGAGGCGTGTTCTTATAATCGGTCAGGTGCAGGCCGAGCAGCAGCAAGCCGCCTGGACGCAAGGACGCGGCCATGCGACGCAGTGCGCTCACTGCACCCGCTTCGGTATCGATATACTTGAACGTGCTGACGAAGCAGTGGGCGACGTCATAGCGGGCGCCTTTCGGGAGGCTAAAATCCTGCAAGCGATCGCGCCAGACCCTACCCTTCAGCCCCTTGGCCTTGAGTCGGTTCTTGGCGAAGGCGACCTGGTGCTTGTTCAGGTCAAAGCCGTGGACGACGTGACCGCGCGCTGACAGCGACTCAAGTAGGCGACCGGACCCACAGGCCGGCTCGAAGACCCGCATGGGGCCATCTAGCACCGGCCCGTGCTTCTTCATGATACCCTCGATGAAGCGCGTCTCTTTCGGCGTATAGTCCGCATAGACCATGTCGTAATACAACGGCGAGTCGTACCACGCCGTGGCGGAATTTTTCGGAGAAGTACCCATGACGGACAAGCGGAGCGTTCGCCAACACGGCACCCTGCTTCGCAGCAGTTCACCATGCCAGCAGAACCCCGTGCAGCTTACTGATAAATCTCCCCGCCCTTTTCCCGGAATTCCTTGGACTTCTCTTCCATGCCCTTGGCGAGTGCCTCGGCTTCGGAGACACCCTGGGCGTCAGCGAACTTACGGATATCGTCCGAGATACGCATGGAGCAGAAGTTTGGTCCGCACATGGAACAGAAGTGCGCGGTCTTGGCGGATTCCTGCGGCAAGGTCTCGTCGTGGTATTCCTGAGCGCGCTCGGGATCGAGGGCCAAGGCGAACTGGTCAGGCCAGCGGAACTCGAAGCGGGCCTTGGAGAGCGCGTTGTCGCGGATCTGCGCGGCGGGGTGGCCCTTGGCAAGGTCGGCCGCGTGGGCGGCGATCTTGTAGGCGATGACGCCCTCACGGACGTCGTTCTTGTTCGGCAGGCCGAGGTGTTCCTTCGGCGTGACGTAGCAAAGCATCGCGGTGCCGTACCAACCGATCATCGCGGCACCGATGGCGGACGTGATGTGGTCGTAGCCCGGGGCGATGTCGGTCGTGAGGGGTCCGAGCGTGTAGAACGGCGCCTCGTGGCACCACTCCAGCTGCTTATCCATGTTCTCCTTGATCATGTGCATCGGCACGTGGCCGGGGCCTTCGTTCATGACCTGCACGCCACGATCCCAAGCGCGCGTGGTGAGTTCACCCTGCGTCTTCAGTTCGGCGAACTGGGCATCGTCGTTAGCGTCGGCGATCGAACCGGGACGGAGGCCGTCACCGATCGAGAAGCTGACGTCATAGGCGGCCATGATGTCGCAGATGTCATCCCAATGGGTGTAGAGGAAGTTCTCCTTGTGGTGCGAGAGGCACCACTTGGCCATGATCGAGCCACCGCGGGAGACGATACCGGTAACGCGACGGGCGGTCATCGGGATGTAGGCCAGACGGACGCCGGCGTGAATCGTGAAATAGTCGACGCCCTGCTCGGCCTGCTCGATGAGCGTATCGCGGAAGATCTCCCAGGTGAGGTCTTCGGCGCGGCCGTTGACCTTCTCGAGGGCCTGGTAGATCGGCACGGTACCAACGGGGACCGGGCAGTTGCGCAGGATCCACTCGCGGGTCTGGTGGATGTTCTTGCCCGTGGAAAGATCCATCAGGGTGTCGCCTCCCCACTTGATGGACCAACGCATCTTCTCGACTTCCTCCTCGATGGACGAGGCCACAGCGGAGTTACCGATGTTGGTATTGATCTTCACCAGGAAGTTGCGGCCGATGATCATCGGCTCGAGTTCAGGGTGATTAATATTGGCCGGAATGATGGCGCGGCCGCGGGCGACTTCGGAACGGACGAACTCCGGGGTGATGACTTTCGGAATGGCGGCGCCGAAGGACTCTCCCTTGTGCTGGAAGGTCAGGTCATGGCGACGGGTCGATTCCGGCTGATCGGTCGCGAGGCGCATGTTCTCGCGGATAGCGATATACTCCATCTCCGGCGTGATGATACCCTGCTTAGCATAGGCGAGCTGGGTCGGACGCTGGCCGGGCTTACCCTTATAGACCTTACGGTCGGCACGGTCGAACTGGACGAGGCGATTGCGGGAGGTCGCGCGCTGGGCGGTCTCGGCGTGCTTCCAGGAAAGGTAACCATCGTCTTCCGGCTTCAGCTCACGACCCGCGACGGCTTCGACGTCGCTACGTTCGAGGATCCAGGCGGCACGGATGGCGGGGAGGCCCTTCTCGACGTCGCCATGGAAGGCTGGATCGCCCCAAGGACCGGACGTATCATAGATACGGACCGGCTCATTGGGCGACTTCGCGCCATCGGGGCGGGAGGTATCGGCCAGCTTCACCTCGCGCATCGGCACGAGGATGTCAGGGCGCGAGCCCGGCACGTAAACACGCGTCGAGTTCGGGAAGTTGGTGGGCTTGTTGTCGGAGACCATGGGAAATAGAGGATTGGAGGGAGGGTTGGCCGGAGGGCCGGAGGAAAGGCTGTCCGCGCGGACCTGAAAGGTTCGCGGAAACGGGGATGTTATGGGCTGCACAATCCGCTTCCTACGGCGCCGAGGCGCATCAGGTACGAGGGTTCGAGGCCAAGCCTCATCTCAGTCCGGTCACGGACTCCCCTGGGAAAGACTAGGAAGGAACGTCCTTATGAAGACCGACCTCACGAGAGAAGCAAGACCTTGCTCAAGGAGGGAAAGTCTAGCCATGGAGTCGGGAATAGGCGATGAACCCTCCATGCAACCGCCTGCCCTCCCCGCCGACCCCACCCCCACGCAGGACGAGAAGAACCTCGGACTGATCATGCACGTCCTCAGCCTCGTGGGCTTCAGCCTCATCGGCCCCCTCATCGTCTGGCTGATCAAGAAAGATGAAAGCGCCTTCATCAACATCCAGGGCCGGGAACTGCTGAATTTCCAGCTGAGCATCCTGATCTACGCGTTGATCTGCATCCCGCTCTGCTTTGTTCTCATCGGCATCCCCATGCTGTTCGTAATCGGCATCGCGTCGCTGATTCTGACCATCATCGGACTGGTGAAAGCCACCGAAGGTAAGATCTACCGGTTTCCGCTGACCATCCGGATGCTCTGAGGCACCGGCGGCATCCCACCAAAAGGAAGGGCCCGACACACGTCGGGCCCTGGTTGGCATCACTGACAACCGTAAATTAGCGGTTCATCGACAGCTGGGCGCGGAGATACTCGACCGTGCGGCGCACGTTGGTGTCCACTTCCATCTGGTTCACGACCGTCTTGCGGGCGTGGATGACCGTACCGTGGTCGCGACCGCCGAAAGCCTGGCCGATCGACACGAGGGACATGCCGGTGAGCTGGGTGGCGAGGTACATGGCGACCTGACGGGGGAAAGCGATATTCTGCATGCGACGCTTGGACGTCATGTCCGACATCTGGATGCGGTAGTGCTCGGCGACCTTGCGCTGGATGACTTCGGCCGTGAGCGTGTGGCTGGCTTCCTCGACGAGGATGTCATGGAGCAGCTTCTCGACCTGGGCGAGTTCGAGGGGCTTGCGGGTCATGCCGGTCAGACCGACGATACGGGTGACGGCGCCTTCGAGGTTACGGACGTTGCGGGCAATACGGGAGGCGATGAACTCAGCAATCTCGGGCTGGAGGTCGAGGCCACGGGCGGCGGCCTTCTTGCGGAGGATGGCGATGCGGGTCTCGAGGCCGGGGGCCTGGATGGAAGCGACCATGCCCCACTGGAAGCGGGAGACCAGGCGTTCCTGGAGCTTGGCGATCTCGGAAGCCGGGCGGTCGCTCGTGAGGACCACCTGCTTATGGTTATTATGCAGCTCGTTGAAGGTGTGGAAGAACTCGTCCTGCGTGGATTCCTTGCCAGCGAGGAAATGGATGTCGTCGATCAGAAGCAGGTCGAGTTCGCGGTAACGGCGACGGAACGCGGCGACGCTGCCGGTCTGGAGGGCCTGGATGAAATCGTTGGTGAAGGTCTCGGAGGAGATGTAGGCGATGCGAGCCTGCGGATTGCCGGCGTAGACCGAGTGGGCGATCGCGTGCATCAGGTGGGTCTTACCGAGACCGGTCGGACCGTGGATGAAGAGCGGGTTGTAGTAGTGGCCGGGTTCCTTGGCGACGGCGAGCGAAGCACCGTGGGCCATCTCGTTTTCAGGACCAACGATGAAATTATCGAACGTGTTGTTCGCCTTGATCGCCGGAGCCGGCGAAGCGGTGGCAGCCTGACGCGAAGAACGCGCGACTGGAGCAGGCGCCGGAGCGGCTTCGCGCGAAGCGTCGACCGAAGCGGTCAGACGGAAATCCATATTGCGTCCGGCGACGAGCGTGAGCTGGCGACGGAGCATCTCGGCGTAGTTGCTGTTCACCCAGGCTTCGGTGAGCACGGACGGAGCTTCCAGCACGAGGACCTTACCCTCGATGATGCTCAGGGGTTGCAGAGAAGAGATCCAAGTTTCGAAGTCCGCGCGAGGAAGGGCGTTACGGAGTTCGCTTTTTGCGGTCTCCCAAAGGGATAGGTGGCTGACGGAAGGGGACATGAGAAAGGGGGAGGGTTGAGAAAGGTTGTTCACAGGCTCTTTGGAAGCCCGAAAGTAAGGTATTTTTGTAAAAGGGATGTTAATGAAACGACCTGAAGGTTTTAACTGCTTCACCGCCAAATGAGTGATCGGCGATAGGTGCAGCGTAAGTCGTTGTTGGGTGGGGGTTTGAGAGGTTAAAAATTGGATTCCACCGTATAACGTCCGGCGGAGGGGCCGGGGTCGATCCACGGGGGGCGAATCGGATGGCATTTGTGAACGCGCGGTGACGAGGCACAAGAGCAAGCCCTGCACAGGTTATTAACAGGACCCCTGTAGATAAGAAAATGAGGTTTCTGTTGCACGTCCGTAACACCATCACCGTCACCTTGCGAATAGGGGTTTTAATTCACTTCACCGATTCTGCGAGGTGCTCGTCGCGGAGCCGTCGCAGGTCGTCCAAGGTCAGGCAGTGACGGAGTCGGTCGCGCAATTTTCGGGAGCCAGGCAGCCCGTGGGTCAGCGGATGCATCCGATCGAGCATCCAACGCACGTCGCGCGTGCCCAGGCGCGAGGCATGCACCTCGATGGTGAGCTCGGCCAAGCGAATCATACAATCCCAGCGCTGTTGCATACCGATTTCGGCCGCGGAGCCTTCCCTACCCTCCATCGCTGCCTTAATCTGGGCAAATATCCAGGGGTTACCCAATGCGGCTCGGCCGACCATCAACCCGGAGACACCGGTCTCGTGACGTCGAAGTAGAGCCGAAGCTCCGTCCTTCACGTCGCCGTTACCGATCACAGGGATATCGACCGCAGCGGCCACCTGGGCAATCCAGCCCCAATGGGCTTCGCCGGAGTATCCCTGCTCCTTGGTTCGGCCGTGGACCGCCAGGGCCTCGACGCCGAGCTCTTGGAGGCGACCTGCTACCTCGACGGCCACAATGGTGGCGTGATCCCAGCCGAGACGCATCTTGGCAGTGAGCGGTACATCCGGAATCGCATCCTTCACGGCCTTCACGAGATCGTAAAGCAGCGGCGTGCATCGCAGCAGCCCTGAGCCAGCGTTCTGTTCGATGACCTTATGCGCAGGGCAGCCGAAATTGAGATCAAGGAAGTCAGGCTTCACGCGATCGCAGACCAGCCGGGCAGCCTTGGCCATCGAGGCGGGCGTGGCACCGAAGATTTGGACGCCCATCGGACGCTGGGCTTCGGTGAAATCGACCATCTCCCAGGCTTTGACGTTATCGCGGATGAGGGCCTCGGACTGCACGAACTCCGTGACCATCACGTCGGCACCCTGCTCTTTGCACACCTGACGGAAAGCCACGTCGGTGTGGCGGGCCATCGGGGCGAGGTAGAGCGGGAACTTACCCGGGCCGAACCACGGCAGACGTGGCGCGACCTTACTCACGGGCGTCCGTCCTTCTTCTTCAGGCCGGCCTTGAGCTCGCGCCAGCGGGCAAGACGTTCAGCGATCTGCGGCTCGGCGCCAGCGTCACCGGGATGATAAAGCGAAAGCGGACGGCTCAGGTATTCCTGCCCGCTGATGGCTTCCGGGTAATCGTGGCTGTAACGATAGGTGCCACCGTTACCGAGGCTCTTGTTCACGCTGTTATGAGCGTCCTTCAGGTGCAGCGGCACCTCCTGACGCGGCATATTGCGCACGGCGTCCTTAGCCTCAGAGATGGCCACGGTGGTGCTATTGCTCTTGGGCGAGAGCGCCAGGAAGAGCGTCGCATGGGCGAGCGCGTATTCGCATTCAGGCATACCGACCATCTCACAAGCTTGGAAGGCGGCGGTGGCGACGCCCAAGGCGCGCGAATCCGCCAGACCAACATCCTCGGAAGCACAAATGACGAGGCGACGGGCGATGAAGCGGGGCTCCTCCCCTCCTTCGAGCATCAGGAAGAGCCAATAGAGGGCGGCATCCGGATCGCCCCCGCGGACGGATTTGATGAAGGCCGAGGCGGTGTCGTAATGATCGTCGCCGCCGTCGTCATAACGAATGCGACGTTCGCGGGCGAAGGACGCCACGGCTTCGTCGGTCACGGTGCCGAGCGCGGGCGCGGAAAGGACCAAGGTCTCAAGGCAGTTCAACGCGCGTCGGAGATCGCCCGAGGCCATCTCAGCGACCTGCTGCAGGACTTTCTCGGAAGCCTTGATGCCGAGCGCGCCAAGTCCTCGCTCCTTGTCCGCGAGCGCCGTGCCGAGGAACGTGGCAATCTCTGGCGGCGACAGCGGATCGAGCCTAAAGAGATGACTGCGGCTCAGCAGGGCCGGGACGACGTAGAGGCCGGGATTATGGGTCGTGCAGCCGATGAGGCGCACCACGCCTGCTTCGACATCCGGCAACAACAGATCTTGTTGGGCCTTGTTGAAGCGGTGGATCTCGTCGACGACTAGCACGGTCTTCCGCGAAGGCTGGCGACGGGCGTCCGCGAGGATCTCGCGCAGTTCCGGCGTCCCCGAGAGCACGGCGTTGACGCGGACGACGAAGGACTGCGTCTCGGCAGCGATGACCTCGGCCAAGGTGGTCTTGCCGCAACCGGGAGGACCGTAGAAAAGCAACGAGCCGAAGTTGTCGGCCTTGATGAGGCGCGGTAGCAAGGCCTCGGGCCCCAGGAGACCAGCATGACCGACGACCTCTGCGAGATTCCGCGGACGCATGCGCGAAGCCAGCGGACGACGGCGCTCCGGGATGGCATCAGGCACCCCCTGACCAAGGCCAGGCAAGGCGTCGTCCGACCGAAGGCGCCGTTCAGCCACGACTTACTTCTCTTCCGCGAAGGGCACCAGGTGGCAATAGGGCTTCTTGCCCCGGAGCTGGTAATACTTCTGGTGATACTCTTCCGCGCGCCAGAACTTCGGCGCGGGCTCAATCTGGGTGGCGATCGTCCGGCTAAAAGTCTTGGCGAGCGTCAGACCAATCTTCACGTCGTCCGCGACCTTCTTCTGCTCGGGAGAGTGCGTGAAGATGACGGAGCGATACTGATCGCCGATATCCGGACCCTGGCGGTTGATCTGCGTCGGGTCGTGCATCTTGAAGAAATACTCGACCAGCGTGCGGTAGCTCACCTTGGCCGGATCGAAGGTCACCTCGATGACTTCGGCGTGCCCGGTACCCTTGTTGCAGATATCCTCATAGGTCGGATTCAAGGTCTTGCCGCCGGCATACCCGCTCTCGGCCGAATGGACGCCGGGGATCTTGGCATATTGATATTCGACGCCCCAGAAACAGCCGGCCCCGAAGGTGGCTTTCTCGAGCTTAGGAGGAGTGGTCATGGTCTTTTCGGTGGAAGGCTTGAGCTCGGCCGCAAGGAGGAGACCGCAGGCGGCGCAGGCGACGAGGCCGGACTTCAGGAGGGTGAGCAGCTTGTTCATGGCGGGACGGACCTACTTTGGGCGATTCCCCGACCGAAGCAAGGTGGGACGACGCTCAGGACACCACCCCGCGCAAGACCTCCGCCAGGGCTTCCGGCGGATGCGGGTCGCGGGTCAGGCCGCGCTCAGGCGTCAGGTAGAAGGTGTCGATGGCAAAGCCCTGCTCGGTCGCGATATTGGCGAAGGTAATGGCGTAGCCGGCCTCCCGGATGGCGCGTCCGAAGCGGAACAGCAGACCGAGGCGGTCATTGCACTGGATCTCGATGACGGTGCGGGCCAGGTCCACTTCATAGTAGACTTCGACCTTGGCGGCGAGCGGCACGAAAGCCTTACGGCGAGGAGCGGTCAAGTGGGCGTGCTGCTCCACGGCCGCGATGTCATCTACGAGATCCGTACCTTCGAGCAGCGACTTAGCCAAAGCCGTCGTGAAGCGTTCCTTGGAAGCGGCCTCCTTGCCGACAGGTAGGACGACCTTGAAGAAGTCGATCGCGACGTCGTCGTCGCGCGAAAAGGCGCGGCACGAGACGATGTTGATACCGGCCACGGCGAAGGCGCCGGCCATCCGACTGAAGAGTCCCGCGCGATCCCAGGTGACGACGGTCACGAGCGACTGTCCCGAACCGGCGTCATCGTGCCACTCGACGATCGGACGCAACGAGACCTCAGCGTCGGCTTCCGAGACCGAAGCGATGAGGCGATGGATCATCCGCAGGTGATGCGCGGCGTCTTCAGCCGCGGCATGCAGGTAATACCCCTGCGGCATGGTGGTGAAGTGGGCTTCGACCTCGTCGGAAGGGACATCCGCGCCAAGGATATCGGCCGTAGCGGAACGCAGGGCGGCCACGACGGCGCCATGGTCATGATCCGCCTCGCCGGCCAGCTTGGCGAGGGTCCGGCGGTAGACCGTCCAATGCTGGCCGTCCTTGAATTCGGTCCAAAGATCAGGGGAAGTGGCCCGGGCGTCACAACGCGTATGCACGAATAGACTCCGCAGGACCTGCTCGTCGCCCATCAGGCGGGCGAAGCGGTCGATATTGGCAGGATCATCGATATCGTGCCGCTGCCAATAAAGACCCATGACGAGGTGATGGCGGATGACGCCGGCAGCGATCTCCCGCTCCCTCGCATCGAAGCCAAGACGTTCCAGCACCTTGTCGGCGATGGGCACACCGCGTTCCGCATGGCCTTCGATGCCGCCGGACTTGGCGATGTCATGCAGGAACAGGATGGCGTAGAGCAGCGAAGGAGCTTCGGAACCGAGGACGACCGCGCGGTAGCGCTGATCGACGTCCGTCTCGCCGGCGTAAATCGTGTCCAGTTCCATCAGGCAGCGGAGCGTATGGACGTCGGCCGTCCAACGGTGGTAGAATTCGAACTGCACGAGGCAGTGCAGCCCGGCGAACTCCGGCACGAGACGATAAAGCAGGCCGTGCTCGCGCAGGGCATTGAGCGTGCCGTAGACGCGACCGCCCTCGGTAAGCATCGCGCGGAGGGCGCTGCTGGCTTCCTCGGACGCGGCGAGCTCAGGCGTCAACAGGTGCGCCCGCTCGCGCACCAGCAGGGATAGGGCACGGTCAGGGCGGGCCTCATGGATCTGGCAGATGCGGAACAGGCGCACCAGGCGGCCAGGGTCTTCTTCGAAGACGAGGCGATGTTCCGCCGTGACGGTGCCGCCCGGCACAACGCGTAGGCCGTCCATGATGAACGGGGCGCCCCACCCTTCGGGCTCGGGCTCGCCCATCACCGCGCCTTCGACGATCTCCGCGCAACGCCTGACGTGGTCGGCGGCGTCGAAATACTCGCGCATCATCGCGCCGATACGTTCGGTCAGCGTGCCACGATAGCCGAGGCCTTCGGACATCGTATTCTGGCGCTCGAGCGAAAGCTGTTCCGTCGGACGGGTGACCTGAAAATGCAGTTCACAACGCAGACGCAGCAGCACCTGCTTGGCTTCCTCGAACTTCTGCAAGTCGACGGAAGGAAGGAAACCAGAAGCCGCGAGGCCGGCCGGGCCGACGCCATTGCGGGCCGTGCGCGCAATCCAGATACATCCCTGGACATCGCGGAGAGCACCGACGCCGTTCTTAAGGTCAGGCTCCTGCAAGTAGGCGCTGCCGCCGGCCTTTTCGCGACGCTTACGCTGCGACTCCACGATGGCACGGGCGAACGGCTTCCAGGCCTGACCAGAAAGTAAAGCGGCGGTCTTGGCTTCGAGCTGGCCGTAGAGTTCAGCCGAACCGCACAGATGACGCGTCTCGAGCAAGGCGACATGCAGATGCAGGTCGTCCTTCGCGTAGTTGGTCGATTCCGTGACCGTACGCACGGACTGCCCTACCTTGAGGCCGAGATCCCAGAGCGGATAGAGGATGGATTCGACGAGCGCCTTCGTGGCGGCGGAATGCCTTGGAACGAGCACCAGCAGGTCTACGTCGCTGAGCGGACAAAGCTCGGCGCGGCCGTAGCCACCCGTAGCGACGAGGCTGATCGCGGAAGCCGCGGGACCCGCCTTCAAGAAGAGAGCGTCAAAAAGGATATCGATGGCGTCGGAGCGGAGCTTCGAAACCTCGCCACCGAGGACACCGGCGCGGTGGGCCGCCAACTGGATTTCGCGGGCCTCGGCCAAAAACAGCCTTGGCCCGCGGGACGAACTCTCCCTCCAAGGCCGCCTGGCCGGCCAGACCATGCTGTAACGCCGAGCGGCGGAGCAGGACCGAGGAGGATTCGTATTCAGGCGACATGCGACGCCGCCACCGTGAGGGCAAAAACTCCTTCGTTCAAGGCGATTGCCATCCCGGAGGATTCCTCCTTATTGGCGATATGGAATCTTGGCTGAGCGACTTCTGGTCCCACCTGCACACCGCTGAAGGGCTCAGCCAGACCATCCAAGCAGGCGGCATCAGCCTGATGTGCCTCATCATCTTCGCGGAGACGGGTCTACTCGCAGGCTTCTTCCTACCCGGGGACTCGCTGCTCGTCACCGCCGGCGTGCTGACCATCGCGAACGGCGATCGGCCGGCCTACTTCGACCCGTGGATGGTCACCGGGGCGCTGACGGTCGCCGCCATCATCGGCGACCAGACCGGCTACTGGCTGGGTCGTAAATACGGCCACGCCATGGAAACGAAACCTGACAGCTGGTGGTTCAAGCGGAAGCACCTCACCGCCGCCCGCGACTATTTCGCCGAGAAAGGCCCGCTCGCCATCGTGCTCGCCCGCTTCGTCCCGCTGATGCGCACCTTCGTCCCCTTCGCCGCCGGCATGGGAGAGATGCCCGCCAGACGGTTCCTGCTTTGGAATACGCTCGGGGGCATCCTCTGGATCAATTCACTCGTCTGGCTGGGCCACTGGCTCGGCGGCACGCCAATGGCCGATCAGCTGCACAAGGTCATCCTCATCGTGATCGTCGTCTCCTTCATCCCCGTCGTCTGGACGGCGGCGAAGCGTCTGCTCACTTCCCGACGGGAAACCAAAACTTGAACGTCGTCCCGCCGGGTCCAGTGGACTCGACAATGATGTCGCCGCGATGGTCGCGCATGATGCGCTTCACGATAGCAAGGCCGAGACCGGTGCCGTCTTCGCGACTGGTAAAGAAAGAGTCAAAGATCTTGGGTAAGATTTCGTGAGGAATACCTGTACCGGTATCGGTGATGCGGACCACGACCACCTCGCCTTGCGCGCCCGGCTCGACCCCAAGGTGCAGGGATAGTAGTCCGCCGCCGGTCATGGCCTGCACGCCGTTCATCATCAGATTAAGGAAGACCTGTTGAATCTGTCCGGGATTACCTTCGACGGCCGGGATGACCTCATCGCCATGGACTTCCACCTTCACGCCGAGCTGTTGCAGCTTAAGACGAAGAAGTAACACCGCGTTCTCGGTCGCCTTCCGCAGATCGACGACCCGGAACGCGCCCGACTGAGCCTTGCTCATCCCGAGCACGCGCGAGACGACGCCTTCCATGTGGGCGATCTTCTCACGCATGACGCCAAGGTCCTCGACCTTGGGATCATCCGGAGCCATCCCCTGGGAAAGCGTGTCCGAAAGGAGCTTCATCACCGTCAGAGGGTTGCGAATCTCATGGGCGACCTCCGCCGAAAGGAGACCGAGCGCCGTGAGGCGTTCGCTGCGCCGCAGGCCCTCCTCGACCGTAAAGACCTTGGCATAAAGCCGGGAGTTCTGAATCGAGGAAGCGCCGAAAGAAGAAAGCGCAGTGACGAGATGCTTATCGTCGTCCGAAAATCGATAGGCTCCCATGGCCACGCACATCAGCACGCCGAACGTGTCGTCTTCGTAACGGACTGGCACGGCTAGCAGCGAAGACGATGCGACCGGTTCGGAAAGCTTGGTGAAGAGATGCTCTTCGGTCTTACCAGCGAGCGGCACGACGACCGGACGGCCGCGGCCGACGACGGTACCGAGCGAGGTTTGGTTCACGGCGATGCTCGGGGCGAGTTCGCTACCGCTCAGGTCGCCGTCGAGGTGTTTGAGCAGTAAGACGTCGTCGACGATCTTGTAATAGGCACAGGCGCGAACGCCCAGTAATCCGCGGGTATGGCGGGCCAGGTCCTGCGAGATGCCAGGCTCATCGCGCTCACGGGCGAGGCCCTGCGCCGCACGGACCAGCGCTTCGAGCTGAGCCGCCTTGGAACGCAGCTGGCGGAGCAACCAGATACGGCCGACGGCCTTAGACGCCTCGTTGGTCAGGAGGGCGAGGAACGCGAGGTCTTGCTCACTGAAAGCATCCAGACGATCGGAATCGCAGTTCACCACGCCGATGACATTTCCCATGAGCTCCATGGGGACGGCGAGTTCAGAGCGGATACCCTTACGGATCTCGACGTAACGCGGATCCTTCGAGACATCGGGAATACGCTGAGGCTTGGCGTAAAGGGCGACCCAGCCGGTGATCCCCTGCCCTTGCCCGATAATCTCGGAGACAGAGGCCGCATCCAGGCCATTACTCACCTCGATCCGCAGCGAACCCGTGGCGGGCTCGACGAGCGCGATCGAGGCGCTCGAGGCACCCAGCGTCCGCACCACTTCTTCGAGGATGAAATCCAGAGCCTCGCGCGGGTCTTCGGTCGCGTTGACGAACGCACCGACGCGATAAAGACAGTCCAGGACGCGAGCATCGCCAGGGCGTTCCTGCGCTGGGCGGCTATTCGGCATGGCCTAAAGCGAGTGGTCCATGTCGAGCGCTGGGGCGTCGACGGTGGTCTGGCCGATCATCACTGCGGGCACGCCGGCCACGCTGGTATGGGCGGCGACGTCCTTGAGCACGACAGAACCTGCGCCGATCTTGGCGCCTTCGCCGATCGTGATATTACCGAGGATCTTCGCGCCGGCGCCGACGAGCACGCCCGAACGAATCTTCGGGTGGCGGTCGCCGCGGGCCTTACCTGTGCCGCCGAGGGTGACCTCGTGCAGGAAAGAAACGTTATCGGCCACGACGCTGGTCTCGCCGGCGACAAAGCCGGTGGCGTGGTCGAGCAGGATGCCGACGCCAAAGCGAGCAGCGGGATGGATATCGACGCCGAGATGCTCGGAGACGAGCGACTGCAGATGGATGGCGAGCTCCTTGCGACCAGCCTTCCAGAGCACATGCGCGAGGCGATGCATCGAGATGGCGTGAAAGCCCTTGTACCAAAGATACGGGATGAGCGCATGCTCCGTCGCGGGATCGCGCTCAAGCGTGGCGCGGATATCGGCGCGCATCTGCGATAGCACCTCGCGGTCGGACGCGACGGCCTCGCCGAGGACGCGGAGGATGACCGGCAGATCCTGCCCGGTCGGCGTGATGCGTTCAGCCAGACGCTGGATGATGCCCTCGCCGAAGCTGGAACGGTCCAGCACATAACGTTGGAGCATCGGCGCTAGGGCCGGCTCAGCCTTGGCCACGACGGACGCGCGGGCCTGTAGCTCCGCCCAAAGGGAAGCTTCATTGGCGCAGACCAAAGCGATGGAACGGGCGTCAGCCATAGACGGGGGATTAATTCGGGCTTTTCAGTCAATTTGGCAACCCATGAGTCAAAACCGTGTGAAAACGGCAGGTTTCCCCTAATTTCGATGACCTATTTTCAGCGAAGAGGTTGATAACTGTGAGCCACCCCCTCTACTAGCATCCTCCCACCCACACCCATGCGTATCCTCACCTCCCTCCTCGCCTGCCTCGCGGCGGTGGCCTCTTTCGCGGCCCCCGAAGTCGGCAAAGCTGCTCCTGAATTCACCGGCAAGACCCTCGACGGCAAGACCGTCAGCCTCGCCGACTTCAAGGGCAAGACCGTCGTCCTCGAATGGTATAACCCCGGCTGCCCTTTCGTGAAGAAGTTCTACGAAGGCGGTAAGATGCAGGAATTCCAGAAGGATGTCGTCGCCTCTGGTGCCGTCTGGCTCGTCATCAACACGGGCGGCCACAAGCTCGAGAACGCTACCTACTACCCTGGCACCGTCATCCAGGACGAGAACCAGAGCATCGGCCGCGCTTATGACGCCAAGGTCACCCCGCACTGCTTCGTCATCGATGGTAAGGGTATCCTCGCCTACAAGGGCGCGATCGACAGCATCTCCTCGGCTAAGTCCGCTGACATCGAGAAGGCCAACAACTACGTCCTCGCTGCCGTCAAGGCTGTGAAGGAAGGCAAGGCTCCCGAAGTCACCAGCACCAAGCCCTACGGCTGCGGTGTGAAGTACTCCAAGCTCTAAGCCGAATCACCGGCTAAGCAAAAGGGCGTCCGCAAGGACGCCCTTTTTTGTGCCCGGATATCCAGGAGCCTCAGGCCACGCCGGTCGCCTGGAGGATCTTCGCATGCACCTGGTCGTTGCGCAGGTGCGGCGTGAAGAGCTGGGAGCCAGGTCCATAGGCGGAGAACTCCACCATCTCGCCGGTGTGACTATTGCTGGTCCAGCCAATCGAAGTGTACTTCATGAGCGCAGCCGCGAGCGTCTTGGTCGAAGTGATCTTGGCCCGGTGGTCGGCCTTGAACTCCAGTCCGGTGGCCTTCTCGGCCGCCGCGACGAACTCTTTCGAAGACAGGCCCTTGGTCTCAACCTTGAGCACCTCGAGCGACATCTTGAAGCCCGTGAGACGATCGAAGGCGGGCGTCGTTTCCGAATAAGACGGAGCCAGGGAGATAAAGTCTTCGTTGCCGAGGCCGTTGACGTTGAAGCCGCCGGTACCGTGGTCGGTGGTGACGATGAGCAAGGTGTCCGGGTGCTTATCGATGAAGGCGAGCACCGTGGCGATGGTCTCATCGAAAGCGATCTGCTCGTGAATCGCGGCAGCACCGTCGTTGCCGTGACCAGCGTGGTCGACGCGACCGCCTTCGACCATCAGGAAAAATCCTTCCGGGGCAGAACTAAGGCGCTGGAGCGCGACCTTGGTCATCTCGGAGAGCGTCGGCGTGGAAGCCTTGAGGGCAGCGGAATTCAAGCGATCGATTTCAAAAGGCACGTGACTCTTGCTGAAGAGACCCAGCAACGGAGCCTTGCCAGCGTCGGCCAGGAGCTGGTCACGATTCAAGGCGACGCCATAGCCGGCCTTGCGGTAGGCGGCCAGCAGGTCCGGGCTGAAATACTGCGTACCACCACCCAAGACGACGTCGACGCCGCGCTCGAGATATTGGGCCGCGATGGTCTTCTGGTCGGAGCGAGTGGCAACAGTGGCGACGAAGCCCGCTGGGGTGGCGTGCGTGGCGGTCGTGGTGGTGACGAGGCCGCAGCGCTTACGGGCAGCGTTCATCTTCTGCACCAAGGTGACGGGCTTACGGCCGTCCTGGGTGATGTTGATCACCCCGTTGTCGATACGCTCGCCGATACCCCAGCAGCTGCCGGCGGCGGCGGAGTCGGTCACGATGCCGCTGGCGGAGTCGGTCTCGCAGAGCGAACGGACCACCGGAAGCTCGCCATACATCTTCATCCAATTCGAGGAACGCTTCTCGGTGCGGGTCAGATAGGTCTGGGCGGCGGTCAGCACCGAGAAGCACATGCCATCGGAGACCATGAAGATCACGTTCTTGGCCTGGCGCTTCGCGGAGTTGGCGGCGGCTTCGCGTCCGTCGGCGCCAAGGGCCCGAGCTGAGCCAGCGCCGAAGACGAGGCTGCCGAGTCCAGCGAACTTCAGGAATTCGCGGCGGGAAGAAGAACGGGGCTGGTTCATGACCGGGGTATAGGCTCAAAAGACCCACCCGGGCAACCTTAGTTCCCCGGGGAGTCGGTTAAAACCACGTGACGGTCAGGCCTGAGGGGCAGCCGGGGCGGCGGGAGCAGCCGGAGCCGTCGGGACGTGCACCTTGAGGCGACGTTCGGCGATTTCGGCCGACACTAAGGCCACAAACTCAGCCAAGGTACGGTTGCCTTCGAAAGACTTGTCCGCGCGGGAACGTACATTGACGAGGCCAGCTTCCTTTTCCTTGGCGCCCACGACGAGCATGTGCGGGACCTTGGACATCTCGGCGCGGCGGATCTTGGCACCCAGCTTGTCGGACGAACCGTCCACACTGCAGCGGATCTTAGCCACCTTAAGAATCTCGGCCATCGCTTCGCAATCGGCGTTGAGGTCGTCATTGAGCGGGATGAGTCGGACCTGCTCAGGCGAGAGCCAAGTCGGGAAGTCACCCGCAAAGTGCTCAATGAGAATACCAACGAAGCGCTCCATCGAACCGAACGGCGCGCGGTGGATCATCACCGGGCGGTGCGGCTTATTGTCAGCGCCGTTGTAGGTGAGCTCGAAACGTTCCGGCAGGTTGAAGTCGACCTGCACGGTGCCCAGCTGCCATTCGCGTCCGATGACGTCCTTGACGACGAAGTCGATCTTGGGACCGTAGAAGGCGGCTTCACCGGGTTCTTCGGAGAAGGCGACACCGAGGGTGGCGGCGGCGGTGCGGCAGGCGGCTTCAGCCTTATCCCAGTTCTCTGCAGTGCCGGTGTACTTGGCGGAGTCGGGATTACGCAGGCCGACGCGCACGCGATAATCGTTCAGGCCAAGCGTCTTGAGGACGATCTTGACGAGTTCAAGACAGCCGAGGACTTCCGGCAGGACCTGGTCTTCGGTGCAGAAAAGGTGGGCGTCGTCCTGCGTGAAACCGCGGACACGGGTCATGCCGCTCAGTTCACCGGACTGTTCCCAGCGGTAGACCGTGCCGAATTCGGCGAGGCGCACCGGGAGATCGCGATAGGAATGGGGCTGGGAAGCGTAGATGCGGATGTGGTGCGGGCAGTTCATCGGCTTCAGCAGGAAGCCCTGCACGGTGCCGTCCGCGAGGCGGTTGGTCAGTTCGCCGCAACCGCAACCTTCCTTAGCAAGCATCTCCATGGCCTCGCGTTCGACGAGCGGAGGAAACTGGGCGTCCTTATAATAAGGGAAGTGGCCCGAGGTACGGTAGAGGTCGAGGTTGCCGATATGCGGCGTGAAGACCTGCTTGTAGCCGGTCTGGAAGAGACGCTCGGAGATGAAGTTCTGGAGCTCCTGGCGGACGACGGCGCCATTGGGCGTCCAGAGAATGAGGCCCTGCCCCACTTTCTCGTCGATATGGAACAGCTTCAGTTCCTTACCCAGCTTACGGTGGTCGCGCTTCTTGGCTTCCTCGGCGCGGACCATGGCCTGCTCGAGTTCGTCCTTGGTCGCGTAGGCGGTACCGTAGATGCGCTGCAGCTGCTTATTCTTCTCGTCGCCACGGTGGTAGGCGCCAGCGATGTGCAGGAGCTTGAACGCCTTGACCTGCGAAGAGTAGCGGACGTGGGTACCGGCACAGAGGTCGACGAATTCGCCGTTCTTATAAAAGGAAATGGTCTCGCCGGCGGGGATGTCGCCGAGGCGGCCGACTTTGTAGGCATTCTGGCCGCGCTCGCGGAGCAGCTTCTCGGCTTCCTCGCGGGTGCACTCGAAGCGCTCGAACTTCTGGTTCTCCTTGGAGATACGGCGCATCTCTTCCTCGATCTTCACCAAGTCCTCGGCCGTGAAGGTGTGGTCGAGGTCGAAATCGTAGTAGAAGCCGTTGTCGGTGGGCGGCCCGATGTCCAGCTGGGCCTGGGGGAACAGGCGGAGCACGGCGGCACCCAGCATATGGGCGGCGGAGTGGCGAATCTCCTCGAGGGGAGTCATCTGCGGGCGGGAAGACATGGCGGAATACCCCATTCGCTAGGGCTTCCCGAGGCGGAGGGCAAGGACGGAGCAATCGCCCTGCCCTGCCTTACGACTTCTTCAGTTCGTAGCCGTCTTTGCGGTCCAACATCGTCCATCCGAGTGCGGCGAGGTCCTTGCGGAGCTGGTCGGCGGCGGCGAAGTCCTTGGACTGCTTGGCGGCCCAGCGACGGGCTCCGAGATCGGCGACGTCGGCCGGTACGGCGACTTCGGCCTTGGCCACAAAGAGTTCAAGGCCGAGAGCGAAGAGGATCTTGGCGAGGCCGGAGATATCCTGACGGGCCTGTTCGGCCGACGGCTCATCCTTTTCGGCGAGGACCGTGAAGACCTGACCGAGGCAGCCCGGGATATTCAGGTCATCCTGCAGGACGTCCCAGGCCTTGGCGAAGCGACCCCACGAAGTCTGGACTTCTTGGGCGACCGGCGCGGCGAATTCGGCGCGGGTGAAACCTGCGGCGGCGAGGAGGCGATCGGTGCCACGCTCAAGTTTGGCCAGAGCCGACCGGGAATCGTCGACACCCTTCATGGTGAAATTGAGCGAGCTGCGGTAATGACCGGAGATCAGCGTGGCGCGGACCTCCATCGGCGTGAAACCTTTGGCGACCAGTTCGTCGAGCGTGTAGAGGTTGCCCTTGCTCTTGGACATCTTCTCGCCCTCGACCATCAGGTGGGCGCTGTGGAACCAGTGGGCGGCGAAGCCCTTCACGCCGGTGGCGCACTCGGACTGGGCGATCTCGTTCTCGTGGTGAGGGAAACAGAGGTCGATACCGCCACCATGCAAGTCGAAGGTCGCGCCGAGGTGGGCCAGCGACATCGCCGAGCACTCGATATGCCAGCCGGGACGGCCTTCGCCCCAGGGCGACGGCCAAAAGTTGGCCCCATCCTCGGGCTTACGGGACTTCCAGAGGGCGAAGTCGGAAGCCGACTCGCGTTCATATTCGTCGGCGTCGTTGGCCTCGCCGGCGGAATTCTCGGACTGGGTCTCGAGCTTGGAGAAGTCGATGTGGTTCAGTTTGCCGTAATCCGGGCAGGAGCAGACCTTGAAGTAGACCGAGCCATCCTTGGCGACGTAGGCGTGGCCTCGGTCGACCAGCGCCTTGATCATCGCGACCTGCTGCGGGATATGTACGACCGCGCTCGGCTCGACATGCGGGGGCAGGAGTCCGAGGGCCGTGCAGTCGGCATGAAACTTGTCGGTCCACTTCTTGGTGAAGTCGCCGAGCGTCTGGCTGGCTGCCTGCGCGCCGCGGATGGTCTTATCGTCGACGTCGGTGATATTGCGGACGTGCTTCACCTTGAGACCCGCGACCTCGAGGGTGCGGCGCAGGACGTCCTGGACGGTGAACGTGCGGAAATTACCGATATGGGCCGGACCATAGACCGTAGGACCGCAGCAATACATGCCATAGACGTCACGGCCGGGCTTCGGGAGCAACGGCCGCTTCTCGCGGGACATGGTGTCATGCAGAAACACGGGCATAGGGTCAGTTAGCGAACCTTGCCCCCGCTGGGCGAGTCGGAACTACGTCAGTCAGCGCTGCAGGACCCTGACGTAATCCACCTTGAACTGGGCGGGGAAGCGCGTCTCCGCCCCGACCGGGCCGCCGAAGCCGCCGCCGACCGCGAGATTCAGCAACAGGAAATACTTCTGATCGAATGGTGCCGGATACGGCCCGCCGGAAGAGCTCCACTCCTTCTGCTCCTGCACCTGGATCCCGTCGACGAACCAGCGGAATGATTCTCGTTCCCATTCCACGGCGAAGACATGGAAGCCCGAGGTGAAGTCGCCCTTGGGCAACCGGTAAGGCTGACCCTTATAAATATTCTTCGGCCACGGCGCCCCGTAATGGAGCGTACCGTGCACCTGGTCGGGCTCGTGGCCCTTGAACTCCATGATATCGATTTCCCCGCTCGCCGCCCAGCCGCCGTACTTCTCCTCGGAAGGAAGCATCCAGAAGGCCGGCCAGATGCCCTTCCCTGCCGGCAATCGCGCTGACATCTCGAAACGCCCATACAGCCAGTCCGCGCGGCGCTTGGTCCGGATACGGGCGGAAGAATAATCTTTCTGCACGCCGGCTACGTTCACTTTCTCCTTCCGTGCCTCGATGATCAGGTGCCCGTCCTCGACGCGCAGGTTCTGCGGGCGGTCGAAGTAATATTGCAGCTCGTTATTGCCGCCGCCGTGACCGTTCTCCTCGACCGCCCATTTGGTCCAATCGAGTTCCTTGCCGTTGAAATCGTCGCGCCAGACCTCCCGCCATTCGCCGGCGGACAGGGCCAAGGGCAGCAAAAGGAGGGGTAAACCTAAGCGCATGCGATTATTCTCCCTCATGGTGCGGAACGGACAAGGTCATAAAAAGGATTACGGCTTGTTTCAGTAAGCCCAAAAAGAGATAACGGAGCCCCTCCCCTCAACATCATCCCCATGAAACTAGGCACCAAATCCCTGCACGCTGGTCAAAAGGCCGACCCGACCACCGGTTCGCGCGCTGTCCCGATCTATCAGACCACGAGCTATCAGTTCCGTGACACGGAACATGCCGCGAATCTCTTCGGCCTGAAGGAGCTCGGCAATATCTACACCCGCATCATGAACCCGACGACGGACGTCCTCGAGCAGCGCCTCGCGGCCCTCGAAGGCGGTTCCGGCGCGCTCGCCCACTCCTCCGGTCAGGCCGCCATCACCGCGTCCATCTTGAACATCGCCGGCGCCGGCGACCATATCGTCTCCGTGGCCCAGCTTTACGGCGGCACCTACAACCTGTTCCATTACACCCTGCCGAAGCTCGGCATCCAGGTATCCTTCGTCGACGGCGACGATCCCGAGAACTTCCGCAAGGCCGTGAAGTCGAACACCAAGGCTTTCTACGGCGAAGGCCTCGGCAATCCGCGCCTCAACATCCTGCCCTTCGCCGAAGTCGCCAAGATAGCCCAAGAAGTCGGCGTGCCGCTGATCGTCGATAACACCGCCCTCTCGCCCTACCTCAACCGTCCGTTCGAGCACGGCGCCAACATCGTCGTCCACTCTGCCACCAAGCACATCGGCGGCCACGGCACCTCCATCGGCGGCATCGTCGTCGACGGCGGTAACTTCAACTGGGGCAACGGCAAGTTCCCCGGCTTCACCGAGCCCGACATGTCTTACCACGGCCTCCCGCACTGGGAAGCCTTCAAGGCCTTCGCCCCCGCCGGCGGCGCCAACATCGCGTTCATCATGAAGATGCGCCTGCAGTTCCTCCGCGACATCGGCAGCTGCATCTCGCCCTTCAACTCGTTCCTGCTCCTGCAGGGCCTCGAGACCCTGCACCTGCGCATGGAGCGCCATTGCTCCAACGCCCTGAAGGTCGCCCAATACCTGGAAGCGCACCCGAAGGTGAAGTGGACCAACTACCCCGGCCTGAAGTCCTCGAAGTACCACGACCTCGCCAACAAGTACCTCACCAACGGCTACGGCGCGCTGGTCGGCTTCGGCCTCAAGTCGGGCTTCGAAGGCGGCAGCAAGTTCATCAACGCCCTGCAGCTGCACAGCCACGTCGCCAACATTGGCGACGCCCGCTCCCTGGCGATCCACCCCGCCTCCACGACGCACTCGCAGCTCACCGCCGCGGAACGCGATAGCGCTGGTGTGACGGACGACTACGTCCGCCTCTCCGTGGGCATCGAAGACATCGAGGATATCATCGCCGACCTCGAGCAGGCGCTGGCCAAGGCCTGAGCCTCTCGCCAACGACCGATCAGGGCGGGCCTTCAGGCCCGCCCTTTTTCATGCCCGAGCCTTGGCGCCGTCGAAATCGTGATACTCCAGAAACTGGCGCGCGCCTTCGTCGCCCATGTAGGCGGCGAGGAGCTTGTGGTCCGTCTGGGTAAGGTCCACGACGATGAGACCATCCAGGCAACCGCCGAAACCTTCGTCGACATTGAAGGCGATGAGGCGGCCGTTGAGCTTGAGGTAGTGCTTTAGGAGCACCGGCACGGCCTTGGCGTCAGGCTCGAGATCGCTCACGAGGCTCGACACGTGCTCGAGATCGAAGGCGCAACGCTGCAGGACGTCGAGGTCGGCGTCGTGCAGGCTCATCGAACGCGGCGGATTCTTGGCCCGCACCAGCGGCAGCAGGTCGTCGGCCGAACGATTGTTCTTCAGGTAAGAAAGGATGAGTTCCTTCGAAGCCTGACCATACTCGGGATTGATGCTCACGGGTCCGAATAGCAGGTGATACTTCGGGAAGCGGAGGACGTAGCGACCGATACCGCGCCACAGGAGTGGCAGGCTGGTGGGCTTACGTTGATACTCCTGCCGGATGAACGAACGGCCCATCTCGAGCGCGGGATCCATGCGGCGGAAGAAGTCGCCCTTGAATTCGAAGAGCGTCGAAGTGTAGAGGCCATGCTTGCCCTGCAGGGGCAGGATGCGGTCAGTCGGTCCGAGGCGATAGCCTCCGACAATCGCCGAAGCCTTGTCATCCCAAAGCACGACCTGGTCATACCAGGCGTCGAAAGCATCGAGGTCGCAATCCAGCCCAGTCCCTTCCGAGACCGAACGGAAGGTCGTCTCACGCAGGCGACCGATTTCGCGCAGGGTGTGCGGCAGATCCTTGCCCAAGAAACGGTAGACCTTGAAGTCGCCACTGGTGAGCAGCAGGTCTTCCGCCGGCAGGCTTTGCAACTCGGCACGCAGCAGCAGCGGATTGATCGGTGCGATAATCGGGGTCAACGGGGCCGCCGGCTTGGCGGCCGCGACCTTCTCACGGTCACTCCGACTGGAAAGTAGTTCGCACCGCAGGCGCAGGAAACTCGTGGCTTCCTCGTCCTCCGGATGATCCGCCAGCTGGGCCGGCGTCACGGGATTGGCTGTGCGGAGATGGATGACCTTACCGCGGTGATGCAAAAACTCGCGGAGCAGGAGCATCGTCCGCAGCTTCGGATGAATCAGGCCGAGGGACTGAAAGAGCCTAGAGTTACGTCCCTCAATCCGCATGGGAAGAATCGAAGCCCCGACCTTGCGGGCCATACGCACGACCTGCGGTGACCAGACCGGGTCGTCGACGCGACGAGACTTCAGGCGGAGACTGGAAACCTCGCCGGAGGGGAACGTCATGATGCAGCCGCCCGCCCGCAGATGCGCGAGGATACGACGCGTGCCCGCAATATTACCTGGATCAGCCGCATCCGGGCTGAAGGGATTGACCTCGATCAGCCAGGGACGGATACCCGGAATCTGGCTGAGCCAACGATTACCGACAACCAACGCATCCGGGCGGGCCCGCAGCAGAAAATCCATCGCCACCAATCCGTCGGCCAGACCATGCGGATGATTCGCAACCACGACGAGAGGCCCCGAACGCGGGATGCGCGCGAGGCACTGATCGCTCCAAGTGTTGCACAGACCCGCCTGCTCCATCGCGGAGGTGAAGAAATCTGGGCGTCCCGCCACATGGATACGTTCAAGGAAGGCATCGAAGGCCCGGACCTTGAAGAAGCGGTCCAAAACGGGCTCAGCCCAGGCCAGCGGGCCGAGATTGGCCTTAAGTTCGTCGGTATTGCTGGGAGCGCGCTGCGGTGACATCTGTGGCAATGATGCCACGGATGTGCGAACGGACAGGGGCGAACCCGTGACAATGTGGTGTCAGCCTGTCGGCGAACCCGAAGAACTCGCGGGCATTGCGCGTGGCGACCTCGGCGACCTCATCCGCCGGCAGACCCAGCAGCTCCGCGGCCTTGGCACAAATCTCCGGCAGATAGGCGGGCGTATTTTCCTTACCACGGACGGACTGCGGGGCGAGGTACGGGGCATCGGTCTCTAGCATCAGCCGGGCGAGGCCCTGCGCCTTGAGCGCCTGGCGGATCTCCTCGGACTTGGCGTAGGTGATGATACCGGTAAAGGAAGCGCGACCGCCCCGCTGATTGACCTGGCGGACCTGGTCAGGCCCTTCGACGAAGCAATGGAAGACGACCTTGCGCCAATCGACGCCGCTGGCGTCGATCAACCGCACGCAGTCGTCGAACGCATGCCGCGAGTGGATGACCACGGGACAACCGAACTGATAGGCCAGCGAAAGCTGGCGACGAAAGGCCTCCTGCTGCCAGCTCTTGATCCGTTCGGCTTCGGCGGCCTCCGTCGGCAGGCGGAAATAATCCAAGCCAATCTCCCCGAGCGCTGCGGGAGGCGTGTGGTCGGCGAAATAAGGCGAGATCGCCGCGACGGTCTCCTCCCAGCCTTCCTCGACGTGACAAGGATGGAGACCGACCGTGTGCCGAAAGAAATCGGGCTGCTTGGACGCAAGATCACGGTAGTCGGACCAATCCTTCAGGTCCGTGCCGATGGCGACGACGCCTTCAACGCCCGCCGCGCGACATTCAGCCACCCAAGCAGCCAGACGACCGGCCTTGAGGGCGTATTCGGGATGACAATGGGAGTCCAGCAGGCGCACGCGGTGATTAGGCTATGAGGCAATGAAAGCGCAAGACCACAGCCCTGCCTTGAAAAAGCCGCCCTGCCCTGCACGTTGGCCGTATGCACCACTGGCTGATGAAGTCCGAACCTGACGAGTTCTCCTTCCAGGAACTCGAACGCAAGGGCAAGGAACCGTGGACCGGCGTGCGTAATTATCAGGCGCGCAACTTCATGCGCGCGGCCAAAGTAGGCGACCTCGTCCTATTCTATCACTCCAACTGCGACGACCCCGGCATCGTCGGCGTGGCCAAGGTCTCCAAGGAAGCTTTTGACGATCCCACGCAGTTCGAACCCAAGTCGGACTACTACGACGCGAAGTCGACCAAGGATAACCCGCGCTGGAGCTGCATCGAGGTCTCGTTCCACCAGGGCTTCAAGCGACTTGTCAGCCTGCCTGACCTCCGCGACGCTGCGGCGCTCAAGCAAATGCTGATTCTGCGCCCAGGCAACCGTCTCTCCGTCACGCCCGTGACCGCCGCTGAATTCAAGGCGATCGCCGGACTGGGTGGCCTCAGGAAGTAGCCTCTTCGGTCGGCAGCCACATCGCCAGGATGGCGGCGGGCAGGAAAAGGATCGAAGCGTAGAGCAGTACCGAGCTGAAATCGGAGGGCTTGGCGAAGATGCCGAAGAACACCGTACCGACCGCGGCGAAGACGCGGCCGATATTATAGCTGAAGCCCGCGCCGGTCGTGCGGAGCAGGGTCGGGAAGAGCGGCGGGAGCGCCATCGTGAAGAGACCGAAGACGCCCTGACAGAAGCCCACGCCGGCATAGAGCGCGTAGGTGGCTCCGAGGCTCCAAGGAGTGGCGAAGGTCAACGCCATCAAGACGAAGTAGACGCTGAAGAACGCCGCCAAGGCGCGACGATAACCGAAACGGTGCGCAGCCCAGCCGGAGGCGAAGTTCCCGATCACCGAAGCTGAAATGACGCAGAAGAGCGCCGTGGCGACGACCTCGGCCTTGTCGAGCGAACGGGCGATGACTTCCGGATGGGAACGGATGAAGGCCTGTTGCCAGAACATGAAGCACCAGTGGCCGGTCAGCGAAATCGCGCAAAGCGTAGAGGCGATGAGGGTAGTGCGGCGGATATCGCTTCCGAAAAGCCCCATTATCGAGGGAGCCTCGCGTTTGCCTTTCTCGGCCGTCCACTCAGCGGTCTCCGGGACCTCCTTACGAATCCAGAGCGTCACGAACGCCGGTAAGACACCAATCAGGAAGACCCAGCGAGGCTCATAACCTTCGACCTTCTGCAGGAAATAGACTGCCAGGATGGCGGCAATGATGCCGAAATTCACGGCACACTGCAGCACGGCGGCGATCCAAGGGCGCCACTTCTTCGGCCACGTCTCGGAAAGCAGCGAGGCACCGATCGCCCATTCACCACCGATCCCCAGCGCCGCCAGGAAACGGAAGATCATCAACTGCCACCAGTTCTCCGCGAAGAACGATAGGCCGGTAAAGAGCGCGTAAGTCAGGATTGTCAGGACGAGTGTACGGCTGCGGCCGAGGCGATCGCCGATGATGCCAAAGAAAGCGCCACCTAAGGCCCAACCGAGCAGGAAAGCCGCCTGGATGTACGAACCATAACGGCCGACATCGGGGTCGGTGTCCTTGACCATCAGCAGCTCAGCCACGAACACCGTAGCGACGAGCGTGTAGAGATGCAGATCAAGTCCGTCGAAGAACCAACCGAGCCAGGCCGCGAGGCCAGACTTCTTCTGGTGCGAAGAAAGTTCGCTGAGCTTCGTGGCTTCGGCGGGGGTATCGCGCATGGGGAGACAGTTGAAACCGCCTAGAAATTAGCAAGGCGGGCTTTGTGGCCCGCCCTGCTCGAGGACTTACTTCTTCTTGGCTTCGGTCTTCTTGGCCGGCGCCTTGGCCTTCGGAGCCGGCGTCGGGGTATAGGGCTGATTCGTCATGGCGCCCGGGGCGACCTTAAGGAGGTTCGGGGACATGTCAGGAGCCTTAGCATCGCCATTGGCCCACTTGAGACCACCGACCAGGATCTGCTGGAAGGTTGGGTTGGTCCAGACGTCTTCGCGGTGCCCCATGGCGGTATAGAAGACGCGTCCCTTGCCTTCGAACTTAGCCCAGCAATTCGGGAAAGGCGGGCGCTTGTAGTCGTCGCCTTCAAGGGCGGGATCATTGAAGACGGTCAGGACGTGGATCTCGGGACGGAAATCCTTCAGGGTGTACCATTCTTCGACGAAGGAGAACGAGTCGCCGACCTTCTCGAAGCCCGGGAAGGTCTTATCGACAACCTTGTTCACGCCGGCCTGCTGCTTGCCGTGGCGGATGAATTCGGCGCCCAGGAAACAGACATAGGGGTCGGCCTTGTCGCCATGGTTAGTAAAACGCGCGGGGCCCTTCACGGCCTCGTTGTCGGTATGGAAGGTATCGGAAGCGGAGTGCGTGCCCACGAAGCCCTTGCCAGACTTCACGTAGTCAAAGAGGGCCTGCTTACCGGCCATGGACATCGGCGGATTCTTGTCGCCGCCTTCGGAGCAGAGGTCGCCGGTGGTGTAGAACATCACGGTGTCGAACTGGGCCAGGTACTCGGGCGAGAACTTCGAGCCGTCCTTGGAGAAGACGAACTCGATGTTATTGGCGGCGCCCATCTCGAGGAGCTGCTTCTCGGCGAAGCTGGGCTGGCCCTTCTTATAGGAGATCACCTCGTGCTCGTAACCCGAGGACTTGGTGAAGAAGAGGACCTTGCGCTTAGGGGCGTCGGCGGCGAACGCGCTGAGCGACAGCAGGCAGAGGAGGAGCGAGCGGAGCATCATGGGGGTAGGTGTCCCGTGACCAAACCCGCCCTGCCCTCCACAGGCAAGCCGATTGGGGCTCAGCGTCCCGCGGAACGACGGACTGGAGGCAATTCGCGGCTGATTTCAGCGAGGCGATACCCGAAACCAGGACCACGCAGGCTGGAACCATCGACCTGACCCTCGCGACGCGAATAGAGCAACGGATGCACCTTGGCCTCGGCCGCGGAAGCCGCGGGATAGAACTGCATCCCATTGGTCTCCACGCCAGCAATGGTCGGGGCATGGGCGGCGAGCAGGACGTGCGTCATCTGCGCCATCATAGGATTGGTAAGATCCTGTACCATGAGCTGCATGCCATGGGCGCGGGCCCAGCAGAGGCTGAGGAGCGCCCCGGTCTGCGTCTTGCAGGTCTTGAGGGCCACGCCGGTCCAGCCGAGTTCGCGACCGAGGCGGACGATGCGCCAGTCATGCGCGCTCTCATCGAGGAAGAGCGGCATACGTTGGCTCACGGAGTGCACATCGATGGGATGTTCCTCTAACTCATACGGGAACGGTTGTTCGACGTAGCTGAGACGCTGCCAAAGTTCCGGCAGTTCGGATTTCACGCGGTCGAGGACGCCGTTCACATAGGCCGGGTCCATGACGGTGCAATTGAAGTCAGCGGTGAAGAGCTCGACGCCGAGCGGCAGGCCGATTTCGGCGATGCGCTTCAAACGCTCGAAATCCCAGGCGGCGTCGTTGCCGCGCAGCTTGACCTTCAGCGCCTTCAGGCCGTCGGCCTTGATCCATTCGTCCAGCGAGGACGGATATCCGTCGGAGACCTTGTTCGCGCCGGCTTCGGCGAGCGTGAGGTAATCGAGGCCGCCGACGAGATGCCAAGCGAGGAGCTTGGTCGTCACCGGTGAGCGAAAATAGTCGACCGGGTAACGGCCGGCGAAGGACACGTCCTTAGCATCGGCGGCGGGCGTGACATACGCCGACAGGTCGCGGTTCATCCACGGCGCGCAGTAGGTGGAATACGTCGGTACCCCATGGGCGACGCCATAGGCGTCATGCAGGGCGAGGTCGAAAGGCGAACAGCAGACCAGCGCGGCGAGCGTGGGGATGGCGACGCCTTCCGGCAGGCTGGCGTTAAACTTCTTCAGGATATCCTGGCAGCGCTTCCTCCAGGAAATCGTGGCCGATTTCCATCGGATGGCCGCGGGTGCCAAAAGCTGCATAGGCCTCGGTCAGCGTATCGCAGAAATCATGCAGCGCCTTCGAACGGACATCATAGGGCACCGGCGAAGGCCAGACCCACTGCACGCTCAGCGGCGTCTCGCCCCACCCTTCGGCACGGGAGCCATCGGCTTTCTCGACCGTGACGCAGACGCGGGCGCAGACCACGCTCGTGACCGTCTCATGGCCAAACTTAAGAGGAAGTCGTAGGGTGACCGGCAAGGCATGCCAGCGCACCGCGCTGATCCGGATATCGCGTGGATTCATCAGCGCTCAGTCCTGGAGCGCCTGTCCGGAAGTTTCCTTGCCGAGGAACGCGACGAGTAAGCCGACTCCGTAGACCAACGTAATCGCGGCCGCGGCCTGCTGGTAGCCACCGAGGCTCTCCACGAGCTTTCCGCTCAACAAGACGAACGGCACCGCGACGAGACGCCCGGTGTTATAGCAGATGCCCTGCCCCGTCGCGCGGACGCGGGTCGGGAAGAGTTCCGGCAGATACAGCGGGAAGAAACCGAAGAAAGCGGTGGCGGCCATGCCCGAGCAAGAAGACCTTTGCGGCCATCACATAGGGGAAAATTCCGAAGAGCATGTCGCCGGACCAATCCGCCGGAGTGCGGTAGATCCAGAGCGTGGCGGCCAAGGCGAACAGGCAAAGCAGCTGATAGCCGCGCCGACGCGGCTGAGCAGCCAGGAGCAGCGGCGCGATGAACGTGCTCGTGCAGGCGCCGACGGACACGATGACCATCGCGAGGGCCTTGGCGCGCGGGTTATCCGGACCGGCCAGTTCGCTCACCCACAACGGAATCCACTGCACCGCACCCCAGGTACCGACGAAGACGACGGAGACCATCAGGATACCCGCGATGGTCCCACCGCGAAGCTCGCCGCCGAAGACCTCACCGATCTTGGAGCGAACGGGGGCCACCGAAGCGGCCTCCTTAGCCGCCGAGCGTTCCCATTTCTCGGACTCGGGGACGAATAGACGAATCAGCAAGGTCAAGATGGCCGGCGAAGCGCCGATCAGGAAGTGAATCCGCCACGACTCGCCGTCCGCAGGATAAGCCAGCGCCATGCATCCGACGAGGACCATGCCGAGATTGGCCGCCATACCGATGGCACCCGCCATCTTGGAGCGATGCCGTTCCGGCCAAGCTTCCATCACGAGCGCCACGCCGAGGGCCCATTCGCCGCCCATACCGAGGGCCGCCATGAAACGCGCGGCGGCGAGGTGCGTTGGGTCGGTCGCGAAATAGCAGACCCCGCTAAAGACCGAATAGAAAAGGATACTCCAAGCCATCGCCTTCACGCGGCCGATGCGGTCACCCAGCCAGCCGAAGGCCGCGCCCCCGAGGGCGGCGCCGACAAGGAAAGCGGCGGTGATGATGCCCATCCAGCCGCCGACCCAGCCATTAATCGCCTTGGTGCCGAGCGTCGCGATATCGGCCGGCACCATGCTCTTCAGGGCCGGTCCGGCGAGCGTCGGGAAGAGCGCCTGCTCGTAGCCATCCATCATCCAGCCGAGGAAGCCGGCGAGCAGCGTCATCTGCATGCCCTTAGTAATCGCATCGCGGGTATCTTTGGCGTCGTGCATGGGGATAACCCCATCAGAAGGACTTAGCCCTAGCCTTCAAGGGGCGAATTCTGTCTGAACGCCGGGAGTGCAACTAATGTTTTCAAGCGGTCAATTACCTGCTAAGCCTTTCGCCCCATGAAGCCGTTGATCGACCGCCCCGAGGACCTGCTGCCGACGACCCCTTGGGCCGCGACGAAATGGGCCTGGACGGCCGAGGAAGCCCTCGTCGACCACCGCACCAAGGCCCGCCTGTGCTCGGCGGTGCTCCTGCCCTTCCACGACGGACAGCCCGACTGGAAGAGCTTCGTGTCCGAGATCCGCTGGCAAAAGGCCGCCGCCGATCATTACGGCGTCGAACTCGTGCCGGTGCTCAACGCCGATACGGGTTACATCTTCGACCTAGATGACAAGATGTACGCCGAGGTCCTCCGTCAGTTCCGTCTGGCCTTCCCCGATATGCGCTTCATCGCCGGCATCACCGCCCGCGGCGCGCAGGACGACACCTCCTTCAAGGCTGAGCGCTACCGCGCCCTCCTGGATATCGTTCAGGCGCATGACAACTGCGAGGTGATGATCATGACGTCGAAGTGGTTGAACTCGCTCGACCCCGAGCGACGCCGCGACGGCTACTACCAGATCGCCGAGTGGCTCGTCCGCCCCGGTATCGTGCACGCGCTCGAACCTTCCTTCGTCTCGTGGGCTACGCCGTATGAGCCCTGGCTGCTCCATCAGCTCGCCATCCACCCGAAGTTCGTGGGCGGCAAGGTGAGCACGCTCGACGAACCGCACTTTCTCTACTGGGCGGCGATGTGCAAGGACCTGAAGCTCGATTTCGCTCCGCATAGCGGCGACGACTACGGTATCGCCACCGCGATCAAGACTGGCCTGCCGCTTCTGATCGGCGCCGCCAGCAGCGCGGCTCCGCAAATCTGCGCGGCGAAGGACATGTGGCTCGACGACGGTACCCCGGGAAAGAAATTCCCCACGGGCACGGGTCGCTTCGATACGCGAGTCTACAAGGTCTTTGAAGCTATCCAGTCGCTGGAAGATCAGGTCTTCCGCCTCGATGCCAAAGGAAGCGCTGCCGCCTACAAGCACAGCACCGCGCACCTCCTCCATCAGCTCGGCGTGATTGCCTCGCCTGAACCCCACCCAGCCTGCAAGGACGTCCGGGGTACCGACGAAGCCGCCCGCATGACCGAAGCGATGCTCCGCACCCGCCGTATTTCCGAACGCCTGAACATCCCTCGCTAAAACACTTCATGCCTACCCCCTTCAAACTCACCCGCGTCGCGTCGCTCAAGACCGTCGCCGATTTTCGCGCCCACTGCGCCAGCGTCGGCGCCGACCTGCCGCTTGAGGACACCATCGAAGCCGGTGCCGGCAACCCCCTCTCGCAGCCAATCGACCGCACGAAGGTCAACGGCAAGACCATCGGTAACCGTATCGCCATCCACCCGATGGAAGGCTGGGACGGCACCACGACTGGCGGCATCTCCGAGGAGATGAAGCGACGCTGGCAGCGCTTCGGTGCGAGCGGCGCCAAGCTGATTTGTGGCGCCGAGGCCATGGCCGTGCGCGCCGATGGCCGCGCGAACATGAACCAGCTGATCATCAATGAGGAGAACCAGGCCGGCATCACCGAACTCGTCGGCATCCTCAAGGCCGAGCACCTCGCTCGCTGGGGTTCGGTCGACGACCTGGTCATCGGCTTCCAGCTCACCCACTCCGGCCGCTTCTGCCGTCCGCATGACAAGAAGCGCTGGGAATCCCGCGTGGCCTACCGCCACCCGATCCTCGATAAGAAGTTTAACGTCACCTCTGACGATCAGGTCCTGACCGATGCCGACGTCGAGGAGCTGATCCGCTGCTACGTGAAGGCCGCCCGCGTGGCCAGTGACTGCGGCGCCGACTTCGTCGACATCAAGCACTGCCACGGCTACCTCCTGCACGAATTCCTCAGCGCCCACAGCGCGTGCGGGCAAGTTCGGTGGCTCGTTCGAGAACCGCACCCGCATTTTGCGCGACATCATCGCCGGCATCCGAGCCGACGGCAACGCCATCGACATCGGCGTGCGCCTGAGCCTGTTCGACATGGTGCCCTTCCGACCAGACCCGGCACTCAGCGTGCCTGGTAAGCTTGGCCCCGGCATCCCCGAAGAGCATGGCCACCTCCTGCCCTACCCTTACGCCTTTGGAGTGAACGCGCAGAAGCCCACCGAGATCGACCTGACCGAGACCTTCGCCTTCGTGAAGCTCCTCGGCGAACTGGGTGTGAAAATCCTCAACACCACCGCCGGCTCGCCCTACTATAACCCGCACCTCCAGCGTCCCGCGGCCTATCCGCCCAGCGACGGCTACCAGCCAGCGCATGACCCGCTCATCGACGTCGCGCGTCAGGTGCGCGTCGTCCGCGAGGTCCGGGCGCAAGCTCCTGCTGGCATGATTATCGTCAGCTCAGGCCTCAGTTATGTGCAAGAATACCTCCCGCACATCGCGCAGCATATTCTGCGCACCGGAGGGAGCGATGCCATCGGCGTCGGTCGCGCGGTGCTCAGCTATCCGGCCATGCTCGCCGATGCCGCGAAGAACGGCGTCGATGGAAACCAAGTTCATCTGCCGCACTTTTAGCGACTGCACGACCGCGCCGCGCAACGGCCTCATCTCCGGGTGCTACCCGCTCGATAAGTATTACACTGCGAAGCCCGAGTTCCAGCAACTCAAGGACATCAAGAAGAGCGTCGGCGCCTGAAGGCGCCTCAGGGCTTCTCGAAGATCATCAGGTGCTGCCACGGCAGGTCCGGCTTATTGACCACGAACCGGAAGCCCGCGGCCTCGAATTCCTTACGAGCCTGAGCCTCGGTCATCTTGTGATGCGGCTTGATCGGGACGTTGTCGTCCTCCGCGCGATACTCCAAGAGGTAGATCCTGCCCTTTGGCTTCAGGGCCGAACGGAGCGAGGCCAGCATCTCCACCGGATGGTCGAATTCATGATAAGCATCGACCATCAGGGCGGCGTCGATGGAGGCCGGCGGCAACTTTACGTCATCGATCGCACCCAGGTGAGG
This sequence comes from Opitutales bacterium, assembly GCA_964203605.1. Lineage (GTDB taxonomy): Bacteria > Verrucomicrobiota > Verrucomicrobiia > Opitutales > UBA953 > UBA953. The sequence continues at coordinate 276,297 of CAXNMQ010000002.1, forward strand.
CTGGACGTTCGTCACGCCGAGCTTGGCGGATTCCGTCTTCAGGAAATCGAGCATCTCCGGCTGGATATCCACCGCGACGACCTTGCCCCGGGGCAGTTTACGGGCGATGCGGAAGGAGTAGTAGCCTGAGCCGGCACCGATATCGGCCAGGACGGCGTCGGGCGCCAACTCCAGCAAGGCGATGGCCTTGGAAGGCGCCTCCTCCTTCTCGCGGTCGGTGCGCTCCAGCCAGCCGATGCCGGGATGGCCCATCACCTGTGAAATCTCACGACCCATCCAGACCTTGCCGATACCGTCCGGCGAAGCCGCGCGGGCTTCGTATTTCGCGGGAGCCGCGACGGGCGCAGCAGAGACCGGACGAGACCAGAAGAAAAGTCCAACCGCTCCGCCGAGGAGCAAGACGGACGACAGCACAGGGTAACGCTTCAGCATGGAGGCAGACTGTGACGGGTCCAGAGGGGCGCAAGCGCGACCACGCGGAGCGTTACTTCTTTACCGGCTCGTTGCAATGATCGCAGACCTTGGCGACCTTGGCGGCCTTGACGCAGCAAGGGTGGTTGCATTTGTCACCCCGCTTCGTCGCCTTGTCGCAGCAGCTACCTTCCTGATATTTCGGGGCGGCTGGCGCGGGAGCCGCGGCCGGTTTGTCGGCGGCGAAAAGGCAGACCGAGGAGAGCAGGAGGATCGGAAGGTATCGCATGCTCTCGCATCTTACGAAGCGGCGGCCGCCGACAAGCGGAAACAGAAAGGGCCGGACGAATGTCCGGCCCTTTAGGCGATCGGTACTAACTGTTTACTTCTTGAACGGACGCTTGGAGTCGTCGCGCTTCTTTTCCGACTCTTTCTTCTTCTCGGGGGCCTTAGGAGTGGAAGGCTTCTTGTCGCCCGACTTGTTGCAACCGGTCTTAGTCGGTGGGACGGTCGGAGGCGTCGGTACGGTGCCACCGCCGGCAGCGACGCCGAAAAGTGAAACCGAGGCGAAAAGGAGGGCGGTAGCCAGGAGCGAGGTTTTCATGACCCAACCACCCTACGCCCACGTCAGGGGCCTGAAAACACCTATTTTATATCAATTATCTAAGGTCACCTTGTCACCTTCCCGCGACCGGGCCGGCGAGAGGCGAAAGGTGGCTCTTGCCTGACTCAGACAATGAGTAATAATACTCATACCACCACCCTGGTGGTACGGCATGAAACACAGCAAGCGCAGCCCCGGTTTCAGCCTCATCCTGTCCCTGACGGTGATGGCGGGAATCGTCATGCTGCTGGTCACTGTCTCCGCCTTTGTCATGGTCGAGTCTCGGGCCGTCATGAACCAGCAGCTCGCGACGCGCGCTAAGTTGAACGCTATTGTGTCCATGCGCCTCGCCCTCGCGCACCTCCAGCAGGAAGCCGGCCCGGACCGCCGCTCCACCGCGCGGGCCGATATCACCCAGCCCGAGGTCATCTTCGCCTAGTAAGTTCCGCAATCCGATGTGGACCGGCGTCTGGCGCACCGACCTTCCTAGACCTTGCCGCCGGCCTGGCTCGTCTCCGGCCGCGGCGACCAACCCGACTGGCACCCAGTCCGACTCTTCGCATGACGATAACGCAAGGACCAGCCCCCGTACACATCCCGGATTATCACCTCGGGTATTGGGCACCGTGGCAGTCCGAGCTACGCACCGCCGGCGGATCTAGCCTCGTGCCCGCTCGTCGGCCTCGGGCAGCGCGCTCGGGGGCACGACGGCTGCCACACCGAGCGGTCTCGTCGTCGCTGCCCGAAGATCGAACTCCTTTCAGAACCGCCGCCGCCTCCTGATAAAATAGGTACCGCAGAACCTATACGACCACATCAAAGGCAGTTACGCCTACTGGATCGGCGACGAAGGCATCAAGGCCCGCGTGAACCTGCGTCGAGACAGCGCGCCCAGACCGACACCGAGCAGCGTCGACCAGATGATATCCCTGCCCGCAGCCCGCTGACCCACGGCCTACTCAAGAACCTTCCCGAACCAAGACCCAACTGGACGACACTGAGCTCCGACTGCGGGACGCGACAGCTCCTCACCGACCTGGGATCCAATCAGTCGGCCGGCGGAGGAACCCCGGTCGAGGCGCGGAACTACTTCCATGACGTCAGCCTGACTTCCACGGGCGTCCTCGCCGACTCGCTCAACGGCGGGCTGAAGCGCGATCTCTCCGTCGCCTTCGAGCTGAGCGATGCACAATTCGCGACGACCGAGTTCGGCCAAGGCGTCGCCGGCGCCCACCCTGCCGCGGGCACGATGACCGAGAACGGCTTCGCGCCCACAACGATGAATGTCCTGCGCGTGTTCAATCCGGACAAGTCGGAGACCACGCTCTCCGCCACGCCCATCTTCAGCCGCACCGTCCCCGACGGTCAGGTCCGGGGCCCGACGTGGTGGGCACTGCGGGATTACCATCGTCTTTACAAACAGCTCGGGTGGTCCGGCAGCGCCGCCGGAACCCGCGCCACCAGCACCCCCTCGCTCAGGGCACGCGCCCTTTGGCCGAACGCCGACGCCGCCCGCCCGACATACGTCGACAAGGACCAGACCCCCGCCCTCCCAGGTTCCGGGAATCCGGATGCCAACAAAGTACGCCGCAGCTACTATAGCTACTCCGACGTCTACAACGGCGACCTACCCCCGTCGGTCAACCCCTTAGCCAACGACCAGATCGTCGGTCAGTCGGACAACAAGCTGGTCATCCGGCCGCTTCGGACCGCGGCTTCTCCTTACGTCCAGCGCGTATCCCTCGCCTTCAGCGTCAACAAGATGCAGTGGTTCATCCTCAGGTCCGTTCGTATCGGGAAGAACGTGATATTCTACTACGAAGAGTGGATCGACATCCGCGTCAACGTCACGCCCATCGTCGTGCTGCATAACCCTTACAACGTGAAGATGGTGCTGGCGCCCAACCAGATCACGGGACCGGACAAGACCCGCTGGCAGAAGAACCCGAACAACGACTCCGAGTCGGCCTCGGGCACCGCATTCAAGCAGCCGTACTCCATCGCCATCTCGTTTGCCGATCTTAAGGACTGGAAGTTTCGCTTCAAGCAGTACTACGCCGGCTCGACCAACGTCGCCTTCGAAGGAGACTCCCCGTTGTCGGACTTCTTCCGCATCCAGAGCGGCACCCCCATCCGCGACGGGTTCGGCGAAATGACCGGCAAGTTCCAGCCTCCGTACGAAAGCGACGATGAGGACAGCTTTCGTCTCTATCTTACGAAGGACAACAACGCCACAATCACCCTCGAGCCGGGCGAGTTGCGCGTCTTCTCCTGCGCCCCCCTCATCGGCGATTGGTCGAAGTCCGTCCTACTTAACAACACTTATGACATGCGCGGTGGCTTCCGCGACAACGTCTTCGACTGGAACTTCGGCGAGGACGCGACCAGCAACTTCGACATCACCGCCCCCATCAGCTTCGAGATCATCCCGGGCGGCAACATGCGAATGCGCACCGCCATCGCCGGCAGCCCGAACGACCAGCTCTACCGCGACCGCAAGATCGGCAAGAGCCAGACGGAGATCGACGGCGACAAGGAAGATTTCCTACGCCTCACGAGCGAGCTCAACGAAGTGGTCTTCACCGATATCAACGAGTCAAAGTATGCCCGCCCCGGCGAAAAGTTCTTCTCCTCCTGGCGCCAGGTAAGGGACAAATACCCGCGGAAGCCCAGCGACGATTATTGGGACGGTCGCAAACCCTACCCCATCAATTCGCTGCCCTACGAAGCGGACCTCGTCACGGTCATCGACATCGCCGCCAAGACCGCGGACACCCCGGCCACCGAGGCGCCCTTCCCGCTCTTCACCCACTCCAACCCCCTGGCCCCGACGCAGCGGGCGAGTTCGTCCGGACGTACCGACAACGGACCGGACAAGGGCGCGGACGGCGCCTCGCCGAGCTACCAGCTCGCCATCCGCAACGGAACCTGGATCTCCACGAAATTCGCAGACGGAACCTACGCCGGACCCGTAGTCTCGGCCACCAACAGCGGTCGGGTCGCCTACGGCGGAAACTCGACCGGTCCCACGGGGACGCAGAAAGCCATCCTCACCGAGGTGCCGCTCTTCCAGCCGATCTCGCTGGCCCAATATGCGCACGCCAATTTCGGAGTCCGCGACCAACAACCCCTGCTCAGTATCGGTAACAGTTTCGCTTCGCCGCTGATCGACGCGACGAAGAAGCCGTTCCAAGACAACGGCAAGAGTTGGACGGACTTCGACCAGAGCTACCTGCTCAACGCGGCCCTCTGGGACGGATTCTTCCTGTCGAGCGTCGCCCCGCAGATGAAGACCGACGTGACGACCGACGCCGCAGGCGCAGCGCCCACGCCCCCCGACCTGGCCTCGACCGCAACGATTACAACCGACCCCAACGAAAAGACAGGCTACAGCCTCACCGACGTGATCAAGAACTTCGTGAAGGATGGAGTCCCGCTCGACAATCCGCGTTTCTCCATCGAACGCTCTCACCTGGACGCCGAAGGCACCGCCAAGGCGCTCGCCGACTACCGGCGCTCGGCATCGGTCCTAATGAATAAGGGAGCCTTCAACGTCAACTCCACCTCTGTCACCGCCTGGCAGGCCCTCCTCGGGTCGGCTAAGAATCTGGCGATCGCCGACAAGGCAGCCGATTTCCCTGCGGCAGACCAGAACGCCCGATTCCCCCGCGTGCTCACCAAGGACACCACCAGCGTCGCGGCCAATAATTTCGACGACGCCTCTAACTGGTCCGGCTTCGCCAACCTGACCGACCAGCAGATCGCCAATCTAGCGAAAGCCATCGTCAGCGAGAACAAGGCTCGTTTCGCCATCCAGACCCGCGGCGAGCGCGACCTTGCCAAGGCCCCTCGCCCTCGCCTGTTCGGCGGTCTCACGAAACCAGCCACACCTTACCTCGGCCTCTCCGAGTTCATCAACCGCTTCCTCAACCCTGATACCATGGCCAGCCGCTGCGGCGCCCTGCAGGCGGCGATCTTCCGCGCAGACCAGACAGGTGCCGGCTTGAGCGACCGCCTATTCGCCAATGCCACCGATCGTATCCTGACGCAGGGCTCACTGACGACGGCGACCGCCGGCTGGTTCCCCCACCCTGAGAACATCGAGGCCTCAGCCCAGACCGGTGGAAGCCGCACGCATACGGCCATGGGCGCCCCCGGCAACCTCCTCCAATCGGACCTACTGCAGAGCCTCGGCTCGGCGCTGGCGACCCGCTCGGATACCTTCACCCTGCGCTGCTACGGCGAAGCCAGCCAGGACAGCGGCGAGATCGGCTCGGCATGGATGGAAGTCGTCGTCCAGCGCATCCCGGAGTTCGTCGACTCGACCAACGTCGCCGAGACCGGCAATAGCGCGCCGAGACCGCTGAAGATCGGGCCTTCCACCGCCACCGACCCGACCGTCAGCACCGCCCTTACGCCCGTCAACAACGTGCTCGGACGCCGCTTCAAAGTCGTTTCAATGCGCTGGCTCAAAGCCGATGAAATCTAAGCTCCTGCTCGCCTCCCTGATTCTCGCCGGTGCCCTCCAAGCCGCGGACGGTCCGATGGTGGAAGCCCGATTGAAGTTCGTTTCGACCACCCGGCCGCTCGTCGGCATCGGCATCGCGCAAGGCAAGAAAGCAGAGGGCTTGGTCATTCCCACCGATATGTTCTCGGAGGAGATCATCTACCGTGGTCCGGCACGCCTCGAACTCGTCGAACTGAACACGACGAGCGTCAAACAGACGGCCACTCCGGACGACGACGACGGCAAGGAGGCCGGCCCGGCCAAACGGCCGTCCCGGGGCGTAAAAGCCAAGGCAATCTCGTACGTCTCGACGCCGGCCGGTAAGCCACCCTTGGCGTGGATCGACCTGCCTATCGCGGCCGGCCGGCAGAACCTAATCCTTCTCGTCACACCCGGTCGCGGGAACGGCATCACCGCGATCGCCGACGTCGTCGGATCCTTCCCCCCGGGCAGCAGCCGCTACATCAACCTCTGCCCTTTCACGGTCGTCGTGTCGACGCCCTCAGGCCGTGATGCCATTCCGGCCAAAGGCACCAAGGTCATCCGCCCCGGCGCCAAGGATAACGACTACTACGACCTGCAGTTCTTCTCGCGGTTCAGCCCGGAAGAAAAATTGGTCTTTTCCAGCCGGGTCTACCACCTGGAGTCCGTGCGCAAGCTCTTCATCCTCTCTCCAGTACCGGGCAGAGACGGACTCGTGCTCATCAGAGACATCGAGGACCGCCCGCCCCCGTCGAAAGGACAGACGCCGGGCGAGCTCGGTCCCAAGGGCGTGAAGTAAGCCGCCGGCAGCCGCATCAGCACATCCAGCCGGTTCGGACTTATTATTCCTATAAACTGCGGTGTCCGGTCTTGAGGGAGGCTAGACCGCACGCAAAATGCCGGGTGTGGCCCCCGACACCGAGACGCTACCCCGCCGCCTACGCCCTGGCTTCAGCCTCGTGCTGTCGCTCGTGGTGATGTCAGTCGTGCTGATGATCGTCATCACGGTGGCCTCGTTCGTAAGCCTCGAACATCGTCGTCCGGCGGAAGCCGCTGCGACGAAGTGACTAAGATGTGTAGCGCCAGTCGAGGATCTCGGCCTGCGGGATGCGCCGGCCCTGCCAGCGGTTCCACTGCAGTTTGACGGCCATCTCGATGGCCTTGCCGGGTTCCGGCATGCGGTCGGCCATACGCCAGGCGACGAAGTTCAGGCGGCGCCCACCACTGAGCGGCAGCTGGTGACGGAAATTCCCTTCACCGAAGGGCGTGGGCGGACGGTCGAAGACGAAACCCTTGAAGCCGAAGACCGGCTCGCCATTCCCCTCGCCGAAGGGCTGCAGGAGATCGAGGTCGTCAAGCAACTGGTCGGTGACTTCGGAAGGTTTGATCCAGTGGGCGATATCGATATCGCGTCCGTCCGCATGGACGACACCGGCGAGCTTCTGGGCCTCGACGGCGGCAGCGAAGCGCGCCCGGAAGGCCTCCACGTCGCTGACATTAAGCGAAACGCCGACGGCCATCGGATGGCCGCCATAAGTCTTCAGGAGGTCGGCACAGGCACCGAGAGCCTCGACGAGATTGGTACCAGGGACGCTACGGCCAGAGCCCTTGGCGCTCTCCCCTTCCTTGCCGAGCACGATAACTGGGCGGTCGAGCGCACGGCAGATCTTGCCAGCGGCGATACCGACGACTCCGGGATGCCAGTCGCCGTGGAGGACGTAGCCGGCGAGGTCGCCCATCGCCTTGGCCTGGGCAATGGCTTCTTCGGTGACCTTCTTATCGATTTCCTGACGTTCGCGATTGATCGCGTCGAGCTGCGCGGCGTCACGCAGGCAGTCATCCACATTATCAGAAAGCAGCAGACGCAGTGGCAACGAGGCGTCCGCGAGACGGCCGCTGGCGTTGATCCGCGGGCCGATGCGGTAAGAGACGTCGACCGAGGTCAGCGTCCCGCCCGGCTCCATGCCACTGACAGCGATGAGCGCGCGGACGCCTTGGCGACGAGCTTCGCCGAGGGCCTTGAGGCCATGGGCAGCGAGGATACGATTCTCCGAACGCAGAGGCACCAGGTCGGCGATCGTACCCAGGGCGGCGAGATCGAGGTAATCCTTTACCGCGATGTTCGTGCCGCGTTCGTCACCGGCGAGGCGAAGGACCTTGAGCACGCCATGAACGAGTTTGAAGACTAGCCCAGCGGTACAAAGCGACTGCCAGGGGGCGTCCGCAGCGTCATTGACGCGCGGATTGACCAGCGTGCAGGTCACGCGAGATTCCTTGGCCACGTGGTGGTCGACCACGATGACATCCACGCCTTCGGATCGGAGACGGTCGACTTCTGGTTTAGAGTTCGTGCCGCAATCGAGGGCGACGAAGAGCTGCGGCTTGGCTTCGGCCAGCACGCGCTCCAGGGCGGCCATCGAAAGGCCGTAGCCCTCCTCCAGGCGGCGCGGGACAAAGTATTCCGGCTGGGCACCGAGACGGCGGAGGAAGTGGACGAGCATCGCGGTGCTCGAGACACCATCGACGTCGTAGTCGCCCAGGATGGCGATACGCTCACCCTTGGCGGCAGCGAGCACGAGGCGTTCGGCGGCTTCGCGCAAGCCACCGACCGCAAACGGATCGGAGACATGGGCGAGCTGGGGGCGGAGATGACGCTCCGCCTCGGCCTCGTCCGTAAAGGAACGGGAGAGAACAGCGGCTAAGGGTTCGGAAACCCCCAGCGCAGCCGCGATGCGTCGGGCAAGCCCGGCGTCCGCGGCCCGGTGAGACCAGGCGGCCATGTGCGGGGTGACCCTTAGGCGTCCTTATCGGAGCCAGCCTCCCAGGAGTAGGTGCGCGGGAGTTCCGCGGCATCGACGCCCTTACGTTCACCCTTGTGCCACCAGTAGAAGACGGGGCTCGCGATGAAGATGGAGGAGAAGGTTCCAGTGAGCACGCCGTAGATGAAGATCTCGCCGTAAAGGCGGACGTCGCCGGCACCAAAGACCCAAAGGGCGACGGCGCAGAGGAAGACCGTCGCGGAGGTCAGAATCGTACGGGAAAGCGTGCGGTTGATGGCGAAGTGGATGATGTCGCGGAGCGAACGTCCGGGATTCGACTGCAGCTCCTCGCGGATACGGTCGAAGACGACGATCGTGTCGTTGATCGAGTAGCCGATGATGAGCAGGATCGCCGCGATGAGGGTCGCGTTGAACTGCCCTCCGAAGAAGACGAAGAGTGCGATCGTCATCAGCACGTCGTGGAGCGTGGCCACCATCGCCGCCACGCCGAAGCCGGCTTCGAAGCGAAGGGAGACGTAGATGCCGATACCCAGAAGGGCCAGGACGACGGACCAGATGGCGTTAGTGCGGAGCTCCGAACTGACGGAACCGCCGATGGCCTCCTTGGAGAGCATCAGCTTGTCGGCCGAGGCCGCGCGGTCCTTGAGGATCTCGGGGTTATTAGCCTTGATGGCTCCGACGATGGCCGCGACGTTGGCGAACTCGCCCTTGGACTTGTCCTTGGTGAGTTCGGTCTCGATGCGGAGGGTCGGTTCGCCGCCGCCCACCGGGGTCTGCACGGTGACGGTCGTATCGGCCAGGCCAATGGAGGTCGCCAGTGCGGTAATCTTGCCCGTGTCGACCTTGGCGCCCGGCGCGATGGCCACGAGGGCGGATTCGCCACCGCGGAAATCCTTACCGAAGGCTTCCTTGCCCTTGTAGGCGAGTTCACCGAGGCCGAGGGCGATGATGACCCAAGAGGCGATGAAGGCGAGACGAGCGAAGTTGAGGAACGGGATATCGAGCGTCGGCTTGAAGACCGGCAGACCGAAGACGCGCGTCATGACGCCTCGGGAAATCGCCAGTTCCTGCAGACCACGGCAGGTCACGAGGGACGTGAACACCGTGGTGAAGATACCGATGGTGAGGGTGATACCGAAGCCACGGATCGGGCCAGAGCCCATGAACACGAGAATCAGGGCGGTCAGCAACGTCGTCAGATTGGCGTCGATAATCGTCCAAGTCGCGCGGGCGTAACCCTCGCGCAGGGCGACGGATCGGTCCTTGCCTAAAGCGGCCTCTTCTCGGACGCGCTCAAAGATAAGGATGTTCGCATCGACGGCCATACCGAGCGTGAGCACGAGCGCTGCGACGCCAGGCAACGTGATGGTGGCACCGAAGTAGGCCAAGGCGCCGAGGATCATCACCAGGTTGAGGATCATGCCCAAGATGGCGATGAAGCCGCCCCAGACGTAGAACCCGACCATGAAGAAGACGACGAGCCCGACGGCGACGAGGGAGGCCACCACGGACTTGCCTTGGGCGTCCTTCGCGAGCGAAGGGCCGACGGAGGTCACGTCCTGCGTGATGAGCGGGAACTCGAGAGGATTGTTGAGCACGTTGGCGAGCTCGACCGCCTCTTCGCGGGAGAATGAACCGGTAATGGTCGCGCCGGTGCTACGGATGGCTTCGCGCACGGTCGGAGCAGACTGGAGCTTGCCGTCGAGGACGATGGCGAGCTGGCCGATGGAGCGAGAGTTGCCTTCGGCGATCTTGGCGGTGAGGTCACCGAACTTCTTGGAGCCCTCATCGGTGAACTTCATGTCCACGTAGAAGGAGATGCCGTCGTCGGAGCGACCGGAGGCGGACTTGATGATCTTACCGGTGGCGTCGGCGGCCTTGCGGACGTAGTAACGGTTGATGGTGATCTCGCCGGTGCGGCTATCGACGTCGCGGAGCGTGAGCACCTCGTAGGTCGAAATCGCGGAAGCGGCGCCGAGCATCGGGTCCACGGGCATCGAACGAAGCGAACGCTCGCGGTCGGTCTCAGCGGGACGTTCGGTGCGGTGCACCTGACGGAACTCGAGCTTCGCGGGCTTCTTCAGCGCGTCGATGACATCGGGGTTATTAGCGGCGTCTTCACCCGGGAGTTGGACCTCGAGCGAGAGAGTGCCTACGGGGCGGATTACCGGCTCGGCGACGCCGAACTGATTGACGCGCTGTTCCATGACCTGGATGGCCTGATTGACCATGTCAGCGGCGGAAACGTTGGACTTATCGCCCACGCCCTTCTCGCCGGACTCGGCACCGGTCGGGTCGACCTTCAGCGTGAAGGACACCCCACCCTGCAGGTCGAGGCCGAGCTTGAGGCGGCCTTGGGAGGAAACCAGTAGCTGCTTAAGGACAATACCGTTGCGCTTGGTCTGATCGGGCTCGCGGACGATTTGGTCTTCGGTGAAGAAGAACGGGCGGAAGTCGACGGGGGCGGCACGACCGCGGCCTTCGCCGATGTCACGGAGCGCCTGGAAGTAGGAGACCGACTTCTTGTCGGCGGCGACGGCGGCGTCCTTATTGTACTTCACACGCTCGAGGGCCTCGGCGTGGAGCTTATCGAACTCGGGCTTCTTCGCGTCGATGACCTGCGTGGGCACGAATTGGTCGAGAGGGATTGGAGCGATCGGGTGGAACTCGAACCAGGCGACAGCCAGGGCGACGAGCGAAACCGCGATCTTCCAGAACCAGGTCCTGGATGTCATTGTGTCAGGGTCGGATTAGGGGTGAACGACCTCAGGCCTGGACGACGGCGTCGACGTCCTTGCCCATGATGGCGGACTTGTGGACGACCAGACGGCCGGAATCGAGCTCAAGGGTGATACGGTCTTCCTTAATGGAGACCACGCGGCCGTAGATGCCACCGGCAGCCAAGACCTTATCGCCCACGGCGAGGTCAGACTGGAGCTTTTCGAGCTCCTTCTGGCGCTTGCGCTGGGGGGCGAAGAGCAGGAAGTACATGCCCACGAAAAGCAGGGCGTACATAGCCAGGATGGTCCAGCCACCGCTTTGCTGATCGGCACCAGCGGGAGCCGCGGTCTGAGCCTGTGCAAGACCTTGATTGATAACAGTTTGGATGATATTCATTGTTCTTATTGTTTGGAAAGCGGGGAAAGGGAAAGTCTGGAGATGCGATTTAAGGGTCAAAAAAGCAAGCCCCGGCGCATCCCGATTGGCTTTGATTACCCCCTAGGACCTGCCAGTGTGAATAACTCTCCATGAGCCAGCCCGCCCAGGAGCCTATCAAAGGCTCCGCCCCCGTCAAACCCCTCACCATGGCGGCCACCATCGCCGCACTGGGGGTGGTCTTCGGAGACATCGGGACCAGCCCGCTCTACGCCTTCAAGGAATGTCTGCGGGTTAAGGACGGCGATTCTAACATCCTGGGCACTTCGCAAGTCGTCCCGATTCTATCCCTGATCATCTGGTCGCTGATCTTCGTGGTGATGGTCAAATATGTGCTCCTGGTCATGGAAGCCAACGAGGACGGCGAAGGCGGCATCATGACTCTGGTCTCCCTCGCATCGGCCAAGGATAAGGAGAAGACCCAGCGGAAGCACCGGAGCTTTCTCGTCCTCCTCGGTGTCTTTGGGGCCGCCCTGCTCTACGGGGACGGCGTCATCACCCCGGCCATCTCGGTCGTCTCCGCGCTGGAAGGCGTCAAGGAAGCCAATGAACGCCTGCACGGTCCCCTCTCCGCCGGCTTCCTTAAATACTTCATCCCCACCGCCGCCGTCCTGATTCTCGTCGGTATCTTTTGGCTCCAGAAAATCGGTACCGGCCGCGTCGGCATGTATTTCGGCCCGATCACCATGGTCTGGTTCATCGTGATCGGTGGGCTCGGTATCCTCTCGCTGGTGCTCAACCATGAGGTCTTAGGGCAAATCATGTGGGCCTTCAACCCGCTCGAAGGGCTGGGGCTACTGATTACCCACCCCGGCCTAGGCATCCTGATCCTCGGCGCAGTCTTCCTCTCCGTAACAGGGGCCGAAGCGCTCTACGCGGATATGGGCCACTTCGGCCAGAAGCCCATCCGCGCGGCGTGGTGTTTCATCGTCTTCCCCGCCCTCATCCTGAACTACCTCGGACAGGGTGCCTGGGCTCTCGCCCACCCGGCTGAACTTCTGGTGCCGGGCTTCAACCCCTTCTTCAACATGGCGCCGAACTGGGCCCAGATCCCGCTCGTCATCATCGCGACGCTCGCCGCCATCATCGCCTCACAGGCCCTCATCGCGGGCGCGTTCTCGATCACCATGCAGGCGATCCAGCTGAACTACCTGCCCCGCATGCGCATCGAGCGCACTTCCGACCAAGAATCAGGCCAAGTCTACGTTCCGATCATCAACTGGCTGCTCATGACTGGCTCCATCTACCTGGTCCTGCATTACGAGACCTCCGAGAATCTCGCGAGCGCCTACGGCATCGCGGTGAGCCTCACGATGCTGGTGACGACGATCCTCTTCGGGCAGTACCTCCGCCACAAGTTGAACATTCGTTCCGCCGGAGCCTACGCCCTCCTCACGCCCTTCATCCTGCTGGAAGTGCTCTTCGTCCTCGGTAATTCGCATAAGATTCTACCCAACGGCTGGATGCCGCTGCTCATCGGCATCATCGTCTACTACCTGATGGCCGTCTGGAATAAGGGGCGTATCGCGATGAAACAGAAGCTGAGCGAAGGCGAGGCCGCCGGCGACTTCGAGAACTTCCTCGATAGCGTCGAAGACCGGTTCGTCGCGGGCAAGTTCGCGCGCGTAAAAGGCACGGCAATCTATCTCGCTGGTTCAACTAAGGCCGTACCGATGGCCTTAGCACACAACCTTAAGCATAACCGGGCACTCCACGACCATATCATCGTCATCACGCTGAAGGTCGACGAGGACCGCGCCATCGTACCGATGTCGGATCGCGTGAGCTTCAACACCCGCGGACCGAAGTTCTGCAAGATTGATAGCCATGAGGAATTCCCGTCCGTCCTCAGCGTCACGGGCACGTTCGGCTTCCGCGAGAAGCAGGATGTCTTCCCGGTGCTGGATGCGGCGTACCAGGAAATGGGCATCACCCCCAATCCGCTCGAGGTGACCTACTTCCTCAGCCGCGAGACGATTGTCCGCGCGACGACGGGCTTCTCGCTCAACGCGGTCCAGGAAAAGCTCTTCGAAGTGCTCAACCGTAATTCCCTTTCGGCGACGGCCTACTTCAACCTGCCGCCCGGTCGCGTGGTCGAGCTGGGCATGCAGGTCGAGCTCTGAGGCCTCCGCTCAGCGGGGTGACTCGACCTTAAAGACGAACGCCTGCTTGCACGGGTGGTTCTCTTCATCGCCCATCTCGCGCGGCGTCGTGATGACGCAGACGGCGCCGAGCTGTTCCCAGGGCAGAAGGTCCGACCAACCGAGGAGCATGATCTTCGAGCCGGGCGCCGGGCGCAGCACGCGCGAACGCACCTGCGGACCAGGCCAGCCATAGGAAATAAGATAAGTCGAGCGGCCGTCAGCGGATCGCGTGAAGCGGAAGGAGCCTTCGACGGGCGTCGCGCCTGGACGTACGGCGACGACGGACTCGCCGTTCACGTCGAGCCACTCCTCGACATAGATAAATTGCTTGATGGTTTCCTCGTCGACGGGGTTAACGTTCTGGTACTGATCCGAGGCCGAATGGCCGGCGACGGCGTCTTCGATGAGCTGCACTAAGGCCTCCTCCGGGGAACGCGGGGACGACGAGGCGCAACCGGCGAGGCTGAGGGCGAGGCAAAGGGCTGCGAGGAGTCGGGCAGCCATGACGTCGGGCTTACTTGGCAGCCTTGCTCTTGGCGATCAGGTCGTAGAACCGATCGAAGAGCACATCCGCATCATTCGGGCCAGGGCCGGCTTCCGGGTGATACTGGACGGAGAAGACCGGCTTATCCTTGAGACGCAGGCCGGAGACGGTGTCGTCGTTCATGTTCACCTCCGTGACGATGGCGCCGCAGCGCTCCAGGTCTTCGCGCTTCGAAGCGAAGCCGTGATTCTGGGCGGTGATGGCCACGCGGTCTTCTTCGGTGTTCTTGACGGGCTGATTGCCGCCGCGATGACCGAACTTCAGCTTATAGGTCGAAGCACCGATGGCGTGCGTGATGATCTGGTGACCGAGGCAGATGCCGAAGACCGGGATAGGTCTTGATGAGGTCGGCCACGGCTTCGTGGGCGTACTTCAGGGCGGCAGGATCGCCGGGGCCGTTGGAAAGGAACACGCCGTCGGGGTTAAAGGCACGAATCTCGGCAGCGGGCGTGCGGGCCGGGAAGACATGGACGTCGAAGCCGGAGGCGACGAGGCGACGGAAGATCGAGGTCTTGGCACCGAAGTCGTAGGCGGCGATGCGGTACTTCTTGGCGCGGGCCTTGGGCTTGTTGAGATGCGTGCCGGGGACGGTGAAGGCCTCGCAGTCGCCAGCGGTGGCGTTGTAATGGTAAGGCGCCTTGCAGGTGACGTCCTTGACGAAGTCGGCGCCGACGGTGCCGGTCCAGGCGCGAGCGCGCTTGAGGGCTTCTTCGTCGGTAATGCCTTCAGTGGAGAGGCAGGCCTTCATCACGCCGGCGGAGCGCAGCTTCTTCGTGAGCGAACGAGTGTCGACGCCGTCGATGCCAGGGATGCCATACTTCGCGAGCCAGGTGCTCAGGTCGGTCGTAGCGCGCCAGTTGGAGACGATGGGCGAAAGGTCGCGGACGACGAAACCGGCGACATGCGGACGGGCGGATTCGAAGTCGTCTTCATTGACGCCGTAGTTGCCGATCTGCGGGGTCGTCATGGTGACGATCTGGCCGAAGTAGGAAGGGTCGGTGAGGATTTCCTGGTAGCCGGTCATGCTCGTGTTGAACACGACTTCGCCGCAGAGGGTGGCCGTAGCTCCGAACGCCCTGCCCCGAAGAATGGTTCCATCTTCAAGAGCGAGCACGGCAGGTCGGTTCATGAGGTCGTTTTGAATGAGGGTTCAGCCCCCGAGTGAAGCAAAAAAAGTTACCATTCGAAGATAGTGCCGGAGCGGAGCTCCGACATGAGTCCGACGGAGGGAGCCGACCTGCTCAGAAACCCTTGGCGACGTCGCCACCCAGAGGCGCCGGCGGACGGGCTCGGGCATCCAGACTGTCGGCCGAATAGGGCTTATGGACCTGCCAGCCTGCCCGATAGGGGGCACCCCCCTGCTTCACCTGCTCGGTAATCGTCCGCAATACGGCCGGATCGGCCCGGCGCGACCATTCCGGGTGCAGCCAGACGTTAGGGCTAAGCCACTTGCCGCCCACGGCGTCGGTCCAGCGGCTGATGCTATCTGGGGCCTCGACGATGAGTTTGACCTCGTCCGCCCGGGCTAAGGCGTCGGCCAGAGGGGGCTTGGCCCATTTGGGGCTGACGGTCACCCAGGCGAAGCCTTGGGCGATCGGGTAGGCCCCGCAGGTCTCGAGGTGGACCTTGAGGCCGACCGAGGCCATGGCGGCCAGCAGAGCGGTCAAATCGTGGATGCAGGGCTCGCCTCCGGTGAGGACGACGAATTCCGGGCGGGCAGCGGCGGCCTCGTCGGCTAACTCGCCGGCCGAAGCCTTACGGACCTGCTTGGGGACGAACTGCGGATGCCAGGTGGACGCGGAGTCACACCAAGCGCACTTCACCGGGCAACCCTGCAGGCGGATGAAGAAGGCTTTGCGACCGAGATGGACACCCTCCCCCTGCCAACTGAGGAACGTCTCATTGACGGGGTACAGCTCAGCCATGGTCAGGCCTTCGGCTGGTAGCTCGCCTTGTTCTTGGTGTCCTCGTGCAGGACGATCTGCCGGACCCAGGCGCGACCGCCGGTCTCCTTGCGGACCATCGGATCAAAAGTCTCGAAGAGGAACTTCGCGATGCCTTCGGTGGAGACGGAGTCGATGACGAGCGGACGGAAAAGCTTGGGGTAATCCTGGAGGAGTTTCTCGCGGATCGGGTCTTCCTTGGCAAAGAGGCAGGCGTGGTCGAGGTGGTCCGCGATCCAGGTCTTCAGGAAACCGAGGCCGCCGAAATCCACGACGAAACCGCGCTCGTCGAGTTTCTCGCAGCCAAACTCGATCTCGATGCCCCAGTTATGGCCGTGCAGAAACGAGCAATGGCCGTCGTGCCGGTGCTGCCGGTGGGCGAACGGGATGTCGCGGTAGGTCTTGCTGCAGGTAAACATGGGACAGCCAGCAGATAGAAGGGCGAACGGCCCGGTCGCAAGGAAGATGACGGCCCCTGCCCCGTAGTTAAACGGCCCAAAAAGAGGCCTGCCGCATATTGATACGGCAGGCCTCGAGAGGCGATGCGGCGGATGCGCTTAGAACGAGTGCGTCAGGCCGAAGGACCAGACATCGGTCGAGTGCACGGCATTCACCTCGGCGCCGTTGGGCTTGTCCGCCAGGTTATTGTTCTTCAGCGAACGTGCTGTAGTACAAGATAGGCGCTGGTGTTGGCGGCCAACTTGTAGGTCAGGCCCGCCGCGAGGTGCGTCGAGAACGCAGCGGTCTCGAGATCCTCGGCGTACGCGGTGTAGCCGGCCGCAGCCATGGTGTTCTTGTCGCGGAACTGACGGAGTGCGGTCGCCTGCAGGGAAAACGCCAGCGGTGAGGCCAGCTCATAGCGGACACCCGCTGTAGCCGACAGGGTTGTGCCAGGGCGGAAGTTCGCGTCGGAGGCGACAGCGCCCTGAGCGCCCAGCTGCCAGAAGCACTGCGGCCGATCGGCGGTCAGCAGAGTAATCGCGGCGTAGGCCGAGGATGACGATCCGTCGATCCGGTTCCGGGCTGCAGGTAGCGGCGTGAGACGTTCAACGTCAGGTCGTCCGCACCCGTCGGCAGCTTGACGCCGGCGATGACGGTGTAGTCCGACCAGGCGAAACGCGTGCTGACCGAGACATCGCCCAGACCGACGACTTCCTGACGGGTGTTGACCGGATTAGGATTCAGCAGGGTCGGCGCGATATTCGAACGCACGATCCGGTTGATACGCGGCACGGCGATGGACCAAGTCTGACCCGCGAGCTGGGTCTCGATCGTACCCGTAAGGATCTTATGGTAAGCGAGGAAGTGTGCATGCGCCCCGCTGTTACGTTCGTCTTGATCAATGGTGTCGTAACGGAAATCGACCGAATAAGCCCCCGGACGGAGAGGAGCACGATCGGCGAGATTGTCGACGCAGACCTTCACGCAGCCGCAGGGGCAGGCCTGGACTTCGGTGTAAGCACCGAGAGCGAGAAAGGAGAGCAGAGCGAACCGCGCGGGGCGCTCGGAGAGAAAGGGAATCTTCATGATGAGTGTTTTGCTGGTGTCTAGACGCAGGTGTGGCGGTCCGCGCAATCGACGATGCGCACCGGGTGGGTGCGACTTTGGAATAGGTTTGGATGCCACGCGCGAGCCGAACTAACCGCAGCCCGCAACGGTGATCAGCCGAGCACTCGCGGCGGTGGCACGGGCACCTCGGCCACGCGTGACACGCTCACTTCATCCGCTGGGCGCGCGTAATCACGCCCCGAAAAGAATTTCACCGCTAAGAGGAGGATTTCGCCCGAAGCAGGATCAGCCTTGGCCTTCACCTTGGCGTTATCGTCCTTGGCTAACGGGGCCTGCTCCGAGTTCTTGCGCCCATCTTGAGCGACCTTACATAACGCGCAGGGTGCATCCACGAGAGTCTTCGATACGGCTGCCGAAGCAGTCAGTTGAGAGGCGTTATCAACCGACATTTTCGTCCAAGCCACGACCTGCAAGAGGTCCCACGACAGACCCGACGCGGCCAGCCACGCCACGAGGGCGAGCCAGGCGAAGGGTTGACGAAAGCGACGGTGCACGCACTCAAATTGCCAAGGGCAGTAGGCGCCACAACCTCAAAGGCAGGCAGGCTAGACGGTCTTCATCCCGCTAATCCTACGGATAAGACTAGCCTACGTATGAGGTCGGATCCTTCACGCTAGCGCGCAGAAAGGCTTCCTTTCGCTCCACGCAGGTACCGCACTTACCGCAATGCTTGTCGCCCCCGACGTAACAGGACCAGGTCAAAGCGAAGGGCACGCCGAGTTCGACGCCGCGCTGCACAATTGAGGTCTTGTCCATGCCCACGAACGGGCGCTCGAGAGAAACTTCATGCCAGTCGGCGAGTCGGATGGCTTTATCCAAGGCATCGGCGAAGGCCGGACGGCAATCGGGATAGATGGCATGGTCGCCGCCGTGGGCACCATAGGCGACCGACGTGGCCTTGAGCGACATCGCCCAAGCGGCAGCCGTCGCAATGAGGAGCATGTTCCGGTTGGGCACGACGGTGGCCTTCATGCTGGCCTCTTCGTAATGACCTTCAGGGACGTCGATATGGGAATCCGTCAGGGCGTTGGCACCGAAGAGCGGCGTGAGCCCGCGGAGGTCGGCGATGCGGTGCGGGACCTTGTAATGGGCGCAGATCTCGGCGGCGGCGACGAGCTCGCGACGATGGCGCTGACCGTAGTCCACCGACAGCGCATGCACTTCCCTGCCCTCGGCCAACAGGTGAGCCAGGAGGACGGTGGAATCCATTCCGCCGGAGTGAATGATGACGGTACGCTTCATCAGCGGGGAAGTTGGACGCGGACAGCCCCGAGGGCGAGTCCGTTAATCGCGGACCCGCAGCTTGGCGCCCAGCTTGTCGAGGTGCGAGACCGCCACGGCCTCACCAACGCGCATGGCAGCGGACTCCTTGCGATTACCGTCGCGCAGGCCGGAAAGGTGCAACCAGCCGTGGGCGACGTAGAGTCTTAGTTCGGTAGCCAGCGTGACGCCATGCTCCTTGGCGGCCCGGCGGGCTTGGTCGATGTTCACGCAGATCTCGCCGGCGAACGCTTCGCCAGGGTGCTCTTCACCGACGAAGGTGATGACGTCCGTCACGGTCGGGTCGCCGAGGAATTCGTCGTGAAGCTTGGCCGTCTCCTTGTCGCCAAGGAAGGCGATCGACAGCGATCCCTCGGGGCAACGGTAGCCCTTGAGCTTGTCGAGCGCGTGGACGACGCGCTGGACGGAGACCGCGGAGACCTTGGTCTTCGCGTGGCGGACGGAGATATCGACGACGCGGCTCATGCGGCGGCAAAGACGGGCTTGAGCCGCGTCCAGAGCTCGGACAGCGCCTGCGGCAGGACGCGCGTATCGCCGATGACGGGCATGAAGTTGTGGTCGCCGTCCCAACGCGGCACGATGTGGAAGTGGAGGTGCGTCGGGATACCTGCACCCGCAGCCTTACCGAGATTGAGACCCATATTGAAGCCAGCGGGGCTCATCACCTTCTCTAGTACCGCCTGACAGCGTATCAGCAGGTCCATCATCTCGGCACGTTCGGCCGCGGTGAGGTCGGCCAGTTCGCCGACTTCGCGATTAGGCAGCACCATCAGGTGACCTGGATTATAAGGCGAGTTATTGAGGATGACGAAGCAGTGCGGTCCGCGGTGCAGGATGAGATTCGCTTCGTCGTCGTTTGCCGCGAGCAACGCCGCGAACGGGCTACCAGCGCCTGGCTCCTTGCGGGTGCGAATATACTGGATGCGCCAGTGCGGGTGAAGCTGTTCGGACATCGAGATCAGGAGGCGTAGCCCTTGGGTCGGGCGAGGTGCCAATTGCATGCCGTCAGGACGATGCTGTCGAGCGTGTCGTAGCGCGGCACCCAGCCGAGTTCGCGGCGGACCTTGGAAGCATCGGCGTAAAGCGCGGGCGGATCGCCTTCGCGACGAGGGGCGAACGCATGCGGGACGGGTCGGCCGAGGATGCGGCCGACGCTGGCGATGACGTCTTTGACCGAATACGGCGTACCCGTGCCGAGATTATAGAACAGGGCCTGCCCGGGCTGGCTTAGCTTAGGCAGAACGTCGAGGTGGGCCCGGGAAAGATCGTCCACGTGCACGTAGTCGCGCAGGCAGGTGCCATCCGGGGTAGGGTAATCCGTGCCAAAGACCTGGAGCGGCGGGCGGCGGCCGAGCGCGGCGGCGATCGCGAGCGGGATCAGGTGGGTTTCGGGCGAATGGTCCTCACCGATGGCACGCATCCGCCGAAGCCCCGGCGGCGTTGAAGTAACGGAAAGCGGCGAAGCTCAAGCCATGCGAGGACGCGAGCTCGCGGAGGCGCTGCTCGACCGCGAGCTTGGTGGCGCCGTAAGGATTGATCGGGTTCTGCGGCAGATCCTCCGTCATCGGCATCTTCTCCGGGATACCGTAGGTCGCGCAGGTGCTCGAGAAGACGAGCTTCTTGACACCCTCGGCGAGCATCGCCTGCAGCAGGCCTTCGGTGCGCACCACATTGTTCTCGTGATAGCGGGCGGGCTGTTGGACGGATTCACCGACATTCGTGAACGCCGCGAAATCGATGACCACTTCGGCGGCGGACTCGCGCAGGGCGGCGCGGACCGCGGCCTGATCGCCCATGTCTGAGCGGAATAGTTTCGTCCCCGCCGGCACGGACTCCGCGTGGCCATAGGACAGGTCATCCAGCACGGCCACCTTGTGCCCGGCGGCCAGCGCCTGCCGGACGCAATGGCTGCCGATGTAGCCGGCACCGCCCACCACGAGCACGTTCATGACTGGCAGATAACCCCCGCCAGACAGCCTAGGCAAGCGGGATAGGGTCGCCAGACGCTCCAAAACCTTGCCAGCGCCGTCCCGAACCTCCTATCTGCACGCATTCATGGACACTTCGGAAACAAAACCCGGCAGCTACGACTTCCCCGCCTTCGAACAGAAGTGGCAGGCCGCCTGGAAAGCTGGCGCCACGTTCCGCACCGAGCCGATCTCCTGCGGCAAGCCGAAGTACTACGTCCTGGACATGTTCCCCTACCCCTCCGGCGCCGGCCTGCACATCGGCCACCCCGAGGGCTACACCGCTTCGGACATCCTCGCCCGCTACAAGAAGGCCAACGGCTTCAACGTCCTCCACCCGATGGGCTGGGACGCTTTCGGCCTCCCCGCCGAGCAGCATGCAATCGCCACCGGCGAACACCCGGCCGTCCAGACCAAGCGCAACATCGACAACTTCCGCCGCCAGCTCCAGATGCTCGGCTTCGCCATCGACTGGGACCGCGAGCTCTCGACCACCGACGAGAACTACTTCCGCTGGACGCAGTGGATCTTCCTCAAGCTCTTCCGCCACGGTCTCGCCTACGTCTCCGAGAAGCCCGTCTGGTTCTGCCCTGCCCTCGGCACGGTGCTCGCCAACGAGGAAGTCCTCAACACGCCCGAAGGCCCGCGCTCCGACCGCGGCAGCCACCCGGTCGAACGTCGCCCGATCCGCCAGTGGGTCCTGCGCATCACCGCCTACGCCGACAAGCTCATCGAAGGCCTCGACCACGTCGATTGGCCCGATTCCACCAAGCGCCTCCAGAAGAATTGGATCGGCAAATCCGAAGGCGCCGAAGTCACCTTCAAGCTGGATGGCCATGCCGACACGCTGACCGTCTTCACGACGCGTCCGGACACCCTTTACGGCGCGACCTACATGGTCATCGCGCCCGAGCACCCGCTCATCGGCAAGCTCACCACCGCCGCCCAGAAGAATGCGGTCGAAAGCTATGTCGCCGCGGTCCGCAACAAGACCGACCTCGAGCGCACCGACCTCGCGGCCAAGAAGAAGACTGGCGTGTTCACCGGCTCCTACGCCATCAACCCCGTCAACGGGGCCAAGATTCCCGTTTGGACCGCCGACTACGTGCTCATCACCTACGGCACGGGTGCGATCATGGCCGTGCCGGCGCACGACGAACGCGACTGGGAATTCGCCAAGGAATTCAAGCTGCCGATTATCCAGGTCGTCGGCTCCAAGGAAGCGATCGACGTCAACGAGAAGCCTTGGACCGAAGACGGCCCGATGGTGAACTCGGGTGCTTTCGATGGCCTCTCCGCCACGGAGACCAAGAAGAAGATTACCGCTGAACTCGAGGCCAAGGGCCAGGGTAAGCTCGCCGTAAACTTCAAGCTGCGCGATTGGCTCTTCTCGCGTCAGCGCTACTGGGGAGAACCCTTCCCGCTCCTGTGGGTTTCCCGCGAAGACTACGCCAAGATTCCGGCCGACTCCGAGGTGCGCGAGTTCCTCCCGAAGGAGCCCGTCACTTGCCAGCTCAACGGCGTCGAAGTCTGCGCCGTGCCGCTGACCTCCAAGCAGCTCCCCCTCACTCTGCCTCAGGTCAAATCCTACCAGCCCTCGCCCACCGGCGATTCGCCGCTCTCGAAGGAACCCGAGTGGACCGAAGTCTGGTATGACGTCGCTTCCGGCGCCACCGTCTCACAGTCGAAGCCGCAGCCTGGTCCGCTCTGGATCAAGGCCTCGCGTGAGACGAACACCATGCCCCAGTGGGCTGGCTCCTGCTGGTACTACCTGCGCTACATCGACCCCAAGAACGCCGAGGCTCTCGCCTCCAAGGCCGACCTCGAGTACTGGGGCTGCCCCGACTTCTATATCGGCGGCGCCGAGCATGCCGTGCTCCACCTGCTCTATGCACGCTTCTGGCACCGCTTCCTTTACGAGATCGGCGTCCTGCCGACCGCCGAACCGTTCAAGAAACTCTTCCACCAGGGCCTCATCATGGGCGAGGACGGCGAGAAGATGTCCAAGAGCCGCGGCAACGTCGTGAACCCCGATTCCATCGTCAAGGACCACGGTGCCGATGCGCTCCGCATGTACCTGATGTTCCTCGGACCGCTCGAGGCCTCCAAGCCTTGGAATTCCGACGGTATCATCGGCATCACCCGCTTCCTCCGTCGCCTCTGGCGCTTGGCCGTCGACGAGACCACCGGCAAGGTCTCGACGAAGATCAGCGCCGACGGCGCCGAATCCGAAGAGCTCGTCCGCGAACTCCACCGGACCATCCAGAAGGTCGAGAAGGACATCGAGACGCTCCAGTTCAACACCGCCATCTCACAGATGATGATCCTCATGAACGTCGCGGAGAAGTCCCCGGCATTGCGCCGTGCGACCGTCGAGGACTTCGTGCGCCTCGCCGCGCCGTTCGCCCCGCATGTGTGCGAAGAAATCTGGGCCCGCCTTGGCCACAAAGAGAACGTCACCGCAGGCGGTTGGCCTAAGCTCGACGCCTCCAAGCTCATCGAGACGACCGTCGAAGTCATCTTCCAGGTGAACGGCAAGGTGCGCGCCACCGCCAAGGTCGCCAAGGACATCTCCAAGGACGCCCTGCTCGCCCTGGCCAAGGCCAACGCCGACGTGATTAAGTTCACCGACGGCAAGCCCGTCGTGAAGGAGATCGTCGTGCCGGGCAAGCTGGTGAACATCGTCGTCGCCGGCTGAGCGCCGCGCACCACGCCAATAAAAAGGGCCCCGTCACGGGGCCCTTTTCTTTTACCACCTTAACGAGGCTTACTTGGCCTCGACTTCGGCGATGTCTTCCATCTTCACCGGCTCGAGGCGTGGGACGAGCACGTGGATGATCAGAAGACCGATGAGGTAGGCCGAACCCGCGATGAACCAGAGAATCGCGTAGGAGCCCGTACGATGGAGCACTTCGCCGACCACGAGAGCGAGCAGCATGCCGCCCACCGCGCCAGCCATGCCGCCGATACCAACGACTGAGCCGACGGCCTTGCGGGGGAACATGTCCGAGGCGAGGGTGAAGATGTTAGCCGACCAGCCCTGGTGGGCGGCCGCAGCGAGCGAGACGAGCAAGACCGCGGGCCACATGCCGACGTCGTTGACGAAGACGATCGGGATCACGCTGACGGCACAGATGCCCATCGCGGTCTTGCGGGCGGCGTTGACGGACCAGCCGGCCTTGATGAGACGACCGGAGATCCAGCCGCCACCGATGCTACCGACATCGGCGATGAGGTAGATCGTGACGAGCGGGAGACCGATGTTCTTCAGGTCGACGCCGTGCTGCTTGTTCAAGAAGCCCGGAATCCAGAAGAGATAGAGCCACCAGACCGGGTCGGTCATGAACTTACCGATGGCGAAGGCCCAGGTCTGTCGGAACTTCAAGAGGCTGAGCCAGCTGACCTTACCCTGCTCATCAGGCGGGTCGGACTCGATGTGGGCGAGCTCGGCCTGAGTGATGGTCGGGTGCTCACGCGGGGAGTAATAGGCAAGCGCCCACCAGATGACCCAGACAAAGCCGATGGCACCCGTGACGATGAAAGCCCATTCCCAGCCCCAGGTAACTGCAATCCAAGGCACGATGAGCGGGGCACCCAGTGCACCGATGTTGGTGCCGGAGTTGAAGATGCCGGTCGCTAAGGCGCGCTCCTTCTTGGGGAACCATTCGGCGGCGGCCTTGATCGAGGCCGGGAAATTACCCGCCTCACCGAGGCCGAGCAGGAACCGCATCAGAGCAAAGCCGGCGGCGGCTCCCGTGAGGGTCACCCAGGCGAAGCCCGTCTTGGCGTCGATCTGCATCCAAGGGAGACTGAAGGACGGGAGAAGGTGGGCGAAACCGTGCCCCATCGCCGCCAGACTCCAGAGGCCGACAAAGATGATAAAGCCCTTCTTGATGCCGATGCGGTCGATGATGCGACCCGAGAGCACCATGCCGATGGCGTAGGCGAGCTGGAAGCTGAAGACGATGGCCGCATAGGTCCGCTCATCCCAGCCGAATTCCTTTTCCAAGGCTGGCTTAAGCAAGCCAATGACCTGACGGTCGATGTAATTGATCGTGGCGGCGAAGAACAGTAGCGCACAGATAATCCAGCGCTTGTTACCGATTTTTCCTAGGGCTTCGGTCATAAGGGGGTGTCGGCCAACACAAACGCCGATTTTCGGGTAAGTCCACCCCAGAAGTCCTGTTGACGGAACCCCGCCGTAAAGCCACTAATTAACGAGAATATTCCCATGACGAAGCCTCGCATCCTCCTCACGACGACCTCCTTCCAAGACACCCCTGGCGAGCACCATAAGTTGCTGGCTGAAACGGGCTGGGAAGTTGTCACCGCCCGCGGCCCGCTCAATGAAGCGGACACGCTCGCGCTGATGGGTCAGTTCGACGGCTACATCTGCGGCGACGACCTCATTACTGCCGCGGTCATCGAGAAAGCCCTCCCCCGCCTCAAGGTCGTCTCGAAGTACGGCATCGGCGTCGACAAGATCGACGTAAAGACCCTCACCGCCAAGGGCATCCCCCTGCTCTTCACCCCTGGTGTCAACCACACCACCGTCGCCGAGCACACCTTCCTCCTCCTGCTCGCCATGGAGAAGAACTTCTACTTCCACACCGACTCCACCCGCTCCGGCGGCTGGAAGCGTAAGACGGGCCGCGAGCTGCTCGACAAGACCATCGGGATCATCGGCATGGGCCGTATCGGCAAGGAAGTCGCCATCCGCGCCCGCGCCTTCGGCATGAAGGTCGTCGGCTTCGACCTCTATTGGGACGATAAGTTCGCCGCCCAGTACGACGTGCAGCGCGCCGCCACGATGGACGAAATCTTCGCCGCCGCCGACTACCTCTCGCTGCACACCAACCTGACCCCCGAGACCCGCGACCTGATCCGCGCCGAGAATATCGCCAAGATGAAGAAGGGCGTACTCATCCTCAACTGCGCCCGCGGCGAGATCGTCCACACCGACGACATCGCGGCTGCGCTCAAGTCCGGCCAGGTCGGCGGCTACGGTACCGACGTGCTCGACGAAGAGCCGCCTCGCGCCGACCACCCTCTCACCAAGCTCCCGAACTGCGTCGTCACGCCGCACATCGGTTCCCGTACCGCCGAGAGCGTCCAGCGCCAGGCCGTTGCCGCCGTCACGAACCTCATCCGCGCGATGCATGGCGAAAAGCCTCTTGCGCAGATTAACCCGGAAGTCCCGGTGAAGAAGGTCGTCTAATCTCCCCTCCCGAAACCTTACCCATGAGCGAAGTCTTTTACGTCGTCCCCCGCGCCGCCCACGAGGCGCTCGTCACCGCCGCCTACGTCAAGCGTGGCTTCGGCGCCAAGGAGTCGGCCCAAGCCGCCCAGATGGCCAGCATGGCCACGCACCACGGCATCCGCACGCACAACGCCCTCAAGGCCCTCCACCTCGACGAACTCTTCGGCTCCGGCGCTAAGGTCCCGGGCTGCACGCCCAACGCCACCGTCACGAAGAAGGCCACGCGCTTCGAAGCCGCCGAAGTTTGGGATGCCCACCAGAAGCTCGGCCAGGCCGTCGCCGTCGACGCCATCAACCGCTGCATCGAGCTCGCCGACAAATACGGCGTGGGCACGGTCTCGGTCGACAACGCCTTCCACTACCTCTGGGGCGGTGGCTACGTGATGGAAGCCGCCAAGCGTGGTTATATCGCTTACACCAATTGCACCGCCACGCTCGCCGAAGTCGTCCCCTTCCAGGGCAAGCACCCGACCCTCGGCACCAACCCGCACTCGTGGGGCTTCCCCACCACCGACGCCGTCGGCTTCCCCATCGTAATCGACTGGGCCACCTCCGTCATCGCCATGGGCCGCGTCCAGGTGCTCAAGCGCGAAGGCAAGATGCTCCCGCCTGACGCCGCCGTGGATAAGGACGGCAAGGTCACGCTCGACCCGAACGAAGCCGTCTCGCTCATCCCCTTCGGCGCCCACAAGGGCTACGGTCTCTCGCTCATCAACGAAATCGTCGCCGGTTTCATCGGCGGTTCGCTGCCGACCATCCGCAGCCGCACGCACGTCCCCGGCGAGAAGCAGGCCTGCGCCTTCTTCTTCCAGGTGATCCACCCGGACGCCATCAGCTCAGGCGTCTTCGCCAAGGGCCGCAGCCAGTCCGAGAACGTCAAGGCGGTCCTCGCCGACGTCCTCGGCCACGGCAACGAGAAGTGCATGCTCCCCGGCCAGCTCGAGGCGACCTTCGCCACGCGCAGCGAAAAGGCCGGCGGCCTGCTGTTCTCCAAGGCTGAAATCGAAGAGTTCAATAAAGTCGCGGAACACATCGGCCACCAGCCCTTCGACCTCGCGACCTTGCCCACGGCTTAAGCCCCCTCACCTTAAAACCAACCCTCCCCACAACCATGGCTCTCAAGATCAAGTCGGCGAAGGAATGCGCCTTCGACCAAGTCTCCCTCGGTGAAATCATGCTCCGCCTCGACCCGGGCGAAGGCCGCGTGCGCACCACGCGCCAGTTCCAGGTCTGGGAAGGCGGCGGCGAATACAACGTCGCCCGCGGGCTCCGCAAGTGCTTCAACCTGCGCACCTCGGTGTGCACGGCGTTCGTCGACAACGAAGTCGGCCGCCTGCTCGAAGACTTCGTGATGCAGGGCGGAGTGAACACCGACTTCATCAAGTGGCGCGAGGACGACGGCATCGGCCGCACGGTCCGTAACGGCCTCAACTTCACCGAGCGCGGCTTCGGCATCCGTGGCGCCGTCGGCGTCCCGGACCGCGGCAACACCGCCGCCTCGCAGATCAAGCCCGGCGACTTCGACTGGGAATACCTCTTCGGCACGCTCGGCGTCCGCTGGCTCCACACGGGCGGCATCTTCGCAGCCCTTTCCGAAACCACCGCACAGGCCACCATCGAAGCGGTCAAGATCGCCAAGAAGCACGGCACCATCGTCTCCTACGATCTGAACTACCGCCCTTCCCTCTGGAAGACCATCGGCGGCCTCAAGAAGGCCCAAGAAGTAAACCGCGAGATCGCGAAGTACGTCGACGTGATGATCGGCAACGAAGAAGACTTCACCGCCTCCCTCGGCTTCGAGGTCAAGGGCGCCGACCACAGCCTCAGCCACATCGAGACCCAGGCGTTTAAGGACATGATCGGCGAGGCCGTGAAGCAGTTCCCGAACTTCAAGGTCGCCGCGACCACGCTGCGCCGCGTGATCACCGCCACGAAGAACGACTGGAGCGCCATCTGCTGGCACGACGGCAAGTTCTACGACAGCATCCAGTTCCCTGAGCTCGAGATCCTCGACCGCGTCGGCGGCGGCGATAGCTTCGCCTCGGGCCTAGTCTTCGGTTTCCTCGAGCACAACGACGCCCAGAAGGCCGTGAACTACGGCGCTGCCCACGGCGCGCTGGCGTCCACGACTCCCGGCGACACGTCGATGGTCACCCGTAAGGAAGTCGAGAAGCAGCTCGCCGGCGGCGGCGCCCGCGTCGTCCGCTAAGCCTCGACCCTATACTCGATACTCTAAACTCCATACCTCTAGCCCCATGTCCTCCCTCGATCTCTTCTCCCTCAAAGGCCGCACGGCCGTCGTCATCGGCGGCACGGGCGAACTCTGCGGCGCCATGGCCGAAGGCTTCGCCGGCGCCGGCGCTCACGTGATCCTCGTCGGTCGCGACCCCGCCAAAGCCGACGCCCGCCTCGCCAAGATCAAAGCCGCTGGCGGCTCCGGTGAGTTCATCTCCTGCGAAGCCACCAACAAGGCCGAGCTCGTTAAACTGCGCGATGGCATCCTCGCCAAGCACGGCAAGGTCGACGTCCTCGTCAACGGCGCCGGCGTCAACTCGCCCACGCCCTTCCTCGAGATCGACGAAGCGCAGATCGACAAGATCCTCACGGTGAACGTCAAGGGCGTCATCTTCGGCTGCCAGGTCTTCGGCGAAGCGATGGTCGCCGCCGGCAAAGGCTCGATCATCAACCTTGGTTCGGAATCCGGCATCCTGCCGCTCTCCCGCGTCTTCACCTACTCGGCCTCCAAGGCCGCCGTGCATAACCTCTCGAAGAACCTCGCCCGCGAATGGGCCGCGAAGGGCGTGCGCGTCAACACGCTCGTCCCGGGCTTCTTCCCGGCCGAACAGAACCGCAAGGTGCTCACCCCGGAGCGCGTGGCGATGATTCTGGGCAAGACCCCGATGAACCGCTTCGGCGAAGCCAAGGAACTCATCGGCGCCTCCCTGCTTCTCGCTTCCGACGCTGGCAGCTTCGTCACCGGCGCTGAAATCGTCGTCGACGGCGGCTTCGCCGCGATGTCCATCTAAGCGAGACCGACGACGATGGCCTTCATGGACGACAATTTCATCCTCTCGACCGGCACGGCACAGAAGCTGTACCACGGCGTAGCGAAGGACCAGCCCATCGTCGACTACCACTGCCACCTCAGCCCGAAGGACATCGCCGATGACCGTCGCTTCGAAGACCTCACGGCTATCTGGCTCGCGGGCGACCACTACAAGTGGCGCGCGATGCGGGCCAACGGCGTCAGCGAGGACCTCATCACCGGCGACAAGTCGACTTCGCGCGAGAAGTTCCAGGCCTGGGCCGAGACGGTTCCGTCCACGCTCCGCAATCCCCTCTTCCACTGGACGCACCTCGAGCTGCGCCGCCACTTCGGCATTCAGGACGTCCTCGAAGGCGCCACGGCCCAGAAAATCTGGGACGAAGCCAATCGCCAGCTGAAGCACGGTGACCTCACGGCTCGCGGCATCCTCAAGCTGATGAAGGTGCGCGTCGTCGGCACCACCGATGACCCCGCCGACTCGCTCGACCTGCACCACCAAATCGCAAAGTCCGGCTTCGAGACCAAGATCGTCCCGACCTACCGTCCCGACGCCTGCCTCAAGGTCCGCACCCCAGACCGCGTGCAGGCTTGGGCCAAGCGCCTCGCCGCCGCCACGGGCAAAGGCGCTGACACTTTCGCTGGCCTGATTGCCGGACTCAACCAGCGCCACGACGACTTCGCCGCCGCGGGCTGCCGCGCTTCCGACCACGGCCTCGACTACCTGCCGGACGCTTCCTGCACCGAAGCCGAAGCCAAGGCCATCTGGGAGAACGCCATCGCCGGCAAGGCCGCCACGCTCGAGGAAGCCGAAAAATTCACGGCCTTCATCATGCTGCACGTCGGCCGCCTCAACCACGCCAAGGGCTGGGCCACCCAGCTCCACCTCGGCGCCGTCCGCGACCCGAACCTCGGCCTGCTCAAGCGCCTCGGTTCCGACGCCGGTTGCGATACCATCGGCGATTTCCGCCAAGGCCCTGGCCTCATCCGCTGGTTCGGCACGCTCTCCGGCGAGAACGCCCTCGGTAAGACGATCCTCTACAACCTCAACCCCGCCGACACCGCCCTCTTCGCCTGCCTCCCCGGCTCGTTCCAGGACGGCGTCACGCCGGGCAAGATCCAGTACGGCTCGGGCTGGTGGTTCCTCGACCAGGAACGCGGCATGCGCGACCAGATGAACGCGCTGTCCGACCTCGGCCTGCTCAGCCGCTTCATCGGCATGATCACCGACTCGCGCTCCTTCCTCTCCTATCCGCGCCACGAATACTTCCGTCGCATCCTGTGCGACCTCGTCGGCCAGGACGTCGAGTCGGGCCGTATCCCGGACCGCAAGGATTGGAACGAACGCCTGATTGCCGACGTCTGCTACGGCAACGCCAGCCAGTACTTCGGCTTCCAGAAGTAAGCGAAGTCGTTTAGCTGGTATCAGGATCGTGACAATCTACATTCGGCTTCATGCCTTACATACTCGTCTCTCCGCTTCATAAGCTATGTAGTCGAAGGTCGGTTACCACGCCTCGACGTACCGACTACCCGCGAACGCACCCTCCCCGAGAACCTCCTCTCATGGTCTGGCCTGCTTGCTGACGATACGTCATCGCCGTCGAACTCTACCTTACCGAGTACGCTCTGGCTGCACATCAGCCGATGCCTACTGGCTTAACATCCTTCCTCTTATGTGGCTAGGGCTCACCTTCTTCCGCAAAGATATCCCCGGAGACAGGACCGCGACCAACGTCGGAATATGGACGCTAGCTCCCTACGCCGCCTACGCCTTAAGCCACGAAGGAAATGCCCGGAAGCAGCGTGGCTGAGCCTGTGCCTATTCGGCGCCGCCTTCCTGGTCGGTATCTGGCGCGACGCCAAGCGCCCAGCCTGAGTCGCGGAGACTTGCATAAGCGTCAGGCAAGCACAGGCATGGAGATAGCCCCTGATGTTCAGATCGCCGGCTTCACCCTATCATCCTCGAACACATCACAGCATGATCCGTTTCCTATTCGACTGCATGCTTTGGGGCCTCGGCTCCCAGCCGCGTGCTGCCGAGACGTCTTCAGGCTTCGGCAGCGATCAGCTCATCCCGACGCGTGAACGCAACGGCCTCGAGGCCGCCGTGCGTATCCTGAGCTCGCTGCTATTCCTCCTCGCTACCTTCGCCCAGTTCCTGCCCGATGAACTTGGCTTCCTCACCGCACCTCAGCTTCACCTGCTCGCGCTCGCCAGCGCCGCCTGGGGACTGCAGATGCTCCTACGGCCATCCATCCCAATGGACAGCACCGCAATCAGTACGGCCCTCTGGAGTTTCGCCGGCTACTTCCCTTTCTTCCTTCTTGGAAATCTCTCGCCCTTCTTCGACAAGGATCCGACGAACCTATATACGCTCATAGTCCAAGGCGGCGTGGTCGGCGTGCTAGTGGTCTACGGGCTCTTCCGGGACATCCGCCGCGAAATCCGCGCGGAATAGCCCTGAATTGGAATACTGGGCCGACCTGCGGTCTTGTTATTAAATAGAAGAAGCGCACCCTTTTGACATGCGCCTAACCCTCTTACTGCTGCTCTCGCTGACGACGACGTTCGCCGCTGAGAAGAAATATACCTTCCGCGATTTCTCCCCGACCCGCTATATCGACGGCCCGCGCCTGACGCCAGCGATGCAGAAGGACAAGGGGACGCTGATGTTCTTCTGGGCCTATGAGCTCGAAAGCCCTAGTGGCGGCGATAGCCTGAAGTTCTTCCAGAAAATCGCTGACGACCATAAGGAAAACCTCGTGGTCATCGGGATCGAGAACCTAGGCATCGAAGGATCACCCAAAAACATCACGACCCTTCTGAAGAAAACAGGGGTGACTTGCACCATCTATAGCGGCTGCCGTGCTCCCTTCAAAATTAACCTCTACCCCTTCGTCTGCGCGTTCGACCGCGAAGGTAAACTGATCTACAGTGGTAATCCGAAAGCGGATGACCTAGCGGACGCCATCGCCAAAGCCGTCGCTAAGCCAGAAAAGAAAGACGGCAAGGAAGACCCCAAGAAGGACGAGAAGGATAAGCCGAAAATCGACCCGAAGAAAGGGGCCTGAAGTCAGCGTGCCGCCTGCAGGCTGCGCCAGGTCAGCGGGAGTTTCTCGCGGACTAGACCCGCTGTCGCACCCGGGAGCCTATCCGTCGTCAGGGGGACATTGATCGTGTCCTCGCGACCGACCTGGTTAGGCTGACGTCCGTATTTATACTCGTAGGTCAGCGACCCGTCGGCGGCGAGGCCAACGCCCGGCCAAGCCGGATTGGGGATGGAGATATAGAACAGGTCGCCGGTCGAAGGTTTGGTCACCGCCATCATCTTCGCGCCGTGGAGCGAACGCCAGAGCGCCTCGGCCGTCCAGGCGGCGGGATTTACCTGCTTGAGCTGTGGCGCGACGAGCCGGGCATACGGCTTGCGGCCATCGGCGTCGGACTGTTCACGCCAATAGGCGAAGGCCGCCGCAATCTCGTCGGCGACCAAGGGATAGTGGGTGCACCCGAGCATCAAGGTATCCATCGGCGCGGCGCCGTCCGCGGCGGCTGATTTCAGGAACGCACCGACATCGGCACGGATGATGTCGCGGATCGGCGTCTTGATCGAAGGGTCGCCCTCGATCGCGGCAGCGAGGCTGGCCGAACCCATTTGGCGGACCGGACGGCCGGTAACCTTGGCAATGGCCTTGGGATAGGCGTTGGAAGCGCAGGTGCCGACCGTGGCCAACACGGCGACCCCGCCCTGCGCGCCGTCGGCGGTCTCGGCCAAGCCTTGGGCGCCGGCTTCAACGACTCCGATAACGATAACAGGGATGCCCCAGGCCTTCACCGCTGCCCGGATGTCTTCGAGTCCATAGGCGGTGGCGGTGTTGCACGCGATGACGATAGCCTTCACCGGCGGCTTGGTGCCACTCGCGTAACGACGGCCGAGCAGGAACAAGGCGTCGCGGAGGATGAGTTCACGCAAGAAACCAGTGCGATGGACCGCCGAATAATTTCCGTACGGCATGTTCGCTTGGTCGCCGAAATAAACGAAGCGTTCGCCTGCGAAATCAGGCACGCCGTCCGCGCCAGCCGTCCCGGTCAGGTTATGGTGACGATCATGTGCCTTGATGGCCTCGAGGACCGTCAGTCCACCCACGCCAGAATCAAAGACGCCGATGGGCAGGTCGCGGAGGTCTCCGCGATAATCCGCCGCGACGAAGCTGGCGGGGACGTCACCCAGAGGGTGGGCCTTAGCATGGGCGATTGCTGCGACAACGACGTCGTCCGCTGCACGCGACCCGACCGCAAGAACGCAGAGCAACGTGAGACTGAGGATCGCCTTCATATTAGGTGCGGTCGGTGCGGTAGACGCGCTGGACCCGCTGAGTCAGAGTGCAAAGGGCTTCCCATGGGATACAGTCGGCCCAGGCGCAGAACTCGGCCACGGTGATACGGTCGGCGCCCTGTGCACCCAAGATCGTGGCGATATCGCCGACGGCGACGGAGGGGACATCGGTGATATCCACGATGGTCTGGTCCATGGTGACGCGACCGAGGATCGGACAGCGTTGGCCGCGCACGAGGAAGAAACCACGGTTGCTGGCGGCCGTCGGGACGCCATCACCATAACCAACCGCGACGATGGCCACGCGCGTTGGACGGGAAAGGGTCTTGGTGCGATTGTAACTGACGGCGGTGCCGGCGGGTAGGTCCTTCACGAGGACAACGCGCGCATGAAAGGATAGCACGGGCTCCGGACGGAGGCTGGCGAGGAAAGACCCGGAGGACGGCGGTAGTCCGTATTGCATCAGGCCCACGCGCACGGCGTTGAAGGGCGCGGACGCCGAGAAACTCTCGAGGCCGGCGCTATTATCGGCGTGGATCATCAGGCCAGAGCGGACGGCGGCAGGAATCCGTTCCAAAAGCTTGAGGAAGATCGCGCGTTGATCGGCGGTGTAGGCCGCATCGCTGTCGGCGTCGGAGAAGTGCGTGAAGACGCCACGCCATTCGAAGCCGGCGGCCTGCACGAACGCAAAGAGCTCGGCGGCTTGCTCATGCCAGACGCCGGCGCGACCCATGCCGGTGTCGACCTTGACGTGCACCTTAGCCTTGAGTCCCGACTTCGCGACCGCGGCGGCGAGAGCCTGCGCCTCTTCGAGTGAGTTCAGCGTGATGTCGAGGCCGAGGGCCAACGCGCGAGGGAGTTCACTCGGCAGGGTCGGGCTGAGCAGGAGGATATCGGCGTCATGGCCGATCTCGCGCAGGTTCGCGGCTTCGGCGACGTTCGCCACCGCGAAGCAATCCACGCCGGCCTGCAGTAGGCGCGTGGCGACCTCGGGCATGCCGTGCCCATAGGCGTTGGCCTTCACCACCGCGACATAGCGGACATGGGGCGGGAGGGCTTGTTTGATGCGACCGACGTTGCGATCGATGGCCGGCAGGTCGATCTCGACCCAAGCGCGCGCGGCGGAAGCATTCGACGAAGCGCTCATCAGCGGTGGCGCTCCCCAGACCAGGTGGCGAAATCGTTGGCGACGTTCAACGCGTCGGGGCGGAGTTCCTCGCGAAGGAAACCAGACTGAGCGAAGAAGGTCGGCAAAGCCGACCACGGATGCGGAACAGCGACGTGCGATGTCAGCACGCCGGCAGCGGCTTCGCTCGAGGCCAACACGCGATGGCCAGAGGAATTCAGTTGAGCGGCCTCGGCTTCGAACGGCGCGCCCAAGGAACCATCGGCCGAAACCTCGAGCGCATGCCAGCGCTTCAGCCGGGATTCTACAGCGACGAGGAACGGGCCTTTCTCTCCAGCGGTAAGCGCGGAGCGCGCGATGCCCGCGAGAGATTCCCAAACGAAAATCGGGCGCGGCTCGAGCGCAGACCAAGAGCGAACCGCGAGGGCGGCGATGCGAATGCCGAGCACAGAGCCTGGCCCGACGCACAGGGCGAAGGAACGGATATCACTGAGCTTCAGCTTGGCTTCGGCCAAGGCGACTTCGACGCAGCCGAAGAGGCCTTCCAAAGCGCCATCAGGCGAAAGGCCCTGACCTACCCAGCGACCGCCCGAGAGAACACCCACTCGGACTCCAGCTCGGGCGGAGCCGTCGAGGACGAGGCAGGGTTCGGGCGCGCTCATGGCCTCAGCCTGGTGGCCAATCGAGGGCGCGTCCACCCAGCAGATGCACGTGGAGGTGCGGGACGGTTTCACCACCGTCGGGGCCGTTGTTGATCACGACGCGGAAACCCTTGGCGAGACCGAGCTGACGGGAGAGCTGACCGGCAACGAGCAGCAGATGCCCGAGAGTGGCCTGGTCTTCCACGGTCGCCTCAGCGACGCGCGGGATGGGCTTACGGGGCACGATCAGAACGTGAGTCGGGGCCTGCGGGGAGATGTCGTGGAAGGCCACGCAGATAGCGTCCTCATGAATGAGCTTCGCGGGAATCTCCTTGTCGGCGATCTTCTGAAACAGCGTCTTCGGGGCGCTCATGGGAAATCAGAGGACAACGACCGTTACGCGACGGCGACCGGCCTGGCGGGCGACGAGGCCTTGGACGGTATCAACGGCTTCGTCGTAGACGGCACGCCAGCGGGTCGAACGCGCGCGGGTGCCGGCAAGATACTGATCCTGTAGGCCGACGACCCAGAAGAGCACGTCGGCGGCTTCACCCGTCGTGGCGAGGGCTGCTTCAACGCGTTCATGGGCCCAGAGCGCGTCGAACGGCTCGGCACGATGATCGAGCACCGCGACGGTCGGCACGGGACGGTCGGGCGAAAGCAGGCGGAAGATCTGGGCGGCCGCCGCGGCGAGGTCGGTGGCGTTGAGACGCGGGTCGGTCTCATCGTCGGCCTCGAAGACGCGCAGCACGGCGTCGACGTCGCTGCGTAGCTGGGGAGCGGTGCCCACCATCGAGGCCAGCAGCGCGTTCAGCGTGCGGAGGCGAATCGACTTCGGCAGCGCGGCGGTCACTTAATCTTCCCTCCCTTGCGGAGCTGATCGATGGCCTTGGCGAGCTCATCGATGTCACGGAACTCGCGATAGACGCTAGCGAAGCGGACGTAGGCAATCTGGTCGACCGACTGGAGGAGGGTCATAATCTCCTCGCCGATGGCGCTGGAGGGAACCTCGTCGCCAAACTTCACCTGCAGGTTCTCGACGATTTCAGAGATCATCAGGTTGATGCGTTCGAGCTCGATCGGTCGCTTATCGGTGGCCTTGCGGACGCCGGAGGCGATCTTACCGATGTCGAACTCCTCGCGGGCACCGTTGCGCTTCACCACGACCATGCCTTCGCGGACGATTTCCTCGATGGTGCTGAAACGATGGTCGCACGCCAGGCACTCGCGGCGACGGCGGATGGAATGGTTACCCTTCCCGAGGCGGGTCTCCAGGACCTTCGTATCCTCGTGATTACAGCGGGGGCAGAACATCGCTCAGAGTTTGAGGAAATTCCCCAGGAGTTGGAGGCCATGCTCGGTGGCAAAGGACTCCGGATGGAACTGGACGCCCCAGATCGGGAGCTCGCGATGGCGTAGGCCCATCACGAGACCGTCCTCGGTCCAGGCTGTCACCTCGAGGGCGGCGGGAAAAGTGGCACGCTCGACAACGAGAGAATGGTAGCGGGTCGCGGCGAAAGGCGAAGGCAGGCCCTTGAAGACATCGGTGTTATTGTGGAACACCGGCGAGGTCTTGCCGTGCATCAGGTGCGGTGCGCGGATGACGTTGCCACCGAAGGCATGACCGATGGCCTGGTGGCCGAGGCACACGCCGAGGATCGGCTTCTTACCGGCGAAGGCCTTGATCATCGCGCACGAGACACCCGCTTCGGCAGGCGAGCACGGACCGGGCGAAATCATCACGCGGTCAGGATTCAGCGCCAGCGCTTCCTCGACGGTGATCTGGTCATTGCGGTACACCTTCTGCTCCACGCCCAACTGCCCGAAGTATTGGACCAGGTTGTAGGTGAACGAATCGTAGTTATCGATGACCAGCAGCACGTGCGGACGATTTGCCCGGCACTGCGAAGTGTCAAGGAACCGCGGCCCCGTGTGAACAAGTGAACGCAGCGAAGTTTGTTCGCTGCGAGGGCTAGGGACAGGGCCAGAGCTAGGACCGGAACGATGCGTTGTTCACAACCACTGATCTCAACCTTAGCGCTCATCTACGACCCATCTTCCATCGTCCATCCTTCATCTGCGGCGGCACTCTGCTGCCCTCATCGGCATCGCCCCTTCCCGGCCCTGGCCCAAGCCCCGGCCCTAGCCCTATTTCAGCCTACCCCCACTCCTATCCCCACCCCTACCCCTATCATCGTGAATTCTACCCCAAACCCCTCGAAAGTAGGCCTTTACAGAGGGAGGGGGGTGTGAATAACTGTGTGAACGGCATGAAACAGCGCACCCTTGGCAAAGAAGCCTCCGTAAAGGGCAAAGCCCTTCACACCGGCCAGGACGTTACCCTGACCCTGAAACCGGGCGCACCCAACACCGGCCTAGTCTTCCGTCGCATCGACCTTTTCGGCAAGCCTGAGGTCCGCCCAGTGTCCGAGATGATCACCGAACTGGAGCGTAAGACCACTGTTTCCTCCGACGCCGTCAAGTTACACACGATCGAGCACGTGCTCTCGGCCCTCAGCGGCATGGCCGTGGACAACGCCATCATCGAGCTCGATGCCTCCGAGCCGCCGATCGTCGACGGCTCAGCCCGCCCCTTCACGACGCTCATCCACCAGTGCGGCATCGTCGAACAGGAAGCCCAGCGCGAAACGTTCACGCTCACGCATCCAATCACAATCAACGAAGGCAGCCGCTCCATCATCGCCCTGCCCTTCGACGGACTGCGCATCACCTGCACCTCGGCCGATGACCGCGGCATCCACACGCAGCACCTGACGATTGATATCGATTCCGAGACCTACGAGGCGCAGATCGCTCCGGCGCGCACGTTCACCATCTACGAAGATATCGAAGGCCTCATCGAGAAGGGTCTCATCAAGGGCGGCACGCTCGACTCCGCGATTATCCTCAAGGGCGACAAGATCGTCAGCAAGGAGCCCCTACGCTTTAAGGACGAGCTCGTCCGCCATAAGATCCTCGATATCGTCGGTGACATCGTCCTCGCCGGCATCCGTCTCAAGGCCCACATCATCGCCGTCCGCCCGGGCCACGCGCTCAACGCCCGCCTCGCTGCGGCCGTCCGCAAGCAGTGGCAGGAATCCAAGGCCCCCAAAGCCAAAGCCGCTCCGGCAGGCCCTAAGGTCGAAGCCCCGACGGCCCCCGCCGGCTCGGCCCTAGACATCCGCCAGATTCTCAACGCCCTGCCCCATCGCTACCCGTTCGTGATGGTCGATCGCGTCGTCGAGCTCAATGACGACTCCCTCGTCGCGATCAAGAACGTCACGATCAACGAGCCTTACTTCCAGGGCCACTTCCCTGGCCAGCCGGTCATGCCGGGCGTCCTCCAGATCGAGGCGATGGCTCAGGCCGCCGGCCTTATCATGCTGCGCCGCGGCGCCGCCGACGAAGCCCCGAAGGTCGTGTTCTTCATGAGCGCCGACAAGGTGAAGTTCCGCAAGGCGGTCACGCCAGGCGACACTCTCGAGATCCGCGCCAAGCTCACCAAGATCCGCGGTCGCATCGCTGCTGCCGAATGCGAGTGCTTGGTCAACGGCGAGTGCGTCTCCTCCGCCGAACTGCTCTTCACCATCGCCGACTCGCCTAACGGCTGAACCGGATGGCCACGCAAGTCCACCCCACTGCGATCGTCGAAGCCGGCGCCAAGCTTGGCCAAGACGTCGTCATCGGCGCCTACGCCTACGTGGGCGGAGACGTCACGCTAGGTGACGGCTGCATTCTGCACCACCACGCGACCGTCGAGGGCTACACGCAGCTCGGCCCGCAGTGCGAGGTCTTCCCTTACGCCTTCATCGGCGGCCGCACGCAGGACCTGAAGGCCAAACCAGGCAAACCCGGCCTTAAGGTCGGGGCCCGCAATACTTTCCGCGAATACGTCAGCGTCCACCTCGGCACCCAGGAAGGCGAGTGGACCATCCTCGGCGACGACAACGTCCTGCTGGCCTACTCGCACGTCGCGCATGATTGCGTGATCGGCAACCACCTCGTCATCTCCAGCCACTCCGCTGTCGCCGGCCACGTGCACGTCGGCGACCACGTGAACATCGGCTGGAACGCCGGCATCCATCAGTTCTGCCGTATCGGCGACCACGCGATGGTCGCCGCCTGCTCGAAGTGCGTCCAGGACGTCCCTCCTTTCGTCATCGCCGACGGCAATCCGTGCGAGACCAAGATGATCAACGCCGTCGGCCTGAAGCGTTCGGGCTTCACCGACGACGAGATTGCCACGGCCAAGCTGATGCACCGCCTCTTCTACCGCGACGGACTCAACACCACGCAGGCGATCGAGAAGGCCCGCGCGCTTGCCCGAAGCTTCCGGACGCGTCGCGAAAGCCTTCGTGGACTTCGCGGCGTCGACCAAGCGCGGCCTGGCCTAAGCGCTCGTAGGCGCTTGCGCCGTCGGCCGGCCTGCCTAGTTTCGCAGGCATGAAAGCCCTCCTGCCCGCCTTCATCGCGATCATGAGCTCCTTCGGTGCGCTTTCCATGGGCGAGCCGATGAAAATCGAGGTGAGGCGCCTTCCCGAGTCAGCGGCGGCTACGACTACGTTCCTCAATCCCGAATACGTGGTCGCCTCCCCGGCCGCCGCCCAGGCGACCGACAAGACGCCGCTGCTCATCTTCCTCCACGGCGCCGGTGAACGAGGTACCGACCTGACCCAACTGAAGTCGGTGCCGCCCATCCGGCACTTCAGCCAGCAGACCGAACAGCCCTTCCTCATCGTCGTGCCGCAGTGCGCCCCAGACAAGGCGGGCAAGAAAGACGAATGGCAGGCCGCGGACCTGGAAGTACTCTTCAAACAGCTCGAGAAGGACCAGCCGTTCGACAAGTCGCGCGTCTATCTCATCGGCTATAGCATGGGTGGCTATGGCACCTGGCTCTGGGGCTCCACTCACCCCGAGCGCTTCGCCGGCCTTGCCCCTCACGCTGGCGGCCTAGGCTCCGGCGGCCCCCGGGCCGTGTCGTCCGATCTCACCGGATGGGCCAAGCGCCTCGCGCCGTTGCCGATTTGGATCTTCCACGGCGACCGGGATAACGTCGTGCCGCCCGAACGCTCCGAGCGCATGCACACCCTGCTCAAGTCCGCCGGTGCCAAGCAGGTCCGTCTGACGATACTGGCAGGCCAGGGCCACGGCATCGGCGGTAACCTAAGTAACCCCGAGCTCTACGCGTGGCTGCTCCGCCACCGACGCCAAGGAAACCAAGTCGTCGAAACCCCTCTGCCCATAAAATGAAAATCCGCCTGCTCTTATTTCTTGGCCTGCTCGCGCTCGTCGGCTGTAGCCCGGCGGCCGTGACGCTACGCGGGACGCCGGCGGAGCTCAGCGTCGATTCGGAGCGACGGGTGAGACGCAGCTTCAGCGCCGGCGATGTGGTGACCTGGGCGCAGCTCGACGATCACTTCCGCGACCAGACGGTGAAACTCTCCGTCGGCCAGGCCGACGGCAAAGCCCTGCTGGGGCGACTCGTGATGCTCGAGAACGGCGCCGGAGACCGCCGCCTTCTTGAAGGCCCACGGCTGCGCCCAGATCTCCGGCCCGATCGGCGTACGTAAGCTGCCGAGCGCCCTGCAAGTGGATATCGAGCTCACCGGCAAGGACGGCGAGAAGCTTATCCTCATCCTGACCTCCGACGGCACTCCCGCCGGCGAAGGCTGAAGCACTACTGCGTCAGGCGGCCGTCCATTCGGACGCGAGCACCGCATACACGGCG
Source organism: Opitutales bacterium (assembly GCA_964203605.1). Taxonomy (GTDB): domain Bacteria; phylum Verrucomicrobiota; class Verrucomicrobiia; order Opitutales; family UBA953; genus UBA953. The sequence continues at coordinate 317,319 of CAXNMQ010000002.1, forward strand.
TGATCGACCTTACGACCGTAGATCCATTCGGCTTCGCGCGCGACCCCCTCGAAGCGGAAGCCCAACCTCTCGGCGACCTTCCGGCTCGCATGATTCTCAGTCGCAGCCGCGATGACCTGACGGTTCAGCCCACGTTGAGCGAATCCGTAGCCCACGAGACCCCGGACCGCGCGCGACATCACGCCCCGGCCACGCATGTGTTCGGATAACCAATAGCCGATCGTGGCGGAGCGATTGAACGTCGAGATCGTGTTATAGCCGACCGCTCCGACCATCTCGCCATGCAGGCGGATGGCCAGATGCAGCGACTCACCTTTGGCCGATTCATCCGACCAGGCGGCGATCCGTCCCTTCATCGCCTCGACCGTGGCGCAACGGTCAAGCCAAGGCAGCCAGATGCGCAGATGGGCGTCGTTCCTGACCACCAGGCGGAATGTCTCCTCGGCTTCAGCCTCGCTGCGAACCGTCAGCAAAAGGCCGTCACCGCAGTCGATCGAGACACCCATGCCGGTTCACCGACCGAGCCGAAGCCGGCTCAGGCCACGCGCTCGACGACGAGCGGGGGCATGTTCGGGCGCTTGGGAGCGAGGCGATAGGCGTCGCGGAAGTACGGGAGCGCGGCGTCGACCTTGGCCTCGTCGTTGTAATGGATCATGATCAGCGGCTCGCCCTGCTTGACCTGCGTGCCGACCTTGCGGATCTCGGTGACGCCGACCGACGGGTCGAGCGTGCCATCCTTGAGGGTGGCGAGGAGACGGACGCCCTGGGCGATCTTGCCGGCATCGATAGTGTGGACGTAGCCACGCTTCGGGGCAGGCAGCTTGCGGATGAACTTCGCCTTGGGGAACTTCGAGGGATCGTCGATCCAGTCGGTCTTGCCGCCCTGGGCGCGGACCATCGCCTTGAACTTCTCGAGGGCGGAACCGTCCTTGAGGTGCTTCTCGACGGTCTGCTTGGCGGAAAGGGTCGAACCGGCGACACCGGCGAGGCGCACGACTTCCATACCCAGCTTGAGGACGAGGTCCTGCAGGTCTTCGGGGCCTTCGCCCTTCAGGAGGCGGACGGCTTCGAGGACTTCGAGGCCCGTGCCAACGGAGTCTCCGAGGGGCTGGTTGATGTCGGTCACGAGTGCCACGCACTTGCGGTTAAGCGAGCGGGCGACGCGGGTGACGATGCGGGCGAGCTGCTTGGCCTGCTCGAGGTCGCGGATAAAGGAACCGTTGCCCCACTTCACGTCGATCACCAGGCCTTCGCAGCCTTCAGCGAGCTTCTTGGAGAGGATGCTGCCCGTGATGAGCGGGAGGGACGGAATCGTACCCGTCTTCTGGCGGAGCTTGTAGAGGATATCATCTGCCGGAGCGATTTCGCTGCACTGCTCGGTGACGGCGCAACCTACGCGCTCGAGCTGCTGGCGGAACTGGTCCATCGTGGCCTTGCCCTTGAAGCCCGGGATCGAGCTGAGCTTCTCGACGGTCGAGATGCAGAATTCTTCGTCCTTGCCGTTCATGCCCGGCATGATGACGCCGGCGGCGGCACCGAGGGGGCCGAGCACCATGGAAGTCTTATCGCCCACACCGCCGGTCGAGACCTTGGCGATCTTCGGCTGGGTGAGACGGTCGAGGTCGATGACGTCGCCGGAGAGACGGAGCTCTTCGGCCAGGAGCGCGGTTTCCTGCGCGGACATCTGCTTGAAGTAGATCGCCATAGCCAAGGCGGCCTGCTGGGCCTCTGGCATTTCGGCATCCATGACCGAGTCGACGATCTGGCGGATCTCGTCGGCGGTGAACTCGCCTCCATCCCGCTTCTTCTCGATGAGAGACGTGAAGGAGGGCTTCTCCTTACGCTTGTGGTCCAAGATTTTCTCTGTCATAAGTAGTTAGGATTTAGAAGGTTAGGGCCATTCTGCTTTGGACAGGGAGGCGGACTCGCTGTGATGTAAGTTTTTCTTGAAAAGTCGAGCCAAAACAGGCAAGGCGACCCGTTTGGGACAAAAAGACACCCCCTCGCCTGCTTTAGACGCGGGAATAACCCCTAATTCTTCCTAGGAGCCTTTTATTAGACAATGACAGGACTTACCCCAGATGACCCTGATAAAGGGCGTCAGAACCCACCAGAGAGGTCCGCAGGCCCCCCACCGGCAAGGCGACCCCATCATGCCAGCTAGGGGCTTCGGAATCGCCCGTGCGAGGGGCGACGAAGGCGTAAAGATAATCGGCCGACCCAGCCGTCAGCATGGCCGACGCCAGGCGCGGACCGGCTTCGACGAGGACGCCGCTGATCTTCTCTTGGGCGCAGCGTTCGGCCCAGACCTTAAGGAAGGAATCCTCGTTACCGACCAGAGACCAGACCTTGACGCCCTCGGCCTCGTACCAGGCGAGGTCGGACTTCTTGGCGGCGGAGCCCAGCCCGACGACGATGGTGCGGGTGCGGTGGGCGTCCTGGAAGAGATTCAGGCCCGTCCGACCGGCGGTCTTAAAATGACGATCCAACACGAAGCGCACCGGGCAGGTCTCGCCAGCGTCACCGCGGGCGGTCAGGCGAGGATTATCGGCGATGGCGGTGTCGGCGCTGACGGCGATGGCGGGATAGAGACGACGCAGGTGATGGACGTAGGCTTGCGACTCCGGACCGGTGATCGCCCTGCCCTGCCCCACAGGCAAGGTCAGCTTACCGTCGAGCGTCGAGGCGACCTTGAGCGCGATCAACGGCGAGCCACGGACAATCCAATGATTAAAGATAAGATTCAGCTCGGCACATTCTTCCCCCAGCACGCCTTCGACGACCGCGACACCCTGGGCGCGCAGCAGATCGAGGCCATGACCAGCGTGGGCCGGATTGGGGTCATGAGCGCCGACGACGACGGTGCGGATACCGGAAGCCAGGATCGCATCGACGCACGGCGGCGTAAGGCCATGCGTGCAGCAAGGCTCCAGCGTGACGTGCAGGATGGCGTCCGCGGCGGGCTTACGGCCTAACGCACGCAGAGCCATCACCTCGGCATGCGGGTCGCCGGCTTTGGCGTGAAAGCCTTCAGCGACGACCTTACCGCCTTCCGTGATCACCGCCCCGACCATCGGGTTCGGGTGCGTGCGTCCCCAAGCCTGACGGGCGAGCTCGAGGGCTCGCCGCATCGGAGGCTCGGACGCAGGCACGGACACGATCAACGATTGCGCTTACGCGAGGCAGTCGCCGCTTTGGCGCTACCCGGAGTCAGCTGCGGTTCGGAATAGTAACGGAAACCTTCGAGCTTACGGCGCTCGATGGTGCGGCCGAGGAGAACTTCGATCTGCTGGAGATGGTGCATCTCGTCCGGAGAGAAGAGCGTGAAGGCTTCGCCTTCGGCGGAAGCGCGGCCGGTACGGCCGATACGGTGGACGTAGTCCTCGGCGTGCTCCGGCACGTTGTAATTGATGACGTGCGTGACGCCGCGGATATCGAGGCCGCGCGAAGCGATGTCGGTCGCCACCATGATGGTGAACTTACCTGACTTAAAGCCCGCGAGGGCGGCCGCGCGTTCGGACTGCGAACGGTCGGCGTGCATCGTGGCGACGGGCGTGCCGTGGCCTTCGATCCACTCCGCGATACGGTCAGCGTCGCGCTTGGTGCGGGTGAAAACGATGACGGACTTGTAGCCGCTCTTGTTGAGCAGGGACAGCAGCAGGTCGTACTTCTGGAAGATATCGACCGGGTAGATCGCGTGTTCGACCGTGTCGGCGGCGCCGAGGCCCGTGCGGACGTCGACCGTGACCGGATCGCGGAGGGCCCAACCGGCGATGCGGCCGATGGCGTCGGAGATCGTGGCAGAGAAGAGCAGCGTCTGGCGCTCCTTCGGGCAGTAGTTGACGATGCGGGTGACGTCCTCGATGAAGCCCATGTCCAGCATGCGGTCGACTTCATCCATGATCAGCATCTGGATGGATTTCAGGTCCAGGATCTTCTGCTCATGCAGGTCGAGCAGGCGGCCCGGGGTCGCGATGACGACATCGACGCCCTCTTCGAGCGCCTTGACCTGGGCGCCGTAGCCCACGCCGCCGTAGAGGAGCGCGGTGCGGGTACCGAAGTGCTTGCCGTATTTCTGGAAGTTTTCGTCGACCTGGACGGCGAGCTCGCGCGTCGGGACGAGGACGAGGCAGCGGGGCTTGCCGGCGGCCGGGCCGAGGAGCGAAAGCGTCGGGAGCGCGAAGGCGGCGGTCTTACCGGTTCCGGTCTGAGCGGCGCCGATGAGATCCTTGCGGGCCATGATGACCGGGATGGCCTGTTCCTGGATAGGGGTCGGGGTCACGTAGCCGTGTTCGGCTAAGGAGCGCAGGACTGGCTCGGGCAGACCGAGGTCGGAAAACGTAGACATAAAGTTGAGTTAGAAAGCGATACGCAGGGGCAAAGGGAAAGGATAAAGGGAGGAAAACTCGGCCGAGATGGCAAACCTCAGGCAGGACGGTGCTTTTCAGCGCTTTCGGGTCCGGGTTTGACAATCCCCGCGGGATTCCCTGCATAGGGCTTCCTTCTGCTAAAGAAGGAACGCACGGTGGTTGTAGCTCAGTTGGTTAGAGCACTGGTTTGTGGTACCAGGGGTCGGGGGTTCAAGTCCCCTCAATCACCCCACTTTGCAGGAGCCCCGGAGCAATCCGGGGCTCTTCTCATTTAGCCCCCGGCCTGCCTAGCCCTGTCCCTAGCCCTAGCCCTTGGCTCAGCCGTGGGCGCCCTTGGACTTGAAGTAGGCCTCGATGGCGTCGCGGATAGCCTTCTCCAGCTCGTCGTCCTTGGACTTCAGTTCCGCGTCAATCGTCGGCTCGCCAACCTGCACACCACGTCGGAACCACTTGTCGCCGCTGAAAGAAAAGCGCTGGCCATAGTAGGTGGCGTAGGTGACGTGAAACTTATAACCGGACGGGTAGTTGGTCAGCGTGACGTAAGCCTTCGCGACCGGGTAGTCGGGCTTCACCTTCTGCAAGGCCTTGCGGACCTCGGCCGTCACTTCCTTGGAATCACACTTGATGGTGTGATCCATGAAGCGCGCGTCAGCGAACTCGACTTCGAACGGAAAGAAGATGCCCGTCTGCAGACCGCGGAAACCCGTGCCAGGAATGCCGAAATAAAGGATGGCGAAAGAGATGACGCTGACGGCAGCCAAGGACAGCAGGCCGACCACCGGAGACATCGGCTTCTTGAGTTCGACGGAGCACATGGGCGATAGGCATAGGTGACCCCAGCCCCGAATCAACCAGATTGGAGCGGAAGGCGTCGGCTTACTTCAGCGTCTGCAAGTAGGCCTTCACGTCCTCGAGCTCCTGTGGCTTGAGGATCAAGCCCATCGGAGGCATCGGCGAGACGCCCAGTTTCTCGAAGCCCTTCGCGAGGACCTTGTTCGGCTCGACCAAGGATTCATGGATATAGGTCGGCGTCGCGCGGGTAGCCAGGCCATCGAGGGCCGGACCGATGGCGCTCCCCTTCCCGCCCACCATGTGACAGATCGCGCAGGCGGCGACGGGGTGCTTCCAGAAGATTTGCTCACCGCGGGCGGGCACACCAGCGGTGATCGGGGCTTCGCCGACGAGGGAGAGCTCGCAGAGTTTCACGTCGTCATAGAACGAATCGCCGACCGCGACGTGCAGGAGGTTGATGCTAGCCTTGGGACGCTTGCCGCTGTTGAAGACGACCTCGACCTCAGTCCAGTCCGACTCGCGGGCGGTCACCTTTTCCGTTTCAGCACGGCCGATGTGATCGTTGAGGCTGGCCTTGCCGCGCATCGCGTGGGTCTTGATCCAGGCGCTGAGGCGATATTCGGTATTCGGCTTGAGTTCGACGTCGGCGAAGAAGCTCGTGTCGGCGTCGGCGCGCGTGATGGCGCGCATGGAGTGCTTGCCGGAACGGACGTTCTTCGGGTCGATGACGATACCCCACTGCGCGTCCTTGTTACCAGCACGCGTACCGTAGTCGCGACGCTTCCAGCCGACCGGGGTCTTCTTGTCGTCGGCGACCTCTTCGAAGCCAGGGTTAGGCAGCAGGTTCGGACCTTGGACGTAGGTCGCTGTCTTGTGCTTCTTGGCGAGGAGGCGTGAAGCCTCGTTGAGCCATTCGTCGGACTTCACGACGGCATCCGCCGAAAGCTGACGAACGAGCGTCTGCACTTCGGGCGAGGTCGGGAAATCGGCGAGCTTCACGAAGGCGGCGAGACGGGCGGCCGGATCCTTGTCGGCCACGACGCCGGAACCGAAGAAGAGCTTCTGAGCAGACTCATCGGAGCCAAGGGCGCGGATGGCGTTGCGGCGCAACGGAGCCACGGTCGAATACAACGCGGCCTGATGCGTGGCGGCATCAAGTTCACCGAGACCCTGCAGGGACCAGAGGGCATGGATGGCGCCGATGTCGGAAGACTTGGACGCCAGTTCGCGAAGGGCCGGAGCGAGGTCCTTCTTCTTGCCTTCGACGATGAGGCGCTGGGCGCGGAGGCGGCCGTATTGCGTGCTACCGGAAAGACCAGCGATAAGGTCTGCGGCGGAATCGCCCTGCGCTGGCCTTGGCGACCGCGCCAGGCCTTATCCCAGACGATGCGGTAAATGCGTCCGCGCGAGTGGTCGCGCAGGTCGTTCTCGTGCGCGCCACCGACGCCGGTCTTGGCGTCATAGCCGCCGCGACCGACGCTCGGGGTCGGGTTGTGCTGGATGATGAAGTTCTGCCAGTCGGCGAACCAGATGGCGCCATCCGGGCCGACTTCGGCAAAGACCGGCGACATCCATTCATCAGAGCTAGCGACGAGGCTGTAGGCGTCCTTGGCCACATAGCCGGCTCCGTCCGGCTGGACGTCCATGAGGCCGATCAGCTTCATCGTCGGCTCGCAGACCATCGCCATACCCTGCAGGCGGGGCGGGAGCTGAGCGGAATAGATGAAAGTGGAACCCGCGGCGGCGGTCCAGCCGCCCATCACGTCGACCTGTCGGAAGTTCGGGGTGATCGTGTGCGCCTTGTCGACGACGTTGATCTTCTTGGCCGACATGCCGCGGGAACCCTTGGCCCAAGCCGTAGCCGGGATGCCGCCGAAGAAGATTGGAGCATTGTTGGCCGTGCCACCGAAGGAGTCGCCGGCGGCGTTGGCGCCATAACCCCAGGTGTTGTTCGAGAACTGGTGCAGGAACTCGAGCTTGGCGCCGTCCGCGGTGAAGCGGTAGCTGCCCATGGCGAAGTTCTTCTTCTCGCCGCCGACCTCGCCGGCGAAGCCGCTGTAGCCGACCGCGCCGCGTAGCCAGTTGTCATAGCCATAGGAAAGGCTGCTCGTCTGGGCGTGGGTATCGCGGATGCCCCAGCCGGTCAGGATGACCTTGACGGACGTCGGCCTTGTCGTCGCCATCGGTGTCCTTGAGGAAGACGAAGTTCGGTGCCTGCGACACGATCACGCCGCCGTTGGCGAAGACGAGGCTCGTCGGGATGTTAAGTTTATCGGCGAAGACCGTGAACTTGTCGGCCTTGCCGTCGCCGTCGGTGTCTTCGCAAATCTTGATGCGGTCGTTGCCCTGCTGCTGGTCTTCCTTCACGCCGTGCGGGTAGTCCGAGGTCTCACAGACCCAAAGGCGACCGCGGGCATCCCAGGCGAACGCAATCGGCTTCGTGATGTCAGGCTCAGAGGCGAAGAGCACCAACTTCATGTCCGCAGGGACCTGCGTGCGCTCCATGCTGCCTTTGACCGAGAAAGGCTTCTGGAAGGTCAGCGGCTCGGGGCGCTTCTCATAATTGGCCACGTTGATATTCTTCTCGCGGACTTCAGGTTCACGCTGCGCGAGGAACTTCTGCCAGGACCAGCCTTACGATCAGCAGGAGAGCGCGGCCTCGAGCTGAGAACGGAAAGCGGCGGGAGTCGTGTCAGGCTTGATGACCAACGTCGGCAGAGACAAGTCGCCGGCCGCGGCCTTGACCACGAGGACGTCATAACGGGCGAGCGTCGCCGCGTCTGGCGCGGATCCGGTCGCGTAGTCGAACCAGATAGCGTCGCGGCCAAGCTCGGCCATCAGCGCGTGAAGCGGACCGACGGCGGACTGCTCCTCGCCGCTGGCATCCAAATACAAGACGCGGACCGGGCCATCGGAAGGGGCCGCGGAGGCCAGGACGGAAAGGCAGACCGAAAGAAAAGCGACGAGGGGGCGCATAGGGGTATAAGGAAAGACAAACCCTCCCCCGGGACATGGCAATACGACGAAGATAAGAAATGTAGTGTTTAGGACCATCCCGGCGGGCGGATTGTCGTAAAAATCAAAGTCCCGCCCGAGGCCTAGGTGGGCACAAAAAAACGGCGCCCAGATGGGCGCCGTTGTTCGGACGACTGTCAGCGACCTCAGTGGTCGTGGTGGTCGCCGCCAGCCGAAGGCTTGTTATCCTCCGGCATGTCGGTGATGAGGCACTCGGTCGTGAGCAGCAGGCCGGCCACGGAGGCGGCGTTGATGATCGCGGTGCGGGTGACCTTGGTCGGGTCGACGACGCCAGCCTTGATGAGGTCTTCGTAAGCGCCGGTCGCCACGTTGTAACCCTCGGCACCCTTGTGCTTGAGCATCACTTCCTGGACGATGAGGGAGCCTTCGACGCCGGCGTTGAAGCACAGCGTGCGGAGGGGCTCTTCGATCGCCTTACGGACGATCTGGGCGCCGATCTTTTCGTCGCCGACGAGGGAGTTGATGACGGAGTCGATGGCCTTGACGGTGCGCAGGAGAGCGACACCACCACCGGGGACGATGCCTTCTTCAACGGCCGCACGGGTGGCGTGCAGGGCGTCGTCGACGCGGTCCTTCTTCTCCTTGAGCTCGGTCTCGGTCGCGGCACCCACGTGGATGACGGCGACGCCGCCGGCCAGCTTGGCGAGGCGTTCCTGGAGCTTTTCCTTATCGTAGTCGGAGGTGGTCTCGTCGATCTGGCGACGGATGAGCTTCACGCGGCCCTGGATGTCGGCGGACTTGCCGGCACCCTGGATGATCGTGGTGTTCTCCTTATCAGCGACGATGCGCTTGGCGCGGCCGAGGTCGGCCACCTTGACGGATTCGAGCTTGATACCGAGGTCATCGGTGACGAAGCGGCCACCGGTGAGGACGGCGATGTCTTCCATCATGGCCTTGCGGCGGTCGCCGAAGCCAGGGGCCTTGACGGCGCAGACGTTGATCGTGCCGCGGAGGCGGTTGACGACGAGGGTAGCGAGGGCTTCGCCTTCGATTTCCTCAGCGATGATCAGGAGCGGCTTGCCGGTCTTGGCGACTTCCTGGAGGAGAGGCAGCAGGTCCTTCATGGCGCTGACCTTCTTCTCGTAGAGGAGGATGTAGGCGTCTTCGAGGATGGCCTCGAGCGTCTCGGCGTTGGTCGCGAAGTACGGGGAGAGGTAACCCTTGTCGAACTGCATGCCTTCGACGACGTCGAGGGTGGTCTCGATGGTCTTAGCTTCTTCGACGGTGATGGTGCCGTCCTTACCCACGCGGTCCATGGCTTCGGCGATGATGTCACCGATGGACTCGTCCCAGTTGGCGGAGACGGTGGCGACCTGCTTGATTTCCTTGCGGTCCTTGACCTTCTTGGAGATCACGGCGAGTTCCTTGACGATGGCTTCGGTGGCCTTGTCGACGCCACGCTTGACGAAGATCGGGTTGGCACCGGCGGCGACGAAGCGGAGGCCTTCTTTGTAGATGGCTTCGGCCAGGACGGTCGCGGTGGTCGTGCCGTCACCCGCCTTGTCAGCGGTCTTCGAGGCGACTTCGCGCACCATCTGGGCGCCCATGTTTTCGTAAGGATCGTCGAGTTCGATCTCCTTGGCGACGGTGACGCCGTCCTTGGTGACCTTCGGGGCGCCGAACTTCTTGTCGATCATCACATTGCGGCCCTTAGGACCGAGGGTGACTTTGACGGCACGGGCGAGGATAGAGACGCCATTGAGCACCTTGCGGCGGGCGGCTTCGTCGAACAGAATCTGCTTCTTGGACATAGTGGTGTGGTTTGAGAGTTAGGGGTGAGATTATTCGATGACGGCGAGGATTTCTTCTTCGCGAAGGAGGAGGTAGATCACTTCGTCGAGCTTCACTTCCGTGCCGGCGTACTTGCCGACGAGGACCTTGTCGCCGACCTTGACGTTGAAGGCGACCTTCTTGCCGTCCTTGTCGAGGGCGCCGGTGCCGAGGGCGATGACCTTAGCTTCCTGCGGCTTCTCCTTGGCGGAGTCAGGGATGATGATGCCGCCCTTGATTTCTTCAGCTTCTTCGATGCGCTGGAGGAGGACGCGGTCGCCGAGGGGCTTGACGCTGGGTTTGGTGTTTTTAGCCATGGTGGGTATTTGGGTAGAGGGTGGTCGTTGGGGACGTCTGCGACTTTGCAGAACAGATGCCAAAGCCGTTTTGCTGAGGTTAAGCAAACGATTTAGGGGTTTTTATCGGGTTGCGACTCCCCAAGACCCCCCAAATGAGCCATTGTTCCGTCTTTTACTCGGGTCAGGGTGTCACAGCAGTGGGACAACGGGAATAGGGCAAGGGCAAGGGCAAGGGCTAGAGCTAGGGCCAGGGGCAGACCAAACAGTCCCCTGCTCTAACCAGCCCTAGCCCAGGCTCTAGCCCTGGCGCTGCTTAGAGCTCCCCGGGCTGCTTGCCTTCAGGTTCCTTCAACTGATCGCCCCAGCCGAGGATGCGGGCCTGGGCGCCGTGGTGCTCGGCCTTGGTCTTGTCGCCGCGCTCCATCCAGATGCGGGACATCGAGGTGTGGATATGGATGTCCTTTGGGCGAAGCGCGAGGGCCTGTTCGCCGGCGGCCAGAGCATCGTCATACTGACCGGCAGCGAAGTGGACTTCGGCCTTGGCCAGCCAAGCCTCGAAGCAGGCCGGATCGGCAGACACCGCTGCCTGCAGCTTAGTCAACGCCGCCGCCTCATCGCCCATGGCGAAATCGAAAGCAGCCTCATCCGCCAAGGCTAGGGCGCGCGCTGAGGGCGAAGAATCGGACATGCGGACACCGTGCGTGGCGCTCGTGGCATCGCAAGCGCTCCTTTCACGCTTGGAAAGGGACCGAGGGGGTCGCAACTTACCCGCATCATGGATCCTCGCTACGGAAAGCTCGCCGACGTGCTCTGCGGTTTCTCAACCCGCCTCAAGAAGGGGGAGAGCGTGCTGATTGACGCCCACGACGTGCCGGAAGACTTCGTCATCGCCCTCATCCGGGCCGCCCGCGAACGCGGTGCCACCCCGATGGTGAACCTCCACAAGGCCCGCGTCGGCCGCGAGATGGTCAAGGGCGGCACCAAGGAACAGTTCAAGCTGGCCGCCGACCACGAGCTCGCCCGCATGAAGAAGATGCAGGCCTACATCGCCGTGCGCGGTTCCGACAATATCTTCGAAGGCAGCGACATCCCGGCCGCCCAGGCCAAGCTCAACGGCGAGCTGATGCGCCCCGTCCTCGACCACCGCGTCAACAAGACCAAGTGGGTCGTCCTTCGCTGGCCGACCTCGTCCATGGCCCAGCAGGCCAAGATGAGCACCGAAGCCTTCGCCGACTTCTACTTCCGCGTCTGCACGCTCGACTACTCGCGCATGGTCCCGGGCATGGAAGCCCTCAAGCAGGCCATGATGAAGACCGACGAGGTCCACATCGTCGGCCAGGGCACCGACCTGAAGTTCAATATCAAGGGCATGAACGCCATCCCTTGCGGCGGCGAATACAACATCCCCGACGGCGAGGTCTTCACCGCGCCGATCAAGGATTCCGTCAACGGCGTGCTGCAGTACAACTGCGCGACCATCTACCAAGGCGTCTCGTTCGAGAACATCCGCCTCGTCTTCCGCAAGGGCAAGATCGTCGAGGCCACCGCGAACAACACCAAGCGCCTGAACGAGATCCTCGATACCGACGGCGGCGCCCGCTTCATCGGCGAGTTCGCGATCGCCTTCAATCCGCACATCCTCAACCCGATGCAGGATATCCTGTTCGACGAGAAGATCGCCGGCTCCTTCCACTTCACACCCGGCAAGTGCTACGAGACCACCGACAACGGCAACCATTCGTCCATCCACTGGGACATGGTCTGCATCCAGCGCCCCGAATACGGCGGCGGTGAGATCCGTTTCGACGGCCAGGTAATCCGTAAAGACGGCCTTTTCCTTCCCAAGCCCCTCCAAAAATTGAATCCCGCATACCTCCTCGGTAAGGCCAAATAACATGGCCCAACCCAAGAAACCCAAGAAGGCCCAGCCTAAGCGCCTCGGATCGCGCCCGCAGGCCCGCACGGCCAAGGCGCTGAAGCGTAAGAACAAGCCGGCGCCGCACGTGCCCTACGCGGCACGTCCCAGCCAAGGCTCCCGATCGAGGAGCTTCGTCCCGATGAAATCGTCAAGACGCGCATCCCGAGCGAATTCGAACCCGCCCGCGCCGACAAGATCATCGCTATGCTGCTCGACGGAGTCAGCCGCTCCCGCGTGCAGAAGGCCCTCGAGCTCGGACTGGTGAAGGTCAACGGCCAGACGGCCGATTGCCGCACGGTGCTCAACCCTGGCGACGCCATCGAAGTCGCCCTGCCCTCTCCAGGTGAACCCACCGCCCGGCCGGTCAAGATGTCCATCGAAGTCCTCTTCGAGGACGCGCACCTCATCGCCGTCAACAAGCCCGCCGGTCTCCTCACGCACCCTGTCCAAGGTTCCGACGAGGTCTCGATCGTCCACGGCCTCCTCCATTACACCAAGGGCAAGCTCGCCCCGGCCGGCGGCGCCCCCCGCCCCGGCGTCGTGCATCGCCTCGACCGCGAGACCTCCGGCGTCATCGTCCTCGCGAAGACCGACAAGGCCTACCACGCGCTCGTCGCGCAGTTCGCCGCCCGCACCGCCAAGAAGGAATACCTCGCGCTCGTCGACAAGGCCCCACGCCTCCTCTCCGGCGTCATCAACGCCAACATTGACCGCCACCGCACCGTCCGCGTGCGCATGGCTGTCCGGGAAGACGGACGCGAAGCCATCACCGACTGGCGCGTCGAAGAAAAATACGGCGTCGAAGCCGCGCTCGTCCGCGCCTTCCCGCACACCGGCCGCACGCACCAGATCCGCGTCCACCTTGCGCACATCACGCACCCGATCCTCGGCGACCGTACGTACGGCAAGTTCGACGTCCCGAGCTACACCGGCTGGCCGATGCCCCGCGTGATGCTCCACGCCCACAAGCTTACCCTGACGCACCCGCAGACCGGCAAGCCGCTCACGATCACCGTCGAGCCGCCCAAGGACTTCCTGGACCTCAAGGAATGGCTGGCCAAGAAGTTCGGTCGTAAGCCTTACCTGTTGCCCGCGTAAGCGGCAACAGGAGGGCTAGGGCTAGGGTTAGGGCTAGGGATAGTTTGGGTTCACCCTTACTAGCCCTAGCCCTGGCCCTATCCCTAATCAGAATCCCTTCTGGCCGGGCTTGGGCACCTTGGTCGGAGCCTTCCACTCGGCGGGGACGATCTTCGCGGCGGTGAGAGGGTCATTGTCGCCGTCGGCCTTCATCTCGGTACCGAGCTTCGCAAGCATGGCCTTGATGCGCTCCGCATGCTCTGGCTGTGCGGCGAGATCCTTGGTCTCATCAGGGTCTGCTTGCAGGTCGAAGAGCTGGGTACGGTCAACGTGCGGGTAACGGATGAGTTTCCAGCGTCCGTCATTGAGCGCCTTCTGGAATGACTTGTAACCGAACATCAGGAACGGACGGGCGGGCTTGGACGGATCCTTGAGGACAGCCGAGAACTCGCTGCCTTGGGAATCCTTCGGCGCCGTGACGCCACAGAGCTTACCCAGCGTCGGCATGACGTCGAAGAGGTAGCACATCGCGTCACTGCGCTTGTCGGCGGCGATGCCAGGGCCGGCGACGATCAGCGGCACGCGCATGGAGTGCTCGTAGAGGTTCTGCTTGCCGATGAGGCCGTGCGAACCGCGGGCCACACCAGAATCAGCGGCGTAGACGATGATCGTATTGGCAGCGTAACGGCGATGCCTCCACGGCGTCGAGCACACGGCCGACCTGGACGTCCAGGAAACTCACGTAACGATAATACTCCGCCAGCATGGTCTTCACGTCAGCCTCGGGCCGCGGCCACTTCATCAGCTGTTCGTCACGGACCACCATCTCGCCGTTGTCGAACGGGTGTTGCGGCAGGAAGTTCGGCGGCAGCGGAATCGAGGCCGGCGCATAATCGATCGGAAACCCTTCCGGCACGATGTGCGGGTCGTGCGGGCCATCAAAGGCCAGATAGGAGAAGAAAGGCTTCTTGCCGTCCTGCGACTTCAGGAACGCCAGGGTCTCATCGGTCGCCTCTTCGCAGAGGTGCTTCGGAGAGATCTTTGACGGGGTCAGCTTACCCGTCGGCAGCATGTCGCTGGTCGGAGCCTTCAGAGGATTGGCCATGCCGCCGACGAAGAGCGCCTTGGCCTGCTGGAAGGACTTCGGGATCGAGGGCGGGCCGTTATGCCACTTACCGGCAGCGAAGGTCGCATAGCCGGCCGCGCCGAAAGCGTTAGGCCAGGTCTGATGCTTCAGCAGTCTCTCGTCGATCTGCGCCAACGAGCGGCCGGACAGCAGCATCGCACGCGAAGGCACGCATGTCGCGCCGCCATTGCCGCCCTGCATGTAGGCGCGGGTGAAGGCGACCCCGCGCTTGACGAGGCGATCGAGGTTCGGGGTCTTGATGACCGGATTACCTAGCGCCGCGATGGTATCGGCGCGCTGGTCATCGGCGAAGATGAAGACGACGTTCGTTGCCGGCGCGGCGGACAGGGAGACGGTCACGGCCAGAAGCGCGGACAGGAGACGGGGCAAGCTCATGGCCTCATCCAAACCACCCGCCCACGGAAGGCAATCCGCGTTCAGGCGTTGAAACCGTGATGTCCGTCCTGCTTGCGATGCTCCGGGGCATCCGGCTCGACATGCACCAACACCGAAATCACCTCGGGATGCGACTTCAGGATGTCGGACTTGATTCGACCAGCGATGGCATGCCCTTCGGCGACGGTGGCGCCTTCGGCGACCTGCAGATGGAAATCGACCTCGAAGCGGTCGCCCAGACGACGGGCACGGAAGGCGTGGAAACCTTTGGCACCCGGGGCAGCGAGGATGTGCTCACTGAGGTCGTGCAACACGTGGGCGGCCGGAGCGGTATCGAGGAGATCCTCGCAGGCGCCCTTGAACAACTTGATGCCCTCGGAACCCAGCCAGCCGGCGAGCACGAGGCCGACAACCTTATCCAGAGCCTTCCATTCAGGATTAACATTGGCCACAACGACCGCGACCAGCGCGAGGAGCGAGGCGATGGCGTCGGCGCGGTGGTCCGTCGCATTGGCCATGAGGAGGCGGGAGCCGAGACGTTCGGCCTGACGGCGCGCATACTGGTAGAAACCTTCCTTGATCAGCAACGCGCCGCCGGCAACCCAGGCGGCGGCGAGACCAGGTTGGGTGACGTCGGTACCACTGACGAGCGCGGTAAGCGACTGCCAGGCCAGTCCAAGACAGAAGAGTAGCACCAGCCCCGAAATGAGCATTGTCGCCAAGGTCGAGAAACGGTGGTGACCGTAGGGATGATCATCGTCCTTCGGCAGGTGCGCGAACTTCAGTCCGATGATCGCCGCGATGTCGCTGGCGATATCGACGAGCGAGTGGATGCCGTCGGCGACGAGCGCCTGCGACGACGCGACAATGCCCACACTGAGTTTGGCAGCAGCCAAGACGACGTTGACCGCCAAGCTGAGCGCCACGGTCAGACCACCCTCGCGCTGCAGCGTCGTGCTCATTTGGGTGAGTTAGCCCTAATGAGGTCCGCTTCGGCCTGCCAGTCGATTCGGGCCAAGCGGGCTTCGGCCACGGCGGGATGGCCGTTTAATTCGCGCACCAGATCCTCGAGCTTACCCCAAGGGGCGCCACCAGGCAGCTTGCGCCAAGCATCGAGGCGAATGAGGGATTCCTCATGGCCGGGCCAGGCGGCGGCGACGTCACCAGACGGAAGCGTGACCTCAGCCGCCTGATGGCCGGGCTTCAGCTTGATCACGATACGGTCAGCATAGGTGAACTCATAGGAGGCCACCGGGCCGGCTTCCGCCAGGACGACGCCCGGAGCGTAGGACTCTTTGATCAGGATATGCTCCTCAGGGAGCTCCTTGCCTTCAGGCGAGTAGCGCCGGGTGCCGCCGGTGACGAGCGTGCGGACCTTCGCCCCGCCCTCTTTCTCGGCGACCTGCTCGAAGAGGACATATTTTCCATAGAAGCCCTTCTGCATGACCGCGAAGTCGTACATCATCGGCGCCATGCTCAGGGAAGAGCGGACTGCCCGGAGCTGATTCTTCTTCTCGCTACCGCAGGACTTGCCGCCGAGCAAAAGGACGATGCCCAGCAAGGCACCGACGAGGAAGATGACGAAGCGTTCGCGCTGGCCCATCCCCCGACTTCAGCGAAGGAAGCCCACGGGAGCAAGGAGAAGCCTCCGATACGCCGTTTGGCGTTGGAAAATCGCTACCAGTCGCCAAAACAGCCTCATGCTTCAGGCCACCGTCGAGACCCGCGTCCGCTTTGCCGAGACCGATGCGATGGGCGTCACCTACCACGGCAACTACCTGCCTTGGTTCGAGATGGCCCGCGTCGCCCTACTCGATCAGCTCGGCACGCCCTACCGTCAGCTCGAGCAAGAAGGCTTCCTCCTGCCTGTCCTCGAGACCGGCCTGACCTACCACCGCCCTTCCCACTTCGACGACCGCGTGCGCATCACCGTGACCTTGGCTGAAAAGCCCATGGCGCGACTAAAGCTCACCTATCAGGTCGAGCGCGACGGCGAGCTGCTCGTCGAAGGCTTCACGATTCACGCCTTCGTGAACCGCGAGTTCAAGGCCGTGCGCCCGCCGGAAAAAATCGTCGCCGCCCTAAACAAAGCCTTCGGCGCCTGATTCCATGAAGATCGCCGCCGCCCCGCTCGGGCCTTTCGAAACCAACGCCTACCTCGTCGTCGCCGAGAACGGCAAAGACTGCTGCGTCGTCGACGCCCCCAAGGACGCTGGCCCTTTGTTGCTCGCGGAGATCAAGAAGCAAGGGCTCAACCTGACACACCTGCTCATCACGCACGGGCACTGGGATCACATGTGCGACGGGCGCTATTTCGCCGACGCGGGCGCCAAGGTCATCGCGCACAAGGATGACCAACAACTCATCGAGAACATTGAAGCCTATCGCACCCGCTACCAGTCGATGATTCCGTCGCTCTCCGACGACGATTTCCGTTCCGTGAAGGTGGACCGCTGGGTGGACGACGGCGACGTCGTGGAAGCCTGCGGCTATCAAGTTCGAGATCCGCCACGTGCCTGGTCACTGCCCGGGCAGCATCCTGTTCTACGCCGCCGATCAGAAGATCGCCTTCACGGGCGATGCCATCTTCAAGGGCTCCGTCGGGCGCACCGACCTACCCAACGGCGATTGGAACCAGCTCCTGACCTCGATCCGCACCCGCATCTACACCTTGCCGGACGACGTCGTCCTCCTGCCCGGCCACGGCGGCAAGACCTCGGTCGGCGTCGAGAAGCAGACTAATCCGTACGCCAAGCCCTGAGCCGCGTGCCGACCCCCTGCCCCTTCCTACCGTCCTGCGGTCGCCTGCTCTCGTGGCGCGACCTCAACGCCCTACGCGAAGACCAAGGGCCTGAGCTTTACCGGCTCTGCCTCGAATATGGCCAGCAGCTCTGGCTGGACGACCTCCCCGCGCGCGCGTTGCTCGCCGTCGATCGCGCGCTCTATTGCGATGTCCCCAACGACGCCGAAGCACTGACCGAATACCCGATGCCCTACCGGACCATCGGCTGGATGGTCAAGCAGCCCAGCGATAATTTCGCCGGCAACGCACGCGTCCATTACCAACACCTCGCCGATCGCGTGCGCGGCGAGCGAGCTGAACTCAAGAAGTGGCGGGCTTGGGCCGCCTGGGCCGTCACGCGGCACGTGCGACCGGACCTCGAAGGCGACCCGAAGCACATCGTCACCGAACCCACCCACGCGGAGATCGAGGCCGGCTTGCGGGCCCACGGACTCGCTAGCGAGATCGCCGAATGGCACAAAGCGCTGGCGGGCTGAAAACACCCTGACTTTCACATGACCCACCACTCTGACCATTCCCTCCGCATCGTCGTCGATGCGACCGACCTGTACGCGGGACAAGCGGGGGAACGTCCGCTGGAACAGCGGATCGTCCCAGCCGAGAGCCGGATCAGCCTTCGCTCGCTGCAGGCAGGCGAGTCGATGACTCATGACGGCGCGAAACTATTGGAGATACTCGTCGTGCGCGGCCAGCTGAGCCTCAACGGCGAAGCCCTCGGTCCGGCTTCCTACGTCCGCCTATCCCCCGGAGTATCCGTCGACGTTCACCTCGACCGAAGCCAGCATGGTCTACCTGAACGAACGCACCCCCACGGAGCCGGAAAAAGACTCCTTCGCGCTCCGCGGCAACGAACTGGACTGGCGGCAAGGCATGGTCCCGGGACTCAAGGTGACCTCGCTGCACCAAGGCCTCACGAAGCATACCGCCTTGGTGCGCTGGGCGCCCGAGACGCGCTTCAACCCGCATACCCACGTCGGCGGCGAAGAAATCCTCGTGCTCGAAGGCGTCTTCCGCGACGAGCACGGCAGTTATCCGGCTGGCACCTGGATCCGCAGCCCGCATATGAGCAACCACCGGCCGTTCACTGGTCCGGAAGGCGCGACGATTCTCGTGAAGGTCGGCCACTTGGACGTGGCCTGACCGTCACTTCGACAGGTCCAGGATCTCGGCCTCGAGCACGATAAACTGGCCGTTGTCGAGGTCGAGCAGCGTCTTAACACCCGGCTTGACGGTAATCGTCGTGTTAGCACGAGAGACAGCAACCTGCGGAGTAGGCGCATCCAGGATGACCCCTTTGTGCAGGACCAATTCGACGGACTGACCGAGACGGGAGAGAGTCAGCGCTTCGCGCTTATCGTCGTAGGAACTTCAGCGTCCAGCCATCGATCCGGCGGCCCAGCGGAACCCACTGGCGCTTACCGGCGGCGTCTTCGACCGAGAACAGCTTATCCTTGGTCAGGACGCCATGGAAGAAAGGTAGGTTGCTCTTGGCGCGCGGAGCGGGCGCCGTCTCTTTGGTCGCGGGGGTAGTGGTCGGCGCGGGTGGCGACTCGCGGGATTCCGTCACCGCCTCGAGCGTCAGCGTGCCGTCTTTATTGACCTTCGGGGTGACCGTGAAGACCACGCCCTCTTCGGCGGAACCGACGCGGATAGTCGTCTGCTTGCCATCGACCGTGATGACCGTGGGCTCAGCGTAGACTTCCGGCTTACCGTCCTTGTCGGGGCGCGTGAACGTGGCCTTCACCTTTAGGTGCGTCGGCACGGCCTCCTCCGCCGCGAATCCAGCCGCCGCTACAACCAGCAAAACAACGATGCGGAACAGGCGAATCATCGGAGGTCCAGGAACTCGGTCTCGAGAGTGATCACACCCCGGGCGGCGTTAAGCCCAAAGGTTTCACTGACGCCGGGCTTGGTGGTGACAGTCTCGGTGAGGGTGACGACAACCCGCGGAGTGGGCACGTCGACGATGACCGCCTTGTGCAGCACCAGTTCAACGGACTGACCGAGACGGGAGAGAGTAAGCGCTTCGCGCTTATCGTCGTAGGAACGGAGCGTCCAGCCGTCGATCCGGCGGCCCAGCGGAACCCACTGGCGCTTACCGGCGGCGTCTTCGACCGAGAACAGCTTATCCTTCGTGAGGACTCCGTGGAAGAAAGGCAGTTTGCTCTTGGCGCGAGGCGACGGGGCAGTGGGTGTCGCCGAGACTGACGACGCCTCCGCAGTCGGAGGCTTTCGGTATTCCGAGATGGTCTCCAGCGTCAGCGTGCCATCCTTATTGAGCCTAGGGGTGACCGTAAAGACCACGCCTTCTTCGGCCGAACCGACGGTGATGGTCGTCTGCTTGCCATCGACGGTGATGACCGTGGGCTCGGCATACACTTCCTGCTTACCGTCCTTATCGAGGCGGGTAAACGAGGCCTTGAGCTTCAGGTGCGTCGGCACGGCCTCGTCGGCCGCGAAGGCCGTGGCAGCCAACAGGACGAGAGGCAACAGGCGGAGCATCGATTAGCGGGCGACCGGAGTCGCGGAGACTGACGCGCTGACCGAGACCTCGAGGCCGCCGACGCCGGGGACCTTGACAATCTCGCCCGGGCGCACCGTCACGACCGTATTGAGTTCGCTGGCGGAAGCCTCGATCGAGGATTTATAGAGACGGAGTTCCTGGTGGGTGGCGCCCTGTCCGACAACCAGCATCTCCTTCTCCTTGTCGTAGGACTCCAGGGTCCAGCCGTCGACAGTGGATCCGATCTTGTACCAGCGACGCCCGCCCTTGCTGTCCTGGATCGAAAAGAGGCCTTCCTGGGCGAGCACCGAGTAGAAAGTGAGCGTGCCGTCAGGCGACTTGGACTCGCGCTTACGCTCGCGACCAGCCTGCTTCGGGTCGACTGGCTCGGGCTTATTGGTGATGACCATGCGCAGGGAGATGCTCACCGTGCCGTCCGGCTGGACCGTGGGAGCGATGACCAATTCCATCGAGCTCTCTGGCTTACCCTTCGGATCCTTGGGATCAGGACGACCAGCGATCGCTGACGTGGGCTTCTTCGCCGGAGATCACGGCGACGGAGGGAGCCGTCAGGATGTCCGACTTGCCGGTCTTCGGGTCGAGATGGGAGACGGAGGTGCGCACGAGTGACCGTGGGCGGAGGCGCCGGGGCCGGGGCGGGGACCTGGGCGCCGAGGGAGACGGCCAGGAAGGAGCCTAAGGCGAGCAGGAGGTGACGGGGAGCCATGGGGGACGGCATAGTTCTATTTCCCTTATACCCCATCGCGAGGCAAAAGGTTGCACCGCGGACCGCCGAAACCTCAGAGACGCTTGAAGATCAGCGAGGCGTTATGCCCGCCGAAGCCGAGGTTATTCGAGATCGCCACGTCCACCTTGCGGGCCTTGGCGACGTTCGGCGTGTAGTCGAGGTCGCAATCAGGGTCCGGATTCTCGTAATTGATGGTCGGCGGAATCATGCCCGTGTGAATGGCCATCACACAGGCGGCCGCCTCGATGCCGCCGGCGGCACCCAGGAGGTGGCCCGTCATGGACTTGGTCGAGGAGATGGAGATCTTGGGGGCGAGGTCGCCAAAGCAACGCTTGATGGCGAGGGTCTCGCAGCGGTCGTTGATCGGGGTCGAGGTGCCGTGGGCGTTGATATAACCGACTTCGGATTTCTCGATGCCGGCTTCGGCGAGAGCACGGCTGAGGCAGAGCGCGAGGCCCTTCCCTTCCTGATCCTGGCCGGTGATGTGGTAGGCGTCGCAGGTGGCGCCGTAGCCGGCCAGTTCGCAATAGATGCGGGCACCACGGGCCTGGGCATGCTCGAGGGATTCGATGACCAACACGCCCGAACCTTCGCCCATCACGAAACCATCGCGCAACTTATCGAACGGACGGGAGGCCTTCTCGGGCGTATCGTTGAAGTCGGTCGACATCGCCTTCATGTTACAGAAGCCAGCGTAACTCAGGCGGGTGATGCAGGCCTCGGAGCCGCCTGAGAGCATGATGTCGGCATGGCCGTCGCGGATATGGCGAAAGGCTTCGCCGAGGGAGTGGGAACCGGAGGCGCAAGCCGAGACGACGCCGAAGTTGACGGACTTCGCCTGGAACTCGATGGCCACGACGCCGGAGGCGATGTTGGCGATGAGCGAAGGAATCGTGAAGGGAGAGACGCGCGACGGGCCGCGCTCGATGAGGACGCGGGCTTGGTTCTCGATGGTCTCCATCCCGCCGATGCCGGAGCCGATGATCACACCGAAGCGCTCGGAATCCAGCTTGGTGACGTCGACGCTCGCGTCCTGGATGGCGAGACGGGAAGCGGCGACGGCGTACTGCGTGTAGCGGTCGTTACGCTTGGCTTCCTTGGCGTCCATGAACTTGGACGGGTCGAAATCGCGGATTTCGGCGCCGACCTTGGACGGGAAGTCCGTGGGGTCAAAACGGGTGACACGCGAAATCCCAGAACGACCCTTGATGAGGGCGTCCCAGAAGGTCGCGTTATCGTGACCGAGGGCTGTCACCGAGCCGATGCCCGTGACGACTACCCGGCGAGAATTGCGGTCGGAGCTCAAGGGGGCGGGCCTACGAGGAAAGCCCGTTGTACTTACTTGGTGGCGTGGGCCTTGATGTGCTCGATGGCATCACCAAGGGTCTTGATACCGGCAGCCTTATCTTCCGGGATCGTGAGGCCGAACTCGTCTTCGAAAGCCATGATGATCTCGACGAGGTCAAGGGAGTCAGCCTTCAGGTCGCCCTGGAAGCTGGCCGTGGGGGTCAGCTGGTCGGGGGTGACGGAGAGTTGCTTGACGATGATGTCCTTGACGCGCTGTTCGATGTTTTCGGGCATAATAAAAGGGTGTTTTGTTAGGTTTTGGGGTGTCAGATAGCCATACCTCCGTCAACCGAAAAGACCTGACCCGTGATGTAGCCCCCCTCTTCGGAGGCCAGATAATCAACCATGGCGGCGATGTCATTGACTGAGCCAAATCGTCCCAGAGGGATGACGCCGAGGATCTTTTGCTTCACCTCTTCGGAGAGCTCGCCGGTCATGTCGGTGGTGATGAAACCAGGGGCGACGGCGTTGGCGGTGATGGAGCGGCCGGAGAGCTCGCGGGCGAGCGTCATGGTGAGGCCGTGGAGGCCGGCCTTGGCGGCGGCGTAGTTGGCCTGGCCGGCGTTACCCTGCACGCCGGTGACGGAGGAGATGCTGATGATGCGACCCCAGCGCTTCTTGGTCATCGGACGCACGAGGCCCTTGGTCCAATAGAACGCCGAGGAAAGATTGGTGGAGATCACGTCGTTCCAGTCTTGGTCCGACATCGCCATGACAAGTTTGTCGCGGGTGATGCCGGCGTTGTTGACGAGGATCTCGACGGCGCCGAATTCGGCGTTGATCTGCTCGCAGGCCTTGGCGACCGCGGCGGCGTCCGAGACGTCGACCTGAAAGGCCTTGGCCTTCTGGCCCTTGGCGAGGATATCGTTGGCCACCTGCACGCAGGTCTCGGACTTCGAGACGCAAAGGACGGTATGACCGTGGGAAGCGAGACGTTCCGCGATGGCCTTGCCGATGCCGCGGCCGGCTCCGGTGACGAGGGCGACGCGAGGAGAGTGCGTGAGATGCATCGGAAGTTTTTGTGCAAGGAAACAGGGCTGCTGGCAAGTGGCTAATGCCCCGCTGGAAGCGCCCTGCCCCGCCCTTGTGCGCTCAGTAGACGTCGCGCTGGTAACGTCCGTCCTTCTTGAACTGCTTCACCCACTCCACGGCGGCCTCAGGCGTCATCCCACCCTGCTCCGCCACGATGGCGTGCAAAGCGGCGTCGACGTCTTTGGCCATGCGCTTGGCGTCACCGCAGACGTAGAAATACGCGCCCTGCTGGATCCACTTCCAGAGTTCGACGGCGTTCTCGCGCATGCGGTCCTGCACGTAGACCTTGGCGACCTGGTCGCGCGAGAAAGCGGTATCGAGGCGCGTGAGCGCGCCGGACTTCAGATACTCCGCCCACTCGTCGGCGTAGAGGAAATCATGGTCCTTGCGCTGGTCGCCGAAGAAGAGCCAGTTCGGTCCCTTGGCGCCGCGGGTGGCTCGGTCCATCACGAAGCTGCGGAACGGCGCGACACCGGTGCCGGGGCCGACCATGATGACGGGGATGTTATCGTCGGCCGGGAGACCGAAGTGCGAGTCGGCGACGAAGACCGGAAGGTCGGCTTCATTCATCCGGGCGCGGTCGGCGAGGTAGCTGGAGCAGACGCCTTCGCGCGGGCGGCCGTTGGTCTCGTAACGGACGACAGCCACGGTGAGATGGATTTCCTGCGGATACTTCGACGGCGCGGACGAGATCGAATAGAGGCGCGGCATGAGCTTGCGCATCAGCTCGATGACCTCCTGGGCGGAGGGGCGGGCCGACGGGTGCTCGAGGAAGAGGTCGAGGAATTCGCGTTGCTCCATCCAAGCCTTCTTCTTCTCCGGGTCGGCTTCGCCGATGGCGGCGGCGAGGCGGGCCTTGTCGGCGGGATCCGTCGCGCGGTCATGGAGGAGCTGGGCGAACTTGTAGGTCGGGCCGTTGAGGGCGAGGCGGGTCGACAGGGCCTGGCGGAGCGTGATCGGGGCAAGGTCCTTCGGGATGGTCACGTGCTCGTCGCCCGTGCAACCGGCGGCCTGGAGCAAGGCGGCCACGGCCTCAGGGTTGTTGGTCGGGAAGACTCCCAGGCTGTCGCCGCACTTATAAGTCAGGCCGCTGCCGGCGAGGGAGACCGAGAAGTGCTGAGTGTCCTTCTGGCTGGCCGGGGAGCTCAGGCGACGGCGATCGACGAGGCAGGCTGGGAACGGGTTGTTCTTGTCGTAAGGAGCGGACATGAAAGTACCCCGCAGGATGCCTAGCGGGGTACTGATGCAAACCTCTTTTGACCGAGGGCTTACTTCCAGACCTTGACCCAGTCGATATCCACGTCGTCCGGCAAGGTCTTGAGGACCAGCCTCGGGCGGTCCTCCTCATCGATACGATGGACCAAGGCCAGCGACATAGGCCGGACGAATTCCTTCCGCTCGAGCTTGTGGACGGCCTTGCCATCCATGTACCAGGTGAAGCCTTTGTCCGTCCAAAGAATACCGTAGGTGTGGAATTTCTTGGAGAGATCGTTGAACTTGCCGATCGCTTTGTCGGGCCGGTAGTCCTGCGACCCCGACTCCAAGTTGCCGCGGGCCCAGGGGCTGACCCGTTCCTTGCCCGTGCCGTGGAAGGAGGTGACGATGCTGGGCGGAGTCTTCTCGTCATCGGTCGAGACGCGGAAAGCCCCGGCATGCCCGTCGCCCGCATGCATCCGCATGGAGGCCTCGAAATAACCGAACTGCTGGCTGAACTTCCCGCGCGTCGTGATCGTATTGTTCTGGATCATGTTGACGTCCGTCTTGAGGCCGATGCGCAGGGCGCTCCCCTTGGCCGAACTTGACGAAGGTGAACACGGCCCTTGACCCGAAGACAGTCCACTTCGTCTCGTCGAGATTATCGCCGTTGAAATCATCGGAGAAGACGAGCTTCTTGCCGATCGAAGGATCCGCGGCGAAGGCCGCCGTGCCGACCAGCAAGAGGAGAGCAGAGAATCGCATGGAAATTATTTCCAGACCTTGACCCAGTCGATATCCACGTCGTCCGGGAGTTGCTTGAGGTTCAGCTTTGGGCGCTCCCATTCTCCGATCCGGTGGGAGAACTGCACATGCATCGGCGAGCCGATGGGCGTGCGGTCGACCTTGTGGATCTGCTTGCCGTTGACGAACCAGGCGAAACCTTTCTCGGTCCAGAGGATGCCGTAGGTGTTAAACTTCTTGGAAGGCTCGCCGCCTTTGAGGATCTTCTTGCCTGACGCATCGGAGCGGAGGTCATTCTGCCCCTTGTCGTCCACGTAACGCGCCCAAGGGGTGAGATAGTCCTCACCGGTGCCCTCCCAGAGAGCGAGGATGGAAGGAAGGACCTTATCGTCCTTGGGACGGATCGACATGTTGCCGGTGTGCCCGGGGTTGGCGTTCATGCGGATGGATGCCTCGAAGTAGCCGCGGACCTGCTCGTGCTTAGGCTGCATGCGGATGCCATTGGTCTGGATCATGTCCTCGCGCTTGATGAGCGTGATACGCAGCGCCTTCGACTTACCGACGGTGACGAAGGACATCGCGGTGGGCTCGCCGTAGCGTGGCCCACTTCGGCTGCGTCGAGCGCCGGACCGTCGAACTCATCGGAGAACGCCAGCTTCATGTTGGAAGCCGGGATTGACGGCGCTCAGGGTGGCCGTCAGGGCGAGGAGGCTGAGGAGTTGTTTCATGATGGGGTGAGAAGGGTTTGAACTCAGGGAATCTTGAAGACCTTGACCCAGTCGATCTGCATCGGCTCGGGTCCGAGCTTCGGATTCATGAAGTCCTTGAGGAGGCCGCCTTCCGGCAGGCTCTGATGGAACTCGAGGCTCATCGGCTCCTTGGGAATAGGGCGAGCGAGCTTATGGACCAGGCGACCTTCGACGTACCAGAGGTAGGAAGTGGCGTTCCACTGCAGGCCGTAGGTCAGGAACTTCTTGTAGGACTTGCCGCCATCCATCGCGATGACCTTCTCCTTGGGGGCCAGGCGATGGGAGCCGGATTCGTCGACGATGTTCAGGTTCGGCTCAATGCGGTCGGCGCCCGTGAAGACGAAGTACATCGAAGCGGAAGGCACCTTTTCCATGTTCTGATTGCGGACGCCGAAGATGGTCCAGCCGCGATTCTTGGACTGCACGGCGCGGATGGAGGCCTCGAAGTACCCCTGTCCGTAAGCAGAACTTGCCCAAAGTATGGGCGCTGCTGCCATTCCAGAAGCCGGCCTTGTCCTTGGGCGTGACTTCGAGCTGGAGCTTACCGTCGACGACCCGGGCGGACCCGCCGACGCTCCAGTTCTTCTTGGGGTCGTAGCTCCTTGGCGTCGAAATTATCCTCCCAGACCGGCTTCAGGCCAGTATTGGGAGCTGCACCCAACGTCAGGGCGGCAAGGAGGGAGAAAAGCGGGAGGGCTTTCATGAAATAGGGGTAAGAATGATTAAAATCAGAGACCAGAAGGAGGCAAGCCCTACCCGCTTATTGGTAGACTTTGACCCAGTCGACCCGCATGGGTTCCGGGCCCATCTGGGGGTCCTTGAAATTCTTCAGAAAGCCGGCTTCCGGGAGACGGCTGTGGTCAAAGCCGATATACATCGGCTTAGGCGTGGGCGGAATCTTATCCGAGATTCGGATGGTGTAAGCCAGGCGGCCGTCCACATACCATCGATAGTCGTTCGGACCCCACTGGAAGCCGAAGCGGTGGAACTTCTTGGAGTAGGTGGGGTCGCGCGGGACCGGATTCTCCTTGGGACTCAGATACCGTCCTCTCTCCTCGTTCACGATCCACAAGCCAACGGCGACCAAATCGCCGCCTCCGTTGTTGAAACCCATGCCCGCGGCAGGATGACGGTTGTCTTCATTCCCGATGGAGAAGCTGCAACCATGCCCACCCGTCTGGACGAACATGATGGAGGCCTCGATGAAGCCATACTTGGAGCTATACTTACCTCGGGAGTTGATGCTCGAGCCGCGCCAGAACATCGGCTTCGAGCCCGGCGTGATTTCCAGAGAGAGCTGACCGTCCACGATCTTCACGCCGTCGGGGTTGTTGATGCCCCACTTCTTCTTATCGATCTCCTTCTCATTGAACTCGTCGGACCAAACGAGCTTAAGGGAAGTCTCAGGTCCGGCCAGCAACGAGCAGGCGCAGAGCAAAACGGGGAGCAGACGCAAGGGGTGCACGGCTAAGGGGTTCACCTGAGCAAAAACCCCTACCCTCAAGGTGCAAGCCCAAGATAGCCCGGCCGGACTCAGTTCTCGAAAAGCGAGTCGATTTCCTTGCGGGAAAGCGGGCGGCAATCGCCCAAGGGCATCTTCCGGATAACCAGTCCACCAATCTGGAAGCGGCGCAGGGTCTTCACGTGGAAGCCGAAGATCTCAAAGAGGCGACGGATCTCGCGCTTACGACCCTGGTCGAGGTGGATCTCGAGGTGGGCAGCGTTGTCCGGGTGACGAATGACTTTCTTGAAGCGCAGGTGCTCCCCTTCTTCGACGGCCCCCTTGAGCAGGCGCGGCGTGAGGGTCGGATCGTAATCACGATTCAGGATGATCTCGTAGCGCTTGATGACACCGCCCGAGGGGTGCATGACCTTGTTGGCCAATTCTCCGTCGTTGGTCAGGATGAGCAGGCCTTCCGAATCCTTGTCGAGGCGACCGACGCAGAAGAGGCGCAGCTTACCGTATTCCGGAGGGACCATGCCGAAGACGGTCTGGCCGCCATGCGAATCGTCGTTGGTACAGAGGTAACCACGGGGCTTATTCATCATCAGCACCACCGTGCGGCCCAGCGGCTTGATGTGCTGCCCCTCGCAGATGACCGTGTCCACGGCCGGGTCAACCGGCTGACCGGTCACGGCCAGTTTTCCATTGATCATCACGGACCCCGAGGCGACCAGACGCTCCGCCTCACGACGGGAGCAGACCCCCGCCTGAGCGAGGAACTTATGAATACGCATGGGTCCTTCGGAAGGCACGCCACTGGATTGAGGCATTTACCCCCACAGGGCGAGACAATCATCCGGCAGGCTATCGAAGGACTTTTCTCGCCCTCGGCGGGCTGAACGTCTTAGTCATCCTTCATGCGCCTCATCGACGGAAACGCTATCGCCCAACAGGTCCTCGCCGAAGTCAAGGAACGCGTGGCTAAGCTCGCCCCGGTCGTTCCGCACGTGGCTTTCGTCCGCGTCGGCGACGATCCCGCCTCGGTCTCCTACGTGACCAAGAAGCAGAAGACCGCGGCCGAGGTTGGCATGAAGGCCTCACTCCAACTCTTCCCCGAGACGGTCACCAAGGAAGAACTCTTCGCCCACCTCGACGCCCTCAACGCCGACGCCTCGGTGCACGGTATCCTCATCCAGGCCCCGCTGCCCAAGCACCTCCCCGAGACTGAAGTCTTCAACCGCGTCTCGCCCGACAAGGATGTCGACGGCTTTGGCACGCAAAGCATCGGTCGCCTCGTCCAAGAAGTCCCGGGCGCTTTCGCCGCCTGCACGCCCGCCGGCGTCGTCGAACTCCTCCGCCGCTCCGGGGTCGAGACCGCCGGTAAGCACGCCGTGGTCGTCGGCCGCTCGCTCATCGTCGGCAAGCCCGCCGCCGCCCTCCTCCTCGCCAAGGGTTGCGACTGCACCGTGACCATCGCCCACTCGCGCACCAAAGACCTGCCCGCTATCGTCCGACTGGCTGACATCGTCGTCGCCGCGATCGGCAAGCCCCGCTTCATCACCGCCGACATGGTCAAGCCCGGCGCAATCGTCATCGACGTCGGCATCAATCGCGTGCCGGACGCCACCAAGAAGACCGGCTACCGCATCGTCGGCGACGTGGACTTCGACGCCGTGTCCCCTCTCTGCGAAGCCATCACGCCCGTCCCGGGCGGCGTGGGCCCGATGACCGTCGCGATGCTCATGAAGAACACGCTCGACGCCTGCGAACGCGCCCAAGCCCGTGGCTAACCCTCCCCCCATCCCGCCACCTCCCGCGGGATTCTGGTGGCGCAGCTTGGCCTGCCTGGCGGATATCTTACCCCTGATGTTCCTCGGCTGGGCCCTCGCGGGAATCCTCGCTGGCCCCGACGAACTCGCCGCCCGTCAGAAGGCTGACGCGTGGACGCAACGTTTCACTGAACAATATATCAAAGCGGTCAGCTCGAGAGATCCACACGACCTCGATGTTTTGAAGGCGATGGCCAGCAAATTTGTCGACGGAAAGAGCCCGGACGCCGAAGCCTTCCTGACCTGGTATTCCTTCCAAGGTAACGTGAGCTTCGTGACCATGCTGCTCGCGCTCGCCTTGCAGGAATGGCTGCTCGCCGGACGCACCATTGGGAAACGCATCTTCAACCTGCGCACGATCAGCCTGCCCGACGCCGAACCTCCCGGCTTCCTCCCCTCGCTCCTGCGTTCCGCCTGGAAGGCCGCGTTCTTCACGTTACCGAACCCTCTTTTCATGCTGCTGGGCATCGTGAACTTCCACGTACCGCTCTTCCGCCGCGACAAGCGCGCTTGGCACGACCTCTGGACGCGCACGCAGGTCGTCGATAATAAGCTGCCCTGAGCCCGCCATGCGCCTCGCCCTGCTTCTCCTGATCTCGGCGACGGCCCTCGGCGCAGCGGACCTTGCGCTCCCTCCGCTCACGGAACAAGGCCCGCAGCCGGGCAAACGGGCCACCGTCATCGCGCCCGAATATGCCGGCACGAAGGTACGCCACCTGATCGCGTTGCCCGACGACTGGACGCCGGATTGGAAGGCCCGTGGTAAAAGTTGGCCAGTCATCGCCGAATACACCGGCAACTATCTTCCCGACCTCCGGCTCCACCGGCGAAGTCGAAGGCGCCGCCCTCGGCTACGGCGTCGCACGGGGCCGGGCCATCTGGGTCGTCCTGCCCTACGTCGCCAAGGATCGTCAGAAGAATGAACGCACCTGGTGGGGCGACATCGACGCCACCGTCGGCTACGCCAAGACGAACCTCCCCCGGATCTGCGCGGAGTTCGGCGGCGACCCCAAGAAGGTCATCCTCTGCGGCTTCTCGCGCGGGGCCATCGGCGTCTCCTTCCTCGGCCTGCACGATGACGAGGTCGCGAAGCTCTGGTGCGGCCTATGGGCGCACGACCATTTTGACGGCATGCTGGAATGGAAGGGGCATGCCTGGGGCTCGCCGCTTGGCCCGCTACCGCGAAGAAGCGTCCGTCCGCCTACGCCGCCTCGCTGGACGCCCGCTGCTCGTCAGCCAGGCGGGTGCGGAGACGAAGAAGTTCATCACCTCCGTCGCGCCGAGCGGCGTCACTTATCTCACGGTCGACATGGGGGCGCACTTCGGAGCCTTCCCCAATGAGCTCGCGAAACATCCGCACAATGACCGCTGGCCGTTGCGCGACGGCGAGGCGACGACCATCGCGCGCGGCTGGTTTGAGCGCGTGACGGCAGCTGATAAGCTCTCGAAGTAAGCGGGCACAAAAAAGGCCCCGGGGTGAGCCGAGGCCTTGTCTGTTCGTTGAACCGGGGCTTAGCGACGGTCCGGACGGTCGCCACGAGGGCGGTCCATCGGCTTCGGGGCCGGAGCGTAGTCGCGACCTTCCTTCTCGGCGATGGCGGCGCGGCGCGAGAGGCGCACGCGGCCCTTGTCGTCGATGCCGACGCACTTGACGATGATCTCGTCACCGAGCTTGCAGATGTCCTCGACGCGCTCGACGCGGTGGTCGGCGAGTTCGGAGACGTGCACGAGGCCTTCCTGGCCGGGGAGGCATTCGACGAAAGCGCCGAATTCCTTCACCGAGCGGATGATGCCCTTGTACGTCTTGTTGATCTCGATCTGAGCCGAGAGGAGGTTGACCTCGTTGACCGCGCGGGCGAGGGACTCGCCGTCGGTCGCGAAGATCGTGACCCAACCGGAGTCGTCCTGATCGATGTCGAGCTGGCAACCGGTGTATTCCGTGATGCGCTTGATGTTCTTGCCGCCCGGACCGATGAGTGCGCCGATCTTATCGGACGGAATCTTGATGCGGTGGGTGCGAGGGGCGCAGGGCTTCAGCTCGGCGCGGGTGGCCGGCATGGTCTTGGCCATGATGTCCAGGATCGCGTCGCGGGAGACCTTGTTCTGGGCGATGGCTTCCTTGGCGATGCTCATCGGGAGACCGTGGATCTTGAGGTCCAGCTGGAAGGCGGTGATGCCTTCGCGGGTGCCGCAGATCTTGAAGTCCATGTCGCCGTAGTGGTCTTCGGCGCCGATGATGTCGGTGAGCACGCGGTGCTTCACGATCTTACCGGCGGCGTCTTCGGTCACGAGACCGCAGGAGATGCCGGCGACCGGGGCCTTGATGGGCACGCCAGCGTCGAGGAGAGCGAGGGTGCCGCCACAGACGGAAGCCATCGAGGTGGAGCCGTTGGATTCCATGATCTCGGAGACGAGACGGATGGAGTACGGGAAGTCCTGCTCGGAAGGCAGCACGGAGAGCAGCGAGCGCTCGGCGAGGTTACCGTGGCCGGTTTCGCGGCGGGAGGTCATGCCGAAACGGCCGGTCTCACCCACCGAGAAGGGCGGGAAGTTGTAGTGCAGGAGGAACGAGCGCTTGCTCGGGCCGCCGGTGATGGCGTCGACTTCCTGGGCATCCTTGGAGGTACCGAGGGTCGCGAGGACGAGACCCTGGGTTTCGCCGCGCTGGAAGAGCGAGGAACCATGGACGCGAGGAAGCACGTCGACTTCGCAGGAGATGGCGCGGAGATCCAGCGGCTTGCGGCCGTCGGCGCGTTCGCCGCTCTGGATGATCGCATTGCGGTAAACCTTCTCCTGGAGCTTCTCGAAGGCCATCTTGATCTGGCGGGAGTCGAAGACGTCGCCGAGCTCAGCCTTACAGGCGGCCTTGGACTTCTCGACTACGGCCTTCACGGCGTCGCCACGTTCCTTCTTGGAAGCGAGGAAGATTGCCTTCTTGAGCTGGTCGCCTTCGGCGGCCACGCGTTCGCAGATAGCAAGGGCCTTCGGTTCGCAGACGACGAGCGGGAAGACGCGCTTGGTCTTGGAGTACATCGCGGCGAGCTTGCGCTGGGCGGCGATGATCGGCTGGATGGCCTTCTGGGCGTATTCGAGGGCGGCGATGAAATCGGCTTCAGGCAGCTGGTCAGCCGAACCTTCGATCATCATCATGTCGCTCTCGTTGCCGACGTAGATGAGGTCCAGGTCGGACTCATACTGCTGTTCGTGGGTCGGGTTGACGACGAACTGGCCGGCGACGCGACCGAGGCGGATACCGGCGATCGGTCCGTTCCAAGGAATGTCGGAGCAAAGGAGAGCGGCGGAAGCGCCGTTCACCATGAGCACGTCGGAGTCGTTGATCTGGTCAGCCGAGAGGAGGAGGCCGATCACCTGGACTTCGTTGAGGAAGCCTTCGGGGAAGAGCGGGCGGAGGGGACGGTCGCAGAGGCGCGAGGTCAGGATTTCCTTATCGGAAGGCTTACCTTCGCGACGGAAGTAACCGCCCGGGAAACGGCCAGCCGCCGCGAACTTCTCGCGGTAGTCGACGGTCAGGGGGAAGAAGTCCTGGTCGGGGGAGCGCAGGTCTTCGGCGGCGGTAGCCGACACGAAGAGCGTGGTCTCGCCCTTGCTGATGGTGACCGCGCCATTGGCGAGGCGGGCGATGGAGCCCGTGTTGATCGTGATACCGAGTTCTTCGATGGTCACGGAGTGTTTTTGTTTCATGTGTGTGTTTGCTTGGTGCGTTGTGTCGGGCGGAATTGCCCGACGGGTTTTTGTTGTTGGTGGGTGAAAAGCGGACGTCCCAGCCTAGGCTGGGACGCTCGGTGAACAGAAGCGCCCGGAGGCGCCGTTCACTTGCGAAGGTTGAGCTTGGCCAGGAGCGCGTTGTAGCGATCCAGGTCAGACGACTTCAGGTACGCGAGGAGCTTGCGACGACGATTCGTCAGCATGATCAGGCCGCGACGGGAGTGGAAATCCTTGCGGTGGGTGCGCAGGTGCTCGGTCAGGTGGGTGACGCGGGCGGAGATGAGAGCGACCTGGACTTCAGGGGAGCCGGTATCCTTGGCATCCTGCTGGTGCTTCTTGATGACTTCAGACTTATTGACGGACATGGTGGTGGTTAGTTTTGGGTTGATGATGGCCGACCTGGGAGAGATTCCCGAAAGCCCCGCCGTTTAGCCGGGCTCTCCGTCTGGAATAGGCTTTCGCCTACCGACCAGCGTGAGAAGGGCTCCGCCCCTCTCCCTAACGAAGTTGACCCATGGAAATGACGAACCGAAAGGGGGTAAGCAAGACGGAAGTGCCCGTCCGTAAACCCGTTTAGACAGGAAATATAAGCCTGTTTTCCGTCAGTTAGGCAGGTCCAGCCAGTAGACGTCTTCCTGATTGCGGCGGATTGCGGGGAAATGCCATCCGCGGGGCTCCGGGATGATCTCGTGAAGGTCGAAGACCTGGACTGACTTCGGGAGCGGCTCGAAGAACAAGGTGAACTGATAGGGGCGGCCGAAGGGTACCGGCATCCAATGCGGATAAAGGGAGATGTTCTCGAAACCGACCATCGAGCTCGTGTGGGTGGAATCACGGTCCAGCAGGAACGTGCTCTGCCAGATGCGCAGGGAGTGGGAGTAATGCGGAGCGCAGCGTACGTGGACGACGACGGGATCCAACGGACGGACTTGCACTGCGATCTCGTTCTCAGGGAGGACGACTAGCGCAGGCGACTGGGGAGACGGGCTCATCGGTACCACCATGATACCCCACAGAGCAAGGACGGCAAGGCGCGGCCGATTAGTCCGTTGACTCCCCTGCCCCGCCAGAGCGTCATAGCGGGCATGGAATCAGGCTCTGAAGACCAACCCCGCCTCACCGGCGCCGAACGCAGCAAACTGCGCAGTCTCGCCCAGACGCTCGACCCGAAGGTGTTCGTCGGCAAGGCCGGCGTGAACACGGGCATCGCCAACCTCCTCGCCGAAGCCTTCCGCAACGCCGACCTGGTCAAGGTTCGCTTCACTGCTGAACGCGAAGAGATGGACAAGCAGGCTCAGGAACTGGCCAAGCTCACCGAAAGCGAAGTCATCGGTAGCGTAGGCCGCACGGCGACTTTCTTCAAACTGGGCGCCGAAATCGAATAACCGATGGACGCCTCGCTGTTTCAGTCACGGCACGAGGCATTCATCCAGCAGGCGGAAGCCTCGCTCCGTCTGCTGACGCCGGTCTCCACGACCCGCCCTGCACGGCTGCATGAAGCGATGCGCTACTCGCTCGAAGCCGGAGGTAAGCGCCTACGGCCAGTCCTCTGCCTTGCCTCCGCTGCGGCCTTCACGCCTCAGGCTGACGCCTCCCACGCCGCGACGGCACTGGAGTGCATCCACACCTATTCGCTGATCCATGACGACCTACCGTGCATGGATGACTCCGACCTGCGCCGCGGTCGCCCCTCCTGCCACAAGTCCTTTGACGAGGCCACCGCCCTGCTCGCGGGCGACGCGTTGCAACCTCTGGCCTTCGAACTCCTCGCCACCGGCTACGCCGCCAAGCCCACGCTCGCTACCGCCCTCGTGCGCGAACTCGCCATGGCTGCAGGCTCCCAACTACTCGTCGGCGGACAGACCGAAGACATCGACGGGCAAGAGAATGACGCGGACCGGATTGAGTTCATCCTCCTTGGTAAGACGGCCGCGATGCTCAGCGCCTCGTTCGCGATGGGCGCAATGGTGGGCGGCGCCTCCGCGGCCGACGTCGAACATTTCCGCCTCGCTGGCCGCGCCTCCGGTATCGCCTTCCAACTCGTCGACGACCTGCTGGACCTTACCGCTGACGCCGCCGAGCTCGGCAAGCCCGTCGGGGCCGATGCTGAGAACGGAAAATCTACTTACACAGCGATGCATGGTGTCAGTGCGACGAAGCAGCGCATCGAGGCATTGACGATTGAGACCGTCGGGCACCTCCGAGCGACCAAGGGCGACACGGCCTTCCTGGTCGAACTGGTGCGCCGGATGTCCGCTCGCCGCACCTAATCAGTCGTCGAGACGACGGCCGCCGGAAGGCAGCTGATCAGGCAAGAAAGCGTAGTAGGTGCCGATCCACAGGCGCCAGGAGAACGCGTGGATGAGCGGCGGCACCAGGAAGATGGCGCCGACCGCGAGACGAATCGCCCACACGGAGCCGATCCATTCCAAGCGTTGGGCCAACAACACCAGCGGCAGCACGCCGAAGGCGGTGAGTCCGTAGTTCCAGACGATAGCGCCAAGGAAGAAGCCCTCCTTGCGACGGAGCGTCATACCGCAGCCAGAACAGTGAGCGGGCGTATCCCAGAAGCGTGCCAGCCAGCTCGTGCGATCGGAAGAACCCCGAACCTTCGCGCCGCAATCCGGACAGCGGCCGCAGGCCGACTTCCAGAAGATGTCCGAACGGAACTGCATAGAGTCAGGCTATTCCTGACGGCGGCGTAAGCAAGCCAAGCAAAAGGCCGGCCACCTTGCGGTAGCCGGCCTTGATAGCCGATCTCAGCGGAACTTACTCGGCGGCGGTCTCACCCACCTGGAAGCGGGTGAAGCGGACGATCGAGACTTCTTCGCCGACCTTGGTCTTGGCGGCGGCGATGAGGTCCTGGATCTTCTGGTCGGGATCGCGGAAGTAAGCCTGTTCGAGGAGGCAGGATTCGGCGAAGAACTTGTCCACGCGGCCGGAGATGATCTTCTCCATATTAGCGAGCTGACCCTTCTTGCGGCCTTCGGCGGCGACGATCTGCTTCTCGCCTACGGCGATACGCTTCTCGAGTTCCGCAATGGCTTCGGCGTCGTTCGCAGCCTTCTGCTCAACGAGCTGACCCTTGTAGTCCTCGACGATGCGCTTGGCTTCGTCGATGGCCTTATCGGCTTCGGACTTCGTGAACTCGGCGGCGATTTCGCGCTCCTTGGCGACGACGTCGGCGGAGACCTCGTCGCGGCGGACGAAACGAGCGTTATTGGCGACGACCTGCATCGCGAGCTGGCGGGCCAGTTCGGCGACTTCCGGGTTAGCGGCGGCAGCCTGGGTCTTGAGGCCCAGTTCGAGGAGGACAGCGATCTTCGCTCCGGTGTGGACGTAAGCGGAGACGCGACCCACGCCGGTGGCTTCGAACTTCAGGACACGGGAGACCTTGAGGTTCTCGCCGATCTTGAGCACCTGATCGTTCAAGTAGTCGTTCACCTTGCGGGACTTGTCGGCGTGGTAAGCCTGATCGAGGAAACCATCGACACCATTGGCGGCGGCTTGGCCCACGAGTTCCTTGGCGAGAGCGATGAAGTTCTCGTTCTTGGCGACGAAGTCGGTTTCGCAGTTCAGTTCGAGGAGCGTCGAGGCGCGACCGTCGGCGGAGACCTGAACAGCGAGGATGCCCTCGCTGGCCTTGCGGTCAGCCTTCTTGTTGCGCGTGGCGACTCCCTTGATGCGGAGGATTTCGACGGCCTTCTCGTTGTCGCCATTGGCTTCAACGAGGGCCTTCTTGCAATCCATCAGACCCGCACCGGTACGCTGGCGCAGATCGTTGACCGTCTGAGCGGTGATAGCGGACATGGTCGGATTACTTGGACTTGCGGGGGCTGGGGCGCTTCGCAGGAGCGGCGCCTTCGACGGCGTCGGAACCTTCGTTGGCCTTGAGCAGCTCTTCGGAAATCTGGACTTCAGGCTGGACGGACTCGCCGGTGTTCTGGCGAGCAACCGGGGTCACGGTCTTGCGGTCCTGGGTCACGGCCTTGCGGCGGGCGAGACCGTTCTGGACAGCCTGGGTGAGGACTTCGACCACGAGGCGGATGGACTTCGCGGCGTCATCATTGCCCGGGACGGGGAACTTGAGGAGGGTCGGGTCGGAGTTCGAGTCGCAGAGACCGATCACGGGGATACCGAGGCGGACGGCTTCGTTGACGGCGATTTCTTCGAGCTTCGTGTCGACGACGATCATCGCGGACGGGAGTTCGCGGTATTCGAGGAGGCCTTCGAAGTTACGGTTCATACGCGACATCTCGCGCTTCACGGCAGCGGCTTCCTTCTTGTGCATCTTGGCGAGGGAACCGTCCTGCTCCATGCGGAGGTAGGTGCGGTACTTGTCGAGGGAGCGCTTGATGGTCGCGAAGTTGGTGAGGGTACCGCCGAGCCAGCGGTTCACGGCGAAGGGCATACCGGTCGACTTAGCGGCCTGGCGCACGACTTCCTGCGCCTGCGGCTTGGTGGCGACGAAGAGCACTTCCTTGCCCTTGGCGGCGGTGTCCTCGATGAAGGCGGCGGCGGCGACGAGGCACGCGTGCGTCTTCTCAAGGTCGATGATCGAGACACCGTTGCGGTGGTCGAAGATGTACGGACGGCTGCGGGGATTCCAGCGACGGGTCTGGTGTCCGAAGTGGACGCCGGCATCGAGGAGGTCTTTGACTGTGATGTTCATGTTTTTGGGCTCCGTATCCCTTTTCCTGCAGAAGGAGGGGACATTGGATCAGGGGGACTGACTGGTTTTTTGGTTTTATGTCCGTAGCGATCTGCGGTCGCTACAAACGGTGGAAAGTGGGTTCAAACACCCCTGCTCGACCGGTGCAAGCGGGAAAATCAGCCCAAAGAGGCTCCTTTGGAACTGACAGACCACCCCACCCTCCGCACGGTCGGCGCAACGCGATGTCTTGGGCCTACCGGATATTCTTCCCGCTGCTGCTAATCCCGGCCCTCCCATACTATATTTGGCGGATGCTCCGCCGAGGCGGCTACGGCACGGGTTTCAGCCAAAGACTGGGCTTTTTCCCCAAACTAGGCCCCAAGACCCCCGGAAAGCTCCGTTATTGGATCCAGGCGGTCTCGGTAGGTGAAATGGAGGCCATCGGCCCCCTCCTCCGCCAACTCAAGGCCACTGGTAAGGCTGAAATCATCCTGACGACCACCACCAGCACGGGCTACCGGCTAGCCAAGGATCGCTACGCCGACGTCGCCGACTGCATCGGCATCTTCCCCACCGACCTCTGGCCCTGCAGCGCCCTGGCCTGGAGCCGCATCCGTCCGGACGCTATCATCCTTGTCGAAGGCGAACTCTGGCCTGAGCACCTCGCCCAGGCCCGCGCCCACGGCGTCCCAGCCTATTCTCATCAACGGACGTATCTCGGACAAGTCCTTCGCCCGCCACCAGCGTTTCTCTCGGCTCTCCGCTTACGTGCTCGGTCATTTCCAGAAAATCGCCGCCGGCAGCGAGGAGGATGTGCGCCGCTTCCGCGAACTCGGTTTCAGCGCGACGCTCACGGGCAACATCAAGTTCGACGTCGCCAGCGATGCGCCGATGTCCGTCGCCGAACGTTCGCAGTTGCGTGCCGAACTCGGCTTCGGCACCGACCCTCGCACAGTGGTGCTACTCGGCTCGTCCACCTGGAAAGGCGAAGAGACGCTGTTGATCCGCTGCGTGCGCGACCTACGCGCCACCGGTCGCGACGTCCGCCTGCTGCTCGTCCCGCGTCATTCGGAACGCCGCGCCGAAGTCGCCGCCGAGGCCAGCGCCAGCGGCCTCGCGTGGCACCAACGTTCCACCGGCGGACCGCACGCGCCCGCCGACACGATCATTCATCTCGCAGATACCACGGGCGAACTGCGCCGCCTCACCCGCGCGGCGGACCTCGCCTTCTGCGGCAAGAGCTTGGCTCCGCACGAAGGGGGCCAGACGCCCGTCGAATGCGCCGCTGCCGGCGTCGCCATCGTCTACGGACCGCGGATGTCCAACTTCCGCGACATCTGCCGCGGCCTCGAACAGGCCAAGGCGGCGCTCAAGGCCAAGGACGCCCATGATTTGGCCGCCCTGCTCTCGCGGCTCAGCGCCGACGATGTGACGCGCGCGGCGATGGGTCGCCACGGCGAAGTCTGGCACCAAGGTAATCGCGGCGCGACCGAGCGTACGTTGACCTGGCTGCAGGACGATCAGTCGGCCCGATAAGCTTCGCGCAGACGGCGCACTTCCTCGCGCAGTTCGCCGCCGAGGATGATCTCGCGCGCCCGCTGGGCGCCCGCCGTCGGGTCCGTCGCCTTACCCGCGACCCACAACGACGCACCGGCACTGAGGCACAGCGTGTCCATGAGTCCGTCGGAAACTCCGCCGACCAGCAAGTCGCTGAACATCGAGATATTCTCTTCGGGCGTACCGCCACGCAGGTCGGCCACCGTGCAGGTCTTGAAACCAAAGTCGCCGGGCAACCAGACGGCATCGACCGAGGCGAGTTCGCCGCAGCCGCGCACACGGACTTCACCGGCCGTGGTGATCTCATCCATCCCACCACCCGCACGCGAGTGCGTCACGAGACCGCGTTTCACGCCGAGTTCGCCGAGGGTGGCCGCGAGCGGCTCGACCCAGCGT
Organism: Opitutales bacterium; assembly: GCA_964203605.1. Taxonomy (GTDB): domain Bacteria; phylum Verrucomicrobiota; class Verrucomicrobiia; order Opitutales; family UBA953; genus UBA953. The sequence continues at coordinate 356,829 of CAXNMQ010000002.1, forward strand.
TCATCGTAGACGCCGACGACCATGTGCGCCGGCTGGGCGGGATTGATGAGAGGGCCGAGGACGTTGAAGACGGTCTTCGTGCCGCTTTCAGCGATCTTCTTACGCACCCCGAGGATAGCCTTGAAGGCCGGATGAAACGCCGGGGCGTAGAGGTAGCAGAAGTTCGCCTGGGTAAGGCCGCGGAGTAGCTGCGCGTCCGTGGCCTCGAGAGTCACGCCGAGTCCGGCGAGGAAATCCGCGCTACCCGACTTCGAAGTGATCGAGCGGTTGCCGTGCTTGAGCACCGGCACGCCAGCGGCGGCCACGATGAGTGCGCTCGCCGAGGAGATATTAAAACTACCGGAGCGATCGCCCCCCGTGCCCACGATATCGATACCCTTCGCCGGCCAGTCACCGAAATCAGTGCGACGCGCCAGCGCCCGGTAGGTCTTGGCGAAGCCGGTGACTTCGGCGGCGGTCTCGCCCTTGTGCGCAAGCGCGAGCAGAAAGGCTTCCTTGGATGCGTCTGCGACCTGCGCATCCGCCATCGCCGACGCAGCGGCCGCGGCTTCGCCGGGAGCGAGATCGCGTCCGGTCGTCAGCGCGGCGGTCAGGGCAGGAAGGTCCAAAGCCATGCCGGATTAGCCACGTTCAGGGCGTTCGGGACAAGGGCATTTTCGCCACAAGGGGTTTGCAACGGGGGAAAAGCACCTAATGATGGACCCCATGGACGATGGCGACCACCCCCAGGGCGACTTCGACGGTTCCGGCAACGCCTCTTGGGGCGAAGCCGACTGGGCAGGCTACCTCCAGCGCAACGACCTCGAGGTCGGACGCTTCCTTTCCTATTATACCGAGGTCAAGGACCTGCCTGACCGACTCGACATCAGCGCCCGCCGCATGGGCTGGGAAAACGCCGATTGGGCGCCCGGCGACGGCCCGGAGGAAGTGAACGACGCGGACGAAGAAGGCCCCGACCTACCCTACTGCATCCACCAGCATCCGGTTTATGTGGTATCCCGTGCGCTCTGCATGCAGCTCACGCATTCCTTCCATCGCCTGTGCACCGTCGCTGGCCCGCAGATCACCGCGGTGGATTCGGCCAATATCATGCTCTCCTTCTGGGATGCGCAGCACCAGATGATCATGGCGATCAACGCCACCGACACGGGCGACCTGCCCCTCGCGCTCGTGCACATGAAGCGTGCCCTCGCCGCCATCAACTATTCGATCGGCCTGACCGCGAGTATCCCGAGCGGGGCGCGTCTCTCGGCCGCCGAAACCGCCCAGGATATCGAGTCGACGCTGTTCGACCTTCGCGAAATCTGCCTCCGCGTGATGGCCGACTGCCGCTGGGACGGAAAGAAGAAGTAAGGCCTTAGGCGTCGCCGACCTTTTTGTCCTTAGCCATGAACTGGATGAGGCGGTCGCTGAATTCCTTGGCGGAGTCGTGACCCATGACGCGTAGGGCCTGCACCATGGCGGCGACCTCGACAAGGCGGGCCATGTCACGTCCCGGACGGACCGGAATGGTCATGTGCGGCACCTTGCGACCAAGGATCTCAAAGGTCTCAACCTCCAGACCCGAACGTTCTTCGTCCATACCAGGCTGCCAGAGCACAAAGGTGACCACGAGGTCGACGCGTTTCTCACGTCGGACGGAGCGGATGCCAAAGATTGAGGCGACATTGATGATGCCGATGCCACGGCACTCCATGTAGCCGCGGTTAAGCTCCTTGGCAGTACCCTGTAGCTCGCGGTCGCCGATGAGCGTCACGATGACGAAGTCGTCGGCGACAAGGGAGTGGCCGCGCTCGATGAGGGCCAGGGCGCACTCGCTCTTGCCGACGCCGGAAGCGCCGCGGAGCAGCACGCCGACGCCCTTGATATCGACCAAGGTGGCGTGAAGGTTGGTCCGCGGAGCGAACTTTTCCTCAAGGAGCACCGTGGCCTCGGCCGAGAAGTCCTTGGACTTGAGCTGCGTGCGGATGAGCGGGACATGATGCCGGTCGGCGATCCGCAGGAGGAGATCATCGACGGGCAGGCCACGCGACACGACTACCGCGGGGATTTTCTTGAAAAAGACATCGTTCAACAGCTTCTCGCGGAGCGGAGCCGTCTGGTCGGAAAGGTAGGCCATCTCACCGGCGCCGAAAAGCTGCAGGCGCTTATTAGCAAACTCCTTGAAGTACCCCGTAACCGCTAAGGCGGGACGGTTCAGCGACTTCTCGGAAATCATGTTATCGAGGCCCTGCTCGCCCGCGAGGAGCTCCATCTGGAGCATGTCCTTGAAGGATTCGAAGAACTCGCGGACCGAGACGGATTCCGGACGGGTATCGGGAGCGGGATCGTGCATGGCGTCAGAGTTTAAAGCTTTCGCCGAGGTAGTGGCGACGGCTCTCAGGATTATTGACGATTTCAGACGGAGTGCCAGACACAAGCACGCGCCCTTGGTGGATCAGGTAGGCCCGGTCCACGATGGAAAGGGTTTCCCGCACGTTATGGTCAGTAATCAGGATGCCGATGCCGCGCGCCTTCAGCTTACGGATAATCGACTGAACCTCGGCGACCGAGATGGGGTCCACGCCGCTGAAGGGCTCATCCATGAGCAGGAAGCGCGGATTCGTCGCGAGAGCGCGCGCGATCTCCAAGCGTCGACGTTCGCCGCCGGATAGCGTGAAGGCGGGCTGGCGCGCCAGCTTCTCCAGGCCGAGTTCGGTGAGCTGCTGGGCGGTACGGTCACGGCGTTCGCGCTCGTTGAGGTCCAGGGTCTCGACGACGGCCATCACGTTCTCCCACACGGTGAGCTTACGGAAAATGGAAGCCTCCTGCGGAAGGTAGCCGACGCCGTTACGGGCGCGCTGCCACATGGGCATGGGGGTGACGTTACGTCCGTCGAGGAAGACGCGTCCATGGGTGGCGGGAATGAGGCCGACGACCATGTAAAAGGTAGTCGTCTTGCCGGCACCGTTAGGTCCGAGCAGGCCGACGATCTCTCCCGCGTGAAGCGACAGGCTGACATCCTGGACGGCGACCTTAGCGTCGTAATGCTTGGCTAGAGCCTGTGCCCGGATGACGCCCTTCTCACTCGTTTCGGCCATATTTGTAGGAGGAAGCGGTCAGCGTCCGTTGTCGAGGTTTTTGACCTCCGGCAAGGTGAAGTCGCGGCCGAGGAAGATCTTGGGGCGGACCACCTGTCCGGGGTTCACGTCATCCGGCGCGGAATCCATCCGCCAGGCATGCGTGCGCATGTCGTAGGTGACTTCCTTGGCCGGCACGCCTTCGTTACCGAGTCTGTCCACGATACGGGCATCCCCGATGAGGCGCGCGTTACCCTTCTCCGGCTGCATCTCTAGCGTACGCCCCTTGGCCGTCGTACCGCCCGCGACGACAACGACGTTACCGCGGCCGACGACCTGACGGGCCACGAGATGACCGGCCTTGTCAGGGGACGCCATCCCTTCGAGCAGATCGCAGGTGGCGTCGGTGCCATCGGAACGCATCGCCACGGAACCGCGGAGGAAGAACTTAGTGAGCTCGAGAGTCGTGAGCACCTCATGGGCGTCAGCGATGAACTCTACGTTTTTGCCACCGGTAGAAGTCAGGAACAGGTGCGGGCGGGTCGCCCCCGAACCGCCGGACATGGTCAGCAGACGGGGCCGACCGACCAGGGCGTCCTTGGTCAGTACTTCCTCGATCTGCACGGCCGGCGTGAGGTCGACGCGTTCGGCAGCACAGCGCAGACCGGGTTGCACATATCGGACGTTGCCGGACAGGATGGCCTTGTTGAGTTCGTATTCTGAGGACTTCTTCGACTTAGGCGTCGCAAACGCCACCATCTGATTGGACTCGGTGGTGACGGTTCCAGCGACATAACGGACCGCCCCCATCATCTCGACTTGCATCGCGCCGTCCTCGGTGACGACCACGATCTGATTGGCTTCGGCGAGTCCGGGCGCCCCGCCCAGTTCGCCCGCAGGCAGACGAATGGCCGCGCGGAGGCCAGGACCAGAACGGATTTCAATGCGGTCCTTGAGCGCATCGGTACGAATTGAGAAGCCAGCCGCCTCGAGACCGCGGGCTTCGCGGAGTCGCGGGAGCTCCTGAAGGTCAAGGATCCGCTTGGCTCGATCCCAACGGGCCTTGCCGGACTCGAACTCATTACCCTCCAGACGACCCTTCACGCCGCCTTCGGCCACGAGCAGGCTGGTACCATCGCGACCTTCGGTGGCGACCAAACGACGGGCAGTCAGTCGAGACTGGGTGGAAAGGAACGATGCATTATCCTGCACCTCGACCTGCGAATTACCCGTGGCGACGTCGCGGCGAATCGTGACGAGTTCTCCCGCGAGGTCGGCCGGCTCCTGCTGCTTGCGCTGGAGATGCAGATTCACCTGCTTGCCGTCGCCGGCGAAGAGCTGTGTCAGGCCGAGTTTGGGCTGGTGGCGCAGGCGCTGCGCCGAGGCCTTCACCTCCGGCTCCTCGAGTTCGACATGTCCGATGAGTTCAGCGGAATCGTCCTTGGGGTCAAAGGTGGCACTGTCGCCGCGCAACGTCTGCTTATCCAGCACGCGGACCACTCGGCCAGAGGCGACGATGGAACGACAGGTGGTGTCGCCCCCAGGGCCATCACTGACAAGGCATTCAAGTCGCTCACAGGTAGTACGCTCGCCGAAACGTTCGGCAACCACGCCACCCTGGAAGACCATGAGCGTACCGCCTTCCACCGGAGAAGCGTCCATGCGCGGAGCGCGGAGGCGCAGGCGCTTGGAGAGCGGTTTAGCCAGATCGAGTTCGGCTACGACATCGGCGAGAATCGCGAAGCTGTCGCCCTTGGGCGTCGAACGCCAGCTCCAGCCCTTGCCGGTCAGGTTAAACGCCGGAGAGGAAGATTGGACGACACCGTTGCCCTGCGCGGAGCGACGAGCCGGGACCATCGTGCCGTTCGGGCTTGTGAAGACGGCCCAAGGCTTACCGCCGCGGAGCGACTGCACTTTGATGGATTCCATATCCCAGACGCCCGCCTCCGCGGCTGGACGCATGACCACGGCGGTCGCTTCCCAGATTTTCTCCGCCTTCTCATCCTCCGAGAAACCGGCAAAGGATCCGCCGAGGACATTACGGAAGGAGACGTCTTTCTGCTGCGCCATGGCTCCCACGGCCAGGAAGAGGCAGAGATGGAAGGCTCGCATGGCCTTATGACATCCAGCGGCGAGGGCTAATCAAGCGATTATGCCTTGGGTGCCCGCGGAAACGGCCGATCCGACACGAAGGCAGGCATTTCGGCGGAAGCGAGGACCTCGCCGACTACGAGCGGATATCCCGCGAGGAATTCGCCGGCGGGAAGCATCTTGCCACCTGGGCGTTGCAGATGCGTCACGACTAGGGTGCCCTGGCCGCAAGCGATCCGCACGCCAGGCACGATCGGCAGCGACGATGGTACCAGGCGCGGCAGCAGCCAGCGAGTCCTCGACCGTCGCGGCGCCGACCTTAATCAGGGCGGCACGATGATCGAAGGTGGAACCAGGCCAGCCCTCAACGGAAAGGATACGCTGACGCAGGACGACGGCAGGCTGACGGAAATCTAAGGGCGCATCAGCCCGCGTCAGGCGCCGAGCATAGGTAACCTTAGCCTCGTCCTGCGGAACGGCGACGGAGGTCGCGGCGAGTACGGACGGCAGTGCGGCGGTGGCGAGTTCGCCGGCGATGACACCGAGCCGGGCGCGGAGCGCCGCCCTGCCCTCGCCGACCTGAACCTTGGTCCGAGCAGATGCGTGGAGGGGGCCGGCATCAAGTTTGCGCACCACCTGCTGCAGCGAGACGCCGGTCTCAGCCAGACCGAGGGCGAGGGCGCCCTCTACAGGCGTGGCTCCGCGCAGTTCAGGTAGTAGCGAGCCGTGGAAATTCACGAAGCCCAGACGCGGGGCGGCGAGGAAATCATCCTTCAGTAGCTGGCCATAGGCCATCACCACGCCGAGGTCGGCTTGCAAGGAGACGAGGTGCGCCGCGTCCGCGGCCTCGAGCTTTTCAGGCTGAAGGAGCGTCAAGCCTTCGGCCCGGGCCCAGGCAGCGACGGGGTTTGGGCGAACCTCCTGGCCACGCCCAGCGGGACGGTCCGGTTGCGAATACACGGCCACCACCTCGGTGTCGGGCAAGGCACGGGCCGCGGCGAAAGCCGGGAGCGCGATCTCATCCGAACCGAGTAGGACCAATCTCCGCGGCATGCGTTACTTGCGGGCCTGGCGCGCAGCGCGGCCCTTCAGCGAGCGCGGCTTATCCCAGCGGGTGAAGGATTTCTTGCGGACCGGAGCGTTCTTGCTGCGCGGATTCTTGGACTTGCCGAGACGCGGACCAGACGGACCAATCGCCTTTTTCGGAGCGGCTGCGATGACGGCCTTGCCGGCCACCTTGGCGAGCGGCTTGCGCGCTTCGCCTTCGATTTCGGTCATCGGGGAACCCGCCGCGGCACCAGGACCACCGGCGCGACGACCCGTCTGCTTGGGCTTGCCGACGATGTCCAGGTAGAGCGGGACGCCTGAGAGGTCGAAGCTCTCGTGCACGCCCTTGACGAGGAAGCGCTGGTAGGCGTCCTCGAGGCGTTCCTCGGAGTTACAGAAGAGACGGAAACGGATCGGACGCTTCGAAACCTGCGTCACGTAGTAGCACTTGAAGCGCTTGCCGGAGACCATGCGCGGAGGACGCTTGATCATCAGGTCCTGCACGACGCGGTTGAGGCGACCGGTGGAGATGGCAGTACCGGCGCGGACGAAGACGCCTTCGGCGGCGTCCAGCATGTCTTCGGCGCGGAGGCCGGTCTGGGCGGAGACGAACAGGATCGGCGGCTCCGGCAGGAAGAAGAGTTCGCGGCGGATGGCCGAACGGAACTTGGCGCGGAATTCCTCTTCGTCCTCGAAACCGTCGATATTCTTGTCGCGGAAGGCCTTCTTCGCGAGGTCCCACTTGTTGACCACGAGGACGAGGCCGCAACCGAGGAGCGCGAGCTCACCGGCGAGCTGCTTGTCGATACGGGTCACGCCCTGGCCGGCGTCGAGCACGAGGAAGACCACGTCGGTCTCGGCGAGGATTTCATCGGAACGGACCTGCGAGTAGAAATCAAGGGTGTCGCGCTTGTTGGCGGTGCGACGACCGGCGGTATCGACGAGCGAAAACTTCGCCTGCGAACCGTCCGCCTTGGTGCGGGAAAGCCCAGCGCGCACAGGGTCGCGGGTCGTACCGGCGACTTCACTGACGATGAGACGGGAGGCGCCGAGCAGGCGATTGCCGAGCGAGCTCTTGCCGACGTTCGGGCGACCGGCAAGGGCGAGACGAATCGGACGCGGGCCTTCTTCGCGCGGGGTCGTCGGCTCAGGGCCGAGGAGTTTGATGATCAGCGCCTGCAGCTGCGGGATGCCGCGGCCATGTTCGGCGGAGATGAGGAGAGGCTCGCCGAAACCAAGCGCAAAGAACTCGGACATCAGTCCGTCGCGCTCTTCGGTGTCGGCCTTGTTGGCGACGACGACGACCTTCTTGCCGGCCTGGCGAAGCATGGTGGCGACTTCCAGATCGAGGGCGGCGCAGCCTTCGGAAGCGTCGACGACAAGAAGCACGAGCGCGGCGGCGGCGAGGGCGAAGTCGACCTGCTCTTCCACGGCGTCAGCGATGAGCTTAGGCGTCAGCTCGGCGCGATACAGACCGATGCCGCCGGTATCCATCAAGGTATAGCGACCTTCGAAGATGTCGGACGTGATGAGGTCACGCGTGACCCCGGGCTGATCGTGCACGATCGAGATGCGGCGTCCCACCAGACGGTTGAAGAGGCGGCTCTTACCGACGTTGGGCCGTCCCACGATGGCTACCGCGCGCGAAATTTCTGTGTTCCGTTCCATGGGAGGACAGTCAGGGCTACCTGACCGCCTAGCAAGCAAGGATGCGTCAGCGACGCGGGATGGTGTCCAAGAAGCGGGCGATTCGCTCACCAGCCTCATGGATTTTCTCGTAGCTGGTCGAGAAGGACGCACGGCAGAAACCAGCGCCGGCGGCACCGAAGGCCGTACCCGGGACCATGGCCACCTTCTGCTGTTCGAGGAGCTTCTGGGCGAAGGTCATGGAGTCCATGCCGGTCGAGGTGATGTCCGGGAAGGCGTAGAACGCTCCCCGCGGAAGGTGGCACGGCAGGCCGAGCTCGTTGAAACGGCGGACGATGAAGTCGCGGCGTTCGCGATACTTGTCACGCATGTGGAGCATCGAATCACGGCCGTTCCGGAGCGCCTCGACGGCAGCTTCCTGGCTCATGATGGGAGCGCACATGATACCGTATTGGTGAACCTTGAGCATGCCGTCGATGACGGCGGCGGGACCGCAAGCGTAGCCGATGCGGAAGCCAGTCATCGCGAAGGCCTTCGAGAAGCCGTGCAGGAAGACCGTGCGTTCGCGCATCCCAGGCAGTGAAGCGATCGACACGTGGTCGCCTTCGAACGTGAGTTCGGAGTAGATCTCGTCGGAAGCGACCAGAAGGTCCTTCTCGATGGCGAACTTGGCGATGGCCTCGAGCTTGGAGCGGTCAGCGGTGCCGCCGGTCGGGTTCGTCGGGAAGTTCAGGATGAGCAGCTTGCAGCCCGGCTGCCAGGCGGCACGGAGGGCGGCCGGATCGAGCGCGAACTGGTCGGCAGCGACGGTGCGGATCGGAATGGCTTCGGCGTGGCAGAGCGTGACGCTCGGCGCGTAGCTCACGTAGCAGGGCTCGTGGTAGAGCACCTTGTCGCCGGGATTCAGGGTCGAGCGGAGCAGGATATCGAGGGCTTCGGACACGCCGATGGTGCCAAGGATCTCGGTCTCAGGATCGTATTCCGGGCCGTAGTTCTTGGCGACGTAACGGGAAATCTCCTCGCGGAACTGCTGGGTGCCGCGGTTATCCGTGTAAGAAGTGCGTCCCTTCTCGAGGGAAGAGATCGCAGCTTCGCGGATATGGTAGGGCGTGACGAAGTCGGGTTCGCCGATGCCTAGGGACACGGCGTCCTTCATCTTGGACACGATGGCAAAGAAGTCACGGATGCCCGATTTGGGCAAGGTCGCGACATGTCGCGCCACGAAACGGCCGGAAGAATCCATGGTCAGGCTGGGCTCAAGGGCTGACCGAGGGCTGGTCGCGGCGGGAAGCTTCGGCGTTCACGATGAAGCCGTCCTTCTTGTAGGCGCGGAGGAAGAAGTGGGTCGAAGTACCCTGCACGCCGTCGATGCGGGCGAGGCGCTCGTGGACGAAGCCGGCCACCTTGTAGAGGTTGTCGGCCGTGACGACGACGAGGAGGTCGTAGCCGCCGGACATGAGGTAGCAGCTCTCTACCTGTTCGAAGCTGGAGATGCGTTCGGCGATACCGTCGAAGCCGCCGACGCCTTCGGTGCGAATCTTGATTTCGATGACCGCGCGGACGCGGTGCTCGGACTCGTAGCTCGGGTTCAGCACCGGGCGCATGCCCAGGAGGACGCCCTGCTGGCGCAAGGCGGCGAGCTCACGGTCCACAGCTTCGGCGCCGAGGCCGAGGATTTTGCCGATCTGGGCGGTATCGAGGGCTTCCCCATCGAGGATGAGCTTGAGTACGGAGTTCATGGCGGAAAATTAGGACTGCTTGACCGCGCGGCGGGCGCGGACGGCGGCGGCGAGACCGTCGAGGACCGGGATGGTCTCCTGGAAAGAGATGCACGCGTCGGTGATGCTGCAGCCGTAGGTGGAGGCGTCCTTGCCCTTCCAATCCTGGCGGCCTTCGACGAGGTGGCTTTCGACCATCACGCCGGCGATCACGTGCGAACCCGCGGCGACCTGGGCGGCGATGTCCGCCGCGACGAGCGGCTGGCGACGATGATCCTTCGAGCTGTTACCGTGCGAGCAATCGATGACGAGGCGGGAGCTGAGGCCGGCCTTCTGGATGCGGGCCGCGGCGTCGGTGACGAATTCAGCGCCGTAGTTAGGGCCAGTACGGGAACCGCCGCGCAGGATGATGTGCGCGTCCGGATTACCCGCGGTCTGGAAGATGGCGACGACCCCTTCCTTGGTGACGGACGGGAACCAATGGGACGCACGAGCGGAGAGGCAGGCGTCGACGGCGACCTGGATCGAACCGTCGGTGCCGTTCTTGAAACCGACTGGCATAGACAGACCCGAAGCGAGCTCGCGGTGGATCTGGCTCTCGGTCGTGCGAGCGCCGATCGCTCCGTAGGAAACGAGGTCAGCCACGTACTGGGGCGTGATCGGGTCGAGGAATTCGGTGGCGGACGGCAGGCCCATCTCGGCGATCTGCGCGAGGAGGCCGCGGGCGAGGCGGAGGCCTTCGTTGATGCGGAAAGAGCCATCAACCTGTGGATCGTTGATCAGGCCCTTCCAGCCGACGGTGGTACGGGGCTTTTCGAAATAGACGCGCATGACGACCAGGAGCTCGGCGGCATGCTTCTGGGCTTCCTTCTGGAGGAGGGCGGCGTACTCCAAGGCGGCCTTGGTGTCGTGGACGGAACAGGGGCCGACGATGACCATCAGGCGGTCGTCCTGGCCGGAAATGACCTTGGCGGCATCCTTACGGGCGGTCGTCACGACCTCGGTAGCCTTCTCGGACGCAGGGAGCTCCTGGAGCACGAGGGCGGGAGTCAGCAGGGGGTGCTGGCTGCGAATGCGAAGATCGTCCGTATTGTGGTACATCAGGTGAAGGGCCTTTCCCTTTGGGAAAAGGGGGTAAATGAAGGGGTCTGCAGGCCCGGTGTCAATGACGCGTCCCTTATTGACGCGAGGGGGTTTCAGTATCAAAACTGTCTCAAATCGGCATGCCCAAGCCTCTTGCCAGTGAATCGCCGGAGCAATCCGGAGCCTTCCGGGCCTTCATCGCCCAGCAAGGCCTGCGTGCGACCCGCCAGCGCATGGCGGTCTTCGAGGGCGCGCGGACCATCCAAGGCCACTACACCGCTGAGGATCTCCTGAAGAAGGCTCGCTCCCTCGACCGCAGTGTTTCCCGCGCCACGATCTACCGTGCCATCCCTCTCCTCATCGGCAGCAGCGTGATTCGCGAGGTCGATGTCGGCCGCGACCACAAGTACTACCTCGCCGAAGCCGGCAGCGCGACCTTCCGTGCCCAGCTCATCTGTGAAAGCTGCGAGACGATCGTCGAAGTCGAAGCCCCGTTCATGGAATGGTACGGCAAGGCCGTCGCCGCCAAGCACGGTATGCGCCCCATCTCCCAGAAACTCCAGGTCACCGCGCTCTGCGAACGTTGCCAGAAGCGCAAGGCCGCCCGCCCATGATCCCCTATCCCTCCGCTTCCGTCTTCCCTCCCCTGCCCCTCGGTGGCACGCCGCTGTCCGACCTGCAGAAAGAAGTCATCGCCCTCAAAAAGGCTAAGGACGCCATCATCCTCGCGCACAACTACCAGTGCGAAGACATCCAGAACGTCGCCGATTTCGTCGGCGACTCGCTCGGCCTCGCCTACAAGGCCGCCGAGGCGAAGCAGTCGACGATCGTTTTCTGCGGCGTGCATTTCATGGCCGAGACAGCCAAGATTGTGAACCCGACGCGCCGCGTGCTCTTACCGGACATGAACGCCGGTTGCTCGCTGGCCGACTCCTGCCCCGCCTCGAAACTCGCCGCCGCGAAAGCCGCGGACCCTTCCCTTTACGTCGTCGCGTACATCAATTGCAGCGCAGCGGTGAAGGCGATCAGCGATGTCATCGTGACCAGCGGTAACGCTTCGAAGATCGTCAACCGCGTGCCGGCTGATCGAAACATCCTCTTCGTACCGGACCAGAACCTCGGCCGCTGGGTCTCCGGCAAGACCGGCCGCTCGATGCAGCTGTGGCCGGGCAACTGCTACGCCCACGTGCAATTCACGCCGGGCGCCCTGCTCCGCACCAAAGCCGCGCATCCTGGAGCCCCCATCGTGGCCCACCCTGAATGTACTGAAGCCGTCCGCGAGATGGCTGACATGGTCTGCTCGACCGAAATGATGGTCGGCTGGTGCAAACAACAGACAGCCGAAACGATCATCATTACTACGGAATCAGGGATGATCCACCGCCTGCGTAAAGAAGTGCCTGGAAAGACGTTCGTATCCGCTCCGACGGATCGTTGTTCCTGTAACGATTGTAAGTTCATGAAGATGAATACCCTAGCAAAAGTGCGTGATTGTCTGCGCGATGGCTCGCCGGAGATCACTGATGGAAGAGAGCATCCGCGTCGCCGCCGAGATTCCGCTGCGCCGCATGCTCGAATGGAGCAAATAGGAACGAAACGACGTTTCGTATAATGGAATAGGGTAAAAAAACTTTTACCAAAGTTTGACAATTGGGATTATAATAAAAGGTTGAGAGCATCCAAATCGCTTCAAAATTATCCGTTAAAGACACGGGGAATAATAAGCCGCACCAACACCTCCATGAAAATCGACCTCAATCCCTCCTCCTTCACCTCGAAGGACGCCTACGTCCGCGCCGCCCTCTCCAAGGCCCGCGACCTCGCTGTGCAGACCTGGGAAGACGAACACAGCGAACGCCAGTCGCTGATCGAACGCGAAGTCGCCAGCCTCTCGAAGCCCGAGCTCGCCAAGCGCCTGATCAAGCTGCTCTCTCGCCCGAACCGCGCCCGCGCCCAGATCTCGGACAGCATGCGCGCCAAGGCCCATAACATGCGCAAGAAAGGCGCCCCGGTCCGCGAGATCGCCGCTGAGCTCGGCATCTCGATCCCGTCGGTCTACAATATCACCAAGGACTAATCTTGCCCGCCGTTTCCGCTTCGCCAAAAGTATCGGCGATGCAGGAATGGAATCGCGGCGATCCGTCGAAAGCCCCCGCCCGTGCGCCCTTGGCCCGCGGCGGGAAGCTTGACGCGCCCCACCTGATCGCGGCCTACCGGGCCGGTATCTTCCCTTGGTATTCCACGGGCGAACCCGTGAAGTGGTGGTGCCCAGATCCGCGCTTCGTGATGCGGCCGGCTGACTTCCGCCTGACGGATAGCCTGAAGAAGACGATGCGCAAGAAAGGCTGGTCGGTCACCTTTGACCAGCAGTTCGAGACGGTGATGCGCCGCTGTTCCGAAGTCCCCCGCCCCGGCCAAAATGGCACCTGGATCAACGAGGACATGATCAAAGCCTATGGAGAACTTCACCGCCTCGGCATCGCCCATAGCGTCGAGGTCAACTGGGAAGGCCAGCTCGTCGGCGGCCTCTACGGCGTCGCCCTCGGCCGTCTCTTCCATGGCGAATCGATGTTCCACCTAAAGGCGGACGCCTCGAAGGTCGGCTTCGCCACGCTCGTCGCCCGCCTCCAGGCCTGCGGCTACTTCCTCATCGACTGCCAGGTCCCCACGCCGCACCTCTCCAGCCTCGGGGCCTTCCTGATTGAGCGCGCCGAATTCCTTGAAGTGGTGAAGCTGTTCCGCGACCAGCCGCCCGCGGGCGACGCGTTCGCGCCTATTCCGACTTCGGACGCGACTTGAGGAGCGCGCGGGCCTCGCGCTCGTAGACGCGCTCGACGATGACGCAGAGCTGCTGCAGCGAACGCCCATCGGTGTAAACGGCGATACCGGCCTTCATGTAGGCCTGCTCGCGCTTCTTCATGAGTTCGCGAATCTTGGCCTCAGGATCGTCGCCCTTGAGGAGCGGACGACGCGAATTGCCCGCGGTGCGACGCAGGATGGTGTCGACCGAAGCGAAGAGCGTGACGACGATGCCTTTCGAACGGACCAGCTCACCCATGCCCGGCGGGACGACGAGGCCACCACCACAGGCGATAACGGCACCGTTCGGAGGAAGCAGGCCTTCGACGACCTGGCGTTCGAGGGCGCGGAAATGCTCTTCGCCATGTTCGGCGAAGATGTCGGCGATCGAAACACCGGCCAGTTTCTCGACCAGTTCGTCGGTGTCGTAGAAACGGCGGCGCCAACGCTTGGCCAGCTGGCGTCCGAGCGCGGACTTCCCCGTGCCCATGAATCCGGCGAGGATTAGGTTCGGAGAGTCCTCCTTGTTCGCGACGGGCGCCATGGAGACATAGCAATCCCCCGCCCGCCTCTCGGCAAGCGACAAGCGTCAGGGGAGATTACTTGGCCGGGAGGGCGTCGAGTGCGGCCTTCGCCTTGGGCGCGAGGCGTTCGGAAAGCCCTTGCGAGGCTTCCGTCAACGCAGCGCGGTCAGCTTCGGAGAATAAACGCGGCACGGCGGCCCAGGCGGCTTCGGTCAACTCGTTGGCCGGTCCTTTGAGCAACGGGAGCAGCACGGGGCGTAAGGCCTTGCCGGTCTTGCTGAGACGGTTTGCGCGGACGGCGGCGACGCGGATCCAGGCGGCCTTGGAAGCCAGCGCGGTGCCGGCGAACTCGACCGGGAGGTACTTGGCGGCCAGCGTCGAGGGCAGGCGGAGGATCTCGTCTTCGACTTCCTGGACCTGCGAACGCTGCGTCAATTTCGCCAGACGCTCCCAGAGGATCGGAGCGGCGACAGAGGAGCTGATACGACGGAGCAGGCGATTAGCGCGCTGGGCAGTGGCAAAGTCCTCGTTCTTCGTGAGCGCGATCAGTTCGTCGTTGGTCAATGGGTATTCCTTCGAGGAGCGCCGAAGGTCGAGCAAGCGCTCGAGGTGGGCGAGTTTGGTTTCCGGCGTGGTGCCTTCCGGGGCGTCATACTGCTGCGCCTGCTTCGGATTCAGGGGCAGGAGCGGCTTATGATTAGGATTCAGGAGTAGCACCTGGCTCAAGGCGGACTGTACTTCAGGATTCTCGGACGATTTGGCGGCGACACGGACGCGCTCGAACCAAGCCTTGGCTTCAGGCGAAGCCGTGATGAAAGAACGCGAGTGGTCGAAGATCGCCTGCTGGGCGGCGAGGCGCTTCTCCGCGACCGCGAGGTCGGCGAAGGTGGCGTCGGACGGAGCCTCGGCAGCCGTACCGACGAGACAGGCGGCGCAGGCGAGGAAGAGGGAAAGGTGCTTCATGGTCGTGTTGATCAGAGTGTGCTCAGATGGACCAGTTGCCACGCAGGGCCGGCGAGTGGAGGTGGTTGGCCTGGTCGTCGCCAATGAAACCGCTCGCATCTGACTTGAAGTTCAGCTTGCGGCCGAGACGGACGCAGAGGGCGGCGAGGTTGACGAGCGTTGAGCTGCGGAAGGCCTCGTTGACGCCGTAGCCAAACGGCCGCTTCTCACGTGCGCACACGTCGAAATCATCTTCCTGATATTCGGGCAGCGGGAACTCGGCGGCCTTGACGAGTAGCTCCGGACGGCTGCAACGCATGCCGGCGAAGAGCTTACCATTCGGGCCTTCGAGGAAGGGATTCTCAGGATTACGCTCGGCGAGTTCGGATTCGAGGATGATGCGGGTGCCGTCCTTGTAGGTCATCGTGACCGTCTTCCAGACACCACAGGCCATGGCGTCCTGGGCGGGAGCATCGCATTCGACGGTAACGGGGGATTCGCCGTCCTTGCCGAGGAAGTACTGCACCGGATCGAGGAAGTGCTGGCCCATGTCGCCCAGGCCGCCTTGGTCGAAGTTCCAATAGCCACGGAAGGAACCGTGGCAGCGGTGCGGGTGATAAGGAATCAACGCCGAGGGACCGCAGTACATGTCCCAGTTGAGATGCGCTGGGATCGGCTCGGGCATGAGATCGGGCTTACCGGTCCAGAGATTCACCTTCCAGGCGATGCCGCCGACGGGGGCGAGACGGACGGTCAGCGGGCCACCGAGGACACCACTGGCGACGACGCGCTTAATTTCACGGGCCGGGCCGACGCCGTAATAGTTCGTGCGATTGAGGCGGAACCAGGTGTTCACGCGGAAGGGGACACCCGTCTGCTGCACCACGCGGCTCAGGGCGATGCCTTCGCCGATCGTGCGCGTGAGCGGCTTCTCGCACCAGACGGCCTTGCCGCGACGGGCGGCCATGGCGGCGATGACTCCATGCCAGTGGGGTGGCGTGCAGACGTGGACGACGTCGGCATCAGGGAGGGCGATGACTTCACGGAAATCTTCGGCCTGCATCGGCGTACCGCCGCCGGACTTCTTGATCCGTTCCAACTTGGTCTGCATCCGCTGGGCATCGACATCGCAGATCCCGATGATGCGGTTCTTGCCGGTCATGCGCGGCTCGGAGTGCATCGCGGAGATACCGCCGCACCCGACGATGACGTGATTCAGCGTCTCGCTCGGCGGAACGAAGCCGCGGCCAAGCACGTGACGCGGGATGATCGTGAAGCCAAGGGCGGCGACAGCAGCCTTACGCAGGAAAGAACGACGGGGTAATCGCATGAGGGGTGTTATGAAGAGAAAAGACCTCGTTCAATCATGATAGTTCCCCCACGAGGACGAATACCGTTATATGGCACTAATCCGCCGTTTAAAGAAGGCTTCGTTTTGCGTTCAGCGGATATGCCTTCTCCTTGCACACATGCCGCACTCATCCATGCCCACCGCCGTTTCTCCGGACGGCACGGCATGTCCGCAGAAGGCCCTCGACGCAAACGGTGGCGGTTCCTTTCTACACTTCGACCGACATGGCAGGCCGCACTCACCCTCCCCTCGCCGCGCCTCACCGACCTGCCGCGCATCACCAAGAGCCAGTTGCGCGAACACTCACCTGAAGGCTTCCTGCCTAATGGCCTCGACCTCAAGACTCTCCTCGCCCGCGGTCTGATCGAAGAAGAAAGTACTTCCGGAACCTCCGGCGCCAGCGTCCGCGTGGTCTTCGGCAAGACCTGGTGGGCCGAACAAGAACGCCGTGCCTTGGTGCGCAACCCCTTCCTCGCCGATCTCTTCGGAACCAGCCCCAGCCTACGACGGGCCGTCCTCACCACGCCTGGCTGCAGCGGCGTGAGCTGCTACAATCGCTGGCTGAACCTCGAACAGCGGACGCTGGGCGACAGCCTCTTCGTCAACCAGTCGCGTATTCCCTTCACGCTCGGCGAAGAGAAACTCGCTGGCATGGCCAAGGAAGTCGCCGACTGGGCGCCGACCTTCCTCGATGTCGATCCCGTGCACGGGGCTTGGTTCGCTCTCCACTGCGAACGCCACGGCCTAAGGTTCCCTTCCCTACGCTTCATCCTGACCAGTTACGAATACACCAGCGTCGTCCACCGCGCGATCATGGAACGTGTCTTCGGTGTACCGGTCATCAATCTTTACGGTTCCAGCGAGACCGGCCACCTGCTCGTCGAACATCACGACGTGATGCTTGTCAGCCCGGAGACCGCGATACTCGAAAGCACCTCAGCAGACGGACTTGGTGAACTCCTCGTGACCACGCTCACGAACCCCTACCTCCCCCTTCTGCGTTACGAGATCGGCGACTTCGTCGAACGCACCCCGGACGGCTATCGCGTGCACGGACGCAAGCGCGACGCCCTACGCGGCGCCGATGGACGTATCCTGACCACGCGGATGATCGACCAGGCCTTCGCTGGAATCGGCGGTATCGCCCATTATCAACTCCGCCAGAAAGCCGACGGGTCGGCGCACCTCTTCCTCCTGCCTGAAGCCAAGGGCGACAGCCTGACCTCGGCCCAAGCCAAGCTGACGACCGAACTTAGCCGCCTCCTCGGCATCACCGTCACCGCGGAATCCGTCAGCCTGATCGCCCCGGAGGATTCAGGGAAATTCCGCCTGACCGTCCGCGAAGCGGCCTAAACCGGGAGATTACCGCCCTAATAGGGGCTTTCGGGCTGGAAAAACCCGCCTCCACCCCCCAACTTGACCTTTTCACCACCATGGAAGTCTACATCGACGGAAAGTTCTACCCCAAGGCCGAGGCCAAGATCTCGGTCTTCGACCACGGTTTCCTCTATGGTGACGGCATCTTCGAAGGCATCCGCCTCTACCAGGGCTGCGTCTTCCGCTTGGACGAGCACCTCGAGCGTCTCGAGATGTCCGCTAAGGCCCTCTGCCTCGAGATGCCTTGGTCCCGCAAAGAGATCGCTGAAATCATCTGCGAGTCCTGCCGTCGTAATAAGCTGACCGACGGCTACATCCGCCTCGTCGTCTCCCGCGGCTTCGGCGACCTCGGCCTCTCGCCGAAGAACTGCCCCACCCCGTCGATCATCTGCATCGCCGACACGATCAAGCTCTACCCCGAGGAACTCTACACCACGGGCATGCGCATCATCACCGCGCCGACGCGCCGCATCAGCCCGGCTGCCCTGCCGCCGATGATCAAGTCCCTCAACTACCTGAACAACATCATGGCGAAGATGGAAGCCCAGCAGCACGGCTTCCACGAGTGCCTCATGCTCAATGAACAGGGCTACGTCTCCGAGTGCACCGGCGACAACGTCTTCCTCATCCATAAGGGCCGCCTCATCACCCCGGCCTCCCATGCCGGCGCCCTCGTGGGCATCACCCGCCAGGTCGCCCTCGAGATCGCCGCCGCCCTCAAGATCCCTACCGTCGAGACGAACATCACGCGCTATGACGTCTGGAACGCCGACGAATGCTTCCTCACCGGCACCGCTGCCGAGGTCATCCCCGTCATCGAAGTCGACGCCCGCAAGATCGGCACCGGCAAGCCCGGCCCCATCACCGCCAGCATCCTCGCGGAATTCCGCAAGAAGGCTTCGCGGGAAGGCCAGATGATCCGCTAAGTTGGCCTGCGCCCTGACGCGCATGCCCGCCGCTTCCGTCCCTCCGACCGCCGACAGCCGCGAAGCCACGCTGTGGCGTTTGCTGCGTATCGCTTGGTCGTATCGCTCGGACTGCCTCCAGCTCCTCGGCCTACAGCTGGTCGTGGTCTTCCTGACCGTTGCGGTCATCGCCCTCGCGGGCGTCGGCATCGACTTCGTCCGCCACTGCACCGACCGGGCAATTCCCGCGCCGGCCACTGCCTTTCTTCGTCCCGACCGACGCGACCGACAAGGCCGTCTTCGTCTGGCTCGGCGCCGGCATCCTCGTCGCGGCCCTGCTCCGCGCGATCATCTCTTATGTCTTCGGATTGGTATCAGTCCGCTTCCTGCACGGCCGCATCGTCGTCAACCTGCGCTCGCAGGTCTTCGCTAAACTCCAGCAACTGAGTTTCCGCTTCTTCGACTCCAACGCCAGCGGCTCAATCATCAACCGCGTCACCTCTGACGCGCACGCCATCCGGCTCTTCATCGAAGGCGTGGTCCTCCAGCTCGCCATCATCACCATCACCCTGGTCGCCTGCTCGGTCTACATGCTGCGCACCGACTGGCGCTTGACGCTCGCCTGCCTCGCAGTGCTGCCATTCCAGATCTGGTTCGCGATCCGCTTCTCCCGGAAGGTCCGGCCGGCCTACGAGGAGAACCGCGACCTGATGGATCGCATGGTGCTCGGCTTCTCGGAGAACGTGCAAGGCATCCAAGTCGTCAAAGGCTTCGCCCTTGAACCGCGCGTGATGGGTCGCTTCGCCGGCTGGAGCGAGGACATCCGCCTCCAGAAACGTAAGGTCTTCGGCGAGATCGCCCTCTTCTGGCCCGTCATCGACGGCCTCAATCGCCTCTCCATGGCCATCCTCATCGGCTACGGGGGCTGGATGGTCGCGCGGGGTGAAATCGCCTTAGGCACCGGCCTAGTAGCCTTCGCGGGCCTGCTGCAGCAGTTCTCAGCCCAGGTGACGACCCTTGCGTCGGTGGTGGACAACGCCCAGGTCTCCTTGGCCGGCGCCAAGCGCATCTTCGAGATCCTCGACACCGACCCAGGCGTCGCGACCGAACCCGGGGCCGCTTCCCCCGGACGCTTCCTCGGCCGCGTGGCCTTCGACAACGTTAGCTTTGAATACCAAGAGAACGCCACGGTGCTGCACGAACTCTCGTTCGTCGCCGAGCCCGGCCAACGCATCGCCATCGCCGGCGCCACCGGCGCAGGCAAGTCCGCCCTCCTCTCGCTGATTCCCCGCTTCTACGACCCGCGCTCCGGCCGAGTGACCCTCGACGGCCACGACATCCGCGCCCTGCCGCTGCCCGAACTCCGCCGCCAAGTGGGCATGGTCTTCCAGGAGAACTTCCTCTTCTCGAACACCATCGCGGCCAACATTGCCTTCGGCCACCCCGAGGCCACGCAGGAGCGCATCGAACGCGCCGCCCGCATCGCCGGAGCCCACGCTTTCATCATGGCGCTGCCCGAAGGCTACGAGACCTTCCTCGGCGAAGGCGGCGTCAACCTCTCCGGCGGCCAACGCCAGCGCATCGCCATCGCCCGGGCGCTGCTGCTCGAGCCGACCGTCCTCCTGCTCGACGACCCGACCTCGGCCATCGACCCAGAAACCGAGAAGGAAATCATGGAGGCGATGGAAGCGGCGATGGTCGGGCGCACCACTTTCATCGTGGCTCACCGCCTGAGCACGCTCCGCCGGGCGGACCAAATCTTAGTCCTCGAGCACGGCAAACTGGTGCAGGTCGGCACCCACGCGCAACTGATGGCGCAGGACGGCCATTACCGTCGCGCCATCCTCGTCCAATCGGAGGGAGCCGTCGCATGAGCAAGGATCGCCTCGAAATCGCGGTCCGCCGCCTCCGCCCCGACGAAGAAGAGCCGGATCGCCTCCCGCTGCGCTGGTCGACCGTCGCCCGCCTCCTCGCCTTCACCAGCCCACACCGACTGCAGCGTAATACCCTGCTCTGCCTCTGCGTCTTCCGCGCGATGGCCCTACCTGCCCTCGCCTGGCTCGTCGGCGCCATCATCAAGGGACCCGTGACGACGGGCGACGGCCCAGCGACCCTCCGGGCACTCGCCTTGTTCACGGCCTTCTTCATCGTCGCCGACGTCGCGCTGTACTGGCGCATCCGTCTCGCCCACCAGATCGGCGAGAACATCCTGCGCGACCTCCGCGACAAGCTGATGGCCCACCTGCTCACGCAGCCGCTCTCATTCTTCCACGCTCGGCGCCACGGCAGCCTGATCAGTCGCATGATCTCGGACATCGAGGCGATGCGTAACGGGATTCAGAACAACTTCTTCATCTCGTTCGTCTCCCTCGGGCAGATGGCCTGCGCGGCGGCGCTCATGCTGCTGGCCAATCCGCAGCTATTCCTCGTCCTGCTGGCCATCGTGCCCTGCCTCCTTTTGGTCCACGGGTTTTTCCGCGGCAAGATCTTGCACGCCTCGCGCGTCCAGCAGGAGACCTTCTCCCGCGTGACGTCTGCGCTCGCCGAGACAGTGCAAGGCATCCGCGTGACGCAGGGCTTCGCCCGCGAGGATACCAACGCCGGCATCTTCACGCGTCTCGTCCGCAGCCTCGCCGGCAACGTGGTCAAGACCGCCAGCCTCACGTCACTCTACCTGCCGTTACTCGAACTCAACGCTCAAGGCTTCATGGCTGCGCTCATCGGCGTCGGCGGCTGGGCGGCCCTTTCCGGCACCGGCACGAGCCTCGGCGACTTGGTGACGTTCTTCTTCCTGGCCGACCTGTTCTTCTCGCCGATCACCATCATCGGCACGCAGCTGTCTGAAGCCACCCTCGCGATGGCTGGCGCGGAACGCTACTTCCGCCTCCTCGACACGCCGCCGGCCTGGACGGACAAACCGACAGCGAGCGCATGCCCGGCGCTCAAAGGCCACGTGGAGTTCCGGGATATTCACTTCGCTTACATCCCGGACCGCCCGGTATTGCACGGGATCTCTTTTGTCGCCCAGCCAGGGCAGGTCGTAGCACTCGTCGGCCATACGGGCTCAGGCAAGTCCACTATCATCGGGCTACTGGCGAAATTCCAGCTGCCGCTCACGGGTCAGGTACTCGTCGACGGCCATGACCTCGCCGATATCCGCCAGGAGACTCTACGCCGTCAGATGGGCTTCGTCTTCCAGCAGAACTTCCTCTTTGCGGGCACGATCGCGGAGAACGTGAAGTCGGCTCGCCCGGACGCGACCGACGAGGAGATCCGGCAAGCCTTCCGCGACCTCGACTGCCTCGACCTGATCGAAGACCTTCCCGCCGGCATCCATACGCCCTGCTCCGAGAAAGGACGCGGCCTATCGATGGGCCAGCAACAGCTCGTCGCCTTCGCTCGTGCGTTGCTAGCCAACCCGCGCATCCTGGTGCTCGACGAAGCCACCAGCGCCGTCGACACGCTCACGGAAGCCAGGCTTCAGGTCGCCCTCGCCCGCCTGATGAAGGGCCGTACGTGCTTCGTGGTCGCCCATCGCCTCAGCACGATTCGGCGTGCCGACTGCGTCATCGTCTTACATGAAGGACGTATCGTCGAACGTGGCACCCACGACGAACTCCTCGCCCTGCAAGGAGCCTACGCGGGCTTGCATCGCGACTTCCTGAGCTCGACGACCTGACCGCGCCTACTTGGCCGCAGGGTCAGCGCCGATACTCGGCAGACGAGGCTTAGCCTTCTCCTCCAACTTAACCGGCGTCTTCGGATCAATCAGACTCGTGGGAAACGCGGCGCCGATACCTTGAGTCCGAACGTTCGCGTAAAGATCGCCGAGGGGAGATTTCCGGAAGGCCTCGACCTGCAAGTTCTGGTAGGTGACCGCATCTTCGCCGGATTTCACCGCCAAGGATACGTCGAGACGCACCGCTTGGCTGACCGGCCCGCCGGAGAATTTGACCTCATTCCGAGCGGCGACGGCGACGAGCGCGAGGCCCTTCGGGTCTTGGTGAACCGGTACGCTCCAGGTCTCGGGAACGACCAAGCCGGGGGGCAAGATGAACAGAACCGTCCGGACCGGACCTCCGGGATTACCAGGGTAGACGAGCCGACGCCGGACTAATGGCCAATAACGGCGACCCTGCTCATCGACCACCTCCATACCTCCGGGACCGTCGACGACGAGCATGCGTTCTTTCAGAAAAAGGATTTCGTCTGGCGTCAGTTTAGCCTGCACCGCACCGGGTCGCCGGACCGGGCCTTCGCCGACAGGCACCTCCGCCGAGACGAGGACCACGAGGTCGACCGGGCCGGCCACGCGATGGTCGATCCAGGCAATGAAGCCATAAGGAACGACCGTCATGGCCGCGGCGAGCAGCAGGCCGCCACCGAAAGCCTTGGGAAATTCAAAGCGAACCCGCAAGGCCGTCATCAAGGCCGCCCCGGCGAAACCTGCCGCATGCACCGAGATGTCCGTACCCAGCGTCCACTGGGCCATCTCGAAATCCTCAGGGGACCCAAACCAGCGGATCCGAAAGTACATCGCGATCACCCAGAGGGGGCCGGCCGTGGCGCCGATGAGTGGCGCGTAACGAGGACCGGCACGCTCATAGACCTTGGAGAGTAACGCCGACAGCAGTGCCGCGAAAAGCCCGCCGAAGAAGGCGGACTTCAACGAAGCCACGCCCGTCAAGGCGGCCGCAATGACGAGGAACGCCCAGGTGAACCAGTAGGTCCGGGCGTAGGTATTCATTCCCCAACAATCGTCCCGGGAGGAACGATGGCGCCCTTCTTGACGACAATCACGCCATCACGGACAAACAAAGCGTCGGTCTCCCATTTCTCGGGCAGGCCAGTCGGTGCGAGACGACAGCCAGCGCCGATGCGCGCGTTCTTGTCGATGATGGCATTACGGATAAGGCAGTTGGGACCCACGCCGACATCAGGACGCCCGAGGGAGTGGTTCTTCGCGAGGTCATGCGGACGTTCGAAGGTGTCGGCACCCATCATGACCACGTTCTCGAGGCGGGAGCCGCCGCGGATGACGGAGCGCACGCCGATGACACAGCGGCTCAGCTCGGAGTCGTCGACGATCGCACCATCGGCCATCAGGACGCGCTGCGAGCGGGCGCCGTTAAGCTTGGCCGGAGGAAGATAGCGGGAATGGGTGTAGACCGGATTCTGACCGTCAAAGAAATCGAACGGAGGCACCGGGTCGGTGAGGGTAAGATTACACTCCCAGAAGGAGCCCACGGTACCAATATCCTCCCAGTAACCGTCAAAAACGTAGGCCATCATCCGCTTCGAGGCGAGCAAGCCAGGGATGACTTCCTTGCCGAAGTCGGTCTGGGCTGGGTCAGCCAGAGCCTCGCGCATGACCTTGCCGGAGAAGAGGTAGATACCCATCGAGGCCAGACAGTAAGGCGTATCAGACTTGTCGGACAGGCGGGCACGGGCGTTACCGCCAAGCACGAGGGAGGAAATGACGGCCGGATCCTTCGGCTTCTCGACGAACTCGACGATGCGAAGGTCGGCGTTGACGCGCATCACGCCGAGGGCGCTGACCTGGTCGGATGGCATGGCCTTGGCGGCGATGGTCACGTCGGCGGCGTTCTCGATGTGCTGGCGAGCGAGCTCGTCGAAATCGAGGCGGTAGAGCTGGTCGCCGGAAAGGATGAGCACCAGATCCTCGTCCTTCAGGTTGTAGTGATGGAGGTTCTGGCGGACCGCGTCGGCCGTGCCCTGATACCAGGTCTCCTTGTCGCCCGTCTGCTCGGCGGCGAGGATGTCGACGAAGCCGCGGCCGAAACCGTCGAACTTATAGGTCTGCTGGATGTGCTTGTGGAGGGACGCCGTGTTGAACTGCGTCAGGACGAAGATCTGGTTAAAGCCGGAGTTCAGGCAATTGCTGATCGGGATGTCGACCAGGCGGTAATTACTGGCGAGCGGCACGGCCGGCTTGCAGCGGTCCTTGGTCAGGGGATAGAGGCGGGAGCCACGACCGCCCCCCATGATGATACTGATGACGCGAGGAAGGGAAGGCATGGCGGGATGACCTACCTTCCCTCCGGTCGCCCTCGCCCTCAAGCGGAAAAGGGTGAATGGCGGCTTGAAGACGGCACCGTGTCGGGGTTGCATCGGCCTCCGCATGGCCTTCGCCTTCCACATCCTCGGCACGAGCAGCTCCGGCAACTGCTCCCTGCTGGAAGCGGGCGGTACGCGCATGATGCTCGACGCAGGCTTCCAGGGCCCCCGCCTCGAGGCTTCGCTGCAGAAGCTCGGCATCGAGGCGCGCGCCCTCGACGCGGTCTTCATCACCCACGAACACGCAGACCACTGCGTCGGCCTCCCCGCCCTGCTCCGCCAGAATCCGATGTTGAAGGTCTTCGCTAACCGCGAGACGGCCCGACGCATCAAGGATTCGTTCAAGTCGCAGCCGGACTGGCAGCTCTTCGAGACCGGCACGACCTTCGAATTCCGCGGTATTCAGATAACCTCGATTCCCATCCCGCACGACGCGGCTGATCCGGTCGGCTTCGCTTTCGATCTGCCTGCCGAAGACGCCCGTCCCGCCAAGCGCCTGACCTGGCTGACCGACCTCGGTCACGCCACGCCAGTCGTGAAACATCACGTCGCGCTCGCCGACATCCTGGTGCTCGAGGCGAACTACGACGACGAGATGCTCGATCTTTCCAAGCGCCCGGCCTCGCTCAAGCAGCGTATCCGCGGTAACTTCGGGCACCTCTCGAACGTCCAGACGAAGGACCTTCTCCTCAGCCTACGCGAATGGCAGACGACGGAGCTCTACCTCGGCCACCTCAGCAAGGAATGCAACCGCACCATCATCGTCGACGCCCTGATGAACGAGGTGCGCGCCCAGAAAACCGACCTCCGCATCACGGTGGTCGATCCTCTGGAAGATAATCCGGTCAGCCTCTGGTAAGGCTTACTTCTTGGCCGGCACGGGCACTTCGTCGTCGGCGGCAGGCGCGGGTGGCGGGGCGGGCACGGAGCCCGTCGAACGAATCACGGCGCTCTCGGCCACGGATTTCGCCAGACGCTTGACCGCGGCGCCACAGGCGGGCGAAGCAGGGTTCAGGTCCTGCGCGGAAAGCCAGGCGGTGAGCGCAGCCGCTTCGGCGCCATCCTTCTCGAGCTTCTCGGCATGGCCGATGAGCTGGGCGTAATTGGCGACCAGCGGAGCGATGTCGGAACGCGTCTTGGCGAGCACGATGTCGTCGGACTCCGTCTTATACACCTCGACGATGACGTCCCACGCGAGGTAGGGATTATTCTGCGTGGCCAGCACGGAAGCCTTCTGGATATTGGCGTCGAGCTCACCGACCCGGTTGACCACCTTGCGAAGCTTCTCGGAGCGCTCCTTGTCCTGGGCCAGCGCCAAGGCGTATTCCAACTTCTTGTTGTAGATGTCGCGCCACTTCGACTCCGTCATGAGGCGGTCGAATTCCGGAATCTTCTGGGCCAGCGTGTCCTGTCGACTCACCACCTGCGTGGCGAAGTCTTTCACGCCGGGATTCTGGGGCCAGATCTTGGCGGCGCGCTCGAGAGCAGCCTCGGCCTTGACATTGTCGCCAGCCAAGGCGGCGCCCTTGGCGGAGAGCAGGGACATGTTCGACGCGTTCATCGCGTTGGTGACCTTAGAGAGGATCGGGGCGCCGGGGAAGTCACGGGCGCGGCCGCGGACCTTATTGACGTAGCCTTCGACGCTGCCGAGGTCGCGCTCATCGCCGAGGCGCTGGAGTTCGCGAAGATCCTTCCAGAGTTCGAGCATCTCGCGCTTCTTTTCCTGAGGATAGCCCATCACAACCGGCTCGAATTCGCCGAGGAAGAATGTTTCCTGCAGGCGCTCGAAGGTGCCGTAGTAGCTTCTCATCACGAGAAACAAGTTCCTCTACCGTCTGCATCCCTTTCGAGACGTATCCTTAATGGCCTCACGGGAAAGGGTATCGAAAGACTCCAGCGTCGGCACGAAGTCGGAGATCGGGAAGAACTCCTTCACTTCCTTCGCTCCGACGACGATATTCTGGCTGCCACCCTTGAAGAGCAGTCGCGGTAGAAGGCGCTGGTGATCAGCGAGTGGCGATAGCGGCGGGCCATCAGGAACGAGACCATCTGGGACTGGAACTCGATCTTCGCCTTGAGTCCAAGCGCGGTCATCTCTGCATCCTTTGCCAAAATCTGGGCCTGGGTTCGCGCCTCGTCCTTAACCTTATATCCAAGTTCAGTCACACCGGACGAAGCCTTAGCCAGCGGCTTCCCCTTAGATGAACCGTCAGAACGTTCATCGTTTGAAATCTCAATAATGTCTGAGCGGTTGATAATAACCCCTTCCTGCACCTTACGAAGTGTCTCAAGTCTGATTCTTCGTGACCTCGATCAGCCTAAACTCTTGCTTCATCGACCCAGACTTTTTGGACCTGAGAGGCAATCGTCAGGCAGTTATTTGCGTCGATATCAAACTCAGCGGCCTTGAACAGCAGGTTGAAGGCCTCCTGCTGGTTACGATAGTAGTTCTCCTGATTCAGGTTCTGCGCAGACATCAGGGACTGAATTTGTTCTAAAATAGCGCCACGTATCTCTTAACATCGGACGTTATCCAAACGGCGCCGCGAGGTAGCGCTCGAAACGGGCGCGGACGGCGCGCGAGTTGCCGAGGTTCATCGTCGTGCCCTTCCACTGCATCGTGCCGTTCTCCATGTCCACGGAGTCGCTGTTGACGTTAAAGACGCGGTCGGCGCCACCTTCGGCGGACGAGCTCTTGTAATCACCGGCCGTGCCGCCGCTATTCACCGTCGCACCGGGTGGCGGCGCCTGGGCGAAGCCCAGCACGGTCAACGCACACCAACCAAAGAGACTGAAGAGAGAGTGACGCATGGGGGAAAGGTTCAGAAACGTTCGAGGGCTTCGACGACCAGGAGGTCGCGGGTGACGCGCAGCTTGCACTTGAAGCGCTGGCCGACCTCAAAGGAGTCGGTAGAGCCGGCGGGGACGAAGATGGGGATACGGCCAGCGGGACGGGTCGGGTCCTTCTCGATGGGCTTCACGGCGAGCACGCGCCCGCGGCCTTCGACAAAGGCGAGCTGCTGCTCGACCTGACAGTCGAGGCGATAGGAGTTACCCTGGAGCGTGGCCCAATCCTTGCGGTAAGCCTCGACGGAGAAAGGCGTGAGGTCGGCAAACTTACCGCCGCCGCCCATGCGCGGGGCGACGATCGCGACGAGAATCACGATCACGACGACCGGGATACCGAGAGCGAAAAAGAGAGGGTTGATTTTGGACATGGAAATGGGCGGGGTCTGACCTTCCCTAATCCTAAGGAGGTTTGGGATTTGTTCCAGCGATTTCCCTTATAAGGGAAATAACGAAGCCGAATGGGCCTAGGGGTTTCAGCCTAGGCCTCAGTTCCAACGCTTCTGCTGGCAGCCGTACACCACGAGACAGAACCCGACCAAGCCCTGAATGAGCAGGACCGCCAAGCCTTCGGTGGTGCTGGCCACATAGGCGGTCTGATTGGGCATGCTGGCCGTATAAGCATCGTAAAGCGGCTGCCCCATCATCGACTTCATGTAGCCCGACCAACCCCAATAGGAGTTGATGAAAGGCCGGCAGACCCAGGTCAGCGCCGCGGGTAAAGCCAGGACTACCCCGGAGAGCGGGAGCTGGAAGCCGACGAGGTAGATCGAGAGCAGCGAAGATTTCTCCGGAGAAGTCAGCATGGCCGAGAAGCCGAGGCAGACGACGGACATGGAGACACAACTGGCCGCAAGGATGGCGAGCTGCTCCGCCCAAGGTCCGGGGAAATTACAAATGAGCTTCACGAACAGACACATCCAGACCCCTTGGAAAATCGCCACGAGGGAGACGAAGACGATCTTGGAGAACGCGTAGGCCCACGGGCGCAGGCCCGTCATGCGCTCTTTCTCGTAAAGCATGCGCTCAGCGGAGATCTCGCGGCCGCCGTTGTTGGCGCCCATGAGCGTGAGCAGGATGACCTGGAACATGATCAGCCCTGCGGCAAGGCCGGCAAGCTGCGCGTTCGACATCTGCACTTTGAGCGCCTGCTGCACCTCCGCCATCGACGCGGTATTCCGGTCCATCGGAATCTTCAGGACATCCCAGACGCCATCGAGGTTGAAGATGATCACGAGGAGCGGGAAGCCGAACGTGATCGCGAGCGTCAGGCCAAGGTAGCCAGTGTCGCGGAAGAAGAGCTTGAGCCGACGGGAAAGCAGTGTCGTGAACTGCGAGACGCCATCGGGGACCGAGGGTTCCGGCAGCGGTTCGAGCACGGCAGGTGCGCCGACCTTGGCGACGGCGACCTCATAAGAATCCGGATGTTCGGCCTGATGGATGGCCCAGCGATCGCGCCAGGTGGCGAGGTCCGAGGCGTTGAGCACCTCATAGAGACGCAGGCCATCGGGGATGCCGAAATAGCCGAGCAGCGCGTCCGGCGAACCCTGGAAGACCACGTCGCCCTGGTAGACGACCGTGACCCAGTCGAACTGGTTGAGCTTCCCGAGATTATGAATGATGCAGACGAAACTCTTATGGTTCGTCTCGGCAAGGTCGCGCAGCAGCGCAAGGATCTGGTCCTCGGATTGAGGATCGAGGCCCGACGTAACCTCGTCGCAGACCATGCAGGGCGGATCGAGGGTGAGTTCCAGGCCGAGCGAAAGACGGCGCAACTGCCCCCCGGAAAGGGCTGAGACCCGCTTATCGCGGTGCGGGGCCAGGCCCGTGACGCCCAAGACGGACTCCAGGCGATGGGCGCGCTCGGCGGCATCCGGCACGGCGAGCTCGAGGGCATAAGCCAAGGACTCAGCGACAGTCAGTTGGGGCTGCGCCGCGGTGAACTGCGGGGCGAAACCGACCTTGCCGACGAGGTCTTCGGTACAGGTGATACGCTGGCCGGCGAGACAGGCTTCGCCGGTCGACGGCAGGATGCCGAGGATGGCCTTCATCAAGGTCGTCTTACCGCAACCCGAAGGCCCGATGACGGCATTGAGGCCGCGGGGAAGGAAGCGGGCGTTGGCGCCGTCGAGGATGACGGGGCCGTCGTTACCCGCTTGCACGGTGAGATTCTGGCAGCTCAGCATCGGTTGTAATCTTGCTTCGGCACCCCTGTGGGTAAAGGATTAACGCCATGAGCCCCAAAGCCCTCGCCGCCGCCCTGCTTGCGATCGCCGTCCTCGCCCCTCAGGCCGAAGCGTTCCAAATGACCAAGAAGGCCATCCGCAACCAAGGCATCTTCGGCATCAAGGTGAACAAGACCGACATGGCCTTCTACGGCCGCGCGGACGCCATCCTGTCGATCTCCTTCCAGGAATACACCACCGGCTCCTTCATCGTCGCCGAAGTCGTCATCGACATGAAGGACTCCAACCAACAGCTGCGCATCTACAATACCCGCCCGCCGGGCACGGCCGACGTCGCCAACCGCGCCAACCGCGCCAGCGCCGCCAACTCCGAAAACCGCGGCCTCGACCCGAAAGACGCGAGCAAGCTCCCGATTCCTGGACCGCTCGCCATCATCGAATCGAAGGTCAATAACGTGGTCAGCAACAGCACCGGCGACCTGGTCGTGAAGACCTACCCGAACACCACCCACGCGAAGACCGTCGAGATGGTCGTGACCACCAAGGCCGAACTGCAGCAACTCTACTCGAAGATGATCTCCCTTTACACCGGTATCGAGGTCGAGGCCGTCGACGGCGCCTCGGTCGAAGGCTCGAACGGCGCCACCGCCGCAGCGACCGCCGCAGGCAGCACCGCCGCCAAGATCAAGATCACCCAGATCGGCGGGGTCCTGTTCACGCTCGAGTAAGTCGGGGTCAGTCCCCACACGCCTATTTTACAGGGCGAAACACCCCTTACCCTGGTTTCGGGCAAGTCCGGCTTGACCGTCCCGAAGGCGTCCGCTTGTGTCCGCCCTTACTCCCATGGCCTCCCTACCCGTCAACCGTATCAAGAAGAAGAACATCATGAGCTACAATGGTGAGCTCTGCATCGTTCTCGAGTGCCTCGTTCGCACCCCCCCGAACAACGCTTCCTACGTCCAGATGGAACTCCGCTCCATCAAGACCGGCGCCAAGATCCCGGTCCGCTGTGGTATCGGAGTCAGTTTCGACGTCTTCGACAACAGCACCAAGTCCCTTGAGATGTCCTATGAGGCCGACGGCAGCTACGTCTTCGTCGACACCAGCACCAACGAGGAATACTACATCTCGGTCGCCTCCCTCGCTGACTCCAAGGAGTTCCTGATTTCGGGCACCTCCTACATGGTCCTCTTCGTCGAAGATAAGCCCATCACCGTCGACCTCCCCCCTTCCGTCATCGTCGAAGTCCTCGAAGCCCCGCCCGCCGTCAAGGGCGACACCGCCGGCAACGTCCAGAAGACGGTCACCTGCGAAAACGGCCTCCAGGTCAACGTCCCGCTCTTCATCAAGCAGGGCGAGAAGATCAAGGTCAGCACCGAGAACAAGGAATACCTCGGTCGCGCCTAAGCCGCCCTTCCAGGCGACGCATCGAACCCCGGCTCGCCGGGGTTCTTTTTTGGGCAGACGGACCGCCCAGAAGGAGCGTAGACCCGCAGGGATTCGAACCCCGACAAGGAGAACCAAAAACTCCTGTGCTACCATTACACCACGGGTCTGCGCACCCCGACTGAACAGCGACTCGTGGGTCGGAGTCAAGCGAGACCAAGGCGGGGTTGACGCTGGGGATTCTTAGGCTCATTTCCCCTGTATGCCCGCCTCCACCTCCAAGAAGCCGAAGTACCGTCGTATCGTGCTGAAGATCAGCGGCGAAGCCCTGCGGAACGACACCACCGGCGCCTCCATCGATAGCGCGGTCCTCGACCGCCTCGCCGAAGAGCTCCGCTCGATCCAGAAGGTCGGCACCCAGGTCGCGGTCGTCGTCGGCGGCGGCAATATCTTCCGCGGCCTCGCCGGCGCGCGCGCCAACGGCACCGACCGGACCACGGGCGACAACATGGGCATGCTCGCCACGGTCATCAACGGCCTCGCCCTCATGGACCGCCTCGAGAAGGCCGGCCTTGAATGCCGCGTGATGACGGCCATCCCGATGGACCGCATCGCCGAACCTTTCATCCAGCGCCGCGCCACCCGCCACCTCGAACGCGGTCGCATCGTCATCTTCGTCGCTGGCACGGGCAACCCGTACTGCACGACTGACTACGCCGCCGCCCTCCGCGCCAACGAGATCGGCGCCGACGCCATCCTCAAGGCCACCAAGGTCGACGGGGTCTACGACAAGGACCCGATGAAGCATAAAGACGCGAAGCGCTATGACCGCGTCTCCCACGCCGAAGCCCTCCAGAAGCGCCTCGGCGTGATGGATGCTGAAGCGTTCTCGCTCTGCGAAGCCAACAAGCTCCCGATCATCGTGCTCTCGATGTCCGAGAAGGGCGCCGTGAAGAAGGCCGTCCTCGGCCAGCGCATCGGCACGCTCGTCGGTTGATTTTCCAACAACAAACCATACCCCCACCCTATCCCATGGACCTCAAAAAACTCATCGCCGACGGCGGCAACGCCATGAAGAAGGCGGTCGACCACACCTCGCACGAATTCGCCACGCTGCACACCGGCAAGGCTTCGCCGGGCATGATCGAGAACATCCAGGTCCACGTCGAAGCCTACGGCATGACGCAGCGCCTGAAGGACATGGCCGCCATCACCACGCCCGACGCGCAGACGATCGTGGTCCAGCCCTTCGATAAGGGCGTGATGGATGATATCCGCAAGGCCATCATGGCCGCCAACATCGGCATCAACCCCGTCCCGCAGGGCAACTTCATGCGCTGCCCAGTCCCCTCCCTCTCCGGCGAACGCCGCCTCGAGCTCGCCAAGCGCGCCACGCAGATGGCCGAAGAAGGCAAGGTCCGCGTGCGCAACGCCCGCCGCGACGCCCTGGAAGTCCTCAAGAAGGGCAACAAGGAGAAACTCGTCACCGACGACGAGCTGAAGCGCTCCGAAAAGGAGATTCAGACCCACACCGACAACTTCACGGCCGAGATCGAAAAGAACCTCAAGGCCAAGGATGCTGAGCTGAAGGGTTAATCGGTAGCCTCCGTCCCGTTTCATGAACATTCACGAATACCAAGCCAAAGAACTGTTCGCACAGTTCGGCGTCGCCGTGCCCAAGGGCGTGGCGGTCACCTCTGCCGCCGAATTCGAAGGCGCGCTCGCCAAGATCGACACCTCCGGTGGCATCATGGTGAAGTCCCAGATCCACGCCGGCGGCCGCGGCAAAGGCACCTTCACCGACGGCTTTAAGGGCGGCGTAAAGTTCTCCCCGACGAAGGAGAAGGCCCTCGAGAACGCGAAGGCGATGCTCGGCAACACCCTCGTGACCGCCCAGACGGGCGATGCGGGCCGTAAGGTCCAGACGATCTACTTCACGGAAGCCGCCAACTTGGGCAAGCGCCCTGACGGCCGCGACGACGAGTACTACCTCGCCATCCTCCTCGACCGCGCGACGTCCTTCCCGGTCATCGTCGCCTCGACCGAAGGCGGCATGGAAATCGAACACGTCGCCCACCACACCCCGGAGAAGATCTTCAAGGTGCAGGTCGACCCAGCCGTCGGCCTCCAGGCCTTCCAGGCTCGCCAGATCGCCTTCTCGCTCGGTTTCTCGGGCGACCTCTTCAAGCAGTGCGTCACGCTGGTGACGAAGCTCTACCAGTTCTACTGGGAGAAGGATTGCGCGATGGTCGAAGTGAACCCGCTCCTGGTCACGAAGGAAGGCAAGCTCCTCGCCCTCGACGCCAAGGTGTCGTTCGACGACAACGCCCTGTTCCGTCACCCTGATGTGGTCGCCCTGCGTGACCTCAACGAGGAAGACGCCAAGGAAATCGAAGCCTCGAAGTTCGGCCTCTCCTACATCGCCCTCGACGGCAATATCGCCTGCCTCGTCAACGGCGCCGGCCTCGCGATGTCCACGATGGACATCATCCAGCACTTCGGCGGCAGCCCGGCCAACTTCCTCGATGTCGGCGGCGGCGCGACGAAGGACCAAGTCACGGCAGCCTTCAAAATCATCCTGGGAGACGCCAACGTGAAGGGCATCCTGGTGAACATCTTCGGCGGCATCATGGACTGCAACGTGATCGCCACGGGCATCATCGAAGCGGTCAAGGAAACCGGCCTCAAGCTGCCCCTCGTGGTCCGCCTCGAAGGCAACAACGTCGAAGCGGGCAAGGCCACCCTCGCCGCTTCGGGCCTGACCATCGTGTCGGGCGATTCGATGGCCGATGCGGCCCAGAAGATCGTGAAGCTGGTCAACGCCAAGTAACCCCGCACCGCACACTCTCATGTCTATTCTCGTTAAAGAAGATACCCGCATCCTCGTCCAAGGTATCACGGGCGATTTCGGCGCGCGCCACGCCCGCCTCTCGCTCGACTACGGCTCACAGGTCGTCGCCGGCGTCACCCCGGGCAAGGGCGGCCAGGTCTTCGAACACGCCGGCAAGAAGGTCCCGATCTTCAACACCGTCGCCGAAGCCGCCAAGCAGACCGGCGCCACGGTCTCCGCCATCTTCGTCCCCCCGCCCTTCGCGGCCGACGCCATCCTGGAATGCTTCGACGCCGACCTCGACCTCGCCGTGGCCATCACGGAAGGCATCCCGGTCCGTGACATGGTCCGCGCCAAGCGCGCCATGGCCGGCCGTCGCACGCGCCTCATCGGTCCGAACTGCCCCGGCATCGTGACCCCTGGTCGCGGCGACAAGTCCTCTGGTGGCTGCCGCATCGGCATCGCCCCGGGCTACATCCACCGCCGCGGCAACGTCGGCGTGGTCTCCCGCTCCGGCACCCTCACCTATGAAGCCGTCTGGCAGCTCACCTGCCGCGGTAAGGGCCAGTCGACCTGCGTCGGCATCGGTGGCGACCCCGTCAACGGCACCTCGCACCTCGACGTCATCAAGCTCTTCAACGACGACCCGGAAACCGACGCCATCATCATGATCGGCGAAATCGGTGGTAACGCCGAAGTCGAAGCCGCCCGCTGGATCAAGGCGCACTGTAAGAAGCCCGTCGCGGGCTTCATCGCCGGGGCCACCGCTCCGGCCGGACGTCGCATGGGCCACGCCGGCGCCGTCATCGGCGGAGCCGAAGACACCGCCGCCGCGAAGATCAAGATCTTCGAGGAGTGCGGTATCTCCGTCGCGGCCACGCCCTCCGACATGGCCGACGCCCTCCTCCGCATCTGGAAGGGCTGAAAACCAGCCACCAGATTATAACGAAGAGGCCCGGCGACGGGCCTCTTTTGTTTTTACAGGGGATCCCCCACCCCCCAGAACCATCGCATGTGGTACTACGAACAGAACGGCAATCGCATCGGTCCAGTCGACGAAGCCACCATGCGCTCACTCATCTCTGACCGGACGATCTCTATCGACACGCTAGTCTGGACGAACGGCATGGCTAACTGGACGCCACTCCAGCAGACCCAGCTCGCCGCCGGCCTGCCTGTCCCTCCGCCGATGTCCCAATCGGCCCCGAGTTCTCCCCAGTATCACAGCATCCCGAGCCAGCACCACCCTGACGCCAAGGATCGCGTGGCCTACGTGCTCCTCGCTGTCCTTCTGGGCTGCGGCATCCATAACTTCTTCGCCGGCTACAATACCAAGGGCATCATTCAGTTGCTCGTCTCCGTCCTCAGCTGCGGCATCCTCTGGTTCTTCATGTGGATCTGGGCGATCGTCGAAGCCTGCACGGTGACGCAGGACGCCAACGGCGTTCGCTTTAAGTAAGCCGGAGCTGAGTCCTCTAACAAAAAGGCCGCCCACTGGGCGGCCTTTTGCTTTGGCTGACGGGACAGATTACTTGCCGGCGACGTAGGCGAGACCGCCCGCGGTCTTGGCCACGGCATCGGCACCTTCGAGAAGGTCGGCAATGGGGTCCCACTTGCCCTTGACGAGGCCGTCACGGGCGGAAGCGGCGATATCCGCCTTCCAGGTCTTGGCACCGGCGGAGACAGTCAGCTGGACGACGTCGACGGTGACTTCGACATCAGGATTGGCGCGCACGAAGGCGTCGCACTCGGCGAGGTCTTCCTTGGAGAGGGTCAGGCAAGGCACGCCAAGGGTGGTGGAGTTACCAAAGAAGATTTCCGCAAAGCTGCCACCGACGAAGGCCGTGAAGCCGAAGCGCCAGAGCGACTGCGGGGCGTGCTCGCGAGAACTGCCGCAACCGAAGTTGAAGCCGACGACCATGACGCCCTGCTTGGCGGCGGCGATGCGGGCGGCCTGGGCTGAGTTCATCGGATGGGGGCGCTCCTTACCGTCAGGACCGGTACGCTCGTCGCGGAAGGCGTGTTCGCCGAGACCGTCGAAGGTCACGCAGCGGAGGAAGCGCGCGGGGATGATGCGGTCGGTATCGATGTCGTCGCCGGGGACGGCGAGGGCGAGGGCTTTGACCTGGGTGATTTGGGCGAGGGGCATGGCGGATTAAAGAAGGTTAGGCGGCGACGGGGCGACGGATGACGCAGACGGGCATCGCGAGCGCGGAGGCCAGCGAGGCGAGGCGCTCTTCGGCGATGGAGGCGGCGACGGTCTCGTCGGCCATCAGGATCGCGTGGCCGTCCACCACCCAAGGCAGGGTCACGGTGCACACGGGCTTACCGTCGTAATGGGCGTCGACGCGCACGTCGCGCTGACAGGCGAGCCCTTCGGCCGAGCAGGCCGCGGCGACGTCATCGCCTTGGGCGATACGTTCGAGCACGCGGTCGACTGGCGCGGAGGCGGACATCAGACCTTGAAGACTTCGCGGGCGTCGGTGACCTGACCAGTGATGGCGGCAGCGGCGACCATGAGCGGGCTCATGAGTACCGTACGGCCGGTCTGGGAGCCCTGGCGGCCCTTGAAGTTACGGTTCGAGGAGCTAGCGCAGAGCTGGTCGCCGACGAGCTTGTCGGGATTCATCGCGAGGCACATGGAGCAACCTGCGCCGCGCCATTCGAAGCCGGCTTCGATGTAGATCTTATCGAGGCCTTCATGGACGGCCTGGATCGCGGTGAGCTGCGAACCGGGGACGACGATCGCCTTGACGCTCGGGCTGACCTTGCGGCCCTTGAGGTACTTGGCGACTTCGCGGAGGTCGGAGATGCGGCCGTTGGTGCAGGAACCGAGGAAGCAGACGTCGACCTTGGTACCCTTGATCGGGGTGTTCGGCGCCAGCTTCATGTGAGCGTAGGCGTCTTCGGCGGTCTGACGGTCGGCGGCGTTGAGGGTCTCGAGCGCCGGCATCTTCTCATCGATGAAGATGGCCTGCCCCGGGGTGATACCCCAGGTGACGGTCGGACGGATGTCCTCGGCCTTGAAGATCCTGATGTCGTCATACTGGCAACCGGCGTCGGAAGCGAAGGAAGCCCAGCGGGCCACGGCGGCATCCCAATCGGCGGCCTTGGGGGCGAACGGCTTGCCCTTGATGTAATCGAAAGTCTTCTGGTCCGGATTGACGTAACCACAGCGGGCGCCGCCTTCGATGGACATGTTGCAGACCGTCATGCGCTCCTCGAGGGAGAAGCCGTCGAAGGTCGTGCCGGCGTATTCGTAGGCGAAGCCGATACCACCGTTGACGCCGAGGACGCGGATGATGTGCAGGATGACGTCCTTGGCGTAGACGCCAGGGGCGAGCTTGCCGTTGACCTCGATGCGACGGACCTTGAGCGGGCTGAGGGCGAGGGTCTGGGTCGCGAGGACATCGCGGACCTGCGTGGTACCGATACCGAAGGCAATCGCGCCGAACGCGCCGTGGGTGGCGGTATGGGAGTCGCCGCAAGCAATCGTGGTGCCTGGCTGGGTGATACCCTGCTCCGGACCGACCATGTGGACGATGCCCTGGGTGCCGGTCGTGGTGTCGAAGAAGCGGATGCCGTAGTCCTTGGTGTTCTTACGGAGGGCCTCGATCATCTCCTGGGCGATCGGATCGGAATAGGGTTCCTTGAGCTCGTTAGTCGGGACGATGTGGTCGACCGTGGCGAAGGTGCGCTGCGGGTATTTCACCTTGAGGCCGAGGTCCCGGAGCATGCCGAAGGCCTGGGGGCTCGTCACCTCATGGATGAGGTGCGTGCCGATGAACAATTGGGTCTGCCCGTTAGGCAGCTTGCGCACCGTATGCGCTTCCCAAACTTTCTGGAACAGGGTCTTAGCCATCTTGGTAAAAGGTGAAGGGTCAACGTAGGAAGGGACCGGGGCTGGTCAATCCTGCAGGCAAGCCGAGGGCGGGCATATTTGATGATAAAACGGCCATCCCGCAGGAGCGGACGCCGCCGTGTCTTGACCCGCTCGCCCCTCCCCTTCCATCCTGCACCCATGGCCCGTACGCTTACCCTCAGCTTCTCCTGCCCAGACACCAGCGGCATCGTGGCCGAGGTATCCGCGTTCGTCGCCGGCCATCAGGGCTGGATCACGGAAGCTAGCCAGCACACCGAGCACGAGCTTTCCCGCTTCTTCATGCGCGTCGAGATCCGGGCCGAGTCGCTCGACTTCCCCGCCGGTGAATTCGCCCAACGCTTCGCCCCTGTAGCCAAGAAGTTCGCGATGGACTGGAAGGTCTCCGACTCCGCGCAACCGCGCCGCGTCGTCCTGCTCTGCTCCAAGCAGGAACACTGCCTGTACGACCTCCTCGCCCGCCACGTCGCCCAGGATTTCCCCTTCGTCGTCCCCTGCGTGATCTCCAATCACGAAGACCACCGCAAGATCGTCGAAGCCCACGGCATCCCGTTCCACTTCGTCCCGGTGACGCCGGAGACGAAGCACGCGGCATTTCGTAAGATGGAGCAGATCTTCCGCGACGCGCAAGCGGATCTCATCGTCCTCGCCCGCTACATGCAGGTGCTCGACGAACCGATGTGCCGCGACTTCGCCGGCAAGATCATCAACATCCATCACTCGTTCCTCCCTTCGTTCGCCGGTGCCAAGCCTTACCATCAGGCGCATCGCCGCGGCGTGAAGCTCATCGGCGCGACCTGCCACTTCGTCACGCCCGACCTCGACGAAGGACCCATCGTGGAACAGGACGTGATCCGCATCGACCACTCGGACACGCCGGAAGACATGGCCCACCTGGGTAAGGATATCGAGAAGGTCGTGCTCGCCCGCGGCCTGCGCGCCGTCGTCGAGGACCGCGTTCTCCTCGCTGGCAATAAGACCGTTATCTTCCGTTAAAAACCGCCCCGGCGGAAGGGTTTGGCGTTGGCGGAAGGACGGACGAAAGACAGGGTAAGTGACCCCTCACTATGCGTCCCCTTTGCGCCTTCCTCTTTGCGACCTCCGTCGCTTTCGCTGCCGTTTCCCCGGAAGAGATCACGCCGGCGAAAAAAACTCCCTTCACGCAGCCCGCCGAAGCTGCCCGCGGCGAACTGCACGAATCCATTAAGACTTATATGGCCAAGGAGCCGGGTACCTTCGGCGCCCATCCGGCGGCAGCGGATTTCCCGGGCATCGTAGAAGCCAAAGAGCGCGTCGCCCGCAAGGTCACCTACGATTCTAATCTCGTCCACCGCTGGGATACCACCGCCGGCAATGCACCCAACCTCGCCACCGGCCCGGACGCCTGGCAGGAGACCGGACTCTACGCCGCGCCGGGCGAGGTCGTGATCGTGAAGGTTGCGTCGCTCCCCGAGCACCGCGTGATCAAGATCATCGTCGGCTGCCACCGCGACAGCCTGCTCAAGCTCGATAAGTGGAACCGCTTCCCGGTGATCAACCGGACGTTCGAGCTGAAGGTCGGCGACAACAAGATCGCCAACGCGTTCGGCGGCCAGCTCTTCATCCAGAGCTCCCACAAGGATTGGCGGAAGCCGGTGAAGGCTTCGCCCTCCACTCCATTGGAATTCAGCAACGCCGTCGCGATGCCCACCTACGTCCTCGGCAAGGACACTCCCGACACGTGGATGAAGGCCAAGCAGCACCCCGCTCCGTGGGTCACGCTCGTCGGCAAACATGTGATTCTCCACGTCCAGGCCTCCGAAGTGAAGAAACTCACCGACCCGAAAGCGCTGCTGGAATGGTGGGACAAGGCGTTGGCGCTCGAAGGCGACCTCATCGCGCTGAACCGTCTCGCCCCGGAACGCGTCGTCCCGGATCGACAGATCTCCGCCGGCTTCATGCACTCGGGCTACCCGTTCATGTGTTGGATCGAGCCGTCACAGAAGGACAGCATCGATCTCCCCAAGCTGACCAAGGAAGGCAACTGGGGCTTCTTCCACGAGCTTGGCCATAACCACCAGCGCCGCGACTGGACCTTCGAAGGCCAAACGGAAGTGACCTGCAATTTCTTCTCCCTCTACGTGATGGAAAAACTCGTCGGCAAGCCGCAGGGCCGCGGCCATCCTGCGATGGAGAAGATCGATGAACTCCTCGCCAAGCGCTTCGCCGCCGAACCCAACAAGGGCCCATTCGAACAGCTCGCGACCTTCGTCGTCCTGATCCGCGCCCATGGCTGGGAACCCCTCCGCCAGACGCTCCGCTCCTACGCCGCCGAACCCGCACCGAAGGGAGCGACCAAGGAACAGCTGCAGAGCCTCTTCGCCCTGCGCTACGGCAAGGCCGCCAAGGCCGATGTGAGCGAGTATTTCGAGAAGATGGGCTACCACATCGAGTCGACCGCCAAAGCCTCCCTCAAGGGCCTCCCCGCCTTCAAGCCAGCCCTGCCCACGCCGGCTAAGTGACGCTGCGGCAACGGTTCCCGTGGTGACGCCTTCTGCCTCGCCCTGCGGACTGATTTAAACTTAATACGCCCCGTCGGCCCTCACCGACGTTTTCCGACCATGTCCCTCATTTCCCGCCTTTCCGCCCGTCTCCAGAACCACCCCAAGCGTATCGTGTTTCCCGAAGGCGCCGACGCCCGCGTCATCCAGGCCGCCCGCCAGTTCGTGGTAAAGAAGCTCGGCGTGCCCATTCTCGTCGGCGACCGCCAGCGTATCAAGGTCAACGCCGCCCGCCTCAATATCAGCCTCGAAGGCATCCGCGTCATCGAACCGGAACGCAGCGATGAGCTCAAGAGCTTCACGGAGAAACTCGAATCGATCCAGCGCTACGGTAATACGAACCTCCAGGGCAACCCGGCCGAACTCGCCCTCAACCCCAACTACTTCGCCTGCCTGATGGTCGCCACCGGCGGCGCCGACGCCCTGATTTCAGGCGCCACACTGCACGCCTCCTCTGGCTTGCGCGCCATCCTCCAAGTGATGCCCCGCCAAGCAGGAGTCGAGACGGTCTCCTCGATGCAGATCCTCGAATCCGAAGAGGGTAAGTTCGGCATCGAAGGCGTGCTCTTCCTCGCCGATTGCGGCGTCATCCCCGATCCGACCGCCGAACAGCTCGCCGATATCGCGGTGACCACCGCGGGTCTCGCCGGCCACCTGACCAACACGACCCCGAAGGTCGCGATGCTCGCCTACTCAACCCACGCCTCCAATCCACGACTCGCCTCTGTGAAGAAAGTCCAGGTCGCCACCGACCTCGCTCGCCGCAAGGCCCGCGAACTGGGCATCACCTGCGATATCGATGGCGACATGCAGGCCGACGCGGCGATTAATCCATTCGCGGCCCAGTCCAAGGAAGTCGCCGGCGCGGTCGC
The DNA here is from genome assembly GCA_964203605.1 of Opitutales bacterium. GTDB lineage: Bacteria > Verrucomicrobiota > Verrucomicrobiia > Opitutales > UBA953 > UBA953. The sequence continues at coordinate 397,991 of CAXNMQ010000002.1, forward strand.
CGGACGCGCGAGCGTGCTGATCTTCCCCGACCTCAACTCGGGCAACATCGCTTCGAAACTCGCCCAGCACATCGCCGATATCCCGGCCTACGGCCAGATCCTCACGGGCCTTGAGCGCCCCGCCGCTGAAATCTCCCGCGGTGCCAGCGCCCACGATATCTTCGGTACGGCGGTCATTGTCGCCGCCCAGGCGGTCGATAAGTCCTACCTCTTCCCGAAGCTCAAGGACGGACCCGCTGCCTGACCATGGCCGTACGCAAACGTTTCGCCGATAACGTCCCCGGGCTGCTCGCGCGCCCGATGAACCTCGATACGCGACGGATCTTCGTCGCGGCGACACGCATGAACGACGGTAAGACGACCACCTGCCTCGGCCTCACGGCCGCCCTCCAGGCGATGGGCCTGCACGTGGGCTACATCAAGCCGATCGCCCAGCGCGTGGTGATGTCGGGCGAAGACCAGGTCGACGAGGATACGCTCCTCATCGATGGGCTCTTCGACCTCGATATCCCGATCGCCGCAATGTCGCCCGTGGCCATCGGCCCTGACTTCACGAAGCAGTATCTCGAGAACCCCGATGAGATCGGCCCGCAGCTCAAGGATCGCATCTGCCGCGCCTTTGACCGAAGCGCCTACGGCAAGGACATCGTGGTCGTCGAAGGCTCCGGCCATGCCGGCGTGGGTTCGGTCTTCGGCGCCTCCAACGCCGACAACGCCAAAGTACTCGGCTCCAAGGCCATCATCGTCGCGGCGGGTGGCATCGGAAAGCCGATCGATGAGATCGCCCTCAACAAGGCGCTCTTCGACAAGGCCGGCGTGCAAGTGGTCGGTGCCATCCTGAACAAGGTGATGCCGGACAAGCTTGAATTCATCCGCGACTTCGCTGGCCGTGGCCTACGTAAGCTCGGCGTGCCGCTGCTCGGCGTCGTCCCCCTCCAAGAGATGCTCGTCTACCCGAACCTCGACCAGGTGGCCGACGAGACCAAAGCCCGCTGGATCCACCAACCCGAGGGCCTCCGTCGCGTCCGCCGCGTGGTCATCGGCGCGATGTCCGCCCGCCGACATGCCGAATACCTCCGCGTCCCCGGCACCCTCGTCATCGTCCCGGGCGACCGCGAAGACCTCCTCGAAGCCTTCATCCTCGGCGACGGTGCGAAGTCGCTCTCCGGTGTCATTTTTTCCAACGGCTTACTCCCCAACGACGACATCGTCCGGCGGATGAAAGAAGCCGGCATCCCGCTGGCCGCCGTCGAGGCCGAATCCTTTGCGGTCACGGCGCGGATCAATAACATGTCGGTGAAGACGATGCGGCAGGACGCCGACAAGATCCCGGTCATCCAGAAGATGATCTCGGAATCGGTCGATATCCCGACTCTGCTTAAGTCGCTCTAAAGCTCAGAGCGGACGCAACACCTCGCCCAGCCGCGAGAAGTGCTCATCATCGAAGCCCATCGCCCGCTTCAGGAAGGCATCTCGCTCGATGAGATTGGGGATCTTGCCCGCCTCCCGCCACTGGGCCGTGGTGATGAGCCCGCGTAAGCGCACCCAGAAAGCCCCGACAGGTACGGGATAATCGCTGCCGTGCAGGAAACGGCCCAAGCGGCCGGATTCCTTGACCTGCTTGAGGACGCCGCTGCGGATCGGGCTGTTAAGAGCGCTCGTGTCGGCGTACATCTTCGGGAATTCGTCCATGAGCTTGATGAGCTCACCGAAGTAGTTCTGGTCGAAGAAGTGACTGTTGCCCGAGGAATGGGCCGCGATGACCTTGACGCCGAGTTCCAACGGGCGACGCAGGATGCGCGGATCCTGATAGGAACGGTTGATGACCGGCACGGTCATTTCGCCGCCAGTATGACAGAGGAACGGGAGGCCCGCAGCCGCCATGCGGCGCCAGAACTCATCATACTGAGGCAGCGAGCAGTTCACGTTCTGGCAGTTCGGCAGCAACTTGAGGGCGCGGGCGCCGGAGGCCAGGCAGCGGTCCAGCTCCTCCAAGGCGTCCTTACGCCCCGGATGGATCGACACCGCGGGCACGAACTCCGGATTCTCGCGGCAGACCTTGAATAAGTAGTCGTTCGGAACATGGAACGAACCGAAGTCCATCTTCTTGCCTTCTTCGTCGTAGACCTCGTCCTGCGCCAGCAGCAAGGCCTTGTCGACATACGAGCCGCGGATGAGCTCACGCAGGGCCTCGACGTATTTCACGTCGAAATCCTTGTGCGTCAGCGGCAGCGGCATCCCGACGGCCCGACGCATGACCTCGCTGAGCGCCCTCAGCCAGAGGCCTTCGATCCGCAGCCAGCACCCACTCCCGTCTTGGCCGTTTCCGACGAGGTGGACGTGGCAATCATAGCGTAGTGGGGTCATAAAAAGAATCAGAGGGCGGACGTTATTTAAGCGTCCTTTTTGTCGGCGGTGATCCGGCCATAAAGCCAGGCGATGCCGAAGAAGGCGACCGCTAACGCGGTGCAGGCCGCGATGCGGCCGAGCATATCGGTGATGTCGTGCGAGAGCACCCGGATGGTCGCGATGGCCAGGCCGACGAGGCCAACCATACGTAAAGAGCGCGTGGCCAGCAGATGGCCGATAACGAACGTCAGCACGGAGGCCAAGGCCCAGAAGAGCGAGACGCCCGCGCCAGGCAGATGGGCCAGCATGAAGAAAGCGGAGCCGAACAACATCGCCGATCCGAGAGCAGAACGCTGGAAAGTCCCCCAGCCGCCCTGACCTCGGGTATGGAGCACCAGGACGTAAAGGAGACAGGCCAAACCGAGCAGGATGAATGGAGTATGCACCAAGCCAAGCTCCCGGACGCCCTGCATTTTGATCATCAAGGTCTGGAGAACATGCCCGAAGAAGGCACCCGCGGCGATGAGCGAAAGGTCCGTTGGCACCGTGCCGAGCCGGCGTAGCATCGAAGTCAGTGCGACCAAGAGCAGGCCGCCGGAAATCCAAGTGAAGGCCGCCATCGAGGCCGAAGGGCGTCCGGGCGGCAACCCTTGCGGGAAAGAAAGACTGGAGACGTAATGGAAGAAAGTGAAGACGATGACCGCGGTCGCGAACGAAAGGACGTGCCGCAGCACTTTTGCCCCCAGGCCTTCCAGACCGATGAGCCGCCAAAGTGCGACCGTATTAATGAGCACGATCAATCCGGACCAGAGGATTGACCATGACTTCGACTGCGTCAGGTCAAATACGACGAGGAAAGCAGACAGGACATAGCCGGGCGCCGCCGCCCAAAGGAGAGCCGGACGGAAACGCACGGCGGCGACCAGCAATAGCACGAGCCACGGCCAACCGGTGTCGGCCTTCGGTAACTGGTCCTGGACGGCCAGTACGACGGCGGCCAGGCCAAGGATGCCGACGATGCGACGGAATTTCTGCCAACCCGAGATGCGCTCCCAATCCTCGCGAAATGCCAGCATCAGGCCTAAGGCCGCGATACCAGCCAGCGCGATCCAGGGCTTCGCCGGCGGGTGGTCGATGAAAGCAAAGGTCGCGACGCCGGCGAGGGCCTCCGAAGACCAGCGGACGAGCTCCGAGCGCGTGCGCGTGCCGACGACCAAGGTAGCCGCGGCGGCGAGCGCCCAGATGAGCCAGACGAGATGCGGATCCACGAGCCATGCCAGCCCGGCGCCGACGAAGCCAACCGCCGCCAAGAGCAACACCTCGAAGACAAGCTGACTTCGGCCCCGCTCAAGTAGGCCGGCGAGAGCGGCGACTGAGGCGATAAGCAGGGAAACTGTCGCCCGATCCCCCTCTGCCCCTTGTGCCAGAAAAAGCGCGATGAAAGCCGGAGAAAAGAAGCTCGCGAGTTGGAAAGCCGCACGGGCATCACGCCCAAGCAACACCGCATCGTCCTTTACCAAGCGCTCGCCAATCCAGAGTACGAGGAACGAACCCAGCGCAGCGAGTTGCAGCGGCAGATAATTCGCACCGTTCGACGGGATGGCGTCGTAAAGGAATAACAGACAGGCCTGAGAGCCGATTAACCCCAGCACGCCAGCGGAGCCCCACGGGCCGCGCACCATCAGGATGACGCCGAGTAAGGCAATCAAACCGGCACCCGTCGCCGTAGACCCAGGCGCCGCACCGGACACAATGGAGAAATACACCGCGACGGTGGCGAAGACGACCGCGAGCTGGCCGAAGAGTTTGCTGCCCTTGGCCAGGGCGACGAAGGCGACGCCGAAGGCCACGAGAAACTGGACCAAGGCGGCCTGAGCCGGACTTTCGCAGACCCGCATCTTATCGAGTCCGTAGGTAGCCCAGGCGGCGAACTGCCAGACCGCGAGACCAGTGGCGGCAAGCACCTCTCCTAAGTCCTTGCGCTTGGCCGAAAGACGGAGGCCGCCCCAGAAAAGACCCGCGCCAACTAAAGCCACCTCGATGACACGCACAATCGGCGGAATCGTGGAACGCAGGTTGAGCCAGATACCGAGGAAGACGACCGCGGCGACGGCAAGCACCCCGCCCACACGCACGGCCCACCAGGCTCCGAGCGCATACTCGCCCTTGAGATCAGCCGGGGGCAAAAGCCCGAGATCGCGGAGTCGTTCAGAAAGAGGATCAGGCTGCGCGACAGTAGCTCGAACCGGAGCGGCTGGCTGCACCGCCGTCGGCGGGAGAGGCGGAGGCGCGATGGGTGCAGAGGCAACGGAGGGAACCGGAGCGGCCACCGAAGACGCCGCGACCGGATTCGCCGGGCTCGCTGGCAACCTTTTATCCAAGACCGCTAAACGCTGTTCCAGCGATTTCACTTCCCCAATGAGCATGAAGAAGCGGATCGGTAGATAGATACCGAGTCCCACGCAGGCAAAGCCAATCAAGACCGAGAACGCTTCCATGCCCTCAAACTAAGCCCCCACCCCAAAGAGGCGAGGCTTAGCTGCCCAGCCCTATATCGAATTTTTCAATAACCCCTTCCTACACTCAGACGATGGAGCGGCCCCGGAGCCAAACGCCGCCCACTTCCGGCCGGACCGAGGAACCGTCCCAATGGAATGCCATAAGGTCAGCCGGCTGACCTATCGCCAAGACTCCCCTACCCCCGACCTGCCGGCCGGGTGCGACCGTCAGCAACGCGACAGCTTCGCCCAAGGTCAGCCCCACTTGGTTCACGAGCACGGGAATCGCCGCGGTCATGGGCAAAGCCGCCCCAGCGAGGTAATTGCCCGTACCGTCGTCGATGGCGAGGAAGCCATCGGCTCGAAGCTCAACCTTACCACCGATGGGGGTCTCATACTTGCCGGCGGGCAGGCCGCCTAAGGTAACCGTATCAGAGACGACCAATGATCGCTCGAGGCCTTTGGCCCGAAGCATGGTCTTGAGTTGTGCAGGCGTCAGGTGATGCCCATCGGCGATGAACATGGCGGTGAGGCGATCGTCCGCCAGCTGCGGCCAAAGGTGGTTATGACGGCGATTCAACATCGCATGCGAGCCGTTGCCGAGGTGCGTGGAAAGGGTCGCACCGGCGTCGACCGCCGCCTCGATCTGGGCGGCGTCGGCGGAAGTATGACCGAGCGAGACCGTGACGCCGGCCTTCACGAGATGGCGGATATAAGCAGGCGCCTCTGGCCAGTGCGGCGAAAGGGTAACCAGTTTCACGAGCCCGCCGGCGGCCACCTGCCATCGGTCGAACTCGGCGACGGAAGGCGCGCGGACATCGGCCGCAGGGTGCGCGCCGCGCGGACCGTCCTCGGGTGCGATGTGCGGTCCTTCGACATGAATACCGGCGACCATCGCGGCGACATCTGGATACTGCGCGCACGCCTCGCGAATCGTCCTTAAGGCAGCAATAAGTCGGGCTTCCGGCGCGGTGATGAGTGTCGGCAGGAAAGTCGTGACGCCCACCTTGAGCATCGCTTGGCAAAGGGCCTGGACGGTCGCGACGTCGAGTGTGAGTCCATTGAGGTCATGGCCGGCATAGCCATTAACCTGCAGGTCGACGAAGCCCGCGCTGAGCCACTGCTTCTCACCATGCTCCTGGAAGTCGATTGCCTTGATCAGCTCGCCCTCGGTCGTGACCACGACGCCCCTGCCCGTCGAAGGATCGCGGCCGAGGATGCGCTGGGACGAGGCGGCGGACACGGCTCAGCGGGAAAGCTCCGAAGCGGCGGCAGCGTCGATATACAGCGTACAGTCAGCGTGCTGCTGGACGATCGAAGCCGGACAGGTCGGGGTCACCGGACCTTCGACGGTTCCCTTGACGGCGGCGGCCTTGCGCTTGTCCGGCACGGAAAGGATGAGGCAGGCGCTCTTCATGATCTGACGGATAGACATCGAGACGGCCTGCTTGGGCACGTCATCGAAGGTAGGGAACCAGCCTTCGCCGAACTGCTGCTGGCGGCAGGCGTGATCGAGGTTCACCACGATGTAAGGGACCTCGGTGGCGAAGTCGGCGGGCGGGTCGTTGAAGGCGAGGTGAGAGTTCTCGCCAATACCGGCGAAACAGAGGTCGATGGGGCAGGCGGTGATGCGGTCGTTCAGGCGCTTGAGCTCAGCGCCCAAATCCGCGGCATCGCCATCGACCGGGACGAACTCAGGCTGCGCGGGAAGCTGGCTGATGAAACGCTCGCGCAGGTATTTCCGAAAGCTGGCACCATGCGATTCAGGCAGTCCGACATATTCGTCGAGATGGAAGACCGTGACCTTGGACCAATCGATACCAGGCTCCTTGATTAAGCACTTCAACGTCTCGAACTGGCTGGCACCGGTGGCGACAATGATGTTTGCGCGGCCTTTCTTGGCCAAGACGTCGCGCAGCACCTTGGCACCTTGCGCGGAAGCGGCCTGCCCCATGGCGACGGCATCGGTAGATTTCTGGATTTTCATTGGAAAGGGGTCAGCCGACACTGCCCGAAGCGCAACCGTGGGCAAGTGCCTATCCCCGTCTATTCGGCAGGAAACCTCCGATTAGCCGACCAGGTTCAAGCCGCGCATCGATCCAGTCGACGACGCGAACTTATCCGCATCGATGCCCATGCGCTGGAGCATGGAAACAAAGAGGTTCGGCAGCGGGGCGTTGTGCTCGGTGTCGAACACATGGTGCTGACCATGATTGAAACCTCCGCCCATGAAGAGCGTCGGCAGGTTGATCGTCGTGTGGGCGCTGGCGTTACCAAGGTTGCTGCCGTAGAGGATCATCGTGCGATCAAGGAGCGGGGCGCCGTCTTCCTTCGAGGTCTTGAGGTCCGCCATGAGCTTCGCGAGTAGGCGCATGTGCATGCTGTCGATATCCTTGAGCTGCGAAAGCTTCTTGGCCGACTTACCGTGGTGCGAGAGGCTGTGATAACCGTCCGTCGTGGTGTGGACGTGGTCGATATCCAAGGCCGGCGTGTTCACGCTATCCAGCATGAGCGTCACGGCGCGGGAAGAGTCGGTCTCGAAGCAGAGACGGGCCATGTCGTACATGAGGCTGACCTTATCCATGTACTCCTTCGGGCTACTAGGGTCGAGCGGCACGGAGGTCTTGGCCACCGGACGGGGCTTCCGCTCCCACTCCTTGGACATCTGCATACGCTGTTCGAGTTCGCGGACGCTGGTGAAATACTGGTCGAGACGATCGCGATCCTGCCCGCCCATCGTGCGGCGAAGCTCGCCCGCCTGACTGCCGACCGCATCGAGGATGCTCTGGCCGAGCTGGAGGCGACGCTCCTGAGCCTGCACTTCGGCGGCGGAACCGCCCATGAACATCTTACGAAAGACCTCGGAGGCCTTTTCTTCCGTCGGAATCATCACGCCGCCAGCCGTCCAGGAAAGGCTGCGCGAACCGCGGGCGCAGTTGACGCCGAGGGTCATCGAAGGGAAACGCGTCAGGTGGCCGATACGTTCGGCCATGAATTGGTCGAGTGAGATCGTGTTCCGGAAACCGCCGCTGCTCGGATGGGGGGCCGCGGTGAGGAAGCAGTTATCGGCCGGGTGACCGCCGTCGACGTCGGGGTGCGAGACGCCAGAGAAGACGCTGAAATCCTTGCGATGAGCCTGCAGGAGCTCGAGATATGGCGAGGCCTTGTAGTCCTTGCCCTTGCCGGTCGGGAAGAAGTACTCGGGGACGAGGCCGAGGTTATTACAGATTCCCAACATACGTCGCGGCTTGGCCGAGGGGGCCGGGGCGGCGGCGAAGGCGGGTGTCATCGCGTCGAGCATCGGCAGGGCGAGGAGCACGCCGGTACCAGCCAGAAAACGACGACGGGAGACGGCACGCTTGAAGGCGACGTAGGGCGTGTTGGCCGGGTTCAAGGAAGAGGACATGGGGATAAGATTATTTGTTAAGGAAAAGTTCGCTGGAAACAAGCCCGTGGATGAGATCGCGGACGCCGAAATGGCCGGCCTTGGCCTGATCGAGGATGACCTCGACCTTCGGGCGGTCGGCGAAACCGACCGGGGCACCCGTAGCATAGACCGTCAGCTGTCCGACGATATTACGTGCGAGCTGACGCTCGTCGGCGGCGACAATCTTCTTAAATTCGCGGATGTCCTTGAACTTCTTACCGTCGAGGTCGCCATAGGTCTCGATGGCCAAGGCATTATGGAAGGCATACTTCTGCCCGTTCTTGCCGAGGCCGATCTCCGGAGTCTTACCGTCCAAGGCGCGATAGCGCGACCGGAAGCCACCCATGACGTCGAAACTCTCCAGGGCGAAGCCCGGTGGATCGATTTGGGTGTGGCAGGAAGAACATGACTCCAACGTGCGATGCTTATCCAGCTGCTGGCGAATGGTCACGGCGCCACGGGTATCTGGTTCGACGGCCGGCACACTAGGAGGCGGGGGCGGGGGCTTCCGGCCGAGCACGCGTTCCATGATCCAGGCGCCCCGGATCACCGGCGAGGTCGTCGTGCCATTAGCGGTGACCTTAAGGACGGCCGCCTGCGTCATGAAACCACCGCGGACGCTGTCCTTAGGAAGAGTCACCTTTTGCAACTTCGCGCCCGCGACCGGAGGCAGCTGATAAAGGGTCGCTAGGCGTTCATTCACAAAGACGAAATCCGCGTCGACGATGTTGCGTGCAGGGAGATTGCCGCGAATCATTTCAGCGAAGGTGGCGTGACTCTCATCGCGCGCTGATTCGACGAGGTGGTCGTCGAGGTAGTAATCCGGATAGAGCAGGCTGTCCGGGTCGTTGGCTCCGGCCTTACGTAGCTCGAGCCAATAGTCGGTGAAAGTATCGACGAAACGGGCCGAGCGAGGGTCGGCCAGGAGACGTTCTGTTTGCGCGCGGAGCACCTTAGGGTCGTGCAGGGTGCCAGCGGTAGCCAGCGAACGAAGCTGCGCGTCGGGTGGGGAGTTCCACAGGAAATAAGCCAGGCGGGCGGCCAAGGCGTGGTCATCCAGGCGACCAGGCTTCTCCTGGAGATAGAGATAGGAAGGCGAGCAAAGCACGGCGGTATAGCCGGTCAACATGGCCTCGGCGAAAGTGCTGCCCGACTTCATCGCTCCCAGGATGAGGGGCAGAAAGCGGACTTCTTCCTGCGCTGATACGGGGGTGCGGTAGGCCTGCTTCACGAAGCGACGGAGCAGCCGCTCGGCGTCCTTAGGCGCATCTTTCGTCTCGACATCGTAACGGAGGGGCGAGCCCACGGCCCGCTTCGCAGGCAGATTATCGAACAGCACCGCGTAAGGCGCAGCGGGCCACTTCGGCGCAATGGGGCCTTCGACCTCAATCCAGCGCATCACGAGGCCAGGCTGACCTTCCGGCGTCGCCAAAGGATTCTGCGCGCGACTGGCACCTGGACGGGAGCGATAGAAACGGACGGTGTCGATCCGGATGGTTTCACCGGCCTTAAGGACGACATCGAGTTCGTTGACGGTCACGTCCGGATTGAAGTCGACGTTACCGATGCGCCGCAGGATGCGCGGGCGCATCAGGGCATAGACCGTCACCGGCTCCGGCCGGTGCCCCTTGGAGATATCATCGAGGTCCGGAATATACCAGCGCGTCGGCCCCTTGCCCGTCGGCTTGCCCGGTCCGACCCACACGGAATGTCCGCAAAGCTTCAGCTTATACCTTCCGTCGGCCGGAGCCTGGAATGTGCTGAAACTCGGCTCCACCGGCTCATAGGCGCCATGCACGACGCCCACGCCTTCTTCGTCTCGGAGCTTAGGATTCGATTTTCCAACAGAGATTTTGGTGTCGCCGCGGCGGACGTCCGGCTGGCCCGTGAAGCCGAGCGTCGGGAAGGTGGCGCGCTCGGGCGACTGGTTGAATTCCGAGAACTTCATCTTGCCGGTGTAGCTACCCTGCTGACGCGCGTAGTGTCGCTTCGTTGAGCCATCCGGCTTCTCGACGGAAGAAATGAAGGCGGAGCGCAGCCCTTCTTCCGCGGCGGTAAGATAGCGTTGGAGCTGGACGTGCGAGACGTCGAGAGCCTGTCCGCTCTTATTGAAGCGAAACGCCTCGGTGTCCTCCGGCAGGATCTCCTTCAAGTCGAGCCAGGGAGCCTGCAACAGGTCGCGCACGGCGTTCTCATACTCGAACCGATTCATGCGCCGTTCGACCGTACGCCCCTGCGAGGCAATCCGGGAGGCATCCTGACGAAATAGAAGCGCGGAGAGGTCACCGAGGTAAGCCGACTTCTGGGTGGCGTCGGGACGCGCCTTCTTCTTGGGCGGCATCTCACCGTTAGCGGTACGATCAAAAATCTTTACCCAGGTCTCGAAGGACTTGGCATCGGTCAGGTCGGATTTGAGAGCCGTCAGGTCGAGGCCGCCCTTCTTGGCGTCGGCGTCATGGCACTCGACGCAGTTCTTCTCCAAGAAACGCCGGCAGCGCCGCCAAAGGACCCCAAGGGCGACAGGACGAGACCGAGAAAGACGAGACGGGAAAGCATGAAAGGTACGCTCTTATGACAGCCGATGCCGCCAAGGGTTGCCAAGGTAAACCACCCAGCAATGGGCACTTTTGCTGAGATTTAGGCCCCAAGCGTCGGGGATTGTGGCAACCCGCGTTTCCCCCTGCCCTGCGACATGCTCTCCGTCATCCGATCGGCCGCCTTGGTCGGCGTCGAAGCCGTCCCTGTCGAAATCGAAGTCAATACGGGCGAGCTCGGCGAAAACGGGTTGTGGCTGGTCGGGCTGCCCGATGCGGCGGTCAAGGAATCCGAAGAGCGGGTGCAATCCGCCCTTCAGAACAGCGGCCTGCGGCTACCGGAGACGCGCACGACCATCAACCTGGCGCCCGGCGACCTGAAGAAGGAAGGCGCGATCTACGACCTACCCATCGCGCTCGGCATCGCCGCTTCGACGGGGCAACTCGATCGAACGTTCCTGCAACACTACCTCATCGCCGGCGAGCTTGGCCTCAGCGGAGCGACCCGTCCCCTCCGCGGAGGCGTGGCGATGGCGATTCTCGCACGCAAGGCCGGCCTGCGCGGCGTCATCCTGCCCCGCGCCTCGGCCGAAGAAGCCTCGCTGGTCGGCGGCATCGAAGCCATCCCGGCCGATACGCTCGACGGCGCGTTACGATTCCTCAACGGCGAATCGAAGGCGGCGCCGCTGATGCCGAAACCAGCGCCAGAGGTCACGTCAGCCGACGGCCAGCCCGATTTCGCCGAAGTCAAAGGCCAAGCCGCCATCCGCCGAGCGGTCGAAGTCGCTGCCGCGGGCGGACATAATCTGCTGATGATCGGCCCGCCGGGCTCCGGAAAATCACTGATTGCGAAACGGATCCCGACGATTCTCCCAGCGCCCGACGCAGAGGAATTCCTTGAGATTCTCGGCGTACATTCCGCGGCTGGCATGGCGCTGGCTGACGCAAGACGTGGCTGGCAAAGGCCCTTCCGCTCCCCGCACCACACGATCAGCGATATCGGGCTCATCGGCGGCGGCAGTATTCCTGGACCTGGCGAAGTCTCACTCGCCCACCTCGGCGTACTCTTTCTCGACGAGCTCCCGGAGTTTCGACGCTCAGCGCTTGAGGTGCTACGTCAACCGCTCGAAGACGGACAGGTCACCGTCTCGCGAGCGGCGGCCAAGGTCACCCTGCCCTCGCGTCTGATGTTGGTCGCGGCGATGAACCCCTGTCCGTGTGGCCATCTGGGCGACCGACGACGCGAGTGCCGCTGCTCGCCGATGCAAGTGCGCAAGTATCGCGGCAAAATCTCCGGGCCACTGCTTGACCGTATCGATATTCAGGTTGAAGCACCGGCACTGACCCTAGACGAACTCCGTAACGCCGCGCCCGGCGAAGCCTCCGCCGCCATCCGTGAGCGCGTCGAAGCGGCACGCGTGAAACAACGTCTTCGCTTCGGCAGCCGAACAGGCGGGTGTAACGCCCTCCTCGGTGGACGCGAACTACGGGAGTATTGCGCACTGGAAAAAGCCCAGGGCGACCTCCTCCAGCAGGCGATGGAGAAGCTAGGGCTTTCCGCCCGAGCCTATGACCGTATTCTCCGGGTCGCCCGCACGATTGCCGACCTAGCGGGCGCCGAACGCATTGCCACCGCCCACCTATTAGAGGCCATCCACTATCGTTCACTGGACCGAAACTGAAAACGCTCGCCCGCCCTCAGGAAATGCCTCCAATGAGGCTCTCCCCATGAAAACCCTGCACAAGCTCGGGCTCGTCTGCCTGCTCGCCCTCCTGGCCCTCCCCCTCGGAGCCGCCGAGAAAATCCGCGTCCTCATGCTCGACGGACGTAATAACCACGACTGGGTCCGCACGACCGAGTCCACCAAGGCCACCCTTGAGGCCACCGGTCGCTTCACCGTGACCGTCGCCACTGCTCCCGCCGCCTTCGCCAAGGCCAAGCCGGCCAAGCCCAAGCCCGGCGACGCCGCCGCGAAGAAAGCCTTCGACGCCGCGACCAAGGAATGGAACGCCGAAGAAGCCGCCTTCAAGCAGGCCCACGCCGCCGAATGGGAACAGTGGTCCCCGAAGTTCGCCGACTACCAGGTCATCGTGAACAACTACAACGGACCGGAATGGGGCGCCGCAATGAAGGACTCCTTCACGGAATTCGTCATGAATGGCGGCGGACTCGTCAACGTCCACGCGGCGAACAACGCTTTCACCGGCTGGGATAACTTCAACGAGATGATCTGCTGCGGCTGGCGCGGCGCCACCTTCGCCAAGCGCATCGCGGTCGACGACAAGACCGGTCAGGCCGTCGCGCTTCTCGACGCCGACGAGAAGATCCAGGGCAAGGGCTTCGGCTCCGGCCACGGCCCCAAGCACGTCTTCACGCTCAAGACCCGCGACGCCGCCCATCCGGTCATGCAGGGCCTGCCCGCTGAATGGCTCCACGCCACCGACGAACTCTACCACCGCATGCGCGGTACTGCCGACCACATGCACGTCCTCTCCAGCTCCTTCTCCAAGCCAGAGTTCGGCGGCACCGACATGCATGAGCCGATGGTGTGGTTCGCCCCTTTCAATAAGGGCCGCGTCGTGACCACCTCGATGGGCCACATCATGGCCGCCGATACCAGCTACGACGCCCTGCACTGCGTGGGCTTCCAGACGATCCTCGCCCGCTCCACCGAATGGGCCGCGACCGGCAAGGTCACCCTGCCCGTCCCGGAAGGCTTCCCGACCCTCGATAAGACGAGCGTCATCGAGCCGTCCAAGGTCGTCTGGAAGAAGTAAGCCTCCCGCTTACGTCGCAACTCGAAGGCCCGCCACCGTGCGGGCCTTCTGCTTTTCAGGCGAAGCGACGCATCGCCACGCCGACGGTCGCGCAGATCTGCTCAGGCGAAAGGCTGATACTGACGTGTAGGCACTTCTCGCTGGCGAGATTCGGACGCTCCAAGGTGGCAAGCTGGCTACCCAGGAGACCGGGCGGCATGAAGTGCCCCTTACGCGCATCGAGGCGCGCCTGCAGGAGTTCCTGACTGCCATCGAGGAAGATGAAGAAGAGATCCGGGTCACCCTCGCGTAGGCGATCGCGATAGATCTTCTTCAAGGCGGAACAGGTGACGACCATCGCCTCACCCTTGGCCTTACCCTCGGCGAGACGAGCAGACATCGCAGCCAGCCAGCCGGCGCGGTCCGCATCGGTTAGCGGCGTGCCCGCACTCATCTTCGCGATATTCTCGGGCGGATGGAAGACGTCAGCCTCAAGCAAGGTGGCGCCAGTACGCTTTGCGTAAATCTCCGCGACGGTGCTCTTACCGCAACCGCAGACGCCCATGAAGACGAGGTTCGGATGCGCCATCGAGGGTCAGAGATTGATCGTGCGACCTTCGCGGAACGATTGGTCGGCCGCGGCGACGATGCGCATCGAATTGACGGCGTCGTCCATGTGCGCGGTAAGGTCGAGGTCTTCGCGGATAGCTTTTTCGAAATAGACCTGCTCGCGCTCGCATAGTCCATCGTGGCCCGGATCGGCGTCAGTCGGGACAATCTCGTCGGGCTTGGTAAACTTACCATCGGCGCCGAGTTGGGAAGAATGTACCTTCAGGGCCTGGGCGGCGGAGTGCGAATCGACGTCGGCGGAATTACCGGCCTGCGAAGCTTTGCCGGCGACGATGGAGACGCAGCCCTTCGGCCCGATCACGTCCTTCACGAAGAAGGCTTCCTCGGACATCATCGGACCCCAACCGGCCTCGTACCAACCGACGGAGCCATCGGCGAAGGTCACCTGGAGATGGCCGTAGTTAATTTGGCCGGCGGGCATATCTTCGGTCAGACGGGCGCCGATACCGGAGACGCGCACGGGGCGGCTGCCGGTCATGAGGCACATCACGTCGACATAATGGACGCCGCAGTCGACGACGGGGCTACAGGTCTGCAGGAGCGACTTATGCGTCTTCCACATGTCACCATAGCTCTGCTGGTTGAGGTTCATGCGCATGACGAGCGGCTTGCCGAGCGTCTGCACAGTCTTGATGAACTGAGTCCAGGCCGGGTGGTGACGGAGGATGTAGCCGATAACGACCTTGCGCTTCACTTCTTTGGCCTTGGCGACGATCTGCTCGGCCTCGGCGACGGACACGGCCAGCGGCTTCTCGACGAAGACATGGCAACCGGCGGCGAGCGCGGCGACGGCGTATTCGGCATGTGTGTCAGGGTAGCTCGAGATGGAAACCGCATCGGGCTTCGTGGCCTTGAGCGCGGCATGGAAGTCGCCGTACTCCGCGTAGCCACCGCCGAGTTCAGCGTTAAGCTTGGCCCGGGAATCGGCGGACCGGGTGACGAGGCCGACAATCTGGAAGCCAGGCAGCTTATGGTACGCGAGGGCGTGCGAACGGCCCATGTGGCCGGCGCCGACGCAAAGGACTCGGATAGGGGTCAGGCTCATGCGCCGAGCATCACCCTTCCTTCCTCCGCTTCAAGTCGGGAGAACGCGGTGGCTCGAAATTAATCGACCGATTAGTTTGGTAACGGCTGCCCGACGCCCTTCGCCCGCTGCGCCTCGAGCAAAGCCCTGAGCCGTGCGACGACTTCCGGATGTTCCTTGGCGACGTTACTGCGTTCACCCGGATCGGACTGCAAATCGAACAGACGCGGGCCAGACTGATCGCGGCTATCATTGGCCTGCACGGATTCCGAGCCCAGCAAATCGACGAGCGGTCCCTGGGCCTTCTTGCCCTTGCCGGGCGCGCCGACGCCAGAGATGAATTTCCAACGGGCGTCGCGAATCGAAAGCAGGTTACCCTGCGTGCTCGAGATTAACGTCTCGCGACCAGCGCCACCCGAGAGGGCCGCGGAGGTGTCAATGGAGTCGAGCTTGAGGAAATCAGCGGGGTCGCCGCCGGCGACTTTCGTGAAGACAGCTGGCAGGTCGACCTGCGATATCAACGCGTCAGAGACCTTGCCGACGGGCGTATGGCCGGGCCAGCGCGCGAGGAAGCCCACGCGCGTGCCGCCTTCGAGGATACTGTACTTGCCGCCGCGGAAGGGGCCGGCCGGGGAATGCGCCGCCGCCTTGTTCCGCTCCACGGCCTGGTCCTTATAACCGTCGTCGAGCACTGGACCGTTGTCGGAAGAGTAAATGACAAGGGTGTTCTCAGTCAGGCCCTGCTTATCGAGCTCGGCGAGGATGCGGCCGACCTGATCGTCGAACGCCACCACGGCGTCGCCGCGCGGGCCGAGCGGCGTCTTGCCGGCGTAGCGCGGATGATGGACGCGCGGTACGTGATTCTCGTGCGAGGCGTAGAAGAGGAAGAACGGCTTGTCCTTATTGCGCGTAATGAAGCCGCAGGCTTTGTCAGCGAACGTGTCGCCCATCGTCTCGTCGTTCCAGAGCGCGGACTTGCCGCCCTTCATCCAGCCGATGCGGCCGACGCCATTGACGAGCGCCATATTGTGACCATGCGACCAATCCATCTTCAGCTTCGCGCGCTCGGCGTCGGTCTTCAGGTCGGGGTCGCCGGGGTAAGGCGCCTTGTAACTGATCTCGATCGGGTCCTTGGGGTCGAGCCCGACGACGGAGCCGTCCTCGACGAAGACCGTCGGCACCCGGTCGCCGGTGGCGGCCATGATGAAGGAGTAAGTGAAGCCGATCTGATTGGGCGACGGGTCGATCTTTTGGTTCCAGTTCACGTCGCCCGAGCCGAGTCCGAGGTGCCACTTGCCGACGACGCCGGTGGCGTAGCCGAGTTTGGCGAGGCTGGCGGCCATCGTCGGACGACCGGGCTTGATGATAAGGCGAGCATCGCCGGGCAGGACGCCGGTGCCTTGGCGACGCCACGCGTATTCGCCCGTCAGGAGGGAATAACGCGAAGGCGTGCAGGTGGCGGACGTACAATACCCTGAGGTGAAGCGTGTACCCTGCGCAGCCAGCCGGTCGAGATTCGGGGTCGGGATGGCCTTGGCGCCGTAGCAGCCGAGGTCGCCCCAGCCGATGTCATCGGAGTAGAGCAGCACGATGTTCGGCGGGCGCTTATCCGCGGCAAAGACAGAGAGGACGCAAGACAGGGCAACCAGGGGCAAGAGGCGCATGGGCATCTTGTAAGCCCCTTAACGTGAGAAATAAAGCAAGCAGATGGATCAACACACCCCTTGCTTGCAAAACCCACCTTTAAGGCCCAATCAGAAGGCGAACATGCGTTTCGCCAAATACCACGCCCTCGGCAACGACTACCTCGTCCTCGAGCCGAAGGACTGCCCTACCCTCTTTTCGCCCGAAGCTATCCGCAAAGTCTGCCACCGCCATTTCGGCCTGGGCTCGGACGGCATCCTCTACGGCCCAATCGAACGCACCGACGGCACCTTCGGGCTCCGTATCCTAAATCCTGATGGTTCCGAGGCTGAGAAATCCGGCAACGGTATCCGCATCTTCTGCCGCCACCTCCTCGAGACCAAGCGCATCCAGGAAGGCCAAGAGTTCCGCCTGCACACCATCGGTGGCATCGTCCGCTGCGAAGTCTTCGACGGCGGCAACCGCATCCGCGTCGAGATGGGCAAGGTCTCCTTCCGTGCGCCGGTCATCCCGCACGTCGGTGCGGACCGCGAAGTCCTCGGCGAAGAGATCACTATCCTCGGCAAGACCTTCAAGTACTGGGCCGCGACTGTCGGCAACCCGCACTGCGTGATCCCGGTCGATG
The DNA here is from genome assembly GCA_964203605.1 of Opitutales bacterium. Lineage (GTDB taxonomy): Bacteria > Verrucomicrobiota > Verrucomicrobiia > Opitutales > UBA953 > UBA953. The sequence goes on from CAXNMQ010000002.1 coordinate 415,479, forward strand.
ACCTTACGCCTGACCTCGCCAAGACGTACGGACCGCACCTCGAGGTGCACCCCAATTTCCCGAACCGCACCAACGTCCAGTTCATGCAGATCATTGACCGCAAGAACGTGCGCATCGAGATTTGGGAACGTGGCGCCGGCTACACGATGGCCTCCGGTTCCTCGTCTTCGGCTTCGGCCGCCGTAGCCCGTAAAATGGGGCTAGTTGACGCAGATTTAGTGGTTAATATGCCCGGAGGTCAGATTATCATTGGCATCGGCGATGATTATTCCATCGTGATGACAGGCCCGACGACCCCTGTTGGCATCTTCGAGATGCACCCTGGAGTCCCGGTCCAAGACGTCGCCGTCTAAGGCGAACCGTCTTCCCACTAGGTTTTTCCTCCTTTGGCGCGTCCTTTCGGACGACGCTTTTCACCGCACACCCTCACCATGGCGCCGCGTCAGCCGTTGCCCAACATCTCCGAAGACGATCTCATCGATCTAGCTGGCGGTGCGACCGTGCTTCTCGCCAAGGAGCTGGTAGCCAAGGGAAAGGTGAAGAAGGCCCTCTGGACGCCCCCGGTCGCCGAAGCCCTCGTCGACGACGGCAAGGAGTCACGCGAAGCCCGCTGGAATCTCCGTTCGGTCACCTTCCAGCGCAACGAGTGCGGCTGCGAGGTCTCGGTCGGCCGAAGAAAACTGTGCGTGCACTCCGTGGCCGCTTACCTCGTGCTTGCGACCAAGGAGGGTTATATGAAGCCCGAGACAATGGCGCCGCCGAAACCGGCCGCACCGCCCGGCAAACCGGCGACAGCGACCACGACGAAGGAAAAGACGGCTGATACGAAGAAGGAAAAGTCAAAGGAAGCGGAAACGACCCCGGCAGGACCCCGGCTCAAATCCCTCACTCTCTCAGAAAAACGCGGCACGCCCATCGAAGTGCGTTTCATCATTCCGCCGAACATCGTCACCGCCGCCGCGCGCGACGAGATCATCTGCCGCCTCGAGCTCCGCGTCGACGGCGCCCAGGTCGCGCCTGAGAACCTCGACCGCAGTAAGGCTTGGACCATCGAGCCGGACACGGTCTTCTTCCTAGCGATTCTCGAAAACCTCTGCCACGGCAAGCTCCAGGGCATCCTCCCGCTGACGCGCCGTCATCTTCGCCAGCTCCTCGCCATCGGCAAGGGCCTGAAGATCTTCCGCATGGCCAATGCGCCGGAAACTCGCGCTGGCCTGGGATGGCGACCAGCTCGACAAGGTCCACGAACACCTCGACGAACCCGCGCCGACGCCGCAGACCAACGCCGCCGGCGAAGCCCCCGAAGATGGCCCCGAAGAGCAGGAAGTCCGCTCCCAGGAACGCGGCCGCGACGACCGCCCGTGGGTCGACGGTTCGATGAAGTGGCTGCGCATCCGCCTCCCTCAGCAATCCTCCGGCCCGGTCGCCGAACTCCGCGACATGCTTCAGCGGAGCGGCTTCACCCTCGAGACCACCACCCGCGAATGGTACCTCGCCGGCACGATCCAGGTGCTCAACTTCCTCGCCCGGCATCACAAGCTGCTGATGACGGACAACGGCGCCTTCTTCACGCACAATCTCTCGCACTCCCTCCGCAACGTCGACCTCGCCAAGGCGAAGTGCGACGCGTCCGAAGAGAACGGTGGTTTCCGCTTCGCCATCGGCATCGACCCCGAAGGCAAATCACCGAAGGTCATCCAAGAAGCCCTCTCGAGTGGTCGCATGTTCTTCTACACCGACCAGGGTCCACGCCTCATCACGCCGGAGTTGATGGAGTCGATCCGCAACGCCCAGCGCCGCATCACCGGCGAATCCAAGCGCGACGTCGACCTGGACCTCAACCTGAAGATCGGGTACGCCGACCTCGCCAGTGCCGACGCCATCGCCGAGGAACTGCAGGCCGCTTTTGCGCCGCCGGAGACCTGGAGCAAGCGCTCGTCCGCGATCCGCAACCTTTCGAAGCTCCAGCCTGCACCCATCCGCGAAGAACTCAGCACGATACTCCGCATCTACCAGCAGGTCGGCGTGGCTTGGCTCTGGCATATTCATAATAATTCCCTCGGCGGCCTCCTCGCCGACGAGATGGGCCTCGGTAAGACCGTGCAGGCCTTGGCCTTCATGGAGGCCCTGCGCCAGCACCGCCCCGAAGACGGCCCCTGCCTCGTCGTCTGCCCGGCCTCGCTCGTCGAGAACTGGCGCCGCGAAGCGCGTCGCTTCACCCCTTCGCTCAAGGTCCTCGCCCACCACGGCCAGAACCGCTTCACCGCACAGGAATACCTGCAGCGCTTCGATCTCGTCATCACCTCGTACGGCACCCTTTCCCGCGACATCGCGGCCTTCTCGCTCATCACCTGGGGCGCCGCGATCTGTGACGAAGGCCAGAATATCAAGAACTCCCGCGCCCAGGCCGCCAAGGCAGTCAAGCAGCTCGTCGCGAAGGGGCGCTACATCCTCACCGGCACGCCGGTGGAGAACTCGCTCGAAGACCTGCGTTCGCTCTTCGGCTTCCTGATGCCGGGCTACCTGCCCAAGCCCGAGGAACGGATTCAGGCCGAGGAACGCAAGTGGCACGACGACCGTCTCCTGCAGATGGCCGCCCCTTACATCCTGCGCCGCTCCAAAGTCGCGGTCGCCCCCGAGCTGCCGGCCAAGATCGAGCAGATCGTCTACTGCGATTTCGAGGACAACCAAAAGAAGATCTACGACGAGTACCTCGAGTCCACGCGCAAGGAAATCTTCGAGATGGAAATGGGCGGTGCCACGCAAGCTCGCATCCAGATGGCGGCCTTCAACCAACTCCTCCGCCTCCGTCAGATCTGCGCCGACCCGCGCATCCTCGATCCGAAGATGGAAGAAGCCGACTCGGCGAAGCTGCAGGCCTTCCTCGAGCTCGTCGAAGAATCCAAGGATGCCGGCCACCGCATGCTGGTCTTCTCGACCTTCGTCACCGCACTGCAACTCCTCAAGACAGCCCTCGAGGACCGCGACATCCCGTACTGCTACCTCGACGGCTCCACCAAGGACCGCCAAGGCGTGTGCGACACATTTAATTCCACCCCCACGATCCCGGTCATGCTCATGTCGCTTAAGGCGGGCGGCACGGGCCTTAACCTGACGGGCGCCGACACGGTCATCCATTTCGACCCGTGGTGGAACCCGGCCGCCGAAGCCCAGGCCACGGACCGCGCCCACCGCATCGGCCAGACCCGCACGGTCACCAGCATCAAACTGATTGCCGCCGGAACCATCGAAGAGCGCGTCATGGAGCTGCAAAAGTCCAAGTCTGAGATGTTGCGTAAGCTCCTGACCGAATCAGACTCCGTTTCGTCTGGCCTCAGCCTTGACGTCATCAAGGACCTCCTCCGCAAGGACTAACCCCATGCTTTCCACCCTCATTCGCCGCAACAAGCCCAGGAGCGAGATGTCGTTCATGGAACACCTCGACGACCTGCGCATCTCGCTGATCCGGGTCGCCACCGTCTTCGCCATCGGCATGGTCACCGCCCTCGTCTTCTATCGCGAGACCCCGGCCCTGCTGAACATGCCGCTCGAGTGGGCCAAGCACCCAGAAACTTCCCCGCTCGCCTTTGCTTTAAGCCAACCTGGAGAAGGGCTGGTCAACATGGGAGAGCTCAAGGAGTTCACCTTCATGGGCGTCTGGAAAGTCCTCATGTACGCCGGCTTCGGCGTCGGCGTGGCCGTCGCTTCCCCGGTCTTCCTTTACGAGACCGCCCGTTTCGTCGGCCCGGCGCTCACGGATCGGGAAAAGAGCGGGCTCATCCCCTTCTGCGGTGCCGCCCTTGTCCTCTTCCTCATGGGAGCCGCCCTGGCGTTCTATTGGCTCAGTCCGATGTCGATCCAGATCTGGCAGCACTTCGCCGAAGGCATGAAGATGGAAGTCACCTGGCAGGCTTCGGACTACTACGCTTTCGTGGTCATGATGTGCCTGCTGACGGGCCTGACGTTCCAATTCCCCCTCGCGCTGATTGTCCTCATGTGGCTCGAACTCGTCCGACCCAAGACCTTGCTCAAGTCCTGGCGCGGCATGCTGGTCGGCATCATGCTGCTGGTTGCGCTCATCACCCCGATCGCCGAACCCATCTCGCTCCTGGTGATGACTGGCGTGCTGTTCAGCTTCTACCTCGCCGCCGTCGCGGTCGGCACCGTGATCGTCCGACGCAAACGCGTCGCCCGCGGCGATAAGCCCAACCCGGAAGACGACGATCTCCCGGACGACGATGAGGATGACTCCTCCTATCAAGAAGAGTACCGTCCGAAGCCCCGTAAGCCGGTGACCCCTTCCGACAGCAGCTCGGCTCCGGCCAAGCCCAAGTCCACGCCGCCTCCCGCGGAAGGCGACCTTTCCTCCCTCGACTAATCCCATGATCAAGCGACTGCTCCTCGTCCTCCTGGCTTCCGCCGCTTCGGCTTCAGCCCAGACGACCGCCTTCGGCACGAAAGCCACGGCGAACGCGACCGCACCGGCCGATTCAGCCGCCACCGCGCCCGCCACCAAGGGCGCATCGAAAGCGGTCGAAGAAGAAGTCGATGATTCCGTCGTCATCACTCCCTTCCGCTCCCTCACCCCGCCCGAAGCCAAGACGAGCCGCACGTTCCAGCTCTCCAAGGTCAATAAGCTCGGCTTCACGGAGACGACCAAGGAACTGCAGCGCCTCTACTCGGCCTTCGCCACTCAGCGTATCATTGACGGCTCCCCGTCCGGCTCGAGCAAAGCCACTGGTTATCTCGCGACGGTGAACTACTCGCTCCTCCAGGACCTGGGCGATAACCGCTTCCTCGCCAAGGCCGCTTGGCCTGCCGCAGGCCCCAGCGAAGCGCTCGCCGCCGGCGCCGATACGATGGCCGTGCTCCTCCTCGACAAGCCCGCCAAGGTCGGCGACACGGGTAAGATCACGGGCATGCACGTCGGCACCGTCGCCCTGCGCTTCACCGCCAACTACGCGCCCCTCACGGGCAAGCGCTTCACGCTCCGCCGCGAAGCTTTCGTCGAATGCGCCACGCTCGAGGACTCCCCTGCTGGCCTCCAGAAATTCGTGGAAGCCGTCATCGCCGGCGCCGAGATGAGCGCCACGACCAACGAGCAGATTCCTTGCAAGAAGTGTGGTGGCGTCGGCTTCACCCGCGAAGCTCAGAAGGGTCAGCTGCTCGATAAGCGCGTCCCCTGCGCCGACTGCGTGAGCAGTGGCAAGGTGATCATCTCGGTCGAAACGAAGTTCATCCCCTGAGCCCGCCCTAGGGGGCCCTCCCCCGCATCCTGCGCTTGCGCAAGGGCTTTTTCACCCGCACATTGCGGCGTGTCCTCCCCGTTGCACGCTGGCCTTGAAGCCCACTTCGCGGCCCTCGAGAAATTCCTCGCGGCGCAGGAACTCGCGTTCGAACCAGAAGTGCGCCCGATGGTCCGCGATGTGCTCGCCCATCCGGGGAAACGCCTTCGTCCATTACTCGCGTTCAGCTCCGGCGCGGGCGGCCCTCCGCTCGACGCCTTGGTTCGCGGTGCCGGCATCATCGAACTCGTCCACCTCGCTACGCTCGTCCATGACGACGTCCTGGATGGCGCCGATACCCGCCACGGCAGCGATACCCCCAACCGCACCCACGGAGCCCATGCGGCCGTACTTTTCGGCGATGCCCTCTTCGCCCACGCCCTCGTCCTCGCCGCCGACCACCCGACCCCGGAACTCTGCCGCATCGTCGCCCGCGCCTCCCGCGAGGTCTGCTCGGGCGAAGTCTGCCAGACGTTCTCCCGTGGCCAGGACGACCTTTCCCTCGAAGATTATACCCGCCATATCCGCCTGAAGACGGCCGAGCTCTTTGAAGGCGCCTGCCATGCTGGCGCCCTTCTGGCAGGCCGCCCGCCAGAACACATCACGGCTTGCTCCCTCTTCGGACGCCATCTCGGCATCGCCTACCAGATCTACGACGACCTCGTCGACCTGCTGCAGGACGACACCAAGGCTGGCAAGACCCTCGGCACTGACGCCGCCAGCGGTAAACTGACCTTGCCGATGTTGCTCGAGCGCGACCGCTCCGGCAAAGGCTTCCTCACCGCTCTCCGCGCCGGGGGCGATGCCCGCAAGCTGATCTCCGCCGAAGCCTGGCGCGAAAGCTTCCGCCGGCTCGACGCCGAAATCGCCGCGGCGGAACAGGCCCTCGAACCGATTGCCGGCTCCCCTTCGCCCTTCTTCCTGCTGCGACTCACGGCCTTCCTGCGCGAAGCCGCCGCCCGACTCGCGCCGAAGGCATGAGGATCTTCCGCACGACCTCCGCCGAACGCCTGGCTCTAGCCTTCGTCCTGGGCTGCCTCGCCGCCGCTACGGGCCTATTACTGCTTTGGCGTTCCCTCTGATCAGGGAATGAATCGCTTCGGGTCGAAGCCTCGTGCCTTCAAGGCCGCGCGCAGGTCGTCGATGTTCACCTTGTCGCCCGGCTTTACCCCGAAATGGCCAAACCAACCGGCGCGCATCTCGATGGCGAAGCGCACCTGATCGGTGGTCGAAGTGGTGGTCTCGGTATCGCCTGAGGTCATGGTCCGGACCTCCAAGGACGGTCCCATCGCGTGCGATGAAGGCGATATCGAGATCGAGCGGGGTGTCCTTCATCCAGAAGCTCATCCTCATCTCGGCATCATACATGAAAGCCATCCCTTCCTCATCGGTCAGTTTGGTGACGCCCATCAGGCCCCGAGCTTTCTCGAGGTCAGTCGCGGCGATTCGCAGCTGACCAAGTACCTGCCCCATGCGCACCGGGAAGCGCGTCTCGAGGCCGAGCTCGGCGACCGGCGCCGAGGAGGCTTGGCGGCTATCGCAGGCGACCAGCGCCAAAGCTAAGGAAAGGAAGAGCGACCGAATCATGGCGGAGAGTGTTCCTGCGATTGCCTCGGTGGCAAGATTCGCTTGCTTCGACGCATGGAACGCGACCCGCAGGCCCACTGGCTCGAGACCGAGACGGCCCTGCACTACGCCCGGGCGGCCGTGAGGGTCGGAATGTGGGCTTCCGAACGCGTGCTCATCGAGCGACATTTTTCCAAATCTCACCGCATCCTCGAACTCGGCTGCGGCGGCGGTCGGGTGGCCCTGGGATTGTTACAGTCGGGCTACTCTGATGTCATCGCGACGGACTTCTCTCCGATCATGGTGAGCCTCGCCCGCGCGGTGCTGGCCGATCATGACGAAGCCTGGGAGAAAATCGTCGAACAACAGGACGCCACCGCCCTCACCTACCCCGATGCTTGCTTCGACGGAGCAATCTACGCCTTCAACGGACTCATGTGTCTCCCCAGCCGAGCTCACCGCTTGGCGGCCCTCCGCTCAATCCATCGCGTGCTGAAACCAGGCGGCGTCCTGCTCTTCACGGCTGCCGACCGCGAGAAAGGCGCCTACGCTGCCTACCGGGCGAAGGAAGGCGAGCCAGACGATGGAATTCCAGGCGACCGCTGGCACGAGAGCGATACGTCACCGGTCTTCATGCACAGCAGCACCGAAGCCGAAACCCGCGGCGAGTTATCGGAAACGGGCTTCACGGTGATTGAGTGTCCTTTGAGCACCGAAATTGCCGCAGATGGTCCACTCGTCCGGCAGTTCGCCGGCGAGACGCGTTTCTTCGTCGTCAGAAAGTCTTGAGGGAACCGCCCCGCATGGGTCTTGTCGGGATACCCATGCCTTTCAGTCGTTCGCTGTTAATTGTCCTCCTCCTGCCTTTAGCGGCCCAGGCACTGGATCTCTATGTCTCCCCCCAAGGCGACGACCGTGCCAGCGGTAAAGCCGACGCTCCCTTGGCCTCACTCGAAGGCGCCCGACTGGCCGTCCGTAAACTGCCTCGTCCGCTCACCGAACCCGTCCGCGTGATCTTCGCGGCGGGTACCTATCGCGTCACCGAAGCCGTCGCCTTCGACGAGAAGGATTCCGGCGAGGCGGGGCGGGCCATCTCCTACGAAGCCGCCCCCGGGGCGAAGGTCGTCATCTCCGGCGGCAAGGAACTGCCCGCCTTCGGCTCAGTTAAAGATAGCCGCTGGACTTTACAGATTCCCGCCGGCACCGAGACGTTCGAGCAACTGTGGGTCGGAGACCTACGCGCCACCCGCGCCCGAACAAGCAACCCGGGGACCCGCTTCATGCGTAGCGTCGAGAGCGAAGCCCCGATTCCGGGTGGCATAACGACCCCCGGCTTCACGGAACAAACACTCCGCGTCGACCCGAAGGAGCTGACGTCATTCAGCGAGGTGAAATCTTCCGAGGCCCAGGACGCCTTGGTCACATTCTTCCACAAATGGGACACGACGCGCAGCCGCGTAGAATCCGCCGACATCACTTCCGGAACCCTTAAGGTCCGCGGGCCAGCCCAGAAGGGTAACACCGCCTTCGACCATCATACCGGGATGGTCATCGAGAACCTGCTATCGTTACTCGATGAGCCCGGCGAATGGTTCCTGAGCCGCTCCGGCCAGCTGTCCTACCTGCCGCGCGGTGGCGAGTCCGTCGAGAAAGCCATCGCGACCTATCCCGTCGCGGAGAAGTTGCTCACTTTCACGGGTAAAGCTGGCGACAAGGTCCGCCATCTGGCCTTTCGTGGGCTCGCCTTCCGCCATGCGAAAGGCCTGCCCTCGCTCGCCACCGCCGTCCCTAATCAGGCTGCCGTCCGGACGGTCGATGGCGCCATCACCCTCGAACACGCGCAGCAGGTCGCGTTCACCGGCTGCGAGCTTTCCCACGTCGGCAGCTACGGCTTCTCCCTCGGACGCGGTACCCGCGAGGTGAGCATCGAGAAATGCCTGATCACCGACCTCGGTGCCGGCGGCGTGAAGGTCGGGACGCTCAACGACGAGCCTGAAGCCCGGAGAATCACGCCAGCCATAACCGGGTGCATAATAATATCATCCGCGACGGCGGCCTGGTCTTCCCCTGCGCCGTCGGCGTCTGGATCGGCTCCGCCTCCGACAACGAGGTGACGCACAATGAGATCTCGGACTTCTTCTACTCCGCGGTCTCCGTCGGCTGGCGCTGGGGCTACGCGCCCAGCAACGCCAAGCGTAACAAGGTCGAATGGAATCACCTCCACCACCTCGGCAAAGGGCTCCTGAGCGACATGGGCGGCGTCTACACGCTCGGCCCCTCCGAAGGCACCTCGGTCAGTCATAACCACATCCACCATGTGACCTGCTTCACCTACGGCGGCTGGGGGCTCTACACCGACGAAGGCAGCACCGGCATCACGATGGAAGGTAACGTGACCTACGACACCACGGACGGCGGTTTTCACCAGCACTACGGCAAGGACAACGTCATCCGGAATAATGTCTTTGCCTTCTCGGAAGAGTATCAGGTGAAACGCGCTCGTGCCGAGGAACACCTTTCGTTCACCTTCGAGAAGAATATCGTCATTTTCGACCGCGGCGAACTCCTCGGACCCGGCTGGACCGGCACGACCGCCCATTTCCTGAATAAGCGTAACGTCTACTGGGATGTCTCGGCCCGCCCGGTGACCTTCACGGAAAAGAAGCTCTCGTTCGCCGACTGGCAAAAGAAAGGTCAGGACGTCAACTCGGTCATCGCTGACCCACTCTTCGTCGACCCGGCCAAGCGCGACTTCCGCCTTAAGCCCGGCTCACCGGCCCTCGCCCTCGGCATCAAGTCTATCGACGTCTCCTCGATGGGTGTGCTTCGTGATGACCCCGACTGGCGCAAGTTAGCTGATACTTTCGAACGCGGCCCAGAGCTCGCTCGCCCGCCACGCCCGGAAGCACCGCCCTTGAACATCCGCCAAGCCTTCGAAGGCCGTATCATCGACCAGCAGCGCCCCTTCCCGCATGCCAACCCGACCTTGTCGGCCCTGCGGTCCGCCCCTGGCAAGCCGCGCGTTAGCCTCGGCGACGCCCTGCGCATGAGCCCGGCCAAGTACGCCGAAGGCAAGCAGTCCCTGCTCTTCCAAGACGCCCCTGGGCTACCCTCGCACTATTACCCGATGCTGTCGTTCCATCCGAGCCATCGCTCGGGCACCTCGACCGTGAGCTTCGCGCTCTACCTCGAACCCAAGGCGATCTTCATCCACGAGTGGCGCACGAAAGGAAACCCCTACCGTACCGGACCGGTGTTGCACGTCGCCAACGGTCGGCTCACCGGCGTCAAAGGCCTCGACGTCGCCCTCCCGGCCCAGAAGTGGATCCGCTTCGAATTATCCGCCGTCATCGGCAACGCCGTCACGGGCCGCTGGAACCTCAAGGTGACTCCTGAAGGAGAAGCGACGAAGGAATTCAAGGACCTGCCCTGCCGTCACCCGGACATGAAGACCCTCGAGTGGGTCGGCTTCATCAGCAACGCAAACGAGAAGACTGAGTTCTACCTCGACGACCTGGCGATCCTGACGGACGACCCCGCCCGCTGATCACTTGGCCGGCTTGGGGTTCTCCTTGAAGAAACGGACGATCAGTTCCGTCGAGCCCTTGGCGTATTCGTGTCCGCCGCCGTGGATGGCGGTCACCAACGGCGCGCCTTTCGACGACGCGTAGATTGTCGCCTCCAGGACGCCTTCCTTGGCCCATGCCTTACCTTCTTCGCCGCAACCATTGAACCGCTTCACCGCCGCGAACGTAGCCTGCTGCCAGGCGAATTTGACGATGGGGTCCTTTTCGCCCGCGACATGGATCACGGGCATTGGCGGCAACGACTTGGAGTCGCCCCGCAGGCCGCCCGCAACGGAGCCGATGGCGGCGATGACCTCCGGACGCGCCTGCCAGAGGAGATAGCTGAAGGCCGCCCCGTTGGAATGGCCCATGGAGTAGATGCGACGGTCATCGACCGCATGCTGCTTCTTCAGGTCAGCCAGGATGGTGTCGAAGAGCTTCATGTCACGGCCGCCTTCGCTGGTGACGGAGGTCTGCCAGCCCGGCATGCGGCCTTCCTTATCGACGAGCGGAGAGACGGTCGGCAGGCCCTGCGGAAAGACGAGAATCGAAGCCGTATCGATCTCGGCGTAACCCCATCGGCCGGCGGAGTGCGTCGAGCGGCCGCCATGGCCATGCCAGCCGAAGACCACGGCCAGCGGTCCGCTGACACCCGCCGGCACGCGGACGAGCGCCGTCCGCTTCACGCCGTCGACCGTCCAGGTCTTTTCGACGAAGCCCTCGGGCGCCTTGGCCGCCAGGAGTTCGCGGATCTTACCTTGGGCGGACAACGAGGCCGCGCAGACCAAGGAGAGGCAAAGGAGAAGGAAACGACGCATAAATAAAAAGGGCTCCCCGATATAACACCGGGAAGCCCTTCGAAGTTGCTGCTGGTCGCGCTTATTCGCGACGACCCGCGAAGAGGCGGATGACGTAGAAGAGCAGCGTGACGAAGGAAGAGAACAAGACGAAGGCCGCAGCGACATGCTGATCGGTCTCCATGGTGTTCTTGATCTCGTTGGTCTGGTAGAGAATCACCGTGGCCATCAGGACGATCATCGCGATGGAGAACCAGGTACCGAGGGGCGTCTCGGTGAAGAGCGAGATGATGACGATACCGAGCGCGCAGATGCTGCCGATGACGATGGCTACTTTCAGGAAGGAGAAATCGAGGTTGGTCATAAACACCGCAGCCGTCAGGGCAACGACGAGGGCGCCAGTGGTCATGCAGGCCGGAATCAGGATCTCACTTGGGTTACCATTGGTGACTTGTGCGGTGTAGTAAATCAGCGGGACGAAGATCAGGGCCTGCAGGAGGATGTAGACGCCCAGACCGGCGTATTGTGCGGCGCGGGAGGCGCGGTTGAAGGCCAGCGACTGGGCGGCGGTGGTGCCGAGCCAGAAGAGGACCATGACCCCGAGGATACCCCAGGAGCCGATGCCGGCGATGGCGCGCATGAACGTCTCGGCGACGCCGCTCACGAAGAACCCGTATAGGGCGAGGGCGAAGGCGGCGAACGAAGCAGCCACGAGGCCGTAGGTACGACGGAAGAAGGCCGCGCGGTCAGAGGCCGGGGCGTCAGCGACGATGAAGGGATTGGATTCCATGTCCTCCATCTTACCCCTTTTCCACCCCAGTCAAGTCCGCCCCGCCCTTCACCGGTTACGAAACCGCACCGAGATTATCCTGAACCGGCGCCCGAGATGGCTTGCTGGATGTTCTTCGGCCACCCTCTGGACGATCAGCTCGCAGACAGAGCTCCCACCCTCCCCTTCGGCCCGCCCGGTGACTTTAAATGTGTCACCCCGGACCATCAGCACCGGCGCCCAAGCCTCCAGCAAGTCGTCCGCCCTAAGATGAATGGGTAATTCCGGGGCCACCGAAGCATAGGGGCGGTTGATACCCGCGTCTTCCAAAGCGCGCTCCAGAATATTCGATCGGGCGAAGGCTGCCAGCGAATGATAGGGCCAGCCATGACTCGGCTGTAGTTCGACGACTTTGCGTGCGAGCTCGGTGAGCTTATCCGCATCGAAAGACCGCACCCCTTGCTGACCCGTTAGCCCGGCGAAAACCGTTTCCGGCAAGAATGCCGCAGGTTTGTCTGCGATATCGACAGAACTGAGCGCCCCCCATTTGGCGAGCGATGCACCGCCAAGCCTGGTGAAGAAAACTGGGCCGAGGAGTTCCTGCGGCGCAAACGGACCGCCGGCATCCGCCTTCCATGGACCTTCGGCAGCCCGCAAGAACGCTTCCCAGGCCTTGGTGTCTCGAGAGTTGATGTTGAATGGTCCCACGACATAAAGCCCCCGGGCGGCTTCGGCCGACCCAGCAACCACTTCGCCACCAGCTACCATCAAGAATGGATTATGCGAAACGACGCCCGGCTCGGGTGCCGTTAATGGCGCGGCAAAGAACCCCGAATCCAAGCTCTCACGCCAACCCTCCGAACCCGTTGTCTCCAGATGGCGGAGCGATCCGACGGACAGGTGCGGAGCGGTGGGGAAATCACGAAGTCTCACCGAGGCAAACGCCCCCACCTCGGCGGCATCATGACGATTGGGGTGGAGATCCCAGAGCGGCCCAGCCAACGGCGAAGCATCGTGATCCACGACATCCAACGCGGCCCCCACAGGATGATCGACGACCCATTCAATGGCGTCCATCGGTTCCGAAAAATGCCACCTCGAGCTTGAAAACCGCCCCGCGGCGGCCGTCGCCCAGAACTCAGTCATCTCACGCGGCTTGAGGCGCACCCGCAGACAAGCCCGCCGCTCTTCAATGACATACCCCGAACTATCCTCCCGTGAGTAATCTTCACCGGTAGTTCGAATGATGAAATCAGGAAAGGGTATAGTCTCCAAGGCGATGAGGGGCTTGGCGGGATAGTCAGCGATGGCGACATCGCGCGACGGCTCCCCCGCATAAGGCCGGAGACAGATACCGACTTTATCCCTGAAGCGTACCGCAATCTCGATTCGATCCGTCGGCAGGAAGACCGTCGGCTCCGGGCGCTTCCATCCGGGACCATGGTAGGTCCGGTCCATCTTCCATGTCGTCTTGGTCAAGATACGCGCGAGGCCTTGCGGCTGACTCGCAGGCGCAGGATTGACCAACGCGTAAACCTCGCCCGGCAAAAGCCCCCGCCTCGCCATACCATAGGTCGACGCATCGGTAATTTCCGCCCAGAACCACAGACCCCGCTCACGCAGACCTTGTCGGACGATTCCGAAATCTTCCTGCGGGCAGTCATCCAAATCCGCGACAAAGGAACTCTGCGTCTCGAGATTGGTTACCGTCACCTCCGGCGATCCGGTGATCTCCACGAGGAACATCTTGCCCTGCGGGCCAGCGAGCACCGGCACGGTGAGTCGATTCCAGAACACTACCGTGCCGTGGAACCGCAACCGATGTCGACCGTCGCTTCGTGAGTTGAAAAACCCTAGGCTCAACCTGAAATCCGTGAGTACAGGCAAGGTGGAGAGCGACCTCCGACCGTCTTCGATGCGAATGAGCGGATACCCTTTCACGGGAGAGGACACGAAAGGGGAACTCGGCAGAGTCTGCCCTATCGCCTCTCCAAGTTCCGAAGCCATCACCGCATCATCAGAGAGATTCTTCTTCCAGCCACCGTTGACGGGGTCGGTGAGTAGACCTCGCACCTGCCAGGAGTAAGCCGGATCTGACGCCATTCCAAAAAACTCGGCCCCGCCGGCGCCCAAAGCGACAGATTGCGAAGGCGATACCGACTCAGCTAAGGCGAACGGGAGCTTGGCTCGACCAGCGGCCGTCTTGGCCCAGGCAGAAGCCCGACCGAAGGCCACCGCGCGGGCAGCCACGTCGTGGGCCATGGAGAGGTCCGTCGTCGACCAACGACAAAGGAGGGAACCGTCCGCGAATTCGCCTGTCAGTTTCACCTGCGCCGACTTACCTGCGGCCACAAGTTGTCCGGGCGACGATTCATAACTAAGGCCGACATCAGGGCCAAGCCCGGCCTGTAATTCCGCCAGACCAAGCCTAGCGGCATTTTCAGAGGCCATTCGCAGAGCGCGTCCTCGTCGAATCGCCTCCTGCTGCCTGTGTTCAATCATGAGCAGCGAGGCCAACGAAAAGGCCAGCGCGACCAGCCCCGCCAACACCATCAGCGAGGCCAGTAATACTAATCCGTTTCTCTTATTCATGGATGAGGAATAAGCCCCATCGTCTTTCCATTGATAACAAAAGGGCAAAACAGGATATATCTCAGGTATTGATTCCATGAAGACATCATTGCGCAAAATCCGCGTCAGTCGTCCCGCCGCCTATCCGACCTTCCCGCTCACGAAGAGACCTTCGATATCTTCGGTACCTGCAGGCAAGAAGCGCGTGTTGGTGATCGAGGACCAGTCCGCGGTCTGCGACCTGGTCGCGGAGATGGTGCACGCGCACCCGCGCTGCGACTTGGCCGGTAAGGGCTCCGACGGCGAGAGCGCCGTCGAGCTGGCTCTGCAGCTGCGCCCCGATATCCTAGTCCTCGACGTCATTATGCCCGGCGTGGGCGGCATCGAAGTCCTCCGCCGTCTCGGCGGTAGCCTACCCGCGATGAAGGTGCTGATCTTCTCCGGCAAGCAGGAGCCTCACATCGTCCGCGCCCTCATGCAGGCGGGCATCCACGGCTTCGTGAACAAGAACGGACCGCTCTCCGAACTCCGCAAGGCGCTCGAGGCAGTCTCCTTGGGTAATACTTGGTTCAACGAGGACTTCAGCCGCACGGTCCGCCAGGCCCTCGCCTCCCCCGCCCACCTCGGTGAAGGGGTAATCGACCAGCTGACCCCGCGCGAACGCGAGATCGCCGTGCTCATCGCCCAGAGCCACAGCAGCAAGGAGGTCGCCGGCCGCTTGAATATCAGCATCAAGACCGCCGAGAACCATCGGGCCAACCTGATGCGCAAGCTGGGCGTAAGGGACGTGGCCGGTCTGGTCCGCTTCGTGGTCCGCCAAGGGCTGGTCGACCCGGCGGCGGAATAAGATTGTTACCAAAGAACGCCGTTTTGCGTTCGCCTGCGGCGGGGAGGAGGACAGAATCTTCCTTACTCCCCCATGAAGACAACTTCCCGAAAGGCGAAATCGGTCGTGGTCGTGGAAGACCAGACCGCCATCTGCGAACTGATCATCGAGATGCTCGAGGCCCGCGGCGACCTATCGCGTGCTGGGCTCGACGGCCGACGGCAACGAAGGCCTCGCGCTGGCGAAGCAGCTCAAGCCCGACATCCTGATCCTCGACATCCTCCTGCCGGGCATCAGCGGCCTGGAAGTCCTCCGCCAGCTCCACGGCACGCAACCTGACCTGAAAGTCCTGGTCTTCTCCGCCAAGTCCGAGAAGCAGCTCGCCCGCGGGCTCCTCAAGGTCGGCGTCCGCGGCTATGTCCCGAAGAGCGCCCGCCTCTCCGAACTCCGCCAAGCGGTCGACGCCGTCGCCGCCGGCGACACCTGGTTCAGCGACTCCTTCCAGAAGGCTATGGCCGACGCCCTTACCGCGCCAGAAAGCGACGTCGACGCCAAGGGCACGACGCTCACCGAACGCGAAAAGGAAATCGCGATCCTGCTGGCCAAGAGTTTCTCCAGCAAGGAAGTGGCCGTGAAACTCGATATCAGCGCCAAGACGGTCGAGAACCACCGCACGAACCTGATGCGCAAGCTCGGCGTCCATGATGTCGCCGGCGTCATCCGCTTCGTCGTCCGCCAAGGCTTCTACGACCCTTCGGACGTCTGAACTAGGCGTTTTTCGCCTTCCTCTTGGAATATGGCGGCATTCGTTTGCGAACGGCCTGATTCTAAATTCGCTGATGCCATGACTGGATATTGGTCGAAACAGTTCGCGTTGACGGTGATGGCCTTAGCCCTCGCCGCCTCCAGCCATGCCTGCGAACTCTGCCGGCAGGCCTATGTCGCCGCGATGGAAGCGGCGCCGAAGGCTTCCGCACTGCACCCCGCCGCCCGCGTCGTGGAATATAAGCTGACGATCGCCGAACAGACGCTCAGCCCCGCCGGTACGCCGGCCCAGGTCCTCACGATCAACGGCGGCACACCCGGCCCGGTCCTGCGCTTCCGCGAAGGAGATGTGGCCCGCATCACAGTCACGAATGGTCTATCCGATGACACCACTTCGATCCATTGGCACGGCCTGCTAGTCCCGAACATCGAAGACGGCGTTCCCGGCGTGACCACCCCCATCATCGCCGCTGGTAAGTCCCGCACGTTCGAATTCCTCATCCGTCAACACGGCACCTACTGGTATCACAGCCATACCGGCCACCAACTGCAACGCGGCGTCCTCGGCTCCATCGTCATCGAGCCGAAGACGCCAACCATCCGTGCCGACCACGACCAAGTCGTGGTGCTGGGGGACTGGACGAACGAGCATCCCACCGAGGTCCAACGCACCCTCCTCCGCATGAGCGACTGGTACTCGTTCCGCAAAGGCACGGCCCAGTCCCTGCTGGGCGCCTATCAAGCCGGCAAGCTCGACGAATACCTCAGCCGCGAGAAGGCCCTCGTGCCGCCGATGGATCTTTCCGATGTCGCCTATGATGCGTTCCTGATGAACGGGCAGCGTCGCCTGCAACTCCCCGGTAAACCTGGCGAGGTGGTGCGCGTCCGCCTCATCAACGCTAGCGCAGGAACTTATTTCTACCTCGGCGCGGCGACCGGCCCGCTGAATATCGTCTCTGCCGACGGCCAGGACGTCGTCCCGTTCGAGCAAAAGCTCCTCCTACTGGGCCCCGCCGAGACCTACGACTTGCTGGTAAAGATTCCTGCCGACGGCTCCTGGGAGCTGCGCGCCACCACCCAAGACGGTAGCGGCGCGGTCTCCGCCTGGCTTGGTGAGGGCGGCGTCCATGCCGCCACGCCGCCCCCCGCACCGGACCGCTACGGGATGAACGCCTACCTGATGTCGATCCTCGACCAGCTCGACCCCGAGCCAGGCACCACGGAACCTGATCGGCCGCTCTCGCCCTACCTTAAGTTGCGGGCCGCAAAACCGCACCCAGTCGCGTCATCGCACCGCGAGTTAACCCTCAAGCTGGCGGGCGACATGATTCGCTACGAATGGAGCTTCGATGGTCTCAGCCCCCACGAAGCCGAGTCGATCAAGGTCAAGGAAGGCGAGACGCTCCGCGTGCGTCTGGTGAACAACACGATGATGCACCACCCGATTCACTTCCACGGACACTTTTTCCGACTGGTGGATGCGAATGACGAGGACCCGGCCACCTCTCCGCTGAAGCACACGGTCGACGTGCCGCCGATGAGCGTGCGCACCATCGAGTTCACGGCCAACGAAGGCCAAGGCGACTGGCTGCTCCACTGCCACCTACTCTACCACCATCTCACCGGCATGATCCGCACCATCCGCGTGACGGCCGCCGATGGCGCCGAACCGCCCCACCCCGCCGCGACGCACGCCATGCCGTCGGTCTACGCCTGGGGGCAAGCCAGCTTCACGACGGCCTCGGCCTCCGGCTTCGCGACAATTCAATCGGGCCGCGATAACTTCAACGTCAGTTGGATGGAAGGCATGCGCCACGACGACGGCCATGAACGCGAACTCAGCTACTCCCGCTACGTCGACACCCGCCTCTCGCTGCTCGCCGGCTACCGCTTCGACAGTATGGACGGTGGCCGCGACGGTCCTTTCGCCGGTGCCTCCTTCCGTCTCCCCTACTTCGTTGAACTGAGCTTGACCCACCAATCCGGCGGCGAGACCCGGGCCATGCTGATGAAATCCCTCCAACTGACCGACCGCCTCGCCCTCGATCTTAGCTATCGCAACGGTCGCCAGACCGGCGTCACCACCTCCGCCGACCTACGCTACCTCCTTACGAAGCAATTCTCGCTCACGGCGGGATACAGTTCAGACTTCGGTGCAGGCATCGGTCTCCTCACTCGCTTTTAACCCAACCACCCAAAACATGAAATCGTTCCTCACCCTCGCCCTCCTGTCCTGTTGCCTCGCCGTCTCTGGTGCCGACAAACCCTCGGAAACCAAGCCTGCCGACACCGGCAAGTCCGTTACCCCGAAGGCCTACCCGTTGAAGACCTGCATCGTCTCCGACAGTGACCTTGATTCGATGGGCGAACAGGCCTCCTTCGTCCACCAAGGCCAAACCATCAAGGTCTGCTGCAAGCCTTGCATCGCGAAGTTCGAGAAGAACCCTGCGAAATACCTGAAGAAGCTCGAAGGCAAATAAGCCTCCCGAAGCCCCGCAGCAGCGGGGTTTTTTATTGGGCAGGAAACCCCTGCGCCTAGACACCTTCAGACATGAGGCTGGCTTGCGTCCCGTATCAATGACCCTACCAGTGAGGGCCTCCCTTCCATGACCACTACCGCCCAGGCCTACGGTTCCGCCTCCCCTTCTTCGAAACTCGCCCCGCTGCAGATCGCCCGCCGCGAGCCGGGTCCGACGGATGTGCAGATGGAAATCCTTTTCTGCGGCGTCTGCCACTCCGACGTCCATACGGCCCGCGGCGAATGGCCGGGCACGAATTACGCCTGCGTCCCGGGACACGAGATCGTCGGCCGCGTGACGGCGGTCGGATGCGAAGGTCACGAAGCTCAAGGTCGGCGACATCGGCGCCACGGGCTGCCTGGTCGACTCCTGCCGCACCTGCCCGAGCTGCCAGAAGGGCCTCGAACAGTTCTGCCTCACGGGCGCGACCTTCACCTACAACAGCCCCGACAAGCACCTCGGCGGCCACACCTTGGGCGGCTACTCGTCTGGCATCGTCGTCGACGAGGCCTTCACCCTACGCGTCCCGCAGGGCATGGATCTCGCCGCCACCGCGCCGCTCCTCTGCGCCGGCATTACGACCTATTCCCCGCTCCGCCACTGGAAGGTCGGCCCCGGCCAGAAGGTCGGCATCGTCGGCCTCGGCGGCCTCGGCCACATGGGCGTGAAGATCGCCCGCGCCTTCGGCGCCCACGTCGTGCTCTTCACGACCTCCCCCTCCAAGGTCGCCGATGGCCTCCGCCTCGGTGCCCATGAAGTCGTCGTCTCGACCGACGCCGCCGCGATGGCCAAGCACGCCTCCTCGCTCGACTTCATCCTGGACTGCGTCTCCGCCCAGCACGACCTCAACGCCTACCTCTCGCTCCTACGCCTTGACGGCACCCTCTGCCTCGTGGGCGTCCCCGAGCAGCCGCTCGCGGTCCACGCCTTCAGCGTGATCATGCCGCGCCGTAACTTCAGCGGTTCCTGCATCGGCGGCATCGCCGAAACTCAGGAGATGCTCGAGTTCTGCGCCAAGCACGGTATCGTCTCCGACATCGAGCTCATCCCGATTCAGAAAATCAACGAAGCCTGGGACCGCATGATCAAGCAGGACGTGCGCTACCGCTTCGTGATCGACATGGCGTCGCTGAAGACGGCCTGAGCGAATTACTTCGCTTCGCTCTTGGGTGCGGTCGGCGAACCGTCCGTCGGAGTCTTGGCCAACATCTGGTAGAGCGGGTTGGATTCCGGAATGGAGAGCTCCTGGCGGATATTACGGAAGAATTCCTGTAGCCGCTTGGTCTTGGCGAGCAGGATCGGATCCGTCGGCAGTCGGCCGTAGAAGACTTTGTCTGCCACCATCATGCGCGCATACAGCGTGGCACGGTCGTCAGTGGCGATGTTCATGCCGTAAGGCTCGGCGAAGCCCTTCCGGCCGGCGTTGTCCTTGGTATGAGTGGGCTGCCCTTCGGCGCTGACCGAGTACGGACCGATCCTATATCTGAAGCCCTCTTCGTTCAGGGCATTCCATTCCGGCCCGAACAGCGTACCACCGGCGACGGTGAACTGCCGTTCCAACGCATGAAAGACCTCATGGTGGGTAGTGCGACTGAAGAAGGCGCGGGAATTTGCGTCCTCTGGCTTGAAGGAGTTCAACCCATAGGCGACCGCCGGCTTGGGGATCCAGCTGAAGCTCTGGCCAGCCAGTTTCACGTCGCGATACGTGAACTCATCCAGGATGTAGATGTTGCCAAAGCCTAGCCGGGAGACGATTGCATCCGGATACATGTCCAACTCCTCGCGCAGCATGCGCACGAAGGCCTTGAACTGGACAATCTTCTTGTCGGTGAAATACGAATAGACCAAGCGGACCTTGGCCGGCATCGGCGGCGCGGGCGAACCGGGCGCCCACAGCACGGTGATACCCCACTTCTTTTCGATGAGTCGTAGGTCGGCCTGGATCTCCGCATCCTTCTTGATCAGGTCGACGCTGCCTAGATCGGTGAGGTCGTTTGTGCAGACAATCCGCTGAGACTCCGGGATAATGGTGAGTTGATTGAAGAACGCTTGGTCGAAACCCTTATCCAGCGTGGCCAGGAAATCCTTCATGACGGCGAGTTTCTGGGCGACCGATGCGTCCACCTTAGCTTCGGCGATCAGATCAAGGTGCTCGAACGGGTCCCACAAAAGACCGAACAAGCGCGGCCCGCGAGTCGGCACCGGCCAAGCGCTTCCCGATGGGGGTGGTGGAGGCGGTAGCCGGCTTGGGGAGTTTTTTCCAGGCATCGAACGAGATGGGATCGGCCGGAGCCTTATGATCTTGGAGCAGGAAGCCGATCAGGGTCTGATGGATATGGCGCCCTTTGAAAAACTCCTGCACCGCGGTGAGCTTGGCGGGGACGGTCAGGGCGATCGCCTCGGCGGCCTTGAAATCGAGAGACGACGGGGAGACGGGCATCACGCCCGACGCCGGACGCTTGGATAGAAACGATTCGCCAAGCAGGAGGTAGCGCGGTCCATGATGCTTCAGGAAACCGACTGGATAGCGCTTAAGCTCCTCCTCCACCCATCCGAGCACCTTCACCGTACCGGCGAGATTCGCGTCGGCGACCGGGGTGATATCGTAAGACGCCGATAAAGCCTTGTCGTCCGCCTGAGCCGACCGGATTTCAATATCATACTGTGATTTAAACCGGCCCTTCAGGTCGGTGAGCTGCTGGCCGGCGGGGATCGGCTCTGCCGCGATTAAAACCCCGAGACTTAAGCCCAAAAACATCAGGGCATGGCGAAACGAAAGCTTCATGGGGGTAGGCCGAATCTACGGCGCCGCTCAGAGGGGGCTACCTTTATTATGGATGAGCACCCAAACAAAAGGCCGCCCAGATGGGCGGCCCTCTTCAAAACCTGACGCTAAGGCTTACTTGAGCAGTTCCTTGACCTTGGCTTCCATCGCGTCGGACCAGATCTGGTAACCCTCGGCGTTCGGGTGCAGGAGGTCGGGCATGATGCTCTTGGGTAGGGTGCCGTCAGCTGCGAGGAACTTGGCCCCGACATCGAGGAAGAAGACCTTCTTGTCGTCAGCGAAGCCCTTCACGATGGCGTTGGTGGCTTCGTTCTGCTGGCGGAACTTGTCGTCCTTGTTCGCGCCGCGCGGGAAGATGGCGAGGATCAGGATCTTGGCGTCGGGGCACTTCTGCTGGAGCTTGGCGACGATGGCCTTGATTCCTTCGGCGGTCTGCTCAGCGGTGCACTGGTAGACAGCGCCGTTGAGCTCCTTCTGAGCGCGACCCTGGTGGCCGGTGTTATTGGTTCCGATCATCAGGACGATTTCCTTCGGCTTGAGGCCGTCGAAGTTACCGTTTTCCAAGCGCCAGAGGACGTGTTCGGTGCGGTCGCCGCCGATGCCGAAGTTGGCAGCCTTGAGCGGCGCCCAGGTCTTTTCCCAGACGGCCTTGCCCTTACCGTCCCAACCGTGGGTGATCGAGTCGCCGAGGAAGACGAGCTGGGCTTCGCCCTTCTTCGAAATCTCGTTGAAAGATTCATGGCGCTTCTCCGTGCCGGGGTGGAGCACTGGCTGGATGGCGTAGTTCTGCGACGAGGTGGCGCAGCCGGAAAGCAGCGCCACAAGGGCGACGAGGGACGTGATGCGGGTTTTCATGGGGGTGGGGCACTCTGCCCTTCCCCGTTACGGCTGGCAAGCCCGTGCCTCCTGATCAGGCCGGCCCCGGGAACATCCCACCGGCCAACGCCACGCAGACCACCAAAAGCATCGCCAGCCAGGCTCCGGAAAGGATGCACACAGCCCAAGCCGCCCGTCGCTCCCACTTCGGGGCGTCCTCAGGAGTCCGCAGACAAAGGAAGGCGACCGACGAGACAAAGGCGATCGGCACAGCCACGAAGCTCTGGAGCAGATGCACCGGTCGCTGGCTCCAACCGAAGGCCTCGGCCGCCAAGACCCAAGGCATGCAGAGCAACACGACTACCGCCGCGCCCATGAAGACGGACCGGACCAGACGGTGCCATGAACAGCTGATGCGCATACCGAATCATGGTCGGAGGCGCCCGGCTCCGCCAGCCTGATGGCTCGAGCATTCTATTCATCAGCTACCAGAAGGGGTCAGGCCGTTAGTAAACGGGGGTGTTAGTAAAACCAGTCTTTTTGGGCGATTTTACTAACAGACAGGCCTACTAACGGCCTGACCCCTTGGCGCTTGCTGCAGTCAGTTCCTTCACCACGGCGTCGAAGGCCGGCTTGGGCTGACCCTGACGATCGAAGAGCAGCGGATGGTTCACACGCTTCCAAGGGAAGTCGTTGAGCCAGCTCTGGCCGTCATGGAGGTTCCAGAACGAGACGCGGTCAATGACGTCGTCATACTTACGGAAGAGACGGAAGAGCTTCGAGTACTGCTCCGCCTGGCGGGCGAGGATCTCGGGCGGGCAGCCATCGACGTAAGGATTAATCTTCGCCATGTCGGCGCGGTGCTTGTTGCCGTCGGCCCACCAGCGGCCGCGTGGGATGACGTCGATATCGAGTTCGCTGACCACGACCTTCATGCCGATGGCGCGGAGGGCGATCAGGGTCTTCTCCAGCGCTTCATAGGGCACGCGGTCGATCTCATAGTGGCCCTGAAGGCCGACGGCATGCACCGGCGCCTTGCGCGCCTTCAGCCGGGCCAACAGCGCGAGCATCTTCTCCCGCTTACCGTCGAGCTCGTTGTTATAGTCGTTGTAGATCAGCTGAGCCGAAGGATCGGCCGCGTGGGCGTATTCGAAGGCTAGCGCAATGAAGTCCTCACCCGCGGCCCGCGTCCAACCGGACTCACGTAGCTCGGCCTTGCCGTCATCGAGCGCCTCGTTGACCACGTCCCACGCGGCGATCTTCCCCTTATAGCGACCGACGACGGTATCGATGTAAGATTTCATACGGGCCAGCAGGACCTCTTTCGTGGCCGGGGCCGCGCCATCCTGATAGAACCAGGCCGGGGTGCGGTCGTCCTTGGCCCAGACCAGGCAATGGCCGACGACCTTGAGGTCCTTCGAGTTCGCGAAGGCGACGAACTTGTCGGCCTGATCGAAATTCCAGGTCTGCTCCGTCCGGCGAAGCGCGTCCGGCTTCATGCAATTCTCCGGCGTCACATGACTGAACTGAGCCGTCAGTAACGGCCAGTCCGCTGGGCGATCCGCAATCCGGTCGGCGAGACCGACGCCGGACGCCCAAGGCGAAGCCTGGCGAAGCGTCTGGGCCGACCCGACGACAGCGAACAAGGACAGGATTAGAGTAAACCATGCGCGCATCATTCCGCCATCAAACCCCCGCCCTCTACCAAGTAAACAAAGTACCCGGCCCACGACCACGGGGTCAGGTCAGTGACGTTGGTCATAGTTCTTGGTCATACCCGGACCGGCCCACTCGATCTTTGGTAGAGTTTTTGGTAACGTCAGGACAATCAGCCCCAGCCACTGAGGTCAAAATTAACCGGTTCATGGCATAAAACGCACGCAAAGCCCTTGATCGGACTGTATGCGTAAAAGTGGCGGAGAGGATGGGATTCGAAGTCAGACTTTGCGTCTGTATGTCATTGACCTTCAACGACCGAGATTTTTTGCGGACAGTTTGCGGACAAGTTAACTGCCAACTCTGCACATTTTGCAGAAGCATCATTTACGTGCAATTGGGATTTTTATCGCGCCTTAATATCATCAGTGGGCGCAAGTGCATCCGTACTCCTGACGCTTGCACTCTCCGCAGAGGGCGGTGTTCAAAGTCAGACGGAAGTTCGTCGGTTTGGCGTCCGCCGCGGCGCGGACCTGAACCACGATGGCCGCCGGCTCCTTGGCTTGCAGCGGTTCCTTGGTGATGAAGCCGTTCGGCTGGGGCTCAAGGATGACATCCTTACCGTCGACCTTAACGACGACGATGCGGTCGCCTCTGGGCACGGGCTTGCCGGCGGCGTCGGCGAAGGTGACCGTGGCCTTGCGGTCCGACTGGATCACGAATTGCGCGCGCAGTCCGGGTGCCTCCAGACGGCGACCAGGCTGGACGTCGGCAGCCGGCTTGGCGGGCTCGGCGGCGACGAGGGCGCCGATCGAGAACAGGGAGAGGAGGAGGATTTTCATGGTTGGGTGGGTGTTTGGGTGGGAGAAGAAGAGAAACGCGCCTCGACCCAGTCGTAGAGGACAGGGAGAAGCAGGAGCGTCAGGGCGGTGGAAGTGAAGACCCCCCCGATGACGACGGTCGCCAGCGGTTGCTGCACCTCGGCCCCTGGACCGGTCGAAAGGGCCATGGGGATGAAGCCCAAAGAAGCGACGAGCGCTGTCAGCAACTTCGGGCGCAGACGCGTCAACGTACCGTCCGTCACGGCCTGCCGCAAAGGCACGCCGGCCTCGCGCAACTGATTGATGAAGCTGACCAGCATGATGCCGTTGAGGACGGCGATGCCCGACACTGCGATGAAGCCGATAGCGGCCGAGATAGTGAAAGGCATCCCGCGCAGCCAAAGGGCGAGGACCCCGCCGGTGGCGGCGAGCGGTACGCACGTGAAGACGAGCGCTGCCTGGCGGAAACTCCCGAACCCAGCGTAGATCAGGAGCAGGATCAGGCCGAGGACCGCCGGGACGACCAGCGCCAGGCGCTCGCGCGCCCGTTGCAGGTTCTCGAACTGTCCGCCGAACTCCCAATAGACGCCGCCGACCGGCTTGACCTCGGCCTTGAGCTTGGCCTCGGCTTCGCGCACGAAGCCCTCGGTGTCACGGCCGCGGACGTTGATGAGGATGGCCAGACGGCGGCGGGCATCCTCGCGGGTGATGACGCCGGGACGTTCGACCAGCTTGACGTCGGCGACCTTGGAGAGCGCGACCATCGCACCGGAGCCATCCTCGGCAGAGACCGGGAGATCGCCGATCTGCGCCGGCGAGATCCTTTCGGCACCTTGGAGTCGGACGACGACGTCCAAAGGCCGGGACGACGAAGGCACCTGCCCCGCCTTTGCGCCGCCCAAGGCGGTCGAGACGATATCGTTAAGTTCCTCCGCGTGCAGATTACGACGGACCATCTGGTCCCGCTTCGGAACGATATCGACCGACGGCAATAAGCCCGAGGCCTCGAACTCGACGTCTCCGCCGCCGGGAATCTTACGGAGCACGGCCACCGCCTGCTCGGCCACGGCTTCCATCTCGGAAAGTTCGTCGCCGAAGATCTTCAGCGAAAGATCGGCCCGGGAGCCGGCCATGATCTCATTGAAACGCAACTGGATCGGCTGGGAGAACATCGTGGTCTGCCCCGGGACGGTCCGCTCCAGGAGATCGGACATGAGCTCGACGAGCCTCGCCTTGTCGATGGGCGAGCCACCTTCACGGCGCCACGTGTCGCGAGGCTTCAGCGTCACATAGGTGTCCGCGACATTGGGGCCCATCGGATCGCTGGCGATCTCGGCGGTACCGATACGGGCGAAGATATGGTCGACCTCCGGAAACTTGGCACGCAGGAGGATCTCCGTGCGCTTCTGCAGGTCCACCGAGGAGGCGAGGTCTAGGCTGGAGGCCCGGACGAACTGGATGCTGATGGAACCTTCGTCGAGCTGCGGGATGAAATCGGCCCCGAGACGCGTGTAGCCGACGGCGGCTGCGAGGGTAGCGAGCGAAGTGGCGACGACGGCCGCGGTCCGATGGGCGAAGCACCAGCCAAGCATCGCCGAGAAGACCGACTTGAGACGGCGGACCAGGCCACCTTCCTCGACATGACCTTCGGCCCGGAGCCAGAAAGAAGCCAAGGCAGGCATGACGGTCAGGGCGACGAGCGCGGAGGCCGCCAAGGCCACCACGACGGCACCGGCCATGGGCTTGAACATCTTCCCTTCGATACCCTCGAGGGCGAAGATCGGGACGTAGACCAAGGTGATCACGGTCACGCCGAGGAACATCGGTCCGGCGACCTCACCCGCGGCAGCCGACAACTCGGTCGTACGCTCATCTTCGGACAGGGGTCGTCCGAGGGCCCGGACACGCTCCTCAAGCCGTCGCAGGAAATTCTCCACCATCACCACGGAACCGTCGACGATGAGGCCGAAGTCGATGGCTCCGAGGCTCATGAGGTTGGCGCTGGCCTTGGAGGCGGCCATGCCCGTGAGGAGGAGGAGGAAAGACAAGGGGATCGCCAGTGCGACGAGTAACGCGGCCCGCCAATGTCCGAGCAACACCAGCAGGACGACCATGACGATTAGCGCCCCTTCGAAGAGATTCGTCTCGACGGTCCGGATGGTCGCGCCGACGAGGTCGGAGCGGTCGTAGAGCACGGTGAGCTTCACGCCCTCCGGCAGGTGGGTACCGATGGCGGCGAGCTTCTCGACCGCGCGTTTCGAGACTTCGCGGGAGTTCTCACCGGCCAGCATGATGGCGGCGCCGACGACGGCCTCCTGCCCGTCGACGGTGGCCGCGCCCATGCGGGAGGCGTTGCCGACCGACACGCGGGCGACGTCACCCACGGTCACGGCGGGACCGAGGCCGGCGGGGCGAAGCGGGATACCCGCGATATCCTGGGCGGTCCGCACGCGAGTGTCGGCGCGGACGGTGAAGGCCTCGCCGCCGAGCGTAACGACGCCGCCGCCGGCGTTCTCGGTGTTGCGACGGACGGCCCGCAGGAGTTCCGACATCGGTACGCCTGACTTGGCCAGCTTGGCGAGGTCGGGCTCGACGAGCATCTGCCGCTCGTGCCCGCCGATGACATTGACATCGGCCAACCCTGGCGTGGAGCGAAGCGCGGGGCGCACGCGCGTGTCATGCAGCAGGCGTAACTCACGCAGGCGCGCGGACTCGTCGGCCGGAGCCTTGGCGTCGGCGGCGTAGCCGATGGAGTAGTAGACGATCTCGCCGAGTCCGGTGCTGATCGGCGCCATCACGGGCACGGCGCCCGGCGGCAGGCTGCCGGAGGCCTGCCCGATACGCTCGGTCACGAGCTGGCGGGCGCGAAAGATATCGGTACCGTCCGCAAAGATGAGCGTGACCTGCGAGAGACCCGTCTTGGAGAGCGACCGGAACTCTACCAAGCCCGGCAGGCCCGAGAGCTCGGACTCCAGCGGGATGGTGACGCGTGACTCCGCCTCGTCGGCGGCGAAGGAAGGCAGGGACGTGTTGATTTGCACCTGCGGACCGGTGATGTCGGGCATGGCATCGATCGGGACGCGGGTGGCGGACCAGACTCCCAGCAAGCAAAGCAGCAAGGCGCAGGTGAGCACAGCACCACGGCGGCGAATAGACCAGCGGGCAAGGGCGGCGACCATCTCAATGACCGTCGGCGCAGCCGACGCCTCCCTTGATGGCCTGGAGTTCCGCGAGCCAGAGGCCCCCCACGCCCGCGATGGCGATCACGTCGCCCTCGAGCAGACCGTCGGCGACCTGGATCGAGCCGTCAGACTCGACGCCTGGCTTCACCTCGGTGCGCAACCAGCGCTGGCCGTTCTGGACGAATACGAAGGCCCCCTCGGAGTTCCGGAGCAACGCATCGACCGGAACCAGGACGCGATCGGCCTTGGCCTGGGCCTCGGCCTTGCGCAGGCCGATGAACTCGGCCGCCTCCGGGGTCAGCAGCAGGCCCTGCCCTTTCTTGAACTCGGCGGCCTTGGCCGGAGGAGCGATACCCTCGGCTTGACCCGAAGCCGCCTGTTTGCCGCAGCCGACCAGTGCGACGACCAGGAGGATGGAAATGAATGTCTTCATCGGGTCGCGATGGGATTGAAGGGAACGCCGCTCAGTTCACGTAGGTGAAAGCCAGCCTCGACGGCCTGCTCCTGGATGAGCAACGCGGAGTCGACGGCCTCGAGGTAACCAGACTGGGCATCCATGAAGAGCTGCAGCGACAAGGCGCCGGCACGGAAGTGAGACTCGGCGAGTTTGGCTGCTTCCGAGAAACGCACCGCTGGATCGTCCTTATGCATGCGCAACTGGTCGACCTTCGAGGCGTAGGAAAGCCAGGTCTGGCCAAGGTCTTTCTCGACACCCCGCCAGGCCGCGGAGATGGCAGCTTGAGACTGCCGCTTGCGCTCATTGGCCGAACGTTCAGCGGAACCAGCACGGCCGCTCACCGGCAGCGGGATGTCGAAGCGAAGGCCCACGATGGTCTCACGCCCGCCGACGCGGTCCTGCGAGACGTAAGGCCCGGCGGTGAAACCCGGCACGCTATCCGAGCGCGCGAGGTCGGACTGTAGGCTCATCTGCTCGGACTCGAGCACCTGCATCCGGTAAGAGAAGTTGCCCTGCGGAGCGGCGGCCATGAGTTCCTCGAGTTTCGGGGCATCCTTGAGCGCGAGCACCGGGGCCTTGACAGCAAGCGGAGCGAGCGAAGGAGCGCCGCGCAGCTGGTTCATCTCCAGCAAGGCCTGCTGGAGCGCCAGGCGCGCCTCCTCGGCACGGCGGCGTGCGACGACCTCGGCGGCCTCGACCGAACGCAGTTCGATGGTCGGGGCAGGACCGGAAGGATCGCGTCCGACCAAGGCCTTACGCAGGCCGGCGAAACGCTCGGCGACCTCCTCGCAGGCCTGGGCGCGAACCTGTGCGCGGGACAGGCGATAGGCGAGCACCGTGGCCTTCGCCTCCAGCGCCTGCTCGAAACGGCCCAGGCCGAGCTTGGCCGCCTCGACCTGACGATCGGCGATGGCTCGGCGCAAGCGCAGCCGCTCCGGCCATTCGAAGGTCTGGCTCAGCGAAGCCGTCCAGACCTGACCTTCGTCCAAGAACGCCCCACCCGCATCACGCAGGCGCTTGCGGCCCACTTCAAGAGAAAGCACCGGATCCGGATTGGATGAGGCAGCCGAACCCGACTCGCGTTCGGCAGCCAGAGCGGCGACATAGGCTTGGCGCTCGGGGTTGGACTCGACCGCTTGGCGGACGAGTTCGGCGACATCGACCGGAGCGGGCGATGGAGTTTCGGCCGCACAGAGCAGGCCAGGAAGAAGGAGAATCGGAAACAGGAATCGGAAAATGGTCATGGATTTGGATGCATGCGGGCGCGTGCCCAGGGTGCCCCCTTGGACGACGGCATAATGATACGTCACTCCCTACGGCCGTCGCGGTCGCAGGGATGAAGGGCGGACAAGCCGCCGACCTAGGACCGAATCAGACCCGCAGACACATCGTCCCAGCCCTCAAGGCAGGCGGACGACACGCAAACGAACGAGAAATGAAAATGGGGCGAGCTGTCTCGACGGCACAACGTTCGCCATATGCGAAAACAGGAACCAGCAAGGGTGCACCCACCAAGACATTGGCGGGCGGGAGCAAGGCCACCATCGCATCAGCGAGCGCAGCAGGGTCGGAAGGAACGAGGCAATCCGAACAATCATCGGGCTGGGCGCAGGCTTGGCCAGCATGCTCGCAATCCGCCGTGACGTCATCGCAGTGGCAATGCTCGACCGCCAGCACCCCGACCGTCGCCCATAAAAGGAAGGCGAGGCAGGCGAAGAGTCTGGAACGGGCAGCAGGCACTCCCCTCAGATTTAGAGCCACCTGAGCGAAGTCAAGCAAGCCACGGCCTTTCGGGCGCGCCATCGAGGAGGCCGATACCGTGTTGGTCATAGTTCTTGGTCATACCCGGACCGGCCCACTCGATCTTTGGTAGCGTTTTTGGTAACGTCGGGCCAATCTAAGCCCCAGCCGCAAGCGCCCTTGCAGGCCCGCGCCATGATTCGTATAAGCACGCAAAGTCCGTTAGTTCGGACTTTGCGGCTAACAAAGTGGCGGAGAGGATGGGATTCGAACCCACGATACCCTTTTGGGGTATACCCATTTAGCAAACGGGCGCTTTCGGCCACTCAGCCACCTCTCCAGGTCCCTCGTTAATTCGAAGGAAGGTCAGTAATGGGGAGCATGGGGCGATGGTCAAGCCCAGGCCACCCACAGGAACGTTAAGCCGCCCGCGACAAAGCGGGCCACGCTTTACGCACACCTTTACACTCCACTTCCCCGCCCCGTGGCTCCTAGATATCCCGATGCCCGCCCCGGCTAAACCCCACCCTGCCCGTTCCCTCGAGCGGATAGCTTACTTCATTGGAGCGATCCTCCTGCTGGGGCCCATCGCACGCGCCAATGAAGTCCGGGTGCCCGGCATCACGGGCGCGCAACTCGACGGGGCCCTCAAGGGGCAGCTCCTGCTCGAAGAGCTCAACTGCGTGGCCTGCCACGAAGCGTCGCCGGCACACGCGGCCACTTCGAAGAAAGCGCCGAGACTCAGCGGCATCGGAGCACGGCTCCATCCGGACTATCTCGCTGCTTACCTCCGCACTCCGCACGCCATCAAGCCGGGATCGACGATGCCCGATGTGCTTGGAAAATTAACCGAGGCCGAACGAGCCACCGCCGCCACTCAGCTGACGCACTTCCTGCTTTCACTTAAGCCGCCGACTTTCGCCCCGCAACAGCCAGATGCGGTCGCGGCCGCCCAAGGAGAGAAACTTTTCCATAGCCGAGGTTGTGCGGCCTGCCATTCGCCGCGCGACGCCCAAGGGCACGAGACGATGGCCGAAACTTCGACGCCCCTCGGCAAGCTGGAACAGAAATATAGTTTCAAGAGCCTGACGGATTTCCTGCGGCAACCGCACTTGAGCCGCCCCTCTGGTCGCATGCCGGACTTGCGATTGCCGCCTCGCGAAATCGAGAGCATCGCCCATTACCTACTGCGGGATACACGGGTCCCGGGGCACTTGGCCTATACGATGTACCGCGGTCAGGTCTGGGAAGGACTCAACCATGAATCCATCGAGACCGAGCGGGCTGGCACGATCAATGACTTTCGCGCTGACCCACCTCGAGCGGATACATCATCACATGGCGATCCGCTTCGAAGGCTGGATCAACCTCCCGAGCAACCGGCCAGTATACGTTCTTCCTCAAAGCGAACGGCGGCAGCCTGCAGATTGACGGCAAGGAGGTCCTCACCCAAGAACCCCGCGATCGACGCGGGGTCGTCCAAGTCGAAGGTAAGGCCTCACTTGCGGCCGGTTGGCGTAAACTCCGGCTAGATTATTACCACACGGGCCGGGAGCCCTCGCTGAACTTCGAGATGCAAGGCCCCCAATTTCCGCGGCAGGCGATTCCCTCGGCGATGTTGTCGGTATCGGATCAACCCATCGCCGCTTTCCAAAGCCCAGTCGTCGACCGCGCCCTCGCCGCTGAAGGACGCCAGAAATTCGCCAGTATGGGTTGTGCGCGTTGCCATGATGACGTCGGCGTGACCGCGGCGCCGGCGATGCCCTTGGCCAAATTGAATCTCGCGCAAGGATGCCTCAGCGGACAGCCCGGGGCCTGGGCACACTTCGACCTCTCAGCCGATCAACGCGCGATGATTCGCGCCGCGTTGACTCGCCCCAGCGACTTCACCGCTACACCCGAGCAAACCCTCCAACTGGAACTCACCCGCTTCAATTGCCTCGCCTGCCACGACCGTCGCGGGCTCGGCGGCGTCGCTCCGGCCCGCAACGCGCTCTTCACCGGCACGGCACCGGCTTTAGGCGATCAAGGTCGCTTGCCGCCGACGCTTTCCGACGTGGGGGCAAAGCTCACCACCGCCGGACTCGAAGGGGCGCTCCTCCAAGGAGCACGGCCACGCCCTTACCTTGCGACGGCCATGCCGCAGTTCGGCGAAGCCCACATGCGCCCGCTGGTCGGACTCTTCAGCCAGGTCGACCACCTCGAGAAAGCCGTCCTGCCCGACGTACCCAACTTGCAGGAATCAAAAAATGCCGGCTATGAGATGATGGGCACCAAAGGCTTCAGCTGTATCGCGTGCCATGATTTTAACGGCCAGAAATCAGCGGGCGCGGGCGCTCTCGACTTAGTCGGGATGACCCAGCGCATTCAGAAGAACTGGTTCCACCTCTACATGCGCTCACCGCAGCGTTTCCACCCCGGCATCATCATGCCGAGCTATTGGCCGGGCGGGCAAACCCTGCGCCCCGATGTGCTCGGGGGCGATTCGTCCCAACAGATTGAAGCCCTCTGGCGGTACCTCGAAGCCGGCACGCAGGCCAAGAATCCCCTCGGGCTTTCCCGTCAGTCCAAGGAACTGCGCGTGACGGACGTGGCTGAGCTTTGCCGCGGACGCAGCAACATCGGCTACCGCGGCATCGCGGTAGGCTACCCTGGCCGCATCAGCCTCGGCTTCGATTCAGAGGAGATGACCCTGCGACAGCTCTGGAAGGGCGAGTTCGCCAATGTCGACTTAGGTTCCTTCCAGCCGCGCGCCCAGGATACGATGGTCCCCTTCCCCGCGGGCGTGCCGTTTCATCGGCTCAAATCCCTCGAGGATAACTGGCCCGCCAAGGGCAAGACCACCTTCGGCTTCCCCCAAAACCTCGGCTATCAATTCCGAGGCTATGATCTGGATGCGCTTCAGCGTCCGACCTTTCACTACGAATACGGCGAAGTGAAAGTGGCGGACTTCTTTGAGGATGTGCGCGGGAGCGACGGTAAGGTGTATTTCAAACGCACCCTCACCTTCACGGCTCCCAGCGGCACGGCCCCTTTCTACTTCCGGGCCATCAGCGGAGCCAAGGTCACGTCGAGCAGACGCCCAAACCTTTACCGCCGCGAAATTGAAAGTCCGCCTCACGGATGCCCACCAAGGCATCGTGCGGGAAGATGAACTCCTCATCCCGCTCACGCTGCCAGCGGGCACCTCCACCCTCACCCTCGAATACCAATGGTAACGGCCCGCGCCACCCTCGTCTGGGCGTTGCTCGCCTGCGCCCCCGGCCTCGCGGCCGAGGACTTAGGCGCCATGTGGGGCACCGCCGCCGCGGAGGCGAAGTATTACCCCATCGTCAATATCCCGATTCCCTCGACGATTCCGATGCGACCGGGCGGCCTCGAAGTCCTGCCCGATGGGCGACTCGCGGTGGGAACGCGCCGCGGCGACATCTACTTCATCCAGGGAGCCTTCACCACGCCACCGAAGCCAGAGTTCCACCTCTTTGCGACCGGTCAGGATGAGATCTTCTCCCTTGCGTGGAAAGATGGCGCGATGACGGCGACTTCCTTCAGCGAGGTCTTGCGCATCCGTGACACCAAAGGCGATGGCGTCGCGGATCGCTACGAAACCCTCTCCAACAATTGGGGCTACGCCGAGGGCCATGAGTTCGCCTTCGCCTCCAAGCACGACCCACAGGGTAATATCTGGGTGGCGCTGGGCCTCAGCGGATCGTACGAGTCCCGTAACCTCTTCCGCGGGTGGGCCGTGAAGATCACACCGCAAGGTCAGATGATCCCCGTGTGCAGTGGCCTCCGCAGCCCCGGAGGCATCGCCGCCAATACCCAAGGCGAGATGTTCGTCATTGAGAGCCAAGGACCTTGGAACGGCTCTTGTTCACTCAAGCATCTGAAGCCCGGGGGCTTCCTCGGCCACCCCGCGAGCTACAATTGGTATGCTTTCACCAAGGACCTCAAAGAGCCGGTGAAGCCCAACAGCAACTCGCGACTGCACCTCGAACGTAAGCGCGTGAAAGAGCTCGTCCCTCCGGCCGTGCGTTTCCCGTACATCAAGATGGGGCGTTCGATATCGGGTTTCCGGCTCGATCAGACCGGCGGCAAGTTCGGGCCCTTCGCCGGGCAGTTCTTCCTCGGCGACTACACCATGAGCATCCTCCTGCGCGCCACCACCGAACAGGTCAACGGAGTCTGGCAAGGCGCCTGCTACCCCTTCCGCGAAGGACTCGCCACCGGCATCATGAACGTGGAGTTCTCGCCACAAGGTCACCTCGTCGCCGGCGGCTTCACGACCAACGCCCAGTGGCCCGTGCGCGGCAACGAACCCTTTGCGCTCCAGCGCATCGACTGGAGTGGCGTCACCCCCTTCGAAGTAAAAGAGATCAACATCAAGCCCGATGGCTTCTTGGTCACGTTCACCCTGCCCGTCGATCCCGAGACCGCGGCCAACCCGGCGAACTACGACGTCTCGACCTACACGCACATCTACCAGGCCGGCTATGGCAGCCCGGAAGTCGACCAGACCACGCCCAAAGTACTCAAAGCCGTGCCCGCCGCGGACGGGCTGTCAGTCCGGCTCACCCTGGAGCGGATCGAAGAGGGCCACATCCATGAATTCGATTTCGCGAAAGTCCGCGCCCAGACCGGTGACGCCCCTGCTCCACACCAAGGCGTATTACACCGTCAACGAAATCCCTGTGAAGTAAGCGGCCACCTCAGCTCTCATGAAATTACTCCGACTCGCCGCACTCCTCTGGAGCCTAAATGGCCTGGCCCATCCGGTACCTGAAAATCCTCAATGGCTGACTTATGCCGGCGGTGAAGGCCCGGGCAAAGGTAAGCACATCGTCCTTATCGCGGCCGACCAAGAATACCGGAGCGAGCAGTCCATGCCCATGCTGGCGAAGATTCTCAGCACCCGTCATGGGTTCGATTGCACGGTACTCTACGCCCTGAACGACCAAGGCCTCGTCGATCCGACCATGCCGGTCTACCCCGAGAAAGGTAAAGAGAAGGATTTCAAGACGCACCACATCGCCGGCCTTGAGCATCTCGCCTCGGCGGATCAGGTCATCTTCTTCTGCCGCTTACTCACGCTGCCCATGTCGGAGCGTGAGCTCATCGTGAAGTACGTGGATTCCGGAAAACCCTTCATCGCCTTACGCACGACCAATCACGGTTTCCACGCCCAGTTGCCCTACAAGATCGACGGCAAGCAGGTCAATTGGGGCGAAGGCATTCTGGGCGGCAGTTTCCGCGGTCACCATGGACGGTACCATGCTGATTCTACGCGGGGCCTCATCGTCGAAGGTCAGAAGGATCATCCTATTCTCCGTGGCGTGGAGGACATCTGGGGCAACTCCGATGTGTATCGCACGTACAAAGAAGGCGGCAGTCTACCGAGCGGCTGCACGGCGCTCGTCTGGGGCCAGCCGCTCATGGGACGTAAGTACGATGATGCACCCAACCCTAAACTCGAAGCCCTGCCCGTGGCCTGGTTCAAGACTTGGCGGACCAGCGGCGGCAAAGAAGCCCGCGTCTTCCAATCCACCATGGGCAGCGGGGATGATTTCCGGAGCGCGGGCCTGAGGCGGCTCGTCATCAACGCCGCTTACTGGGGCATGGGCATGGAAGCTGCGATCACGCCTGACCGTTCGGTTGAACTCGTCGGCACCTACGAGCCTCTCGCCACCGGCTTTGATTACAAACGCCTCGGCATCGTCCCCAAGCCCGTCTCGGCGTATAAGTGAATGGCCGGAGACCGCGTGAGGCGCTGTATCGTGCATTTACCGCTCGATTAAAGGGGTGGTCACGCATGAAGGATTCATTAAAACGAGCCAATGCCCCTGAAGCGTCTCTTTGCGTTCCTTCTCACCCTTCCCTGTCTGGCCCTGTCAGCCAACGAGGTTGGGCTGGAATCGACCAACCCTAGCCGCTTCGGGGCGAAGTTCGTCGAGAGCTAGCGGCAAGGTCGACCGCGGAATTCAACGGCGACAAAGGCGTCTTCGCGTTCTTCAGTTTCTCCGACAAAGGCGAATGGTCCGCCGAAGCGCTGGTGACGATGCCGGCCGGCAAGTCGGCCACGCTGACGGGCAAGGTCGCCGGCAAGGCGTACAATGCGTCCGGTAAAATCGAGGGCACGGGTAAGCCTGAGTGGATCGCTCTGGGCACATTCAATGCGCTCGCCGACGCACCCGCCTTCTTGCAGCTCGAAGCCAAAGAACGCAAAGGGTCGGTGACCCTGCACGGCTATCGCTTCACCTGCGCAGCGAACGCTAAGGCCAAGGCGACCGCGGTGCCGCTCCTCCATCTGAAGACCGCCTACACCGAATCACCGGAAATCTCGGTCGGCGACCGCGGCGGCGTCGGTGCGGCCACGATCCAAAAATCCGGTGGACGATTGCTCATCCCCGTGGTCGTCGAAAAACCAGGCGTGAAGAAACTCTCCGTACGCTTCACCGCGAACAAGGGCTCGACGGCCACCCTGGCCGCACACGTCGTTGATAACCTCAAGCTGGATGCGCTGAAGAAGACGGCCAAGGTCGCCGTCCAGCTCGAAGGCACCGGCAAGCCCGCGCTCTCCAAGGAGATCGCCCTCACCTTCCCTGCCGCCGGCACTTATCTCGTCGCGCTGGAGCCCCGGGAAGCCAACGGGAGCGTGACGCTCAACGGACTTCTGCTCAACGGCGCGACCAATCCGGAAATCTGGGCGCTCCCGAACGGCAATGCGCAGTCGGTGCACTTCGGCTACCCGGTGCCGAAGGGTGAGACCGCCCTCTGGGCCTACGCCGAATCGAAGTCTCTGCCCGGCCCGCCCACGACCTACAACTGCGTGCTGGGCTTTGGCCACGGCTACTTCGGCTACCAACGCAAGACGGCCGGCACCGAGGCCAAGGACCGGGTGTTCATCTATTCGCTCTGGGATAACGGCTACGTGAAGAACGACGCCAAGAAGGTCAGCGCCGAAGAACTGCGCGACCTCGTCGTGACGACGGTCGCCAAGGGCCAGGACGTCGTGGCGTCGGCCTTCGACCACGAAGGCTCGGGCGGCCATAGCCATCTCGATTACTCGTGGAAGGACAACACGACCTATTCATTCCTGCTTGGCGTGAAGGCCGACGGCGACGCCGCGATCTTCTCGGCCTGGGTGAAGCTCGCCGAGACCGGCCAGTGGCGCTTCCTGACGTCGTTCCGGCGTCCGAAGACCGCGGCCAAACTCGACGGCCTCTATTCCTTCGTCGAGGACTGGTCCGGCTCCTACGGCCAGGTCGAACGCAAATGCCTCTATTCCAACCTCTGGATTCGCAACGCTGCCGGCAAGTGGATCGCGCTCAAAGAAGCCAAGACCAGCGCGACCTCGGAACTCGGCCGCAAGGACTACGCCCATACCGTCGAAGGCAACTCCGTGGCGCTGATCACCGGTGGATACTCGAGCACCGACGGCAAACGCGGCGTCATGCTCGCGGTGCCGGCGGGCAAAGAGCCGGTGATAGAGTTGGAAAAGTTACCGACGAAGTAAGCGAAGCTTACTTCGTGGGGGCAGTTCCCCCACGCGGCAAGCTTCGTCAGAAGCTTGCCGCGTCAGACCCACGTACGCCGAACGGGGCTGGGCGCCGAAGCCCAAAGCGGCGGGCGGAGCGTCTTCGCCGAAGAGGTTCTCGATGCGCAGGGAAAGCTCAGTCTTGTCAGAAAGAATCCGGCGAAGCCAGACGCGCACGAAAGTGGCGTTGGGTAAGCTGACGCGGCTACCACTATTCCAGTCGTAGTCTTCACGTCCGCGGAGATGCGACGGCGGAGAGCACCGAAGGTCCAGTCGTCATTCGGGATGACTTCCACGCCGAGCGTCAGGGTCAGCGTGGGGCGACGCAGCAGCTTATCTCCAGCCATCCCCGTGCTAAAGTAGTAATCAGCGGAACGCACCTCGCTGTCGAGCCAGGTGGTTGCGCCGAAGACTCGTAGGCCTTT
The DNA here is from genome assembly GCA_964203605.1 of Opitutales bacterium. Lineage (GTDB taxonomy): Bacteria > Verrucomicrobiota > Verrucomicrobiia > Opitutales > UBA953 > UBA953. The sequence continues at coordinate 453,559 of CAXNMQ010000002.1, forward strand.
GGCCGGGCGAGTCTCGATGCCAGCCTCGACCCCTTGGGTCCGAGCCTTCGCGATATTATAAGTCTGGAAGCTGGACGGATTAAAATCAATCAGGTCGGTCAGCTCGTTGCGGAAAGCGACGAGCGTCCACGACAGCGCGCCGGGGACGGCGTTCTCGTGACGCAGGCCGATTTCAGTGCCGGTATTGCTTTCCGGGCGGAGCGGCAGGCCGAGGTGCGTACCGTAAGGCGAGGTCGTTGGCGGCGGGCGCGCGGTAAGCGGTGCCGACCTTGGCGTGCGCGAGTAGCTCCTTGGTGAAGCGATGGGAATAGGAAACCTCACCCGTGGTCTTGCCGGCAAAATCGGTGAAGCGATCGTCGCGCACGGAAGCGCGGAGGCGGTCGGCGGCGGTGACCTGCCAATCGGCGCGGGTCCAGACGCCAAGGCTCTCATGCGTGTCCGCCCAGGTCTGGCTGTTCGCGGTCGGTGTCAAACTGCTCGAAACTCGAACGCTCATAGGTGAGGCCGAGGCCGAGGGTAAGGTCGGGACGCACCTTACGATCGACGAAGGCCGTCAACTCGTCGCGATCCAGCAGATAACGATTGGCGAAAGGAAACGTAACACTCGAGATCGCGCTACCGGCGCGAGACCAGAAGGCGGTGGCATCCGTGTTCGCATCCTGGAAGCGCAGCCCGGGCGACAGCAACCAACCGCTATCGCGTTGCCAATCCGTCAAACTCGCCGTGCCGCCGATATCCTGCCCGGGTAGGCCAGCCTTGCCGCGGTCGGCCGAGCCGACGAGGTCGAACACCAGATTCGGCGATAAGCGCGATTCGTGCTTGAGATAGGTGCTCAGCGCATCGCGATAGCCGTTCGGACGCCAGCCGTCGTCATGCGAGGCCGAGAGGCTGACCGCGGTGCCATTCGTCGCCGCCTGCGTACCGACAGCGTTGTTCGACAGGAACGCGAGACCCAGCGAGCCGCGTCCGTAGGAACCCCCTTCGGCAACGAGCGTCGAGCCGGCCTTAGCGGTAAGGGGCGACTGCTGGCGTAGGTCGATCACACCACCGAGTGCATTCGCGCCGTAGAGTGACGAGGAGGGCCCACGCAGGATTTCCACGGAGGACAAACCAAAGATGCGGTAGCGTCCGATCTCGTAGGAATTGGAAAACCCCTGCGGGAGGCGACGCCCATCGAGGAGCACCGCCGTCTGGGTGGAGTTCGTGCCGCGAAGGAAGAGCGACCCAACTGAGCCCTCGCCTGATTGCTCCGTGGCGTAGACGCCCGGCGCGCCCCCCAGGAGGCTGGTGAGCGTCGTCAGGCCCGATTCCGTCGCGGCCGTGACATCGAGGCGACTGACCGAAGGCGAGGCGTCAGCTAAAGGGGCTGGCTTGCCGAGTTTCGATCACGACGGTCTCGGGCAGACGGGTGGGCGCTTGGGCGAGGATGCTTGCGAGGATGCTTAACATACATATCTTCGTATCCGTATACGTAGATGTAAGTCAAGGTAAAGGTTTAGCCTCTTTTCAGATGAGGCTGGAGAAACGCATCCGGATTGTCGTAATGAGTCTCGATGGCCGCAGATATTTCCCAGCAACCTGACCTCGGACCTGTCCGCCAGTTCTCTATCTTCGTCGAGAACAAGGTCGGCCGACTCAACGAAATGATCGAGTCCCTCGCTGGCGCCGACGTCCACATCATGGCCCTGTGCCTAGTCGATACGACCGACTCCACCATCATCCGCATCGTCGTCGACTACCCCGAGCGCGCCGAACAGATTCTCGATGAGCACCGCTTCGCGCATGACGACGTCCCGGTCGTCGCCATCGAACTCCAGTCGGAGTCCCAGCTCAAGGACGTCACCCGTCTCCTGCTCAAGGCTGAGATCAATATCCATTACGTCTACCCCTTCCTCTTCCGTCCGAACGGCCGCTACGGTCTCGTCGTCCGCACCGAAGCGCAGGAACTCGCCGCCTCCGTCTTGTCCAGCCACGGTATCACCGTCCTGGGCCGGAATGATATTGCCCGATAGGCTACGCCTATCGGAGGGGGAACTGCTCTACCGGAGGGGGAACTGCTGGCATGCTGGCACGCTGCGAAACAGAGGCATCGAACGACGAACGGAAAATCAACTCGGGCTTCGTCTGTTAATAAGTTGCGTCGCAGGCGTTTGCGTTGCTTCGCAGCCGTTCACCATGCCAGCCGACCCCCATCCTTGATTGCATCTCCGCCCGAGATGGGCAAAGTTTCTCTCCCTTCGCATGAGCCGGTACTATTTCGCCTACGCTTCCAATCTGGACTCCACCCAGATGGAGCGCCGTTGCCCCGGCTCCAGCTATCGCGGGAAGGCCTTCCTGCCCAAGCATCGCCTTGCCTTCACACACCCCAGCTCGACGTGGGGCGGCGGTTCGGCCGACGTCTTGGAAGACCAGGATACTCCTGGCGTCTGGGGTGCAGTGTACGAGATGACCGTCGACGACTGGAAGCGCATGGATGACGCCGAAGGCTCGGCCTACAAGCGCATCAAGCTGACGGTGACACGAGGCCGGCCTCGAAGACTGCCCGCTCGACTGCCAGGCCTACAAGGTCGTCGACCCCACCGGCCCACACCTGCCCTCGAAGCTTTACCACGAGAAGATCGTGCGGGGCGCTCTCGCCCGCGGCCTGCCCGCCGGCTGGATTGCGTGGCTGCGTGGCCTCTCGACCAAAGCCTGACGTGGCCAAGCCGAAGCCACGTTGCTTCTGGTGCGGAGACGATCCGCTGTATGTCGCCTATCATGATGACGAATGGGGCGTACCCGTGCGCGACGACCGACAGCTCTTCGAACAGCTCATCCTCGAAGGCGCGCAAGCTGGACTCTCCTGGATCACCGTCCTGAAGAAGCGTGAACATTACCGCAAGGCCTTCGCGAACTTCGATGTCCGCAAGGTCGCGCGATACAACGCCAAGAAGGTTGATGCGCTCATGAAAAATCCCGGCGTGATCCGCCATCGCGGCAAACTGGAATCCGTCGCGCTCAACGCCCGCGCGTTCCTCGCGATGCAGGAAGAATTCGGCAGCTTCTCCAAGTGGCTCTGGGCGCATGTCGACGACAAGCCCTTGGTCCGACGCTCGCGCACCCATCAACCGAGCTCACCGCTGGCCGAGAAGATCTCCAAGGAGTTGAAGCGGCGCGGCATGAAGTTCGTCGGCCCGACCATCATCCAAGCCTATCTGCAGGCCGTCGGTCTGCTCGACGAACACCTCCCGGGGTGTTGGAAGGCCTGACCGCCGAGAGGGCCCGAGGCCCGGAGGACAGGAGGACCAGAGAACCCTTTGCCGGCTGGCTTTATCGTCCATCGGTCATCTTTCATCTTCATAAGGAACTTCCCGCCCGTGTATCGCTCCAATACGGTGGACAGCGGGGGGCGGATTCATCAATTCTGCCCCTACCCCGCCACCCCCATTTCCCCTCACATGACATCCCTGACCCGCACCTCCCTGTCCCTAGCGCTCGCGCTGGCGGCCGTGACCGGCTTCGCCCAAGACGCGACCAAGAAGCCCGACGCCAAGCCCCTCTCAAAGTGGGAAGCGATGGACTACGGCCGCTTCCTCTCGGCCTCGATCGATAACACCCAAGGCAAGAGCCCCTTCGACCAGAAGGGCTGCGCGGCGAACAAGGCCGTCCTCGTGAACCTCGGTAACCGCGAAGCCGGTTATGCCTTCGACACTGAGACGCTCCGCGGCGCTGGCGCCTGGACCGGCGGCTGGATGCAAACCAAGGGCGTCGCCTTCGACGGCAAGCACGGCCCCAACCCTGGCCCCGCGGTTGGCGCCAAGGTGTTCTTCGAAACCAACCCCGGCCCCGGCTGGAGCTTCAACGGCACTTTCAACGAGACCCGCACCCTGCCCAAGGGCCCCGAAGGCGTGATGGCCAAAATCCCCCTCGGCCCGCTCCCGCGCGAACACGCCAAGTATCAGGGCCTCTACCTCCACGGCGACCGCGTCGTCTTCGCCTACACCGTCGGTTCCGCCGAAGTGCTGGAAAGCGCCGAGATGGAAAACGTCGGCGGCACCATCGTCCTCTCCCGCTCCTTCACCGTCGTGAAGGGCGAACTGGATTCCTCCGTTCGACTCCTCGACCTCCCCTACGGCGGCAAGGTCGACCTCGCCGACGGCGCCAACGCCATCGTGCGCGTCGAGATCCCGCTGCCGGCCGCCCCTGCTCCCGGCAAGAAGGCCGATCACGAAGGCCAAGACCAAGGTCGCCAAGAACGCCCCGGCCATCGTGAAGCCTGCCGACGAACTCACCACCGTGACCGTCAACGGCCTGCCGGCCGGCTCGATCCTCAGCAACAAGGGCAACTTCCTCTCGCTCAAGCTCACCAAGGTCGCCGCCGGCACCTCGTTCAAGGTCTCGTTTGCCCACGGCGCCATCAACGCCGGCGACGTGCTCCGCAAAGTACCCTCCAAGGTCGCCGCCGCGACTGACCTACGCGCCTTCACCCAGGGCGGACCCGCCCACTGGGCTCAGGATGTCGTGACGGAAGGCGTGCTCGGCGAGACCGACCAGGCCAAGCAGATCGACTCGCTCAAGTCCCGCATCGAAGGCGAACAGGACGCCGCCCAGAAGCAGTCCCTCAAGGACCAGCTCACCGAGCTCCTCGCCGCCCCCTACGTCGTCGACACCGTCACGGTGCCCGCCGAGAATCCGTTCGGCTCGTGGATTCGCGTCGGTGGCATCGACTTCTTTAAGGACGGTCGCATCGCCTTCTCCACCTGGAGTGGCGACGTCTGGGTCGGCAAGTTCGCCGACGACAAACTCAGCAAGATCAGCTGGCATCGCTACGCTACCGGCATCTTCCACGGCCTCGGCCTGAAGATCGTCAACGAGAAGATCTACGTCCTCGGCCGCGACCAGATCACGCTGCTGCACGACTTCAACAAGGACGGCGAAGCCGACTTCTACCAGAACTTCAACAACGACGTCCAGGTCACCTCGAACTTCCACGAGTTCACGTTCGACCTCCAGACCGACTCGCAGGGCAACTTCTACTTCCTTAAGGGCGGACCCGTGAATCCGGGAGGCCGCGGCTGGGGCCCCCTCAGCGAGCACCATGGTTGCATCTTCAAGGTCTCGCCTGACGGCCAGAAGTTCGAAGTCTACGCCACCGGCATCCGCGCCCCGAACGGCATGGGCGTCGGACCTAACGGTGAGATCTCCAACGGCGACAACCAGGGCACTTGGGTCCCCGTCGACTACATCCACTTCTCCAAGCCCGGCGAATTCATCGAAGTGCCCGACCTCTCGCACCGCACCCCGGCGCCGACGAAGCTCGAGAAGCCGCACCTCTGCTGGGTGCCGTTTGACGTCGATAACTCCAACGGCGGCCAGATCTGGGTGCCGGCCAATAAAGGTAAGTGGGGTCCGTTCGAGGGCCGCATGCTCTACCTCTCCTACGGCAAGTCCTCGCTCTTCGCGGTCTTGCAGGAACGCGTGGGCGACGTCCCTCAGGGTGGCGTGGTGAAGTTCCCGCTCAAGTTCGCCACCGGCCTCATGCGCGCGCGCTTCAGCCCCACGGACGGCCAGCTCTACGTCGCCGGCCTCAAGGGCTGGCAGACCAACGGCGTCAAGGACGGCGCGATCCAGCGCGTCCGCTACACCGGCAAGTCCGTGACGATGCAGGAAGCCCTCCACGTGTCGAAGAAGGGCATCACGATTCGCTTCACCGGTGCGCTCGACAAGAAGTCTGCCTCCGACCCGCAGAACTGGGCCATCGAACAGTATAACTACCTCTGGTCCGGCGCCTACGGCTCCGACACCTACAAGGTCAGCAAGCCCGAGGAAAAGGGTTCCGACCAGGTCGCGATTCAATCCGTCAAGCTCGCCGACGACGGCAAGTCGGTCTTCCTCGAAGTGGCCGGCCTCGTGCCAGTCATGCAGATGCGGATCAAGATGAACGTGAAGGCCGTCGACGGTTCGCGCGTGCCGGACGATATCGCCCACACGATCAACGTCGTCCCGGAGAAGGAAGGCGAAGACTACCGCTCGTTCGCCAAGTAACTGAGGCGAAATCCTCACGGCGAAAGGCCCGGTTCACACCGGGCCTTTTTGTTGGGGGCTTGCCTGACGGCGGGAATACCTCCCAATAGGAAGCGTCCCGCCGCCATGCTTCTCCGCCGCCTCCTCTGCCTGCTCGCCGCGACCATCGCGACCACCCTCTCCGCGCAGGACCTGCCCGGGCTCAAGGCGACGTTCACCTGCTGCCGGGAAGACCGACGTCCGCTCCGACCGCCTGCTCGCCCTCTACGTCCCCGCTGGTCAAGCACCCACGCCCTTCCTCGCCGCGGGTCCGTTCGCCGCGAAGTGGGAAGGCGATCTCCAGTCGCCGATGCGCGGCACGTTCAAACTGAGCGCCGAATCCTCCGGTAAGTTTAAGCTGAGCCTCAATGGCCAGCCACTGCTCGATGGTCCTGGCATCAAGACCGTGCAGCTGAACAAAGGTGCCAACCGCATCGTCGCCGAAATCGCCAGCGCCGACAAGGGCGACACCTTCGTCCGACTCAGCTGGGCTTCGAAAGATTTCCCGCTCGAGCCCGTCCCGCCGCACGCTCCTGACGCACGCCGGCCGACAAGGACCTCGACGTTGCCACGCAGCGCCGCGACGGCCGCCTGCTCTTCGCGCAGATGAACTGCGCCGCCTGCCACGCCGACACCGCGCTCCTGCCCGCCAAGGGAACCGGCATGCCGGAACACGGCCAGATCGCCCCGCTGCTCTCCCCCGAGCTCGGCACGAAATTCAAGAAGGACTTCCTCGCCGACTGGATCCACGACCCGCACTCCATCCGCCCGCATTCGCTGATGCCCAAGGTGCTTCGACCGGAGCTGGACGCCGACCAGAAGGCCGCCGACCTCGCGGCCATGCTCACGCAGGGCGCCACGCCTCAAGGCTGGCGCGGTCGACCTCAAGCTCGCCCCACAAGGCGGCGAACTCTTCGCCAACCTCGGCTGCATCGCCTGCCACCAGCGCCCCGACGCCGAAGGCAAGGACGCACAGGACCGCGTGCCGATGGGACACATCGCCGACAAGTGGCACCCCGCCGCGCTCATGGAATACCTGCAGGATCCAGCCAAGCACTACCCGGCCACGCGCATGCCCCACTTCCGCCTCGAAGAGGAAGAAGCCACGCAGCTGGCGGCCTACCTGCTCGCGAATTGCACGCATCATCAAGCGTAAGGCTATCGCTGGCGACGCCACCCGCGGCGCCACCCTACTCGTCAGCGCGGGTTGCCTCAATTGCCACGCCGGTATGCCCGCCACGACCCAGCCGACCCTCGCGACCGTGCTCAAGGCCGGCGACAAGGGCTGTCTTTCCGCCGACGACAAAGCCCGCGCCACCGCGCCTGACTTCGCCCTGACGGCCGCGCAGCATGCCTCGCTCAAGGCCTTCCTCGCCACCGACCTCGCGTCGCTCAAACAAGATACCCCGGCCGAGTTCGCCGAACGCCAGATCAAGAATCTCAACTGCGTCGCCTGCCATTCGCGCGACGCCACCTTAAGCACCTGGACCAAGGTCGACGGCGAAGCGAAGAAACTCCGCGATGCCCTCCCGCCCAAGGAACACGTTGAAGGCGAACCGGTGCACGACGCGCCCATCCCCCCGCTCACCTGGCTCGGCGAGAAACTCCGTCATGACTGGATGAGCAAGTTCATCGCCGGACAGATCGAGTACAAGCCACGTCCTTGGCTCATCGGCCAGATGCCTGCTTTCGCCCACTACGCCGACGGCCTCGCGCTCGGCATGAACCATCAGCACGGTCTGCCGCAAAACGAAGCCGCCGAGCCGGCCGGCGACGCCGAGAAAATCGCCAACGGCGAGAAACTGATTGGCGCCGACGGCGGCTTCAACTGCATCACCTGTCACGCCGTCGGTGACACGGAAGCCACCGCCGTCTTCGAAGCTCCGGCCATCAACTTCGCCCAATCCGCCGAACGCCTCCGCAAGGGCTACTTCCACCGCTGGACCCTCGCCCCGACGCGCATCGATCCGGACACCAAGATGCCCAAGTACGCCGACCCCGAAGGCATGACGCAGCTCTCCGACCCCTACGAAGGCAAGGGCCCCGCCCAGTTTGAAGCCATCCGGGAGTATATTCGGACGGTTAAGTAGGCTGAAGTAGGGACAGGGACAGGGCTAGGGCTAGGGCTAGATGATTTCGCCTGATACCTAAATAACTGATAATTAGGTTATTAGGCATCTGTCGCTAGCCCTAGCCCAAGCCCTGGCCCCAAAGGTCTCTGATTACCGTTATTCGGTTAGGCCGTTCCTAGGAACATTCTCGACTCAACGGGCATCTCAATATGCTCACCCTTCACCCCCAGTCATATCTATGTCCCACCTCAATCGTCGTACGTTCATTAAGAACTCCGCCCTGGCTGCCGCCGTGGCGGGTCTCAGCGCCCAAACCTACGCCCAGTCCGCTGGCGCCAACGGTGACCTCCGCGTCGCCGTCGTCGGCTTCCGCAGCCGTGGTAACGAGCACATCAAGGAGCTCAAGACGCATCAAGGGCGTCCGCATCGTCGCCCTCTGCGACGTCGACTCCCGCGTCGTCGCCAAGGGCCTGAAGGAAAACCCCGGCGCCAAGGGTTACACCGACATGCGCAAGATGCTCGAAGATAAGGAAATCGACGCCGTCTCGATCGCTTCGCCGAACCACCTGCACGCCATCCAGGGCATCTGGACCCTCCAGGCCGGCAAGCACCTCTACATCGAGAAGCCCCTCTCGCATAACATCTTCGAAGGCCAGCAGCTCGTCGCCGCCTCGAACCACTTCTCTAAGCTGATCGTCCAGGCCGGAACCCAGAGCCGCTCCGGCGCCGGTATCCGCGCCGCGATCAAGGACGTCCACGCCGGCAAGTACGGCAAGGTGAAGGTCTCCCGCGCCATCTGCTACAAGCGCCGCAAGTCCATCGGCCCGGCCGCGAAGAACGCCATCCCTTCCGAGATCGACTACGACCTCTGGAACGGCCCGGCCGACATCCAGGAATCCATCCGCGGCAACCAGACCGACAAGGTGCAGCAGACCGGCTCCCAGGGTTCGGTGCACTATGATTGGCACTGGTTCTGGAACTACGGCGGCGGCGACCTTTGCAATCAGGCGATCCACGAGATCGATATCGCCCGCTGGTTCCTCAACACGAGCGAAGTCTCCCCTGAGGTCGTCTCCGTGGGCGGCCGCTTCGGCTACGTCGACTGCGCTGAGACCCCGAACACGTTCATCTCGATTCACAACTACGCCGCCGCCCCGCTCATCACCGAAGTCTACGGTCTGACCTCCGACGGCAAGATCGACGGCCCGATGAACAAGTTCGGCAAGTTCAAGGAGAACAACGCCGGCGAGAAGTCCGCCAAGTCCCCGGAAATCGGCATCATCGTCGAGTGCGAGAACGCCACCATCGTCGTCCCTGATTACAACTCCGCCCAGGCCTACGACCTCTCCGGCAAGCTGATCAAGTCCTACGGTAAGACCGTCGACGCGGTCGACCTCACCGGCGGCGCCTCCGGCCACCACGCCAACTGGGTCTCCCATATCCGCAAGGGAACCAACGTGGACATCCACTCCCCGGTGCGTGATTGCCACCTGTCCACCGCCCTCGTCCACTCCGCCAACATCTCCTTCCGCCTCGGCGCGAAGAAGAGCGCCGGCGAGATCAAGGACGCGCTCAAGGCCAGCTCCGGCCTCTCCGAAGCCTTCGGTCGCATGGCCGAGCACCTCGGCCGTAACGGCGTGAACCTCGACGAGTCCAAGGCCGTCCTCGGCGCCCCGCTCACCCAGGACACGAAGACCGAACTCTTCACCGGCGCCAACGCCGAGGCCGCCAACCGCGACCTCGTGGCCAAGCGCACCGGCCGCAAGGGCTTCGAGATCCCGACCACGTTCTAAGCTCCACCGACGAAGCGGAGCGGTCGCAAGGCCGCTCCGCTTTTTCATCTCTAAACCAAATCACACCTACCATGAAAAAGAACCTGCTCCTCCTGAGCCTCACGGCCGCCGCCCTCCTCATCGTCGGCTGCGCCAACGATGCCCAGAACACCGCCACCAAGGCCGCTGCGCCAGCCGCCGCCAAGCCCACCACCAACAAGGTCGAGATCTTCAACCGCAAGGACCTCACGGGCTTCAAGAAGCTCGGCGGCGAAGCCACCTACGCCGTCAGCCCCGAAGGCCACCTCGTCGGCACCTCCACCCTCAATACGCCGAACACCTTCCTCGCCACCGACAAGGACTACGGCAATTTCGTGCTCGAGTATGACTTCAAGAACGACCCGCGCCTGAACTCGGGCGTGCAGTTCCGTAGCCGCTCCGAAGCCAAGGAAGTCACCTACAAGGGCGGCGACGGCAAGCCCGCCAAGGTCCCGGTCGGCCGCGTCCACGGCTACCAGGCTGAGATCGATACCGATCCGAAGAACGTAAAGAAGGACGCCACCGAAGCCCGCATGTGGTCCGCCGGCCTCTACGAAGAAGGCCGTCGCGGCTGGATCTTCCCCGGTTTCGGCGGCGGTGACGCCCTCGCCTTCTCCAAGCAGGGCCGCGAGATCACCAAGATCGGCGAATGGAACCACGTGAAGGTGGAAGCCAACGGCCCCCGCATCCGCACCTGGATCAACGGCGTGCAGCGCGTCGATGTCCGTGACGACGGCTACAAGACCGGCTTCATCGCCTTCCAGGTCCATGGCATCGGCAAGGACGCCGCCAAGGCCGGTACGACGGTCGAATGGCGCAACATCACCCTGACGAAGATCAACGACAACAGCCTGTCCGACTCCGAGAAGGCCGACGGTTGGAAGCTCCTCTTCGACGGCCGCTCCAGCAAGGGCTGGCGCTCCGCCAAGGGCCCGGATTTCCCCACGGCCGGCTGGTCCGTCGAGAAAGGCATGCTCCACGTCGCCAAGGGCGACGGCAAGGAATCCGCCAACGCCGGCGACATCATCACGATCAATCGCTACAAGGAGTTCGAAGTCTCCGTCGATTTCAAGCTGACCAAGGGTGCGAACAGCGGACTGAAGTACTTCGTGCAGCCTAACCTCAACCAGGGCGCCGGCTCGGCCTTCGGCCTGGAATTCCAGATGCTCGACGACGCCGTCCACCCGGACGCCAAGCTCGGTCGTGATGGCAACCGTACGGTCTCGTCGCTCTACGACCTGAAGACCGCCACGAATAAGCGCGCCAACCGCATCGGCGATTGGAACAACGCCTACCGTCATCGCCAAGGGCACCAAGGTCGAACACTGGCTCAACGGACGCCTGGTGATCTCTTACGACCGTAGCACCCAGGAGTTCCGCGACCTCGTCGCGAAGTCCAAGTATGCCGATCCTAAGTACGGTAAGAACTTCGGCGAGTGGGCCGACGGCCACATCCTCCTGCAGGAACACGGCGACGAAGTCTGGTTCAAGAACGTGAAGCTCCGCGACCTCGCCCCGGCTCCGAAGCCAGCCGCGAAGGGTGGCAAGAAGGCTCCGGCCAAGAAGGCCGACGCCCCTGCCAAGAAGTAAGCTTCGCCTGAGGCTCCCGCGAAGGCCGGACGACGTAAGTCGCCCGGCCTTTTCTTTGGCCTAGTGGCTGAGGCGTTGCATGCCGCCCGCCGCTCGGCTTAGTAGGCGTCAACCCCAAGCCATGCGCCCCACTCTGCTCTTCGCCGCCCTCTGCGCAGCCTTCGCCGGACTCAACGCCGCCGAACCGACGCGGCCGAACATCCTCTTCGTCATCGCCGACGACTGGGGCAACGGCCACGCCGGCGCCTATGGCTGCTCTTGGGTCAAGACCCCGAACTTCGACCGCGTCGCCAAGGAAGGCCTGCTCTTCCTCAACGCCTACACGCCCACCGCCAAGTGCGCACCTTCGCGCTCCTGCGATCCTGACCGGCCGCCACCCGTGGCTCCTCGGCGCCGCTGCCAACCACCAGTGTGTCTTCCCGCCCGAGTTCGCTATCTTCCCCGATGTCCTTGAGCAGAACGGTTACGCATACGCGACGACCGGTAAGGTCTGGGGTCCAGGGCTCGCCCTCAAAGCCGATGGCTCACCGCGCGCCATGGCGGGCAAGCAGTTCATGCAGAAAAAAGCCGAGGCGCCGACGACCGCTATCACGAAGAATGACTACAGCGGAAACTTCGAAGCCTTCCTCGCGCAAGCCAAGCCCGGCCAGCCGTGGTTCTTCTGGCTCGGCTTCCAGGAACCCCACCGCGCCTACGAAGAAGGCAGCCATGCGCGCTTCGGCAAGAAGCTGGCCGACGTGGACCGCGTGCCTAAATACTGGCCCGACAACGCGACGGTCCGCGGCGACATGCTTGATTACGCAGTGGAGGTCGAACACCTCGACACCCAGCTGGGCAAAGTCCTCGCGCAACTGGAAGCCCGCGGCGAACTGGACCGCACGCTGATCATCGTGACTTCCGACAACGGCATGCCTTTCCCCCGGGTGAAGGGCTCGACCTACGAGAACGCCAACCACCTGCCCTTCGCTATCCGCTGGCCCGCCGGCATCGCCCGCCCGGGTCGCAAGGTCTCCGACTACGTCGGCTTCGCCGACCTCGCGCCCACCTTCCTCGAGGCCGCCGGCCTGGCCTGGGAAAAATCCGGCCTGCTCCCGGCGTCGGGTCGCAGCCTCTTCGATATTTTCAAGTCCGATGGCGCCCAATCCCTGCCCGGACGTGACTTCACGTTGATCGGCCGCGAACGCAACGACCTCGGTCGCCCGCAGGACCAAGGCTACCCAGTGCGTGGCATCGTCACCGCCGGCCTCATCTACCTCGAGAACTGCCGAACCCTCCCGCTGGCCGGCTTGCAATCCGGAAACCGGCTACCTCGACACCGACGCCAGCCCGACAAAATCCTTCATCCTGCAAGCCCGACGAACGCAAGGCACCGATCCGTTTTGGGAACTCTGCTTCGGCATGCGCCCCGGCCGCGAACTCTACGACCTGACCACCGATGCCGACTGCGTCACCAACCTGGCGTCCGCCCGCCCCGACGACACGGAGCGACTCCGCACGAAGCTATGGGCCGAGCTAAAACAGCAGGGCGATCTGCGCGCGCTCGGTCGCGGAGCGGAATACGAAGCCTTCCCGCACTCCGACGTGCGCCGCCGCAACTTCTATGACCGTTACATGAAGGGCGAGCTCCTCGACGCCAATTGGGTCAAGAAAGCTGACTTCGAGCCGGCCCCGCTCAAACCCGCCCGCTGATCCATGCGCCTCCTCGCCCTCCTTCTTTTGCCTCTGACTGGGTTCGCCCAAGCCAAGCCCAACGTCCTGCTCATCATGGCAGATGACCTGAGGGACTTCGGCGGAGCGTTTACGAAGACGGCGGTAAAGACGCCGAATCTTGATCGTCTGCGTTCCCGCGGAACGACCTTCGAACGGGCTTACGTACAGTATCCCGTCTGTAACCCGAGCCGCAGCAGCATGCTGACCGGATTACGAGCGGAGCAGACAGGCATCGTGGGTAATGACATACCCCTGCGACAAAAGATGCCGGACATCGTCACGCTTCCTCAACTCTACAAGGAATCCGGCTGGCAGGCTCATGCCTTCGGAAAGATTACCCACCTCGGCGGCGGTAAGGACGCGGCTGCGCGGCAACGCTGGGTGGACGACGGCCGTTCCTGGCAAACGGCACAGTCCTTTGAAGCCACCAAGGCTGGCCGCAAGATGCTTGCAGGCCGGGACGTAACCAACGGAGCCTTGAAATGGTGCGTATGGGGGGCCGCAGACGGCACGGATGACGATCAGCCGGATGGCCAGATCGCCGCCGCCACCGTGGCGAAGATCGAAGAACTCGGGGACAAGCCTTGGTTCATCGGCTGTGGCTTCATGAAGCCGCACGACCCCTTCATCGCACCCAAGAAATACTTCGATCTCTATCCGGTCGGCACCTTGCAGCCATGGCGCGACCCCGCCGACATAACCCCAGTACGCAAAGAGAGCGTAGGCTTTGGCGACTACGGCATAGCCTTCGGCAAATTCACCACACTGGAATGGCAGGAGCTTTTCCGCGCTTACTGCGCAGCGACCAGCTACATGGACGCGCAACTCGGCCGGGTCCTCGACGCGCTCGACAAAAACGGACTCTGGGAGAAGACGGTCGTCGTCTTCGTCGGTGACCACGGCTACCACACGGGCGAGCGACAGTGGTGGAATAAGAATACCCTGTTCGAGCGCAGCTGCCGCGCGCCGCTCATCGTTGCGGCACCCGGAATGAAGGGCGGACAGACGACGCGCTCGCTGACCGAATTCGTCGACATCTATCCCACAATCGCAGACCTATGCGGCCTAAAGATGCCGCACGCCGCCGCCGGATTGAGCCTGCGCCCCATCCTAACCAACCCTACCGCCACCATCAAGGACGCCGCCTTCACCCTCGTCACACGCGGCCCCAAACTTCACGGCCAGAGCGTTCGCACCGCCCGCTGGCGCTTTACCCAGTGGAGCGACGGCCAGACCGAACTTTACGATCACGAACAGGACTCGGAAGAGTTGCGTAACGTGGCCGACCGACATGCATCGGTAATTCAAGACCTTACCGCCCGCCTCCAATCTTTACCTAAACTGACGCCATGAGACCCATCTTCGGATTCCTTTATGCTCTGCTCTTCTCTGCGTCGGCCTTCGCCGCCTCGACGCCAGAACGCCCGAACATCCTCTTCTTCTTCGCCGACGACTGGGGCCGCTTCGCGCGTATCTACGGCGAACATCAGCGGACTACCGGCCTGAATGGCCTCCTGCGTACGCCCCATCTCGATCGCCTGGCGAAGGAAGGCGTGCTCTTCCGCAACGCTCACGTCAACGCGCCCTCCTGCACGCCCTGCCGCAGTTCCTTGCTCTCGGGCCAGCACTTCTGGCGCACCGGCCGCGGCGCCATCCTCCAAGGCGCGGTCTGGGACGAATCCATCCCGACCTACCCGCTGCTCCTGCGCGACGCCGGCTATCACCTCGGTAAGTCTTATAAGGTCTGGAGCCCCGGCTCGCCGGCCGACGCCCCATACGGCGGCCAGCAGCACGCCTTCGAGAAGTCAGGACGGGCCTTCAACAACTTCTCGGAGAACGCGACCGAGCTCGTGGCGAAAGGCGCCACGGTCGAGGCGGCCCGCGCCAAGCTCCTCGAAGAAGTCCGCGGCAATTTCAAGGCGATGCTCGCGGCCAAAGCCGCCGGTCAGCCCTTCGCCTATTGGTTCGGACCGACCAACACCCACCGCGCGTGGGTGCGCGGCAGCGGCCAGAAACTCTGGGGCCTCGATCCCGACGCCCTCAAGGGCAAGCTACCGGCCTTCCTGCCGGACGTCCCGGTGGTGCGCGAAGACCTCGCCGACTACCTCGGCGAAGTCCAGGCCCTCGACGCCGCGATGGGCGTGCTGCTCGAAGAACTCGACCGCGCCGGCGAACGGAGCAAGACGCTGATCGCCGTGAGCGGCGACCACGGCGCCCCCGGCTTCCCGCACGGCAAGTGCAACCTCTACGGCTTCGGCACGGGCGTCTCGCTCATCGTATCCGGCGCCGGCGTGCAGGGCGGACGCGTGGTGGACGACATGGTGACGCTGCCCGACCTCGCCCCGACCTTCCTCGAAGCCGGTGGCGTGAAGCCTCCCGCGGTGATGACGGGCCGTTCGCTCTGGAACGTCCTGCAGTCCGACCGCCAAGGCCAGGTCGACCCGACCCGCACCTGGGTCGTCGCCGGTCGCGAACGCCACGTCGAGATCGCCCGTCCCGACTATTCGCCCTACCCGCAGCGCGCCCTGCGCACGCAAGACCACGTCCTGATCGTGAACTTCAAGCCCGAGCGCTGGCCGCTGGGTAATCCCTACCGCCTCGACGGCGCAGATGAGCCGACCTTCGACGGAGCTCGCCCAGACGACTTTCGTGACGCTGCCCGACGACGATGCCGGCCCGACCAAGGCCTGGTTCGTCGGCGCGCGCAAATCCCCCGAGTGGTCGGCGCAGTTCGATAAGTTCTACGGCCGCCGTCCGATGTTCGAGCTCTACGACCTCCGCAAGGCGATCCGCGACGAGATGAACAACGTGGCCGAGGCATCCGGCCTACGCCACTGTGCGCAAGGAGATGACCGAGCGCCTCTTCACGATCCTCCGCGAGACGGGTGACCCGCGCATGCTCGAGGACGGCAAGTATTTCGAGACCCCGCCCCTGGCCGGCCCTCTGCCCAACCAAGGCCAGAAGCGCCTCCCTGGCGGCCAAGCCGTCAAGAAGGCCAAGAAGAAGTAGGCGTGTGAGAGTATAGAGTAACGAGTATTGAGTATGGGGGTTAATAGGAAGGGACAGCACCACGTGTTGTCCTTGTCCTCGAATAGAGGCCACAAACGGAGTTAATCACGACTCCCCCGAGGTCCTAATGGGCGACATAACCCGACCGACTCGCCTATATAATCCGATTAGAAGGCTGGCAGAAGGCCGGCCTTAGGTAAGAATCTTCCCATGACGAAGCTAACGGCCTTCTGGAGAAACCACCGTCTCGGAATGTTCTACGGGTTCCTGTGGTTCTTCGTGGTGACGTTTGTTTTCGCCGATATAGGGGGTGCCAAATTCAACGCTTACAGTTTCAAGGTGGCCAACCTTACCTCATGCCTGATCACAGGTATCATCGTTACCGCCGTGATGCGAAAAATGTTGGTCGGTAAGAAAAAATCCCTGTGGCACGCCCTCATCAGCCAATCGCTAGGCGCATTCTTGCTCGGGCTTTTTCATGGGATGATCATGCTCGGGCCTTTGCTCTGGTCATTGGTTGATGCCAAGATGAACGGCGTTCCCGGAAAAACAATCGGTCTAGCCATGTTGGCTGAACACTTGGCCATAGGGCCATCTTATGTCATGTGGAGCTTCCTCTCCTTTTATGCCCCGATCTTCATCCCTCTTTCGTTCCTCAACACCTGGCATTTTTGGAAACGGCTAAATAAGCCGCCCGTCTTGCCCCAGGCAGCTTGCTAGCCCTAGCCCTAGCCCTAGCCCTGCGTCCGCTTTAGCGGACGCCCTCACTTCTTCCCGAGCTCTTCGCCGCGCTGCTTGGCGGCGATGAGGGCGGAGGCGACAATCGCACGGAACTTACCGGCTTCCATGGCGTCGAGGCCGGCCTTGGTCGTGCCACCGGGCGAGGTCACCTGGATGCGCAGGTTCACGGGCGTCTCGCCGGTGGCGGCGAGGAGCGCGAGCGAACCGCTAGAAGGTCTGGCGGACGAGGAGCTTGGCCTGCTCAGGCGTGAAACCCGAGAGCGACGGAAGCTTCTTCGTAAGCAGCGACATATTCGAAGAAGAAACCCGGGCCGCTACCGGAGACGGCGGTGACGGCGTCGAACATCGACTCAGGGAGTTCGAGCACGGGGCCGATCACCAGGCCGAGGCCGGAGAGGATAGCGTCGACGATCTGGGCGTCGGCAGCAGCGAGCGGGGTCGCGGAACAACGCGCGCTGATCCCCTGACCCGACTGCGCCAGGCGTATTCGGCATGGCGCGGGCGACATTGCGGGCGGAGGAAAAGAAGCCGCCGATAGTGGCGAGACGCGTGCCGGCGAGGATGGAGAGCACGAGCTTACCCTGTGCGAGCGTGGCGTAGGACTTATCGAGGTCGGCGAACTGCTGCGGCTTGCAGGCGAGCACGACCGCGTCGGCGCCGGCCAGGAGCTCGGCCGGAGTCGTGGCGCACGCGGACGCCGGTGGCCTTGGAGAGATCGACGGCGGTGGAATCGTTGCCACCGATGACGGTGATATCAGCCGGGGCGCAGGCGCCCGAACGGAGGAGGCCCTGCACCATGGCCCCTGCCATGCGTCCGGAACCGATGAAAGCGAGTTTAGGCATGATCAGAGGGCGCGCACGGCGGCGTCGAGGACTTCGCAGGCCTTATCGATGTCCTTGCCCTCGTGGGCGGTGGAGATGAAGGCGGTCTCGTAAGGCGAAGGCGCGAGGTAGACGCCCTTGTCGAGCGCGGTGCGGAAGACCTTGCGATACAGGTCGCCGTTGGAGGCGATGGCCTGGTCGTAGTTACGGACCTTCTCGGTGTTGAAGTAGAGCGAGAACATCGAGCCGACCTGCGGGACCTGCAGCGGGATGCCCTTGGCCTGCGCGGCGGCGAGCAGCGTATCGCGGACGCGACGGCCGAGGACGTCGAGACGCGCGAAGGGATTCAGGGCCTTCAATTTGCGGACCGAGGCGAGGCCAGCGGCCATGGCGAGCGGATTACCCGAGAGCGTGCCGGCCTGGTAGACCGGGCCGAGCGGGGCGAGCTTGTCCATGATCTCGACCTTGCCGCCGAAGGCGCCGACCGGGAGGCCGCCGCCGATGATCTTGCCCATGCAGACGAGGTCCGGGACGACGTCATGCAGGCCCTGCGTGCCCGCGAGGGAGAGACGGAAGCCCGTCATCACTTCGTCGAAGATGAGCACCGTGCCGTGCTTGGTGCAGAGTTCGCGGAGACCGGCGAGGAAGCCGGCGTCCGGCAGGATCAGGCCGACGTTGGCCGGGAACGGCTCGACGATCAGGCCGGCGATCTGGCCGGCGTTGGCGTCGAAGAGCGCGGAGAGCGCCGGGAGATTATTATATTCGGCGACGAGCGTGTCGGCGGCGGTGCCGGGCGTGACGCCGGCGGAATCGGGGTTACCCTGCGTGAGTGCGCCAGAGCCGGCCTTCACGAGGAGCGAATCGACGTGGCCGTGGTAGCAGCCCGAGAACTTGATGATCTTGTTACGGCCCGTGTAGCCGCGGGCGAGGCGGATGGCGGACATCGTGGCTTCGGTGCCGCTGTTGGTCATGCGGACCTTCTTCACCGCCGGGACGCAGGACAGGATCAGTTCGGCCATCTCGACCTCGAGCGGGTTCGGGGTGCCGAAGCTCGTGCCGCGGTCGAGGGCCTCGCGAATCGCCGCGCGGATGTCCGGGTCGTTATGGCCGTGGATGGCCGGACCCCAGGTCAGGACGAAGTCCACCAGTTCCTGGTCGTCGGCCGTCGTCAGACGGGCGCCATTGGCCGACTTGGTGAAGAAAGGGGTGCCACCGACCGAGCGGAAAGCGCGGACCGGGGAATTGACGCCGCCCGGGATCATCGTGAGGGCGCGTTGGAAAAGCTGCTCCGAGGTATTCACACCATCCAGACCTAGGGGCTCAGCCGTGAGGGGCAAGACGACATGCACGAAAAGGGCCGGAGTCTCGCGACCCCGACCCTTTGCTTGTTTCACTTTACCTGGCCCAATCCCTAGCCCTGTCCCTAGCCCTGCGTCGCAACGCGACGCTCACTTCTTACCGTCGTCGACGACTTCGAAGTCACCGTCGACCACCTTGCCGTCCTTGGACTTCTTCTTCTCTTCAGGAGCGGGGCCCGCGTCAGCCTGCGGCTGTTCACCAGCAGCGGGCTGAGGCACGGTCTGCGCGGCGGCCATGAGCGCGGTCTGGAGGGCCGTGGCGGCCTTCTCGAATTCCTCGGCGGTGGCGTCGGTCTTCTTGAGGGCTTCCTGGGCTTCCTTGAGCGCAGCTTCGGCGGCGGTCTTCGCTTCGGCGGGCATCTTCTCGCCGTTATCGGCGATGAACTTCTCGGCGGTGAAGACGCCGGCGTCGAGGCGGTTACGGGCTTCGGCGAGCTCGCGGGTCTTCTTGTCCTCATCGGCATGGAGTTCGGCTTCCTTGCGGAGCTTCTCGACTTCTTCCTTGGAGAGACCCGAGGAGCCGGTGATGGAGATCTTCTGCTCCTTGCCCGAGCCCTTGTCGACGGCCGAGACATGCAGGATGCCGTTGGCGTCGATGTCGAAGGTCACTTCGATCTGGGGTTCGCCGCGGCGCGCCGGCTTGATGCCGTCGAGCTTGAACGTGCCGAGCTGCTTGTTGTCCTTCGCCATCGGGCGTTCGCCCTGGACGATGATGATGTCGACGGCCGGCTGGCTGTCGGCGGCGGTGGAGAAGATCTGCGACTTCTTGGTCGGGATGGTCGTGTTGCGCTCGATCATCGCGGTGGCGACGCTGCCCATGGTCTCGATGGACAGGGTGAGCGGGGTCACGTCGAGGAGGAGGACGTCCTTCACGTCGCCCTTGAGCACGCCGGCCTGAATGGCGGCGCCGATGGCGACGACTTCGTCCGGGTTGACGCCCTTATGGGGCTCCTTGCCGGCGAGCAGGCGGGCGATCTCGATGATCTTGGGCATGCGGGTCATGCCGCCGACGAGGACGAGCTCGTCGACCTGGGCCATCTTGAGTTCGGCGTCCTTAAGGCAGGACTCGAACGGACGACGGGTGCGCTCGGAGAGGTCGTCGCAGACCTTTTCCATCTGGGCGCGAGTGAGCGTGACGTTCAGGTGCTTCGGGCCGGAGGCGTCGGCGGTGATGAACGGCAGGTTGATGTCCACGGAGTTCGAGGACGAGAGGGCGATCTTGGCCTTCTCGGCTTCTTCCTTGAGGCGCTGGCGGGCCATCGCGTCCTTGGACAGGTCGATGCCGGTCTCCGTCTTGAAGCCGTCGATGAGCCACTGGATGATGCGTTCGTCCCAGTTGTCGCCACCGAGTTCGGTGTCGCCGTTGGTCGCCTTCACTTCGAAGACGCCGCCGCCGATCTCGAGGACCGAGACGTCGAAGGTGCCGCCACCGAGGTCATAGACGGCGATCTTTTCGTCGCCCTTCTTATCGAGGCCGTAGGCGAGGGAAGCCGCGGTGGGCTCGTTGACGATGCGGAGCACCTCGAGGCCCGCGATCGTGCCGGCGTCCTTGGTGGCCTGGCGCTGCGAGTCGTTGAAGTAGGCAGGGACGGTGATCACGGCCTGCGTGACCTTCTCGCCGAGGTAGGCTTCGGCGTCGGCCTTGAGCTTGCCGAGGACCTTGGCGGCGATTTCTTCCGGCGCGAACACGCGCGGCTTGCCGTCGACTTCGCATTCGATGGCGGCGTCGCCGTTCTTACCTTCGACCACCTTGTAAGGCAGCTTCGAGGCGATGGCCTTCACTTCCGAGAACTTGCGACCGATGAGGCGCTTCGCGGAGAAGATCGTGTTCTTCGGGTTGGTGACGGCCTGGCGCTTGGCGGCCTGACCGACGAGGATGTCGCCGTTCTTGGTGAACGCGACGATGGAGGGCGTGGTGCGCGCGCCTTCCGAGTTAGAGATGACGACGGACTCGCCTGCTTCCAGAACGGCCATGCAGGAGTTGGTGGTGCCGAGGTCGATGCCGATGATTTTACTCATAGTGTGTTTTGGGTGATGGGTTATGCCCTCCTATTGGCAGGGCGTGTGCCAAGGGAAATTCCCGCTTTTGCTGTGATTTTCTCAGGTATGCCGACGGACTGTCCCTGTCCCAATCGGGTCAGAATGACAAAGTGTCCCACCGAAAGGCATCCCAATGGCTTCGCCGTTGCCCTTCCCCACCCCCATCGACTATCTAGACCCTCCGATGTCGGCCCCTCTCGACCAGTCCGTCCGCCTCCGCCGCCTCCGTGCTTCGGCCGGTATCCGTGCCATGCTCGGTGAAACGGTTGTCGAACCCCGCCACCTGATCCAGCCGCTCTTTGTCACCGAAGGCGACATCGCTGAGCCGATTAGTTCTCTTCCGGGCATCAGCCGTATTCCGCTCGCCCAGCTCGGTGCCAAGTGCATCGAACTCCTCGCCCTCGGTATCCATGGCGTGGCCCTCTTCCCCAGGGTCGACCCGACCCGCAAGACCGCCGAAGGCGCCGAAGCGCTCAACCCTTCGAACCTCGCCTACCGCGCCATCCGCGAAGTGAAGGCGAAGTCTCCTGGCACGGTAATTTTCGCCGACATCGCCCTCGACCCTTACACCGTGCACGGCCACGACGGTATCCTGAACGCTGCTGGCACCGACGTGGACAATGATCGCACCGTCGATGCGCTCGTGAAGATGTCGCTCTTCACCGCCCAAGCCGGCGCCGATTTCGTCGCCCCTTCCGACATGATGGACGGACGCGTGAAGGCCATCCGCAAGGCCCTCGATGCTTCTGGCCACACCGGCACCGGCATCCTCGCCTACTCCGCCAAGTTCGCCTCGGCCTTCTACGGCCCGTTTCGTGACGCCGTCGGCAGCGCCCGCCAGGCCGGCCAAGCTCCCATCTCCAAGGCCACCTACCAGATGAATCCCGCCAATCGCCGCGAGGCCGCCCGTGAGGCGATCCTCGACGCCGAAGAAGGCGCCGACCTCCTGATGGTGAAGCCCGCGGGCGCCTATCTCGACATCATCCGCGACCTGCGTGAGTCGACGAACCTCCCGATCGCCGCTTACCAAGTCTCTGGCGAATACGCCCAGCTGCACGCCGCCGCCGAAAAAGGCTGGCTCGACCTCCGCGCCACGCGCGACGAGTCGCTCCTCGCCATCCGCCGCGCCGGCGCCGACGTGATCCTCAGCTACTTCGCCGAGGCTTACGCCCGCGACTTCGCGGCCCGCAAGTAAGCGGATGCAGGCAGGGCGGCTAACGCTCTGATGACTGGCGACTGGCACGCCAGAAACAATAGGGCCTATCGCTTTTATCGATTTCCCAAGAAGCGTGATTAAAGCTATAATATTACCGTGAAAATTAAGACCCTCACCTACGCCCTATCCGCCGCCTTCGGCCTCATCGGTCCGGCCTTGTTCCTGCGTAACATCAACCTCTCAGACTGGGGAATGCTGATCGTCGAGCTGGGCTTTGCGCTCTGGTTAGTCTCGCCCTTCGTCTTGATCGCCCTGGCGGTCCGCTCCGACCGTTTTTCGTCCATCGGCGCCCTTCTCGCCACGATACTTGCGGGCCTCTTTGGCGCCTGGTTTTACACCGAACTGACCTTCCACTTCACCACGAAGTCCGATGCTCAGGACGCCATCGCGATGCTCTTTGTGGCTGCCTACCAGCACGCGATCATCTTCCTGACCCTGGGCCTATCTTTCATCGTCGGCTGGCTGAAGAACCGCCGTAAATAAAAAAGATGCGAACAGTACGGGGTCAGACCGCTTCTGAGTGATACCGATCAGAAGCGGTCTGACCCCGTACTGACTTCATCCGTTCAAGCCTTCCGACCAAGCCAGGCGCGCCAGAGCGCCAGGACGCCGAGGGCCGTAAAAATGGCCGGTACCTGCAGGAACGGGACGATCAGATAGGTGAGCGCATGCATCGAGTCGTCAGGCCGGACACGCTGCTCGGCCTGCGCCATCAGATAGAAACCGCAGCTCAGGATGAGCAGGACGGCGATGACGATCGTTCCGGTCAGAAAGAAACGATCTTTCAGCAACGTCGCGACACCGGCGAGCAGGAGGAACGGGAAAGCCGGTGCGAGGACGAAGATCAGTTTGATGAGATCGAGCGGCTCCTTGACGGAGAAATCCCCCTCCGGGACGAGGCCGACCAATGCGAGGGCGAAGGCGATGAGTCCGCCGAGCAGGCAGACAATCAACGCAGGGCCGCGGCCCGTTGAGGGCCCACCGCTCACAGGAAGAGCGGCTTGATGTGGCGGTCGAAGAGGTTGCCGGTCACATTACGCGCGCAGGACTCGCGGCAGGCCTTGAGCTGCTCGAGGTAGCGCGGGCCCATCTTGGCGGCGACCTTGAAGCCGACGTGGATGAGCTGACGGATGTTGGCGTTATAGAGCGGGTTCTTCTGGTCGTGGCGCAGGGCGCCGACGAACTGCTCGCTGGTCCAGCCGTTGACGACGGCGGCGGCCGGGAGCTTGGAACGGTCGATGTCGATGACGGTCGCGTAGGGCTGGCAGAGCTCGTCCATGTGCGACAGGGCTTCGGCGTAGATCTCCTTGGCGAGGGCGAGGCCAGCGCCGCCGGCTTCGGCGAGGCCGATGACTTCTTCGAGCCAGGTCGTGCCCGCGGTCTTCACGTGGACGCCGGCGCCATGCTTGGCGAGGGCGCGGCGGATGGCCGGGTAGATGGAGAACTTATCGCTGCCGCTGTGCACGGAGAGCTTCAGGTTGGCCGGGAGGCCGTACTGCTTCACCGCGTGGGCGATGACGCAGAGGTCGTCGTTGAACTCGCGTTCGAACTGGACGAGGTCGCCGACGTAATCGACGCCCTTATTGAAACGGCCGGTGAACTTCGGAGCGATCGTCTGGATCGGCACACCTTCGTCGGCGATGGCCGCGAGGATGATGAGCAGTTCGGGCGGGGTCTGGGGGCTGTCGGTCTCGTCCATCGAGATCTCGGGGACGAAGCGGCCGACGCCCTTCACGGTGACGATGTGGCGGTAGACCTTACCGGCTTCCTGGACGGCCAGGAGGAACTTGGCGGCCGTGCGCTCGACGTCGGCGCGCGTGGTCGTGAACGGACGGTCGATGCCGGCGAGGGTGATCGTGCCGACGAGCTCAGGGTGGCGATCGACGAAGGCCTTGACCGCGGCGGGGTCGGCGGGCTGGGCGATGAAGTCGGCGACATCGATGGTGAAGAAGTCGGAGACGCCGACGAAGCGCTCGACGGTCTTCAGGCCGATGTGGTCGGCGTCGAGGAAGTAGGGGGCGGTCCAGCCGAGGGTCTTCACGGCGGCGTCGGCCGCGGCGCGGGTGCTGGTCGGCTCGGAGCCGATGATGTTGTGCTCGCGGTTGGACTTGTTCCAGACCGGCACGATCTCGACGCCGAGCTTCTTAGCAGCGATGCAGGCGGCGAGCTGAGCTTCGGCTTCGTGGGCGAAGCGGTCGCCCATACCGAGGGAGAATTTACCGATGACGAGAGGTTGGGAGGACATGTGGGGACAAGTAAGACGGCCAGATTAGAGCCCTGCTTCAGTCGTTGGCAACCACCCGGAGGTATGAAATTCGGCATCCGTTATCCTCGCTTCTCCTTGCCCTCCTCGCCGCCGTTCATCTTTACTCCCCTCCCTCTCCTATGCACCTGAAGATTGCTGTCCTGCCTGGCGATTACATCGGCCCTGAAGTCATGGTCGCCGCCCTGCCCGTCCTCGAGGCCGTCCTGAAGAAGTCAGGCCACACCCTCGAGCACTCCACCCACGACGTGGGCGGTGCTGGCATCGACAACCATGGTAAGGCTCTGCCGGACTCGACCCTCGAGGCCTGCCGCGCCGCGGACGCCATCCTCTTCGGTTCCGTCGGCGGCCCGAAGTGGGAGAAGCTCCCTCCGGCCGAACAGCCTGAGCGCGCCTCCCTCCTGCCCCTCCGCAAGCATTTCACGCTCTACGCCAACGTCCGCCCCGGCCTGCTGCTGAAGAACCTCATCGACACTTCGCCGATCCGCCCGGACCGCATCCCGAACGGCGTCGATATGGTCTGCATCCGCGAGCTCACCGGCGGCCTCTACTTCGGACCGAAGTCCACCACGACGCTCGCCGACGGCGACATCGAAGCCATCGACACCATGGTCTACCGCAAGTCGGAGATCGAACGCATCACCGACGTCGCCATCGCCACCGCGCGCGCCCGTCGCAAGCACATCACCCTCGTCGACAAGGCCAACGTCCTCCAGACCTCCGTCCTCTGGCGCAAGGTCGTCGCCGACCGCCTCAAGGCCACCGCCCCGGACATCACCCTCGCGGTGATGTACATCGACAACGCCGCGATGCAGCTCGTCCTCAAGCCCTCCCAGTTCGACGTCCTCCTCACCGAGAACATGTTCGGCGACATCCTCTCCGACGAGATGGCCGTCGTCTGCGGCTCCCTCGGCATGATGGCTTCCGCCTCCCTCGGCGCTAACCGCAACCAGCACGGCTACGGCTACGGCCTCTACGAGCCCTCCGGAGGCACCGCCCCCGACATCGCTGGTCAGGACAAGGCCAACCCTTGCGCCCAGATCCTTTCCGTCGCCCTGATGCTCCGCCATTCCTTCGGCCTTGAAGCCGAAGCCAAGGCCATCGAACTCGCGGTCGAGAAGACCATCGCCGAAGGCATCCGCACCGCGGACATCGCCGCCGGCGGCAAGGCCGTGGGCACCAAGGCCATGGGCGCGGCCATCCTCGCCCGCCTCTGATCGTGGACGAAGCGGAACGACAGCGCGCGGCCGAACGACGTCGGGAGGCCGTGTGCAGTCCGTTCATGCGCATCACGCGCTTCCCGGTCGACGTCGCCCGCGAACTGCTCGACGCCGGTTACTACCGCGTGGACCAACTCGCCGGCCGTTCGCCCGAGTCGCTTCTCACCGAGATCGCTTCTCGCAACAAGGAGAAGCTCCCCGCCCATTTCCTGCCCTCCCTGCGCATGGGCGTCTACTTCGCCGAGTCCGACAGCCCGGACCCGAAGAAGCTCTTCTTGGATCAGTGGCAGTAAGCGCGGCGGAAG
Organism: Opitutales bacterium; assembly: GCA_964203605.1. Taxonomy (GTDB): domain Bacteria; phylum Verrucomicrobiota; class Verrucomicrobiia; order Opitutales; family UBA953; genus UBA953. Next base: position 479,759 of record CAXNMQ010000002.1, read on the forward strand.
ATAGGTGATAGCGGCTTGCGGTTAGCGGTTGGCGGTTCGGATGCCTCCCTACCCAGCCCTAGCCCAAGCCCTGGCTCTGGCCCTTTCACGCCATTTGCCTTTCCCCCGATTCCCTTCACCCTCCTTCACATGGTTCCCACCGTCGTCGTTCCTGTCATGACCCTGGGCAACTGCGTCTTCTTGCCGCAGCAGCTCATGCCGCTGCGCATCTTCGAGCCGCGCTACCGCAAGATGCTGAAGGAGACCCTCGCCGGCAGCCGCATGTTCGCGATCTCGCAGCTGGATGAAGAAAGCCTCACGCCGGACAACGACGAACCGCCCTGCCCCTTCACGTGCGTCGGACGCATCGTCGGCCACGTCGAACTCGAGGACGGAACCTCGCACATCATCCTCGAAGGCCTGCGCCGCGCCCGCGTCATCAAAGTGAAGCGCAAGACGCCGTATCCGCAGCTCGAGATCGCCCCAGTCGTCGACGAAGCCTCGACCGACCTCGTCGGCAGTACGCGCGATATTGCCCGCGTGCTCGCCTTCGCCGAGAACATCGTCAGCGAGCTCGGCGAGGAAGCTGCGCCGATGATGCAGCGCCTGCGCGGTCTCGCCAATCAGCCTGGTGCCCTAGCGGACGCCGCAGCCGGACACCTTGTCGCCGACGCCGCTACGCGCCGCCAGTTGCTCGAATGCCTTTCGCAGGATCAGCGGATCAAAGCCGTGGCCGACGAACTCGCCCGCCTCGACGCCCAGCGGAAGCTGGACGAACAAGGCGGCGGCGAAGAAGCCCGGGGGCTGAACTGAGACTAGGGCCAGAGTTAGGGCTAGGGCTGGGGCTAGAGAGCCCTAAAAGGAGGATTCAGTCTGAATAAGCCTTTCCCCAGCCCTGTCCCTGGCCCTAGCCCTACTTTCCACCCCTTTCTTCTTGCGGATTAGACTCATTCTAACTGAGTTATCACTTAGAATGATTCGAAATCTCACTGAGCATGATAAGGAACACCTTCAAGAAGCCCTCATTAAGAGCGGCCAGAAGGTCACCCCCCAGCGTGAAGCCGTCTTTACGGTCCTCCTGGCCGAGCGCGACCACCCCACGGTCGACGAGGTCTTCAACCGCGCCCGTGAGGTCATGCCCGGCCTCTCCCTGGCCACGGTCTACAACTGCCTCGAAACCTTCGTCGGCTGCGGCCTGGTCCGCCAGGTCAACCACGAGCGTGAGTCCACCCGTTATTGCCCCAACCTGGCCCCGCACGCGCACTTCCGCGACAAGGAGACCGGCCAGGTCCACGACATCGAGCTCCCGCCCGAGGTGATGAAGAGCCTCCGCTCGATCCTCCCGCCCGGCTTCGACTCCGAAGTCATCGAGATCAGCTTCCTCGGCCGCGCTCAGGCCAAGGACACCCACTCCAACTAATCCCCTTCCCTTTCCGCTATGTCTGACTCGCTCGTCATCAAGAATCTCAACGCCTCCATCGGCGACCGCCCGATCCTGAAGGATTTTTCCCTCACGGTCCCGAAAGGCGAAGTGCACGCCATCATGGGGCCGAACGGCACCGGCAAGAGCACGCTCTCCAAGGTCCTCGCCGGCCATCCCGACTACTCCGTGCAGTCAGGCGAAGCCTTCCTCGACGGCGAACAGATCATCGGCCTCGAGCCTGATGTCATCGCCCGCGCCGGCCTCTTCCTCGCGTTCCAATACCCGAGCGAGATCCCCGGCGTGACCATCGCTAACTTCATCCGCGCCGCGATCGTCGCCCGCCAGGCCAAGGGCGCGCCCTTCGACGCCAAGGCCTACTACACCGAGCTCTACGCGAAGATGGACGCCCTCAAGATGGATCGGAAGTTCACCGCCCGCTTCGTCAACGAAGGCTTCTCCGGCGGCGAGAAGAAGCGCTGCGAGATCCTCCAGCTGATGATGCTTAAGCCGAAGTACGCCGTGCTCGACGAAACCGACTCCGGCCTCGACATCGACGCCCTCCGCATCGTCTCCGAAGGCGTCAACGCCATGCGCGGCCCCGACACGGGCTTCCTCGTCATCACCCACTACCAGCGCCTGCTCGAGTACATCGTGCCTGACCGCGTCCACATCATGTGGGACGGCCGCATCGTCCACAGCGGCGGCAAGGAACTCGCCCTCGAACTCGAAGCCAAGGGCTACGATTGGGTGAAAACCGAACTCGCCTCCGCCTAAACCAGATGGCTGAAATCGACGAATCCCAGGCGCAGCGCGAAGCGATCGAAGTCGATCGCTCCAAGGGCGACTTCAAGTACGAGGAAAACTATACCTTCGACGCCGGCGTGGGCCTCAGCGCCGCGACCGTGGACTATATCGCCAAGGTCAAGGGCGAGGAGGAATGGATTCGCGAGTTCCGCCAGAAGTCGCTGAAGATCTTCCAGGACATGCCGATGCCGACGCATTGGGCCACAACCGACCTCGAAAACATCAAGTTCGAGGACATCCGCTACTACCTCTCCAAGGGCCAGAAGCCCGTCCGCACGTGGGAAGAAGTCCCGGACGACGTGAAGAAGACCTTCGAACGCCTCGGCATCCCGGAGTCGGAACGTAAGTTCCTCGCCGGCGTCGAAGCCCAGTTCGACTCCGAAGCGGTCTACTCCCGCATGAAGGAAGAGCTCGAGAAACTCGGTGTCATCTTCTGCGGACCGACCGAAGGCCTGCGCGACCACCCGGAGATCTTCCGCAAGTGGTTCGGCAAGGTCATCCCCATCGGCGACAACAAATTCTCGGCCCTCAACTCCGCGGTCTTCTCCGGCGGCTCGTTCATCTACATCCCCAAGGGCGTGAAGGTGGCCCAGCCCCTGCAGGCCTACTTCCGCATCAACGCCGAGAACTTCGGTCAGTTCGAGCGCACGCTCATCATCGCCGACGAAGGCTCGGAAGTCACCTACATGGAAGGCTGCACGGCTCCCAAGTTCGAGACGGCCACCCTGCACTCCGCGGTCGTCGAGCTCGTCGCCCTCAAGGGCGCGAAGATCCAGTACATCACCGTCCAGAACTGGTCCGCCAACGTCTTTAATCTCGTGACGAAGCGCGGCGTGGCCGAAGAGGACGCCGAAGTCCGCTGGATCGATTGCAATATCGGTTCCCGCCTGACGATGAAGTACCCCGGCGTGGTCCTGCGCGGCAAGCGCGCCCGCGGCGAGGTCCTCTCGATCGCCTTGGCCAACGACGGCCAGCACCAGGACACCGGCGCGAAGATGATCCACGCGGCCGATGACACGACCTCGAACATCATCGCGAAGTCCATCTCCGTCGGCGAAGGCCGTTCGACCTATCGCGGCCTGGTCCATATCCCGAAGACCCTCTCGAACTGCCGTAACAACACCGAGTGCGACGCGCTGCTCATCAACGAGCACAGCCGCACCGACACCTACCCGGCGATCTCCGTCCGCGGCCGCAAGAACTCCGTCCAGCACGAGGCCAGCGTCTCGAAGGTCTCGGCCGAGCAGATCTTCTACATGATGCAGCGTGGCCTGTCCGAAGGCGAAGCAATGTCCCTCGCCGTGAACGGCTTCGTCAACGACCTGGTGAAGGAATTCCCGATGGAGTACTCCGTCGAGCTGAAGCGCCTCATCGAACTGCAGATGGAAGGGTCCGTCGGATGAACGCCGTCGCCTCCGCTCCCGCCGGCGTCCTCGACGTCGCCCTGCAGTCCGCCGAGACCACCCAGTTCCGCGCGCAGGATTGGTTCGCCGTCCTCCGCCAACAGGGCTGGCATACCTTCCAATCGTTGCCGATGCCCACGCGCGACAACGAGAAGTGGCGTTTCTCCGACGCACGTTCGCTCTCGCTCGACGGTTACGCCCCCGCGCCCGCCCCGACGCCTGCGCAGGCCGCCGACCTCATCGCGCGATCTCGCCTCATCTCTGACGCCGCCGGCCTCATCGTCCACGTCGACGGACATTGCGTGCTGAAGCCGACGCTCTCCGCCGAACTCGTCGCCCAAGGCGTGGTCTTCGAATCCCTTGAAGACGCGGTCCGCACCCGCCCCGCCCTCCTCCAGGAACACCTCCTCAAGCACCCCGTGCTCCTCGGTAGCGATAAGTTCGCCGCCCTGCACCGAGCCTGGCTTCGCGCCGGCTACGTCCTCCACGTCCCCAAGGGCGTCGAGGTGAAGCAACCGTTCGTCGCAGTCACTTGGACGCTCACCGATGGCGTCGCGATCTTCCCGCACGCGCTCATCATCGCCGGCGAGCGCGCCGTGGCCGACATCCACGACTTCCACCTCTCCGCCAAGGCCGACCAGCGCGCCCTCGCGATCTCCGCCGTCGATATCCATGCCGGCACGGGCTCGCAGGTCCGCCGCCTCGCCGTGCAGGCCTGGGGTTCCGCCACGCAGTCCTTCCAGATCGACAATACCTGCGGTGGACGTGACGCGCTCATCAGCTCCGTCAACGCCGCCGTCGGTTCCCGTCGCGCCCGCCTCGAGAACTGCGTCCGTATCGACGGCGAAGGCGCCGACGTCCGCCTCTACGGCATCTCCGTCGCCACGGGCGAACAGGAGTTCGACCAGCGCACGCTGCAGATCCACGCCGCGGGCCACGCGAAGTCCGACCTGCTCTTCAAGAACGCCCTGCTTGGCAAGGCGCGCACGATCTTCTCGGGCCTCATCAAGGTCGCCCCGGACGCCCAGCGCACCGACGCCTACCAGACCAACCGCAATCTCCTGCTCTCGCCGGACGCCGAAGCGGATTCCCTGCCTGGCCTCGAGATCGAAGCCAACGACGTGAAGTGCTCGCACGGCGCGACGACCGGCCAGATCGACCCCGCCGAGCTCTTCTACCTGCGCGCCCGCGGCATCCCGCTCGCCGTCGCCCAGGAACTGCTCGCGCAGGGCTTCCTCGAGGAAGTCCTCGCCAAGGTCGGCCATGAACAAGCCGCCGCCACAGTACGCGAGATGCTCCGCCTTAAATTCCACCAAGCCTGAACATGAGCGACGACACCACCGGCCAGCGCCACACGCCCAGCCCCCACGATCGCGTCCTCGCACGTGATGTGCAGGCCACCGTCATTCCCGCGGGCGATCCTGCCGTGCTGCCTGCCGGCACCAAGGTCACCATCACGCACCGCCTCGGCGGCAACTTCACCGTCGTCTGCGATACCGGCATGTTCCGGATCAAGGGCTCGGACGCCGACTCCCTCGGCGAAGAAATCCCGTCTGATACCACCGAGAATGAAGGCAAGACGGACGCTTACGGTTCCGTCGGCACCGCCGAGCATGCTGGCCACACCGGCAAGCCTTCTGACGAAGCCGTCTGGGAAAGCCTCAAGAAGGTCTTCGATCCGGAAATCCCCGTGAACATCGTCGACCTCGGCCTCGTGTACTCTCTCAAGGTCGAGCCGCTGGATAACTCTCCTGACCGCCACAGCGTCGTCGTCGCCATGACCCTCACCGCTCCCGGTTGCGGCATGGGACCCGTCATCGCCGAAGACGCACGCAATCGCGTGCTTGGCGTCCCGGGCATCAATCAAGCCCGCGTCGACATCGTCTGGGATCCGCCGTGGACCCAGACCATGATCTCCGAGGACGGCAAGATGCAGCTCGGGTTGATCTGATTTAGGGCTAGGGCCAGAGCTAGGGCTCGGGCTAGAAAATGCTCCTAACGACGTCCGCCTTTCGGTGGACGTTTTCTTTTCCAATATTACCTAGCCCTATCCCTAGCCCCGGCCCTGGCCCTAAACGCCTCCCCTCTTGCCCTTGGGCCTATTTTCCTAACCCTGCTGGGAACCCCACCCATTCCCCAAGGTCACCCTCCCATGGCTTCTACTCCCGTCCGTCTCCTTTCCCTGCTCGGCGCCGCCCTGCTAATGGCCGCTCCAGCCGTCCGCGCCGCCGACGCCCTACCCGAGGATGTCCGCTTCCAGACCGAGACCCTGCTCACTGGACTGCCGCAGCCGATGCACCTCGAGTTCGGACCGGATGGCCGTATCTGGTTCAACGAATATCTCGGCGCCCTCAAGATCTACGATCCCAAGACCAAGCGCGTCACGCTCGTCGCCGAGATGGAAATCTTCAAGACGCTCGAGAACGGCTTCCTCGCTTTCGCGCTCGACCCGAAGTTCGCCCAGAACGGCTGGATCTACCTGATCTACTCGCCCGTCGGCTTCGACGGCCAGTACCTCTCCCGCTTCCAGGTGAAGGACGACAAGCTCGTCGCCGGCAGCGAGAAACTCATCCTGAAATATGAGGAGCAGCGCCTGCAGTGCTGCCACCACGGCGCGACCCTCATGTTCGGCCCGGACGGCTGCCTGTATTTCTCGACCGGCGACAACACCAGCCCGTTCGGCGACAGCAAGGGCTACGCCCCGCTCGACCAGCGCCCCGGCAAGGAACCCTGGGATGGCGCGCGCACTTCCGCCAACACCAACACCCTTGTCGGCAAGGTGAATCGCATCCGCGTGCACGACGACGCGACTTACAGCATCCCGGAAGGTAATCTCTTCAAACCCGGCACGCCCAAGACCCGCCCAGAGATCTTCGCGATGGGCACGCGCAATCCTTGGCGCCTGAGCATCGACCCGAAGACCGGCTACGTCTACTGGGGCGAAGTCGGACCCGACGCGCGCGTCGATGGCCCACGCGGCTCCCGCGGCTACGATGAGATCAACCAGGCCAAGAAGGCCGGGAATCACGGTTACCCGTTCTTCGTCGGCAATAATTCGCCTTACGCCGAATACGACTACGCGACCGAGAAGGTCGGCCCGCTCTTCGACCCGAAGGCACCGATGAACAAGAGCCGCAACAACACCGGCCTCGCGGAGCTCCCGCCCGCCGTGCCGGCCTTCATCTACTGGCCGTACGCGGTCTCCGAACAGTGGCCTGAGCTCGGTGAAGGCGGCCGCACCGCCTGCGCGGGCCCGGTCTTCCATTGGCAAGAATCCTTCGAGAAGACCAACGGCTTCCCGAAGCACTTCGACCGCTCCCTGCTCTTCTGGGATTGGCAGCGCCCCTTCATCAAATGGGCCCGCCTCGACGCCAACTCCGATCTCAAGGGTCTGGAAGCCTTTGCGCCCACGACCTTCGTGACCGCGAACTCCGATGACCAGCGCAAGAAGCAGAAGGCCCTCATCGACAACGGAGCGACGGTCATCCGCCGTCCGGTCGCCGCGACCTTCGGCCCCGACGGTTGCCTCTACCTGCTCGATTACGGCGAAACCTGGGGCGCCAACGCGGATTCCGCGCTGCTGAAGATCTCCTATGTGCGCGGCAACCTCCAGCCGATCGCCAAGCTCGCCCTCTCCACGCCCGCTGGCCCGGCTCCGCTCAAGTCCACGCTCTCCGCAAAAGGCTCACGCGACCTCGACGGCGGCAAGCTCAGCTATTCCTGGAAGCTCCAGCCCGGCGACAAGAAGCTCGGCGAAGGCGAAGAACTCGCTGTCACGCTCGAGACCGCCGGCAACTTCAACATCGAACTCACCGTCTCCGATGGCCAGGGCGGCACCGTCACGCGCTCCACGCCCATCGTCGTCGGCAACACCGTGCCCGTCGCTCGCTTCCTCGCCCCGCAGGACGGCGACTTCTACACGCCGGGCAAGCCTCTCAGCTACAAGGTGACCGTGCAGGATGTCGAAGATGGTGCGTCTGACGCTAAGGCCGCCGAGTTCGGCCCGCGTACGCTGGTGACCTCCTCCTTCCTTCCCGCCGATGGCAAGGCCGTCGCGGTCGATCCAGGTCTCTCGCTCATGCGCCAGAGCGATTGCTTCAATTGCCATGCGATGGAAACCCCGCTGGTCGGTCCGGCCTTCGTGGCCATCGCCGACAAATACCGCAAGCAGGCTGGCGCCGACGACCTCCTCAACAAGAAGATCCGCCTCGGCGGCAGCGGCGTCTGGGGCCTAGTCCCGATGCTCGCCCACCCGCAGCACACCGAAGATGAAGTCGCTATCATGGTACGCTGGATGCTCGCGCTCGAGAAGGGCAAGGGCGGTCCGGTCATCACCCGTGGACTTGAAGGTCAGCTGACCGCCGCAAAGGATAACAAGCCCGGCAAGTTGCTCCTCGAAGCCATCTACACCGACGTCGGAGCGGGTGTCGCCGGCCCGCTCTCAGGCAAGGCTTCTGTCGCGCTACGTCACCGACGCATCGAGGCCGAGTCCGCTGAAATCACCGGCGGCAAGAATACCGGCAAGGCCATCGGCTCCACCCAACACGGCGCCACGCTCAAGTTCGCCAACCTGAACCTCGCGGACACCAAGAACGTCAAGATCAACGCCTCCGTGGGCGGTGGCGCCAAGGGCAGCCAGATCGAGGTCCGCCTCGATTCGCCGACTGGTCCGGTCGTCGCGACGGTCGACATCGCCCACACGGGCGACTGGGGTAAGTTCATGGAGAACAAGGCCAAGCTCACTCCGGCGACTGGTCGCCATGACGTCTACCTCGTCCTGACCAACCCCAAGAAGGGTGGCGGGCTCATGAACGTTGACTGGGTGGAATTCGGCCAATAACTCCCAGTAATTCGTTTTGCCTCAGGAAAGGGGAAGGGCCAAAATTACCTTCCCCTTTTTATTTCCGCCACGTGTCCGACGAATCCGAAGAAAAACTAGATAAGCCGCTCGACCCTTTCGACCCCGAGGTCATCGCCCGTTCTAACCGCGCGATCCTAGTCGGATTGCAACGCCAAGACGACTACGGCTGCAGAAGCCCAGGCGCTGCTCGATGAGCTCCATGAGCTCGTCAGCAACGTCGGCGTCGAAATCCGCGGTTCGATCATCGCCAAGCTCCGCGAAGAGAACCCACGCACGCTCGTTGGTTCCGGCAAGCTCGAGGAGATCGCCCAGCTGGCTCGCGACAACGAATGTGGCCTCATCATCTTCGACGACGAGCTCACTCCCGCGCAGCAGCGCAATTGGGAGAAAGATGCCAAGCTCCGTGCCATCGACCGCCAGGAGATCATCCTCGATATCTTCATCACCCGCGCGAAGACCCGCGAGGCCGTGCTCCAAGTCGAGCTCGCCGCGCTGCAGCAGATGCTGCCGCGCTTGAAGCGCCTCTGGTCCCACCTCGACCGCCAGCGCGGCGGCGGCACGATGCAGCGCGACGCCGGCGAGACGCAGCTGGAGATGGACCAGCGCAAGATCCGCGACAAGATCGCCAAGGTCCGCCGCGACCTCGCGGAAGTCGTCGCCCAGCGCGCCACCCAGCGCAAGCAGCGCAAACGCGTCCCGCTCCCGACCTTCTCGATCGTCGGCTACACCAACGCCGGCAAGTCCTCGCTCCTCAACAAGCTCACCGGCTCCGAGGTGCTCGCGGCGAATAAGCTCTTCGCCACGCTCGACCCCACCACGCGCCGCCTCGCCCTGCCCTCCGGCCGCGCGTTGCTGCTGACGGATACGGTCGGCTTCGTGCGTCGCCTCCCGCACCGTCTGGTCGAAGCCTTCAAGGCCACGCTCGAGGAAGCCGTGCAGGCCGACTTCCTCGTCCACGTCATCGACCTGGGCTCGCCCGAGCGCGATAAGCACGCCGAGACCACCCTCCAGGTCCTTACCGAAATCGGTGCCGGGGATCGCCCCGTGATCACCGTGCTTAACAAGGCCGACTTGTGCGACGAGGTCGAACGCGCCCAGGCCCTCGCCGCCTACCCGGACGCCAAGCTCGTCAGCACCAAGACCGGGGAAGGCCTGCCCGCCCTGCTCCAGCGCCTCGAGGAATGCGCTGCCAGCCGGGATGAGCACATGACCCTACTCATCCCCCACGACCAGTACGCCATGCTCTCCAAACTGCACGCCGGGGCCACTATCCTCAATTCTAAGGCCCTTCCCGAGGGAACTCGGGTGGAAGTCTACGTCCCCACCCGCCTGCAGGAGACCTGCCGGGCCTGGGCGATCAAGGAGTAGGTCATTTTTTGCTCCCAAGTGGGAAACTTTTCGTTTTGTTTAGTGTTACCTAAGAACACCCATGCGCACCCTCGCCCTCCTCGCCCTGCTCTCCGCCTCCTCGGCCTTCGCCGCCTCCGAAGCCGATCGCGAAAAGGCCTTCAAGGCCGACATCGCTCCGCTCCTCGAAAAGAGCTGCGCCAACTGCCATGACCCGAAGAAGGCCAAGAACGGTAAGGTCAAGTCCGGCTTCAATTCCTCCAGCCTCGCTGACGTCATTAAAGGCGGCACCGACGACGGCGTCGGCATCACCTGGGGCGACGCTTCCAAGAGCTCACTTTACAAGTCCGTCAATATGGCCCTGACCGACCCCGAGCACGACGACGCGATGCCCCCGAAGAAGTCCCAGGAGAAGAACCCGCCCCTCACCAAGGAGCAGGTCGCCAAAATCAAGGCCTTCATCGAAGCCAAGTAAGCCTTCCGGCTTACCTATAAAAAGCCCGCGGCAACCCGCGGGCTTTTTTTGTGTCTAATAAGCAGGGCCTCGTGCGGCCGCTTGCGTTTGACCCCAAGGCAGCCCGACCCCATAAACATAGAACCCACTTTCGCTCCATGACCCCTCTCCACCGTATCGAAGAACGCCTCCACGCTCTGACCGTCCGCCAAGCCATCGGATGGGTCATCGGTACTAACCTCTTCTTGGTCGCACTGGCGTTCGTCCTTCCGGCCGATGGAGAAACGCGCGGCCCGGCCCTCCTCTCGATCCTCGGTAACTTCCACATCCTCGCCCTGCACATCCCGGCCGCCGTTCTGCTCGTCGTGCCGCTCTTCGAGTTCTTCGAACGCCACGAGCAGGCCACCGCGACCGTTCGCCGCCTTTCCGTCTTCTCGGCCGCCGGCACCTGGGCCGCGGTCTTGTGCGGTATCGTGCACGCCCACTACAACGGCTTCAGCGGCGAAAGTATCCAGCTGCACCTCTGGGGCGGCATCGCAGCTTCGATCTTTGCCGGCATCGCCAGCCTCCTCCTCTCCCAAGGCTTCCTACTTCGCCTCGTTGGTCAGGTCGTGGCCATCGGCGTGATGGGCTTCGCGGCCCATGTCGGTGGCGAACTCCAACACGGCGAAGGCTTCCCCTTCAAGGCGAATACGAAAGCCTCGCCCAAGAAGGAAGAGACTCCTCGCGTCGTCACCACCAGTCAGAAACGCGATGACTACACCCAGGTCATTCGCCCGATTCTCGAAGCCCATTGCGTCGAGTGCCATGGCGCCAAGAAGGTGAAGGGTAAGCTCCGCATGGATACACTCGAGGCCCTTAAGAAAGGTGGCTCGGAAGGCTCGGCCTTACGTCGCCGGCGACCTGAAGAAAAGCCTCATGCACGTACGCGTGACGCTCGATCCCGCAGACGATGAATTCATGCCGACCGAAGGCAACCCGCTCACGAAGGAACAGGTGCAGGCCATCGCCCTCTGGATCGAAGCCAAGCCCATCCCCGATGATGTGGCCAAGCTAGCGCTCGCCGCGACCAAGGCCCCCAAGCAGGCGCCGAAGAAGTAAGCCCATGCGCACCCTGCTGCTTTTCTCCGCCGCCACGCTCGCGGCCGCGACTTACACCCCGAAGAAGCCCGAGCCGGCGAAGCCGCTCACGGCGGCGCAGAAAGCTGAATACGCGAAGGTCATCCAGCCGATGTTCGACGCGCACTGCGTGTCGTGCCACGGCCCGAAGAAGGAAAAAGGTAAGCTGCGCCTCGACACCCTCGAAGCCACGCTCAAAGGCGGCAAGAATCCGACCTTCGTCATCGGCAAGCCCAACAGCAGCATGCTGCTCTCCCGCGTCTTCCTCGACCGCACCGCCGGCGATGTCATGCCGCCCAAGGCCGAGAAGCCGATGACCGAGAAGCAGAAGGAAGCCCTTTACGCCTTTGTCGAAGGCCAGCCCATCCCCGACGAACTCGCCAAAGCCGCCATAGCCGACACGAAAGCGGCCCTAACGGCGGCCAAGGCCGCCCCGAAGGCCAAGAAGTAAGTTTTCTTTTGCCCAGGCCCCTGACCCCGCCCTTTATCTCAAACACCCCAATGAAACTCCGTTCCCTAATCGCGCTGGCACTCCTCGCCGGCCTGACCACCTCGCTCTCGGCCGAGCAGAAGCCGCTGCGCGTCCTCGTCGTCGCCGGTGGCTGCTGCCACGACTACGCCACGCAGAAAGAAGTCCTGAAGAAGGGCATCGAAGCCCGCGTGAACGCCACCGTCGAAGTCGCCTACGACCCGACCAAGTCGACCAAGCCGCTCTTCGAGCTCTTCAAGAGCCCGGACTGGGGTAAGAACTTCGACGTCGTCGTCCACGACGAGTGCGCCGCCGACATCACCGACCAGGCCTACGTCGCCAACATCGTCAACGCCCACAAGAACGGCCTGCCCGCCGTGAACCTTCACTGCGCCATGCACAGCTACCGCTGGGGCAACTACAGAGAGCCAGTGAAAGCCGGCGCCGACAACGCCAGTTGGTACGAGATGCTCGGCCTCCAGTCCACCGGCCATGGCCCGCAGCAGCCCATCGCCATCACGTTCACCGACAAGTCCCACCCGATCACCACGGGCCTCGCCGACTGGACCACGATCAACGAAGAGCTCTACAACAACGTCCAGGTCCTAGGCGCCAAGACCCTCGCCACCGGCCTCCAGAAGATCCCGGAGAAGAAGGACAAGAAGGGCAAGGTAACCCCGGCCTCCGAAGCCAACGCCATCGTCGCCTGGACCAACGAGTTCGGCCCCAAGAAGACCCGCATCTTCAGCACCACGATTGGCCATAACAACGCCACCGTCGAAGACGCCCGCTACCTCGACCTCGTCGCTCGCGCCGTGCTCTGGTCCGCCGGCAAGCTCGAAGCCGACGGCAAGGCCTCGGCCGGCTTCGGCAAGTAAGCCGTCAGGCTATCAATCAAAGCCCCGGACCTCCGGGGCTTTTTTGTGCCTGCCTACCCCGCGCTACGCCCTTAAACCTACCCCTACCCCAACCCCTCTCACTGCCCCTTTAAACCCCATGCGCCTCCTCGCTCTCCTCGCGTTCACCACGTCGGCCTTTGCCGCCGAAACCCTGCCGCTCTGGAAAGGCGACGCTCCTGAAGGCGACGGCAAGTTCTCCGACTCTTCGAAGGCGAAGCTTACGGTACACCTGCCCGAGAAGCCTAACGGCGCCGCGATCGTGATCTGCCCCGGTGGCGGCTACGGCGGATTGGTGACCAAGGGCGAAGGCCATGGCATCGCTGCCTGGCTCAACGCCCACGGTATCGCCGGTATCGTCCTCGAATACCGCCTGCCCGCCGGTCGTCCTTACGTCCCGCTGCTCGACGCGCAGCAGGCCATCCGCACCGCCCGTGCGAACGCCGCGTCTATGGAAAATCGACCCGAAGAAGATTGGTATCATCGGCTTCTCCGCCGGCGGACACCTCGCCTCTACCGCGACCGTGCACTTCGAGACCATCGAGACGCGCGCGCCTAACGCCGTCACCGGCCAGAGCAGCCGCCCGGATTTCTCGATCCTCATTTACCCAGTCATCAGCATGGATGAAGGCGTCCACCGCGGCTCCAAGAAGAACCTGATGGGAGAGACGCCCGCGCACGGCCTCCCGGAATATTTCTCGACGCAGAAGCACGTGAAAGCCGGCACCCCGCCCGCCTTCTTGGCCCATGCGCTCGACGACAAGGTCGTCGGCATCGAGAACAGCCGCATGTTCTTCGAAGCCCAGCAGAAGGCCGGACTACCGACCCGCCTCGTCGAACTGCCCAACGGTGGCCACGGCCTCAACGGCTACAAGGGCCCGTCTTGGGACAAGTGGCAGGTCGAGTCCTTGCTTTGGCTCAAGGAAATCAAGGTCCTCGAGTGAGTCCCGATTACGGACTTCAAATCGACCGCCAAATCCTCCATTAATCTCTTCCCCTCATGAAATCCCTCCTCCTCGCCCTGCTCGCCACCGGCTCCCTCTTCGCCGGCGAAAAGGCCACCCTCACGCTCGCCGACTTCACCGACCTCAACGGCGGCGCTCCTGCCGGCGGCTGGAAGACCCAAGAAGGCGGCGTCATCCACCTCGCCGCCCAGAAGGGTACTGGCGCGCTGATCTCCAAGAAGGAATACACGAATTTCGAACTCACCTGGGAGTGGCGCCTCGAAGCCAAGGGTAATAATGGCATCAAGTATTGGCTCACCAACATCAAGGATGCCAAAGGCAAGGGCGAGTGGCTCGGGATCGAGTATCAGATGATCGACGACAACGGCCACCCCGACGGACTCAGGGGCGGCAACCGCAACACCGGTTCGATCTACGACATCATCGACTCGGCCAAGGATAAGGCCATGAAGCCCATCGGCGAATGGAACCAGAGCCGCGTCGTGGTGAAGGACGGTAAAATCGAACACTTCCTCAACGGCAAGCTCTGCGCCTCGGCCGACACGAAGTCCGACGAATGGAAGGCCGCCATCGCCAAGAGCAAATTCAAGAACAAGAAGGACTTCGGCCCCGGCCACGGCAAGCTGATGCTCACCGAGCACGGCGACCCATGCTGGTTCCGTAATATCGTTGTTACCGAACTCTGAGACCGTCTCAGAGCTGGTAAATCAAGGGCGCCCGTCGGGCGCCCTTTTTCGTGCCGTCTTATTCAGCCGAGCTTGATCCGCAGGCCGTCGTAGCAGAGGCCGACCTTCGGGTGCGTCTTGTGGAGCTGGGCCATCGTGGTCTCGTAATTGATCTGAAAGGTCATGTGCGTGAGCAACGCCCGCTTGGCGCGCAGGTCGTGCGCCGCCTGGCAGGCTTCGTCGACCGTCATGTGCGTCGGGTGCGGATTCGGGCGGAGGCCGTCGAGGATCGCCAGGTCGGCATGCTCACCGAGTTCGAGGGACTTCTCGGTCATCGCGCGACAATCGGTGTAATAGGCGAACTTCATGCCCGTCGAAGGCTCCTCGAAGACGAGGCCGAGGGTGGACTCATTGCCGTGCGGCAGGAGCGTCGAATAGATGATGCCGCCGCCAGGTAGGACGAGCTTCGAAGGCATCAGGCTGAGGCTCAACGAGACGTAGCCCGAAGCCTGTGGCTTACCGACGGCGTAGGGGAAGATGGCCTTGATGCGCTCCAGGCCGACCTCGGTCGAATACACCGGGATGGCGGCCCCACCCTTGTTCGTGCAGAACTGACGAAGGTCGTCCATGCCGAGGACGTGGTCGGCGTGGCCATGGGTCAGGATGAACGTATCGACCTCGCGAACATCATACTTCAGACACTGCGTCCGGAACTCCGGCGAGGCGTCGACCTGGACGTGATGGCCCTCGATGACGACGTGCACGCTCGTCCGGGCGCGCCAGTTGCGCGGGTCCTTCAGATCCAGCCCCGGGTTGTCATGGGCGGGCAACGGACAGCCCTGCGACGTGCCGCAGCCCATGATGAGGATTTCCATTCCGTCAAAAAGAGGGCTAATCGCCCCGAAAGCAAAAGTTGTTTGACGGAATAGGGCTAGGGCTAGGGCCAGAGCCAGGGCCAGCGATACGCCGGCAACTGGTGCCATATCTTTGTTATTCCAGCCCTAGCCCGGGCCCTAGCCCTTCCCTTCACCCTTCTTGCCTTTCCCCGTCGTCTCCGTTCTCCTTCCCATCCCGTGTTCGCCAACCTCACCGATAAACTCACCAAGGCCCTCCGCGACCTCCGGGGGCTCTCGAAGCTCTCCGAGGAGAACATCGCCCCGGCGCTGAACGAGGTGCGCTCGGCGCTGATGTCCGCCGACGTCAATTTCAAGGTCGCCAAGGACTTCACCGAACGCGTCAAGGTCGCCTGCCTCGGCCAGGCGGTCATCGAGTCCGTCAACCCGGGCCAGATGGCCGTCAAGATCGTGTCCGACGAGCTCACAAAGCTCCTCGGCGAAGGCGAACGCCCGATCGACCCCCGCCGCCCGCTGCGCGTGCTCCTCGTCGGCCTCCAGGGCTCCGGCAAGACCACCAGCGCCGCCAAGCTCGCCAAGCACCTCGTGAAGAAGGAGGGCATCCGTAAGCCCTCCCTCGTCGCGGCCGACTTGCGCCGCCCAGCGGCCATCGACCAGCTCGAGACCCTCGCCAAGAACGAAGGCTTCGACTTCCGCGCCGACCGCGCCGCGACCGATGTCGCCGCGATGGTGGGTCGCCTGGTCAAGGAAGCCGAAGCCGCCGCCGCGGACCTCGTCATCGTCGACACCGCCGGCCGCCTGCAGATCGACGGAGACCTGATGGAGGAAGTCCGCCGCGTGCGCGACGCCTTCCAGCCGCACGAGGTCTTCCTCGTCGCCGACGCCGCCCTCGGCCAGCAGGCCGTCGATGTGGCCGCCAAGTTCCACGAATCCACGCCCCTCACCGGCATCATCCTGACCAAGCTCGACGGCGACGCCCGCGGTGGCGCGGCGTTGTCAATGAAGTCCGTCACGGGCGTCCCGATCCGCTACATGGGCACCGGCGAGAAGTCCTCGGACTTCGACACCTTCCACCCGGACCGCATGGCCCAGCGTATTCTGGGCATGGGCGACGTCGTCTCCCTCGTCGAGAAGGCCCAGGAGGTCGTCGACCACAAGGAAGCCGAACGCCTGGCCGAGAAGATGAAGAAGGCCGACTTCGATCTCGAAGACTTCCTCGCGCAGATGTCGCAGATGAAGAAGATGGGCCCGCTCGGCGACATCATGAAGATGATGCCGGGCATGGGTAACGTCCAGGTCGGCGCCAAGGAAGAGAAGCACCTCGCCAAGACCGAAGCCATCGTGCTCTCGATGACCAAGAAGGAGCGTCGCAACCCCGAAATCCTCAACGGCTCCCGCCGTCTCCGCATCGCCAAGGGCTCCGGCACCCAGGTCAGCGACGTCAACGCGCTGATTAAACAATTCTCCCAGATGCGCGACATGATGCGCATGATGAAGGGCGGCAAGGGCAAGGAACTCATGCGTCGCATGGGCCAGATGGGCGGCGGCCGTGGCGGCATGCCTGGTGGTGGCTTCCCCGGCGGCGGCTTCCCCGGCATGCGCTGATCGCCATGTCCAAGATGATTCCCTTCGACCCGGCCCTCCTCTCCCGTCCGGGCTGGATCTTCGACTGCGACGGCACCCTCGCGGCCTCCATGTGGATCCACCACCGCAGCTGGACTCATATCGTGAGCAAGCAGATTGGGCGTCCGTTCGACTTCCCCTGGCCCCTCTTCTGCTCGATGGGCGGCATGTCCGCTGTCGATACCTGCAAGCGCCTCAAGGCCGATTACGGCTTCGACCTCAACGTCGAGCAGCTGCTCGCCGACGGCCATGAGTTCCTCGAGGAGCACCTCGCCAAGGACGTCACCGCCCGCCACCGAGGTCGTCGCCGTCGTCCACCACGTCCGTGGCCTCGGCCATAAGACCGCCGTCGCTTCGGCCGGACGTCGCGACCACGTACTATACGACGCTCAAGCGGATCGACATCACGCACCTCTTCGATGCCATCATCACCGCCGAGGACGCCGCGCGCTCCAAGCCGCACCCTGACCTCTTCCTCGCCGCGGCGGACCGCCTCGGCCTGAAGCCCGCCGACTGCGTCGTCATCGAAGATAGCCCGCGCGGCAAGGAAGCCGCCGACGCCGCCGGGATGCCGTGCATCCTCGTCGAGCCGGCATAATGACAGGGGACACGTGGGCCTGCTATATTAGGCCGCCGCATGGTGGCCTGAGGTAGGGGCAAGGTTACGACGTGCCCGGGCGTGGCGTAGCCCCGCCCCTACCCATGCGTCCACCATTCGGCGGACGAGACACAAAAAAGGACGGCACCGGGTGCCGTCCTTTCGTTCAGGGGCGATCGCCTTAGGCGATCACTTCTTGAGTTTAGAACAGAAGCGGGCGAGGCGCTCGAGGCCCTGGGCGATGACCTGGTCAGAGGTCGCGTAGCTGAGGCGGATGTAGCCTTCGGAGCCGAAGGCGGATCCAGGGACGACGGCCATGAGTTCTTCCTCGAGCAGACGGTCAGCGAACTGCGTGGAGGTCAGGCCGAACGACTTGATGTTCGGGAAGAGGTAGAAGGCGCCCTGCGAGCGGTAGCAGGTCAGGCCGGGGATGGCGTTGAGGCCGGCGAGGAGGTTGAGGCGGCGCTTGTCGAAGACGGCGCCCATCTCGGCGAGGGAGGCCTTGGCCTTGTCGGGATGCTGGTGCACGGCGAGGGCGCCGAACTGCGCGAAGGTGGTGGCGTTGGACGAGATCTGGCTCTGGAGATCGGCCACGGCGGCGGCGAGGGACTTGTCGGAGGCGACGAGGGTGCCGAGGCGCCAGCCGGTCATGGAGTAGCTCTTGGCGTAGCCGGAGACGGTGATGGTCAGGCGGGCGGCTTCAGGCGAGAAGGTCGCCGGGCTGCAGGTGGTCTGGCCGTCATAGACGAGGTTCTCGTAGATCTCGTCGGACATGATCCAGACGTTGGCCTTCACGCAGATGGCCACGAGCGCTTCGAGCTCGGCGCGGGAGTAGACGGCGCCGGTCGGGTTGGACGGGCTGTTGATGATGACCATGCGCGTCTTCGGGGTGAGCGCGGCGGTCAGCTGGGCCGGGGTGATCTTGAAACCGGTGACGTCCTCGGCGTTGACGACGACGGGCGTGCCGCCGGCGAGCTTCACCATCTCAGGGTAACTCACCCAATACGGGGCCGGGATGATGACTTCGTCGCCCGCGCTGATGGTGGCGAGGATGGCGAGGTAGCAGGACATCTTGCCACCCGGGGAGACGACGACGTTGGCGTCGGCGATACCGGTGAAGCCGCGACGGGTGTAGTCCTCGGCGATGGCCTTGCGGAGAGCGGGGATGCCCGGCGTGGGGGCATACTTGGTCTGGCCGTCGGCCAGGGCCTTGGCGCAGGCGTCCTTGACGAACTGCGGGGTATCGAAGTCGGGCTCGCCGACGCCGAAGCCGACGACGTCCTTGCCGGCGGCCTTGAGGGCCTTCGCCTTGGCATCGACGGCGAGGGTCGGTGAAGGGGCGACGTTGCGGGCCCAGGAGGAGAGAGCGGGATTCGACATGGCTTAGAGCCCTGACGCAAAGGACTCCCAGCGGATTGGCAAGACTGAGTAAAAGGGCGAGAGACAGGGTCAGGGCTAGGGCTAGGTAAAATACACCTGAACCCACGATGAGAAGGCACAGCGAGTACATGACAGGACCCGTCTGGCCCTAGCCCAGCCCCTGGCCCTAGCCCTCATCTGATTCGCCGCAGCGAATCAGATGTCGATGGCGTCGTCCTTGGGCTGCTTGGCTTGCCCGCCTGGAAACGATCTGCCCTGGGCATGATCGATACCGGAAAAGGAAGCGAAGACCGAGCCCACGGTAATAACCAAAGAGGCGAGCCACGGCGACATCAGCGGAACGCCTAGCAACTTGCAGACCAGCCAAAGCATGATGACATTTGTGACGAACATCAGGCCGAAGCTACCCAAGACCTGCATCAGCAAACGCGGCAGGCGAAGAATCAGGAGGAATGGAAGCGAAACGAGCATGATGATTACCATCACCAAGGGGCGGACGATGATATTGACGAAACCGAGCAGGAGGGCGATCCAAAGGACGTCCCAGTAGTTTCCTCTGAGATTCAAAAAATGCAGCCGGTCGCACAACAAGATCGTCAATGGGAGCGCGAAGACTCGGGCAATTAGAAGCAAACAACTCATCTATACGTCAATAACGTAGGAAAAGGCATACGATTGACGCAGTCCAGCGTCAATCGTCGCCATCCCAACCAGATACCAGCCCTTAGCGGGCGTGACGGACGTCCTCGCCGGAGAGGAGGAAGATGACCTGTTCGGCGATATTCTTAGAATGATCGCCGATGCGCTCGAGGGCCTTGGAGATAAAGATCAACTCGACGTGGGAGGCGGATACCTTGGTGGAGTCGCCAGCCTTACCGAAGAGCTCCTCGTAATTCTTGCGATTCAAGGGCGTCGATCTCAGCGTCACGCACGAGGACTAGGCGGGCCTTGGCGATGTCGCCTTCGATGAAGCTATCGAGCGCGAGGCGCAGGACTTCACAGGCGATGATGCCTTCGGCCGGAACGTGCAGGAGGTTCTTCAGCGGTCCGCGCTCGGAGATGACCATCGCGCGCTTGGCGATGACCGAAGCTTCGTCGGCGATACGCTCGAGGTCATGGCCGATATCGCGGGCGGCGAGCAGCAGGCGAACATCGCTGCCCATGGGACCAAAGAGGGTCAGGTAGCGCATGATTTCGCGGTCGACGCGCTTCTCGAGCTCATCGACACGGTCATCCATACCGCGGACCTGCAGGGCCAAGGAATCGTCGCCGGTCTCGACGGCGCGGAGCACCAGGCGGGACATGTCGAGCGAACGCTCACCCATCAGGATGAGGTCATCCCGGAGTTGGCGGAGTTCGTCGTGGAAGAAGCGTTGCATGGTATTTTGTGTTTAAAGGATCAACCGAAACGGCCCGAGATGTAGGCCTCGGTCTGAGCCTGGGACGGGTTCATGAAGATCTTCTCGGTAGTATCGTATTCGATCTGCTTGCCGAGGTAGAAGAAGGCCGTGCGATCCGACACACGGGCGGCCTGCTGCATGGAGTGGGTCACGATCACGATCGTGAACTGCTCCTTGAGTTCGTGGATGAGTTCCTCGATCTTGCCGGTGGCGATCGGGTCGAGGGCCGAGCAAGGCTCGTCCATCAGCAGGATCTCCGGGCGATTGGCGATGGCGCGGGCGATGCACAGACGCTGCATCTGGCCGCCGGACAGGCCGAGGGCGCTGTCGTCGAGGCGGTCCTTCACTTCGTCCCAGAGCGCGGCCTTACGGAGCGAGGTCTCGCAGGCTTCTTCGAGGACGGCACGGTCGCGGACGCCGACCACGCGCAGGGCGTACACGACGTTCTCGAAGACCGACTTCGGGAAAGGGTTGGATTTCTGGAAGACCATGCCGACGCGGCGGCGGAGGGAGATGACCTCCAGGCCGGGGTCGTAGATCGAACGGCCGTTGATGGTGATGTCCCCTTCGTGACTGATGCCATCGACGAGGTCGTTCATGCGGTTAAGGTTACGCAGCAGCGTGGACTTGCCGCAACCGGACGGACCGATGAAGGCGACCACCTGGCGCTCCGGGATGTCGAGGGAGATGGCGTCGAGGGCCTTCTTCTGGCCATACCAGAAACCGTAATCCTTGATGGTGATATAGTCCTTACGGCCCTCGCGTTCGGTAGCGGGGCGGACCTTGATGCGAGAGGAGGACGGAGGGTTCATGATCTGGGACATGAGGTGGTTTGTTTTTAGAAGGAGGCGCCCTTGAAGCGAGCGCGAAGGCGGTTGCGAATCGTGATCGCGCCCAGATTCAGGCAGACGATCAGGACGATGAGCAGCAGCGTGGTCGCAAAGACCATCGGGCGGGCGGCATCTGAGTCCGGCGACTGGAAGCCTAGGTCATAAACGTGGAAGCCAAGGTGCATGAACTTCCGGTCCAAGTGCAGGAAAGGCGCGTTACCGTCGAAAGGCAGCGTCGGGGCGAGCTTCACGACGCCGACGAGCATGAGCGGAGCCACCTCCCCGGCCCCACGGGCCATGGCGAGAATGACGCCGGTCAGGATACCCGGCGCGGAAGCGGGAAGGAGGATGTCACGGATAGTCTGCCACTTCGAGGCCCCGGTAGCCAAGGAAGCCTCGCGCATGCCGCGCGGGACGGCCGAGAGGGCTTCTTCCGTGGCGACGATGACGACCGGAAGGGTCATGAGAGCGAGCGTGAGCGAGCACCAGAGCAGGCCACCCGTGCCGAAGACGGGGGTGTTGTTATTATACTTCAGCTGATCCGAGAAGAAAAGCTGGTCGATCGAACCGCCGAGGACGTAGACGAAGAAGCCGAGGCCGAAGACGCCGAAGACGATGGACGGGACCCCCGCGAGGTTGTTCACGCTGATGCGCACGACGCGCAGAATGGGACCATTCTGGGCGTATTCACGAAGATAGATGGCGGTGATGACGCCGAAGGGCGTGACCAGCAGGCTCATGAAGACGGTCATCACGAGCGTGCCGAAGATGGCGGGCATCAGGCCGCCTTCCGTATTGGCCTCGCGAGGCTCATCGAAGATGAACTCGCCCAAGCGCGAGGCGAAGAGCTGCGTACGACCCCAGGTATCGAGGCGGTTCGGAAACCAGGCGCGGACGATCTGGGTGAGCGGGATGGCGACCTCGCGGCCCGCGGCGTCCTTCGAGTCGAGCACGGCCACCGCCCCGCCGTTGACGATCTTCTGGGCCTCGGCCTTGAGGACGACGAAACGTTCCTCGAGTCCGTCGATCTGACGGCGGCGGACGGCGATCTCGTCGGCCAGCTTCAGGTCCTCGGCACGACGCAGGGCCACGCGGGCCTCATCCATCTCGTGATTGACGTCGCCGATGCGATGGCGGGTGATCTCTTCGAATTTCTCGCGGACCGCGGCCGCAGCGGCGACCTCGGCCTGCAAAGCGGATTCGAAGGCCGGATCCGTGATCGGGACGACCTTGCCGTCGGACTTGCGCAGGGACTGCGGGCGGACGAACGCGGGACCATGCTCGACGCGCTCAAGACCGAGGACATCGGCGGGAAAGACCTCCGTCTTGATCTTGGTTTCGTCGACCCAGAGGTAGGAATTACCGTTCAGTTCGCGAAGTCCGACCTGATACTGGCGTTCGTAACGGGGGTTATCAGCCGTCGAGCCAGCGCGGATACGGCGCTGCGCGAGCTGACCGATGATGGTACGTCCGTCGTCGACCTGAGCGACCGGGACCTGCGGGGCCCAGAACACCGTGACCCCATTGAGTATGACCAGGGACAGCAAGCCGATGACCATGCCGAGGCCGACGATGAGGCCGAGGCCGGTGAACCAGACCCAAGGTTCACCGCGGGGGGTACTGCTATCGGTGTTGGGAGTGACCATGATTTAGACGACTTTATAGCGCTCACGCAGGCGCTGGCGGAGGATTTCCGCGAGGGTGTTGATCACGAAGGTGAGCAGAAAGAGACAGCAAGCCCCGAGGAAGAGCGCGCGAAAGTGGGTGTGGCCGACGGCGGCCTCAGGTAGCTCGACGGCGATGTTGGCGGAGAGCGTGCGCATCCCGCTGAAGGGATTAGTCTCCATGACGGCGGTGTTGCCCGTGGCCATGACGACAATCATCGTCTCGCCGATCGCGCGACCGAAGCCGATCATGATGGCAGAGACGATACCCGAAATGGCCGTCGGAACCACGACGCTCCAGACCGTCTGCCAGCGGCTGGCGCCGAGAGCGAGCGAGCCGGAGATTAGGGAGTCCGGGACGTTGGAAAGGGAATCCTCGGCGATGGTGAAGACGATCGGGATGACCGCGAAGCCCATCACGAAGCCGACCACGAGGGAGTTGCGCGAGTCGTAGGTCTCGCCGGTCGTCTGGCGCCACCATTCGCGGAAATCGGCAATCGGCAGGCCGCTGACGGTGTCCTTCACGGTGAAGAAGGCGGCTTCGACGGCCGGACCAGCCTGCCAGGCGAGGGTGGCGCAGAGGGCGAGGAAAGGCAGCAACCAGAGGAACTCCATGCCGGGCTTGACTTGGCGGCGGACCGGTTGGGGTAGAGCGGACCAGAGGAAGCCGGCGAACAAGGCCGCCGGAGCGAGGATGCCCACGGCGCAGAAAATAGAGATCAGCCGCGGGTCGACGAGCGGGGCGAGCCAGAGGCCAGCGAGGAAGCCGAGGACCACGGACGGCAGCGAGGCCATGATCTCCATGACGGGCTTCACGACATTACGGTATTCCGGGCGAAGGAACTGCGAGACGTAGACCGCCGCAGTCAGCGCAATCGGCAGGGCGAAGAGCAGCGCAAAGAAGGTACCCTTGGCCGTGCCGTAGATGAGCGGCATCATCGAATACTTCGCCTCGAACTCATCTGAACCAGAACTGGACTGCCAGGTGTAATCCGGCGCGGTGGCACCTTCGTACCAGATCTTGCCGAAGAACGCGCCCCAAGAAGATTCCGGGTGGTGGTCCTCGACGTTCCAGCGGTGGAGCTTACCGTCGGCGGATAGGGCCGTGAAACGGTCGTAGTTACCGGAGAAGGCTACCTGGCGAATCGAGCCGGCAGGGGCTTCGCCCTCCCAGCGCAGAGTTCCCGTGGTCATATTGCGGAGCTGGAGACGACCGCCGGCGACCGCGAGGTAGCACTTGTTGCCCTCAGCGGCGTAAACCCCTTCGCCGGCGCCAGCAAGAACCTCGCCGTCATGGATCTTACCCCAGCGACGCAGGCTCTTGCCGTCCGGCTGGAGCTGGGGGTACATCGACCAGACCTGCTGCTCGCCCGAACGGCAGACGAAGACGACCGAGACGTTGCCGAAGATCAGGCCGGCCGAGGCGACGGCCGGATCGCGTGACTCCTTGAAGGGCACGAAGGACTGCAGGAAGGAGAAGTTCGCGCCGTCGTCGGCGTAGGCGCGAACCTCGCCGGACTTGCCGACGACGATGAGAGACTCGGCGGTGGAAGGCAGGAGAATCTGCGAGATGGAGGTGGCGTCGGCGGCGACCACGAAAGGGTCGCTGGCGACGACGCGCGCCTTACCGCCGAGTCCCTTGCGCTCGGTGAGGCGGACGGCGGTCAGCATGGGCTTGCCGTTCGCTTCCTGGCGGACGACCAACAAACGCGAACGGGAGCCCTTGGCGTTCCAAACGTCGACGCAAGGTAGACCTGGCTTGCCGATTGCCACCGGTTCGAGGGCGGCGACCAACGGTTCAATCGTCCGCTTGCCGGCTGCGTCGAAGGTCGAACGATAGCTGACGCGGACCTCCATGACGGTGCCGTCGGAAAGTCCGAGGAAGACGAGACCCGTGCGAGGATAGGTGCGCACCGCGGTCACGCGGCGACCAGCGCCGAGCGAGGGAGCCCAGTCGAGGGCCTTGGTGCCGTCCTTGGAGCGCTGGAACACCACGGAACCATCGGCGAGGACGACGAACGGGAGCTCGCCATATTCATCCTCCCCGAAGCCCATCGCGGTGGCCGGCACGGTGAGCGCCGAGATCGGCGCCACGGTGGCTCCGATGAAGAGCGGGAAGACCTGGAAGATCAGGAAGGCCAGCATCCCGAACACCGCAAGCACCACGCCGACGCCGCCGAAGCGGATAAGGCGACCCATCCACCGGTCAGCGGCGAGGGTGATGGGGCTCACTGTAAAACGCGATTCCGGCGCAGGCGCAGGAGCGGGGTTTTTGTCAGAAGTATCCATCGGGTTACGGTCAGGTGTCTTTGGCTCTATTAAAGGGTAAGGCGGGGAGACCCCGCCTTAGGAGGACCCAAGACCGTATCGCCGCGCTTTATAGACCGACCCCGGAGGGTGTGGTGGCGACGATACGATTTCGAGACCAAACTTATTCGGCGCTATAGAACTTGAGGGAGGCGCGGCCTTCGGCAGCGGCGTCAGCCGGCAGCGGGAAGTAGCCGTCCTTGATCACGATCTCCTGGCCCTGCTTGGAGAGCACGAAGGTCATGAATTCGCTGGTCAGCTTGTCCATGTCCTTGGAAGGAGACTTGTTCACGTAGACGTACAGGAAGCGAGCGAGCGGGTAGCTGCCGTTGAGGCAATTGGCGTAGTTCGCTTCGGCGAAGGGCTGACCGTCCTTCTCGGAGAGGGCGAGGGCCTTGACGCCGGAGGTCTTGTAACCGATGCCGGAGTAGCCGATGCCACCGAGTTCGGCGGCGACACCCTGGACGACGGCGGAGGAACCAGGCTGCTCCTTGACGGAAGACTTGTAGTCGCCGTTCTTGAGAGAAGACTCCTTGAAGAAGCCGTAGGTACCAGAAGCGGAATTACGACCGAAGGAGGAGATCGTCTTGCTAGCGAAGGCGCCAGTCAGCTTGGCGTCGCCCCAGGTGTTGACGTCCTGTCCGCCGCGCTTGCGGGTCGAGGAGAAGATACCGTCAACCTGAGTGAGGGAGAGGCCGGAGACCGGGTTGTCCTTGTGGACGAAGACAGCGAGGGCGTCGATGGCGACGGCGATCTTGGTCGGCTTGTAGCCGAACTTACCGGCGAAGGAAGCGACTTCGGAGGAGCGCATCTCGCGGCTCATCGGGCCGACGTTGGCGGCGCCAGTGGTCAAGGCGACCGGAGCGGTGCTGGAACCCTTGCCTTCGACCTGGGCGTTGACGTTCGGGTAGCGGGCCTTGAAGCCTTCACCCCAGAAGGTCATCAGATTGATGAGCGTGTCGGATCCGACGGCGTTCAGGTTACCGGAGACGCCGGAGGTGACGGCGTAATCAGGCAGCTTGGCGTCGACGACGACGGCATCGGCAGCGGCAGCGGACTGGGCGGAAGCGACGGACGCCGTGAGGGCGAGCAGCGCGAGGGACTTGAGTGTGGTGTGCATGTGTGTAGGAAACGGGGACATCATCCCATACGATTGTTACGGTCTCGTGTCGGGAGGGTGTTTCTTCGGCAATAGCCCCCAGCCCCCTTCCCCGCCCCTAAAACCAGAAACCCCTTATTTTTTGAGGTATTCGCCGATCAGCTCCGCCGAACGGGCCTCCGCCTCGGCCACCGGAAGGCCACCCTTCACCCCGGGACGCTTGTGCCCGGTCTGGGTAAGCCAGGCATCGCGCAGGAGCGCCGAACTCTCGCGCAGGCTCTTCAGCTTCACGCCTTCGGCAAACACGACGTCGGATTTCCATTTCATCATCGGCGCAAGCGACTGCCACACGGCCTTCGCCATGAAGAGATGGCCCTGCTCGCCGGGATGCAGATTATCTTTCGCGTAGATGAAAGTCGGATCGGCCTTCTTCGCCGCGTCGACCGATTGATGAAGCAACGGATGAATGTCGATGACCTGCCAACCCGCGGAACGCTGCGCGACGAGCCACGCGCCATAGGCCTCCATCACGCCGTCGTAGTTGATCGCATCCTTCGCACGATTGTCAGGAGCATACAGCGGAGGCGTGACGATGACGACCTGCGCACCGGCACGAATACAGGCGAGGCGCAGCTTGATGATGCCATCTTGGAAGGCGAGCTGACGCGAAGCGTCGAGCGGCTGATAGATACCATCGTTGATACCGTAGCAGGCGACGACGAGCGTCGGCTTGAATTGGGAGAGCACGCGACCGAGACGCTCGTGCAGATCGGGACGCGGGAAACTGCCGCCGGCGTGGCCGGGCTCGGAGAGACCCGAGGTCGTCTCGCTCGAGAGGCCCATGTTCACGATCGTCGCCCGACCCATGCCCTTCTGGGCGCGAATGGCGGACTCGACGTAGACCGTCCAGTTGCCGCCGTAAGTGATGCTGTCGCCAAGGAAGAGGACGCGCGGTTCAAGTTTATCAGCCGAAGCGCGGGCGGTGAACAGAATCAGCAGGGCGAGAAAGAGGCGTGGCATCCCTGCAGGCTGACAGTTTGCCGAAAGAGGTAAAAGCGGATTAAGGGACGACTTATTAACGGCCGCCCACTTCCGCCTTCTCCCCGAGGGCGGACGGGCTATCGTCGGCCATCTGAACCCGCCCATCCACATCAAGGGAGCCCGCACCCACAACCTCAAGGACGTGGAACTGACCATCCCCCGTTATCAGCTGACCGTCATCACGGGAGTCAGTGGATCGGGTAAATCTTCCCTGGCCTTCGACACCCTGCACGCCGAAGGGAGCCGCCAATACCTTGAATCCCTCTCCGCCAAGGCCCGTGGGATGCTGGATTCCGCCCCGCGGCCGGACGTGGACTTCATCCGGGGCCTTTCCCCGGTCATCGCCATCGCCCAGCGGACCGGCGGCAACACCAACCCCCGCTCGACGGTCGCCACCCTGACCGAGATCGCCGACCACGCCCGCCCCCTCTGGATCATCGCCGGGGACCGCCGCTGCCTGCAGGACGGCCAGCCGGTCCGCCGCCGTTCGCTCGACGACAACCTGCTCGCCCTCGAAGGCATCCCCGACGGCACGCGCCTGATGGTCGTCGCCCCGGTCGCCAAGGACAAACCCTCTGTCCTCCTCGAAGCCTCCGCCGACCTCGGCCGCCGTGGCTTCTCGCGCGTCCGCGTCGACGGCGTCGTCGCCACCCTCGAAGAAGCCGCCGGCCTGCTGAGCGGACGCGAAGCGAAGCAGCTTGATGTCGTGGTCGACCGCATCGTCGCGGGCCCCGACCAGCGCAGCCGCTTGGCCGACTCGCTCGAACTCGCCTTCCGCGAAGGTCGCCACCGCGCGAGCGTGCTCGCCGAAAAAGACGGACGCTGGGAAGAGCATGTGCTCTCGCTCCATCTCGCCTGCGAACATTGCGGCGAGACTTACGAGCCCATCAGCCCGCGCGCGCTGTCGCACAACCATCCCGAAGGCGCGTGCCCTGATTGCGGCGGCCTCGGCCGGCAGATGCGCTTTCCAGGAAAGCCTCTCCATCCGCGACGAAGCGCTGTCGATCCACGACGGCGTCGTGAAGCCTTGGAAATGCGCGACGCGCAAGACGCTCATCCGCCGCAACGCCATCACCCGCGCGCTCGCCGAGCAGGTGCCGTTCGACCTCAAGACTCCTTGGCGCGACCTGCCCAAGGCCGTGCGCGAGCTGCTGCTCCACGGCGACCCCAAGCGTAAGTTCCTGCTCCCGCCGCCCAAGGGCCGTAAGCTCGTCGAGACCGTCTGGACGGGCATGTTCACCGAACTCGAGCACGCCTACCGTACCACCACCGGCGAATCGCTCCGCCAACGCCTGCTGCAGTTCCAAGCGGGTTCCGTCTGTGCCGGTTGCCAAGGCAGACGCCTCTCTCCCACCGCCCTTTCGTTGCGCCTCAACGGAAAGACAATGGCCGAGTTCCTCGCGATGACGATTCCGGCGGCACTTGAGTTCACGAAGCAGCTCGCCACGCATCCCGGCGTCATGCCCGCCGAAGAAGCCCGCCGCGGGCTTGAGCAACGTCTGGCGTTCCTGAACGACGCCGGCCTTAACTACCTCACCCTCGACCGCGAGTGCAGTTCGCTCTCCGGCGGCGAAGCCCAGCGCGTGCGCCTCGCCACGCAGCTCGGCCTCGGGCTCGTCGGCGTGACCTACGTCCTCGACGAACCCAGTATCGGCCTGCACCCGAGCGACCATCAGCGTCTCATCGGTTCGATCCGCGGCCTGCGCGACCTCGGCAACACCGTCCTCGTCGTCGAACATGACCGCGACATGATGCTCGCGGCGGACCACCTGATCGAGATGGGCCCCGGCGCCGGCATCGATGGTGGACGCATCGTCTTCGAAGGCACGCCCAAGGCCTGCGCTGAGCACGCGACTTCGCGCACCGGTGCCTATCTTTCCGGACGCGCCACGCTGGAAGGCATCGTGAAGCGCAAGGCTCCCGGCAAGGCGCAGCTCACCGTCAAAGGCGCCACCGAGAACAACCTCAAGGACGTCACCGCCTCGTTCCCGATCGGCGGCCTCACCGTCGTCTGTGGCGTCTCCGGCTCAGGCAAGAGCACGCTCGCCATCGACATCCTCTCCGCCGCGGCCGCGCGTAAGATCAACGGCGCCAAGTTCGTGCCCGGCCGTCATGCCGGCATCGATGGACTCGAGCAGATCACCGCGTTCACCGCCGTAGACCAGGAGCCCATCGGCCGCACCCCGCGTTCGAATCCCGCGACCTTCACCGGCATCATGGACCTCATGCGCGAGCTCTGGGCCGCGCTCCCGCTCGCCAAGGCCCGTGGCTACGGCCCCGGACGCTTCAGCTTCAACGTGCGCGGTGGCCGCTGCGAGACCTGCTCCGGCGAAGGCTCCGTCGCCCTCGACATGCAGTTCCTCGGCGAGACGTTCGTCGACTGCCCCAGCTGCGCCGGCCGACGCTTCAACCGCGAGACCCTCGAAGTCCGCTTCAAAGGACTCAGTATCGCCGATGCGCTCGGACTCTCGGTGAACGAAGCCGCCGAAGTCTTCCGCGCCCAGCCTAAGCTCGCCGAGAAACTCCGCACCCTCGCGGAGGTCGGCCTCGGTTATCTCAAGCTCGGCCAGGCCGCCAACACCCTCTCCGGCGGCGAAGCCCAGCGCCTCAAGCTCGCGTCCGAGCTCGCGCGCCGCGATCACTCCGGCCGACTCTACGTCCTCGACGAACCCACGACCGGCCTGCACTGGGACGACATCGCCAAGCTCCTCGCCTTGCTCGGACGTCTCCGCGACGCGGGCGCGACGCTCATCGTGATCGAACACCACGCCGACGTCATCCTCGCGGCGGACTGGGTGATGGAACTCGGCCCCGAAGGCGGCGAGAAAGGCGGCAAGCTCGTCTACGCCGGCCTGCCCGAAGGCCTCCTCAAGCAGAAGGGGTCGCCGACGGGAAGAGCCGCTTGGAGCAGCGATTCATTAGTTCGTGATGTTCTTAGTTCTTCGTCAGAACCTAAGCAGATCGACTTACAGCCTCGCGGAGATCAAGCGCCGCGACCGCATTCAGGTCCGCGATCTCGGCGGGCAGTGAATTCGTAAGGCTGCATCTTGCCGATGCCGAGCACGCCGAGGACCTTGCCGTCGGCGCCGACAATCGGGACGGCGAGCGCGCCTTGGACGTTCGTCTTCTGAGCGTCGGGCTTGGCGACGCCGCCGAGGTCTTCCTGGAGATTACAGAGCTGGACGGCCTCCTTGCGCTGCGCGGCGCAACCGGCGATGCCCTTGCCGAACGGGATGTTGTCGATCTTCGGCAGCAGCATCGGGAGCACGTGCGGCGGGATGCCGTGCTGGGTGACCAGCATGAGCAGCCCCGTGGACGGATCGGTGCGATGGATCGTCCCCGTGACGCAGGCGAAATTCGTCAAGCACCTTGACCAGCACGGCATGCCAGTCGGGCTGACCGACGAGGAGTTCCGGGACACCAGCGGTGGATTGCGACATGGTAAGAAAGTTAGACAACGCCCTTGGACATGCGTTCCGTGAGCCAGGCGAGGCCGCCAGCTTCATCGCTGAAGGCACCGTCGAGCTGCGCTTCGAAGGCTTCGTCGAGGACCTGGGAGAACCAGCCGGCGGGCTTGTGGCCCATGGCGATGAGGTGACGGCCAAGGACGATCTTCTTGGGCGCGGTCGAGGCGACCTGCAGGGCGGCCGCACGCTCGGCCAGCCATTCGCCATGCGGAGAAGCTCCGAGCATGCTCGCGGTGCCGCGTCCACGGCGGTCAGCGAGGTCCACGCGGCAGAGGCGGTCGATGCGGACGACCTTGTTGGCGAGGCGGCGGACAGCGGCGTCACCGGCGCCGGCCTTGTGCAGGTAATACGGCTGACCGTGCCAGCGCACGAGCGGCAGGACGGAATCGATGAGCTTCTTCTCGTTCGTGATCTGGGCGAGGAAGCGGGGGGCGAGGTTGAAGCTCTCCTCTTCGTGACCGTAGGCGTGCCAGCGATTATCCTTATCTTCTTTCTTCGTCGTGGTCGCCTTGCCGATATCGTGCAGCAGCACGGAAAGTCCGATGATCAGGTCTTCGTCGCGGTCGCCGACGCGCTCCTTGGCGTAGGCATCAAGACACTCGAGGGTGTGATTCCAGACGTCGCCCTCAGGATGCCATTCCGGATCCTGGGGTACGCCGATCATCGCATGGAGTTCAGGGTAGAACTTCGTCCAGCCGCAATCCTTCAGAAAAGCCAGGCCCACCGAGGGCTTACGTCCGCGGAGGATAAGCTTCGTCCACTCTTCCATCAGACGTTCCGGCGGGAGATCGGACTGGGAGAGCGAGGCGCAGAGCGCGACCGTCTCCGGCGCGACCGAGAATTCGAAGCGCGCGGCGAACTGCATCGCGCGGAGGACGCGGAGCGGGTCTTCGGCGAACTTATCCGAGACGTGGCGGAGACGCTTGGCCTTTAAATCGGCGACGCCGCCCCACGGGTCGACCACCTCGCCCGTGAACGGATCCCACATGATCGCGTTGAGCGTGAAGTCGCGGCGTTCCGCGGCATCCTTCGGCGTCATCGAAGGGTCGGCCTGCACGTCGAAATCCGTGTGCTTGGCGCCCGTGCGGTTCTCGCGGCGGGGCACCGAGACATCGATCGGGAAGTCCTTGAGCTTCGTCACGCCGAAGGCCGCGCCGACCGTGATGATGCCGAATTCCTTGCGCAGGGCGGCTTCGACCTGGCGCGTGCCGAGGCCATAGACCTCGATATCGAAGTCGAGGACCGGCACCTCCATCAGCGCGTCGCGCACACAACCGCCGACGAGGAACGGGCGGCCGCCCGCATCGCGCAGCAGCTCGACGACGCGTCGAAGGGGCGCGAAGTCGCCGTCGAGGCGGATGAGACTGGGCTGCAGGTCGGGCACGGCTCCTACCCTACCGACGCGCGGGCCGGAGGCGAGTGGTTTTGCGACTCAGAGGTTGGTCGTGAAACCTTCCTTCAGCAGCCAAGCCTTCGCCGTGTCGCGGCGGTCGCCTTGCAGCACGATCTCGCGGGCCTCGAGGGCGCCACCGGTACCGAGGGCGCGCTTGAGTTCCTTGAGCAACGCCTCGCGCATGCGCATCTCCTGCGACTCGATCCAGAGCCCCTTCAGGATCGTCACCTCCTTACCACCGCGGCCGGCGCGTTCATATTGCAGGATGACCTTGCCCAGCTTCGGCTTCGCCTTGGCGACGGGCACGACCGGCTTCGGGGGCGGGCCAGGCGGCAGATCCTGGCCGTCCAGCTTATCGAAAGGACTACCGCTCATGCGCCGCGTCCACAGGTCCCCGCACCCGGCGTGCCGCCTTGGAGGAAGACCAGCGCCTTTTCATAAGAGCGGCGGCGGAGGTAGTGATCGAGGTCGCCGGGTAGACCCGAATCTGGGGCGGCCACTTCTGCATCGAGCACCCGCATGCACTCCAAAAGACCCTCTTTGGCGAGGCCCGGACTGGGCGAGGGACTGGAGCGTTTCCAGGATGCGTTGGCGGCGGACGGGGTCCATTTGCCCGCAGATTGCGGGGCTAACGGGGCTGGGGCAAGCCCGCGGGGCGGTTTTCATAGTGGACAAAAGGCGGGGGGCTTCCCTATACCAACCCTTCCTCTGGATGGATAGCTCAGTTGGTTAGAGCGTCTGCTTTACACGCAGAATGTCGTGGGTTCGAGTCCCTCTCCGTCCACCCCTTCCACTAAACTCTCAAGCCGCCATGACGCCCCCTAAGAAGAAGCACACGCTCTCCGCCCTCGTCGAAAACAAGTTCGGCGTCCTGGCTCGCGTTGCCGGCATGCTCTCCGGTCGCGGTTTCAACATCGAGACCCTCAACGTCGGCCCGACCCACGACCCGGCCTACTCGCGCATCACCGCGACCGTCGTCGCCGACGACGCCGCCCTCGATCGCTGCGTCAAGGCCCTCGATAAGCTGATCAATGTCATCACCGTGAACGACTTCTCCCGCGAGGAAGTCGACCACGTCGCCCGCGAGCTCATCCTCGTCAAGGTGAAGTCCGACAAGAAGACCCGCACCGAGATCCTCGAGATCGCCGGCCTCTTCCGCGCCAAGGTCGTCGACGTCGCCCACGACTCCCTGATCATCGAGTTCACCGGTAACGTGACCAAGATTTCCGCCTTCCTCGATCTCATCGAACCTTTCGGTATCATCGAAACCGCCCGCACCGGCGCCGTCGCCCTTACCCGCGGCCTCAAGAAGGCCTCCAAATAAACCCTTTTCCACCAAAACCATGCCTGCCAAAGTGTACACCGACAAGGACGCCGATCTCGGCTTCCTGAAGAACAAGACCCTCGCCGTCCTCGGCTTCGGTTCCCAGGGACATTCCCACGCGATGAACCTCCGCGACAGCGGAC
Organism: Opitutales bacterium; assembly: GCA_964203605.1. Lineage (GTDB taxonomy): Bacteria > Verrucomicrobiota > Verrucomicrobiia > Opitutales > UBA953 > UBA953. The sequence goes on from CAXNMQ010000002.1 coordinate 513,267, forward strand.
TGAACGTCATCGTGGGCCTGTACAAGGGTTCCAAGTCCGCCGCCGCCGCGAAGAAGAAGGGCTTCAAGGTCTATGAGACCGCCGAAGCCGTCCGTCGCGCCGACGTCATGCTCGTGGGCATCCCCGACATGAAGCAGGCTTCCGTCTGGGAAAAGGACATCGCTCCTAACCTCGGCAAGGGTGGCAAGACCGTCCTCTTCATCCACGGCCTCTCGATCCACTACAAGCTGATCAAGCCCGGCAAGAACGTCGACATCGCCATGGTCGCCCCCAAGGGCCCCGGCCACGTCGTCCGCGCCCAGTACGTCGAAGGTAAGGGCGTCCCCGCCCTCATCGCCGTCCAGCAGGATATCTCTGGTAAGGCCACCAAGACCGCCCTCGCCTGGGCCAAGGGTATCGGTGGTACCCGCGCCGGCGTCATCAAGACCTCCTTTAAGGAAGAAGCCGAAACCGACCTCTTCGGCGAACAGGCCGTCCTCTGCGGCGGTGCCTCCGAACTCGTCAAGGTGGGTTACGAAACCCTCGTCGAAGCCGGCTACCAGCCTGAGATGGCCTACTTCGAGTGCCTCCACGAGCTGAAGCTCATCGTCGACCTCATGGTCGAGTCCGGCATCTCCGGCATGCGCTTCTCGATCTCCGAGACCGCCAAGTATGGCGACATCACCCGCGGTCCCCGCGTGATCAACAGCTCGTCCCGCAAGGCCATGCGCGAGATCCTCAAGGAAATCCAGTCCGGCAAGTTCACCGCCCAGTGGGTCAAGGAATACAAGGGCGGCCTCAAGAACTACAACAAGCTCCTCAAGAAGGGCGAGAACCACCCGATCGAAAAGACCGGCCAGCGTCTCCGCGCCCTCATGCCCTGGGTCCAGAAGCGCAACATCCGCGGCGCCCAGGCCGAGTACACGACCAAGTAAAGGTCGCCGGGAAACCGGAAAACGAAGGGCCGACGCAAGTCGGCCCTTTTTCGTGCCCGTATACTTAGGGGCCGGACTGACCTTAGAACCGTCCGGTCAGCGCCAGGCGGAACTGACGCGGCTCCACTGGGTGGAAATGGATCCCGTCGGCGCCACCGGTGGCGGAGGATTCGTAAGAATAAGCGATGTCCTGGTCCTGGCGGTTGAGCAGGTTGAGGATGCTGAGGGTCGCCTCCCAGTTCGCGTCGAGCTGATAGCTGACCGAGGCGTTGAGCATGATGGTCTGCTCCGAACGGGCCGTACCCGCGGAATCGAGGTCGCGGGGGCCGAAGTAGCGCAGGCGAAGCGAACCTGACCAGCCCGACTGGTCGCGTACGGTCACGCCGGCGGCGATCACGGTGTCGATGGCCCCTTCCACGCTGCGCTGGCCGACCGGGACGTCACGGTAAAGCGCCTGCGAGGCGGAGACATCGAGGTCGAACGAGAGCCACTTATAGGGCGTCCAGTAATTGGCCCACTCGACGCCATAGCGGTCGCTACCGTCGGAAGGCTCGACCGAACCGGCGTCGCCGATGAAGACGAGTTCGGACTGCGTGCGCAGATACCAGAGCGACACGGTGCTCTGCAGGTCTTTGATCGCGAGCGTACGGACGCCGATTTCGGCACCGCGGGCCGGGACGAGCCCGCGCAGCGGGCCGGAGGAGAGCGTGGCGCCACGGACGTCATTGCTGTGAAAGCCATAGCCGGCTTGGACGAAGTATTCGGTCTTATCCCACGGCCCCCAGGCCAGGGTTAGCTTCGGACTGAAGAGCGCCGTCGAGGCGTTCCCCGAGTCAGCGGACGAGGCGAGCGAGTTGACATCCGCGAACTGCAAGTCGCCGCGACCACCGATCACGCTGCGGAAAGTCGGGGTCCACTGCACACGGTGTTCGGCGAAGACCCCGAGGGTGCCCACGCCGAGATCGTGCTGCGAAGTCGTGGAGAGGCGTACCCGGTCGTCGGTGGCGTAGAGCCCATTATCGACCCAGTCATGCCGGAACTGCACGCCGAAGGAGGTCTCGACCGGGCGTCGGTCCCATTCCGCATGGATATGACGGACATAGCTGAAACCGGCGGCCGTGCGCGCATCCTGCTGTTCGAACTGATCTCCGTTGGTCGGGTCGTTGAGCGCGTAGGTGAAGTTGGAGAAGAGATCCAGTTCGTAGCGGAAGACGTAGGCCTGCAGGCGATCCTCGGAGCCGCCGTGACGGTGACGCCAGTCGGCCGACCAGGAGAGATAGCGGGAATCGCCGCCGTTGGTCGGATCCATGTTCCCCCAACGCGACAGCGCGCCCGACTCGACGAGCGCGAGCGGGATCTGGTCGCTCGTGCGCCATTCGCCCTGGTAGAAACGTAACGTCGTCGTGAAACCATCGTGGCCGTCGCCGCGCGACCAGGAGAGCTGGCCGTTGGCGCGGCGGTAGTTGTCGCCCATCAGCCAAGGCCCGTCGGAATGCGCGCCTTGCAGGGCGTAGAGCAGGTCGCCGGAGCCTGACTTGACCGAATCCGCGACCAGCACACGGCCATGATTGAAAGAGCCGCCCTCGATGAGGAGCAGCCCCTTCGGCAAGGTCTTGAAGGTCTCGAGGTAAGCCGCGCCCGCGGTGCCGAAATCACCGGTCTGGGCGTAGTAAGGACCCTTCTGATAGTTCACCCGCTCGACGAGCTCAGGGATGACGAAGTTCATGTCCGCGTAGCCCTGGCCGTGGCCATGCGAAGGCATGTTGAGCGGCACTCCATCAAGGAACGTCGCGAAGTCGGTTCCGTGGTCTAGATTGAACCCGCGGAGGAAATACTGGTTAGCCTTACCGCCGCCCGCGTGCTGCGTGATGATCAGCCCCGGAACGGTCTCCAGCAACTCACCCGCGCGCAGGATTGGACGTTCAGCCAGCTGCAAGGCCCCGGTGACGCCCATCGTGGCTGAGTCGGCCACGCCCAGCAGGCTGTCCTGCCGGCCCTTGATGACGACGGCGGGCAGGGTCTTCTCGGCGGGCGGGACGGCGTCGGCGAACAAGCGGACCGAAGCGCAGGCCATCAGGAAGGCAGGGGCGGCTTTCATGGCGTCAGCCAATCGACGCCCCCCCTGTTGGCAAGCCTACTTGCCCGCGCGCTCGGCGCCGAGCTTGTTCAATAGCTCGGTGCGTTCGTTGAGCAGGCGCACGACGGCATCACGTTCCTCGACGAGCTTGCGCAGGTTCTCGTTCTGGGCGCGGATGGCGTCGTTCTGCTTCGCGACCACGGCGTTCTGACGGCGGAGCGATTCGTTCTGGCTCGGCGACGGCGGCGCGGAGCGGCGCGAGTTCCGCGGCGGCCTGCCGGGCCGAGGCCAGCGCGGCGGCGGCGACGGCCAGTTCCTTGCGCACGGCTTCTTCGGCGCGCTTCAGCTCACCGACGCGACCATCGAGGCGGCGGATCTCCGCGGCGTAGGTCTCGCCGAGGCGACGGGCTTCCGCCGATTGCTCGCGCAGTTCCCGTTCGGCCACGCGGGCGGACAGGAGCTCGGCCCGGAGCTCGGATTCGCGGACCCACTGCGAAGCGCAGAAGACCGAAAGCGCCACGCAAAGGGCGGCGAGGACGAGCGGCCAACGGGAACTCATCGGGCGGCGGACTTGACGGTGAAGGCGACCTTCTGGACGCCGGCGCTGCGGACGAAATCAAGGACGTCGATCATGCGGCCGTGCGGGGTGTCGGCGTCGCCGGCGATGTAGACCGCCACCCCGGCGTTGGCCTTGACGCGGGAGAGCAGCGTCTGGCGGAGGTCAGGCAAGGTGGCGGCCGTGCGGTCGACGAACACCTGGCCGGCGCGGTCGACCGAGATTGTGACCGCATCAGTCTTGAGCTCGGAATGACCGGTGGCGGCGCCTTCGAGGTTCACCGGCATGCAGTGATTCTTATGGAGCGTCACGCTGACGAGCATGAAGGCCGCCAGCAGGAAGAACATGATGTCGATCAGCGGGATGATCTCCAGCCGGGGGCGCCGGTGCGGCAACGGGGACGGAATCTTCACGAGACCCTCCCCTTCTGGATGGCGACCTGCAGGGTCGTCGCGGCGGCCTCGAGGTCGGCCTGCAGGCCGCTCAGGCGGCTCGACAGCAGGTTCAGCGGGACGAGCGTCACGATGGCGATACCCAGGCCCGCGGCGGTCGCGATGAGCGCCTCGCCGATGCCGCCGGTGACCTTCGTGACGGCGAGCTCATCCGAGCCGATCGAAGTGAACGAGCCCATGATGCCGGTGACCGTCCCCAGCAGGCCGAGCAGCGGGGCCAGCGTCACGAGCGTGTCGAGCACGGTGATGAAACGAGCCGCTTCGCGCAGCTCGGCGGCGGACGCCACCTGGACGGCGCCCTCGAACGAACCCGCGCGGTGGGCGAGCCCGGCACGGAGCACGCGGGCGACGGGATCTTCGGACTTCGCGACGGCCAGCTCGGCGGCGGACCAGTCGCCCGCTTCGGCGGCCTTGAGGGCGGCGGCGACGGCGGCGGGATCACGACGACCGGCGGCGCGGAACCACCAGACGAGGCGTTCGCCCACGACCGCGATGGCGATCAAGGCGGCGATGAGCAGCGGATACATGATCGGTCCGCCTTGCAGGAAGAGGTCGACCGCGGTGTTGGCGAGAGGGAGGGACATGGAGGGGATTATTGAAGTTCGAAGACGAGAGGCACGAGGAAACGGCGAGGGGACGCCGGGCGCCCACGTCCATTGTTGGCGCAGCCAGTCGACGGCATGCTGGTCGAGCGGCGGATGACCGCTGGATTCGCGGACCGCGACGGACGAGGGCGCGCCGGAGGCGGCGACGTCGACGAGGACGAGCAGCCGTCCCTGGACGCCCTGCTGGCGGGCCCAGCGTGGGTAAGGCGGATCCGGGAAATTCGCCGGGCATGTCCGGGACGAAACGTTCAGCGGACGGAGCCGCGGAGACCGCGGGACGGGACGGCGCAGCGGAGGCGATGGGACGCAGGGCGGTGACCGGGTACCAAGGCAGGCATGGCGGTCACCGGCACGACGGCCAGCGGCGCGGTGGCGGCGACGACTTCCGGCGAGGCCGTCGGAACCTGCGGCGATGCTTCGGCGATTGCCGGCGAGGGGCTGGCGGGCTTGGCGGGCGGCGTGAAATACTGGACCGGCGCCCCGGCGCCATGGTCATGATCGTGTTCGGCGGGCAGCCGGACCGGGCCGGCCAGTTCGCCCAGCACGCACACCAAGATCGTCGCCGCGCCGAGGGCGGCGGCCCAGGCGCAGAGGCGGTCTTGCGAGGCGATGGAAAGGGCGGCGGCCAAAAGGTCAGAAGCTCAGCTTCAGACCTGCTTCTACACCGCGTCCCGGCAACGGCAAGGCATCCTTGATGAAGGAGGAAGCGTTGCGGGCCTCGACGTCGAAGAGGTTCGTGAGGCGGAGCGTGAAGCGGGCGGCGGCGCCGGCGACCTGGAAGTCGCGACCGAAACTGGCGCCGACCATCGTGTAACCCGCGGTCGGGGTCTCATCCGTCGCGAGGCGGTTCTGCGCCAGGTGATACGTGGCGTCGAGGCGCCAGGACCAGCCGGACTGCAAACCGTGCAGGGCCGCACCGATACGGCCGGGCGAGATCCGCGGGAGCGCTTCGGAGGTATCGCGGTTCGAGGCGCGCACGGAGTCGCCGAAGAACTCGAGGCCGCACTTCGTGGTCGCCTCGTCCTGCAGCTGGAAGTTCACGCGCGCTTCGGCTCCATAGAAGTCCGCCGGTACGGAGACGAAGTCGATAGCGTGCGAGCTGGTCGACGCCGGAGGAATAGTCCGGGCCCGGAGTGGCGCGCCCGGTCAGATTAGGCCCGAAGCCGTTCGCCTGCTGGCTGATGAAGGAACTGAAGCGGTTGTAGTAGACCGAGAAGCTACCCGAGACCGTGCCGCGCGTCTTGGCGAGTTCGAGCTCGAGGCCGACGCCCTTCTCCTTGCCCAGCGTGCGATCGCCAACCTCGTAGGCGTCGGTGCCGATGTGCGGGCCGTCGGCGAAGAGTTCCTGGAAATTAGGGGCGCGTTCGGTGCGGGTCAGGCTGAGCGTGGTCGACCACTGGGCGTTCAGGTCTTTAACCCAAGCCAGCGCCAGGCTCGCCGGTGTGAACGAAGCGGAAGCGGCGGCGTAATTGCTTACGAGGCCTTCATGCGTCCAGGCGTCGGCGGAGACCTTGGCGGACTCGACGCGGAAACCATAACGGAGACGGGAGTCAGTCGCGAGCGACTGGACGAACGAGCCGAAGAGCGCGTCGTTGGCGTTACGAGTGTTCGGCAGGAAGGCCTCGTCGCCGGTCACCGCGAAATCGAAGCGGCCGGACTGCACGCCCACGACACCTTCAAGGGCGCCGATCTTCGTCAGCTCGAAGTCGACGCGTGCATCCCAGCCCTGATTGGTGAAAGTGCTGCCCGCGACGCCGCCATCGAACTCTGAGTGTTCGTAGTCGGAGACGCCGAGTTTATAGCTGACGGACTTCAACGCGGCGGCCGGTGAGCTGACTGAGCCCGCGAGATCCCAGCGGCGTTGACGCAGGCCAATCTCGATGCCCGGCTCGGTGACGCCATAGGTCGAGTCGAGGCCCGAGTAGGAAAGTCCGATATAACCAGACGGGCCAATGCGTGAGACGCCGAAGCCCGCGCCCTGGCTATCGCTGGCCGTATCGGCGATGCGGCCGATCGGCGTGGAGAGATCGGTCGTCGACTTCGTGAAGCCGTCGAGATGGAAAGCGAAGTCGCCCGCACTGCCTTCGGCTAGGGCCGAGAGCGAACGGAGTCCGTCGGCCGAACCTGCGCGACCGAAGAGCGTGAACGCACGAGGCAGTCGTTCTACGGGAATACGGTTATCGATCACGTTCACCACGCCGCCCAGGATGCTGGAGCTATAGAGCAAGGCCGCTGGGCCGCGGAGCACCTGCACCTCGCGGATCGTCAGCGGATCGACGCTCACCGCGTGATCGGGACTGGCGCTGGAGGCATCGAGGCTGCTCGTGCCGTTCTGCGCGATCTTCAGGCGATCGCCTTCGAGACCGCGGATGACCGGGCGGCCCGAGTTAGGACCGAAATAGCTCGAAGCCACGCCGGGGATGTCCGCGAGCAGGTCGCCGAGGGTGGATACCGAAAGCGCCTCCAGTCCGGCGCCGCCGAGTCGCAGGGAGGGCGTCACCGCAGTGATTTCGCCGCCGATAGCCGAGCCCTTGATTACGACAGGCTTGAGCTTCTGCGGGGCGGGCTCTTGCGCGGAGACGGTGAGCGTGGCGGCAGCGAGGAGAAAGGCGGTGTGGAAGGGGCTCATACGCGGGGTTTCCTTATTGCAATACAGTTGCAAAAAGGAAAAGCAAGGGGGAATCATCGGGTTTGCAGTCCGCGGATAATTGCACGGACTACTGCCACCCCTATGAGCGAGTCCCCCTCCACCCCTGATTCCATCCATTCGGATGCGTTCCTGGCGCGCCTGATGCGCGACCAGCTGAAGCTGTCGATCGCCTGCGCGCTGTGCTTCGTCGTCGCGCTCGTCGCCCTGCCCTTGCTGAACTACTTCCAGCCGGAGTTCATGGCCCAGCGCGTGTTCGGCTTCACGCTCACGTGGTTGATCCTCGGCGTGCTCTTCTTCCCCTTCGTGTGGATCATCTCCTATGTCTTCATCAAGCGCTCCATCGCGCTCGAGGACGCCGAAGCCAAAGCCGCCCTGGACGGCCTGACCAAGTAATATGAACGCCCTCCTCGCCGCCGCCGGCATCGATCCTTGGATCGCCATCTGCTCCCTCGTCACCGTCGTCATCACCGTCGGCATGGGCTTCTGGACCGCCGGTAAGTCCAAGAGCGCCGGCGACTTCTTCGTCGCGGGCCGCTCGGTCTCCGTCGGCTGGAACGCCTCCGCCATCTCGGGCGAATACCTTTCCGCCGCGTCCTTCATGGGCGTCGCGGGCATGGTGATGCTCAACGGCTACGACGCGCTCTGGTATCCCGTATGTTACGCGTGCGGCTACCTCTTCCTGCTGCTCTTCATCGCCGGCCCGCTGCGTCGCTTCGGCGCCTACACCATCCCGGACTTCGCCGAAGGCCGCTATGACTCGCCGCGTGTTCCGCAAGATCGCCGTCTGCTTCGTGCTCTTCATCGGCTTCTTCTACACCATGCCTCAGATGAAGGGCGCCGGCACCACGCTCGCCTACATCTTCCCCGGCCTGCACTATTCCGTCGGCGTCATCGTCGTCGGCGCGGTCATCACCCTCAACGTCTCGCTCGGCGGCATGAAGGGCATCACGCTCGTCCAGGCCTTCCAGTATTGGCTCAAGGTCTTCGCCATCACTATCCCGATCTTCGTGTTGGCCTCCATCGTCGGCCATTACCAGCAGCACCTCGAGGCTAACAAGACCGCCCAGGAAACCGTCGCCGCCGCCCCTGCGGGCATCGAGCGCAAGGCCCTCACGGCCAAGGCGCCGAAGGACGAACAGTGGATCGCGCCGTTCGGCAGCCTGACCACCAAGGCCGTCGACAACGCCATCAAGGCCGCCAAGACCCCCGAAGAGAAAGCCGCGCTCGAGGCGAACAAGAAGCCCTACTCGCTCCTCTACACCTACTCGCTGATCATCGCGCTCGTCTGCGGCACCGCCGGCCTGCCGCACATCCTCGTCCGTTTCTACACCAACCCGGACGGCGTCGCCGCGAAGCGCACCACGATGTGGGTGATGATCCTGATCGGTGTCTTCTACGTCTTCCCGCCGGTCTACGGCGTCATCGGCCGGTCGCTCATGCCGGAACTTTACGAGGCCATCGGCTCGAAGGGCACCGACAAGGTCGTGCTCGAGCTGCCCACCCTGCTCGCCGGCCGCGACTACCCGCTCCTCGGCTCGGTCCTCTCGGGCATCACGTGCGCGGGCGCCTTCGCCGCGTTCATGTCCACCTTCTCCGGCCTGCTCGTCTCGATGTCCAGCGCCCTCGCGCATGACATCTACGGCCGCATGCTCAAGCCGGACTCCTCGCCGGAGCAGCGCCTGAAGGCCTTCAAGTGGGCCGCCGTCATCATCGGCGTCGTCTCCGTGGGCCTCGGCACTCAGGTCGAGAAGCTCAACATCAACTACCTCGTCGGCCAAGCCTTCGCCATCGCGGCGGCCAGCTACTTCCCCCTGCTCTTCATGAGCGTCTGGTGGCGTGGCATGACCATGAAAGGCGCGGCCACCGGCATGCTCGTCGGCGGCCTCATGGCCCTCGGCGCGATCACCCTTACCACGCTGTCTGACGTCTACGCCGTGCAGTCGCTGGCGGACTTCTGGGTCGCGAACCCGCTCGTGCGCATCCTCTGCGAACAGCCCGCCATCTGGGCCGTGCCGCTGTCGATCATCCTGATGATCGTGGTCTCGAAGGCCACGGCTTCGACGGTCCCCGCCGACGTCCGCATGAAGATGCTTGTCCTGCACGCCCCGGAAGCCTTGGGCCTGAAGCAGGAATACATCAAGGAGCACGAAGGTCTCGGCGGTCACTGATCCGGATTCCCGGGGCGGATTATTCCGCCTCCGGGAAACTTGAAACTTGGAAGTCCGGCAGGGGCTGTCTTTGCTGACGGCGTGCCGAACGAACTCACCGAAGACGACTCCCGCGCCTATGGCGTCGTCCAGGCGTTCTCCTTGCTCCTCTCCGGCGGCGCCCTGTACGCCGCGACCCTGCTGACCTACCGCGGCGCGGAGGTCTTCCTCGGCCTCGTCGCAGACCCTTACGACCGTGTGGTCTGGCTCGGCGTCGGCATGGGTATCCCCGTCGCGCTCTGCGGCGCGGTCATCGCCGTCCAAGCCACGCTGAACCGCGCCTGGGGCCTCCTCCGCATCGCCGCCACCATCCTGCTCGTCGGCAACCTCGCCATCCCCGCCGCCTGGGGAGTACTCTGGCTCATCCGTCAGAGCTAATCTTTCGTCATGTCCGGACCCATCGTCATCGTCACCCGCGGCAGCCCTCTGGCCCTCCAGCAGACGCACGACGCTGCCGCTCGCCTGCAGGCGGCGCTCGGCCGGCCGACGGAGATCCGTATCCTGACCACGACTGGTGACCGCCAGGCGAATTGGTCGCTCGAGAAACAGGGAGGCAAAGGCCTCTTCACCGCCGAACTCGAGCAGGCCTTACTCCGCGGCGAAGCCGACCTCGCGATCCACAGTTCTAAAGATCTTCCGACCGAAATGCCGGCCGGTCTCGCCATCGCCGTCTGCCTGCAGCGCCAGGACGCGCGCGACGTGCTCGTGCGCCGCAGCGAAATCGCCAGCCCGAAGCTCATCGCCACCGGGAGCCCGCGCCGTCGCGCGCAGGGCGCCCTCGCCTTCCCGCAAGCTCAGTGGACCGAACTACGCGGCAACGTCGACACGCGCCTGAAGAAGCTGGCCAACGGCGATGCCGACGCCTCCTACCTCGCCGCCTCCGGCCTCAATCGCCTTGGCATCAAGGAGTGGCCCGGCCTTTCGTTCGAGCCCGTCGCCCTCACCGATATGGTGCCCGCCGCCGGCCAAGGCGCCGTCGCGCTCCAATCCCGCTCCGCCGATATCGCACAGTATGTCGCCGCCGGCTGCGCCGCCACGACCTATTCCGTGACCGTCGAACGCCTATTCCTCGCCAAGCTCGGCGAAGGCTGCCACACCGCGTTCGCGTGCCACCATGCCGCGGGTCGCATGCATCTCTTCCGCGCGGACTTCGGTTTCCGCGACTTCGCTTTCCCCGTCACCGACCTTGCCGCGGCCTCCGCCTTGGCCGACGACATCCTCCGCCAGATCCTGCCCCGCTGAATATGAGCAAACTCCCTCTCCGCGATCGCCTCGTCGTCCTCACCCGTCCGGAAGGACGTGGCGCCGACTGGAAGACCGCCCTCGTCGACGCCGGCGCGGCGGTGTCCGAACTCCCGCTGCTCGAGATCAAGTTCGAGCCCGATGACACCGTCCTGAGCGAAGTCCTCGACGCCATGGGCGAATACGACTGGCTCATCTTCACCAGCGCCAACGGCGTGCGTGGCTTCTTCGACCGCTTCTTCGAGCGCTTCACCGACATCCGTTCCGTGGGCGGCGTGCGCTTCGCGTGCCTCGGACCTGCGACCGAGAAAGCCCTGCGCCAGTACCATCTGGAGAGCGACCTCACCGCCACGCAGAACGACGCCTTGTCGCTCGGTCGCGAGCTGATGAACAAATACGACGTCGAGAACCAGAAGATCCTCGTCGTCACCGGCAACCTCAACACCCCCGAACTTCCGCGCCTGCTCGCCGACGGGGCGATGGGGATCGTCGACGTCATCAAAGTCTACGCCACCGAGGAGAAGTCCGTCGCCGAATCGCCCGAGGCGGCTGAGTTCCGCCGGCGCGGTGCGGACATCATCGTCTTCGCCAGCCCTTCGGCAGTGGAATCCTTCCTACACCAGGCCGCTTCGCTGCGTCCGGAAGCCGGCGCGCGCCAGCCCAAGGCCGTGGCCATCGGAGCCACGACCGCGGATGCGTTGCGCAAAGCTGGTATCCCGCTGGCCGGGACTGCTTCCGCCCCGACCGCCATCGCCATTCGCAACGCGGTGATCGAAGCCCTCACATGATTGGCAAGGCGCGCATCAAGGTCTGCGGGATCACCCGCTCCGCCGACGCCGCTACGGCCCTCGCGCTAGGAGCTGATTTCCTGGGCATCAATTGCTGGAGCGGTTCACCTCGTTTCGTGCCAGCAACCTCCCGCGCAGCGCTCCTGCGCGAAATCCCGGCGGACAAGCGTGTCGCCGTGACGGTGAACCCGACCGTCGCTGAAGCCGCCGCGCTCATCGCCGAAGGCTTCGCCATCGTCCAGGCCCACTTCGATCCGGCGAAGAACGAGTGCGACCCCAAGGCCCTCTCCGCCCAGCTGGGCATAAAGCGTCTCTGGTTGGCGCCTAAGCTTGCGGACGGCGCCGAATGGCCAGCCGACCTCATTCCGCTCGCCGAAGGATTCGTGCACGATGCCCACGCCAAAGATGCGTTCGGTGGCACCGGCAAGGTCTCGGACTGGACCCGTTTCCAGAAACTCCTGCAGAAATACCCACAAAGCCTGTGGATTCTCGCCGGTGGCCTTGGCCCGGATAATATCGCCGCGGCCGCTCAGTCCGGAGCAGGCTTTTTTGACCTAAATAGCGGGGTAGAACTCGCACCCGGACTCAAATCTGCCGAAAAACTGGCTGGCGTGTCGGAAGTCTTGCTTAAAAATAGCTCAATCGTAGGACAGCCGTACCCCTTTCCCGGGACTTGGCACGGGTGATGCATAAGTGGACTTGCTCAACCGAACGCCTAACCCAACCTAAACACACCACCATGAAGCTCGTCGTCGCCATCATCAAACCCTTCAAACTTGAAGAAGTTAAGGACGCTCTCGCCGAAATCGGCATCGAGGGTATGACCGTAACTGAAGTCAAGGGCTTCGGCCGCCAGAAGGGTCACACGGAGATCTACCGCGGTTCTGAATACACCGTCGATTTCCTCCCCAAGGTGAAGATCGAGGCCGCCGTCGCTGACGAGCAGGTCGAGAAGGCCATCGCCACGATTTCCAAGGCCGCCCAGACGGGTAAGATCGGCGACGGTAAGATCTTCGTGATCGGTCTTACTGACGTCATCCGCATTCGCACCGGCGAGCGCGGCCCTGCCGCCATCTAAGTCCCCCTGTTCGGAGCAAGCAGAAGGGCGTCCCTCGGGACGCCCTTTTTCTTTGGCTTATTTGGCGGCGGCTTTCGCGGCGGCTTTGGCCGCGGCCCTTGCGGCATCGCGCTTGGCCAGCATGCCGGGCGAGTTCCACTTGATCACATGGTAGGTCGCCTGCCCTTCGCCGGCGTTGCGGATGGCGTGGTCGATGTTGGCGGCTTGGAAGATGACGGAGCCTGGTCCGAGTTTGACCCAGTCGCCGGCGACGAGCGCCTCGACGGTGCCCTCCTTCACGATGAGCAGCTCCTCGTCGGCGTGCTGGTGGGGCGGGTGCGGTGCCTGGCCAGGATTCAGCGTCGTGATATGATATTCAAGTTCGTCGAGGGTCGCGGTCGGGGCCTCGCACACCTTGCGGTAAGCGCCGATCTTGGTGGGCTTGACGACCATCTTTTCCCAATCGAAGGCCATCGAGCCCATGATGGGCTTCGGGGTGGGCACGGTGGCGGCGATTCGGTCCTGGCCGATGAAGCCGAGGAGGCCCAGGCAGACGGAGGCGGTCAGGGCGGCGACGGCGAGGTCGCGACGGGTCGGGGTGATCATGGGTCATTTCTAGGAAGCCGGCCGAGGGGAGTAAAGAGCCCATCCAGACGCCTTGCCCTCCGGCCGACCCCGGGCCTAATCTCCCGCATGCTTCGCCCTGTGCCCCGATGGACGGCCGCCCTGCTCGCCTTGGCGTGCCTGCTCGCAGGCTGCGGCGACGGCAAGACGACCGCCGAGAAAAAGGCCGCCGAAGGCTACCTGATTATCAACAATATGGCCGAGCCCTCGGGGCTAGATCCGCAGACCATTACCGGACTGAGTGAGAGCCATATTATCGCCGCCCTCTTCGAAGGCTTGGTGAATTACGACCCGAAGGACCTGCACCCCGTCCCCGGCGTCGCCGAAAGCTGGACGATGTCGAAGGACGGCAAGACCTGGACCTTTCGCCTGCGCGAGAATGCCCGCTGGTCAAACGGCGACCCCGTGACCACCGCCGACTTCCTCTTCAGCTACGAGCGGATGCTCACCCCGAGCTTCGGAGCGGAATACGCCTCGATGCTGCACGGCATCCGCGGCGCCAAGCAATTCCACACCGGCAAGTCTAAGGATTTCAAGTCCGTCGGCCTCCGCGCCCCCGACGCGCGCACGCTCGTCATCGAGCTCGAGGATCCCATCCCTTACTTCCTGCAGCTCCTCTGCCACCACAGCTGGATCCCCGTGCACCCCGGCACGATCCTCAAGCACGGCAAAATGGATTCGCTCAATACGCTGTGGACCCGGCCTGGTTCGCTCGTGGGCAACGGCGCCTTCACGTTGGAAAAATGGGAAGTGGCCCGCCGCGTCGTCGTGCGCAAGAACCCGCGCTACTGGAACGCCCAGGAGGTCTCGCTCAACGCCGTCGAATTCCGCGCCATCTCCGACCTCTTCGCCGAAGAACGCGCCTTCCGCGGCGGCGAACTCCATGTCACCGGCGCGGTGCCGCCGTACAAGGTCGCCAAACTACGCGAGCAGAAGGCCCCGCAACTGCGCCTCGATCCGTTCTTGGCGACCGTCTTCGTCTGGGTGAACTGCGACATCAAGGGAACGAAGCCGGCCGACCTCGCGGCCCGCAAGGCGCTGCTCGATCCGCGCGTCCGCCAAGCGCTTGGCATGGCGATCGACCGGAATCTCGTCGCCGAAAAAGTCCTGCGAGCCGGCGAGGCCCCCGCGTTGCATTTCACTCCGCCCGGCACCGGCGGCTTCCAGCCGACCGCGCGATGGAAACAGGATGCGAACGAGGCTCGCCGCCTGCTCGCCGAAGCGGGCTACCCCGGCGGCAAGGGCCTGCCGAAATTCGATTACCTCTACAATACGTCGGAAGGGTCGCAGATGGTGGCCCAGGCCTATCAGGAAATGTGGCGTCGCGAGCTCGGGGTCGAAGTGGAACTGCGTAACCTCGAGTGGAAGGTCTACCTGTCCGCCATGCGCAAAGGCGAATTCCACCTCTGCCGTGGAGCCTGGGTCGGCGACTATAACGACCCGAACACCTTCCTCGAGATGCTCATCACCGGCAACGAACTCAACCAATCCAACTGGAGCGACGCCGAATACGACCGCCTCCTCGGACTGGCGGCCAAGGAAACCGATATGACCAAGCGCTTCGGTTATTTCCAGCAGGCGGAGGCCCGCCTCATCAGCCAAGCGCCCATCCTGCCCGTCGTCTTCAACAAGAACAAGTTCCTCATCCGCCCCGAGGTACAAGGCTGGTATCCCACCCTGCTCAACCAGCACCCCTTCACCGCCGTCCGGCTCGTCCCCGCGAAAGGGGATTGAACGGAACCTCCCCTCGCCTACTCTGACTTCATTCCCATGCGCTCCCTCGCCCTCGCTCTGTTAGCCACCCTCGCCGCCGTCTCCGGCCTCGCCCAAGCCGACCCCCTCCGTTCCACCGGCGGCGACGAAAAGGCCTTTGCCAAGCTCCGCGGCATCACCTTCTTCTTCATCGACGTCACCACGTCCGAAAGCCGACCCGAGGATGCCGACCTGCGCGGCGAAATCCGCGACGCCATGGAGCTCGAGATGCGCCGCGCCAACATCGTACCGCGCTCGGTCGATGGCCTGACGCCGGAGGCCACTACGCCCCTCCTGACCATCGAGGTCCGCCTCGATCGCGGACTCGGCCGCTACAACGCCGATGTCATTCTGGCCGTGCGCGACAACGCCACGATCACCCGCAACAAGGAAGCCGTCCTCGCCCAGTCCTACTCCCAGTCGAAGCGCGCGATGGGCACCTCCGACACGACGCTGAACCGCGAAGTGAAGGCCCGCAGCCGCGAACTTGTGCAGGAGCTCCTGGCTGGCATCAAGACCCTGAAGTAAGGCTGTAGGCCTCGCCTCCTTGGAACTCCTGAAGAAGATGCGCGGCGACGGGGCTAGCCCTCCGCCACGCTCCTCGCTATCCGTCATCGTCGCGACCGTCCTCGCGGCGATCGCCGTCATCGGTGGACTCTCTTACCTGACCCACGCACTGGAGGTCATGCTCCTACTCGGTACCTTCGGCGCCAGTGCCCTGCTCGTATTCGCCTACCCTGATTCCCCTTTTTGCCAGCCACGTAACGTCATCCTCGGTCATCTCATCGGAGCCATTACCGGTCTGGTCTTCCTACAATTCTGCCCCGTCTCCTGGTGGTGCGACGCACTCGCCGTCGGCACGGCCATCGGCTTGATGAAGCTCACCCGCACCGTCCACCCGCCGGCCTGCTCGAACCCCCTCATCATCTTCGCCCTCAAGCCAAGCTGGACCTTCCTGCTCTTTCCTACCCTCGCCGGCGCGACCTTGATCATCATCGTCGCCCTCTTCTATCACAACTTGCGCCGCGAGGCCCGCTGGCCCAAGTATTGGCTCTAAACTTATGTCCTCCGTCGAAGCCCGCCTCACCGAACTTGGCAGCACCCTGCCGACCCCTCCCGCCGCCGCTGGCGCTTATGTCCCGGCCGTTCGGACGGGTAACCTGCTCTACCTCGCCGGCACGCTGCCGATGAAGGACGGCAAGGTGACATCGCTCGGCAAGGTTGGTCGCGAGGTCGATATCGCCCAAGCCGCCGAGGCCGCCAAGCTCTGCGTGCTCAATGCGCTGGCCAATGCCAAGGTCGCCTTGGGCTCGCTGGATCGCGTCAGCCGCGTGGTGATGGTCAACGGTTTCGTCAATGGCGTCGATGGCTTCAGCGACAGCCCCAAGGTACTCAACGGCGCCTCGGAGTTCCTGCTCCAAGTCTTTGGCGACGCCGGCAAGCACGCGCGCGCCGCGGTCTCCGTCAACGGTCTACCCCTCGGCGTCTCCGTTGAGGTCCAGATCGTGCTCGAGGTCCGCGACTGAACCGGCTCAGCCGTCGCTCGCGCTGATTTTGCTGAAGTCGATCTTGAAGGCCTTGCCGCCCGGCGGCTTGCCGCAGTTACCAATCCTTCCGCAGGCGCGTTTGACCAACTCGGCCATACGTGAGTCAGACGGGGAGGTCACCCAACCAGAAAAACTGGCGAACCCGGAAGCATCGATGGCGACCGTGACACTGCAGGAGCCGGCGGAGGCAATCGAGGCGCCCTCGGCCGCGAGGATTTCGTTCCAAGCGCTCCGGAGGCTTAGCCTCGACTTCGCCGGCGTAGAGTTGCCGCTCCGAAGCCGAACCGCCTTCACCGCCGTTATCACCGGTGCCGTAGTTTCGACCCTTCTTGACGGAAACGCCGCCGATACCGCCCGTCTTGGACGACGAGCCAGGCTTGCCGACGCCCTTCGAGTTATTGAAGTCTCCGAGCGTCATCTTCTTGGGATTATTGCTGCTCGTTCCGTTCTTGCTCGAAACCTTGGTCATTGTCTTGGGCGAGTTCGCCGAAGACTGCGCGGCCTGTTCGGCCTGCTCGCGATCACGGAGGGTCTTCTCGACGTCGAGCTTCTTGAGCCGAATAATGGGAACGCCGCTCTTCGAGCCGGTCTCGGAACCCTTGGCGACGCCGGCGGCCTTACCGATCTCGCCGGGTCGCTTGCCAGGGATGCCATTCAGGTCGATGAGCAGCGGGTCGACGGACTCAATGGTTTCGCCGCCATGACGCGCAGCGTACCAGGAAAAGCCGACAATCGCGACGACGATACCGAGATGGACTGCGACGGAACCAATCCAGGCTTTTCCTCCGCTCGACATCTCAGCGCGTCTCAGTGTCGAAGGACGCCTTCGTCAGTCCCTTGGCCTTGGCCGCAGAGAGGACGTCGATGATCTTCTGAAAGGCCAACACGCCGTCGCCGCGGATGCGGACGACTGGTTGATCAGCCTCGGGTAGTGCCGCCAGACTAGCGAACTCGGCCTCAAGTTGGGCAAAGGTGACGGGACGAGCCCCGATCGCATAGGCGCCATTACGGTCGATGGTCACGACACGGTACTGCACCTTCGTGTCCGGCGTCTTACCGGCGCCCTTGTCGGCCTTGGGCAGATTAACCGCGGTGGTCTGCTCCAGCACCGGCGTGGCGATCATGAAAATAATCAGCAACACGAAGCAGAGATCGAGCATCGGCGTCACGTTCAGCTCGCTGATGACGTGGAGCCGATTGGGTCTGGAGAAGGAGCGGGCCATGCGGGCTTACTGGGCGTCTTCCCAACCCGGCAACGCGGCCGGCGGCTCGGTGGCGATCGGCGCCGACGTGGCCGACGCGGTAACCGCGACAGGAGAAGCTGGGGCGGAGGCGCGAAGGAGGCGCTCGCGCTCCTGGACCGCTTCAAAGTTGCGGCGGGCTTCACCCTCGAGCTCGAGTTCAACGCGGTCGGCGAGCGAGCTCGCGAAATTCTCCAGCTCGGTCGTCATGATCTTCACCTGCGTGAGCAGGTAGTTATAGCCGAAGGTGGCGGGAATCGCGACGAGTAGGCCGAGCGTCGTCGTGACGAGGGCGCCACAGACGCCAGGAGCGAGCTGCGCGATACTCGCCTTCTCGGTCAGCGCGCCGAAGGTGACCATCACTCCCCAGACGGTGCCGAGTAGGCCGAGGAACGGGCCGCCGGAAACGAGCGAACTAAGGATGACCATCTTGTCCTCGTATTTGACCATCGTGCGGGCGACGCCGCGCTGGACGGCGTTCTCGACGTGGCCCATGCACAAGGTGACGTCAGACTGACGGACGAGGCGACCTTTGTGACGCTGCACGGCGGACACTGCTTCAGCGACGAGGAATTCATAAGGTCCGAGATTCGAACCGCGTGGGAAGTTGAGCGCGACGACGGAAGGCTCATCGCGCAGGCGACGCTCGAACGCGTGGTTACGACGGCGGAGTTCTTGGACGTCGGACCATTTACCGATCATCGCACCCCAACCGATGAAGGAGCAGACGAGCAGGACACCGGCGACAGCCAGTCCGGCGGCATCCATCTGCTGGAAATACCAGAGGGCGCCCTTCGTCGACTCAGCTAGCACGATCATGAGGACAGGAGAAAGCATCGCTTTCATAGGCAATCCGCCATCGGGATGGCTTCAACCTGAAAAGGTTCGTGGTCGCACTTGAATCGGCAGCCGTTCGCGTGCATGGTGGGAGTGCTTGATTCCTCGTCCGCCATCCTGCCAGGGCTGCGTCCAGAACGCCGCCGTGTACTTCACCCTCGTCGCTGGGGGGAAAGCGGAGACCTATGCCTGCTGCCAAGGCTGCCCCTCCCTGCTCTCGGACTCCATCCTGCCTTCCCTCGCACTCGGGCTCAAGCTGACCGTCCCCACCCCCGTCGGCCGGGGCAAATGCCCCACCTGCGGCTTCCGGTGGGCCGACTTTGACCGGGTCCATCGCTTCGGCTGCGCCACCTGCTACGAGGCGCATGCCCCCCAGGCTTTGGCCACGATTGCCCGCATCCAGCCAGGCCTAGAACACCATGGCCGCCGCCCCTATGATGCCGTTGCCGACCGCGAGGCTAAACTGACCAAGGCCCGTCTCCTCCTTAAATCCGCACTCAAGGAAGAGGACTACGAGACCGCCGCGGTCCTCCGGGACCAAATTGCGGAAATCGAAGCCAGCCTCCCGGGAGCCAAGTCCTGACCCTATTAGAATGAAGCCCGTAGCCCTGCTGACCAACGACGACGGCATCAACGCCGCGTTCCTCCACGCCTTGGTCGCCGCCTGCATGGCCGAAGGCTTCGACGTCGTTGTCGCCGCCCCCTCGGGCGAACGCAGCTGGATTGGCCGCGCCTTTAGCCGCCACCGCGAAGTCACCCTCGCCGACTACCCGAATCTCGGCCGGCAAGCCTGGTCCATCGACGGCACTCCCTCTGACTGCGTCAACATCGCCCTCGGCCACCTCATGCCCGTAAAGCCCGACGTGGTGCTCTCCGGCATCAACATCGGCTTCAACGCCACCATGCCACTCTGCCTGAGCTCGGGCACCCTCGCTGGCGCGACCGAAGGCACCGCCTGGGGCCTGCCAGCTGTGGCCTGCTCCCTCGACCTTGAGCAATCCCTTTTCGAACAGGTCCACCGTAATTCGTCCATCTGTCCGCCAGCCCTCCGCCCGCACCTCGAGGCCGCCTGCCGCCACGCCGCCCGCTTCGCTAAGGGACGCGTCGGCCTGCCCAGCCACGATCTACACGTGCATAGCCTCAACTACCCCGCGAGTGTCACCGACGATACCGCGATGGAACGAAGCACCCCGGCGCTCGTTCGCCATGGCTCCCTCTTCAAACGTTCGGCGCAGGGCTTCTCGTTCGCCTGGAATGACGGCGAGAACCTCACCACCGATAAACAATCAGACCTCGCTGTATTGGAGCGAGGCCTGATCAGTCATACGGTCTTCGACTTCGGCGCCACCGCGCCGCTCTGAGCCGACTTAGTGGGTGTGGCCGTGATCGTGGCCATCGCCATGATCATGGTCGTGGTCGTGATGACCTTCGCCCGCAAAGAGGACCGGCAGGAGGAGCACCAGGCCGCCGATGAAGGCAGGCGCCCAAGCGTTACGCAGACCGTGGTCAGCGAGGTAAGGATAGAAGGCCACGTAGCTGGCAAAGGCCCAGGCACCGAGGTGATTGGTGAAGATCCAGAGACCCTTCAGGCCGCCATCGTTGGCGCGACGCTGGACATAGACGGAGAGGAAACCCGCGAAGAAGATGGCCGAGATGATCAGCAGGAAGATGGCGAACGGAGCCCAGATTCCGGCGGCGTCGTGATGAATCTTTTCGGCCTGCTTCTTCACTTCAGGCTCAGCGGCGGCTTCCGCCGCAGCGATGGCGGCCTTCTCGTCGAAAGCCTTACCCTTGGCGGCGGTCTTGGCCTTGGCGACGGCCTTCTCCACCAACGCGGCCTTCACGGCGGCTTCCTTCGCATGGGCACCAGACTCGGGCAGAGTATGGGTCATGTAGTGGTAGGCGCCGACGGAGATGCCGTAAAAGACGACCCCGAGAACGAGAGTGTTGATGGCCAGGCCGAGGCGGCCGAGGGGCTTGGTAAGGTCCAGCGAGAAGCTCATGGTGCGAAACCGCAACCTAGGTCGCCCGCCCTTTCCTTCAATTCCAAACTTGGAAACTGACCGATTACACGCCTCATAAGGGCTTCGCCATGGCCCGCCCCCTTCCTGAAACCGTCCTTTTCGACCTCGACGGCACCCTGGTCGACAACTTCGAAGCCATCCACCGCTGTTACGACGACGTGATGAGCATGATGGGGCTACCCGGCGTGACCTTGGAGCAGATCCGTCGCGCCGTGGGCGGCTCGGTCAACGTGACCGTCGTCAAGCTGGCCGGCGAAGCCAACGCCCCCACTGCCACGCGCCTCTTCCGCGAACACTTCCCTTCCGTGATGTACCACGGCCTACGCGTCTACCCCGGCTGCCGCGAAATCCTCGTCGGCCTGCGCGCCCAAGGCGTCCGGGTCGCGGTCTACACCAATAAGGATGACGCCAACTCGAAGAAGATCATGGAGCACCTCGGGCTGGATGACGCTGTCGATGCGGTCTACGGCACCAACGTCCATCCCTGGCGCAAACCCCAGCCAGAATTCACCCACTTCGTCTTATCTTCCCTGAAGGCTGACCCGAACCGCACGGTTATGGTCGGGGATTCGCCTTTCGACATCGCCACGGCCCGCAACGGCAAGCTGGCGGCGATTCATTGCGTGACGACCGGCAGCCATACCGCCGAAGAACTCGCCCCCTACGCCCCGGACACCGTCCATGCTGGCCTGCCCGAGCTGGGCCGCGAGCTCTTCGGTCTAGGCTGATTTTCGTTTCGCCCCCGCCCCGCGGGGATGATTGGCTTCCCGCATGTCGCCGCCACGCGAACCGCCGCGCGGACCCGAAACCACCCTTTCGGGCGTGGTCGAGCGCATCCTGTGGCTTGATGAGGAGACGCATTTTACGATTGCCGAACTCGCACCGGAAGCCGGCGAGAAGGTCATCATCCTCGGGAACATGACCGGCCTACAGTGCGGCGAGACCGTCGACGTCACTGGGCATTGGGAGCGCCACCCTTCGCACGGCCCGCAGCTGCGCGTGCGCACATTCAGTTCACGTCTTCCTTCGTCCGTCCACGGTATCCGCAAATACCTCGGTAGCGGCCTCATCAAGGGTATCGGCAAGACCTACGCCGACAAGATCGTCGCGAAGTTCGGCGTCCGCACTTTCGACATCATCTCCAACCAATCGGGACGCCTCCGCGAAGTGGACGGCATCGGCCCCGGGCGCGCGAAGGCCATCAAGGCCGCCTGGGATGACCAGAAAGCCCTGCGCGAAGTGATGGTCTTCCTGCAGACGTACGGCGTGACCAACGCCCTTTGCATCCGCATCGTGAAGGCCTACGGCCAGGACGCCAAGAAGGTCCTGACGAGCGAACCTTATCGCGTGTGCCGCGAGGTCGAAGGCGTCGGTTTCAAGACCGCCGATAAGATCGCCCGCAATCTCGGACTGCCCACCGCCGGTCCGCAGCGCGTCGATGCGGGTATCCTGCACACGCTTGAAGAACTTGAAGGCGAAGGCCACAGCGCCTTCCCCGACGAAGGCCTGCTCGAGAAAGCCACCGAACTCCTCGAGGTCGACAAGACGATTGTCCATGACCGCCTCCGCAAGCTGATGGAAGAAAAGGCTGTCGGCGTGCTCTCGACGCGCGGCGTCCGCCTCGTGCAGCTCCGCCCGCAGGAGAACGCTGAGAAGTCCATCGCCGCCTCCATCCAGCGCTTCCTCGCCACGCCTTCGGGCCTGCCGACCATCGTCGCCGATAAGGCCGTCGAATGGGCCCAGACCCGCGCCGGCTTCGCCTTCTCGCCTGCGCAGGCAGCCGGCGTGCTCATGGCTTTGCAGAACAAGGTCACCGTCCTCACCGGCGGCCCCGGCACCGGTAAGACAACCATCCTCAAGGCCCTGTGCGACATCCTCAGCGCCAAGCGCGTGCGCATGGCCCTCGGCGCGCCCACCGGCCGCGCGGCGAAACGCATGACAGAAGCAACGCGCGTGCAGGCCTCGACCATCCATCGTCTGCTGAAGTTCGATCCGGCGGCCGGCGGCTTCACCGCCAACGCCGATAACCCGCTCGCGACGGACTTCGTCATCATCGACGAATCCTCGATGCTGGACACGAAGCTCGCGGCCTCGCTCCTACGCGCCGTCCCCGGCACAGCCCATCTCCTGCTCGTCGGCGACGTCAACCAGCTCCCGTCCGTCGGCGCAGGCAACGTGCTCGGCGACCTCATCGACTCCGGCGCCGCCGCGGTCACGCGCCTCGACACGGTATTCCGCCAAGGTGCCCGCAGCGGCATCGTCACGGTTGCCCACGGCATCCTGCATGCCGACACCACCCCGCCCACGCCGGTTGAGGATCCCGCAAAACTCGACTTCACTCAGGACATCCACTTCGTCCGCGTCGATGATCCCGAAGCCTGCGTGGCGATGGTCACGAAGCTCTGCTGCGACATCCTCCCAAAGGCACTCCGCTTCGACCCCTTGCGCGACATCCAGGTGCTCGCGCCGATGCACAAAGGCACTGGCGGCATCCAGGCCTTTAACCAAGCACTACAAGGCCGCCTGCGTGGCGCTGATGCGCGCCCGGGCCGCATCCAGCCTGGTGATAAGGTCATCCAGACCCGCAACAACTACGACAAGAACGTCTTCAACGGCGACTTTGGCGTGGTGCTCGGCCAGAACGAGGAAGGCACGCTGCTGATCGACTTCGACGGCGCGCGGGTGGAACTCGAACGCGGCGAACAAGGCGACCTGCACCTCGCCTATGCGGTGAGCATCCACAAGTCGCAGGGCTCCGAATTCCCAGCGGTCGTCGTCCCCCTGCTCCGCCAGCACAGCATCATGCTCGCGCGTAATCTCGTCTACACCGCCGTCACGCGCGGCCGTAAGCAGGTCATCCTCGTCGGCGACCCCACCGCTTACGCGATGGCCGTACGCAACGCTTCGGATTCACGCCGCATCACCGGCCTACTCCCCCGCCTCCGCGGCGAGGAGTGATCAGAGCTTCACCCGCATCGTCCCGCGCGTGACGCCGAGCTGGTTGAGGACCTTGAGGTCATTCCAGAGCGCGGTGCCATCGAGGTCACCCTTGAGCAGGGCCTGATATTTCTCGAGCGTGCGCGTGACCGTGGACGCATCCTCGTCGACGAACTCGACGCGGAAGCGGCGGACGCCGAGGGCCAGCAGCTGCGTGACGTATTCAGCCCCAGTCTGGGCCCGCGAATTGAAGAGCGTGTTGCGGCAGCCGGCGTCGGCCTTGAGGATGTGCTCGGCGCCGACGCGATCGCGTAGCTTGACGCGGTGCGTCTCGCAGGGGCGGCCGCAATCGCGGTAATCCTTACCCTTGGAGAGGAAGGCGCAGAAGACGCAGTGCTCCATATGGAACATCGGCATGTGCTGGTGGACCGTGACCTCAAACCACTCCGGCGGGGCGGATTGGAATAAGGCCGTGACCTGCTCCGAATTCAAATCATAGGAGACCGTCAACCCCTCGAGGGCGTGCTCGCGCATGAGCCACTCGGCGGTGAGTCCGTTGGCGACATTGAGGGAGAAGTCCGCGCGGAGTCGCTTACCCTTGAAGGCGCGGAGATCCTCGTGATTGCGGACCAGGTAGCCGTCGGCCTCGCACGAGAGGACGATTTCGCTGATGCGTGCTTCGCCCTGCTTATGGATGCGCGGGCCCATGGCCCAGAACTCGACCTTACGACCGGCTTCCTGCTCGTAAGCCCGGACACGGGCGACGGCGGCACGGAACTTCTTCGGGTCCTCGTATTCGGCGTAGATGACGCGGGCGCCGCTCGCGAGGGCGGGATCCAGCTGCTCTGGCTCTCGAATGACGACGATGATCTCAGCTTCACCAGGGCGCTTCGGCTCGAAGGGAGCGACCTTGGTGGCTGACTCCTCGAAAGGCAGGAGCGTCCAGCGCAGAGGCAGACTGCGGAGCTTGGAAATCTGTTCGGACAGGTCGCGGCGGAGACGGTTCAGTTCGCTGACGGGGATGATGAGCGCGCCTTCGAGGTCGGCCTGCAGTTCGCCCATCTCGAAGCCCGTGTCGCCAAGGCGGCCGAGCTGGTCGCGTAAAGTGGTGACGTCCATCGGGCGCTTTTCCGCCGCGGCGCAAGGCATCGCGGTCTCGCCGGCGACGACGTGGCCTTCGCCATCATTGAATTCGACACGTAGCGGCTGGCCGAGGCGGCCGATGACTTTGGCGTGTAATGGGCGGCGGTAATTGGCCTTCTCGCGATCCCAGGAATCATGGAGACGCTTGTCGAGTTCCTGGTCCTTGGTCTTCCAGAGGATGGCGCCAGGCTTCACCTGCGACCAATCCACGTCTTCGCGGCCAAAGCGAATGAACGTCAAGCCGCCGCGGGCGGGCTCGAGGCCGTGGACGAAGCCGCCCTGCTCCCGTTCGGCCGGCTTGCCTTGGTCAAAGACCACGCCATCGCCCGGCTTAAGGGGGCCTTCGAGGCGCATCGTCACCCCGTTGGTGCCGACGTCGACGACCGTGCCGAGGTAGGCACCGCGCTTCTTACCGAAACGGGCATGGACGAGTTGCTGGTTGTCGATGCCGCGAAGCCAGCCCGGGTATAGGCCGCGCGAAAACGTCATCTGCATCGCATAGTCCTCTTCTTGGCGGACCTGCAGGGCAGCACGATCGGCGTCGGCACCCTTCGCGAAAGCATCCCAGGCAGCGTCGACCGCACGACGGTAGGCCTTCGTGATGGCGGCAACATATTCCGGAGACTTCAGGCGACCTTCGATCTTCAGCGAACGGATACCGGCGCGGATGAGGTCGGGGACCACCTCGATACCTGCCAGGTCCTGCGGGGAAAGCAGGTAGGCCTTGTCACCGAGGTTGCGCACCACGCCGTCGACCACGAGCTCATAGGGAAGGCGGCAGGCTTGGGCGCATTCGCCGCGATTGGCCGAACGACCGCCAAGGGATTCACTCGTCAGGCACTGGCCGGAGTAGGCGACACAGAGGGCGCCGTGGACGAAGACCTCGAGATCGAGCGGAGCGCCCTTAGTGGCCTGCTCCGTCTGCATCTTCTGCATCTCCGGAATCGAAACCTCGCGACCAAGGACGGCGAGCGAGGCTCCTAGGTCACGGGCGAAGTCGACACCGGCAGCGCTGGTCACCGTCATCTGCGTCGAAGCGTGGATCGGGAAGTCGGGCGAGATGCGGCGAATCAGGCGACAGATGCCCGGGTCCTGGACGATGGCAGCGTCGACGCCGGCGGCGATGATCGAGCGGAGCGTGCGGGCGGCTTCGGCGAGCTCGTCCGGGAAGATAAGCGTATTGAAGGTCACGTACCCTTTGACCCCGCGGCCATGCAGATAAGCCATGAGTTCCGGCAGGTCGGACTCCTCGAAATTCTTGGCCCGGACGCGGGCATTGAAACGACCCACGCCGAAGAAGACGGCGTCGGCGCCGTTCTCGACCGCCGCGCGGACGCAATCCCACTCCCCGGCCGGGGCGAGGACTTCCGGCTTACGGAGGGGAGCGATGAGGCTGGTGGCGGACACGAGGACAGGTAGGCACAGTCCGCCCTTCCCTGCAAAGAGCAATTAAGCCCCCTGGCCGCCCCGGCGGCGCTTCCGGGATTGCCCCAGGGCGACTGGGCCGCCCTAATTGAACCCATGTCCGACAAGCTCGAAGAAATCTTCCTGATGCAGCAGGCGCTCAACAAGCGCATCGGCGTCGAAACCGCCGGCATGACCGAGGAAGAAAAGATCAAATGGGTCCTCAACTACCTCCGCGCCATGCAGCAGGAGATGGCCGAGCTGACCGACTCCGTGCCGTGGAAGTGGTGGGCCAAGTACCAGAAGTTCGACGAGCAGAACGCCCGCGTCGAGGTCATCGACCTCTTCCACTTCCTGATTTCCATCGCCCAGGTTCTCGGCATGTCCGCGGACGACGTCTATCAGGCCTACCTGAAGAAGAACGCCGTGAACCACCAGCGTCAGGACTCCGGCTACGTCAAGAAGGACGAGAACGACTCCCGCCACATCTGAGCCCACCCCCATGCGCCACCCCATCGCCCGCCGCTCCGGCTTCACCCTCATCGAACTGCTGGTCGTCATCGGCATCATCGGCCTGCTTTCGGCCATCACCTTTGGCCTGTTCCGAGCCGCCAACAGCAGCCGCAACAAGTCCAAGTCCCGTGGCGACATCCAAGCGATCGCCATGGCCTGCCAGAGCTACCGCAAAATCTACGGGGACTTCCCTTGTAGTGCTACCGGCACGGACGAACGGTTCAGCCGCGACCTGCTTGACCAGCTCATTGGCCGGCGCCTGATTCGCACGACGACCCCCGGCGGGCTGCCGACGTTACTTAATTTCGACGATAGCTCCCTGCCCGGAGATCCTGCTAAGCGCCAGAAACGCAGCTTCCTTAACCTAGGTGAGGTCAACACCAACGATAACTCCAAGCTCGGGGCCGACGACTGGAAGGGCGGCAACCCTGCCTGCCGCGAATTCGTCGACGCCTGGGGCAATCCTTACGATTACCGCTACCGCGTCTTAACCGCTGGAAAATACCTCGATTGGAAGTCGCCTAATTTCCTCTTTGTCTGCGCCTCCGCCAACTACGTGGATGCCCCGAGCGAAGGCGAAATCCTCGCTCTCGGCGAATACTGGGACCCAGCCGCCTCCGGCGGCACCACGATGCTCCGCTCCGGCATCGTGCCAGCGACTTATTTCGACGAGAACGGCGGCACCACCGGACCATTCCGCGCGGATAACCTCGTCAACTGGTCGAACTGATCTCGTTAGGCTTCAGCCAACGGGCGAGGCACGCGGCGATCAGCCAGGCGAGCACCGCTGTCGCCAACGTGTGAGAAAGGAAATGTTCACCGCGGGCGATTTGGTATAGTCCCATCGCGCCGCCGTAGAGGCAGCCGATGAGCACTCCCCGCAGACGTGCGGAGGGCGTCCCCCAAGCGAAAGCCAAGGACAGCAAGGCGAAGCCTCCGCTGGCGTGGCCAGCGGGAAAGGCATTGCTGGGATAACCCACCGGCTTGGCGTCGAATAAAAGGAGGTGCTCCCAGGCGTTCGGCGCGACGGCCCCATAGACCTTCAGGGCCCTTGGAGTGGCCATCTGCGTGACATCACGCAACTGCGTGCAGGTGAGGGCGATTACCGCCATCGAGACGAAAAGGAATACCGCACGGCGGCGTCCCAGCCAAGACGGTGAGCGCGCAGGGTAAGGCGATCGCCCAGAGTAACCCCACCGCGAATAAAATGAGCCCCACCTTCGGTCCGTCATAAGCGAGGCTATGGAACCAGCCTGCATCCTTCGGAATCAGCCAATCGCTCCCATTCCAGAACCAAGACTGGACTTGGAAGTCGAGCCACTCGCCACCGGTCCCATGGAAACCGAAGAAGCCAATAATACCCGCGAGGACCAGCGCCGGAAGGGCCACCGAGGGGCGGTTAACGTACGGGATTTTGGAGTCCGCCATGATTGAAGAGGTCGTCGGTACCTTGGTAGTGGATAATCGCCTCATCCACCGCGGCGGTATCCGGTGAAGCCACCGGAGTCAGTGCGCCGGTGGCGAGGTCAGCCTTATACTGCACCGACTGGCGCACGGGCTTGAGCACCGTCAGCAATCCGTCCGGACGCAGTACGGCGACCTTCTGGTAGTTACTGATGAACGCGCGAGGACGGAAATTCGGGCTGAGCGCATCGCTGCCGACGAAGCGGGAAAGGTAGTTTGTACCGAGGAGTCCGAGCACCGTGGGCGCGGTATCGATCTGGCTCATCATCGTATCGAACTTACGTGGGGCGATATTGCCGGGAGACCAGATGAAGAGCGGGATCTCGTATTTCCGGATCTCGAGTTCACGCTTACCGGCGACCGAGGCGCAGTGGTCGGACACGATGACGAAGACCGTATCCTTGAACCAAGGCTTGTCCTGCGCGGCCTTGAGGAATGCGCCAATCGCGTAATCCGTATAAGCCACCCCGCCCTCGCGGTTGATGAGCTTCGGGTCAATCTTGCCCGCCGGCCACGTGTAGGGACGGTGGTTCGAAGTCGTCATCACGAAGTGATGGAAGGGCTTACCGGCCGCATGAGCCTTGTCGGCTTCCTCAATCGACCAGGCGAAGGCATCCTCGTCGCAAGCACCCCAGGCGTTACCGAAGGTCGCCTTCTTGCCCGCGGCTTCCTGGCGAGGTAGATCCACCACCCGGTAGCCGTTGGCCCCGAAGAAGTAGTTCATGTTGTCGAAGAAACCATCGCCGCCGTAGATAAAGGCTGTGTCGTAACCCTGCGAACGAAGAACGGAGCCGAGCGTCGTGAGATTTTCGCAGCCCTGGCGGCGCAGGACCGACTGTCCC
This sequence comes from Opitutales bacterium, assembly GCA_964203605.1. GTDB lineage: Bacteria > Verrucomicrobiota > Verrucomicrobiia > Opitutales > UBA953 > UBA953. The sequence continues at coordinate 542,143 of CAXNMQ010000002.1, forward strand.
GGAATCGGCGGAATCGACAGCGAGAGAGCTTCCATCCCGCGCACCGTGCGCGTGCCGCCGGCGTAGCAACGGGAGAACCAAAGAGACTCGCGGGAGATGCGGTCCAGGTTGGGCGTCAGGTTCTTCGCGGCGTAATCCGGCGAACCGTAGCAGCCCACGAATTCGGCGCTCAGGCTCTCGATCGTGATTTGAATCACGTTAAGACGGCGGGCGGGCGTGGCGGGCTGGATGCGGCGGGTGATGTCGTTGAGGTCGGCACTCGCCGGCTCGCCGCCCTGGGCGAGGAGCGTCGCGCGGAGTTGGGCAACCGCGTCCGGGCGCGACGGATAGAAGCGCTTCCATTCCAGCTGATTGGCCCAGAAGGCCGCCAGGAAGGCATATTCGCCGTTCTTCGCGATTTCGGTATCGTAGCTATTATCCCAGCTTGGTTGCGGCTCGCCCATATGGCGGAGACCGGCCGTGAGGCGTTCGGCAACGGACGTATGGGCCGTCGTAGCGTCCTTGAGGTCGCGGCGACCGACGAAATAGGCGACGAGCAAGACCGCGAGTAACGGCGCGAGCAGCGCCGCGAAGTTGCGCCAGCGCGGCGTGGCGTCGGCCGCGGCACCCTCTTCCCAGCGACGGACGAATCCCAGACGGCGCCAGAGCAGGAAAAACCCGGTCGCGACCGCCAGCACGATGGAGATGATCAGCGGGAGATTATAGGACTCCACGATGTTCTTCACCACCTCGGTCGTGTAGACGAGGTAGTCGACCGCGATGAAGTTAAAGCGGACGCCGAACTCCTCCCAGAAAAGAATCTCGGAGATCTTCCAGAAGGTGAAGAGGAAGGCGCCAAAGATCCAGGCCGCGCGTAATGGCAGACGCAGCCAGCTGGGAGGCAGACCAGGACGCCGGCCAGACGGCGCTCAGCAGGCCCAGCGGCAAGGTCAGGAACCACGCCATGAAGAGGTCGAACAACAGACCGATAAATAAGGCCGCGAAAGTCGGCAGGCCCCACGATACGCTGCCGGCCGTGGCCACCAGCAGTCCGAGACGAAGGAGCGTGCCGAGAAGGACGTAACTGGTGGCTAGGAGCAACGTGCCTCCCTGCCGCGAACCCAGAACCTTCAAGAACAGCGATTTCACAGGGTGATTAGTCGGAAAATCGCCAGCACAGGGCGAGCCAATTAAACGGGCGCCCGAGGGCATCACCGTTCGGGCACTTCGTCGACGCCCGAGCCGCCCCAAGGATGACAGCGGCAGATTCGGCGGAAGCCCATCCAACCTCCCTTAAAGAAACCAAAACGCGCGAGGGCCGTGGCGGTGTAGCAGGAGCAAGTCGGATGATAGCGGCAGCCTGAACCCGGAATCAGGTGCAGAGGCTTGGAAAGGAAACGCTGGTAGAAACGGACGAAGCCCAAGGCCAAGCTCGCCAAGAGGGATGGGCGTGGTTCGCTCATGCGGCCGGACCGGCCTTGGACGCCAGGATGCGGACCGCCGCCGCGGCATAGACCTTGCGGAGCTCGGCTAGCGAGCGCTTCAGCATGCCGGAGCGGATGACCAGCACGACCTCCCAGCCGGGCGGGAAGGCGGCTTCGTCCGTCCGGAAGAGTTCGCGAGCCAGGCGTTTCGCTCGGTTACGATCGACCGCCAGAGGCAGGTTCTTCTTGGCGGCGATGACGGCGAAACGGGCCGGAGCCCTTCTCACCCGTGCTGGCGAAAATTCAAAAGAAAAGGCCCGCAATCGAGTCGCGAGCCTTCTTGGCGGAGGCGGCTGAACTCGGCCGAGGCGCGAATTCGACGCTCCCGCGGGAGACGCATGGGGGATTAGGAAGCGCCGAGGCGCTTGCGACCGATGGCACGGCGCTTAGCCAGAACCTTACGGCCACCGGGGGTCTTGGAACGGGCGCGGAAACCGCACTTGCGGGCGCGGGAGATCTTAGACGGACGATAGGTCGGATGCATGGCTGTAAAGGAACAGCCAAGGACACCCCACCGAGGGTGTCAAGCCCCACGCTTCCCGGCTTGGCAGATGGCCTTTTGAGGGGGAGGATGGGGTATGAGCCCGGAAAAAGGCAAACTCAGGCCCACCCCGCCCCGGGCCTACCTGAACCCCGAGTTCATGGCCAGCCCCCAGGCCCGCGGTATCCGCGTGCTGACGGAGATGACCGAGCCCCACCAGCGCTTCAAGAAATTCGGCGTCCGCAACACCGTCGTGATGTTCGGATCGGCGCGTACGCTACCCCAGGAAGTCGCCCGCAAGCGCCTCGAAGAGGCCAAGGCTTTCGCCGCCGCCGGCACGTGCTCCGACGCCGAATGCGCGCATCGTGTCCGTAACGCCGAGATCGACCTACGCAGTTCCGCCTACTACGAAGCCTGCCGCGAGCTCGCCTTCGAGATGACCAAGTGGTCGCTCACGCTTCCCGACTGGCAGCGCTTCCTCGTCTGCTCCGGGGGCGGACCTGGCATCATGGAAGCCGCCAACCGCGGCGCGCACGAAGCCGGAGGACGTTCCGTCGGCCTCGGCATCGCCCTCCCCTTCGAACAGGAACATAATCCTTACATCACGCCCGAGCTGGATCTGGAGTTCCATTACTTCTTCGTCCGCAAGTATTGGTTCCTCTACCTCGCCAAGGCCCTCGTGGCCTTCCCGGGCGGCTTCGGAACGATGGACGAGCTATTCGAGATGCTCACGCTGATCCAGACGAAGAAGACCAAGAAGCAGTTCCCCGTGCTACTCTTCGGCTCGGCCTTCTGGAAGAACACCATCAACTTCGAAGCCTTCCAGGAATGGGGCATGGTCTCGCCGGAAGACCGCGACCTCTACATCCACGTCGACTCCGTGAAGGAAGCGCGCGACATGCTGATCGAGATCATCACCGAGAAGTACCTCAAGGGCGACAACGAAGGCGCATGACTGAGGCCATCGGCATCGCCCTGACGACCCTGCCCTCGCGCGATGAAGCCGACCGGCTTGCCGCCGACGCGGTGGCCGCCGGGCTGGCCGCCTGCGCGCAGGTCGACGGTCCGATTCGCTCCCATTACACCTGGGAAGGCAAGGTCGAGAGCGAGGATGAGTTCCGCGTGACCTTCAAGTTCGCCGCGAGCAAGGGTGCCGACCTCGAGTCCTGGGTCCATGCCCGCCACCCTTTCGCCGTGCCGCAATGGCTCACCTTCGCGGCCGACCACGCTTCGCCTGGCTATCGTGCCTGGGTGCTCGGCGTTCGCTGATTGTATGGATCTCACCGCCGCCAAAGCCCTGCTCTACTGCGCTCTCGGCCTGTTCGTGCTCATTGCTTGGGCGCGCGAACGCCGCAAGCGGACCATCACCGGGGAACCCGAGAAATTCTGGCCCGGAACGACGTATGCACCAACGGGTGCCTATTTCGTCGCCGCCGCCGGCGCCATCCTGATCACCATCACCGAAGCCGCCGTCGAGAAGCGGACCGGCCTCACTGACCAGCAGAGTGTCCTCCCGGCGATCTTCATCTTCCAACTCCTCGGCGCCTCCATCGTTGAAGAAATGCTTTTCCGCGGCTTCGTCGCGCCGGGTGAACTATTCGGCCGCAAGTTGCTCGCGCTGATGATCGTCGGCTCACTCGTCTTCGCGCTGATCCATAATTTCGACCTCAGCACACCGGAAGGAAAGGTCAGCGCTCTCTTCGCCTTCATCACATCGCTCTGGCTCTACGTCGTGCGTTTCAATCCCCTCAATCCAGACCGTTCACTGCTGCCGTGTTTTATGGCTCATACCGTTCGTAATCTGGCGGTCTTCGGGATTAAAGGAGCCCAAGGCTTCATAAGCTGGTGATTTGACGAGGGGCCGCTGGCAAATCCGTTGCAACCACGGGCCAGCTTTGCTGTCTTGAAGAGACCCCATGGACCCCCTCGAACCCGGTAACCGTCGCGATTTTCTGAAGCTCGGCGCGCTCGCGGGTCTCGGCTTCGGGTTGGGGGCGATTCCTTCTGCGGAAGCGAAGCCAGATCCCGCCCAAGTGATGCGTCGGGCCGCCGCCGATATCGGCGCGACCCGTCCGCGTCCGGCCGGGAGCAAGCCCGTCTGGGATCTCACGACGAAACCGCAGGAGAAGATTCGTGTGGGCATCATCGGCCTCAACCGCGGCCGCGCCCACGTCGCCTCCTGCGTCGCCACGCCTTTCGTGGAAGTCGTCGCGGTCTGCGACATCCTCGACGAACGAGCCAAGGCGCAGGCGGAAGTGGTCCGCAAGAAGACCGGCAAGATGCCTGCCATCTACAGCGGCGACGAGAACGCCTGGGAAAAAATGGTCGCCCGGGATGACATCGACGTCGTCTACGTCGCCACACCTTGGGAATGGCACAAGCCGATGGCCATCCGCGCCATGGAGCTCGGCAAGCATGCTTTCCTCGAAGTAAACTGCGGCCTGACGGTCGACGAGTGCTGGGATATCGTCGACGCCTCCGAAAAATACCAACGCCACTGCCCGATCCTCGAGAACTGCTGCTACGGCGAAGAAGAGCTCTTCGTCCTGAACCTCCAGCGCCAAGGCTTCTTCGGCGACCTCAAGCACGGCGAGTGCGCCTATATCCACGACCAGCGCGGTAAGCCCGGAGCGAGCTTCCTCGACGCCGGCCGCGATTGGCGCCGCCGCTATTCGACGCTCCTGCAGGGCAACCTCTACCCGACCCACGGCCTCGGCACGATTTCCCAGTACATGGGTATTGGTCGCGGCGATGCTTTCAAATACGCCGTGTCGGTCTCTTCGCCGGAGTTCGGACTATCCCAGCTGCGCGAACGGCTGAAGCCGGACCGCGACCGGTCGAAGGACGAGAAGTTCGTCAACGGCGACATGAGCACGACAATCGTGAAGACCGAGCTCGGCCGGACCATCGTCGTCCAGCACGACAACACCAGCCCGCGCCCCTACACACGCGGAAATCTGCTCAGCGGCTCGCTCGCGACCTTCGCTGGCTACCCGAACCGCCTGGCGATCGACGTGGATAACACGAGCTCGCTGCTGGATCCGAAAGAAAAGCGAAACAGCCACTCTTGGACGTACGAAGGCGAAAAACTGAAGAAGTTCATGACCGCGAACATGCACCCGCTGCTGAAGAAGCTAATGGTCGACGCCAAGAAAGTCGGCGGCCACGGCGGCATGGATCACGTGATGAACTACCGCTTCCTGGACTGTATCCGTCAGGGCATCACGCCTGACATGACCGTCTACGACGCCGCCTCCTGGTCCGCTCTCCTCGACCTCTCCGATCGTTCCGTGCGCGACGGCAGCATCCCGGTCGCCTACCCCGACTTCACCCGCGGCGGCTGGAAGACCCTCAAGCCCCTCCCCATCATTTCCTAACCCTAACCCTACCCCTTCACTGCCATGAACCTCCCCGAAAACTCCCATCGTCGCGACTTCCTTAAACTCGGTGCCCTCGCCGGCCTTGGTCTCGGCCTCAGCGCCGTCCCGTCCGCCGATGCCAAGCCCGACCCTCGCGACCTCAAACTCCTCAGCGCGAGCGATATCTCGACCACGCGTCCCCGCCCAGCTGGCAATAAGCCCGTCTGGGAGCTGACGACCAAGCCAACCGAAAAGGTGCGAGTCGCCGTCATCGGCCTTAGCCGTGGCCGCGGTCACGTGAACTCCGCCGCAAACATCCCGTTCGCCGAAGTCGTCGCCGTTTGCGATATCGTCGAAGCCCGCGCCAAGGGCGCCGCCGCCAACGTGAAAAAGATCACCGGCAAGGAGCCCGCGATGTACTTCGGCGACGAGAACATCTGGGAAAAGATGATCGCGCGCGATGATATCGACGTCGTCTATGTGGCCACCCCTTGGGAGTGGCACGTGCCGATGGCGCTCAAGGCCATGGAGCACGGCAAGCACGTCTTCATCGAGGTCTCACCCGCCGTCACCGTCGACGAATGCTGGCAGCTCGTGGACATGTCGGAGAAGACCCAACGCCACTGTGCCATCATCGAGAACTGCTGCTACGGCGAAGAAGAGCTCTTCGTCCTGAACCTTGCCCGCCAGGGCTTCTTCGGCGACCTCAAGCACGCCGAGTGCGCCTACATCCATAACCTCGCGGGCGGCGTCCTCTGGGCGCTTGGCAGCGAAGGCGACTGGCGCCGCGACTACCACCGCTTCATGGACGGTAACCTGTACCCCACGCACGGCCTCGGCCCGGTGGCGCAGTACATGAACATCGGCCGCGGCGACGCGTTCAAGTTCGTGGTCTCCGTCTCGTCCCCCGAGTTCAACCTCACCCAGTTCCGCGACAAGCACCAGCCGAACAAGGGCAAGCACAAGGACGAGAAGTTCGTCTGCGGCGACATGAACACCTCGATCATCAAGACGCAGCTCGGACGCACTATCATGATCCAGCATGACGTCGTGAGCCCTCGCCCCTACTCGCGCATCAACGCCCTCTGCGGCACCCAGGCCACGTTCTTCGGCTACCCCGCCCGCCTCGCCGTCGATGCGGACAACAAGCACCCCATCCTCGACCCCAAGGTCAAGCACAGCAGCCACGAATGGACGTACGAGAAGGAGAAGCTCACCAAGTTCATGAAGGCGAACCAGCATCCGCTCATCAAGAAGATCGGCGAACTCGGCAAGAAGGTCGGCGGCCACGGCGGCATGGATTTCGTGATGAACTACCGCATGCTCGACTGCCTGCGTCAGGGTATCACGCCGGACATGACCGTGTACGACGCAGCCGATTGGTCCGCGATCCTCGAGATCTCCGCCAAGTCCGTGAAGGATGGCAGCATGCCGATCCAGTGCCCCGACTTCACCCGCGGCGGCTGGAAGGCCATCAAGCCCCTCGGCATCGTCTCGTAAGCGAAGCGCCAGTCCACCTCACAGACCCGGCCACTCGGCCGGGTCTTTTGTTTGCGGGTTGCCTGACGATGAAGCCAGCGAAAGACTGCGCCCATGGGCTCACCCGCCGCACTCGCGACTTGGACCGCCGGACTCATCACCCGTTCGGGCGAAGAGACCGAGCGGGCGGCCGAGGCGTTCGCAGCCCTGCTGCCCCCTGATACCGTCCTGGCGCTCGAGGGCGACCTCGGCGCGGGCAAGACGACCTTCGTGCGCGGCCTGGTCCGCGGCCTGGGCGTCACGGGCGATATCACCAGCCCTTCCTTCGCCCTGCTCAACGTCTACGACGGCAAGCGCCAGGTCTTCCACGTCGACGCCTATCGGCTCACGCAACCAGAGGCCTTCGACGACCTGCTGATCTGGGACCTGGCGAAGTCTCCTTGGAACGTGGTGGTGGAATGGCCGGAGAAAGTCGCGGCGCGACTCCCTGCGGCACGCTGGCAAATGAAAACCGCCATCCTAGCGGATGGCGGTCATCGGTTTCAACTGACCCTCGCGGGCTAGCTTACTTGTCGAAGCGCTTGCGCTCGTTTTCCGTGAGGTAACGCTTGCGCATGCGGATGAAGTTCGGGGTGATTTCGACCATCTCGTCGGACTCAATGTACTCGAGGCAGGCCTCGAGGGACATCTGGCGCATCGGCTTGATCTTGGCCGCGTCGTCGGAACCGGAAGCACGCACGTTCGAGAGCTTCTTGTTGATGACGAGGTTGATCTCGAGGTCGTTATCCTTGCAATGCTCGCCCACGATCTGACCCATGTAGATCTCGTCGGTCGGCTTCACGAAGAAGTCGCCACGGTCGTACAGACGGTCAAGGGAGTAGGCCGTGACGGCGCCTCCTTCTCCACCGATCATCACGCCAGCGGCGCGGTGAGGGGCTTCGCCGCGGACCGGCTCATAACCCAGGAGATTGTGGTACATGACGGCTTCGCCACGGGTGGTGGTGAGCATCAGGGTGCGCAGACCGAAGAGGGCGCGGGAAGGAACCTTGAATTCCATGTGGATCCAGCCGCTGGTGCCAGCCTTGGCGTCCATCGAGCGGAGCTCGCCACGACGACCGAGGACGAGGGACATCACGTCGCTCTGGGAGGCTTCAGGGCAATCGACAGCCAGGGTTTCGACGGGCTCGCACTCGACGCCATCGATCTGCTTCATGATCACGGTGGGCTTGCCCACGGAGAGTTCGTAGCCTTCGCGGCGCATCGTTTCGATGAGCACGCCGAGGTGCATCAGGCCGCGGCCGGAGACCTTCCAGGAGTCGGCGCCGGTTTCGCGGTCGACGCGGAGAGCGACGTTCTTTTCGAGTTCCTTGATGAGGCGCTCGCCGACCTGGCGACCGGTGACGAACTTACCATCGCGACCAGCGAAAGGCGAATCGTTGACGCGGAAGGCCATGGTCACGGTGGGCTCGTCGACGCTGACCGGAGTCATCGGACGGGGGTCCTCCATGATCGGTGATGGTCGCGCCGATTTCGACGTGGTCGAGGCCGATGACGGCACAGATGTCGCCGGCGGTGACTTCCTGGGACTTGACGCGTCCGAGGGCTTCAAAGACTTCGACTTCCAGAACGCGCTGCTTGAACTGCTCACCCGCGCGGGTGACCATCATGACAGGCATACCGGGGGCAATCTTACCAGCGGTCACGCGGCCCACGGCGATACGACCGACGTAGTCGGAGTAAAGCATGGCGGTCACCATGATCTGAAGAGGGTTGGCGAGGGCCTCGGCGCGGGACTTGAAACCGGCGGCGGCACCGCGGGAGGAACCTTCGGCGTAGGGCTCAGGGATCTTGTCGACGATGGTGTAGAAGAGGTCCATCAGGTCCTTCGGGCGGTGGCCTTCCACGGTCTTGGCGCGGTCGAGGGTGCCCCAGCCTTCGCGGCCGGAAGCGTAGATGATCGGGAAATCGAGGGCGGACTCCGGGGCGTCGAGGGCGACGAGCAAGTCGAAGACTTCGTCGACGACGGCGTCCGGGCGGGCGGAAGACTTGTCGATCTTGTTGATGACGACGATGGGCTTCAGGCCGAGGGCGAGCGCCTTGGAGAGCACGAAGCGGGTCTGAGGCATCGGGCCTTCGAAGGAGTCGACGACGAGGAGGCAACCGTCAGCCATGTTGAGCACGCGTTCGACTTCGCCGCCGAAGTCGGCGTGGCCCGGGGTGTCGATGAGGTTGATCTTATATTCCTTCTGGTCGCGAGGGTCGGTCCACTTGATCGCGCAATTCTTGGCGGTGATCGTGATGCCGCGTTCGCGCTCGAGGTCGCCCGAGTCCATGATCAGGCCGTGCTGGCCGCCAGCGAGCTTGTCGAGGTCCTCGGCACGGAACATGCCGGACTGGTAGAGAAGTCGGTCGGTCAGGGTCGTTTTGCCATGGTCGACGTGAGCAATGACTGCGATGTTACGGAGATTCATCTGTAAAGGCCTTACGCATAGGAAAATAGGCCCTTGTGCAAGGGGAATAAGCCACCGTTACCCAATTATTGCGGGATTCTGGGCACTCCAGCGGTGGGGAGGCGGGCTCAGGCCAGCCCGTCGCGCTCCAAAAGGGCCTCTGGATCGAGGTCCCGGCCCATGAAGTCCCGGAAGAGTGTCTCGGCTGGCTCGGAATTGCCCTTGGAGAGCACCTTGGCCCTCAGTTCCCGCCCCACCTGGGGGTTGAGGACCCCCTCCTTGAGGAAGCGGGTGAAGGCGTCGGCCTCGAGGGCTTCGGCCCATTTGTAAGAATAATAGCCAGCGGCGTACCCCGTGGCGTCCGAGAACAGGTGATTGAACCGACGGGCCATGGCCGGGCCCCGGCGGGTGGTCCGGGCCTGCCAGTCGGCGAAGTCCTCGTTCCAATGGGAGTCCAGGTCGCGACCGCGGAGCTCCTCCGCGCGGATGTGCAGGTCGAGGTCGAGTTTCGAGAAAGCGAGCTGGCGCATGCACGTCGAGGCGGCGCGGAAGTTCGCGGCGGCATCGAGTTTGGCGAGGAGGTCGGAGGGCAACGGAGCGCCGGTCTCGTGGTGGCGGGCGAAGACAGCGAGGGACTCTTCCTCCCAGCACCAGTTCTCCAGGATCTGCGAAGGCAGCTCGACGAAATCCCAGGCGACGCGCACGCCGGAGAGGGATTCCACTTCGACTTCACTGAGGAGGTGATGGAGCAGATGACCAAATTCGTGGAAGACCGTGGTGACCTCGTCGTGATTGAGCAGGGCCTCCTTGCCGGCGACAGGCGGCGTGAAGTTGCCGCACATCAGGCCGAGGTGCGGAGCGAACGAGCCGTCTGGACGCGGGCCGCCGGTGCGGAAGAAATTCATCCAAGCCCCTCCCCTCTTCGATTCGCGCGGGAACCAGTCGGTGTAGAAAGAGCCCAGCAGACGGCCTCCGTCGCGCACTTCGTAGAAGCGGACTTCAGGATGCCAGACACAGATCGGCGCACCTTCGACCCGCGGTTCGGCCGCACGGACGACGGTCTTCGCGCCGGTAGCTTGGTCGACATGATAAGTATCGCGAGCGACGACCTGGATGCCGAAGAGACCACCGAAGAGGCGGAACATACCGGCGATCACGCCGTCGACCGGAAACCACGGGCGCAAGGCCTCGTCATCGAAATCATATTTCTCGCGGCGCATCTTCTCGGACCAGTAACCGAATTCCCACGGGTGCAGCGAACGCAGGGCGTCGCCGACCTTGGCGGCGCGGTACTGCTCCAGCTCGACGCCTTCGGCCTGGAACTTCGGGCGGATACGCAGGCCGATATCTTCGATGAACTTCAACGCCGTGTCGCCCGTGCGGGCCATGCGGCGGGCCGTGGTGAAATCGGCGAAGTGCTTCTTGCCCAGCAGGCGGGCTTTTTCGTGACGCAGGGCGAGGATCTCGCCGACGAGCGCGGTGTTGTCCCAAGCGTCCTTCAGGCCGACCTGACCGAGGCCTTCCCAGCACTGGCGACGCAGGTCTTCGTCATCGGCGTATTGCAGCACCGGGATGACCGAGGGGGACTGCAGCGTGATACGCCAGGCTTCCGGCTTACCCTTGGCGGTCGCGGATTGCTTGGCCGCGGCAAGTGCGCCGGCGGGCAGGCCAGAGAGGCGTTTCTCGTCGTCGATGAAGAGTTCCCACGCGTTGGTGGAATCCAGGACGTTCTCGGAATACTTCTGCGTCTTCTCCGCCAGCTGCGCGTTGAGGGTCGCCAGACGCGTCTTCCCTTCCGCCGGCAGATCGGCGCCGTTCTCCTCGAAGTCGGCCATCGTCTCCTCGAGGAAACGACGACGAACGCCCGTGAGCGCTTTCGCGTCGGCCGTCGCCGCGTAGGCCTTGAAGACCGCCCAGAGTTCCGGATCGAGCGTCAGCGAGGTAAAGAACGCCGTGACCTCGGGCATCATCGCATTGTAGGCCTTACGGAGTTCGGGCGAGTTCAGGACCGAGTCGAGGTGCGAGACCAGGCCCCAAGCGCGGGAGAGTTCCTTCGTCGTGGCCTCGAAGCCCAGCAGCACCTGAGCATAGGTCAGGTCGGTGCCCTTCGTGTGCTTGAACGCGTCGACGTTGGCGCGGGCGCGGCGCAAGGCCTCGCGGATATCCGGCTCGACGTGTTCGGGCTTCAGGCTGCTCCAGTCGAAAAGGAACTCGTCGGCAAGGAAGGGGTGCACGCCTTCACCTTGCGGGAAAGGAGGCCGATTTCAAGGCAACCCTACGCCCTAAAAGCAGCGAGGGCTTGCGGGACGGCCTAGGCGGGCACACTTTGAGGCATGAGCAAGTTGGAGGCAGTGCCCGTCACCGGCATCGAGGTCATCCCCGTCAAGGGAGGTACCGCCGTATTCCTCGTGACCGCCGCGAAGACGATGGTCATCCAGGTCGATCCGTCCGTCGGCGAAGCCCTCCAGGGCGCCTTGGACGGCCGCGTGCCTGATCGCCCCCAGTCGCACGACCTCATGCTGCATCTCCTCCTCGGCTTGGACGCCGGCGTGGTCCACGTGGCGATTGTCGACGTCAAGGATGGCGTCTTCTTCGCCCGCATCCTACTCGGCCAGGAAGGCCCCGTCGCCCGTAAGATTGCCGAAGTCGACGCGCGTCCCAGCGACGCCCTCGTGCTCGCCGTGAAGGCCAAGCGCCCGGTGTTCATCGCCAAGGCCGTCTTGGACGTCTGCGACGACATGGCGGAAATGCTCGCGCGCCTGCGCAAGCAGGCGTGAGCGGCCCGCTGCCAGTCCCCGTCGTCGCCGGCACGCGCCCTTCGGTGCTCGCGCCGATGCAGGACGTGACCACGACCGGCTTCATGCGCGTCATCGGTCGCCGCGGCGCGCCTGACTGGTTCGTGACCGAATATTTCCGCGTCCATGAGAGCTCGACGCCCGAGAAGCACATCGTCGACTCGGTCGTCAACCACGGCACCGGCCGGCCGGTCTTTGCGCAGCTCATCGGTGAGGACACCCCGCACATGCTCCGCACCATCCGCGAGTTGGGGAAGCTGCCTATCGCTGGCATCGACCTCAACATGGGTTGCCCCGCGCCCAAGGTGTATCGCAAGAACGTCGGCGGCGGCCTCCTGCGCGACCCCGCTAAGATCGACGAACTCATCGGCGCCATGCGTCAGGAGATTCCTGGACTCTTCACCGTCAAGATGCGCATCGGTTTCGACGGCCAGGAACGCTTCGACGAAATCCTCGCGATCGTCGCCAAGCATCAGGTCGATCTCCTCACCGTGCACGGCCGTACCGTCAAAGGACTCTATTGGTCAGAGGTGGATTACGTCGCCATCGCCAAGGCCGTGGCGGCCGTCCCCTGCCCTGTCATCGCCAACGGTGACGTCACCTCCGCCGCCAAGGCCCAGCGTCTCGCCTCCGAGACGAAGGCCTACGGCATGATGATGGGCCGCCACGCTATCCGGAATCCGTGGATTTTTCGCCAGTGGCGAGAAGTCCAGCAGGGCCAGACACCGTTCGTGCCCACGCTGGCCGACGTGCGGACCTATATCCAGGAGCTCGCCGACGAATGCTGCGATGCCGCCAAGGCCACCGACAAGCAGGCTGGCCGCCTGAAGAAATTCCTCAACTTCGTCGGGCTCGCCGTGGATACCGAAGGCAAGTTCCTGCACGACATGCGCCGGACCGACAACCTGCCCGACCTCTTGAAGTGCTGCGACGCGCACCTGCTGGGAGCACGCGCCAGCGAAGCCTACCCTGATGAACCGCACCGCGGGCTCATCGCTCGGCCCACGCGCGAGACGCAGCAGGGCTGCGCGCTCTGAGTTTATCCCTCGCGCACACCAGCGCGAATGCGACGGTCACGTGGCGAGCACGAAGAGCAGCGGGCCGCCGATGACCAGGAGAGACCAGAGTCCCAGTACCAGGGCCCAGAACGTACCTAGACCGCAGAAACAGGACTGCTTGCGGCGGAGCACGAAATACCAAGGGAGACAGAGGGCCATCCCCACCGCGGAACCCGCGATGTTCTTGCCCACGAAGCGTTCCACCGCGTCGGCCTGACCGCGCGAGCGATGCAGCAGGATCGGAATCCAGATCAGCCACGATACCACCCAGACGGCAAGGGCTCCAATAATGTAAGGCCTAGAGTCAAAACCCTTCGGGTCGGCCGCCGCGGAAAGATGGTAGAGATCGGCCGATGCGAGCAGAGGAATCGCGAAGAACAGTCCGCCGAGGAAGGCGGCGGCGAGCACGCGCGGTCCGAGCGGGACCTTGCCGCCCGTCGACGGAGCGACTGGCAACGGCAGCAGCAAGAGACACGACTGCAGAAGCGCGAATCCCCAGAGCAGTAGAATCCAGAGCCAATCCGAGCCCGTGGCCTCAAAGACAGCCAGGCCGAGCAAATCTTTTAGGGTCAAAGAAGCCGTACTCCACCCGACCAAAGCCAGGACCAGCATCATCACGAAATTGAACGCGAAGGCCAGCAGCACGGAGAGGGCTAGGATACGGAAAAGAACGCGGGGCATGGTGGGGTGCCCGAAGCCTATCCCGACGGCCCGGTAAGCCAAGGAAAAGCCCCGGACGGCGACCTCCCCTTGACTCCCGCCGTTTGCCCCTAAACTTAAAGGGCATGATCAACCTCACCGAAGCCGCTGCCCAGCAGATCCAGGTGCTCCAGAAAGCCCAGGCCAACCCTGAGTCCGTCCTCCGCGTCCTCGTGGAGACCGGCGGCTGCTCCGGCTTCGAATACGGCATGGCTTTCGACGTGCGCAAGGCGGACGACCTCGAGTTCGAGAGCCAGGGCATGAAGATTCTCATCGATCCGACCAGCCACGCGTACCTCGACGGTTCCACCGTCCATTTCGACGACGGCCTGCACGGCAAGGGCTTCGAAGTCCGCAACCCTAACGCCGCCAGCACCTGCGGCTGCGGCAAATCCTTCAGCTAACACCATGAATATGAAAACCTGGCTCCTCGCGACCGGCGTTCTCGCCCTCGCCGCACTCACCTACACCCTCTCCGCCGCCAGCGACAAGAAGGCCGCGGCCACTCCCTCTCCCGAAACCAAGCCCATGAAAGATTCCGCCAAAGCCAAAGTAACCCAGGTGCTCGTCACGCTCGACGACGGCAAAGGCGGCATCGGCAAACCCACGCTCGTCGACAAGGTCGTCAAGACCGACGCCGAGTGGGCGGCGATGCTCACGCCTGAGCAATACCGGGTCACCCGCGGCAAGGGCACCGAGCGTCCGTTCTGCGGCACCCTGCTCGACAACAAGAAGACCGGCACGTACCACTGCCTCTGTTGCGATCTGCCCCTATTCGCCTCCAACGCCAAGTTCGATTCCGGCACCGGCTGGCCGAGCTTCTTCAAAGGCGTCTCCAAGGAGAACATCGCGACCATCACCGACAGCAGCCACGGCATGACCCGCACCGAGATCCTGTGCGCGCGCTGCGACTGCCACCTCGGCCACGTGTTTGAAGACGGCCCCGCTCCGACTGGCCTGCGCTACTGCCTCAACTCCGAGTCCCTCAAGTTCAAGGAACTCAAGGGCACGCCGGAGAAGAAGTAACTTACTTCTTCTTCGCCTTCGACTTCGAGGCCGCCTTCTTCACCGGGGCGGCCTTCTTCTTGGCCACGACCTTGACCGGCTGCTTCTTCTTGGCGACCGGCTTGGCGGCCTTCTTCGGGAGAGCCTTCTTCTTGGCAATGACCTGAGTCTTCTTCACGACTGGCTTAGATTTCGGAGCCGCCTTCTTCGCCTTGGCAGGCTTGGCGGCTTTCTTGACCACCGGCTTGGCCTTCGCCTTCGGGGCGACGACCTTGGCGACGTGGACCTTCGCCAGGCGCTTGGCCAAGGCGGGTTCGACGTAAGGAGCGGGTGCCTTCGGGCGCTGGTCGACCGGGCCTTTCACGGCAGCCCAGAGCTTGTCGCGGAATTCCTGGATGCCTTCCTGCGAGTAGCAAGAGATCGGGATGACCAGGTCCTTCACGCGTTCCTGGAACTTCTTCAGCTTCGCGGCGGCGGCCGGGAGATCCATCTTGTTGGCCACGATGATGCGCGGCTTGGCGGCGAGGATCGGCGAGTAGAGGCGGAGTTCGCGCTCGAGGATGCGGTGGTCGTCCCACGGCTCGCGGTTTTCGCTGCCAGCCATGTCGATGATGAAGACCAGGAGCGAGCAGCGCTCGACGTGGCGGAGGAACTGGTGGCCGAGGCCGCGGTTCTCGTGCGCGCCTTCGATGAGGCCCGGGATGTCGGCCATCACGATGCGGTCGAAGCGATCCGTGTAATCGATCACGCCCACGTTGACGTGGAGGGTCGTGAACGGATACGGCGCCATCTTCGGGCGGGCGGCGGTGAGGAGATTCGTCAGCGTCGACTTGCCGGCGTTCGGGTAGCCCACGAGGCCGATGTCGGCGATCGTCTTGAGCACGATGCGGAAGCTGCCTTCTTCGCCCGGGTAGCCGGGGGTGGTGCGACGGGGAGCCTGGTTGACCGAGCTCTTGAAGTTCATGTTGCCCATGCCGCCCTTGCCGCCGGCGAGGAGCACGACGCGTTCGCCGTGTTCGGTCAGTTCGGCCACGAGACGATTGGAGCCCTCTTCGAGGACCTGCGTGCCCGGAGGCACCGGCAGAATCAAGTCACCGCCATCGGGACCCGCGCACTGGCGGCCCTGGCCCGGAGCGCCATTGCGGGCGCGACGGTGCGGCTGCCAGCGGTAGGCCTGCAGGTCGCCTTCGTTACGGTCGCAGAGCAGGACGACGTCGCCGCCCTTGCCGCCGTTACCGCCGTCGGGTCCGCCCTTCGGGATGAATTTCTCACGACGGAAGCTGACGCAGCCGTGGCCGCCGTCACCGGACTTCAGTTCAACCTTGGCTTCGTCGATAAACATTTCCCCTACGCTAGGGCCTCCCCAGCCCCGAGGGCGAGGAGGAAAGGCGACGGCTTAACGCTCCAGCCCGCGAGAACGCCGCAACCAGCGCTCGATCGGCGAGAAGAAGATGAGGTCGGCCAGCAGACCGACGCCCACGACGACAAGCATCACGCCCACGACCTGATCCATGCGCAGCAGCTCGCGGCCGGCATGCAGAAGGGACCCCAAGCCGAACCCCGAGAGAATCACCACGAAGATTTCGGCCGCCATGAGCGACCGCCAGGCGAAAGCCCAACCCTGCTTGAGGCCGCTGATGACGCCAGGCAAGGCAGCCGGGAAGATCACGCGCAGCCAGAGATGCCAGCCGCGGGAGCCCATCGTCATCGCCGCGCGGAGGTAGAGAGGCTGGACGGAGAGCACCGATTCCTGCACGGCGATAACGACGGCCCACACGGTGCCCATGACGACGACGAAAAGGACAGCGGCTTCATTCTGACCGAAAGCGATGATCGCCACCGGGACCCAGCACACCGAGGGAAGCGTCTGCAAGCCGAGCGACATAATACCGATGGTATCACGGGCGAGGCTCGAGCGGGCGCAGAGGGCTCCCACGGGGATGCCGATGGCGGCTCCGATGATGAAGCCGAGCATCAAGCGGCGCATCGTGACCCACGTGGCCGAAGCCAGGGAGCCGTCACGAAGCGCGGACCAGAACCATTCGCCGATTTGCGTCGGTGCGGGGACGAGGACGTCGTCGACGCGACCGGAACGGACGAACCACTCCCAGCCGCCGAGAAGCAACAGGCCGATGACGATTGGGACGAGGGCGCGAGGGGATTTCATACGAGGCCCTCCTTCGGCTCCGCGAGGTGGGCGGAAAGGGCGGTGGTGATGTCGGCGGCCAAGGTGGCCAGGGCCGGATCGTTGATCCGACGCGGACGCGGCAGGTCGATATTGAAGACCTGACGGATGCGGCCGGGATTGGGCGAAAGGAGTACGACGCGATCGCCGAGGCAGACCGCCTCGCGGATATTATGCGTCACGAGGACAATCGTCTTCTTGCGCTGCGTGAAGATCTTCTGGATGTCACCGTAGAGCTGATCACGCGTGAGCGCGTCGAGGGCCGAGAACGGCTCATCCATCAGGAGCACGCGCGGATTAGGGGCAAGCGAGCGAGCGAGGGCCACGCGCTGGCGCATGCCACCAGAAAGCTCGTGCGGGTGGGCCTTCTCCTTGTCGGCCAGTCCGACGAGGTCCAGGTAGTAGCGAGCGGCTTCGGTGCGCTCGGCGTCGGTGAGGCCCGGCTTGAGGCGCAGGCCGAAGAGCACGTTCTCGAGGGCATCGAGCCACGGGAAGAGCGCATCTTGCTGGAACATCACGAGCCGATCGCGGCCAGGCTCGACGACATTAGCTCCGTCGAGCTTGATTGAACCTTCGTCGACCTGTTCCAAGCCGGCGAGTAGGCTAAGCAAAGTAGATTTACCGCAACCCGACGGACCGACGAGCACGAGGAATTCGCCTTCCTTCACCTGAAGGCTGATATCCTCCACCGCCGTGACGAGACCGGAGCGTCCGTTGAAACGCTTGGTCACGTGACTCAGCGTGAGCTGGGAAGTGAGATTCACTGGACAGAGGGGCCGACATGAAGACGAGGGATTAGCGGGAACGGGTCAAAGAACGCAAGGAGGGTTACTTGCGGGCAGGGGGAAGGTCATCGACCAGGGCCTGCAATAGAGGCGCCACCGGGGCTTCGCCGGAGAGCAGACCACATGCGCGGGAATCGGACTGGGCCTTGGCGAAAGACTCCGTCAGGCGACGGAGACGGAGGGCGGGATCTTCGGGTTGGTCCCAGCGGATACGGCGCAGCGCGGGCGAGATGAGTTCGGCCTTCGGGGCGGCGGAACGTGATTCGGCACCTAAGGCTTCGCGCGAAAGGCGTTCGAGCAAGACCGGGTCCGCAACTAAACGATCACGCAACAGATAGTGCGAGCGAACGAAAGCCTTCACCGCTTCGCCTTTGGCATCGAGAGCCTTTTGGGAAGAAGCCAGCACGGTGATGATCGAATCGTGATTCTCGACGAGGACCTCGCCGCCGAAATCATCCACCAGGCGCGTCACCCATGGTTCGACCGTCCAGGCCGCATCCACGTCGCCACGCTTAAAGAGCGCAATGAGTTCGGCGTTCTGCGCCGGGAGCACCTGGGCATCGCCACCCGCGATGGTGATATTGAGACCCCCCGAACGCAGCCAAACGCGGGCTTCGACGTCCTGCGTATTGCCGAGTTGCGGCGTCGCAACGCGACGACCGCGAAAATCAGCCGGAGTGCGTAGGGGCGACCCTTTGCGGATGACCAAGGCGTTGCCACCCGAAGCGACGGGAGCTAGGACGCGAATCGAGCGGCCCTTCGTGCGCACATGGGCGTTAATCACCGGAGAAGCGCCGACGTAGGTGATATCGATGGCGCCGGCGACGAGGGCCTCCATGGCGGAGGGCCCGGCGTTAAAAGAACGCCACTCCAGCTTTACCCCGGCCGGAAGGTTAGCCTGATGAAAATCTTTCCCTTCTCTTTCCAGCTGGCGTGCCGCCAGAGCCGGGGCGTGCGTCAGGTTAGGGAAGAAACCCACCCGCAAGACGACTGGCTGTTCGGCCGCGACCGAGGAGGACACGGCGAGAAGAGCGAGGATAAGAGATCGCATGGCGGACATGATGGTCGGAGACGGACTGCACAGTTAATTTATGACTACATTAGTGAAGATAACAGGATTAGATGTCGAGCCAATTTATCCCCGCACTATAAAACACATAAATACCTGTATTTGAGTAGTTTAAGTTAAAAAGCACCGATAACAAACCACAGACTAGCCCCAACGACGAGGGCCGTGGCGACCCAGCCCAGCAGGCGAATCCAAGGCGGGGCGACAAACACGCCCATCAACTGCGCGTCGCTGGTCATGCGGACAAGCGGCCAGCAGGCGAAGCCGAGCTGCAGGCTGAGGATGACCTGACTCCAGATGAGCAGGTTCTCTACCCTGCCCTCCCCGGCCAGCCCGATGACCAGCAAGGCGGGCGCGAGCGCCGCCAGGCGGGTCGCGACGCGCACGATCCAGCCAGCCGTCTTGATCTTCAGGAATCCTTCCAAGACGATTTGGCCGGCCATGGTACCGGTGATGGTGGCGTTCTGGCCCGAAGCCAAGCAGCGCCACGGCGAAGAGCGTGCCGGCGAACGTCACCCCCAGCACGCCGTCCAGCAACCGATGGGCTTCGCGGATATCCGTCACGGCTTCGGGTCTGCCATGGAACGCCGCAGCACTGAGCACCAGCAGGCCGGCGTTGACGAAAAACGCTAGGCAGAGCGCGAGGGTGGAATCCCAGGTCGCGAAGCGCATGGCCTCGCGGCGCTCAGCTTCCGTCTTCCCGAAATCACGAGACCCGACGATCGACGAGTGCAGGTAAAGGTTATGCGGCATCACCGTGGCGCCGATGATACCCAGCGCGACAAAGAGCATGCCAGGGCGCGTCAGCACTTCCGTGGTCGGCACGAAGCCTTTGACGAGATCAGCCATGACCGGCTGCGCGAGGAAAAGCTGGACGCCGATGCAGGCCGCAATCGTCAGCACAAGCACCGCCACCAGCGATTCCAGCCAGCGGTAGCCGAGGCGCGTCAGCGCCAGCAGCACCAGCACGTCGAGTGCCGTAATGATGGCGCCAAAGAAGAGCGGGATGCCAAAGAGGATTTGCAACGCGATGGCCGAGCCGAGGAGCTCCGCCAGGTCCATCGCGATGATGCCCAGCTGGGCGGCCACCCAGAGGAACTTGCCCACGGCCGGCGAATAACGCTCCCGGCAGGCCTGCGCGAGATCAAGGCCGGTCGCGACATTGAGACGCACGCAAAGATGCTGGAACAGAATCGCCATCAGGTTCGACAGCAGGATGACCCAGAGGAGCGCGTAACCGAACTGCGAGCCACCGGCGAGGTCAGTGGCCCAGTTACCTGGATCCATATACCCGACCGAGACAAGGAAACCGGGCCCGACGAAGCCGAGGAAACGACGAAAAGCACCGAAGCGCGAGGCCGCGCGGGCTTGGGTCGGTTCATCTGTCCTCATCACCATTGAGCATCACCGACGACCGCGCCCTGTCAACCCGCCGCCTGCGCGAAAGAAACTCCGGCCAGAATCGTCCAGAGCGCCGTCCGCCAGGCATGCGACCGAACCAGCTCAGCAAGAGCCGGCGACGTCGGGCCTTCCTGCTGAAGTCGCCGATGGCAAGGCACGGACCAAAAAGCGGTCAACGCCCAGCAGACCAGGACGAGAAGGAGTCCGATGTAACGCCCATCAAGGAAAGCCAGCCAGGCGTGTCCGCCCAGCTGGGCGAGCAGCAGCGGCCCGACGACCCAGCCCACGCGACGCGTATAGGCCTCATGCGCCTCGGCGAAGCCTTCGGCCCGCCAACGGGCGAAGTCGGGATAGGTGCAAAGCAGGATCAGCCAGGAGACCGCGGCCATGGCGACATCGATGCACGCTACGCCCGATTGGATTAAATGAAGGTCCATGAGGGCACCGAAGTCAGTTTTGCCCTTTGCACAACCCAGCGAGACGTTAAACCCAAGTCATGCCCCGCCTCTTCCTTGGCCTACTCCTAGGTGCCTTGCTCGCGCTCGCCCCTGCCTCCGCGCAGGAGACCCCACCTAACTTCGTGATCCTCTTCGCTGATGACCTCGGCATCAACGACCTCGGCTGCTTCGGCCGCAAGGATCAGAACACGCCCAACCTAGACAAGCTCGCCGCCGAAGGCGCCCGCTTCACCCAGGCCTACGCCGCGGCTTCCGTCTGCTCTCCGTCCCGCGCGGCCCTGATGACCGGCCAAAGTCCGGCTCGCCTGAAGATCACCACGTTCCTCACCGGTCGCAGCGACCGTGCCTCGCACCGCGTGCTGGCCGCACCGATCAACCTACATCTACCGAACGGCGTCCAGACCATCGCCCAACTCCTAAAACCCAAAGGCTACGTGTCGGCCGCGGTGGGCAAGTGGCACCTTGGCGGCAAAGGCCATCAGCCGACCGACCACGGCTTTGACGAATCCTTCACCGGCAAGGTCAACCCGGGCGCTGAATCGCCGCAGGGCGGCAAGGGCGAGCTCGGCCAGGCCGACTACGCGGTGAAGTTCATCCAGAAGAACAAAGCCAACCCCTTCTTACTCTACCTCGCCTTCGACAACCCGCACATCCCGCTGGCCGCGCCGGCCAAGGCCATCGAAGCCAACGCAAAATCCTTCCACCCGACCTACGCCGCGCTCATCGAGTCGCTCGACGTCGCCGTCGGCCGCGTCATGAAGGCCCTCGAAGACCAAGGGCTCGCGAAGAATACCTTCGTGGTCTTCGCTTCCGACAACGGCGGCGTGCACATCTCCGAACTCAAGGAAAGCCCAGCCACTTACAACGCCCCCTCCCGCGCGGGCAAGGGCTTCCTCTACGAAGGCGGCATTCGTACGCCCCTGATCGTCCGTTACCCAGCCCGCTTGGCACCTACGGTAATCAACGAGCCGGTCGTCCTCGGCGACCTCTGCCCCACGATCTGTGCGCTGGCCAAGGTGCCCGCGCCCGCGACGCTCGACTTCCAGGACCTCTCTCCGGTACTCTTCGAGCAGAAGGCACTCAACCGCCCGCTCTTCTGGCACCAGCCGCACTACATGAACCAAGGCGGTAAGCCCGCGGGGTTGGCCCGCGAAGGCGAATGGAAGCTGATCGAGCAATATGAAGACGGCAGCCTCGAGCTGTACAATCTCGCTAAGGATCCGAGCGAGACCACCGACCTCGCGGCCGCCGAACCGACCCGCGTGGCGGCCCTCCGCGGCAAGCTCGAAGCCTGGCGCCGGAGCGTCGGGGCGGAGTCAATGAAGGCTAACCCGAACTTCAGCCGCCCCCTCTGGGAAGACTGCTTCGTCAAGACCGACGTCACCCAACTCAAGGCCCTGCCGACCTCCGAGGCCATGCGTCCGCTGCTCGCCGATTGGCGCAAGGCGATGAACGACGCCACGACCGAAGGTGCAAACTCGCTCATCTTTCTCGAGGCGCGCGACGCCCAAGTGAAGGCGACGAAGATGAAATATGAAGAGCCGCCGCAAAAGGACACCCTGGGATTCTGGGTGAACGCCGATGACACCGCCTCCTGGACCTTCCAGGCGCCGAAGGCCGGCACCTATCGCGTGACCGTGCTGCAGGGCTGCGGCAAGGGTAACGGCGGCTCCGTCGTCGCCCTCGATACGAAGCAGGGCTCGTGCGAATTCACCGTCGAAGAGACCGGCCACTTCCAGCGCTTCGTGCCTCGCGAAGTCGGCAAGCTCACGCTCGTCGCCGGCGAGAACACGCTCACCGTGCGCCCGGTCAAGAAGGCCAAGGCCGCGGTCATGGACCTCCGCCGCGTAATCCTCGAGCGCGTCGAGTAAGTCCTCAGAGCGTCGCTAACAGCGCGCGCAATTCTTCCTCGGGTTCCTCGTGGCCTTGCGCCACGGCGAGCGCGAGCGCGTCCGTGAAGACCGCCTTGGCCGCAGGCTTGTCACCGATGGCCTGCAGGCTCTTGCCGAGCAGGATCCGCGGCATCATCCAATCCGCCTTGGACGCGGCGGCGAGACGCAGGTGCTCGATGGCTTCTGCCGCGGCGCCCTCGGTCAAGAGCGCCTGTCCGAGCGAGAAGCGGAACAGCGGATTCGCCGGATCGGCCGCGACGTGGCGACGGAAGAGTTCGGAGCGGGACATGCTCAGGCCTTTAGCTTCGCCGATGACTGACGGAAGATGACCATCGAGAGACCTGGCAGGCGAACCTCGATCGAGTAAGGACGACCTTGGCACGGAATATTCTCGGCTTCGACGCCGCCGAGATTGCCGAGGCCGTGGCCGGCGTAGTGTTTCGAGTCGGTATTCAGGGCCTCTTCCCATCGTCCTGGGAAAGGCACGCCGAGGCGGTAGGTGCGTTCGACCGGCGTGAAATTACCCGCGACTGTCCACGCGCAATCGCGTCCGCGCCGCTCGAAGGCCAGCACGCTTTGCGCACCGTCGTCGGCGACGAGCCAGTTGAAGCTTTCCGGACGCAGCTCGTTCTCGGTGAGAGCGGCATCAGCGACATAGAGTTTATTCAGGTCGGCGACGAGACGCTGCACTCCGAGATGAATCGGGTAATCGAGCAGGTGCCAGTCGAGCGAGGCATCATATTTCCATTCGGCGAACTGACCGAATTCACAGCCCATGAAGAGGGTCTTCTTACCCGGCCAGGACCACTGCAAGGCCAGCAGGCAGCGGAGATTCGCGGCCTTCGTGGCGTCGTCGCCGCCGCCCATCTTGCCAATCAGAGAGCCCTTGCCGTGGACGACCTCGTCATGCGAGAACGACTGCACGAAGGCCTCGGTCCACTGGTAGAGCATGCCGAACGTGAGCTTATCGTGGTTGAACTTCCGGAAGAGCGGATCCTGGCGGAAGTAGTCGAGCGTATCGTGCATCCAACCCATGTTCCACTTGAAGTCGAAGCCCAGGCCGCCTTCGGGGACGGACTTCGTCACGCCGGGGAAGGACGTGGATTCCTCGGCAATCATCGCGACGCCGGGCTGGTAGAGGTGCACCAATGAGTTCACCTGCTTGAGGAATTCAATCGCCTCGATGTTCTCGCGGCCGCCGTAGCGATTCGGCACCCATTCCCCGGCCTTGCGAGAGTAGTCGAGGTAGAGCATCGAAGCCACCGCGTCGACGCGCAGGCCATCGACATGGAAACGCTCGAGCCAAGAGAGCGCGGAGCAGACCAGGAAGCCGCGCACCTCGTGGCGGCCGTAGTTAAAGATCAGCGTGCCCCAGTCCTGGTGCTCGCCGAGACGCGGATCGGCATGTTCGTAGAGATGCGTTCCGTCGAAGCGGGCCAGCGCAAAGAAGTCGCGAGGAAAGTGGGCCGGGACCCAATCGACGATCACCCCGATGTTCGCCCGATGGAGGGCGTCGACCATCGTCATGAAGTCGAGCGGCGAGCCAAAGCGATGCGTCGGCGCGTAGAAGCCTGTGACCTGATAGCCCCACGAGCCGTCGAACGGGTGCTCGGACGGAGGCATCAGTTCCACGTGCGTGAAGCCCATCTTCACGCAGTAGGCGGCGAGCTGTTCGCCGAGTTCGCGGTAACCGAGTACACGGCCGCCCTCTTCAGGGACGCGGCGCCAGGAGGCTAGGTGCACCTCGTAGACCGACATCGGGCGCGAGCGCAGGTCGCGGCTGCGACGGGCTTCCATCCAGGCTGCGTCGTTCCAGACGAACTTCGAGAGATCGCAGACGATGGCGGCGTGGTTCGGCGACGGCTCGAAATGCAGGCCGTAGGGATCCGTCTTCAGGAACGGCGTAGAGTCGTGCGGACCGACGATCTCGTACTTGTAACGGGCACCGGCATGGACTCCGGGGATGAAGAGTTCCCAGATACCGGAAGCCCCCAGATTGCGCATCGGGTGGGCGTGGCCGTTCCAGAGGTTATGGTCGCCGACGACCGAGACGCGTCGGGCGGAGGGAGCCCAGACGGCGAACGAGACGCCCAGCACGCCATCGAGGGTGCGGACATGGGAGCCTAGCTTATAGTGGGCGCGGTGATCGTCGCCCTTACCTAACAGGAAGAGGTCGTCCTCCGAGATCGTCGGCAGGAAACGATAGGGGTCGTCGACGAGGCGGCTCACGCCGTCGGGATAAGTCACGCGAAAGCGATAGCGGAAGGGAGCGGTGCCGGGCAGTTCCACCTCGAAGACACCGCTGGCATGCAGCTGCTTCATCGGGACGGGCTTGGTCGGACCGTCCGGGACCAATTCACAGGCGCTCGCCCAAGGGAAGAGCGAGCGGGCGACCAGACCGCCTCCGACCAGCGGATGCAGACCCAGGAAGCGGTGCGGAGAGGTCTCCTTGGCGTCCACCAGGGCGGTCAACTCTGCTGGGCTGAGGCGCATCCCTAAAGACTCTTCGCAGGGCAGTGGGTCGGCAAGCGCTCATTGCCCGAAAATACTTGAGGGAAACCCCAGAGCGACAACGCTCACGGGATGCCTGGCCGTCGTTTCTGGATCCTTGCCGCAAGCCTCTCCCTGACCGTGGCGGCCATGGCGGCCGAACCCGCCCAGACCGTCGCCAAGCTCGCCGAGGTGATGCCCAACATCGTCGCTGACAGCTTCGCCCCGGAAGAAGGCGGCAAGGTCGTCGTCGCCACCAACGCCCACCTTGAAAGCAAGGACGCGACCATCGACGCCAAGAAAATCCGGTTCGACTACCGCTCCGGCATCATCGTCGCCGAAGGCAACGTCGTGTATGCCACCAAGAACCTGCGCATCATCGGCGACCGGATCGAAGCCGATCCGCGCAATGATACCATCGTGGCGACCAACGTCCGTTTCGGCCGGGCGCCCCTCTACTTCACCGCGGACACACTGAAAATCGTCAAGGGCGATAGGACTATGCGCGGATTACGCATGTGGAACAGCGAACCCGAGCAACTCGGCATGCACCTGAAGATTGCCGAAGCGACCTACACGGAAGCCGATGACCGCCTCAGGATTCGCAGCGTCACGCCGCACGTGGCCGGCATCCCGTTCTTCAATCTTCCGTATTACGCACAGGACGGCTATCGCGACATCCCTTACGACCTTTACCTGAACACGGGGAGTGAAGACCACCAGGGACGCTACCTGCGCTCCACTTTCCTGATGCGCCAGTCCCCTTCCCTCTGGGTCGGCGGCCTACTCGATATCTACGGCAAGTCTGGCATCCTCGTCGGTCCGGCCTTCCGCTACGACAATTCGAAGCAGCCTGAGGGCGGCATCGTCTGGAAGGGCAAGTTCGAGAGCGGCTACATTAGCGATCGCGGCGATTTGCTTACCGATGTCTACGGCCGCACCCCGGATCGCCAGCGTGCCTTCCTGTTCGGCGAAGTCAATGGACGCACCGTCGACGGCGTCGAGTTCGCCGGCAATATCTTCGGCCAGTCGGACCCCGGGTTCATGCGCGACTTCCGCCCCAACCTCATCCGCGAAACCGGCAACCCGCAGGCGAACTTCGAAGTCTCCGCGCCCTACGCCGGCGGCTATCTCTCGGCCTCGCTCACGGCCAAGGCGGACAACTATCAGGACATCGTCCAGAAACTTCCTGAGTTCCGCTTCGACCTTCCGCAGCAGGCGATTGACGGCAGCGATTGGAATCGCCGCAGCTTCGTGAGCCTGGGCTACTTCTCCGAACGTCCGTCGGCCGACCTGCCCCTGGCCAACTTCCAGACGGCCACGCTCGCCAGCGGGGCTTGGTCGACCGCCCGGCTCGACACCTATTTCGGCGTCAACCGCACCTTCGCCCTCAACGATTGGCTGACCTTCAAGCCCGTGGCCGGCGTCCGTGCTACGGGTTGGTCTCAAGGCATCAACGGCAACAGCACCACCGCCAAAGTCATCGCGCAAACCGGTTTCGACTTGGAAGGCCTCGTGACCGGCTCCTGGGATCTCGTGGCGAATAAGTGGGGCATCGACGGGATGCGCCACAGCGTCCGACCCCTCCTGCAATACCGCGTCATGCCTGGCGCTGACCGAGAAATCGGCACCGTGCCCATGACGCAGCGTACGGTCACCGCTTCGGCCCTGGAAGAAGTCGATCTCGCCGACCGCCTCGACCCTGCCTCCACGACCGACCGCCAAGTCGTCCGCTTCGGCCTGCGTAACACCCTCGAGACCCGCGATGCCAAGTTTGGCACGCGTGAACTCGCCCGGGCGGACCTCTTCGCCGATTGGCGCGAAGGCCCGACGGCCGCTGATACGGGCCGCAGCGACCTCCAGTGCGCGATCAGCCTGACGCCCGCCCCTTGGGTCACCCTGAGCTCTGGCCTCCGCCTGCCTAACGGTGGCGGCGCCCCGCTCGAATCCATCCAGAGTATCGCCTTCAACTCCGGCGACTTCTGGCGGACCTCCGTCAGCTGGGTCGAACTCCGTGAGATCACCCAGGCCCGCCAGCTTATCTGGGAAGGCCGCGTGACCCTGAATTCGGTCTACTCGCTCGTCGCCACACTCAACTACGACGCCTTAGCCGGCCAGACTACTTACGAGAGCATCGGCATCATCCAGCGCGTCGCGAACTCCTGGGAGCTCGAATACGGCGTCATGCAGCGACTCGACCCGATTAACAACGGTAAGAGCTCATTGGGCTTCCAACTGCGGGCTAGATTATTCAAGTTCTGAGCGTGACGGACATCCCTCCAGACTCCCCTTCGGTCCCCGAAGACGGCATTTTGCCGCCGGCCGACCTGCCGATCCGCCTCGACGTCTTCGAAGGCCCGCTGGACCTGCTCCTGTTCCTGATCCGCAAGAACGAGATCGATATCTACGACATCCCGATCGAGAAGGTCACGCAGCAGTACCTCGAGATCCTGCGCACGCAGGAGAAGGATAATCTCGAGCTCGCGGGTGACTTCTTCGTCATGGCTGCGACGCTCATGTACATCAAGAGCCGCATGCTCCTCCCGGTCGAAAGCCGCCCGGAAGAGGAAGTCGCCGCCGCCGACGAAGGGCACGACCCCCGCTGGGCGCTCGTCCAGCAGCTCATCCAGTATAAGCGCGTCAAGGAGACCGCCGCGATCATCCGCGGACTCGTCGAGGACCGTCAGGGCCTCCTCGGCCGCTATGTCGTCCAGCCTCAAGGTGAAGACGCCGTCGCGCGACCCGTCGCCCCGGCGGACCGCATCGAACTCTGGAACACCTTCAACCTCGTCCTGCGCCGCCTGGCCGAACGCATCCAGCCGGGCAACATCACGACCGAGACCGTCACGGTCTCCGACCGGATGGAGACGATCCTCGCCCGCCTCGAGACCGAGGCCACGTTCGCCTTCACCAGTTTACTGCCCGAACGTCCGACCGTCGGCTTCCTCGTGGCCACCTTCCTCGCCTGCCTTGAGTTGGCGCGCCTCGGAAAGCTTAATTTGGAGCAGGATGCCGCCTTCGCGGAGATCAACTGCTCCAAAGCCGAAGCCGCCGCCGTGCCCAACGCCGGCGAAGCCCTCGAAGGTAAGTCGGAGTTCGACGAGCCCGCCGGCGAGGCTAACTGAGCCGCGGGCTTGAATCCGCCGCCGGTCCGGCCAGACTATGACCCATGGCTCGCGCCAAGCGCCCTTCCAACCATCTGCTAGGCATCGGTCTTGATGCCCAGGATAAGCATAAGCGCATCACCCGTGGCGAAGGCTTCAATCTCGTGGGCGGCTCGGAAGATACGCACGAACGGATGACCGAGACCGTGATTAAGACCTCCGAAGACCTCAGTCGTAAGGGCCGGACCATCGCCGAAGCCCACCCGGAGGAGTTGGCTGACCTGCTCCGCAAGCACGACCGTGGCGCCTGAGCCAAAAAGGAGCCACAGACGGGTTGACTCACCTCTTTCGCAGGATTTGACTGACTCTCCCCAAAAATGAGCAACGAGCTGCCCCCTCCCCCGCCTCCTCCGCCTGCTGACGGTGACAACTCCGCTGCACAGGCTCCTAAGCTGAAACTCTCCAAGCCGACTGGCTTCGTTCCTCCGCCTCCTCCCGCCACCGACACCGGTGCCGCGATTCCTCCGCCGCCCGCCGCCATCCCGGCTCCGTCGGCGATTCCCGCTCCCGCCGCGGCTCCTCGTCCAGCCGCTGCTCCGGCCGCCAATCGCAACGTCGGCAATGTCGCCGCTGCGTTTGACGTCCTCGCCCTTGCGGCTTCGCTAGTCGGTGTGGTATTTCTGGCGCTCGAACTCTTCGTCAAATCCAAAGGTTAAGTCTCTTTCATGGCCTCCGATCTCATCCTCAATCTCGATAACAGCAACTTCGACGCCACCATCAAGGCGTCGACCGTCCCCGTCCTGGTGGACTTCTGGGCCACCTGGTGTGGCCCATGCAAGCAGATCGGCCCCGTGCTCGATCAGCTCGCCACCGAGATGAATGGGGCCGTCCAGATCGTGAAGGTCGACGTGGATACCAATCAGGCCCTGGCCCAGCAGCTGGGCGTGAACTCCATCCCTGCCCTGTTCCTTTACAAGAACGGCGTGGTCGTGGACAAGATGGTCGGTGCTCGCCCCAAGGGCGACATCGCCGCCTTCATCAAGAAGCACTCCTGAGACGGGGCGAAAGCCCAATAAGAAAGGCCCGGGATCGCTCCCGGGCCTTTTTGTTGCCGCCTGTGGCGAGACCTTACTTGGCCTCGAGCGGGTGCTCCTTCAGGAGATCAGCTGGGCTGTACTGCGCACGGTTACCGATGGCCTTACGGACTTCAGTGACCTTGGTATCCATGACCGGCTCAGCGACGTTGCCCCAAGCTTGGCGGACATAAGTGGCAATGTGGGCAATCTGGGCGTCCTTCAGGCCAGCGCCGATGTTCGGCATGTTGCCGTTGTACTTCACGCCGTTGACTTCGATCTCACCCGCGAGACCGGCAAGGATGGCCTTAACGAGACGGTCTTCGGATCCAGTGACCCAGACGGACTTGACCAGCGGAGGGAAAGCGCCGGGGACGCCGAGACCGGTCGCCTGGTGGCAAGCGGCGCAGTTGGCGAGGAAGAGCTTCTCGCCCTTAGCAGCGTCGGGCTCGAAGGCCACCGGACCACCGGCGAGGGAGGCCTTGGGGGCGTTGAGGTCGAAGGCGCTCGGAGCAAAGTTACCCGAGTTCTGGGTAAGGTAGAGACCGGCCCAGAAGCCGAATCCGCAGAACAGGAAGACGATGAAGATCGGCGTCAGGGAGAAGCCCTCGGCGGGCTCGTCCTTATCGCGGGAGAGCTGCGAATGAACCTCCACGAGGCGTCCGTCGGACGGGCCTTCGGAACCAGCGCCGGAGGAACCCCGGCGTGGGCGGTTGTTATCGGGATGACGGTTACGGTCGTTCATGGGTTCACTGCTTCAGTTTGGCTTCCGGCGAGGAGTAATCCTGGCGGAGAGATTGGAGGTAGGCGGCCAGGGCGACGGCGCGCTCGGTGGCGACTTCCTGCTTCGCACCTGTGTAGAGGAAAGCGAATTGTCCGTCGTGCTGGATCGCAGCGTGCACGCTGGCGAGGTCCTTGGCGCGGGCGCCGATAGTTGGCGAGGTCCGGACCGATGCGGCGTTCGCCGAGGAGGACCGGCTTCTGCAGGACGTAGTCGCGGGCCACGGAGGCGCGGACGCCATAACCGCGGGCGATGTCGCTACCCTGCCCGGCCGGACGGACCTGCTGGGTGTGGCAGCTGACGCAACCGAGGGAGACGTAGACCGCGCGGCCCTGGATGGCCAGGCCGGGTTCACGGGACGGGAAGAGCGGGCCACCTTCTTCGGCGGGGGCACGACCCAGCGGGCCGAGCTGCATCTGGCTGCTGACGACCAGCGTACCGAAGGGAAAAGCAACGGCGAGGAAGATGCCGGCCAGGAGAGAGTTGAGGTTCTTCATGGGGTGTCCGGATTAGTCGTGGCGGCCAGCGGAAGCCGGCGCGGAAGATTTAAGGATCATGCCAAAAGCATTGAGGGCGAAAGCGATGTGCCCGACGAGCAGGAGCACGGCGGAGACGCTGAGCACGGTGTTCCATGCGGTCGTGGACTTGGCAATCTGCTGGAAGGAAACCGATGCGTCCGCGAGCTGCTTGCCGTTCTCCCAACCACCGACAAGCAAGGCGACGATCGAAGCGACGGCGCCAAGGGCGGTGGACCAGAAGTGCACGTGGACGAGCTTGGCGGAGGGCCAGAGCGAGCCGGTGAGACGAGGCAGCACGAAGTAGGCGGCACCGAAGAGGACCATCGTCGCGAAAGCGTAGGTCAGGAGCTGCTCCTGGCCGGCGGCGAAGGACGTGAAGCGGGTCACCGCATTGTAACCACGGAAACTGAAGATCGCGTTGAGGACGCCGAAGACCGTGAAGGCGACGGCGCCGAAGCTCACGAAGCGGAGCGTGGTGTCGTTCCAGGCGCGGGACCAGCCGCCTTCGGAAGAAAGCGTGCCGTGGAAGTTGATGGCGGTGATGATCACCGGGATGATCAGCATCGCGCCGGCGACGACGCCGACAGACTGGAGCCAAAGCGGCACCGGGGCGCCGATGAGGGCGGCCGGACCGGTCCAACCCGCGAAGAGGACGAACGACCAGAAGGCCACCGGGGCGAGATAGTAACCGCTGATGGTACGACCAAGCACCTTCGGCAGGAAGTAATAGACGGCGGCGAGGGCGGAGGCGCCGAACCAGAGGTGAAGAAGGTTCGAGACGAACCAGCTGTGGCCGATGGCTTGGACCACGCCCGAAGCCGGCTGCCAGAGGATGAGCAGCTGTGCCAGGAGGTAGGTCAACGGGAAGGCGAACGAAGCGGCGACCACGAACCACTGCGAGGCGAAGGTGTGACCCGTCGGGCGACGCGCGAAGGCGACGATCGGCCAGAAGCCAGCGAGCAAGAAGGCGACGGCAAGCACCGGGCCGACTTCGCGCGGGAATTCCAGGAGCGCAAAACCTGTCTGATTGCCGGCGAAGATCTGGACTACGCCGTAAGTGAGAGCGAGATTCCAAAACACGCCACCGAGAGTAGCGAGCCAGCCGTTACGGAGCTCGAAGCGACCGAGCTGCGAAAGCAGCCAGAGATTAAGAGCAAAGAAGGCGTTAAAGCCCCAGCCATAGACGAACAGGTTGTGCTGAGCGGCGGCGACGTGCCCGTAGGTGAGGATTTCACAGTCGCGAAAAGCCGCGCCCGCGAGCGAGCCCTGCTGCAAGGCGGCGATCACGCCGAGGACCGAAGCGGCCAGCAGCCAGATCACCGAGGAGATGAAGAAGAGAAGGAACGGACCACGGAGCTGGACCTCGGTCCGCGTGAGACGCGAGTCGCCTTCGGGGGGACGGCCCTGCGGGCGGCCGGAACGATTTTCCTGAGTCATCGGTAAAGGGAGTGGGAGATTATTTGAGGCCGAGCTCGGCAGTGGTCCACATCGCCGTGCGACCGGCGGTGGCGGCGCGGACGGCCTTCACCTGATCGGCGGTGACCGGGTTGCCCTGGTTGCCGAAGCTCTGGCGGACGTAGGTCAGGACGTCGGCAACATCGGCGTCAGCTAACGCCAGGCACGGGAGGCATCATGCTGTTGTAGGTCATACCGTTGACGGTGATCGGTCCCATCAGACCCTGGAGGATGAACTTGATCGGCAGTTCAGGATTGCCGACGACAATGGGCGCGTTGGCGATCGGAGGGAACACGGGCGGCAGGCCCATCCCCGTCGGCTGGTGGCAGGCGATGCAGGTGCGCGCGTACACGGCGGCGCCACGCTTCATCTGGTCGTCGGAAGCCTTCACGAAGGCACCAGCCTCAGCCGGAGCGGCGGGAGCGGGAGCCGGGGCGGCGGCGGCCTGAATCTTCGCGATGACCTTGTTGTCAGCGGCGATGAGGGCGGTGGCGTCCTTGACCGGGATACGATAAGTTCCATCGGTGTTGCGGGCCGGCTCGGTGAGGAGGGCCTGCGCCTTCTTGGCGTTTTCGGCGCGGAGGTCCTTCTGGGCCTTGCGACGATCGGCTTCTTCGTTCGGGGCTTGGCGGACAGCGAGGTACGCGTAGGCGGTCACGATCAACGCGGCGGCGATAAAGCACACGAGGCGCAGCCACGAGGCGATCTGGCCGGGAAGCAGCGGGCGACTCCCGGAGGAAGGTTGTTCACTCATGATAGTTGATGGACTCGAGGATACGGGGATCGTGGACGGGGATGGTCTCGTGCTTGGCGGCACCGCGCAGGAAGAGCGCGATGACGATACCTCCGAAGCCGACGATGGCGGCCAGATCGAGGAGGAGGGAGGAAGTGAGGAACGGCGTGACGACGAAACCTTCCGGGGTCGACTTGTCGTAGACCTGGCGAGGGATTGCGTTGAACCAGAGGTCAACGAGGCCGCCGACGAGGATAATCCAGGCGACCGTCAGGAGACGGCCGGCGATGATCTTCGTGCGGTAGAACAGTAAGGAAAGGAACGGCAAGAAGAAGAAGCCGAAGATGAGGTACATCGAGACGCTCCACCACTCGCTCTTTTCTCCCGTGGCGGCGTCGATTTCGCGGATGTTATACCAGAAGGTCTCTTCCGGGATGTTCGCGGTGTAGATCAGGAAGTACTGCGAGAAACTGATGTAGGCCCAGAAGACCGTGAAGGCCAGCATCAGGCAGCCGAGCACGTGGCGGTGGGCCTGGTTGAGGAGGCCGTCAAGCCAGCCACCGTTGGACAGCTTGTAGGTAAGAATCACCGTGACGGCGAGGGCCAGGCGGATGGAGAGCGCGAAGAACCAGACACCGTACATGGTCGAGAACCAGTGGTACGAGAGAGCCATCAGGCAATCGAAGGCCAACATGGTGAGCGCCACGGCCGAGATCGGGATGCCCACGGCGGAGACGGCATGTAGGCGATGCGTGTGGCCGGCGGTACGATCGGTGTCCTGAGCGAACGACCAACGACGGAGCAGCGTGACGAGCACGCCGAAGACCAAGACGTAGAGGCCGATGCGGACGAGGAAGAACGGCTCGTTGAGGAACCAGCTCTTGGCCTGCAGGATCGGGTCATGGCCGACGGTGTGACCGCCCGCGAGCACATGGGCGGGGTCCGTCCAATCCCAGAGGGCGTGACGGAATTCAGGGAGGAAGGCCAACGGGACGACTCCGATGAGCAGGACGACCGGTAGCGCGACGATGAGCAGCTCCCAGTTACGACGGACGAGGGGCGCCCAGCCGGCATCAAAGACGCGGGTGATCATCGTGAGCAGCAGCATGCCGATCAGAATCGAGACCCAGAAGAGCGAGCCGACGAGGACGGAAAGAGCCTGACGGTTTTCGTGGTGGGCGACGCCGGCGAAAGCGAAGTACCAGACAACGGCCAAGGCGGCGACGCCGAGGGCCAGGAATTTCTTCCAATGGGCGGTCAGGGCGTGAGGCGAAGAGGAGCTCATGGGCGAATTACTTGATTTGGGCCTTCACGGCGGCGGGGACGAGTTCGGGCGGGCAGTTCTGCGAGAGCTGAAGGGCACGCACATAGGCCACGACGGCCCAGCGCTCCTCAGGGGAAAGCTTGTCGCCGTATCCCATCATGGTGTTCTTGCCGTTGGTGACGACGTCGTAGATCTGACCGTTCGGATAGGCGCGGATGAGCGGCGTCTGGAGGCTGGCGATCGTGACGATGGCGACATCGCCTTCGATGGCGGAGCGCACCTTCATGATACCGTTGCCGTCGGCGGCGTCGCCGTGGCAGACGGCGCAGTAGATCTGATACTTGGCCTGGCCGAGGGCGAGCACGGAGGCGTCAATCGCGTAGGGCTGCGGCTGTCCGTTCGTGAGCTTAAGCGACTTCTCCGGGAAGCCGGCGAGGAAGGTGCCCTTGGCATCCTTACCCGTGACGAAGGCAGGATTGAGGGATTCGGCGCGGCGGAAGCCTTCCGAGAAAACCTTGGTCGGCTCGAGGCCGGTACCACGGGCGACGGTGCCGACGACGGGCGGACGGGCGTCACGACCATCGGCGAAGAGAGCTTGTTCTCCCCCTGGGCCTTGTACTTGTTCTGGTAGTCCATGTCGTCGAAGACATAGACGGGCGTGTCCTTGGACGTCTTGCCCTGGAAGCCGAGGAAGCTGATCGTGGCGACGACAGCGACGGCGAGGAATGCGAGATAGCGGCTCATGGGTGCGGATTAGTCGCGGATGACGGTGATCTCCTGGCCGCCGAGCGACTGGAGGAAGTTGCGCGACTCATCGAGATGGAACTGCGGGTCACGGGCCTCGAGGACGATCATGAACGTGTCGTCCGAGATGCGGGCGAAGTTCGGGAGGTCGAAGAGCGGGTGATTGTGACGCGGCAGGCGGTTGAAGATGAACTGGCCGAAGAAGGTGCCGAAGGCGGCCAACAGAATCGTGCACTCGTAGATGACGGGGAACGGAAAGATCACGCTCCAGTAGGGCTTGCCGCCGACGATCAGCGGGTAGTCGTACGAGTTCATGTACCAGGTAAGGAGACAGCCGACGGTGAAGCCGGTGACGCCGCCCAGCAGGGTCAGGCGCGGGACGGGGGAGCGAGGCAGGCCCATGGCCTGGTCCATGCCGTGGATCGGGAAAGGCGTGTGCACGTCCCAGTTCTTCCAGCCGGCATCGCGCACCTTCTCGGCGGCGTGAAACACGTCGGAGACCTTGCGGAAAGTGCAGGCCACGCCGTGGATGCGTTCGTTACGTTCGTTCATGGTCGTTGGGCGGCGGGGATCAGTGGGCGTGGGGGTCGGCCTGCGGCGCGACCATCTTCAATTCAGCCATCGGAAGCAGCGGAAGGAAGCGGATGAAGAGAAGGAAGAGGACCGAGAAGAAGCCGAAGGTGCCGAAGAAGGTGAAGATATCGACAATCGTCGGGCTGTAGTAACCCCAGCTGGACGGCAGGTAGTCGTTGGCGAGCGAGGTGACGGTGATCACGAAGCGCTCGAACCACATGCCGACGTTGACGAAGAGGCAGATGATCCAGACGAGGGAATGGTTCTCGCGGACCTTCTTGAACCAGAAGAGCTGCGGGGTGATCACGTTACAGGACACCATGATCCAGTAGGCCCAGGCGTACTGGCCGAAGGCGCGGTTCACGAAGGCGAACTTCTCGAAGGCGTTACCCGAGTAGGCCGCGATGAAGAACTCGGTGGCGTACGCGTAGCCGACCATCGTGCCCGTGGCCAAGATGATCTTACACATGTTGTCGATGTGGTACTGGTTGATCACGTCATGCAGGCGATAGATCGCGCGCAGGGGTAGCATCAGGGTCAGCACCATCGCGAAGCCGGAGAAAATGGCGCCGGCGACGAAGTACGGGGGGAAGATGGTGGTGTGCCAGCCGGGGACGTTCGAGACGGCGAAGTCGAACGAGACGATGGTGTGCACGGAAAGCACGAGCGGGGTCGAAAGGCCCGCGAGGAGCAGGTAAGCCATCTCGAAGTTGGACCACTGGCGGTTGCCGCCGCGCCAGCCCATGGCCAGCAGGCTGTAGAAGGCCTTGCGCCACCAGGTCGTGGCCCGGTCGCGGATGACGCCGAGGTCCGGGATCATGCCCATGTACCAGAAGAGCGTGGAGACGGTGAAGTAGGTCGAGACCGCGAAGACGTCCCACTCGAGCGGGGAGCGGAACTGCGGCCAGATACCGTTCTGATTAGGCAGAGGCAGGAGCCACCAGCCGAACCAGACGCGACCGACGTGGAAGAGCGGGAAGAGGCCGGCGCAACAGACCGCGAAGATGGTCATGGCCTCGGCGGCGCGGTTGATGGACGTGCGCCACTTCTGGCGGAGGAGGCAGAGGATCGCCGAGATCAGCGTACCGGCGTGGCCGATGCCGACCCAGAACACGAAGTTGACGATGGCCCAACCCCAACCCACGGGCGAACGGAGGCCCCAGGTGCCGGTGCCGGTCGCGACGAGGTAGCCGAGACCGATGAACGTGAACGACGCGACGAACAGCGCGACGCCGAACATGATCTTCCACCAGAGCGGGGTCTCTTCCTCGACGATCCCACAAACCTTCTCGGTGATCCAGTGGAAGCCGCGGTTGTTGAGAATCAGCGGGGAGCGCGGGAGCTCGGCTGGGCGAACCTTATCGAGGATCGCGGGGCGCTCGGAAGAGCTGTCGTGGGCGTGAGCCATGGGACGGGTGGTCGTTTAAGGATTATTTGGCGTGATGCGCAGCACCATGGGCGGGCTTCGCGTGGGAGTCGCCGTGCGCTGGGGCACCGTGCGAAGCACGGCCGTCCATCTCGAGGCGGGAAAGCGGGACGAGGTTGGCGCCAGGCATGCGGAGATTGAGATTACGCAGCTTGGCCTGGTAGGTCGTACGCGGACGGGTGTTGAGGTAGGTCAGCGCACCGTAGGAACGGGTCGAGGCCTTGGCCTTGGCGACGCGGGACTTCGGGTCGGTGATGTCACCGAACTCGATCGCGCCAGCCGGGCAAGCCTGCTGGCAGGCGACCTGGATAGCGCCGTCACGGACATTGATGTCGGGCGAATTGTCGCGGGCGCGAACCTTGGCCTGGATCTTAGCTTCCTGAATGCGCTGGACGCAATAGGTGCACTTTTCCATGACGCCGCGCATACGCACGGAGACGTCAGGATTCTTCTGCAGCTGCGGCAGGTCGGCCGGATCTTTGACGGTCTTCTCAGGGCCGAGGGGACCTTCGTAGTAGTGACCGTCGACGCGCTTATTGAAGTCGAGGAAGTTGAAGCGACGGACCTTATAAGGACAGTTGTTCGCGCAATAGCGGGTGCCGATGCAACGGTTGTACGCCATGGTGTTGAGACCCTGGTCGTCGTGGACGGTGGCGTTGGCGGGGCAGACGGTTTCGCACGGGGCGGTTTCGCAATGCTGGCAAGCGACACCCATGAAGGTGACCTGCGGGTCTTCGGGGATGGCGTTACCCGCGGCGGCACGGCCATCGAAGAAGTAGCGGTCGAGGCGAATCCAGTGCATGTTACGTCCCTTGAGCACCTGCTCGCGGCCGACGACGGGGATATTGTTCTCGGACTGACAGGCCGTCACGCAGGCGTTGCAACCCGTGCAAGTGTTGAGGTCGATCGACATACCCCACTGCTGGAGCGCGGGGAACTTGTCTTCGTGGCCCTTCCAGACGGCGACATTCGGGGCGACAGCGTGCGCCGGGTGCTCGTAGGCGGAATTACCGCGCGGCGTGGTGATGGCCTTGGCGGCCGGAGCCATGTTGCCGTCCTTGCCGTAGACGGCGGGGGCGTGACCATCGATACCGAGCTTGGCGAAATTCTGGTTCTTCTTCAGGTCTTCGACATTACCTTCGCGGATGATGTCGCGGCCTTCCATGGACCAGTGGTCCTGCATGTTGCAGACCGCCACGGTAGCACCGGTGAGAGTGAGTTTCACGCCCGTGCGGACGGAAGGCTCGGAGGCGGAGACGAAAGGATAGGTATTGAAGCCGTTGCCGGTGATGCGACCAGCGAGGCGTTCGTCGACGCGCGTGGCGATGCGACCAGCCACGCGGCGACCAAAGCCAAGCTGCAGGCCGACAGTATAATCCGCCATGCCTGGCATGATGAAGACCGGACCAGTGACCGTCTTGTCGCCGAGGGTCAGCGTGGCGACGCGGCAAATGAGACGGCCGTCGATGAGCTGATTGATATTACGGTTGAGAGCGCCGGTGTGCAGGAAGTCGGTTTCGCCACCGATCTTATTGATGAGCGCTTCGGACGGCTCGATGGCGAGCTTGGCCGCGAACTTGGGGCTAACGAGGATGACGTTTTCCCAGACCGTCTTGGACATGGGATCCGGAGCCTCAGCGAGCCAGCCGTTGTTGGCGTACTGACCGTCGCCCGAGTGGACGCTCGGGATAAGGCGGACTTCGAGGGAGTCGAACGAAAGGGCCGGGGCGGTGAAGGCCTTGATCTGCTCGGCGCCGATGGCGGGCTTAGCGGCGGCGAAAGCGGAACCGGCGAGCACGCCTTCAGCCAGCCAGGCGGCGAAGGCTTCGTCGGAGGCATTCTTCGACAGCGAGTTGAAAGTCTCGCGGACGAGCGCGTGGGCGTCCTTGTCGGAGCCGGCGAACGGAGCGAGGATATCGAGCTCGGTGACCGTCGCGAAGAGCGGGTCGATCATCGGCTGCACCGGGACGTAGACGCCGCTGAGCGTACGGCCGTCGGACCAGCTCTCGAGATAATGGGAAGCGGCGAGGAACGTGCCACCCGCGGCCTTCACGGCGGCGGAGGTTTCATCGAAGGAGGCGCCGTGATAACCGAGACGAACGACGGACTTGGCGGACTTGATGGCGGCGCCGAAGTCGACGTC
Organism: Opitutales bacterium; assembly: GCA_964203605.1. Taxonomy (GTDB): domain Bacteria; phylum Verrucomicrobiota; class Verrucomicrobiia; order Opitutales; family UBA953; genus UBA953. The sequence goes on from CAXNMQ010000002.1 coordinate 581,027, forward strand.
AGCCGGAGCATCGTAAACGGGGTTACCACCGAGGATGACGAGGGTCTCGGCCGGTTTGGCGGCGAGGGCAGCGATCGTGAGCGACGAGGGAGCCGGAGCGGCGACGTACTTGATGGCGGCGCCGAGGGCCTGGTTCGCGAGGAAGACAGCGCGGTGCGCGTCAGCGGACAGATGCTCTCCAACGACGATGAGCGCTTCACCCTTGGCCTTGACGAGGTCGGCGGCGCATTCGGTCACCCACTTGGCGTCGACGTTGATGCCAGAGACCTTACCCTTGAGGGAAGCGGCGGCGGCGTTGCCAGTCTGAGCGAGGACTTCGGCGGCGAAGAGAATCGCGAGGCCGGAGATGTGCGAAGACGAGGCGCGGAGGCGGTGATCGGCGGCGGCGCCAGTCAGCGAGAAGGTGGATTCGACGACGTAGAGACGCGTCATCTTCTCAGCCTGCTCGGCCGTGTCGGCGCGGCGGGCGGAGGAATAGGCGCGGGTGTCTTCGATGGTGGCGTCATGCGCCCCGAGGAAATCGCGGTCGAGGCTCAGCACGCGGCGGGCCTTGGCGTAATCCGGCAGCGCGCGGGCGCCGAGGACGGCGTGGCCGCGATCCTGGGAGACGGGCGTGTATTCGACCCAGCGGGCCTTCGGGTAGGCGGCCTTGAGGCCAGCGACGAGACGGGCACGCGTCGGGGAAGTGGACGGACGGGCGAGGAAGGCGAGGCCAGCGCCGGCGTCGGCCTTGGCGGCGGTGGCGAGACCGCGCACGAACGCGCGGGCGGCGGCGACGGAAAGCACGGAGCCATCGGCGGCGACGGAAGCCTGCGCGCGGTCCGGGTCGTACATGTCGAGCACGCTAGCCTGGGCGAACTTCGAAGAAGCTCCGCCGTTGGCGCGGTGGCTCGGGTTACCTTCGATCTTGGTCGGGCGGTGCTGGTGCGTCTCGACGAGGATCGGCTGATTGGCGAACTCGCCAGGGAAGGAGGAAGCGTAGTACGTGGCGACGCCGGGAATCGTGTTCTCCGGCTGCTTGGCGTAAGGAAGCGTGTGATTGCGGGGTTCGCGGCAACCGGCGAGGCCGAGACCCGCGAGGCCGAAGGAGGCGCCCATGAGCATCAGGAACTCGCGACGCTCAACGGAGGTGATAGCGGAGGCGCCTTCGACGAACTCACGTTCGGCGCGGGTGCGGAACTCGGGCGACTTGTTGCGCTCGTCGAGGCTGCGCCAGTAAGAGGGGCCGGTCGGCTCGCCGGGCTGGACCGCAGGGTGTTCAAAGACTTTCTTGCTCATCGGAAAAGAAGTGAGGGGTTAGCGGTGGCAGCCCGAGCAGCTCTGGGGCGGATTGACCTTCCAGTCGTGGACGAACTTCGTGCCGTCCGCGGTCTGCGCAGCAGGCGAAGCGGCCTTGTAGGCGAGGTCGGTGACCTTGTCGACGGGACGCAGGAACTGCTCGGGGTTGCGGTGGCAATCGAGGCAGAAGGACATGTTGAGCGACTTCTGCTGGCCGACGACGACCTGCTGGTCGATGCGACCGTGGCACTCGACGCAGCTCACGCCGCGGTTCACGTGCACGGCGTGATTGAAGTAAACGTAGTCAGGCACCTTGTGCACTTTGACCCAGCGAATCGCTTCGCCGGTCTCCATGCTTTTCTTCACGAGCGCGAGCGCGGGGCTGTCGGGCTTCACCTGGCTATGGCAGTTCCAGCAGGTACCAGTCGTCGGGACGTTGGAATGCGAAGACTTGTCGACGAAGTTGTGGCAATAGAGGCAATCGAGACCGAGCACGGAATCGGGGCCGGCATGGAAGGAGTGATCGAAGGCGACGGGCTGATCCGGCGTGTATCCGACGTTCAGATACTTGTTCGTGGCGTACTCATTGACCGCGGCGGCGACGACCACGGCCGTGATGAGCAGGCAGACGAGGATCTGGAACGGGGCGGCGTTGACGGCCCGGGCGAAGAAGTTGCCGCGGGGGGCCGGGCGGTTAAGGAAATCGAGGAGTTTGCGCATCGCGTTCAGACGAATGGATTGGCGGGTTTTTTGACCGAAGAAGCACGAAAGGCGGACCCCCTTCGCAACCCAAATTTAAGGGGTTTTAGTCGCTTTTCACGGTTAGACTGGGAATGAAACCCCTAAGAGACTGTGAATTGGGTGTAAATTAACATCATAACACATTTCATAACAAACACTTACACGCTATTGATTGTTTTACTTCATTAAAGCCCTCCCCTGCCCGCCATAGGGCCCTTTCCAAACTATTAGACCAGCGAAAGGAAAGCCCCAGTGGGGCTAATCCATTCGCTGGCCTAGGGTCGAGCGGCTCCGACTTAGTGGGTCAAGGACTTCGCGGCGCTCTGGACGAGGTCGACGAAGCTCTTGGCCTCAAGGGAAGCGCCACCAATCAGGCCACCATCGATGTCATGCTCAGCGAGCAGGGCATCGGCGTTATCGGGCTTCATGGAACCGCCGTAGAGGATACGAACGCGACCCGCGGTCTCGGCTCCAAACTGGGAGACGAGCAGCGAGCGGATGAAAGCGTGCACTTCCTGGGCCATGGCCGGGGTGGCGGTCTTGCCCGTACCGATCGCCCAAACGGGTTCGTAGGCGATGATGACCTGTTCGGCCTTACCTGCAGGGACCCCGGCGAGACCGAGCTCGACCTGGCGCTTCACGACGGCGTTCGTGGTGCCGGCTTCGCGCTCGGCGAGCAGCTCGCCGACGCAGAGGATGGGCTTGAGGGACGCGGCGAGGGCGGCGTTGACCTTGCGATTGATGAAGGCGTCGTCTTCGCCGAAGATCGCCCGGCGCTCGCTGTGGCCGAGGATCACGTGGGTGACGTGCAGGTCGCGGAGCATGGCGGCCGAGACTTCGCCCGTGAAGGCGCCGTTCGTCTTGTCATGCATGTTCTGGGCGCCCACGGCGAGGTGGGTGCCTTCGGCGGCGGCGCTGACCGCGGAGAGCGCGGTGAAGGGCGGGCAAAGGACAATCTGGACCGCCGATTCGGTGCCGACGGCGGCGGCGATGGCCTTGACGAGGTCAGTGCCTTCGGTGGCGGTCTTGTTCATCTTCCAGTTACCGGCGATGAGGGGAGTGCGTTTGGACATGGGTGTGAGTTTGAGAGCGTGTGGGCGGGGGTGAGGCGAGGTTCAGGCCGAAAGGGCCGCGACACCCGGGAGGATCTTGCCTTCGAGGTATTCGAGGGAAGCGCCGCCACCGGTCGAGCAATGCGAGACCTTAGTGTCGACGCCGAACTTCTTGGCCGCCGTGGCGGTGTCGCCGCCGCCGACGATGGTGATTGCGCCGCGGTCCGTGGCCTTGGCCACTGCCGCCGCCATGGCCTTGGAGCCGACGGCGAACTTTTCGAATTCAAAGACACCGCAGGGGCCATTCCAGACCACCGTGCCAGCGCGGCCGATAGCGGCCTCGTACAGCTTGATGGACTCGGGACCGCAATCCATGCCTTCCCAACCGGCAGGAATACCGGACTGCATGGTGGCAGGCTGGGTGTTGGAATCAGGGGAGAACTTGTCGCCGCAGAGGAAGTCGACCGGAAGGGTGACCTTCACGCCGCGGGCCTTGGCCTTGTCGAGCAGCTCCTGGACGATCTTGGCGCCTTCGGCGTCGTAGAGGGAATTACCGATCTCCATGCCGTCGCAGATCTTGCGGAAAGTGTAGGCCATGCCGCCACCGATGATGATCTCGTCAGCCTTCTCGATGAGGTTGCGGATGAGCGGAATCTTGTCGGCGATCTTGGCGCCGCCGAGGATGGCGAGGAGCGGGCGCTGCGGGTTGTTGAGGACGGTGTCGAAGGCCTTGAGCTCGGCTTCGAGGAGGAAGCCAGCGGCCTTGCGGGAGAGGCTGACGCCGACCATCGAGGAGTGGGCACGGTGCGCGGTACCGAAAGCGTCGTTCACGTAGACGTCGCCCAGACGTGAGAGAGAGGCCCTGAATTCAGCCACTTTAGCGGGGTCAGCCTTCTGGCTGGTGCCGTCTTCGAGCTTCACCTTGCCCTCTTCCTCGATGTGGAAGCGGAGGTTTTCGAGGAGCAGGATTTCGCCCGGCTGGAGGGCCTTGGCGGCGGCTTCGGCTTCGGCGCCTACGCAGGCGGCGACAAACTTCACCGGCTTACCGAGGAGCTTCTCGAGCTCGACGGCGATGGGGCGGAGGGAGAACTTCTCGACTACCTTACCGTCCGGACGGCCGAGGTGGGACATGAGCACCAGAGAGGCGCCACCTTCGAGCAGGAACTTGATCGTCGGCAGGGCCGCGGCGATACGCTGGGTATTCGTGATGGCGCCGGTCTTCTTGTCCTGAGGGACGTTGAAGTCGACACGGACGAGGACACGCTGGCCTTTGACGGAGCCGAGTTCGCGGAGGGTAGGAGCAGGCATGGTGGTGAAAGGAGCAGAGAAAGGCGTAAGGCCAAGGGTGGGAAGAACAAACCGCCCGAGCCCTCGCAAACCGTCGTAACCGCCCTCCCCCACCCCGCTGGGAGCCTAAAACAAGACAGGCGACCCGGATGGGCCGCCTGTCGCGGAGGAATCTAAGCGAGGCTTAGAGCTTGGCCGTGACCTTACCCAGAAGCTCGACGACGCGGTTGGAGTAGCCCCACTCGTTGTCGTACCAGCTGATGAGCTTGAAGAAGTTCTTGTTCAGCTCGATCGAGGAGCCGGCGTCGAAGATCGACGAGCTCTTGTCGTGGATGAAGTCGGAGGAGACCACTTCTTCGTCGGTGTAGGCCAGGATGCCCTTCATGTAGGTCTCGGACGCCTTCTTGAGGGCGGCCTTGATCTCGGCGAGGGAGGTTTCCTTGACGGTCTTGACGGTGAGATCGACGACCGAGACGGTCGGGGTCGGCACACGGAAGGCCATGCCAGTCAGCTTGCCCTTCACTTCCGGAATCACGAGAGCGACGGCGCGGGCGGCACCGGTGGCGGACGGGATGATGTTAATCGCAGCGGAACGGCCACCCTTCCAATCCTTCTTGGACGGACCGTCGACGGTCTTCTGGGTAGCGGTGTAAGCGTGGACGGTGGTCATCAGGCCTTCGGCGACGCCGAAACCTTCCTTCAGCAGCACGTGGACGAGCGGCGCGAGGCAGTTCGTGGTGCAGGAAGCGTTGGAGATGATGTGGTGGATAGCCGCGTCGTACTTGTCGTCGTTGACGCCGATGACGACGGTGATGTCTTCATCCTTGGCCGGAGCGGAGATGATGACCTTCTTGGCGCCGGCTTCGATATGACCCTTGGCCTTGGCGGCTTCGGTGAAGAGGCCGGTGGACTCGATGACGACCTGGACGCCGAGGGCCTTCCAAGGCAGTTCGGCCGGGGTGCGGGCGGAAACCACGAGGATTTCCTTACCGTTCACGACGAGAACGTCGTCTTCCAGCTTGTCCGGGGAGGACTTCTTGGAGGAGACGGTGCCATTGAAGCGACCCTGCGTGGAGTCGTACTTCAGGAGGTAGGCGAGGTTGTCCGCAGGGACGATGTCGCCGACGGCGACGACGTCGAAGGTCGTGCCGAGGTGGCCCTGTTCGACGAGGGCGCGGAAGACGAGACGGCCGATGCGGCCGAATCCGTTGATAGCTACTTTGGTGGCCATGGTGTGGTGTATAGAAGAGTGGGTTCTCGCGGGAGCGGGAAAGGGATGAAAAAGGCCCTGCCGACCCCCATTGGCAAGCGAGAATGCGAATCAGGCTCCGGCCGACCAGACGGCGGAGGCCAAAGGCGGCAAAACCACCCTGCCCGCTTCGATTCGCGGAACCGGCCCAGGCGCATGGAGGCAGGAGGGGAACGGCGAGACGACCACGGGCGTCCAGTTGCCGGTACGCGGGAGATCGAGGCTGACCTCATGGTCATGCGGATTGCAGGCCAGGAGCACGCGGGCTGCTCCGAGGGCTCCATCCGCGTTGAGGACCGCGACGAAGGCCTCGCCGACCTCTTGATGCGTGACCTGCATCCATCCGCCCGTGACCGCTTGGCGTGGGCGCATGGCTGCACCCGCGGCCGAAAGGCGGAAACCGATGAGGCGGGCGACGAACTCATGTTCGGCCCGGAAACGCTCCAAACGAACGGGATCCAGTCGGTTCAGGTCCCCTCGACGCCACGTATTCCCGACGCCACGCTTGGTCATCAGGAAATCCTGGCCCGCGCACAGCATCGGCACTCCAGCAGCGCAAAGGAGGACGACGTGCATCATGCGCGTGCGCAGGACGTCGTTGGGCGCGGGGTCGAGCGCATCGGAGCCGGCCCGCTCCGTGATACGATCCAGCCAAGCCATGTCGTCGTGCGACTGCGCGTAACGCAGGCGGGCCGACGGACGGATCGCGCACGCGGCGACGTGATGCAGCAGGTCCGCGGCCTTAGCGTGCCCGCGGACATAGGCCGGCAGGAATTCGCGAAACGCATCATCCCAGCTGGTCCACGTGCTGTCGTCGAGGTCGCGGGCCGCATGGCCGCGGAAGCTCCACGGCTCGGCGATGAGGATCTTCTGCGGCGCGCGCACCCGGAAGTCGGCTTCGATCTCGCGCAGCAGCGGCGTGCCGAGCAGTTCCGCGAGGTCGAGACGCACGCCGTCGACACCGAGCGTCTCAGTCCAATGCCGCAGCGCCGCGTGCACGAGGCGCTTGAACATCGGCGCCTCGGCGCGCACATCGTTACCGCAGCCGCTCCAATTCGTCAGTTCGCCCTGCGGGTCGACGCGGTAATAATAAGGGGCGTCGATGGCACCGAGTCCGTTGGGGGAACCGAAATGATTGAGCACCACGTCCATGATGACGGCGAGGCCGGCCTCATGGCAGGCGCGCACGAGGTCGCGGAACTCCTCCATCGCGACCACGCCCGGCGCGGAAGCGTATTGATTGGCCACGCCGAACGCGCTGACGGGCATGTAGCCCCAATGATATTCTTCCTTGTCCGCATGCTCGAACTCCGCGCACGGCAGGAGCTCGAGTGCGTTCACCCCCAGCGCCCGCAGGTAATTGCCCTGCGAGCGGACATAACGGGCGAGGTCGCGGTAGCCGCCGGCGGAAGGTGCGCCCTCGGCGAGGCCGAGCAGATCGCGCAGATGCCCTTCGAGAATAACAAGGTCTTCGACGGCTGGCGGTACGAAGCCGTCGGCGAAAGGAGCCAATGATTCCGGCCCGATGACGATACCAGCAGCCTGCTGTGGGCCAACGACCGCACGCGCCCAAGGGTCAACGAGCTGCGTCTCGCCGAAACGCTCCTGGGTACCAGCCTCGGCGGAGGTGACGGAGATCCAATAATGTGATCCGGCAAGATTTTCCGGATGGGTGACCGACCAAGCGCCCTGCCCTTCGGGCTTGAGCGCGAGGAGATGGCTCGCGCCACCGGCTGGGTTACGCCAACTGACCTCGACGGCACGGGCGCGCGGAGCGAAGACGCGGAACTGGGTCGTGCGGCCGCTGACGAGCGCGCCGAAATTACCAGGTGGCTCGAGCACATCGAGCGGATCGGAGGCGAGAATGTCGCCGAGCTCAAGGAGGTCCGGAGTCGCGAAAATCATCCGCACCGGGGCGGCGGCCGGATCGGCGTCCGCGGCATGGAAACGGAAGACATGCTTATCGGTCCGGCGCCGGGAGACGATCAGGTTGCGATGGTTCGAGGCGGAGCGAAGAATATTGTCGGCATCGTGCGGCGGCTCCACCCAACGACCGCCGTCGCGGAGGAACTTGAATTCGAACTCGTCGGCCGCGCCGAAGACGTCCGCGGCGGCGACGCTCAGTTCGAAACCTTCGGCACCGGCGACGCAGACCGGATTCAGGACCCAGCGCTCCATATCGACGGCTTTACCCCAATCATTGAATAGGCCGGCCACGCTGACCGTACCCTCGGCGACCTCCGGGCAGAGGGCCTTCCAGAAAAAGAAGTGCACGCGGCCGGCTTCCAGCCAATGCCCCGAACGCAGCGCCCAGGCTCGCACGTCGGCCGGCTCGAGCAAAGTCAGGCGGGCGGGCGGATTCAGGGAGAGCGGCGGCAGGCCCGGCCCCGTCCAGTCGGAGGTGAGCATGACGAGGCCGGAGACCTTTGTCTCCCAGCGTGCGCTGGCTAGCTCTCTCGTCATCAACGCCAAGAGGAAGGGCGGAAAAAGTTTTGGCGAGCAAAAGCGGGCTTCCCTCCCGTCCGCAGGTTAGCCACGATGCCCGCGTGGAAATCAGCGTACTAGTCAGCGACTGGGAGGGACATCGCCTCCTCGATTCCGGCGACGGGTTCAAACTCGAGGAGATCGGCGGCGTCCGCATGATCCGCAGTGAGCCCAAGGCCTGGTGGAGCAAATCCCTGCCCGCCGCCGAATGGGCCCGCGCTGTCGCCGAGCACGAAGAAGGGGGCCGCGAAGGCCGCTGGAAGCTCAAGGGCAACTGCCCCAAGGAATGGGAGACCCAGCTCGGCAAGCTCCGCTTCCAGCTCCGGTTCATGGATAATTCCAAGCAGTTCGGCGTCTTCGCCGAACAGTCACCACACTGGAAATGGGTCGCCTCGCGCCCCCAGAAGCTCGAACCCCGCCCCCGCCTACTCAATCTCTTCGGCTACACGGGTGCCGCTTCGCTCGGCGCCGCCCAAGCGGGCTGGCATGTGACGCACGTCGACGCCTCCAAGCCCGCCGTGGCCTGGGGCCGCCGCAACCAGGAGCTCTCCGGCATGGCCGAGGAGCCAATTCGCTGGATCATCGAGGACGCGATGACCTTCGTGAAGCGTGAGGTGAAGCGCGGTAATAAATACGAAGCCATCATGCTCGACCCGCCCGCCTTCGGCCGCGGTCCCACCGGTGAGTTCTGGAAAGTCGAACGCGACCTCGCCCCGCTCCTGCGCGCCTGCCGCGAACTCCTCTCCCCGCAGGCCCAGTTCATCCTGCTGACGGTCTACACCATCGACGCCTCTTCCATCCTTTGCCACAACCTGCTCGAGGAGAACACCCGCGGCCTAGGTGGTAAGATTGATATCGGCGAACTGGCCCTGAAGCAGGAAGGGAATGGACGCCTGCTACCGCTTTCGCTGTGGGGTCGCTGGACCGCACCGGGCAAGGCATAAGCCCGGGCATTGGGCTGCATTAGGCTTTAAGGCGTTTAAATGGTTTCCAACCGAGGCCCGATGCCTTCTAAATGGCAACGTGAGCCTTGTCCCTGACCAAGCTACCTTCCGCCAGTTGGCCCAGAAGTCCGATCTCATCCCGGTGTGCCTCGACATGATGGCCGACCTAGAGACGCCGGTGTCAGTCTACGCCCGCCTCCGCGCCCTGGGCTCACCTTTCCTTTTCGAATCCGTCACGGGGGGCGATAAGCTCGGCCGCTACAGCTTCTGCGGCGCGGGCCCGGCGATGACCCTCACCGCTTGGGAAGATCGCACCGAGATCACCCGCCGCGACGGCTCGAAGGAAACCATCCCCACGCCGGCCGACCCGCTCTCGCTAGTGAAGAAGGAACTCTCTGGCCTGCGCGTCGCCAAAGTCCCCGGCCTCCCTCCGTTCGTCGGCGGCATGGTCGGCATGGTCAGCTACGAATACGTCCACCGCATCGAGCCCACCGTCCCCAAGCCCGCCAAAGATCCGGCCGGCACGCCCCTGCTCCACTTCATGCTGGTCGACCGCGTGGTCGCCTTCGACAACGCCCGCCAGACCCTCCGCCTCATCGTCAACGCCCGCGTGAAGTCGCCGGCCGACGCCGATGCCGCCTGGGAGGCCGCGAAGCAGGAACTGGAGTCCCTCCGGGCCGTCATCACCGGCCCCCGCGCCGCCGTGGCCGCCGAACTCCCCGCTGGCGCCGAGTTCGCGACGGGCAAGGCCAACGTGAACCAAGCCGACTTCGAAGCGGCCATCCTCAAGACGCAGGAATACATCCGCGCCGGCGATTGCGTCCAGGTGGTGCTCTCGCGCCGCACCGATGTCGCCTACAAGGGCGACCCGCTCGACCTCTATCGCGTGCTCCGCCACGTGAACCCGTCGCCCTATATGTTCGTGATGGAGACCGGCCGCGGCTTCGACGTCGTGGGCGCCTCGCCCGAAGTGAACGTGCGCCTCACCGGTCGTCTCTGCGAGATTCGCCCCATCGCCGGCACCCGCCCCCGTGGCGCCGACGAAGCCGCCGACCGCCAGCTCGAGACCGAACTGCTCGCCGATCCGAAGGAACGCTCCGAGCACCTGATGCTCGTCGACCTCGCCCGCAATGACCTCGGCCGCGTCTGCGTCCCGGGTTCCGTCAAGGTGCCCGACTACGCGATCGTCGAACGCTACTCGCACGTGATGCACATCGTCTCACAGGTCGAAGGCCAGCTCTCTCCCGAGAAGGATGCGTTCGACCTCTTCCGCGCGACCTTCCCCGCCGGCACCCTTTCCGGAGCGCCTAAAGTGCGCGCCATGCAGGTCATCTCTGAACTCGAAGGCGAACGCCGTGGCATCTACGGTGGCGCGGTCGGTTACTTCGGTTTCGATGGCGGGCACGACTCGTGCATCGTCATCCGCACCGCCTCGCTCCGCGATGGCGTCGCGAGCATCCAGGCCGGCGCCGGCGTAGTCGCCGATTCCGTCCCGACTTCCGAGTACGAAGAAACCATCAACAAGTCCAAGAGCGTCCTCCGCGCCCTCGGCCTTGCCTCCGGCCTACGCTCCTGAGACGCACGCCCGTGCCTAAGTCGAAGCCCCAGAAGAGCGCCAAGAAGAAGGCGACAGCTGTGGCTAAGCCGTCGAAGGAACCCAAGAAGGAGCTCAAGAAACTGCCTCTCGCCAAGCCGGTTAAGGCCGTCGCGGCCCCTCGCGTCATTCCTACCCCTACCCTGGCCCCCACCCCTATCCCTGATCAGGACACGGATCCCACCGAGCCCGGCCTGCCTTGGGAGGAACTTGTCGACGGAAGAGCGTTCTCCGATCCGCTATTACCTCGATCAGATCGGCAAGACGCCGCTGCTGACACTGGAACAAGAAACCGCGCTGGCGCGTCGCGTCCTCAAGGGCGACGAAGCCGCGCGCCAGAAGATGATCCAGTCGAACCTGCGCCTGGTCGTGCGTATCGCCAAGGATTACGATAACTTCGGCCTGTCGCTCATGGACCTCATCAGCGAAGGCAACTTCGGGCTGATCAAGGCCGTCGAGCGCTTCGACCCCGATAAGGGCGGCAAGCTCAGCACCTACGCCTCCTGGTGGATCAAGCAGGCCATCAAGCGGGCTCTCGCCTCAAACGGGAAAACGATCCGGCTTCCGGTGCACATGGTCGACCGTATCGCGCAGATGCGCCGCGTCACGGCCCGCCTGACCGTCGAAATCGGGCGCGAGCCGCATAACGACGAGATCGCGATGGCGATGGAGATCCCGCTCTCAAAGGTCGTCCACATGCAGTCCATCGCGAATCGCGCCGCCTCGCTCGATCAACCGGTCGGCCTTGAAGGCGATGCGACGTTGGGCGACCTGGTGAAGGACGAATCCGAACGGACGCCCTTCGAGACCCTCCGCGGAAAATCCGACAACGCGGAGATCGGGGAGATGCTCGCGGCCTTGGAGCCGCGCGAGGCCGAGATCCTGACGCATCGCTTCGGCCTCAACGGCGAAAGCCCGCTCACGCTCGAGGAGGTCGGCGAACTCTTTAAACTCACGCGTGAACGCGTCCGCCAGCTCCAGCAGTCCGCCCTCATGCAGCTTCGCCGCATCATGACCGAACGCCAGAAGCTCCTGACTCCGGAAGACGTGAAGAAGAACAAGCTAGCCGAGGCTCGCTCCGAAGTACTCAGCGAGTTCTTTCGCTCCAAGGGTATCGCCGCACCGCCCAAGGGGCGTGCCAGGCCGCGAAGGGCTCTGAGCCTTCATATTAGACGTCCGCCGCCCAAGTGGGGCTGATTACACCGGAAAACAAAAAGGGCCCCGTTGCCGGGGCCCTTCGTTCAGCTTCTAATCCGAAGATTAGAAGTTGTAGCGAACCGAGATGTCGGAGGTCGAGGCAGAGCCCTGGGCGTCGGAGTAACCGACGGCCAGCTGGATCTGCTTGCTCACGTTGTAGGCGAGCTCAGCACCCCAGACATTGAGGTCGGAGGAGTTGCGACCGAAGGAGGCAGCGACTTCGAGGTTGTTGCCGAGATCCTTACGGACGTTGAGGCCGTAAGCTTCGTCGGAGGCGACGGAGACGGTGACGTCAGCGCCGAGGGCAACGTTCTTGAAAACGTAGCCGAGGGAGACGGAGTCAGAGCCGTTACCGAGGGTGTTGCCGCCACCGATGGTGGTGTCAGCTTCAACGAGGAAGTTCGAGCTACCGATCAGGGCCGAAGCCGTGAGGGAGTAGCCCTTGCTGTCCGTGTTGTAGCCGAGGCCAACGCGGTTGTAGGAGAGACCAGCAGCAGCCGGAGCAGCAGCCTGGGCGGAGGCAGCGGCAGCGAGGGTCGTGAGGGTGAGGATCGGGAGGATGTTCTTCATATGCGTGTTTGGATGTAAGCATGATTGTCCGTAAAACAACAAAAAAGTGCGTTTTCGTCATCAGGCTGTCACAATCGAATCGGGGCCGATTTAAAAACTAAACAAAAAGGGCCCCGTTGCCGGGGCCCTTGTGATCAGCCTCTAATCCGAAGATTAGAAGTTGTAGCGAACCGAGATGTCGGTCGTGGAAGCGGAACCGGAGGCGTCGGAGAAACCGACGGCCAGCTGGATCTGCTTGCTCACGTTGTAGGCGAGCTCAGCACCCCAGACATTGACACCAGACTGGCGCTCGTAGCCGACAGCGAGTTCGATGTTGTTGCCGAGGTCCTTACGGACGTTGAGGCCGTAGGATTCGTTGGAGCCGATGGCGACGGTGGCGTCAGCGCCGAGGGCAACGTTCTTGAAAACGTAGCCAAGGGACACGGAGTCAGAGCCGTTACCGGAGGTGTTGCCACCGATGGTGGTGTCGGCTTCAACGAGGAAGTTCGAGCTGCCGATCAGGGCCGAAGCCGAGAGGGAGTAGCCCTTGCTGTCCGTGTTATAGCCGAGGCCAACGCGGTTGTAGGAGAGACCGGACGAAGCAGCAGCGCTCTGGGCAGAGGCAGCGGCAGCGAGGGTCGTGATGGTGAGGATCGGGAGGATATGCTTCATAGCGGGGATACTATTGATACAGGGCTGTAACAAAATCAAGCACCTTTTGCTTAAAATTCCCCTCCCCTGTTTTTACGTCTCTTTTACCCACCTCCATTCACAATGCCCTGTGAATAAAGCTGGGGGCTATTGATGATCAAGGGTTAGGGCTGGGAGAAGGGGTAGGGGTAGGGACGGGGGTAGGGGGTGTTATTCGCAGCTGTTCCTTGAACTACCCCAGGGTCGGTACGCCCTAAAATAGGCAAAATAGGGCCATTAGGCCAACTAAACGCGTAAAAGCCATCAAATGTGCCCTATTCCTATGGCTTAGGCCACGGCCCACTCAACGGCCCCCTTCCCCAAGGCTTGTAGAGCGAGATCGAGCCGCCCCCGCTTAGCACCGCCCTCCCGGCGGCCACCCCCCTCCAAAGAAAGGGTTTGGGCGGGAGGGCCGAGGGCTCCGGCCAACAAAAAACCCGCTAGGCGAACCTGGCGGGTTTTGGGCAGGCCTCGGAGGAGGCTTACTTGCGACGGAACTTCGTGTTGAACTTCTCGACGCGGCCGGCGGAGTCCACGAAGCGCTTCTCGCCGGTGTAGGCGGGGTGCGAGTCCATGGTGACTTCTCGGCGGATGACGAAATGCTCGACGCCGTCAATGAGCTTGGTCTCCTTCGACTTCATGGTCGAACGAGCCGGGAACTCACGGTTCGTGGAGACATCCACGAAGACGACGTTGTTATATTCAGGATGGCCTTCCTTCTTCATAAAATAGGGGGTTTGCTAGGGGTTAGCCCTGACGCGCCTTGTAGCGAGGGTGCGTCTTGTTGATCACGTAGATACGGCCCTTGCGGCGAACTACCTGGCAATTCGGGTGGCGCTTCTTCAGCGACTTGAGGGAGGAGGAGACTTTCATGGTCGGGAGAGCCGTTTAAGCAACGGCAGGTCGGCCAACAAAGGTAACCTGCGTCCGACTGTCAACGGGATTTCCTATGCTTGTTTAAGCTTTCGTTCGGGCTATGACTTCAAGGCATGGAAACGCGCGTCCGCCCCGCCTTGCCGGCCGACATTCAGGCGATCAACGCTATCTATAACCACTACGTCCGGACCAGCACCTGTACCTGGCACCTGACCGAGGAGACCGATAAAGGAAGGGCTACCTGGCTAAAGAGCCGCGGCCCCGCCCATCCGGCCCTAGTCATCGAATTAGAGGGCAAAGTGGTCGGTTGGGGCTCCCTTTCGACCTATAACAGCCGCCAAGGCTGGTCCGCCACGGTCGAGGACTCGATCTTCATCGACCACACCTTGCACGGCAAGGGCCTGGGCAAGCGCATGCTGCAGGAGCTCCTCATCCGCGCGGAGGCCATCGGCCACAGCTCCGTAATCGCCCGAATCTCGGGCGAACAAACCCCCAGCCTGCGCCTCCACGCCTCGCTGGGCTTCGAACAAGCCGGGCTCTTGCGCGGCGTCGGACACAAATTCGGCCAGAAACTCGATTGTGTCTACATGCTGAAAGCCCTGCGCCAGCCCTGACCTTGACAGAGTGGGGGCTAACCCTTTGCTCACCTATCCGCTTTAATGCTCAGGTGGTGGAATGGCAGACACGCTGGATTCAGGTTCCAGTGCCCCTAAAGCGTAAGGGTTCAAGTCCCTTCCTGAGCACCAAAAGCAAGACACGACCCCGGCGACCCCGGGGTCGTCCGTTTAATCCGATCTCCCATGTATCTAGATATCAATTACAAACCCACCCCTGCCCCCACCCCTACCCCTTCTCGTTAGAGCCTTCCCCTCATCACAAGGAGGATTGTCCCCGCGGACGATACCCTCCACGCTTCCTAGCACCCGATGGCGGACCTCACCACATTACCCGACCTCCTTCCTTGGCCCTTCCTGGTCTGCAGCCGCAAGGGCGAGATTCTGTTCGCCAATCCGCTCGTCGACCGCGCGGTCGGCCAGAAGGTCCAGGCGGGCATGAACATCGATAAACTCTTCCTCGAACTCGAGAACGGCCAAGCCGCCTCCACCCTGCTCCACTCCGCCGCCCGCTGGTCCGCCTGGAGCGGCATGCTCGAGGTCCGGAACGCCAACGCCGGCGAACCCATCCGCGCAGCTAAGATCATCCTGCAACCCGATCCGAAGTTCGATCGCCAAGTCTGGCTCATCTTCGCCGAAGACCCGCAGGTCAATGGAGCACCGATCCTCACGCCTCGTTCCGGCATGAGCCTCGCCCGTACGCTCATCGAAAATTCGCCCGACTTCATCATCCTCCGTGACCTACAGGGGCGCATCCTGCATACGAGCCGCAGCCTCGACGAGTTCCTCGCCCTGCCCTACCGCGGCTACGTGGCCGACCTCACGCTGGCCGATATCCTTTCAGCCCGCTCGGCCAACCAGTTCCGGCAGTTCGACGAGGAAGTGATCCGCACGGGCCAACGCGTGCTCCATGCGGTCATGCACTTCGAGACTCTGGACAGCCGCTCGCGCCTCGTCCGCGTCGTCCACGAACGCATCAAGGGCGGCGGCGGCCTGCCGAACGGGCTCCTGACCTTTGCGGTCAACATCACGGAATCGGTCGACGAACATAACCGCCTGCGCATCGCGCTGGAAAAGGCGGAAGAGGTCGCCGCCGCCAAATGGCAGTTCGTCGCCAACGTGACGCATGAGATCCGTAACCCGATCAACGCCATCCAAGGCCTTTGCGAGACGAACCTGGAGCTAGCCGCGCCGCTTTCGTCGGACGTACTGCGCAAGATCCAATCCTGTGCCAGCGAACTTGAAGACACCGTCCGCGACGTGCTCGACTTCTCCCGGCTCGACCGCGGTAACGTCACGATTGAGAACATTCCCTTCAATCCCGTCCGCGCGCTCGAGGAAGTGACCGCCCAGTTCCAGCACCAGGCGGGCCGCAAGGGCGTCGAGCTCGCCGCGCTCGTCAAGGCCGACTCCCCCCAGTCCGTGCTCGGCGACCCGATCAAGTTCCGCCGCATCATCGCCAACCTCGTCGGTAACGCGGTGAAGTTCACCGAGAACGGCCACGTCCATGCGGAACTCGAATTCGAGGAACGCAACGGCCGGCTCCGCGCACAACTCACCGTCCGCGATACGGGCATCGGCATCCCGCAAGACCGCCTCGAGAGCATCTTCGAGCCGTTCACGCAGGCCGACGCCTCCACGACGCGCCGCTTCGGCGGCACGGGCCTCGGCCTGACGATCGTCCGCAGCCTCACGCAGGCGATGGACGGCTACATGAAAGTGATGAGCGAAGTCGGCACTGGCTCCAGTTTCGCCGCGACGGTCATGGTCGAACCCAACCCAGTCTTCACGCCCCCGCCGCAACCCAAGCTCGCTGGGCAGCGGATCCTGCTCGTCGCCGGCGACCGCGCCGTCCGCCAATGGTTCGCCGACTCGCTTTCTTATTGGGGCGCGGAATGCGAACAGACGGAGACCTACGAAGACGCCGAAGCGCTCTGGGCGGCCGCGGCCGCCGCCGAGAACCCCTTCAGCCGGGCGATCATCGATCTACCCGAAGACGTCAGCCCGCGCCTCCCGGCCTTCCCCCGCGAACAGATCATCCTGGTGACTTCTTCCGAAGTCGAATTCCGCAGCCAGGCCCAGCTCTTCCGCCCGGTCACGCTCACGGCGCTATGGACCCGCTTCAGCACCGAAGCCCCCCTTCGCGACGAACACGAGCCGGCCCACGGCGCCCCCCGAGCCTCCCGCAGCCTCCGCGTGCTCCTCGCCGAAGACAACGAGGTCAATCGCGAGGTCGCCAGCGCCCGGCTCCGCCGCGCCGGGCACGATGTCAGCGCCACGGTCGATGGCTCCGCGGCCCTAGACCTCTGGCGCACCAAGGAATTCGACGTCGCGATTCTCGATATCCAGATGCCGATCATGGACGGGCTGTCCGTCGCCACCGCCATCCGCGCCGAAGAACAGGCCCGCGGCCGCCGCCGTACCTCGCTCCTGGCCCTGACCGCCATGACCCAGGAACTGGATCGCGCCCGCTGCGAGGCCGCCGGCTTTGACGCCTACCTCGCCAAACCGGTCCGCGGCGCCGAATTACTCGAAAAACTGGAGCTTCTCGCCGCCAGCCAGGAAGCCGCCCTCGGGCGCGTCCGGGACGACGAGTTCGCGGCCAACCTCGAGGCCGCCGAAACCGAAGACGCCGAGGACCTAAAGGCCGCCGCCCGGGCCTTCCTCCGACACGCCGAGGACATCATCACGCGCCTCTGTGTCGCCCGTGACTCCTCCGAGCCGGACACCCTTAGCCGGGAAGCCCACGGGGCCAAAGGGATGCTCTCCCTGATGGCCTGTACCGGCCTCGCCCGACTGGCCAATCAGATCGAACGTCAGCCGACCGAGACCTCGGCCCGGGCCCGAACGGATGAGCTCATCGACGGCTTGCGGAAACTGCGCGAGACGCTACGGTCTCGTTCTGACCTGAGCCCTGATGGCCAAGCCGAAACTCAAACCCGAGATCAAGACTGAGACGCTGGTCTCGGCGGCGCCCAAATGGAACGTCGTCGTGCTCAACGATCCGATTAACTACCAGGCTTACGTCGTCGTGGCTTTCATGAGCGTACTGCGCATCAGCGCCGCCGAAGCCAAGAAGCTCATGCGCGCCATTCACGCTGAAGGACGCGCGACCGTCTGGACGGGCGATCGCGAACGCGCCGAGATGCTCTCACTGGAGCTACAGCAGTGGCACCTCAACTCACTCCTCGAGAAAGATGGCTGAACTGCGCCTCAGCATGACCCAGGAGGCCCGCACGGTGCTCTCCGACCTACTCCGCCTCATCGCCCCCGCCGCGGCCCGCGTCTCCGTCAATCGTGCCAACGTACCTGCCAACGACGAGGAGATTGCCGGCTTTTGGGTGGATACGCTTTCCGCGCAGGCCTCCGAGGAGGCCCGCCTGCTCGCCGTGGCCTTCGCCAGCGCCAAGGGCGATCCGGCGGTAATCCTGCTCCCCAACGAGGCCCAAGCCCACGCCTTCCTCCGCGCCCTCTCAGCCGTCCGCCTCGCGCTCCGCGACCTGGTCTTCGCCGACATTACGGACGCCCAGTTGGAGAACGCAGAGGATCTCGATGACGAGTCTCTGCCGACCGAGAAGCGCCACGCTCTCGCCTGCTACGCCTGCTTCGGCCTCCTCCAGCAGTCGCTGATCTCACAGCTCTGCCCCGAGGCCTTCGACTGAGCGACGAAATCGGTTGAACGTCCGCTCCTGACCCGCAACAAACAGGACGTGCGCAGCGGCCTCCTCAGTTTCTTCTCCGCCCTCGGTTCCTTCGGTCGCCAGCTCGCGGCCCTGCCTCGCCCGAAATCCCTTCCTTTTGTCGGCGTCGTCCGCTCGATGGATGGCCCCACCTTCAAGGCCGACCTCATCGCCGGCCTGAACGTCGCGCTCCTCGCCTTCCCGATGTCGATGGCCTTCGCGATGAAGGCCGGTCTACCGATCTGGTGCGGACTCGTCGGTTGCGGCGTCGCTGCCGCGGTGGCCCCGCTTTTCAGTGGTTCCGCCAATCTCTCCGCTGGCCCGACCAACGCCACCGCGGCCTTGCTCCTCGGCGCTTTCGCCACGCTCGGCGCCACCAACCCAGAAGTGCGCGCCTCAGCGCTCCCGACCTTGGTACTGATGACGGGCCTGTTCCTCCTGCTCGCCTCCTGGCTTCGCCTCAGCGGCTTCGCCGACTTCGTCCCGCGCACGGTGATCTCCGCCTACATCGCCGCGGCGGCCCTGCGCGTCATCGCGCTCCAGCTCCCCACCGCGCTTGGCATGCCCGGCGATCACGCCGCCGAGACGCTGCCCGAAGTACTCTGGCACGCGCTCCGCATGGGCCGCACGCTCATCAATCCGGAATTAGGCCTGACCATCGTCACGGGCATCACCTATTTCATTCTGCGTCCGAAATATGGAGCCGGTAAAGCCATCCTCGGCGCGGTCGCCGTCGCCACCGTGGGCGCCATCCTCGCGCAGAACGTGGCCCACGCCCAAGGCAGTGTGGCCAAACTGGTCACGGTCGTCGGTGAAGCCGCCAAACCCGGGACCGCCCTGCCCCTGCCCGACTTCTCCGGCCGCACGCTTTCGACGCTGTTCTCGCCAGCCCTCGCGTTGGCGGTACTGATCGTCATCGAGGGGACAGCTAACGCCCGCGCCTCGGCCTTGAAGACTGGCCGGCCGTCCGACCTTCACCAGGAAGTCTACGGCCTCGGGATGGCCAACGTGGCCTGTGCCTTCACGGGAGGCATGGCGGCCTCTGGCTCGATCAGCCGCTCAGCCCTCAACGTCGCCAGCGGTGCCCGCACGGCGATGGCCTCGCTCCTCTGCGGCGGCTTCATCCTCGGCGCCCTCTTCCTCGCCAGCCCCGCGGTGGCGGTCGTGCCGCTCTCGACACTCGCCATCCTCGTCATCCTCGCCGAACTCGAGCTCGCGAACTTCTCAGCGATCAAGCTGATCCTTAAATCCAGCGCCCAAGACCGGACGGTCTTCCTCGCCACCTTCGCCACCGCGCTCCTCGCCCCGCTCGACATCGCGATCTTCCTCGGCACCACGGTCGCCGTCGCCTTTTACCTGAAGCAGACGTCCACCCCGGCGGTCGTCGAATACGACTTCTCCGACACGGGCGAAATCAAGGAACGCCCGAAGGGCCAAGGCACGACGGGCATCTCGATCCTGCACGTCGAAGGCAGCCTGCACTTCGGCGCGACCCAGGCCTTCCACGAACACCTCCGCCGCGCCTCGGCCGATCCGAACCTGAAGGTGCTCGTGCTGAAGTTCCGCGAAGCGCTCTACCTCGACGCCAACGGCGTGCTGCTCCTGCGCGACCTAGCCGACACGCTGAAGTCCGACGGCCGCCACCTGATCCTCTGCGAGGCGAAGGCCGATACGATGAAGATCATCGTCAACGCCGGCCTCGACCAATCGGTCGGCAAGGAGAACGTCTTCCCGTTTGAGGAAGACCACCCAAACCTCGCCCTCGCCAAGGCCGTCCGCCGCGCGCGTGAACTGGCCGGCGGCGGGCAGGCGGTCCTCCGCATCGTGACGGCCCCGCACCCCGACCTGCCCAAGCCTGCTTCAGCCTCAGGGGAGGATTGGCAGATTTAGTCTCCTCTCGCCGTTTTTCGGACAACCCAAGCCGTCCCTTTGGGCTTTTACGGCGGTTTTTGAATTATGGCTTGAAGCCCGCACCGGGACTCGCCCTTTTGGGGTGGTCTGTTCACCTGAAAGACGCCCACCTTCCCAGCACCATGAGCCACTACAGCGAAATCCAAAAGCACCTCGGCACCGAAGCCGAAAACCTCCTCGGGTTCAACAACCCGAAGATCAAGAAGGACCAGATCCATTCCCCTCGCGCGGATTGGGTCGACCACGCCTTCTCCGCCTCGGATCGCAATAACCGCGTCCTGGCCAACCTGCAGCGCCTCTACGGCTCCGGCCGCCTCGCCAACACGGGCTACGTCTCGATCCTTCCGGTCGACCAAGGCATCGAACACTCCGCCGGCGCCTCCTTCGCCAAGAACCCAATCTACTTCGACGGTGAGAACATCGTGAAGCTCGCCATCGAAGGCGGTTGCAACGCGGTCTGCTCCACCTTCGGCGTCCTCAGCAGCGTCTCCCGCCGCTACGCGCACAAGATTCCCTTCATGGTGAAGATCAACCACAACCAGCTGCTCACCTACCCCAACGTCGGTGACCAGGTGATGTACGGCACCCTGAAGCAGGCTGCCGACATGGGCTGCGCCGCCGTCGGTGCGACGATCTACTTCGGCTCCGCCGAGACCAACCGCCAGATCATCGAAGTCTCCCACGCCTTCCAGCAGGCTCACGAGCTCGGCATGGCCACCGTCCTCTGGTGCTACACCCGCAACAACGCCTTCAAGACGAAGGAGAAGGACTTCCACGTGTCCGCCGACCTTACCGGCCAGGCCAACCACCTCGGCGTCACCATCTGCGCCGACATCATCAAGCAGAAGCTCCCCGAGAACAACGGCGGCTACCTCGCGATCCAGGCCACCGAGTCCTCGTACGGCAAGATCGACAAGCGCATGTACACCGACCTCTCGACCGATCACCCGATCGACCTCACCCGCTACCAGGTCGCCAACTGCTACATGGGCCGCATCGGCCTGATCAACTCCGGTGGCCCCTCGGGCAACAACGACTTCGCCGAAGCCGTGAAGACCGCCGTCATCAACAAGCGCGCCGGTGGCCAGGGTCTCATCTCGGGTCGTAAGGCCTTCCAGCGCCCGATCGAAGAAGGCGCGAAGCTCCTGCACACGATTCAGGACGTCTACCTCACGAAGGAAGTCACGATCGCCTAAGGCGACCGCCACCTCCCGACCAAAGCCCCGGCAACCGCCGGGGCTTTTTGTTGGGTGACGACGAGACAAAGGGAGACCGGAAACCGGATGATTAGCTGGGGCTCTTATGTCCGCAGCATCCTTCCCGGTTTCCGGTCTCCCTTTGAATTTTCGTCTCTCCTGTCCGCTAACCGCCAACCGCTATCCGCTGACACCTCCGACCATGAGTAGGCCCAGTCCTCTTGCGAAGACCGGGCCTGCACTTAGTCGTTTAATTACTTCGTCGGGACGAGGTCGGCTTCGGTCAACATGGGCTTGCCGACTTCGCCACGGAGGGCCTTGACCTGCTCAGGCGTGACGGCCGGAGCGGAGTTGCCAAAACTGTTGCGGACATAGGTCAGCACGGCGGCGATCTGCTCGTCGCTCTGCTGCGGTAGCGCCATCATGGGAACGGGCGGCGTATACTTCTTACCGGAGACGGTGATGGGGCCCTGCAGGCCGCGCAGCTGGATGCGGATGAGGTTCTCGACGGGGCCGTTGACCCAGTTCGACTGAGCGAGCGGCGGCGCGAGGACGGTGCCTTCGCCATTCGCTCCGTGACAGGCCATGCACGTCATGAAGGCCTGCTTGCCGGCCGCCAGGACGGCGGGGTCGACGTTCGCGACCGCGGTGGCGACGACGGGCTTGATCGTGGAGATATCGAGCGGCTTAGGATCAGCGACCTTGGCCTTCTTGGGCGCCTTATCGAGCGTCGCGAGCCAGGCGACCATGTCGCGCACTTCGGGCAAAGTAAGGGCATCCATCGCCGGCATACCCGAGACGGGCGTGGACATGGACTTGATATCCTTACGGGCCACGCGCCAGCGATTACCGGCAACATCGACGTCGACGTTGTCCTTATCCTCCTTGATGAGGGTGCCGACCAAGGCCCCGCCGTTGGCGAGGTCGATGTTCACGGTGCCGTAACCGGCCACGATGCTGGCGCCGGAGTTCACAATGGACTCAAGGAGATAGCGGCGGTCGCCGCGCTTGGCGATACCGGCAAGATTCGGACCGGCTTCGCCACCCGCGGCATGCGCATCATCCGACGCGCGGTGACAACGCAGGCACTGACCGGCGGGCAAGGCCGGTGAACAGCGCGAAGCCGTTCTTGGCGTCGCCGCCTTCGAGCGCGGGCAGCCACTTGGCGAGCTTGTCGGAGCCTCCCGCAATCGCCTGCTGCGTGGCGGCGAGGGCTTCCTTGACGGAGGGCTCGGAGCGGAGCGCGGCGGCCTCCAGGAGCTCAATCGCGGCCGGCGAGACGCCCTTGGCCTGTCTCGAGTGCCTTGAGGTTCTCGACGAAGAGCGCGTCGACACCGGGTGCAGGCAAGTTGGCGAGGGCCTTCCAGGCGCCCTGACGACGAGCAGCGGAGCCGGTCGCAGCGGACTTAGAGAGCTCGACGAGACCCTGCGCGGGATTCAGATGGGCAAGCGCGCCGATGGCGACCATGGCGACTTCGTCCTGCTTATCCTTGGCATACTTGCCGGCGACCTCGGTGAGGTCGGCGGGCTTACGCTCGAGCCAAAGGTGGAGGGCTTTGGCGCGGGCGGATCCGCTGAGCTTGGTATTGGCGACCAGGCCGGAGAGGAGATCATTGGACAGTGAAGCAACCTCGAGCTTGTACTGTTCGACGAGTTCGAGCGAAGCACGGAGGATATCGGACTCGCCCTTCAGGAGCGTGGGGAGACGCGGCGCTCAGGCTGGCGCGGAGTTCCTTGGCATCGCGGGCCGGCAGCGGTGCCCAATGGCCGGTCGACTGGTCGACGGGATAGGGATTCGCCCAGAGGGCGAGCAGGCGCAGGGCTTCGGCGCGGGCTTCGGCCGGGAGCTTCTCGTTAGCGGCGATGGCCACCACGCGGGCGGCGTTCGCTTCGCCGCCGAGACGGAAGGCGCTGTGCGTCAGGCGACGCAGCATGAAAGTCGTCCATTCGCGGGCACCCAAGTCGTCGATCAGCGCGGCGACGGCGGGGCGGCCAGCCTCGAATCCAAGGTCATGGATCGCCCGGATGGCTTCATCAGCGACGACCGTCGACTTGTCCTTCACGAAACGGGCAGCGGAAGCATCGTTACGACGACGCAGGGTGATGACGGCGGCGAGGCGGACGGAGGCGTTATCGTCCTTGGCCACCGCGTCGAAGGACTCGGCAGTCTTACACAGGTGGTCGATGGCGAAGGAGCCAGCGTGACGGAGCACGGGGTCGGCGTCGGCGTTCTCCTTGAGCATCGCGAGGACTTCTGGGAGATGCTTATCGGCACCGAGACGGGCCGCGGCGATGGCCGCGAAGGAACGTACGCGGAGAGAAGGATCGAGGATCAGCTTGCCCAGCGGCAGGTCGTTACCCTTGAGCGGCGATTCCTCGAGGGCACGCACGGCCTGAGCGCGGACTTCGGCGTCGGCATGCGCCAGCAACGGAACAAGGCGACGGGCGGCGGCGGTGCGCTCTTCGAGAGAAGCCATCGGGGTCGGGCCCTTCCAGGCGGATCCGGGAGCGATGGCGGCGCCACGACGGGCGAGGATGCCGAGACCCCAGATACCGTGGACGCGCTCGAGGGCGTTCGCGGACTTGGTGGCCGCTTCGAAACGATCCGCGGCGTCCGGGCGGCGGGTGAGTTCAATCTGGGCGCGCAGGCGGACGCGCTGGTCGGCGTGCGCGAGAAGCGCGGCGAGTTCGGCCGACGAAGCCTTGGCGATGCCTCCGTTAATGAGCGCGGCCACGGGGGCGACGGACTCGGGCTTCATCATCTTGTTGGCCTCGAGGGTCACGAGACGTCCGGCCTCATGAGACTCCCAGCCAGTGATGAAGTCAGAGACGACGAGGCGTCCCTTCCAGTCGTATTCGACGTCGGTCGCGGCGACACCCCAAAGCAGCTGGTGCGAGGAGGTCATCTTCATGCCGGCGCCCGCAGGCTCCATTTTGAAGGACCAGATACCGGATGCGCCGGCGGAGCCACGATAGTCGCAGATAAGGAAATGGCCGGCTTCGGATTCGAGGAAGCCCGCGCCCGGGTGATAGGTCAGGCCGGACGGACCCGAGCTGATGTAAGCAGAAGGCGGGATGATAAAGGCCGGCTGGGCCGGATTCTGCAGCTCCCAGACCTTCTCGGTCATCCAACGCGACAGCGGACGCTGTTCGAGGCCGATCGAGCGATGGAAGGTGTGCATGGCCTGATGCTCCATCTCCCAACCGGAATCAGCTCCCTCGACGACATACACCACGCGGGCGGCGTCGCCTTGGTCGGAATTATTATCCACGGAGAAGCCGTTACCGAAGTCATCAAAAGCGATCTCCTTCGGGTTACGCAGGCCGAAGTGGACGACCTCGAAGTTCGTGCCGTCCGGCTCGAAACGGAAGACCGCGCCGCGGTTGCGGGAATCGTACTTCTTGCCTTCCTTGGTGGTGAGATTGAAGCCGCGGTCGCCGATCGTGCCCCAGACACGTCCGTCCGGACCGATCGCGAAGCCGTTCATGTCGTGGCCGGAGAGCGAGATGCGCACGCCGAAGCCGTCTTCAATGACCTTACGGGCGGTTTCGAC